>NZ_JAQZAL010000016.1 GCF_028737205.1 Actinomycetospora lutea | reverse complement strand
CTCCCTCGATCAACCCGACACGCCGCCGCACACAACGTCTCGGGTCACGACAGCTGATATGGAGTGCAGTCCTGTCAAGTGAGCAGGGTTGTTCGAGCCTCGATGTGGCGCATCGGAGCTGGTCAGGGTGTTATAGGTCCGGCGGGGCCGGGTGGGTGGAGGCGTGTCGGCGGCGACGCGCGGTCAGACTGATATGCGCGGGTTGGTTACCGCATGACCGGGTGTTCGTCGGGAGCGTTCCGCGAATCTAGGGGCGAGCGTCGCCCCGTCCCGGCGGCGCCGGGACCGAGCTGCTCATAGCTGTATCGCGGGTCGCTCCTCGCGCTGCCTGCGTCCGCACCCGGCGCCCGCCGGGGCTTGTGGGTGGCCGAGCTCAGGCTGCGTGTTGGTCGTCGAGCACCGCCAGGCTCCAGCACCATCCGGCGAGCTCGCGGGCGACCGCGACCACCGAGACCGTCGGGCGCTTGTTGCGCTGCTCGAGGCGGCACCAGCGCTGGTGCAGACGCCGGTTGCCAGCCTCCGCGCGAGCCCGCACTGTCGCGGGCTGCCCGTCGGCGCGCCGGGCCCGTTCCCGGTTGGTGCGCAGCGGGCGGCGGTGATGCCAAGCCGCCTCGACCAACAGCCGGCGAGCATGGCTGTTGCCGGTCTTGGTGATCCCGCCCTGGACCCGACGGGCCCCGGAGGAGAACTCCGAGGGCACCAGCCCCAAGTAGGAGCCGATCGTCGAGCCGGTGAAGCGGTGCCAGTCGGCGACCTCGACACACAACCCGACCGCGGTCAGCGTCGAGACCCCACGTAAACAGCGCAGCCGCCCCACCGGCCCGGCCAACGCCGAGTCCGCCGAAGCCATCTCCGCGATCGCGACGTCGAGGCGGTCGCGGCGGGCATGCACGGTGAACACCGTGTCGAGGGCCTCGTCGAAGGCCAGCTGCAACCCGCGCCGGTCGAAGCGATGGCTGCGCAGCCAGTCCTCGTGCGCGCCGGTCCAGGCGCAGCGGTCCCAGATCAGGCCCTGGCGCAGCAGCAGCTTCGAGAGCCGATGGCGCGCGCGCATCAGGTCCGACCGACAGTCCTCGCGGGCCCGCACCAAGTCCCGGGCGGCCTCCTCGGCCTCGGTGGGCACCCGCACCCCCGGAACCTCACCGATGCGCAGCAGCCGGGCGAGCCGCTCCGCGTCGCGGCGGTCGGTCTTGACCCTGTCCCCGGCCGGGCGTTCCAGCTTCGAGGGCGCCACCACATCGCAATGCACCCCGGCGGCGCTCAGCGCTCTGGCCAGCCCGAACCCCGTGGGCCCGGCCTCGTAACAGGCCACCACCGGGCCGGGCTGGGCTCTGACCCAGTCCACGATCTGCTCGGTCCGCGCTCCGATCCGCGCGGTCCGGATCTCAGCGGTCGACTCGTCGATCGCGCAGCCCACCACCGAACGCGCGTGAACGTCCAACCCGACCCAACTACCCTTGCCAGGCACCGGCGCCTCCCCGTAAATGCGGCACCGCCACCAGCGACGGTGACCCGCGCCAACTTACGAGCGGAGGCGCCGGCCTCCATACGGTCTAGCCGCGCGGGGTCGCCCGCAGCACGAGGGCCGTGTGCGCCGGGACCGGCAGCACGGTCCCGGCGGGCAGCGGGTCGGTGCTCGGCGGGGCGCCGGTGGCGGTGCCCGCGTCGAGCACCGGCGCCCAGGCGGTGTCGCCGAACGCGGCGGGCAGCAGGACGTCGACGGGCGCGCCGCCGGCGTGCAGGACGAGCAGCAGCGCCGGGTCCCCGTCGACGCGCACCACCAGGGTCCGCCCGTCGTGGTGGAAGTCGGGCTCGGCGAGCTCGTCGCCGCCGGGGTGCAGCCAGGCGACGTCCGGGGTGGCGCCGTCGGGGTCGGTGTCCTCGCGGCCGTAGAAGAAGTCGGTGCGGCGCAGCGCCGGGGTGGCGCGGCGCAGGGCGAGGGCGCGCGCGACGAAGTCGACCAGGCCCGGTGAGGACAGCGCCGTCCACGACCGCCACGAGGTCTCGTCGTCGAGGCTGTAGACGTTGTTGTTGCCGTGCTGCGTGTGGCCGAGCTCGTCGCCGCCGAGCAGCATCGGGGTGCCCGCCGAGAGCAGCAGCGTGGTGAGCAGGTTGCGCGCCTGCCGCGCCCGCAGCGCCAGGATCGCCGGGTCGGAGGTCGGCCCCTCGGCGCCGTGGTTCCACGAGCGGTTGTCGTCGGTGCCGTCGCGGCCCTGCTCGCCGTTGGCCTCGTTGTGCTTGTGCTCGTAGGACACGAGGTCGGCGAGGGTGAAGCCGTCGTGCGCGGTGACGAAGTTGACCGAGGCGGCCGGGGTGCGCGCGGGCCAGTAGAGGTCCGAGGAGCCCGCGAACCGCGTGACGATCTCCGAGAGCGGACCGTGGCCGCGCCAGAAGTCACGTACGCCGTCGCGGAAGCGCCCGTTCCACTCCGCCCACGGGGCGGGGAACCCGCCGACCTGGTAGCCCTCACCGGTCGCGTCCCACGGCTCGGCGATGAGCTTGACCTGCGCGAGCACCGGGTCGTCGGCGATCTCGCCGAGCAGCGGCGTCGTCGGGTCGAAGGCGCCGCCGCGCGGGCGGCCGAGGGTCGAGGCGAGGTCGAAGCGGAAACCGTCGACGCCCATCGTCGCCACCCAGTGCCGCAGCGAGTCCACGACGAGCGCGCGCACCAGCGGCGAGGCGGCGTCGAGCGTGTTGCCGCAGCCGGTGACGTCGACGTCGCGGCCGCGGGCGTCGAGGGCGTACCAGCCGGCGGCGTCGAGCCCGCGCCACGACAGCGACGGGCCGTCGGCGGCGCCCTCGCAGGTGTGGTTGAACACGACGTCGAGCACGACCTCGAGCCCGGCCGCGTGCAGGGTCGCCACCATCGCGCGGAACTCCTGCTCCTCGCGGCCCGGCGACGACGCGTAGCCCGGGTGCGGGGCGAGGTAGGCCAGGGTCGAGTAGCCCCAGTGGTTCGTGCGGCCGCGGGCCAGCAGCGACGGCTCGGAGGTGTGGGCGAACACCGGGAGCAGCTCGACGGTCGTGACGCCCAGGGCGACGAGGTGGTCGACGACGGCCGGGTGGGCGACGCCGGCGTAGGTCCCGCGCAGGTGCTCGGGCACGTCCGGGTGCAGCTTCGTGAGGTCGCGCACGTGCGTCTCGTAGATCACGGTGTCCGCCCACGGCACGGCCGGCCGTGAGGTCGGCGCGGGGTCGAGGTCGGCGGTGACGATCCCGTGGGGCACGACGCCCGCGGAGTCGCGGTCGTCGCGAGCGCCCGAGAACGGGTCGCTACCGGCGAACGCGCGCGCCGTCGCGAGTGAGGTGACCGAGCCCTCGACACGGCGGGTCCACGGGTCGACCAGCAGCTTCGCGGGGTTCGTGCGCACGCCGCGGCCCGGGTCCCAGGGCCCGTGCACGCGCAGCCCGTAGGCGTCCCCGGCGTGCACGCCGTCGGCCTGTCCCGACCACCAGTCGCCCGAGCGGCGCAGCTCGATGCGCCGCTCGCCGCTGGCCTCGAGGAGGCAGAGCTCCACGGCCTCGGCGCTCGACGCGGCCGGGACGGTGACGCGGAGCACGTCGCCGTCGAGATGGGCGCCGGGGCGGGGAGCGGAGATGGGCATCGGAGCGAGATCGTGCCCGATCGCGGGGCGGGCCGTCGCCCGTCGGCGACTGTGATCCGTCAGGATGGCGGCCGTGACGCAGCCGGACGCGAAGCTGTCAGGGGAGCACGCCGATAGGGGAGCCGGACCCTGGATCCCGGACCCCCGCACGGCCGACCCCGACACCGTGATCCTTCTCGACGGTGTCGGCGTGCGCCGCGGCGGCTCCGATCTGCTCGCCGACCTGGACTGGACCGTCGAGCTCGACGAGCGCTGGGTGGTCATCGGCCCCAACGGCGCGGGGAAGACCACGCTGCTCAAGCTGGCCGCCGCCGAGATGCACCCCACGACGGGCACCGTCGACCTGCTCGGCGAGCGCCTCGGGCGCGTCGACGTCTTCGAGCTGCGCCCGCGCATCGGGCTGGCCTCGGCGAGCCTCGCGGGCCGCGTGCCGCCCGACGAGACGGCGTTCGACGTGGTGCGCAGCGCCGGGTACGGCGTGCTCGGCACCTGGCGCGAGCGCTACGACGAGACCGACGACCGCCGCGCGTCCGGCCTGCTGGCGATGATGGGCGTCGACGGCCTCTCCGGCCGGCGCTACGGGACCCTGTCGACCGGCGAGCGCCAGCGCGTGCTGCTGGCCCGCGCCCTGATGACCGACCCCGAGCTGCTGCTGCTCGACGAGCCGGCCGCCGGCCTGGACCTCGGCGCCCGCGAGGACCTCATCGAGCTGATCTCCGAGCTCGCCGCCGACCCGGACGGTCCGGCGACGGTCATGGTCACCCACCACGTCGAGGAGATCCCGCCGAACTGCTCGCACGCGATGCTGATGCGCGAGGGGCGCGTGGTCGCCCAGGGGCTGCTGGACGACGTGATGACGTCGGAGAACCTGTCGGCGACCTTCGACCAGCCGCTCGAGCTCACGAGCAGGCGGCGACGCTTCACCGCGTTCCGGCGTTAGGGTCGCGGCGCGCAGTGACCAGACCTGAGGAGGCTCGTCGGTGACGGAGTTCGTGCGGCTCGAGGTGGACGGCGGGGTGGGCACCATCCGCCTGGACCGCCCCCCGATGAACGCGATCAACCGCCAGCTGCAGGACGAGCTGGTCGAGGTCTCCGCGGAGGCGACCAGCCGCGCCGACGTGCGGGCGGTCGTCGTCTACGGCGGGGAGAAGACGCTCGCGGCCGGCGCGGACGTCAAGGAGATGGCCGCCATGACCTATTCCGACATGGCCGCACGGACCCACCAGCTCTCGCGCGGCTTCGGAGCGGTCTCCGAGATCCCGAAGCCGACGGTGGCGGCGATCACCGGCTACGCGTTGGGCGGCGGCTTCGAGGTCGCGCTGTCGTGCGACCGGCGCATCGCCGGCGACAACGCGACGGTCGGCCAGCCGGAGATCCTGCTCGGGATCATCCCCGGCGGCGGCGGCACCCAGCGCCTCACGCGGCTCGTCGGGCCGGCGAAGGCCAAGGACGTGATCTTCACCGGGCGCTTCGTCAAGGCCGCCGAGGCCCTGGAGATGGGCCTGGTCGACGAGGTCGTCGCGCCGGACGAGGTCTACACCCGCGCCCGCGCCTGGGCCGAGCAGTTCGCGAACGGCCCCACGCGCGCCCTCGCGGCGGCCAAGCACGCCATCGACCGCGGCATGGACATGGACCTGCGCGACGGGCTCGCGTTCGAGTCCGAGGTGTTCGCGGCGCTGTTCGGCACCGAGGACCAGACGATCGGCATGCGCTCGTTCGCCGAGAACGGGCCCGGCAAGGCCCAGTTCCTGGGCCGGTGACGGCTGTGGGGAGCCCGACGCAGGCCGAGGTCGACGCCGCACGCGACGACCCCAAGCTCGCCAACGTCCTGTACCACGACTGGGAGTCCGACTCCTACGACGAGAAGTGGTCGATCTCGTTCGACGAGCGCTGCACGACGTTCGCGGTGGACCGGTTCTGGGCCGTGAACCCCGGCTCCGAGACGTACGACCACGCCCTCGAGCTGGGCTGCGGCACCGGGTTCTTCCTGCTCAACCTCCTGCAGGGCGGGATCGCGCGGCGCGGCACGGTCACCGACCTCTCGCCGGGCATGGTCGCGGTCGCGACGCGCAACGCGGCGAACCTCGGCCTGGACGTCGAGGGCCGCGTGGCCGACGCCGAGACGATCCCGGTGCCCGACAAGTCGGTCGACCTGGTGGTCGGGCACGCCGTGCTGCACCACATCCCCGACCTCGACGCGGCGTTCCGCGAGATCCTCCGGGTGCTCCAGCCGGGCGGGCGGTTCGTGTTCGCGGGCGAGCCGACGCGCCTGGGCGACCTCTACGCGCGCAAGCTCGGGCAGGCGACGTGGTGGGCGACGACCCGGTTCGCGCCGGCGTCGTGGCTGCGCCCGCCGGCCGAGCTCGACGAGTCGTCGCGGGCGGCGGCGCTCGAGTCGGTGGTCGACCAGCACGTCTTCGACCCCGATCGTCTCGAGCGCTTCGCCCACGCCGCGGGCGCGGTGGACGTCCGCGTCGTCACCGAGGAGCTCACGGCCGCGGTGTTCGGCTGGCCGGTGCGCACCTTCGAGGCCGCGGTGCCCCCGGAGCGCCTGGGCACGGGCTGGGCGATGTTCGCCTACCGCACGTGGCAGCGGCTGTCGTGGCTCGACGAGCGGCTCGCGCGGGTGCTCCCGCGCTCGCTGTTCTACAACGCACTGGTCACGGGCGTGCGGCCCCCGGATCCCGTCCGCGTCTAGGTGGCGTACGCCTTCACCCTCGCCGACGTCGCGTACCTGGCCTCCGAGGCCGGGCGCGACGCCGTCGCGGGGGCGGTCCCGCTGCTCGGCGGGGACCGACTGAAGGCGGTGCAGACGCTGCGGGAGCGGCTCGGCGAGCGGGCCGCGCCCGTCCTCGAGACCGCGCTGCTGCAGGACCGGACCCGCGGGCGGGTCCCCGACGGCTGGCTGCTCACCGCCGACGCTGCCGAGCAGGCGACCGCCGCCCCGGTCGCCGCGCACCGCGCCGCCCGGCTCGCGGGCCGCGACGTGCACGACGTGACCTGCTCGGTCGGCGCCGAGCTGCACGCGCTGCGGGGCGTGGCGCGGCGGCTCCTGGGCTCCGACCTCGACCCGGTGCGCCTGGCCATGGCCCGCGTCAACGTGCCCGGCGTCCCCCTGGTGCGCGCGGACGCCCTGGCGCCGCCGTCGCGGGACACGGTGCTCGTCGCCGACCCCGCCCGCCGCACCGCCTCGGGCCGGCGCACCTGGCGCCCCGCCGACTTCGCCCCGCCCCTGGACGAGCTCGCGGCCACGCCCCACGATCTCGTGGTGTCCACGGCCCCGGGGCTCGATCCCGCCCTCGCGCCCTGGGCCGCCGAGGTCGAGCTCGTCAGCCTCGACGGCCGCGTGCGCGAGGCGGCGCTGTGGTCCGCGGGCCTCGCGACGACCCGCCGGCGTGCCACGGTGCTGTCGACCCGCGGGGCGGGGTTCGAGGTCACCGACGCCGAGGACGACACGTGCCCCGTCGCGCTGAGCGGGGAGTGGATCGTCGACCCCGACGGCGCGGTCGTCCGGGCCGGGCTGGTCCGCCAGTACGGGGCGCGCCACGGGCTCTGGCGCCTCGACGAGCACCTCGCCTACCTCTCCGGCGACGCCCCGCCGCCCGATGTGCGCGCGTTCCGCGTGCTCGAGCACGGCCGCTACACCGAGAAGACGCTGCGCGCGACGCTGCGGCGACGCGCCGTCGGCCGCGTCGAGATCCTCGTGCGCGGCCTCGACGTCGACCCGAACGCCCTGCGGCCCCGGCTCAAGCTCGCCGGGTCGCAGGAGGCCACCGTCGTGCTCGCCCGCCTCGCGACCGGCCCCGAGGCCTACGTGTGCGAGGCGGTGTGGGACGCAGCGGCCGAGCGGGTATCCGCGACCTCCGATCCGATCTGAGGAGGCCGTACCCCGATGGACGCCGAGAAGGCCCGCCGCGCGCTGACCGAGGAGCGCGAGCGCCTGCGCGAGATGGGCGCCTGGTCCCGGGAGCACGAGCCGGCCGTGGCCCCGGCGCAGGAGGGCGCGCTCGGCCAGCACCCCGGCGACTACGGCTCCGAGGTCGAGGAGACCATGGAGCGCCAGGGGCTCGCCGACGAGAGCGCGCGCCAGATCGCCGAGATCGACGCGGCGCTGGAGCGGATCGAGGCCGGGACCTGGGGCCGCTGCCGGGTGTGCGGGCAGCAGATCGACGACGAGCGTCTCGAGGCCCGGGCCCAGGCCGACACGTGCCGGGAGCACGCGGGCCGCTAGGACCCGGCCGCGGCCCCCGGCGCCGGGGCCGCGGCCGGCTCGAGGTCAGCGCCGGTGGCCCGCCGGATCGACGTCGCCGTCCAGGCGCACCTCCGGGCCCTCCAGCTGCTCGTCGGGGTCGCGGCCGATGGCCTGCCCGGCCTCGTCGAGGTCGGCGATGTCGTCCTCGGCGATGTCGTGGACGGCGGCCTCCTCCGCCGAGGCGGCACCGCCCGCGAGGCCGGCGTCGTCGGCCGCGAGGGAGCGCCCCGGCACCTGGTCGGGGTCGGGCTCGGCGGCCGTGAGGCGCCCGGTGCGGGCCTGACCCGCCTCGGACGCGATCTCGCCCTCGGAGAGCTCGGGGCCGGGTGCGGTGGCCGCGCCGCCGCTGTCGTCGGGGATCTCGCGGGCGAGGCGGTCGTCGATCGTCTCGCGCTCGCGCTGGCCCTCGGGCGTGGTGTCGGGGTCGTCGAGGCCGAACGGCCGGTTCGGGGCCACGACGCCGGCGTCGAGGCCGTCGGTACCCGGCCGGCCGTCCAGCGTCTCGCCGGACTCCAGCTGGACGCTCGCGCCCAGGTCGGGCTCTTCGGGGACCTCGTCGCTGTGCTCGGGCTCGGTCATCCCGGCGGCTACCCGCGGGGCGCGGACACCATGTCGTCGCGCAACCGGCGTGCCAGCGCGTCCCGCACGCCGTCGACGTCGGTGCCCTCGGGCACGGCGACGTCGACGGTCCGGCCCCCCGGGGCGCGCCCGCGGCGGTCGGCGAGCACGGTGCCGCGCGCCGGGCCGAGCGAGGTGTCGACCTCGAGCTCGAGCGGGATCGTCGCCAGCGTGCCGGGCGCGACGGCCTCGAGCAGCGCGACCGCGTCGTGGATCGGCACGCGGTCGACGCCGTCCCGTGGGTCGAGCTCTGCTCCGCTCCGTCTCCCGATCGCTTCGCCGCGCCCGTACACATGACGGGTCGCGGCCAGGGCGTCGCCGACGGGGCCGGAGGCGGCGAGGTCCGCGAGCCACACCTGGTCGACGGTCACCACGTGCGTGAGGTCGAGCGGGACCAGCGTCGTCGGCACCCGCTCCTCGACGAGCACCCGGCGGGCGGCCTCGGGGTCCGACCAGACGTTGAACTCCGCGCCCGCGCTGACGTTGCCGCCGATGCCGATCGAGCCGCCCATGACGACGAGCCGCCCGATGCGCTCGGCGAGGTCCGGGCGGGTGGCGAGCAGGAGCGCGACGTCGGTCAGCGGGCCGATGGCGGCGAGGACGACGGGCTCGTCCGACGTCTGCAGCACGTCCGCGATCAGGTCGAGCGCGCGCCCCACGGGCTCCGGACCGAGCGGGGCGAAGCGCTCGGCGACCCCGCCGAGCCCGTCGTCGCCGTGCACGTCGGCCGCCCGCCGCGTCGTCGGGTGGATCAGCGGGCGCTCGGCGCCGACCCCGAGCGGGACGTCGCCGCGCCCGAGCAGCCCGAGCAGGCGACGGGCGTTCGTCGTCGTGGTCGGCAGGTCGACGTTGCCGAACACCGCGGTGACGGCGCGCAGGTCGACCTCGGGGGCGCGGGCGGCGAGGGCGAGCGCGTAGGCGTCGTCGACACCCGGGTCGGTGTCGACGATCAGCGGCGTCACGGGACGTCGACCTCCTGTCGGGTCGGGAGCGAGGGCTGGGCGCCGGGGCGGGTGGCGGCGAGGGCGCCGGCCCGGCAGGCGCGCCGCAGGGCGGGCTCGTCCTCGACGCCCGTGGCCAGCGCGAGCGCGAGCGCCGCGGTGAAGGCGTCGCCGGCCGCGGTGCCGTCGACGGCGTCCACCGGGGGCGGCTCGACGGTCGCGACCACCCGGCCGCGCCGGCGCAGCTCGGCGCCCGCGGCCCCGTGGGTGATCGCGACGGCGACGAGGTCGTCGAGGTCGGCGTGCGCGGCGAGGGCGCCGAACTCGCCGGCGTTGACACAGAGCAGGTCGACGCCCGCGAGCACGTCGCCGGCGACCGGCCGGACCGGGGCGGCGTTCAGCACGGTGAAGCCCGGCGCGGCCATGGCGGTCGCGACCGCCTCGTCGGGCACCTCGAGCACGGTGAGCACGACGTCGGCGTCGAGGTCCTCGGGGGCGACCGCCAGGGTGGCGTTGGCGCCGGCGTCGATGACGATCGTGGTCTCGCCGTCGTCGTCGACCTGGATCATCGCGGTGCCCGTGGGTGCCTCGGCCGCGATCCGGATGTGGCGCAGGTCGACCCCGCCCGCGCGCAGGAGCGTGAGGGCCTCGCCGGCGAGGGGGTCGTCGCCGACGGCGGCGTGCAGGCTGACCCGGGCGCCGAGACGGGCCGCCGCGAGGGCCTGGTTGGCGCCCTTGCCGCCGGGCACGCGCGTGACGCCGCGGGCGGTCAGCGTCTCCCCGGGCGCCGGGAGGCGCTCGACCCGGGCGACCAGGTCGAGGTTGACGCTCCCGACGACGGTCACGGTCGGCGGGACCCTCGGGCCGGGCGGGGACATCGGGCGATCGTAGGGTCGTCACCGTGAGGTCGGATCCGCGCCAGCCGCGACTGCTCACCTGGGCCTCGCTGCGCTGGATCGTGCGCCACCGCGCGTGGTCGCCGTTCTACCTGGTCCGCTACTGGCGGATGCTCAAGGTCCGGTTGCGCCAGCCGCACATCGTGCTGCACGGGCTGGTGTTCCTGGGCAAGGGCGTGCAGCTCGAGGCGCGGGAGGGGTTCGGGCGCCTGGAGATCGGCCGGTTCGTGCACATCGGCGACCACACCCGCCTGCGCTGCCACGAGGGGTCGCTGCGCATCGGGGACAAGTCGGTGTTCGGCAACGAGAACACGGTCAACTGCTACCTGGACATCGAGTTCGGCGAGGCGACCCTGCTCTCCGACTGGATCTACGTGTGCGACTTCGACCACCGCTACACCGACGTCCACCTGCCGATCAAGGACCAGGGCATCGTCAAGTCGCCGGTGCGCGTGGGGCCGGAGACGTGGATCGGCACGAAGGTGACGGTGCTGCGCGGGGCGCGGGTGGGGCGGGGCTGCGTGCTCGGCGCGCACGCGGTGGTGCGGGGCGACGTGCCGGACTGGTCGGTGGCCGTGGGCGCGCCGGCGCGCGTCGTCCGCGACCGGATGGCCGACTACGAGGCGGCCGCGGCCGAGCGCGAGGCCCTCGCCGACATCGCGCGCAAGACCGCGCTGGCGGCGGGGCAGGCGGTGGGCTCCGACGGCGCGCCCGGCACCTCGGCGGGGGAGCCCGCGCGCCCTCCTACGTGAGCGAAATTCGGGGCTATGGCCCCGAATTTCGCTCACAGGGGCCGGTCAGGTGAGCCCGAAGACGTTGCCGGTCGGGATCTTGGGGCGGCCGAGGTCGCGCGGGGGAGCGGGGCGGGCGGTGGCGTAGACCTCGGCGGTGCGGTCGGCGATCGCCGGCCAGGCGAAGTCGGTGTGCAGGCGCGCGCGGGCGGCGTCGGCGCGGGCGCGCGCGGCCGCCGGGTCGTCGAGGCAGCGGATCACGGCCCGCGCCAGGCCGGGCACGTCGCCGGGGTCGAAGGACAGGCCGGTGACGCCGTCGACCACCACCTCGCCCAGCCCGCCGGCCCGCGACGCGACCAGCGGCGCGCCCGCGGCCGCCGCCTCGAGGGCGGTGATCCCGAAGGGCTCGTAGCGGCTGGGGAGCACCGCGGCGTCGGTGCGGGCCAGCAGGTCGCGCAGGACGGCGTCGTCGACGTGGCCGAGCAGCCGGACCGACCGCCGGACGCGGGCGACGCGGGCCCGCTCGGCGAGCCAGTCCGAGCACGAACCGGTCCCCGCCACGTCCAGCTTCGTGCCGGGGTGGGCGCGGCGGATCGCGGGCAGCGCGGCGACGAGGTCGTGCACGCCCTTCTCCCACTCGAGGCGCCCGAGGTAGAGCAGGGTCGGCGGGCCGGGGCGGCGCTCGGCGGTGCGCAGCCAGCTCGCCGGGTCGATCCCGTTGTGGACGACGGTGACGTCGTCGGGGTCGAGGTCGAAGAGCCCCGAGACTTCCGTGCGCATCGCCTCGGAGCAGGTGATGACGGCGTCGGCGCGGCGGGCGAGCCACCACTCCACGGAGTGCACCTGCTGGTTGAGCGTCTGCGAGAGCCAGCCGCCGTGCCGGCCCGCTTCGGTGGCGTGCAGCGTCGCCACCAGCGGCCCCCCGGTCAGGTCGGCGACGGTGATCGCGGCGTGCGCGACGAGCCAGTCGTGGGCGTGCACGACGTCGGGGCTCCAGCCGCGCAGCAGCGTGCCCGCGGCGCGCAGCATCGCGTGCCCGAGGCCCAGGGTCCACGCGACGAGGTCGCGGACGAACTCCAGGTGCGGCGGGTCCTCGGCGACGCGCAGGACGCGCACCCCGTCGTGGCGCTCCAGCGTGGTCGGGTGGGTGTGCGCGTCGGTGCCGGTGGGCTGGCGCGCGACGACGACGACGTCGTGGCCGGCGTCGGCGAGGGCGGTGGCCAGCGCGTGCACGTGGCGTCCGAGCCCGCCGACGACCACCGGCGGGTACTCCCAGGAGAGCATCAGCACGCGCACGCCTTCTCCCTCCCTCCGGCCGCTAGGCGAGCGACCCTACTCCCGAGTAGGTAGGGGTGGTGCGGCGGCGGTCACCCGACCGGCCCCGCCGCAGCGCGCGGGCGTCGAGGCGCCCGAAGGCGTCGTCCTGCGCGGTGAAGGCCGCGGCGCGGGCGGCGGCCTCGGCGTGGCGGCCCGCGGGCAGCAGGTCGGTGAGCTCGCGGACCCGGTCGCGGTGCTGCGCCGCGCGGCGCCGGGCGTAGTGGACGGCGGACTCCTTGGTGACCATGAACGCCCAGTCGCTGGACAGGGCCAGCGCCGCCTGCGTGGCGAGCGCGTCGAGGGTGGCGTCACGGCCCGCGGTCGGCGCGGCCCCGTCGACGGCGGCGAGCAGCCGGCGCGCCACGTCCTCGTTGTCGGCCACCATGTCGCGCACCGCGAGCCCGTCCCACACCCGCCAGTCCTTGCCCGACCCCCACGACGACGCCGGCAGCACCACCGGCTCCTCGACGTGCCCCGCCGCGACCGCGCCGCGCAGGGTGGTCACCCGCACCCCGGCCTCCGGCAGCGCGGTCAGCACGGCCTCGAGCCACGCCGGGCCCTCGTGCCACCAGTGACCGAACAGCTCGGTGTCGAACGCGCTGACGACGAGGCCGGGTCGGCCGCGGCGATCGCGCAGCGTCTCCAGACGCCGTCGCACGGTGGCCACGAAGTCCGCCGCGTCCCGCGCCACGGCGGCCGCCGCGCGCGGGGGGTCGTAGGGCTTCTTGTCCGCGGTGGCGACGCGGCGCCCGGTGACCCGCGCGGGCTTGAGGCCGGTGGTGTGGTCGTAGGTGTGGAAGTCGCGGTAGTCCGCCGCGCCCGGGTAGCCCGCGCGCGGCGACCACACGCGGTAGGTCACCTCGAGGTCGCGGGCGAAGGCGACGACGTCGGTGCCCTCGACGGGGTGGGCCGCCGCGGTGGCGCCGCGCAGCGCCGGGCCGTCGACGAGGAAGCGCTGCACGCCCGCCGCCGCGTAGTCCTGCTCCAGACCGGGGGCGTAGCCGCACTCGGGCGCCCAGATGCCCGCCGGGCGCCGGCCCAGGCGCAGCGCGGCGTCGCGCAGCCCGGCGTCGAGGAGGAAGCGGCGCACGCGGCCGGGCAGCAGCGGGGCGAACGGGTGGGTCGCGGGCCCGCCGAGCAGCTCCACGACGTCGTCGTCGGCCAGTCGGCGCAGCACGGGCGAGCCGCCGTGGCGCCAGTCGCGCTCGAAGACCTCGAGGGCGTGAGCGGCGGCGCGGTGCTCGCGGGTGGCCAGGGCCGGCTGGAGGACGTGGGCCTCGTGCGCGCGCAGCTGCCAGTCGGCGAGCCACGTGTGCATCGCGCGCAGGGCCGCGGGGTGGTCGAGCTGGGCGGCGAGGACCGGTGTGACGCCCAGCGTCAGCAGGTCCCGGTGCCCGCGCGCGGCGAGGCGCTCGAGGGTCTCGACGACGGGCAGGTAGGAGTGCGCCCAGGCCTGGTAGAGCCAGTCCTCGCCGACGGGCCAGGCCCCGTGGCGCAGCAGCCAGGGCAGGTGCGAGTGCAGGACGAGGCAGAACGTGCCCACCGGTTCCCTGCTCAAGCACGCTCCTCTCGTCGGCGCCCGGCGTCGGAGTCTGTCACGGGCGCGCCCCCGGAACGGTGACGAGGCATCACGTCGCCGTCCTCCTCTCGTTGACCCGAGCGAACCACTCCTCGACGTCGAGAGGGATCCTGTGAGCCGCGCATCCTCGCCGGAGTCCTCGCTGGCCCCTCGCCCGTCCCGGGCGTGCCCGTCACCACCGCCGACCAGTGCACGGGCGGCGGCGGCGAGCTGACCGCCGGCGGCACCTCCTGCTCGGGCGGCGGCGACACCGGCGACGTGGTCGTCACCGAGGCGGCGGCGGGCGCGATGCGCCAGGCGCTGCCCGAGTCGGTGGCCGACCCCGTGCTCACGCTCGCCGGACGGCGCTGACCAGCAGGTCCAGCGAGGCGTCCACATCGTCGGCGCCGTCGGCCTCGTCGGCGCGCAGGTCGAAGTCGTCGGCGGTCACCGCCGCCACGTCGGCGGCCAGCCCGTCGGGCCAGGCCTCCCCGGAGAGCGCCAGCGCGATCTGGGCGTCGATCACCGAGCCGCCGTGGCGGGCGTCGAGCTCTCGCAGCCCCGGCCCGTGGTGCAGCCCGGTCAGGGCCTCGACCTCCAGGCCGGCGTCGGTGATCAGGGACGCCAGCTCGGCGCCGGTGAGCTCGCGGGTGTGGAACGGGTTGAGCGGGCGGTCGCCGGGGCCGGCGCCGGGGGAGAACGTCAGGCGGTTGGGCGTGGCGCAGTGCAGCCGCCCGCCCGGGCGCAGGACGCGGGCGCACTCGGCGAGGAAGCCGGGCTGGTCCCACAGGTGCTCGATCACCTGCAGGGTCACGACGGCGTCGACGGACGCGTCGGCGACGGGGAACGCCTGGAGGTCGGCCCGCACGGTCGGCACCTGCGGGTACCGGGCGGCGACGTGGGCGGCGACGGCGGGGTCGAGCTCGAGGGCGACGACGGTCCTCGCGGTCGTCGCGAGGAGGGCGGCCCCGTAGCCCTCGCCGACCCCCGCGTCGAGCACGACCGCTCCGGCGCACGCGGGCGCCAGCGCCCGGTAGACGGCCTCGTGGCGCCGGAACCAGTAGTTCTCGACGTCCAGCCCCGGCACCGTGCGCTCGCCGGTGAGGGGCAGATCAGACGTCTGAGCTGGGCCGATGTCGAGCATTGGTGACCGCCCTAGCCTTCGGTAGTTTCGTACAGCGCTCCGTGTGGTGATAACTTAGCACCGTGGACGCGCTGGCCGATCTCGTCGATGAGTGGATGCTGACCCTGACCGAGGTCTCCGAGGAGACCCGTACGGTCTATCGCCGCGGCGCCGACCAGTTCACCGCGTGGCTCGCCGAGGCCCACCCGAAGCTGACCGAGCCCCACCAGATCACCACCCGCCACATCCACGAGTGGATGCGCCACCTCGCCGACGCCGGCCGGTCGAAGGCCACCCGGCGGGTCCGGCTGATCGCCGTGCGGCTGCTGCTGGGCTACCTCGCGGCCGAGGGCGTCATCGAGGTCAATCCCGCCGCCGGCATCGCCCTGCCCGAGGCCGAGGAGCACGTCGTGCCGGTGATCCACGACGAGGATTTGACCCGGCTGCTGCGCGCCACCGACGGCCCCGGCTTCCTGGAACGCCGCGACACCGCGGCGATGCGCCTGCTGCTCGACACCGGGTGCCGCCGCGGCGAGCTGGCCGGGATCAACCTCGACGATGTCGACCTGCGCGCCCAGCAGGTCACCCTCTACCGGACCAAGGGCTCCCGGCCGCGGATCGTGCCGTTCGGGGCGAAGACCGCGCTGGCGCTGCGGAAGTACTTGCGGGCGCGGGCCAAGCACCCGGCGGCGGCCTCCGCGCCGCTGCTGCTCACCCAGCGCCCGGGCGTCGTGGGCGGGTGGCGGCTCTCCGGCGGCGGCGTAGCCGAGATGCTCGCCCGGCGCTGCGCCGCGGTCGGCATGGCACCGATCAACCCCCACAAGTTCCGGCACACCTGGGCGCACGACCTGCTCGCCAACGGCGCCAACGAGGGCGACGTAGAGAAGCTCGCCGGATGGCGCTCGCCGGTCATGGTCCGCCGTTACGGAGCGAGCGCCGCCGACGAGCGCGCCCGCGACGCCGCGCGGCGGATGGCTCGCGGCGACCGCGTCTGACCCACCGCAGAAGCGAGAAGGCGTTCGGCTTCTCTCCCCAAAGCACGGTCGCCGCCCCTCGGGCCGCGGAGGATGCAAACCCCATTTCGAGCCCGGCGACTTCTACTTCTTAGCCCGCGGTCCCCTGCCGACCTGGTGCCAGCTTCCCCAGGCGGCGAGCCTCTCTGACCCACCTGTGGACCCTGCTCACCGGCACCTCGGACTCGTCGGCCATGGCCTTCGCCGGTGATCTGGTGAGTGCGGCGTGCAGCGCGTAGCGCCTCGCCACTCGGTCCGCGAACGCCTCCGCACTCTCCTCCGGATCATCCCGCAACACGGGACCGGTGCTGACAAGCATGTCTCTGAGCTGTTCTCCGTCAAGCGGACGGTTCGCCAACCGCTCCAACGTCGCGAGCGGGAGCCGCTGCACCTGGTCGGATGCCACGCGATGGTTGCTCCGGACGACGACCTCCTGGACGACGGAGCGGTGGCGGGTGTCCAGACCCATCCGAACGAACACCTCCACGTCACCGGCCAGGCCGTCGACCACGTACCAGCTCCCGTCCCCCAACTCGGGCGTAGTTCGGACACGACGCAGGGAGGGGTCGTCGTCGCGCACGGCGGCCAACCTAGCGGCGGCCTCACCGGCCGCCCGATTCACGGCTCTCACGGCTCCTCCCTGTGGCGTGTAAGAGTCATCACTTGTGCGCTCCTCGCCGCAGGGCCAGGCTGCTCGGCCATGACGCACAAGTCTCATGAGTTAGACGCTAGCGGGGCCGAGCGGAGGCTGCGAGCTCGGATCGCGGCCAACCGTCGCTGGGCGAGGGCGAGCACTCACGATCGGAGCGCTGCGACGGCTCCGGCCCGCGCCGGGCTGGAGGCCAAGTGGGAACGCGAGGTCGACCCCGACGGCACGCTGTCACCTCAGGAACGCGCTACCCAGGTCGAAGCCGCTCGCCGGGCGCACTTCCTCTCGATGGCTCTCAGGTCCGCGCAGGCACGACGTCGACGCACGGGCGCATGAGGGCGCCGACCGAGAAGCCCACAGCGGAGGAGGGCGTCGTGGCGTGGCTCGAGGCTCGAGGTCATGAGGGGGTGCGCGCGGCAACGTATGCCGAGGTCGTCCGCGCCAAAGAGGACGCCGCCTTCGCTGAGCGCGCCGGGGCTTTGATCGCGAACCCACCGCCGGAGTTCTACCGGCATCGCCCCGGCCCGCCGCGGGACCTCGCGCACGAGGCGCTCGAGGCCCTGGTGGACGGGCACCGTGAGAACCAGGTCACCGCCACCCCGCCGTGGCCGACGCCGGTGGTGTCGACGAGCCCGCGAAGGGACAGCCGCCCAGCGAAGGGGACAGCGGTCGGGACAGTCGTGCGATCATCGGAATATGCGCCTGACCAGCGCGAACATGACAGTCGGGACAGTCGGGACACCGAGGGTGTCCCCACCAGCAGGCGCCCCGCGCGCCCTACGTCGTTCACGGCCGAAGAGCTGATGAGGATGACGTTCGCGCCGCCGCGATGGGCGGTGCCTGGCATCGTGCCCGAAGGCGTCACGATGCTCGCGGGCCCGCCAAAGGTCGGCAAGAGCTGGTTGAGCATGGGCTTGGCCGTCGCCGTCGCGAGCGGCGGGAAGGCCCTCGGCGCCATCGACATCACCGAGGCCGGCGACGTCCTCTACCTCGCGCTCGAGGACACCGACCGCCGGCTGCGCGACCGGCTGGGCAAGGTCCTCGCCGGTGCCCCGCTCCCGCGGGGCCGGCTCACGTTCTCCATCCAGTGCGAGCCGCTGGACGCTGGCGGCGACGAGCGCATCGCCGAGTGGCTCGAGGCGCACCCCGACCGCCGGTTGGTCGTCATCGACGTCCTCGCCCGCGTCCGTGGTCGCACCGATCCTCGAGGCAGCGCCTACGACGCCGACTACAGGGTGATGTCCCGCGCCAAGCGCCTGGCCGACGACTACGGCGTGGCCGTCGTCGTGGTCCATCACACGAGGAAGGCCGCGGCGGACGACTTCCTGGATCTACTGAGTGGCACACAGGGCCTCGCCGGTGGGGCAGACGGAGTGATGGTGCTACAGCGGGCTCGAGGCCAGGCCGACGGCACCCTGCACGTCGTCGGCCGCGACGTCGACGAGCAAGAGCTAGCGCTCTCGTTCAGCGCGGAGCACGGCACGTGGTCCCTGCTCGAGGGGCCTGCGCTCGAGCACCTGGTGTCCGACACCCGCGCGGCCATCCTCGCCCACCTTCGCGAGCATCCGGGGCAAGGGCCTAAGGCCATCGCCGCCGCCACGGGCCTGTCCTACGAGCTGGTCAAGCGGACCGCCGGGCGTATGGCCGACGACGGACAGCTCACGCGCGGCAAGCGCGGCACGTACACCGTTGTCCCCACGGTCCCGACTGTCCCTTCCCCAGGTCAGGGCCGTAAGGAGCTGTCCCGTTCGCTGTCCCCTTCGCTCGAGCTGTCCCTACCGGAGTCTGTGTGCGAGCGCTGTGGGCAGCCTTGCGCCGTCCTGGTCATGGGTCGGTGCCGGTCGTGCGCCTACCCGGCCGGCGACGGGCTCGACGAGGACGAGAAGTGAACCCGCCGGCCCGCCGGCCCCAGCCGGCCCGCTGCGCCCTGGTGCGTTGCTCCGAGCTGGTGCCCACCGACGAGGGCGCCGCCGGCCCCCGAGCTGTGCCAGGTGCACGAGGTCGACCCCCTGGCCGGTCTCCCGCGGCCCTGCCGCCGGACCCTGGTCGTGGTCGCGCCGAGATCGGCGGTGAGGGACACTGGTCCGAGGACGACGGTGCCGACCCGCTACGGGGCGCCGGTCAAACAGGCCCCGAGCCGGGGCCAGGGGAGCACGTTGTCCACCACGGGCCTGGCCCGGCCACGCCCCCCGCGGGCGGTGACGAGGACGACGACGCCGACGACTTCGACGGTTGGCACGCGGTCGCGGCCCAGTGCTTCGAGCTGGGGTGCTGCGACGACGCCGGGCCGGCCACGTTGCTGTTGCGGTGCTCCGACATCGTCGCGATGGGCCCGCAGGCCCGCGACGCGGTGGAGAGCCTGACGTCGTGGCCGCCGATCTCGTCGTGTAGCTCCTGCTCGCCCCGCTGCCCGGATGAGGTACCGCAGACATGGCCACAGTGATCGACCGCATCGGCGCCGCCGGTGACATCCCTCAGCAGATCGCGCAGGCGATCCTGGGCGAGGTCCGCACCGAGTCCACCGTGATGAGCCTGGGCCGGCAGGTGCCGGTGTCGACCCGGGACAGCAGCGTCCCGGTGCTCACCTCGGTACCCGACGCGTCGTGGCTGACCGGCGAGACGGGGGCGCCGGCCCGCAAGGCCGTCACGGCAGCGACCTGGGAGTCAGTGACCCTCACTGCCGAGGAGCTGGCCGCGATCGTGATCATCCCGGACAGCGTGCTGGAGGACTCCGAGTGGGATATCTGGGCCGCGGTCCGTCCGCTGATCTCCCGCGCGTTCGCTCGCCGGGTGGACATGGCCGTGATGTTCGGGGCCGGGGCGCCGGCTAGCTTCGGGGCCGGCATGGTCGCCGCGGCGACCACGGCCACCCAGGTGGTCACCCCGTCCGCGGACAGCGCCGCTGATCTGCTGGAGGCCGCCGAGCAGGTATCTGTGACGGAGCACGCGCCGACGGCCGCGGTGGTCCGGCCGGGCTGGCAGTACGCCGCAAGCCGCGAGCGCACGCAGAGCCTGACCGCGAACCCGGTGGGGTCGACCTACCCGCTGTCGGTGGCCGGCCTGCCGATCCGGGTGGACCCCACCTACTGGGACGCCGCCGTGGCCACGGCGATCGTCGCGGACTGGCAAAGCGTGCTCTACGGCATCCGCCATGATCTCTCGTTCGAGATGTTCAACTCCGGCATCGTGCAGAACCCGGACGGCACGATCGCGACCAACCTTCTGCAAGAGGACTGCACCGCCATGCGGTGTGTGCTGCGCATCGGTCACGTCCTGGCCGAGCCGGTGAACTCGGCGGGGGTGGCCGACGTCCCGGTGGCCACTATCGGCCCAGCTGCCTGACCCCAGTTGCTTGGCATGGGCTGTTTCACTTGTATGACGTTGTCGGCTCGATACGGGGGGTGGAGAGCTGATCACCAAACGCGATCTTGTTTTGATCCCGATGGACGCGGCACCCACGGCCGAGCCGGGCGGGGTCGACGCCTGGGAGCGGTTCGCCAAGCACCTCGCCGACCCCTCGCCGGACCGGGTGCGCCCGGGTAGTGCTGCGCCTGCTCGACGACGGGGACGATCTCGCGTCCTGGCGACCGACGGAGTTCGCAAGGGCAGCACGGGGTCCGGCGCCACCGTCGCCGATGTCCGGGTTCTCGCCGTGACCCTCCGCGACGAGCTGGTTGGTGAGTCGTGAGCGCGCAGGGCAACCCGGACCGCAGGCAGAACGGCCAGTACGTGTGGGATCTGGATGCGTTCGAGCTGACCGTCGACGGCATGTCGCAGGAGCTCACGTTCTGGCTCGATGACCGGTCGTTCGGGGCCGCCACCGCCCGGCGCTTGCACGCCGCGCTGGGCTGGGCCCTCGGTCGCCACACGACCCCCCGCAAGCCCCCGGACCGCACGGGGGACGGCGTGGACGTCTGGGAGATAGATCGCGTCGTCAGCCTCGGTGAGCAGCGCCTGGACCCGTTCAAGCTGACGCACGAGCGCGGGCCGGGACCCCGCGGTCCTGCGTTCCAGCTCGATGACTGGTCGTTCGGGTACGCCACCGCCTCGCGTCTGCGCGCCGCGCTCGGCTGGGCCCTCGCCGGCTACGAAGGTTTCGGATGGGAGCGGTCGTGATCGTCACCGTGGCTGCGGGGAAGGCGGAGACCGTGGCGGGATCCCCCGGCCCCCACCCCCGCGCCGCACCGGGAGGTGCTGGTGTCGCCGGTACGACCACCCTGGATCGAACGAGGGGGTAGATCATCTTGGCCCCTGACAACGGCCCCGCTCCGCCCGACATGGGCCTAACGGGGCGTCGGTGGTGGGACGCGGTCGCCGGCGTCTGGCAGCTCGACGCGCACGAGATCGAGATGCTCCGTCGCGTCGTGGCAGTCGCCGACCGGATCGAGGCGCTCGAGGCCCTCGTCGCCGACCAGGGGTTCCTGGCCGATGGCCGGGACGGCCCGAAGGCTCACCCGGCGCTGACCGAGATTCGGCAGTGCGAGGCCCTGTTGGGCAAGCTCGTCGCCGGGCTAAGGGTGCCGGACCGCGACGGCGTCCGTCCGCAGACCCGTGGCGGCCACCGTAGCGCCCACCAGGGTCGGCGGACCTACCGGTCGGGTGTCGGTCGGATCGGCCCGGTCCCGTCGTGAGGGCGCCCGACGACCGGCCGCGTGACGTCACGTTCGCGAGCGCGCCCCTCGAGCTCTGTCGGTTCCTGGTCCGGGAGTGGTGGCCGGCCCCGCAGGGCGCGGAGAACTACCTGCGCGAGTCGGACCTCATGCACCACCACGACGACATGTTCGGGCAGGCGTGGACCGCCCACATCCGGTGGCGCCGGGCGCGCACGGCGTGGCTTGAGGAGCAGGGCGTGGACCGGCACGACGCGGTGGCCTACACCCACGACGACGCCGACCGTGATGCGTGGGCCGAGGTGCTCAGCGCGTACGACAAGCACGCCGCCGGAGGCTGACGAGCAGTGGCTCGAGGTCGTCGGTCGACGTCGTCACCGGACAGGCTGTGGCTGGTGTCGACCCGGTGTGGTCCCAACGGCGCGACGAGGGGCCCCACCCCGGCTGGGATGAGGCCCCTCTGGTGTCGGCCGGTCAGACGCGCAGGGCGCGGTAGCCGGCGTCCTGCGGGTCGGTGAGGGCCCGGTACGCAGCGTAGCCGGTCTCCTTGCCGGAGCCGACGCTGAACCGGCCGGTGCCCTCGTTGTACTTGCCCGCGATGCCGTTCCACCGGGGGCCACCGGACCAGTCGGTGATCTCCTGCAGGATCGCGCGGGCGCGGACCTGCCCGGGGGAGTCGCCGGTGTAGTAGGGCCGGCCGAGCGCCCCGATCGCGGCGATCATCGGCATGGCCCGCAGCACCAGAGTGGGGTCCCGGAAGGCCTCGCGCCCGAACGTCTCGAAGACGTAGCCGAGCCAGGCCACGGCCGCGGAGTAGAGCCGGTCGAAGTCGACCCGCTGACCCTCCACGTCGCCGGGGATGGGCCCGGCGCCGTAGGAGACCGCGCTGACCCCGCGGGCCACGGCGGCGACCATGGTCCGGGCGCCCAGCATGGTGAGGACCTTGTCGCTGGCCCGACGGACCTGGCGGGCCTCGTGCTCGAGCGGGATGTCCAGGTCGTTGAACACCCGCCGGGCCACCTTGGTCCACGGGTCGCGGATGTCGTGGCTCAGCGTCAGGTTCGGGGTGATCCCGACGCCCTGGCCGTTGAGGTCGGCGAAGTGCTGGGCCGCCCGGTCGGCGTCGAGCCCGTCGTAGACCTGGATGACCAGGGGGACCTCGAGCAGCGCGCGCAGGCGCTTCTCGTCCTGCTCGGCCAGGTACATCGACTCGAGGGCGTAGCAGCGGCTCTCACCGTCGAGCAGGAAGCCCATGTTGAAGGGGTCGACGTCGTACTCCTGGACGCCCGCGATGAGCTCCTCGCCGGCGATGAGCGGGGCGGGCAGCCAGATGTCGAACTTCCACACCGGCCCGATCCACGTGCCGTCGGGCATCAGGTTCTGGTTGACGTAGTCCGGCAGGTCCCGCGTGGCGTTGACACGCTTCGCGCCCTTGAAGTCCCGCTGGATCATGCCGTGAAGGCCGGAGATGCGGCCGACCTGGTGGGCGAACTGGGGGGACGGCTTGCGCCCGACCAGCTCGGTGACCGGCACGGTCAGCATCCGGACCTGCTGGTAGTTGCCGACGAAGACCTTGGGCTGGTCGAGCCCGCCGGTCTGCATGGCGGTGATCGTCTGTCGCATGTCGTGTCTTTCTCGTGTTGGGCGAGGGGACACGCATCGCTAGACTCGAGGTGCGAGGTCGAGCTGGTCGCGATGCGTGGCCACTCAGTGGGAGCCCGGGGCCGGTGTGCCCCGGGCTTCTTCTTTATATCACCCCGAGCCTCCGCGTGCACTACCCCGGGGGTGCCTCAGGCCATCTCGGGGCTCCCCGTTACACCCTTGCCGGCGGTCACCAGCGCGCGTCGTCGACCAGGCCCGCCAGTGGGGTCGTAGCCGGCGACCTGCAGCACTTGTCGAACCACGTCGGCCGGTCCGCGCCCTGGCGGGTGCTGCGCGCCGACCGGACGCGTGCTGCGCGCCGACGGGCCCGACACCTCCGGGTCCCGGAGGGCTGGCACGCCACCCGCGGCCACGACGCCGCGTGGGCCCTCGATCGGCGCGCCGGGGCGTCACCCGCGGGCGGATGGCCCTCCCGGAGTCGAGGCGTGGCCTGCGTGGGGGGCACGGTCTCCCGCCACCGGTTTGATCATTGGGTGGGTTCAGTGCGGCGGCTGGCTGCTGTTCTGGCTCGTCATGCCCGTCGGGCTTGCGAGTGCGTAGCTCCCGCGATCGAGGCCAAGACGCTTCGGACGATGGGCGAGGTGATCGCGGAGCGCGGCGATGTCGGGCCTCGGGTCCACAATGATGCCGTGGCCATCCGCGCGACGAGCATCCCCCACAGGCGGGACATCGAGATCAGTCCGTCGGCCGACGCTGACTCCCTGGCGATCATCAGCGAGCTGTGGCAGAAGTGCGGCGAGGGCGTGCTTGAGTGCCGAGAGCACGACGACAATCCACGCCTGGCCGCCAAGCGTGACCCGATCGACGGGCGGGTCCACGGGGCCTGGGTCTACCTGCAGAAGCGCAACGGGATGTGGGTCATCTGCCACCATCCCTCGGTTCGGCAGAAGTGGGGGCTCGAGGACCACATCGTCCACGAGATGACTGACCAGCACCGGTGGCAGCAGGACTACTGGCAACGGGCCGGCGACGATGCCGGCTACACCACCGACCAGGAGGTACGCCTCCCGAGCGGGAACCGTCTCGACGTCGCGATCACCGGCCCAGACGGCCTGGTCGTCGGCGTCGAGGTGCAACACAGCACGCTCACCGAGCGCCAGGTCCTCGGCCGCGACAAGAAGGCAGGCAACGTCGGTGTCCCGCTCGTGTGGTCCGCCGACCGCCCGCACAACGCGTGGGCCTACAAGGTCACCCACGTGGAGACCCAGGAGCTGCCGCGCTCGCGGACGCCCCGGAACTCGTGGACGGTCATCGGCGGCCCCCGCAAGATGCGCGTCGAGAAGTGCCGACCGCTCAACTTCGACGCCTGTCCCACGCCTGGTCGTAGAGGACGGCACTGCGGGGGGTGGCACCCCCGGTGGGAGCCCTATCCCGGCCTGACGGTGGACCGGGTCGCCGAGCTCGCCCCTGTGCGCCAGCTCCTCCGCGTTGACGCGCACTCCAGGCAGGGCATCGTCATGCTCGACGCCGTCGACCACCGGAAGTACGTGGACGAGTTGGAGCCGCTCCTCGTTGGCGGGCCCAGGCACCAGGACAATCGTGGTACCAGCGCGCCCTGCGCGTACGGAGTCGACCCGTCGTTGATCCCTGAGCCTCGGGTCGCCGGCAGATGCGAGCGCTGCGATCGACCTGGCGTCCCGGGTGGCCTAGGGTCCGATCGGCTTATCAACGGGAGGTGCGTGCGCTGCGCCTACCCGGCTGGCGGCGCGCCCGACTGATGCAGCCAACCCGTCATCGGGCGCCTTCCTCATCTGCCACGGAAACTGCGCGCATAGCGCTTCCTGGCCACCTGCGGCGACGCTGCTCCGCACAATGCTCAGGTGACCTGGAACCAGTAGTTCTCGACGTCCAGCCCGGGCACGGTGCGCTCGCCGGTGAGGGGCAGCGGGGTCGCGACGTCGTCCACGGTGAGCACCCTGTCAGGGCGCGGGACCCTGGCGATCGAGGACCGGGCACGGCGATGCTGGCCGGGTGCTGACGCAGTACTGCCCGATCGAGACGGCGGCGGAGATCGTCGCCGAGCGGTGGAACCTGCTGATCGTCCGGGATCTCCTGGGACCACCGCGCGGGTTCAACGACCTGCACCGCTGCCTGCCGCGCTGCTCGCGCTCGATGCTCGCCGGACGGCTCCGCCGGCTCGAGCGGGCCGGGCTCGTCACGCGGACGGGGCACGGCAGCGGGCGCGCCGTCGCGTACTCCCTCACCGAGGCGGGCCGGGAACTCGAGCCGGTGCTGATGGCGCTCGGCGAGTGGTCGGTGCGGCGCCTGTTCGCCGACCCCGCACCCGAGCAGCTCGACCCGGCGATGCTGGCGTTCCGGATGTCGGAGAAGGTCCGCGCCGCGCGCCTGCCGCCGGACCGCACCGTCGTCGAGCTGCGCTGCCGGCGTCCCGAGGCGCGGCAGTGGCTGCTGCTCGAGGCGGCGGGCTCCACGGCCTGCAGCCACGACCCGGGGCACGCGGTCGACGTGGTCGTCACCGGCGACACCGCCGAGCTGCAGCGGTGGTTCATCGGCCGACGCCGGTTCCCCGACGCCCTCGCCGACGGCACGATCACGATCGCCGGGCCGCGGTCGATCGCGACGGAGTTCCCCCGCTGGTTCGACCCGGCGACGCCCTGGCACGCCACGATCGCCCGGCTCGCCGAGGAGGCCGACCAGCCGCACCAGTCCGATTCCCGGACTGGTGACGACCGTTCCGCGGCCCCGACCGTGGAGGCATGACCACCGACAGCACCACCGAGCCCCGGGTCACCGGCCACTACGACCGTCTGCTCGCCGCGCAGTACACGTGGATGCTCGGCGGCGACATCGAGCGCACGGCGGCCGGTCAGCGGGACCTGCTCGCCCCGCTCCTGCCCCCGCCCCGCGACGGCACCGCCGTGGACCTGGGCTGCGGGTCGGGCGCACAGACCCTCGCGCTCGCCGACCTCGGCTACGCGGACGTCCTCGGCGTCGACCCCGACCCCACCCTGCTCGCCGAGCTGCGGGCACACGCCGCCGGCCGGCCCGCCGTGCGGACCCGGGAGACCGACGCCGTCACGGCGGTCGAGGAGCTGGCCCCGGGGTCCGTGGCGGTGGTCGTGTGCATGGGCGACACCCTGCTGCACCTCGCCTCGCCGGCCGCCGTGGACGCGCTGTTCGCCGGCGTGACCCGCGCGCTGCGGCCCGGCGGGACGGTCGTGCTGACCTACCGCGACCTCACCGTCGACCTGCGCGGCACCGACCGGTTCGTCCCCGTCCGCAGCGACGAGGACAAGATCCTGACGTGCTTCCTCGACGTCGCCCGCCCCGACGTGGTGGAGGTGCACGACATCGTCCACGTCCGCACCCGGGATGGCTGGGTCATGCACGCGAGCAGCTACCCCAAGCTGCGCCTGGCGCCGGAGCGCGTGCGCGACCGGCTCGCGGCGGCGGGACAGGACGTCGTCCACCACGAGCGCGGGCCCCGGGGCCTGTGGTGCACGACGGCCCGCCGGCCCCACGGCGGCGTGAGCCGGTAGGGGGCCGCCGTCGGCGTGTCGCGCCAGCGAGCATGTGGCGATCCTGGCGTCACATGCCAGCGATGCCGCATCGCTCGCACACCCCCGGGAGCTCGCGCGCGGGTCGGCAGCACCCCGGTCTAGTGGTTGAAGCGGGAGGACACGGGCTCCGACCACCCGGTCGGGAAGGCGTTCGCCGTCCACACCGTCCCGGTGACGCGGAAGACCGTTTCCCGGCCGGTGGCGGGCCCGTGCACCTCCTCGACCGGGGCCGGGCGCACCTCGGCCGTCCCGGTGAGCTGGAGGGTCGCGCCGGTCCGCCAGTCCGGGAAGAGCAGGCCCGCCGCCGGGTCGAGGCGCAGGTTCCCGAGGGTCATCATCATCGCGTTGCCGACGTAGTCGGGCCAGGTGAGCTCGGTCGGCGACACGACGCGGACGACGCCGGGGTCGCCGCCGCGGTGGGACACGTCCGCACCGCCGGCCGCGGCCGTGGCGACGAAGAAGGTGTCGGCGGCCTCGACCAGGCGCACCGCGTCCGCATCGAGGGCCTCGCCCCGGGTCGCCGACGGCGCGGGCGTCGCGGGGGCCCCGTCCGGTCGGGCGCGGGCCTGGATGTGCTTGGGGCAGTTGCCGTACGCCTGCTCCACGGCGACCTCGCCACCCCCGTCGACGGGCCGCCAGCGGCCGTTGATCCGCAGCCGCTTCCGCGTCGCGAGGTCGATGGCCAGGGTGCCGACGTCGGCCGGACCGCGCAGGGCGTCGGCGAGCGGGTCGCTCGCCGGCACCGCCGCGCCCACGCGCAGCGCGGTCGGGTCGGCGGCGCTCAGGAACCCCTCGGGCCCGTGCAGGGCGGTGGCCCACATCCGCCCGTCGTGGTCGGCGGCGCCCAGCACGAGCAGCCGTTGGCGGCCCAGGAACTCGCTCGCCCCGCGGGGGATCGAGCGCGCGATGATCGGGCGGACCCGCGCGGCCTGCTCGGAGAGCCCGGCCTCCCGTTGTGCGGCCAGCTCGCCGTCGTGGAACGCGGTGGGGTCCCGGAGGTCGGCCATGCCCGGATATTACCGAACGACCGGTAAAGAACAAGCCCGGCTACGCCCGGTCCTCCGGCACGAGCAGGCTCGGCAGGAGCGCGACGGTCTCGGCGAAGACCCCGGTGTCGCCGGTGACCCGGCCGAGGACGAGCGCGCCCTCGACGCGCACGAACGCGTCGCGCGCGGCGCGCACCGCCGCCTCGGGCCGGTGGCCTGCGCGCCGCGCGGCGTCGGTCATCGCGTCGAGCCAGGCGGTCGCGAGCGACCGCGCCCGGTCGCGCAGCGGGGCGGGGGCCCCGGCCAGGGTCATGGTGTCGAGCACGCAGGACAGCGCGCCGAACCCGTAGAACTCCCCGAGCCCGCGGGCCGTCTCGGCGATGCCGCGCGCGACGTCGGGGTCGTCGCGCATCGGCGCGAGGATCGCCGCGAAGCGCCGCCCGACGTGGGTGAGGGCGACCTGCGCCATCTGTTCCTTGCCGTCGGGGAAGCGGTGGTAGAGGCTCGCGCGCTGCAGCCCGGAGGCCGTCGCGAGGTCGCCGATCCCCGTCCCCTCGTACCCCTTGGCGCGGAACACCGCGGCGATCAGGTCGCCCAGCTGGTCCTCGTCGACGGACGGCGGTCGCGGCATGCCCCGAGGTTACCGAATCATCGGTCAAGACGCGCCGCGGCCCACAGCTCGGCGTAGCGCCCGTCCGCGGCCAGCAGCTCCTCGTGCGTGCCGTGCTCGACGAGCACACCGGCGTCGAGCACGGCGATCGCGTCGGCCGCCGCGGCCTGGGTGAGGCGGTGCGCGACGACCAGGGCGGTGCGCCCGCGCAGCGCCCGGTCGGCCGCGGCCTCGAGCACCCGCGCGCCGGCGCTGCCGGCCTCCGCGGTGGCCTCGTCGAGCACGGCGACCGCGGGGTCGGCGAGCACGAGCCGCGCGAGGGCGAGCTGCTGGGCCTGCGCGGCGGTCGGGGTGTGCCCGCCCACCGTGGCGGCGTCCGCGCCGACCAGAGCGAAGCCGGCCGCGAGCACGGCGGCGACCCCCAGGTACTCGGCGAGGTTGAGCCGCCCGAAGAACCCGGTCTGCAGGCGCACGACCCGCAGCGCGAGGTCGACCACGTCCTGCGCCCGCGAGCGGACCCGCTCGGTGTGGTCGTCGTGCAGGTCGAGCGCGCGGACGGTGGCGATGCCGCCGGCGGTGTCGAGCAGCTGTTGCTGCTGGGCGCCGCCGACCTCGCGCTGCTCGCGGTAGAGCGGGCTCGACCGGCGCACGTACCAGCGGGCGGTGAGCACCTGGACCGGCACGGCCACCAGCGCCGCGAGCAGGAAGCGCGGGTCGAGCACGGCGAGCCCGCCGAGGCTCAGCACGATCACCAGCGCGCCGCGCGCCATGTCGGGCACGGCCTGGCGCACCGCCTCGCCGACCAGGGCGAGGTCGGCGGTGACGCGCGAGGTCAGGTCGCCCGCGCCGGCGCGCTCGAGGCGCGCGAGCGGCAGCCCGAGGGCGCGCGCGACGAACGCCTCGCGCAGGTCGGCGAGCACCTCCTCGCCGGCGCGGGCGACGGCGGCCATCCCGACGACGGCGAGCAGCCCCTGGGCGAGCGCGGCGCCGGCGAGGCCGAGCACGGGGCCGGTGACCGCGTCCGCCCCGCGGCGGTCCACCACGACGTCGACGATCTGCCCGAGCAGCGGCGGGACCAGCACGCCGGCGACCGCGCTGGCCACGAGCGCCCCGAGCCCGACGGCGAGGACGCCGCGGCGACCGCGCAGCAGCCGCCCGAGCGCGATCCGGACGGCGCGGGCCCCGGCGACGGGGAGCAGCTCCCGCCCCGGCGGTCCGGCTCCCCGGCGGTCCGCGTCCGTCACCCCGTCACCACCGCTCGATAGGCCGCGTCGGTGTCGAGGAGCGCGGCGTGCGTGCCGGTCGCCGCGACCCGGCCGTCGACGAGCAGCACCACCCGGTCCGCGACCCCGAGCAGCGCGGGGCTCGTCGCGAGCAGCAGGGTCGTGCGCCCGGCCCGCACCGCCGCGAGGCCCTCGGCGATCCGGACCTCGGTGACGGCGTCGATGGCGGTCGTGGGGTCGTGCAGCACGAGCACCGGCGCGTCGGCGGCCAGCGCGCGCGCCAGCGCGACCCGCTGGCGCTGGCCGCCCGAGAGGGAGCGGCCCTGCTCGGTGAGCACGGTGTCGACGCCGCCGGGCAGCACCTCGGGGACCTGGTCGGCCTGCGCGGCGGCCATCGCCGGGACCACCGACCCGTTCCGCGCGGCGGCGGCGACGTTGGCCCGCAGCGTGCCCGAGAACAGCGCGGACCCGTGCGCCGCGACGACGACCGCGGTGCGGGCGACCCGCGGCGGGTGCGCGGCCAGCGGCTGCCCCTCGACGGTCACCGTGCCGCGGTCCGGGTCCACCTCCCGGGCCACGCACGCCACGAGCGCCGCGGCGTCCGCGGGGTCGGCGGCGACCACCCCGACGGTCTCCCCGGCCGCCACGTCGAGGTCGATCCCACGCAGGGTGCCGTGGTGCAGGTCGTGCACGGCGAGGCCGGGCCGGGCGGGGACGGGCGGCGTGCCGGGGTCGCCGTCGCCGATCGCGGGGCCGGTGGCGAGCAGCGCGGCGATGCGCGCCGCCGACGCCCGGGCCTGCGCGACGCGGGCGTTGACCCAGCCCAGCATCTGCAGCGGGGTGACGAGGAACTGGGCGAGGCCGACCGCCGCGACCAGCCCGCCGACGCTGATCCGCCCGTCGGCGGCGAGGCGCCCGCCGACCAGCGCGACGAGGGCGAGGAAGAGCCCGTTCGCCGCGAGCACCGCACCCTGGTAGCCGGCCTGGACGCGGGTGGCCCCGAGCGTCGCGCCGAGCGCGTCGCGGCTGGCCCGCCGGTAGCGGGCGACCGCGGCCGGCACCACGCCGAGGCCCTTGAGCACGCGCACGCCGTCGACGAGGTCGGCCGCGACCCCGGAGGCGCGCGCCGCCCGCTCCTGCTCCGGGCCGCTGCGCCGCTGCAGCGGGACGCCCAGGAAGTGCACGACCAGCAGCAGCGGCGGCGTCCCGAGCAGGATCAGCAGGCCGAGCGGCACCGAGGTCCGCAGCAGCGCGACCGCGGCGACGACCATGGCGGCCAGCGCCGCGAGCCCCAGCGGCACGGCGAAGTTCACGACCCCGACCCGCTTCGCGTCGGCGACCGCGACGGTGGCCAGCTCGCCGGGCAGCCGGCCCGCCTCGGCGCCGCCGCGCGGGTCGAGGAGCTGGCCGGCCACGAGCAGACGCAGCCGCTGGTCGGCCCGGACGTCGGCGAGCCAGGCGCGGCGGGCGCCCCAGCGGTAGGAGAAGGAGAGCACGAGGAAGTCGAGGCCGAGCACGGCGAGCCAGCCGAGGAGCGCGATGGGGGTCGCCGGCGGCGATCGCGCGGTCCACCACGACACCGACCAGCACCGGGACGAGGGCCTCGCAGGACTGGTGGCCCACGAAGAACACCGCCGCGGCGGCGACGGGGCCGCGCTGGTCGCGGACCGCGTCGCGCAGCAGGGCCGGGCCGGTGATCGGTGTGGTCACGGGGCGGTCACGGCGGTCAGGTTCTCACGGCGTCCCGTGACCGCTTGATCACGTGATGTGGCCGTTATGACAGTCGCGTCGCCTGATCCGGGCGAGTTAGGTTAGGGTTTCCTAACGATCTTGCATCTTACGGGCGAGGCGAGGAGTGCGATGAGTCGCGAGCCGGGGTGGCCGGACCCCCACCGTAGGGGAGCGGGGCCGGACGCCGTCCTCGACGTGCTGGGCGTGGGGTTCGGCCCCTCGAACCTGGCGCTGGCGCTGGCGGTGCAGGAGCACAACGAGCGGGTTCCGGCCCAGGACCGGGTGGTGGCGTCGTTCGTGGAGCAGCAGGCGGCGTTCGGCTGGCACCGCGGCATGCTGCTGGCGAACGCGACGATGCAGGTGTCGTTCCTCAAGGACCTCGTCACGATGCGGGACCCGACGAGCCCGCGGTCGTTCCTCAACTACCTGCAGGGCCAGGGCCGGCTCGCGGACTTCATCAACACCAAGACGATGTTCCCGTCGCGGGTGGAGTTCCACGACTACCTCGAGTGGTGCGCGGCCGATGTGCGCCACCTCGTGGCGTACGGGACGCGTGCGGTCTCGGTGCAGCCCGTGACCGGCCCGGACGGCACCGTCGACGAGCTCGACGTGGTGCTGCGCGACGCGCAGGGCGACGGCACGCGGGTGGTGCGCACGCGCAACCTGGTCCTGGCGACCGGCCTGGTGCCCTGGCTGCCCCCGGGTGTCCAGCGCTGCGAGCGGGTCTGGCACAACAGCGAGCTGCTGTTCCGGCTCGCCGAGCTCGCGCCCGCCCCGCCCCGCAGCCGCCGCTACGTCGTCGTCGGCGCCGGTCAGAGCGCGGCCGAGGCCACGGCCCACCTGCACGACCGCGAGGACGCGGCCGCGGTGCACTCGGTGTTCTCGCGCTACGGGTACAGCCCGGCCGACGACACCTCGTTCGCCAACAGGATCTTCGATCCCGAGGCGGTGGACCACTTCTACGCCGCGCCCGGCGAGGTCAAGCAGATGCTCATGGACTACCACGCGAACACGAACTACTCGGTGGTCGACCCGGAGCTGATCCAGGACCTCTACACCCGCGCCTACCAGGAGAAGGTGGCCGGGGAGCAGCGCCTGCACGTGCACGGCGCGAGCCGCGTCGCGGGCGTGCCGGGGGCACGGTCGGCGACCGGCGAGTTCGCCCTCGAGGTGGAGTTCCTGCCCACCGGGCAGGTGCACGCGATCGGCACCGACATCGTCGTCTACGCCACCGGCTACCGCCCGATCGACCCCAGCGGGCTGCTCGGTGACGTCGGCGCCTGGTGCCGCCGCGCCGAGGACGGCGAGCTCCTGGTCGAGCGCGACTACCGGCTCCACACCGTCCACCCGCTGCGGGCGGGGGTCTACCTGCAGGGACCCACCGAGCACACCCACGGCATCAGCTCGACGCTGCTGTCGACCACGGCGGTGCGCGCGGCCGAGATCCTCGACTCGGTGCTCGGCCACCGCCGCCCCGAGCCCGACCTCGCGGTCGCCCACGCCGAGATCGGGGAGCCCGCGACGCTCGGGTCCGGTTGGGGCGACCCGGGAGTGATCACCGAATGAGCCCGGTGACCGGACCGGCGTTCGTCACCGGCGCCGCCGGGGGCATCGGGGCCGCGGTGTGCCGGCGACTGGCCGACGCGGGTGCGCCGGTGGCCCTGCTCGACCGCGACCCCGACGCCACCGGGGCCGCCGCCGACGCCCTGCGCGACCGCGGCGCCACCGCCGTGGCCGTGCCGGGCGACGTCACCGACCCCGGGGCGGTGGAGAAGGCCGTCGCCGCGGCGGAGGACGCCCTCGGGCCGCTGCGGACGCTGGTGAACGTGGCCGGCGTGCTGCACGTCGCGGCGGTCACGGAGATCGACGACGCCGACTGGCGCCACTGCCTCGACGTCAACGCGACCGGCGTGATGCACGCCTGCCGCGCCGTCGGTGCCCGCCTCGCCGAGCGCGGCGGCGGGTCGGTGGTCACGGTCGCGTCGAACGCCGCGGGCGTGCCGCGCACGGGGATGGCGGCCTACGCCGCGTCCAAGGCCGCCGCCGTGGCCGTCACGCGCTGCCTGGGCCTCGAGCTCGCCGGGCAGGGCGTGCGGGCCAACGTCGTGTGCCCGGGGTCGACCGACACCGGGATGCTGGACGCGATGGGCGACCTCCCCGCCGACCACGCCGCCCTGGTCCGCGGCTCGGCGGAGACGTTCAAGCTCGGCATCCCGCTGGGCCGGATCGCCGCGCCGCAGGACGTCGCCGAGGTCGTCGCGTTCCTCGCCTCCGACGCCGCCCGCCACGTGACCCTGCAGACCGTCTACGTCGACGGCGGGGCCTCGCTCGGTCCCTGAGCTCGTCTCGCGCCCCACCCTGCGCCCGCCGTGTGAGAGGACCCCCATGACCAGCACCCCGACCAGCGCCGGTCCGGATCCCGACGTGTCGGTGGACGTCCCGCCCGGGCTGGGTTCCGGACCCGGCGCCTTCCTGTTCTCCACCCGCGAGCTGACGCTGCGGACCACCGGGGTGCGCACGCGCGTGCCGGCGGCCTCCCCGGGGTCGGTCGGCGCGATGGCCGCCGCGACGCTCGCCGCCGAGCGCGCGGCGGGCCACCCGGACCCGCTGGTGGTGGGCGCGATCGGGTTCGCGCCCGGCACGGCCCGGCTCGTCGTGCCCGCCCACGTCCACCGCGCGCCGACGGTGGCCCGCGAGGAGGGTGACGCGCCGCCGGTCCCGCCGCTGGTGGCGCCGCCGTCGGCCCCGGCGTCGGTCGGCACGCGCTGGGACTTCCGCGCCGAGCCGCCCCCGCCGCGCTACGCCGCCGCCGTGGCGCGGGCGCTGGAGATGATCGCCGACGGCGACGTCGAGAAGGTCGTGCTCGCGCGCGCCGCGACGATGACCGCGCCGGAGCCGCTCGACGTCGCCGCGGTGCTCGAGCGCCTCGCCGTCCGCAACCCCTCGGGGTACGTGTTCGCCGCCGACGTCACCGACCCGCACGGGACCACCCGGGGCCCCGGGCCGCGCACGCTCGTGGGCAACAGCCCCGAGCTGCTCGCCGCCCGCCGCGGCGACGTCGTCGTGTCCCACCCGCTCGCCGGCACCGCACCGCGCAGCCCCGACCCCGAGGAGGACGCGCGCCGCGGCGAGGAGCTCGCCCGGTCGACGAAGGACCTGCGCGAGCACGCCCTGGTCGTCGACCGGGTCGCCGAGCGCCTCGCGCCGTACTGCGCGTCGCTCGACGTCCCGTCCTCGCCGAGCGTCACCCGCACCGCGTCGCTGTGGCACCTGGGCACCCGCATCGAGGGCCGGCTGCGCGACCCCGCGCCGACCTCGCTGCAGCTCGCCGAGGCGCTGCACCCGACGCCCGCGGTGTGCGGCGAGCCGACCGACGCCGCGCGCGCGGCGATCGAGGAGCTCGAGGAGTTCCCGCGCGGCTTCTACACGGGCCTGGTCGGGTGGTGCGACGCCGCCGGGGACGGGGAGTGGGCGGTGACCATCCGCTGCGCCGAGGTCGCCGGTCGCGCGGTGCGCGTCTACGCGGGGGCGGGCGTCGTCGAGGGCTCGCGGCCGGAGGCCGAGCTCGCCGAGACCGCCGCCAAGTTCCGCACGCTGCTCGCGGCGCTGGGCCTGGAGGCGACACCGTGACACGGAGCGTTCACGGGAGCACGGCGATAGGGGAGCTGGCACCGACCAGCACCGTGAGCGGGTCGCTCGCCGAGGACGTCGTGCCCTACCCGGCCGCGTTCGCCGAGCGCTACCGCGCGGCGGGGTACTGGACAGGGCAGACCTTCCCGGCGCTGCTCGACCGTGCCGTCGCCGACCACGGCGACCGCACGGCCGTCGTCGGCACCGGCCCGTCGGGCGCGCAGCGCTGGACCTACGCCGAGCTCGACGCGCGCGCCCGCGGCCTGGCCGCCGGCCTCGCCGAGCGCGGGGTGGCACCCGGCGACCGGGTCGTGGTGTGGCTCCCGAACGTCCCCGAGTACCTGGAGACGGTCTTCGCGCTGTTCCGGCTCGGCGCGCTGCCCGTGTTCGCGCTGCCCGCCCACCGCGGCAGCGAGATCCGCTACTTCGCCGAGCACGCCGAGGCGGTCGCGATCGTCACGGTGGCCCGGCACGACCGGTTCGACCACGCGGCGGCGGCCGCCGAGGTGGCCGCCGCGGTGCCGAGCGTGCGCCACGTGGTGGTCGCGGGCGGCGGCGAGCTCCCCGACCGTGCCGTCACGCTCGCCTCGCTGCGCCGCACCCCGCCCGACGTGCTGCCCGGCGACGACGCCGATCCGTCGTCGGTCGCGTTCCTGCAGCTCTCGGGCGGCACGACGGGGCTGCCCAAGCTGATCCCGCGCACCCACGACGACTACCTCTACAGCGTCCGGGCCAGCGCGGAGATCTGCGGCCTGTCGCGCGACACCGTGTACCTCGCGGCCCTGCCGGCCGCCCACAACTTCACGATGAGCTCGCCGGGCCTGCTGGGCGTGGTCCACGCCGGCGGGACCTCGGTGCTCGCGCCCGCACCCGACGCCGACACCTGCTTCGCGCTGATCGAGGCGGAACGGGTCACGCTGGCCGCCGTGGTCCCGCCGCTGGCGGCGGCGTGGGTGCAGGCGGCCTCGTCGTCGACGAGGGACCTCTCCAGCCTCGCGATGCTGCAGGTCGGCGGGGCCAAGTGCGCCGCCGAGCTCGCCCGCCGCATCCCGGCGGCGCTGGGGGCGCGCCTGCAGCAGGTGTTCGGCATGGCCGAGGGCCTCGTCAACTACACCCGCGACGACGACCCCGACGACGTCGTCGAGGAGACCCAGGGCAGTCCGATCTCGCCGGACGACGAGATCCGGGTGGTCGACCCCGCGGACCCCGACGAGCGCGAGGTGCCCCGCGGCGAGGTCGGGGCCCTGCTCACCCGCGGGCCCTACACGATCCGCGGCTACTACCGCGCCGCGGAGCAAAACGCCGAGGCGTTCACCGCCGACGGCTTCTACCGCACCGGCGACCTGGTCCGGATCACCGAGCGCGGCGACATCGTCGTCACCGGCCGGGTCAAGGAACAGATCAACCGGGGCGGCGAGAAGATCGCCGCGGAGGAGGTCGAGAACCACCTGCTCGCCCACCCCGACGTCGTCGACGCGGCGATCGTCGGCGTCCCGGACGAGTTCCTGGGCGAGTGCACCCACGCCTACGTCATCCCGGTGCCCGACCGGGACGCGCCGCGCCCGAACGCCCTGCGCCGCTTCGTGCGCGAGCGCGGGGTGGCCGCCTACAAGGTGCCGGACACCGTGGAGGTCGTCGACGCCTTCCCCGTCACCGGGGTGGGCAAGACCAGCCGCCGGGCGCTGCGGACCGCGCTCGCCGCGCGCGCCACGTCGAGCCAGGCCGAGCAGGCAGAGGAGACCCACCCGTGAGCATCCCGTCGATCGCGCCCTACCCGATGCCGCACGCGGACGAGCTGCCGGCCAGCCGCCCCGACTGGTCGCCCGACCCCGAGCGCGCGGTCCTGCTCGTCCACGACATGCAGCGCTACTTCCTCGCCCCGTTCGCGCGGGACGAGGAGCCGGTGAGCGTCTGCGTCGCGAACATCGCCACGCTGACCGCCCGGGCCCGGTCGCTGGGCGTCCCGGTCGTCTACACCGCGCAGCCCGGCGAGCAGCCGCCCGCCGACCGCGGCCTGCTCGACGACTTCTGGGGACGTGGGCCGGCTGCCGCCTACCTCGAGGACCCCGGGGTCGTGTCGATCGTCGACGAGCTCGCGCCCGCGGCCGGCGACGAGGTCCTGACCAAGTGGCGCTACAGCGCCTTCCAGCGCAGCTCGCTGCACGACCTGCTCGCCGACGCGGGCCGTGACCAGCTGCTGATCACCGGGATCTACGCGCACATCGGGTGCATGGTCACCGCCGTCGAGGCGTTCATGCGCGACGTGCAGCCGTTCCTCGTGGCCGACGCGGTCGCCGACTTCTCCCGCGACCACCACGAGCAGGCCCTGACGTGGACCGCGCAGCGCTGCGGGGTCGTGCTCCCGACCGCCGGCGTGCTCGGAGCGTTCGACCGCGTCGCCCGCCGCGCACCGGCGTGACCGACCTGCCCCTCACCGGGGCGCAGGAGGGCATCTGGTTCGCCCACCACCTCGACCCCGCCACCCCGATCCACACCACCGGCGGCGCACACGTGGATCGAGGAGGCCCAGGGCCCCCTCGGAACTGCACGAGGGCCCGCGGTCCTCCCCCGCCCTGCTGCGCCTCGACGAGGGCACCACGTCTGGTTCCACCGCTACCAGCAGGTGGTGACGGACGCGTACGGCTCCTCGCTGATCGCCCGCCGGGTCGCGACGCTCTACGGGGCGCGTGATGCTCGTGATCTCCACGAGCCCCGGCGCGACGCCACGGCAATGCCGCCAGGGCCACGACCCCCGCCCCGAGCGCTACTGGCTGGTATCCCTCGCCAGGCGAGCGATACCAGCCGGTAACCGCCGCGTCAGGGGTCAGCGCCCCGCGCGCTCCATGCTCTCCACGAGGCTGCGGGGACGCATGTCGGTCCAGTGCTGCTCCACGTAGGCGAGCGCGGCGGCACGGTCGACGCCCGGCTCGCCGTCCGTCCCGCCGCCCGGGGCCTCGGCGCCCAGCACCACCGTCCACCCCGCCGGGACCTCGGCGAAGACGGGCCAGAGGCTGTGCTGGCCCTCGTCGTTCACGAGCACGAGGAAGCGGCCGTCGCTGTCGTCGAACGGATTGGGCATCGGGTCACGCTCCGTTGAACAGGCGGCTCCAGGCCGCGACAGTGGGTTCCTCGGCGAGGTCGACGAAGCCGATCTCGGAGCCGGTCTCGGCGCGCCACTGCTCGACGAGGCTCATGAGCCGGATCGAGTCGAGGCCGAGATCCATGAGGTCGTCGTCGTCGCCGACGTCCTCGGGCGCCTCGCCGAGGGCCGCCGCGATGTCGGCCCGGAGCCGGTCGCGATCGAGGATCACTGCCGCCATGGCTGGTCCTTCCGTCGGTGCAGGGGGCTGGTCAGGTCGGGTCCGGGGCGAGGGATCGTGCTCGCCGACCGCCGCCTCCGAGCGCCGGCGGCGCCGCCGCGCGGGCACGCACAGGGGCGTGTGCTCCTCGGGGTCGGCGACGATCCGCACGTCGAGCCCGAAGACGGCCTTGACCATCTCCGCGTCGACGACCTCGGCGGGCGGGCCCTGCACGTGGATGCGCCCCCGGTGCATGGCGACCAGGTGGTCGGCGTAGCGGCAGGCCTGGTTGAGGTCGTGCAGCACCATGACGACGGTGCGGCCCTGCTCGCGGTTGAGGTCGGCGAGCAGGTCGAGCACCTCGACCTGGTGGGCCATGTCGAGGAACGTGGTGGGCTCGTCGAGCAGCAGGATCTCGGTGTCCTGGGCCAGGGCCATCGCAATCCAGGCCCGCTGGCGCTGACCGCCGGACAGCTGGTCGAGCGCGCGGCGGCGCAGCCCGACCGTGTCGGTGACCTCGAGGGCCCACTCGATGTGGTCCTGGTCGTCGCGGGAGAACTGCTGCAGCCAGGACTGGTGCGGGTAGCGGCCGCGGGCGACGAGGTCCTCCACGGTCAGCCCCTCGGGTGCCGCGGGCGACTGCGGCAGCAGGCCGAGGCGCCGGGCGACCTCGCGGGTGCCGAGCTTCGCGAGCTCGGTCCCGTCGAGCAGCACCGCCCCGGACCGGGGAGCGAGCAGGCGGGCGAGCCCGCGCAGCAGCGTCGACTTGCCGCAGGCGTTGGCGCCGACGATCGCCGTGATCTCGCCCGCGGGCAGCGCGAGGGAGAGGTCGGCGACGACCGGGTCCCCGCCGTAGCCCAGGGTCAGGTCACGGGCGTGCAGGCTCACGGGTCAGCCCCCTCCCACGGGACGGTTCGCGCGGTGGAGCAGGTACAGGAAGAAGGGCGCGCCGACGACGGCGGTCACGGTGCCGACCGGCAGCTCGATCGGGGCCAGGACGAGCCGGGCGACGAGGTCGCAGACCATCACCAGCACGCCCCCGACGAGCGCGGCCGCGGGGAGCGCGGCGGCTCCGGTCAGCCCGGACAGGCGCCGGGCGATGTGCGGGGCGATGAACGCGACGAACCCGATCGGCCCGGCCGCGGCCACGGCGAACGCCGCGAGCGCCGCGGCCACGACCACGAGCCCGAGACGGGCGCGCTGCACGCGGATGCCGAGCGCCACGGCGGACTCCTCGCCCAGCGCCAGCGCGTCCAGGCCCCGCGCGAGGAGGGCCGTCGCGGGCAGCAGGAGCACGAGCCCGACCAGCAGCGGCCAGAACTCCTCCCACGTCACGCCGTTGAGGCTGCCGACGAGCCACACCGCGGCGCGCTGCACGTCGATCAGCTCGCCCACGACCAGCAGGTACGACGTGCCGGCCGAGAACGCCGCGGCCAGCGCGATGCCGATCAGCACCAGGCGGTACGGCGAGAGCCCGCCGCGCCAGGCCAGCGCGTACACCAGCGTCGCCGACGCGACGGCGCCGACGAACGCGCCGACGGGCAGCAGCGCGGCCGGCGCGCCGAGGATGAGGATCGCGACACCCGTGAGGCTCGCGCCGCCGGTGACGCCGATGATGTCCGGCGCCGCCAGCGGGTTGCGCACCAGCGTCTGGAACACCAGCCCCGAGATGCCGAGCGCCGTCCCGCAGCCCAGCCCGACCAGCGCCCGCGGCAGCCGGAGCCCCACGATGATGAACTCGTCGCTGCGCGTGCCCTGCCCGACGAGGGTGGCGGCGACGTCGCCCAGCGGGATCGGGAACTCCCCGAGGCTCACCGACAGCGCGGCCGCGACCACCCCGACGACGAGCGCGCCGGCGCACACCGCGAGCAGGCGCAGGTCGAGCAGCCGCGAGAACCCCGAGGTCCGGACGGGGACGCGGCGCGGGCGGGTCGGCGCGCCGGTGGGCGGAGCGCTCACAGCGCCACCAGCCGTCCCCGGCGCACGAGCCAGATGAACACCGGCGCGCCGATCACGGCCATGACGATCCCGACCTGCAGCTCGCCCGGCGACACGAGGACGCGGCCGAGCACGTCGGCGACCAGCAGCAGGATCGGGCCGAGCAGCATCGCGGAGGGCAGCAGCCACCGGTAGTCCGGGCCGACGAGCGCCCGGGCGGCGTGCGGGACGACCAGCCCGACGAAGCCGATCGGGCCGGCGATGGCCACGGCCCCGCCGGCGCAGCCGACGACCGCGAGCGCCGCGAGCACCCGGTTCAGCGCGACCCGCTGGCCCAGCGAGCGGGCCACGTCCTCGCCGAGCGCCAGCGCGTTGAGCGCGCGCCCGGACGCGAGCGCGAACAGCAGGCCCACGCCGAGGAACGGGGCCGCGCCGGCCAGCATCGCGAGGTCGCGCCCGGCGAGCGAGCCGACCACCCAGAACCGGAACGCGTCGAGGGTGCCGGAGTCCAGCAGCGCGAGGGCCGAGGTCAGCGCGATGAGCAGCGCGGCCACCGCGGCGCCCGCGAGCGCGAGCGTCACCGGGCTCGAGGCCGCCCGCCCCGAGGCCCCGAGCGCGTACACGACGACGGCGGCGACGGCCGCGCCGGCCAGCGCGAACCAGGAGTAGCCGCCCACCGTGGAGATGCCCAGGACGTAGATCGCCGTCACCACCGCGAACGCCGCCCCGGCCTCGATGCCGAGGATGCCGGGGTCGGCGAGCGGGTTGCGGGTGACGCCCTGGATCACCGTCCCCGCCGCGGCGAGCGCGGCGCCGACCGCGATCCCGATCAGCGTGCGGGGGAGCCGCAGCTCGCGGACCGCGACGTGCGCGTCGGTGCCGGAATAGTCGGTGAACGCCGTCACGACCTGGAGCGGGGACACCGGCAGCGCCCCCACCGCCAGCGACAGCAGGACCGCCACGACCAGCAGGACCGCCGCCACCACCAGGCCCGCCACGCGGGCGGGCCCGGTGAACAGGGGTGGGGACCTGCGGTCCTCCTCGGAGGGGGCGGTCGCGGCGGTCATTCGAGGTAGTCGCCCATCCGCCGGAAATAGTCGCCGGCGACGTGCTCGGTGCCGTCGGCGTCGAGGACCCGCTGCAGCACCAGGCCGTGCTGCCCGCCGCGCCACGACTCGGGGCCGGCGACGACGATCACGCCGCGGCCCTCGCGCGCGAACACCCGCCCGTGCGTGCCGCCGGCCTTCTGCGCCGACACCGACGCCTCGAGCACCCGCAGCCGCCGGCCCTCGTGCAGGCACCAGGCGTTCGGGTAGGGCCCGGTCTGGGCGCGGACGAGGTTGACGAGGTCCCGCGCCGACCGGTCCCAGTGGATCCGGTTGTCGGGGTCGGCGCGCTTGTGGAAGAACGACGCGTGCTCCGGGTCCTGGCGCAGCCAGTCGTGCGGGCCGTGCTCGATGCGGTCGAACGCGTCGAGCGAGAGCGGCCCGAACAGCTCGACGGTGCGGTGGAACAGGTCCTCGGTGGTGTCGGTCGGCGTCACCGGCACCGTGCGCTGGGTGATGATGTCGCCGCGGTCGAGGTCGGCGTCCATCCAGTGCGCGGTGATCCCGACCTGGCTCTCCCCGTTGATCAGGGCCCAGTTCAGCGGGGAGAAGCCGGCGTACTTCGGCAGCAGCGAGTCGTGGGTGTTCACGGTGCCGCGGGCCGGCGCCGAGAACACCGCGGGGCTGATCCACGTCCGCCAGTTGCAGGCCAGCCCGATCTCGGCGCCGGAGCCCTCGATCGTCTTGACGAGCTCGTCGTCGACGGCCTTCTCGCGGTAGACGACGGGGATGCCGTGCTCGCGGGCCAGGTCGCCCATCGACTCCTCGAAGATCGCGGGCGCCCACTCGCCCTCCTCGGGGTGGCTGACGGTCAGCACCACCTCGTGGCGGGACTCGAGCAGCGCGGCGAGCAGCCGCGCGCCCCACTTCTGGTAGCCGAACAGGACGATCCGCACGGGGGCGCTCCTCGGGCTCAGCGGAACTGGGTCGCGAACGTGTCGAGCGTGCTCATCGCGCCCTGGTAGTCCGGGCGGAAGCTCGTGGAGGGCACCTCGTCGACCTGCCCGCTGCTGAAGGCGGGAAGCCGGGCGTACACCGGGTCGGCCTGGATCTCCGCGAGCGGCTGCGTACCGATCGGGACGTAGACGGCGGTCGGGGCGTCGGCCACCCGCGGCAGCAGCTCCGGGCTGACCTCGAACGAGTCGCCGGTGCCGAACAGCGGCGGGTTGTTCGCCTTGGTGAGGACGTCGTCGGGCGTGAAGCCGAGATCGCGGGCGATCGCGGGCAGCGCGGCGGTCGGCGTGATCACGTAGGACTTGCCGTCGCGGGCCTTGTAGAGGAACACCGTCGGCTGCGGCGGCACGCGCAGCGCGCCGCGGACCTGGGCGGCCCGGTCCTGGTAGGCCTGCATCAGGCCGGGGACGCGGTCCGAGCGCCCGACGACGTCGGCGATGCGCGTCAGCTGGTCCTGCCACTGCGTGAAGGCGGGCAGCAGCACCGTCGGGGCGATCTGCTGCAGCTGCGGGTAGGCGTTCGCGGCCTGCGCGGCGGTGAAGCCCTGGCCGCCGCCGATGATGAGGTCGGGCCGGGCGGCGGCGACCTGCTCGATGGACAGGCCGGCGCCCTCGCTCGCGAGCCGCTGCGTGCCCTGCTGCTGGGCCTGGCCGGACCAGCTGGGCGGGAAGCCGGAGGCGTCGTTCTTCACGCCCAGCACGCGGGGGTCGGCCGCCACGACCGGGGCCTGGAGGGTGAACAGGTCGCCCGCGAGCCCGCCCGAGAGCACGGCGATCCGCTGCGGGGCCACCGGGACCTGCACGGGGCCGCGCTCGGACTCGACGGTGCGGGTCGCGCCGCCCCCGCCGCCCCCGCCCGACTCGCCGCCACCGCCGCAGCCGGCCAGCACCAGCAGCGCCGCCAGGCCGGCGAGCAGGGCCCGCAGCGTCGGTCGTCGGACGGCCGCGGCGTCCCTGCCCACAGCGCTGCCCACAGGGCCCACGGGTCCTCCCTCTCGTCCACCCGACGAGGGTCGGGTGCGTGGCGTGTCGGCCCGGAGGTTAGGACAGGCTTGCATCACCGCACCAGCCGGGAGATCGCCCGGCGTGGCGAGGTCGACACCCGGAGTGACCCGGACAACGGACGGACGCGCTTGCGTGGGGCGTGCCCGGAATGGTGAGTTAGGCATGCCTAACCATCCCGGGAGGACGCGTTGAGCACCGCTGTTCAGGCCCCACGGACCGAGCTGCTGGAGCTGACCGGCGCGCAGCTCGGCATCTGGAACGCGCAGTGGCTGGAGCCGGACTCGCCGCACTACCTCGTCGGCGACGTGGTCGAGATCGACGGCGAGCGGACGCTCGACGTGGGCGCGCTCGCCGAGTCGGTGCGGCGCACCGCCGACGAGGCCGAGACCCTGCACCTGCGCTTCCACGACACCCCGGACGGGCCGCGCCAGACGCTGACCGACGAGCCGCCGGCGCCACCCGAGGTCGTCGACCTGCGCGCGGAGGCCGACCCCGTCGCGGCCGCGCACGCCGCGGTGGCCGCCATCCGCACGCGGGCCGCCGAGGCCTGCCGGGGCCTGGTCGACCGCCGCCTGGACAGCCAGACGCTGCTGCGTCTCTCCGACCGTGCGGTCTGGTGGGTGCAGCTCTACCACCACGTGATCATCGACGGCTACTCCGCCGCGATGATGGCCCGGCGGGCCGCCGCCCACTACACCGCGCTGGTCCGCGGCACCGAGCCGCCCGCGCCCGGGTTCGGGGCGATCGCCGACCTCGTCACGGCCGACCAGGAGTACCGCGCGGGCGAGCGCTTCGAGCGCGACCGGGCCTACTGGCGCGACCGCCTCACCCCGCTGCCCGAGCCCACCGGCGCCGCGCGCACCGCGTCCGGTGCCCCGCAGGCCACGGTGGCGGCGTCCGTCGTCGTCCCGCCCGCGACCGTCGCGCGACTCAAGGCGGCGGGCGAGCGCTCGGCGACGACCTGGGCGGACGTCCTCATCGCCTGCTTCGCCGCCTTCCTGCACCGGGCGCACGGCGAGTCCGACGTGGTGATCGGCATGCCCCTGATGTGCCGCGTCGGCAAGGCCGCCCTGCGCACGCCGGCGATGGCGGTCAACCTGCTGCCGCTGCGCGTGGAGGTGCGCGGCGACGACGGGCTCGACGCGCTGAGCGCGCGGGTGGCCGAGCGGATGAAGGAGATGCGCTCCCACCAGCGCTTCCGGGGCGCCGACCTGCCCCGCGAGCTGGGCGTTCCCGGGCTCGGCGGGATGCTGCTGGGCGGGATCAACCTCAAGGCCTTCGACTACACGATCGACTTCGCGGGCTCCACCGGCGTCATGCGCAACGTCGCCGGCGGCCCGCCCCAGGACTACGAGCTCACCGCGACGCCCACCGCCGACGGCGGGCTGCGCCTCGGCTTCGAGGTCGACGACCGCCTCACCGACCAGCGCGGCGTCGAGTGGCGCGCGCACTCGCTGCTGCGGGTGGTCGACGCGCTGACCGCGCCCGCGGCGCCGGCGGTCGGCGCGGTCGCGCTGACCAGCGCCGACGAGCGCGCGCAGCTGCTGGCGGACTGGACCGGCCCGGCGGCGGGGGCGCCCGACGACGTGACGACGGCGATCGACCGCCTCGCCGAGCGGGGGGACCGCACCGCCCTGGTCTGCGGCGCCGAGCGGCTCACCGCCGCCGAGCTGGCGGCCCGGGTGCACCGCACCGCGCGGGCCCTGCGGGCGCGCGGGATCGGCACCGACGACGTGGTGGCCGTCGCCCTGCCGCGCTCGGTCGACCTCGTCGTCACCCTCCTCGCGGCGCTCGACGCCGGCGCCGCCTACCTGCCGCTGGACCTCGCGCACCCCACCGCGCGGTTGCGCGAGCTGATCGCCGACGCGCGGCCCGCGCTGGTCGTCGCCACGGGATCGGCCCTCGAGGCGGCCGTCGACGTCGACGCGCTGCGCGCCGAGGCGGACGCCCACCCCGCGACGCCGCCCGCCGACCGCTCGCTCGCCCCCGAGCGGCTCGCCTACGTCATCTACACCTCCGGCTCGACCGGCCGGCCCAAGGGCGTGCTCGTGCGCGCCGGGGGCCTGTCCGGGCTGCTGGCGCACCACCCGGCGACGGCGCCCGAGCTGGCCGGCCGCGGTGTCCTGCGCGTCGCGCACACCTACTCGTTCGCCTTCGACGCCTCGATCGACCAGCTGCTCTGGCTGCTCCACGGCCACGAGCTGCACCTCTACGACGCCGACCTCACCAGGGACGCCGAGGAGCTGCTCGCGACCTTCGGCGCCGACGGGATCGACGTCGTGGACACGACGCCCTCGATGGCGACGCAGCTGATCGACTCGGGCCTGCTCACCGGCGCGCACCCGCCGGCGCTGCTGATCCTCGGCGGCGAGGCCACCCCGCCCGCGCTGTGGGCGCGCGTCGTCGACGCCGGCGTGCCCGCGCGCAACGTCTACGGGCCGACCGAGGCCTCCGTCGACGCCACCGCCGCCCCGCTCACGCCCGGCGTCCCGACCATCGGGACCGGGCTGCCCGGCACGCGGGTGTACCTGCTCGACGTCGCCCTCCAGCCCGTGCCGCACGGCGCGGTCGGCGAGCTCTACCTCGCCGGCCCGCACCTGGCGCGGGGCTACCTGGGCCACCCGGGCACGACCGCCGAGCGGTTCCTCGCCGACCCCTACGGCGCGCCCGGCGAGCGCATGTACCGCACGGGCGACCTCGCCCGCTGGGTCCCGGGCCGCGGGCTCGACTACCTCGGCCGCGGCGACGGCCAGGTCAAGATCCGCGGCTATCGCATCGAGATCGGCGAGGTCGAGGGGCAGCTCGCCGACCTGCCCGGGGTGCGCGCGGCGGCCGCCCTGGTCCGCACCGACACCGGCCGCCCGCAGCTGGTCGGCTACGTGGTCGGCCCCGAGGTGGGCTCCGTGACGCCCGACGGGGTCCGGCGCGCCCTCGCCGCCCGGGTGCCCGAGCACATGGTGCCCTCCGCGGTGGTGGTGCTCGACGAGCTGCCCACCACGACCAGCGGGAAGCTCGACCGCCGCGCGCTCCCGGCGTCGGCCGGCGCCCGCTCCGGCCGCGCTGCGGAGACCCCGTCGGAGAAGGCGCTCGCCAGCGTCCTCGCCGACGTCCTGGACCTCGAGCGGGTCGCGGTGGAGGACGACTTCGTGGGGCTCGGCGGCGACAGCATCACCGCGATCGCCGTGTGCTCGCGGCTGCGCGCGCACGGGCTCGAGCTGCGCCCGCGCGAGCTGCTCGCGGCGCCGGACCTGGCGTCGCTGGCGACGCTGGCGCGGCGCAGCACGGAGCACGAGGCGCTCCCGGACGTCACCGTCGACCCGGCCGCCGTCGACTTCGACGGCCCGATCCGCGAGGCCCTCCCGGCGACGGCGCTGCAGGCCGGGCTCACCGTGCACAGCCTCGCCCGGCAGGACACCGACGCCGAGGTCTACCTCGTGCAGGGCGTGCACCACCTCACCGGTGAGATCGACCCGGCGCGCCTCGAGGCCGCCGCCGCCGAGCTCCTGCGCCGCAGCCCCGCCCTGCGCAGCGCCCTGACCACCGCCGCCACCGGCGAGGTCGTGCAGGTCGTGCCCGAGGAGGTGGAGCTCGGCTGGGCACACGTCGACGTGGCCGGCCGCGACGACGCCGAGCAGGCCGTCGCCGCCGCGGCGCGCGCCGAGATGGACCGCCCCTGGCACCCGGCCCGCCCGCCGCTGATCCGCTTCGTCCTGCTCACGCTCGGCGCCGCGGACCACCGGCTCGTGATCACCAACCACCACGCGCTGCTCGACGGCTGGTCGATGCCGCTGGTGTGCCGGACGCTGTTCGCGATCTACGACGAGCTCGGTGGCGGCACCCCGGCGCCCGTCCCGGCCCCGGTCACCGACTACCTGCGCTGGCTCGCCCGCCAGGACCGCGCCGCGTCGCTCGCGGCGTGGCGCCGGCAGCTGGCCGGCATCGACGAGGGCACACGGCTCGCGCCCGCCGCGAGGAACGCGGGCCTGGAGCGGCCCGCGCGCCGGCAGCTCGAGCTCGACGGCGCGCTCAGCGACGACGTGCGGGCCTTCGCCCGGGCGCGCGGGATCACGCTGGCCACGGTCGTGCAGACCGCCTGGGGCCTGCTGCTCGCGCGGCTCACCGGCCGCCACGACGTGCTGTTCGGTACCCCGGTCTCGGGGCGCTCCGGGCAGGTCGACGGCATCGAGACGATGATCGGCCAGCTCGGCAACACCGTCGTCGTGCGCCTGACCCACCGCGACCGCGACACCGCCGAGCAGGTGCTCGCGGCCATGCACGAGCAGTCGGTCGCCATGACCGACCACCACCACGCCGGGCTCGCCGAGGTGCAGCGGGCGGTCGGGGTGGGCGACCTGTTCGACACCCTGGTCGTCACCGAGAACCTGCCGATGTCGGCGCGCACCGGCGTCACGCTGGCGCCGGGCGTGCAGCTGGACGGCGTGGACACCGACGACGGCACCCACTACCCGCTGAACATCGTGGTGCTGCCCGAGCAGCGCATCGTCCTGCGCTTCGGCTACCAGCCCTCGGCGTTCGACGACGCCGCCGTGCGCGACATCGGCGAGCGGCTGCGCACCCTGCTGCGCGACATGGTCGACCACCCCGACCGGGCGGTGTCGCGGCTGCGCCTGCTCGAGCCGGAGCAGGAGGCCGCGGTGCTGGCGGCCGGGACCGAGCACGTCGCGCGCCACCGCGTGCGCGCCGGCTGCCTCGAGGAGTTCGCCGCCCAGGTCCGCCGCCGGCCCGACCAGGCCGCGGTGGAGTGCCGCGACCGTGTGCTGACCTACGCCGAGCTCGACCGGCGCGCCGACCGTCTCGCGCACGCCCTGCTCGCCCGCGGCGTGCGGCCCGAGCAGCCCGTCGCGGTGCTGCTGCGCCGCGACGTGGAGATGGTCGTGGCCGTGTTCGGGATCTTCAAGGCCGGCGCGGTCTACGTGCCGATGGACCCCGACCACCCCCGCGAGCGCCTCGAGTACATGGTCGGCGACGCGCACGCCGTCGCGGCCGTGACCACCGCCGCCGTGCACGCCGGGCTGCCCGTCGCCGACGACGTCCCCGTGCTGCGCCTCGACGACCCGGAGCTGCTCGAGGGGCCGGGCCCCCACGAGGACACGGACCCCGTCGACGCCCGCCGCGGCCTGACCGCGGACGCGCTGGCCTACGTCATCTACACCTCGGGCACCACGGGCCGGCCGAAGGGCGTCGCGGTGAGCCACAGCGGCTTCCCGGGCCTGGTCGCGCTGCAGGAGGACGTCGTCGGCGTCGGGGAGGAGCGCTACCTGCACTTCGCGTCGACCGGCTTCGACGTCGCGGTCTGGCAGATGATGCTGCCCCTGCTCTCGGGCGGGACGTCGGTCATCGCGCCCGAGGAGGTGCGGCTGCCCGGTCCCGAACTGCTCGACTACGCCGCCGAGCACCGGGTGACCGGCCTCAACCTGCTCCCGTCGTTCCTCGCCGCGATGCCCGCCGACGCGCAGGTCGACCCGGACGTCTTCATGGTCGTCGGCGCCGAGCGGCTCGACCCCGCGCTGGCGCGTCGCTGGGGCGACGGGCGGCGGGCGCTGTTCAACGCCTACGGCCCGACCGAGGTCACGATCAACGCGGTGACCTGGCGCTACGACCCCGCCGAGCCGGCCCTGGACACCGACGAGGGCACGCTGCCGATCGGGCGGCCCGATCCGGACGTGCGCGCCTACGTGCTCGGCAGCGGGCTGCGGCCGGTCGGCATCGACATGGTCGGCGAGCTCTACCTCGCCGGGCCCGGCCTGGCGCGCGGCTACCTCGGCCTGCCCGGCCAGACCGCCGGCGCCTTCGTCGCCGACCCCTTCGGCCCGCCCGGCGAGCGGATGTACCGCACCGGCGACCGCGTGCGCCGGCGCGCCGACGGCCAGCTCGTCTACCTGGGTCGCACCGACGACCAGGTGAAGGTCCGCGGCGTGCGCATCGAGCCCGCCGAGATCGAGGCCGCCCTGGCCCGCCATCCCGCCGTGCGCGCGGGGGTCGTCGACATTCGCGACGACCGCCTCGTCGGCTATGTCGTCCCCGTCGACGGGGCGCAGATCGACCCCGCGGCGCTGCGCGCGGACCTCGCGGCCGTGCTGCCGACCGCGATGGTGCCCACCGCGCTCGTGGCGCTCGACCGCCTGCCGCTGGGGCCGAGCGGGAAGCTCGACCGCGGCGCGCTGCCGGCCCCCGAGCACGGCGCGACGCCGTCGCGGGCGCCGAGCACGCCCGCCGAGTCGGTGCTGCTGGGCGTGCTGCGCGAGGTGCTGGAGAACGACGCCGTCGAGCTCGACGACGAGTTCGTCGACGTCGGCGGCGACAGCATCGTCTCGCTCGCCCTGGTCTCGCGGGCCCGGCGCCGCGGAGTCGAGCTGTCGGTGCGCGACGTGCTCGAGGGCGGCACCGTCGCCGGGATCGCGGCGCGCGCGACGGTCGGCCCGCCGGGCGACGACCGTCCCGCCGCGCTGGACCTCCCGCGCTCCCACGTGCTGCCGCTGCGCCGCGCGGGCACCGCCGCCCCGCTGTTCTGCGTGCACCCCGCCGGCGGGTTCGCGACGGTGTTCACCGGGCTCGTGCGCGAGCTGCCCGCCGACCGCCCGGTGATCGGGCTGCAGCTGCCCTCGCTGGACGGGGCGGCGGTCACCGCCCCGACGATCGACGAGCTCGCGGCGGAGTACCTGGGCACGATCCGCGGGATCCAGCCCGCGGGGCCGTACCACCTGCTGGGCTACTCGTTCGGCGGCAACGTCGTGCACGCGCTCGCCGCGCAGCTCGTCGCGGCGGGGGAGGAGGTCGCGTTCACCGGGCTGATCGACTCCGGCCCGCTGGCCGCCGAGCGCGCGGACGGTCGGGGTCCGGACGCCGACGCCGTCGAGGCGGAGCTGCGCGCGGCCCTGCCGCCCGGGGCCGCCCAGGAGGCGCCGGAGCTCGTCGAGACCGTGCGGGCCGCGGTCGAGCAGACGGTCGCGATCCGGAGCGCCTCGCACGCGCCGCGGTACGACGGGGTCCTCACCCTGTTCGCGGCCGCGCAGGGTGCCGAGGGGGACGGCGCGCAGCTGGCCGCGGCCTGGCGGGAGCTGGTCGGCGCCGAGCGCATCGTCGCGCACCACGTCGAGGGCGACCACGCGGCGATAGTGGCGCCGCGGGGCTGGGCCGCGATCGGGCCGGTCGTCGCGCGGGCGCTGGCGTGAGCGGTCAGTGCGGGACGGCCGCGGGCTCCTCGTCGTGCCCGTGCCCGTGGCCGTGAGCCTCCCCGTCACCGGGGTTGTGGTCCTCGTCGAACATCGACAGGCCGAGCTTCCAGTACCCGGTGATCGACACGTCGGACCGCGCGAGGCGCAGGTCGTCGCGCACCCAGCGCCGCAGCGGCTTGATCGACCCGGCCTCGCCGGCGATCCACACGTACACCGACTCGCCGGGGGGCACGGCGACGGCGAACACCGCGCGTGCCAGCACGTCGCTGCGCCCCGCCGCGACCCCGTCGCGGTGCAGCCAGGTCACCGCGACGCCCGCGGGCGCGCCGAGGTCGACCTCCTCGGTGGCGTCGGCGACCTCGACGAACACCCACCCGCGCGCCGACCGGGGCATGTTCTCGACCCAGCGCGCGATCGCCGGCAGCGCGGTCGTGTCGCCGGCGAGCAGGTAGCGGTCGTAGTGCTCGGGCACGGCCAGGCCCGCGGGCGGCCCGGCGACCCACACCGGCTCGCCGGGCCCGACGCGCGACGCCCACCCCGCGGCGAGCCCGCCGGGGTGCAGCACGACGTCCAGGTCGAGCTCGCCGGCGACCGGGTCGTGGCGGCGCACCGTGTAGTCACGGGTCGGCGGCATCGGCTTCGGCCAGGAGAGCATGAGGCCGTTCTGCTCGGGCACCCGCAGCCCGCCGTCGGGGTCGGGGAAGACCAGCTTCACGTGCTCGTCGACGACGCTGTGGCTCTCGAAGCCCGCGAGCTCGGGCCCGCCCAGGGTCAGGCGCAGCATCGCCGGACCGACCCGGCGCGTCCCGGTGACCTCGAGGCGGCGGATGCGGATCGGGTAGGGCACCTTGGCGCCCCCCTCGCCCCGCCGGGCCTCCGCGACGCGCTCCCGGGGTCGGTCCCGGTCCATGGGCAGCTCCTCCTCGGTCGGATCGATCAGCGCCGACCCTGCCACAGCCCGACGCCCGGTTGTTAGGCAACCCTTAGAGTGCCCCGAGACCCGGAGGACCCGTGACCGCGTCCGACACCGAGCCGCCGACCGAGATCGACGGCCCGCTGCTGCGCACCGCGTTCGTGCTGGTGCTCGGCACGTTCATGGCGACGCTCGACGCGACGATCGTGAACGTCGGCATCGACACCCTGGCCCGGGAGTTCGGGGCGTCGGTCACCGAGATCCAGTGGGTGACGACGGCGTACCTGCTGGCCGTGACCCTGGCCGTGCCCTCGTCCGGCTGGATCGTCGACCGGTTCGGCGGGCGCCGGACCTGGATCGGCGCGGTGGTCCTGTTCCTCGCCGGGTCCCTGCTGTGCGCGCTGGCCTGGTCGACGGCGAGCCTGATCGTGTTCCGGGTGATCCAGGGACTCGGCGGCGGGCTGCTCCCGCCGGTCGGTCAGGCCCTGGTCGCGCGGGCGGCCGGCCCGAAGCGCATCGGGCGCGTCATCAGCATCGTCGGCGTCATCCCGCTGCTCTCGCCGGTGTTCGGGCCGGTGATCGGCGGGTCGATCCTCGCGGTGGCCGACTGGACCTGGCTCTTCTGGGTCAACCTCCCGATCGGCCTCGTCGCCGCCCTGCTGGCGTGGAAGTTCGTGGCGCCCAACCCGCCCGCCGCGGCGGGCACGACGTTCGACGTGCTGGGGGCCGCGCTGCTCCCGCCGGGACTCGCGGTGCTCGTCCTCGGGCTCACCGAGCTCGGCAACGGCCGGCCGCTGACCTCCGCCCCGGTGCTCGTCGGCCTCGTCGGCGTGGTGATGCTCGCGCTCTACGCCGTGCACGCGCTGCGCACCCGCGGGGTGCCGCTGATCGACCTGCGGCTGTTCACCCGGCCGCCGTTCGGGGCGGCGGCGGCCGCGCTGATCGTGCTGGGCGCCTCGGTCTACGGCGCGATGTTCCTGCTGCCGCTGTACTTCCAGATCGGGCGCGGGCTGACCCCGTTCGCGGCCGGCCTCCTTCTCGCCCCGCAGGGCGTCGGCGCCGCGCTCGGCTCGGTCGTCACCAACCGCACGGTGGACAGGGTCGCGCCGCGCACCCTGGTGCTCACCGGGATCGGGCTGATCGCCCTGGGCACCGTGCTGTTCACGCAGCTGGGCAGCGTGCCGCCCGAGCCGCTCATCGTGGCCTCGATGCTCGTGCGGGGCCTGGGGCTGGGCATGATCGGCGCGCCGGTGATGAGCCTCGTGTACTCGTCGATGCCGCACGCCCAGCTGCCACGGGCGGCGAGCGCGCTCAACCTGCTCAACACGCTCGGCGGGTCGGTCGGCACAGCGGTGCTCGCCGTGATCCTGCAGAGCCGGCTCGCGGCGCGCGCCCCGCTGGGCGAGCCGGGGATCGCCCTGGCGTTCGCCGACACGTTCTGGTGGACGCTCGGCTTCTGCCTCGTCGCGGTCATCGGCGCGGCGAGGCTGCCCCGCCGCGCGCCGGCGGCGGGGCAGCGCTCCTAGCGCCTAGTGGTGGCCGCCGCCCTGCCCGCCGCCCTTGCCGCGGAACTTGTTCAGTGCGTCCTGCGCCTTCTGGCGGTTCTTCGGGTCCTGCGCGTAGCGCTTGGCCTGGTCGGTGTACTTCTTGCCCTGCGGGCTGCGCAGGAACTCCTGGATCTTCGAGAACAGACCGGGCACGACGACTCCCTGGTGCGGCGGGGTGGGCTGTCCACCCCTCATACCCCCAGGTTATCGCCCGAATCGGGCGCCACGGAGTTACCGCTGAGTAGGGGTCTACACCCTACTGATGAGTAACAAGAGAGGCATACGCCACGCTGCCACCGGGCACGGGGCGTGGGAGAGTCAGGACAGAAGGTAAGTTACCCATCGGTACCTTACTGAGCGGTAACAACGTCCTCCGGGACGGATGCGAGCACAGGAGGTCGCAGAAGGCCCATGAACATCGTCGTGCTGATCAAGCAGGTGCCGGACACCTGGTCGGAGCGCACCCTCTCCGACGCCGACAAGACGCTCGACCGCGCGTCCTCCGACGCGGTGCTCGACGAGATCAACGAGCGCGCCGTCGAGGAGGCGCTCAAGATCAAGGAGTCGGGCGACGCCGAGGTCACGGTGCTCACCGTCGGCCCCGACCGCGCCACCGACGCCATCCGCAAGGCCCTCTCGATGGGCGCGGACAAGGCCGTCCACGTCAACGACGAGGCGCTGCACGGCTCGGACGCCGTGACCACCGCCAAGGTGCTCGCCAAGGCGATCGGCACCGTCGGCGACGTCGACCTGGTGCTCGCCGGCAACGAGGCCACCGACGGCCGCAGCGGCGCCATGGCCGCCATGCTCGGCGAGGTCCTCGGCTGGCCGTCGCTGACCCACGCCAACGCGCTGACCGTCGAGAACGGCACCGCGAGCGTGAAGCGCGAGACCGACGAGGGCACGTGCGACGTCACCTCGGCGCTGCCCGCCGTCGTGAGCGTCGGCGAGAAGATCAACGAGCCGCGCTACCCCTCGTTCAAGGGGATCATGGCCGCGAAGAAGAAGCCGGTGAGCGCCATCGGCATCGCCGACCTCGGCCTCGACGCCAGCGAGGTCGGCCTCGCGGGCTCGCTCTCGCAGGTCGACTCGTTCGCCCCGCGCCCGCCCAAGTCCGGCGGCCAGAAGGTCGAGGACGAGGGCGACGGCGGCGCGAAGATCGCCGAGTTCCTCGTGGGCCAGAAGCTCATCTGATCACCCCCGACACGAAGAGGAGAACCCATGGCTGAGGTCCTGGTCCTCGTCGACCACGTCGACGGGGAGATCAAGAAGAACACCTACGAGATGCTCACGGCCGCCCGCCGCCTGGGCGAGCCGTCGGCCGTCGTCGTCGGCACGCCGGGCACCGCGGCGAAGCTCGCCGAGGGCCTCGCGGCGCACGGTGCGGAGAAGGTCTACGTCGCCGAGTCCGACGACGCCGTGAACTACCTCTCGACCCCGCAGGTCGACGCGCTCGCCGCGCTGGTCGAGCGGGTCTCCCCGCCGGCCGTGCTGATCGCGGCGGGCGCCGACGGCCGCGAGGTCGCCGGCCGCCTGGCCGTGCGCACCAACTCCGGCTGGCTCAACGACCTCGTCGAGATCGACGGCCAGCGCGAGGGCACCCACTCGATCTTCGGTGGCGCCTTCACCGTGCAGTCCCGCGCGACCACCGACACCGCGGTGATCTCGTGGCGCGCCGGCTCCATCGAGATCGAGGAGCAGGCCGGCGCCGGCACGCAGGAGAACATCGACCTCCCGGCGATCGACGAGGCGACGTCGGGCAAGGTGTCCAACCGCGCCCCGATCGTGGGCGGCGACCGCCCCGAGCTCACCGAGGCGAACGTCGTCGTCGCCGGTGGCCGCGGCGTCGGCTCGGCGGAGAACTTCAACGTCGTCGAGACCCTCGCCGACTCGCTGCACGCCGCCGTCGGCGCCTCGCGCGCCGCGGTCGACTCCGGCTACTACCCCAACCAGTTCCAGGTGGGGCAGACCGGCAAGACGGTGTCGCCGCAGCTCTACATCGCGCTCGGCATCTCCGGCGCGATCCAGCACCGCGCCGGCATGCAGACCTCGAAGACGATCGTCGCGGTGAACAAGGACCCCGAGGCCCCGATCTTCGAGATCGCCGACTTCGGTGTCGTGGGTGACCTGTTCTCGATCAGCCCGCAGCTCTCCGAGGAGGTCGCGAAGCGCAGCTCGTAGGCGCGCCCGGCCTTGCTGACCGAAGGGCCCCTTCGCTCGACCGGTTCGAGCGAGGGGGTCCTTCGCTCGTCACCGGGGCGCGATGCGGAGATCAGGAGCACGTGGTGCGCCGCGGCGGTGCCGCCGAGGTGGATGGGGTGCTCCTGATCTCCGGCGCGCGGGTGCTGCGGAGATCACCAGGTCGAAAGGCCCCGCGAGGCAGCGCGTCGAGGTGCCGATCGACCTGCTGATCTCGGACGGCCTGGCGGGCGGCCCGAGCGACGGGGCCCTTCGCTCGGGATCAGTGGGCCGGACCTCGGCGGCGCGGCGTGAACGTCAGCGGGAGGTGGGTCAGCGCCCAGGTCGTGCCGATCTCCTCCACGACGGCCGCCGGGTCCTCGACCGCGATGTCGTCCATCGCCTCCAGGATCTCCTCGACGGCGACCTTGAGCTCGGCACGCGCCATGTGCATCCCCACGCACAGGTGCGGCCCGAAGCCGTAGGCCATGTGCCGGTTGGGGCGCCGGTCGATGTCGAGCTCCCCGGGCCGGTCGAAGGTGCGCGGGTCGTGGTTGGCGCCCGCCCAGTTGAGGTAGACGCGCTCGCCGGCGCGCATCCGCCGGCCGCCGATCTCGGTGTCGGCCAGCACGGTACGCGTGTGCGAGCGCGTCGGCGTCGCGAGGCGCATGAGCTCCTCGAGGGCGTCGGGGATGCGCTCGGGGGCGCGGCGCAGCTCGTCCTGGAGGTCGGGGTGCTCGGCGAGCAGCAGGACCACGAAGCTCATCGAGCTCGCCGTGGTCTCGAAGCCCGCCGGCAGCAGGATCACGCAGTAGTCGAGGATCTCCTCCTCGGTGAGCGGGCGCCCGTCGACCGTGGCGGTGGTCAGCGCGGTGACGAGGTCGTCGGCGGGCTCCCGGCGCTTGGCCGCGGCGAGGTCGGTGAAGTACGCGTAGATCTCGTCGGCCTGGTTCCCGCCCTCGGCGCGGCCCCGGACCAGCGCGACGGCGAGGTCGGCGAGCCGCCCGCGGTCGGGGCCGGGCACCCCGAGGGCGTCCATGAGCGCGTGCGCGGTCATCGGGTTGCACAGCTCGCCGAACACCTCGCAGCGCCCGCGCTCGACGAAGCGGTCGATGAGCTCGCGGGCGATCGCGCGGTAGGCGGGCTCCTTGTCCGCCTGCACCGACCGCGACAACAGCGGGGCGATGATCTGCTTGTACTGCCGGTGCAGCGGCGGGTCGGACTCCATCGGGATCATCGGGCGCGTGTTGCCGAAGTGCTGGAGCAGCACCGGGAACGCGGAGAAGGCGGCGTCCTCCTGCCGGTGCAGCTCCTGCAGTTCGGCGTAGCCCGAGACGGTCCAGATGCCCTCGCCGAACCCGTCGGTCCGCGTCACCGGGCACCGCCGCGCCATCTCCCCGGCGATGCGCACGTAGCGGCCGCGCGTGAGCGTCTCCGACAGCGGGTCGAAGTGGTCACGCCGGTGCTCGGCGTCGTCGTGCGCGCCGGCGGGACACCCCGGCGCCCAGTACCCCGCCGTCCCGGAGCCGGCCGCCCGGTCGTCCGGTGTCTCGTCGCTCACGTCTCGCGTCATGCGACCTCCGGCGCCGGGCGGGCGTGACCGGCCGCGACGCTAGTGCCCGCGGGGCCGCATGACCACGGCGTGGCCCGCGGACCTCGGAGGTGACGACCCTCCGGAGCGAGGGGCCCCGCCGCTCCTCCGCCGCGACACGTTCCCTCGCCGCGGGGCGGCGGGGGAGACCGGCGGTGCACGAGGGGATTACGCTGGCCGGTCGATGACCTACCTCGACCACGCGGCGACCACGCCGATGCTGCCGGAGGCGGCGGCCACCCTGACCGAGGCGCTCGGGCGCGTCGGCAATGCGTCGTCGCTGCACACGGCGGGTCGGCGGGCGCGGCGCGCGGTCGAGGAGTCCCGCGAGACGATCGCGCAGGCCGTGGGCGCGCTGCCCTCCGAGGTCGTCCTGGCGACCGGGGGCACCGAGGCCGACAACCTCGCGCTCAAGGGCCTGTACTGGTCGCGGCGGGCCGCCGACCCGCGGCGCACGCGCGTCGTGGTGTCCGCCGCCGAGCACCACGCCGTCCTCGACGCCGGCGAGTGGCTCGCCGAGCACGAGGGCGCGGACCTCGACGTCCTGCCGGTCGACGCACAGGGCCGCGCGGACCCCGCGGCGCTGAGGGCCCTGCTCGCCGACCACGGTGACGAGGTCGCCGTCGTCAGCGTCATGTGGGCCAACAACGAGGTCGGCACCGTCAACGAGGTCGCGGCGCTGGCCGAGGTCGCGCACGCCGCCGGGGTGCCGATCCACACCGACGCCGTGCAGGCCGTCGGCGCGGTGCCCGTCGACTTCGCCGCCAGCGGCGTCGACGCGCTCTCGCTGACCGGGCACAAGCTCGGCGGCCCGGTCGGGGTCGGGGCCCTGCTGCTGCGTCGCGACACCGCGTGCACGCCCCTGCTGCACGGCGGCGGCCAGGAGCGCGACGTCCGCTCCGGGACCCTCGACGTGCCCGGCACCATGAGCCTCGCGACCGCCGTGCGCGCCGCGGTCGCCGACGTCGAGCGCCGCCGGACGACGCTGACGGCCCTGCGCGACGACCTCGTCGCCCGCGTCCTGGCCGAGGTGCCCGACGCCCGGCTCAACGGGGTGCCGCTCGACCGGCCCGGCGAGCGCCTGCCCGGCAACGCGCACCTGTCCTTCCCCGGCTGCGAGGGCGACAGCCTGCTGATGCTGCTCGACGCCCGGGGCATCGAGTGCTCCACCGGCTCGGCGTGCACCGCCGGCGTCGCCCGCCCCAGCCACGTCCTGCTCGCGATGGGCCTCGACGAGGACCTTGCGCGCGGCTCGCTGCGCTTCTCCCTCGGCCACAACTCCACGGCCGCCGACGTGGACGCGGTGGTCGAGGCGATCGGCCCCGTCGTCGAGCGCGCGCGACGGGCCGGGGACGCGCTGGCGCGGTCGTGAACCCGTCATGAGGGTGCTGTGCCCATGAGGATCTTGGCCGCCATGAGCGGCGGCGTCGACTCCGCCGTCGCCGCGGCACGGCTGCGCGACGCGGGGCACGACGTCACCGGCGTGCACCTCGCGCTGTCGGCGAAGCCCGCGACGATGCGCGAGGGCGCCCGCGGCTGCTGCTCGGTCGAGGACTCCCGCGACGCCCGGCGCTGCGCCGACGTCCTCGACATCCCGTTCTACGTCTGGGACATGGCGGCCCGGTTCCGCGACGACGTCGTCGAGCCGTTCGTCGCCGAGTACGCCGCGGGCCGCACGCCCAACCCCTGCCTGCGGTGCAACGAGAAGATCAAGTTCACCGCGGTGCTGGAGCGCGCGCGGGCGCTGGGCTTCGACGCCGTGGGGACGGGGCACTACGCGCGGCTCTCCGTCAGCGCCGACGATCCCGCCCACCCGGTCCTGCGCCGGGCCGCCGACCCCGACAAGGACCAGTCCTACGTCCTCGGCGTCCTGCGTCCCGACCAGCTCGCCGGCGCGCTCTTCCCGCTCGGCGCGAGCCCGAAGACCGAGGTGCGCGCCGAGGCCGCGCGGCGCGGGCTCGTCGTGGCCGAGAAGCCCGACAGCCACGACATCTGCTTCATCCCCTCCGGCGACACCCGCGGGTTCCTCGCCGAGCGGATCGGGGAGGCGCCGGGGGAGATGGTCGCCCCGGACGGGGAGGTCGTCGGCCATCACCGCGGCGTCCACGACTTCACCGTCGGCCAGCGCCACGGGCTCGGCATCGGCCGCCCGGCCGCCGACGGGCGCCCCCGCTACGTGCTGGGTCTCGAGCCGGTGAGCCGCACGGTGCGCGTCGGGCCGGTCGAGGAGCTCGACGTCACGTCGCTGCACGCCACCGACCCGGTGTGGCTGGCCGAGCCGCCGACCGGCTGCGTCGTCCAGGTCCGCGCCCACGGCGGCCTGGCCCGGGCGTCGGTCGCCGTGACGGACGCCGGCGTCGACGTGACCCTCGACGAGCCGCTGCGCGGTGTCGCGCCCGGTCAGGCAGTGGTGTTCTACCGCCCGGACGACGCCGGCGACGTCGTGCTCGGCAGTGCGACCATCGCGTCGACCTCCCGCTGAGCGGCCCCGGGGCACGTGTCCCCGGGGCCGTCGAGCCCCCTCGCGGCACCGCGATGCGTATAGCGCGGGGAGTAGAATCGGCGTGAGCATGAGCACCGACTGCATCGGGTGCGGCCGCGGGATCCCCGCGGAGCGCGCCGAGCTGGGATACACCTACTGCACCGCGCCGGCCTGCCAGGCGGAGTACCGCCGGGGCCCGACGGTCACCGCCGTGGCCGTCAACAAGAGCGGCGACGCCTTCCGCGTCGCCGAGCCCGACGAGATCGCCCGCCGCGCCGCCGCCGGCGAGTTCGACCGGAAGGACACCGGTCTCGGCACCGACCCCGTGGACGTCCCCCGGGTGCCGGCCCAGCGCCGCGGGCCGCGGCGGCCGCCGCGACCCGTGACGCCCTCCTGGACGCCCGCCCAGGAGAAGGTCATCCGGCTCTACGCCGACATGGGTCTCTCGCCACGGCGGATCGCCGAGCGCGCGCGGGAGAACACGCCGCGGCTCGGGATCACCGAGGCGCTCGCGGTCCGCGTCCTGTCGGGGCTGCGGCGCTAACCTCGGAGCCCATGCGCTTCGAGGCGGAGAACATCCGCGACTGGCAGGGCAAGGCCGTCGTCGACCCCGCCGACGGGAAGATCGGCACGCTCGAGGCGGTCTACGTCGACACCGTCACCGACGAGCCGGCCTTCGCCACCGTCGTCGTGGGCTTCGTGGGGCGCCGGCGCCTGGCGTTCGTACCGCTGGCCGGGGCGACGGTCGCGCCCGACCACGTGCGGGTCACCGTCGCGAAGGACCTCGCCAAGCAGGCCCCGTCGATCGACACCGACGGTGAGCTCGCCGCCGAGGACGAGCCGGCCGTGTTCGAGCACTACGGCCTCGCCCCGTCCTCGCCGGGTGCCGCGCGCCGCCTCGCGCGGCGCTGAGCGACCCGTCAGACGATCGCGACCGGGTCCAGCATCGAGCCCGTCGCTCCGTGGATCTTCAGGGGCAGCGCGACGAAGAGGAACTCGTACGTCCCGGCGCGGGCGAGCTCCTCGAGGTAGATGGACTCGAAGAGATAGATCGCGTGCTCGATGAGCAGCAGGCTGTGCACCGGCTGCGGATTCTCCGGGTCGCCGTAGTCGGGGGGCGGCTGGACCTCGAAGGTCTCGGTGTCGCTGCCGGCCGCGACGACCCCGCGGTCGAGCAGCCAGCGCGCGGCGGACAGGTCGGGGCCGGCGGTCGCGTGGCGGCTCATCGCCTCGGTGTCCGGCCAGTGCCCGAGGTAGCCGGTGCGGATGAGGACGACGTCCCCGGCCCGCACCTCGACGCCCTGGTGCGCCGCGACGGCCGCCAGCTCGTCGGCGTCCACCACCGACGACCGCGGCAGGGCGTCGACCCCGCGGTGGCCCGGCACGTCGATCAGGACGCCGCGGGAGACGAACGGCGGCAGCTTCGAGGCGTCGCCGTGCCGCGGCCCGCTGTCGCCGAGGTGCTCGCGCGGGTTGCCCCCGCCGTACCAGTGGTCGTCGTCGCCGATCGTGACGTGGGCCAGCGCGTCGACGTGGGCGCCGCTGTGCGACGTCGCGCTCAGCAGCTCGGCCATGTACCCGTAGCCGACGCCGTTGCGCGGCCCCCACGGCTGGGCGCCCTCGGCGCGCAGCCCGCCCGGCGTGCGCGCCATGCTCACCCGGAACGGCGGGTGCGCGCCGAACAGCGGCATGTCGGTGAACCGCGGCACGGCCAGCGAGAAGACCTCGCCGCGCGTGGGCAGCGCCAGCGCGGCGAGGATCTCCTCCGGGCGGCGGAAGGCCGCCGGCCCGCGTTCCGGGTCGACCGCCGTCATGGGCGCCGCTGCGCGTCGGCGATCATGCCGACCACGCGCTCGGGCGTCATGGGCAGCTCGTCCACCCACACCCCGAGGGGACGCAGCGCGTCGTCGACGGCGCTGGCGATCGCCGTCGGCGCCACCAGCCGGCCGCCCTCCCCGACGCCCTTGACGCCGTAGGTGGTGAACGGCGAGGGCGTCTCCAGGTGCTCGAGCACGATCTCGGGGACCTCGTGCATGCTCGGCAGCAGGTACTCCCGGAACGTCGGGGTCTCCAGCGCCCCGTCGGTCGCGCCGTAGCTGTACTCCTCCATCAGCGCCGCGCCGATGCCCTGGACGATGCCGCCCACGACCTGGCCCTCGACCAGCGCCGGGTTCATCACGGTGCCGCAGTCGTTGACGACGTAGTAGGCGCGCAGCGTCACCTCACCGGTCTCGGGATCGACCTCGACGATCGGGATGTGGCAGGCATGGGAGACCATCGGGTAGAAGGCGCCCAGGTCGCTGCGGTCGGCCGAGGGTGGCGTGAAGTACGGGTGGTCGTAGGTGTACACCGCGACCAGCCCGCTGCTCTCGGCCTCGTCGGTGCCGTCGTGGAACAGGTGGGCCTTCATCCCGACCTCGGCCATCGTCATCGACGTCCCCGGCGCGCCCTTCGCGCGGAAGACGCCGTCGACGCACTCGACGTCCTCGGGGTCCATCTCCATGGCGCTCGCCGCGACCCGGATCATCTTGTCCTTGACGGTCCGCGCGGCGCCCCGGGTCGCGCCCGACAGCATGATCGTGACGCGGCTGCCGCCGGGGCCGGCCGAGATCGCGCCGATCGTGGAGTCGGCGTAGACGACCGAGACGGCGGACGGGTCGATGCCGAACTCCTCGGCGACGACCTGGCCCACGACGGTCTCGGGGCTGTTGCCCCACAGCGGGCAGCCGATCGTGGCGCGGACGCCGCCCATGGCGTCGACGTCGATCTTGCAGCTCTCCGGCGTGCTCGTCGCCGGGAGCGGCGGCTCGTCGTAGAAGGACCACCACTCCGAGGCGTTGTAGCCCGAGCGCTCCTGGCAGCTCGCCAGGCCGATGCCGAGGTAGCGGCCCTCGGCGCGCAGCCGCTCCTGCTCGGCGCGCCACCGGTCGAGCCCGGCGATCTCGAGCGCACGGTCGAGGACGGCCTCGTAGTCGCCGCTGTCGTAGATGTTCCCCGTCGGGATCTTGTACGGGAACTGGTCGGGCCGGATGAAGTTCCGCCGGCGCAGCTCGACGCGGTCGATGCCCATCTCCAGGGCGGCCTTGTCGACGAGGCGCTCGAGGATGAAGTTGCCCGGGTCGGCGCCGGCGCCGCGGAAGAAGCCCTGCTGGACCTTGTTGGTCAGCACGCAGGAGACGTCGTAGCGCAGGCTGCCGATCCGGTAGGGGCCGACGGGCTGGGCCACCGCGTTGCCGTGCTGGCCGTGCGCGAACTGGAAGTAGGCGCCGTAGTCGTCGATGATCCGCAGGACGAGGCCGAGCATCTCGCCGTCCTCGGCGAGGGCGAGCTCGGCGTCGTAGATCCGGTCGCAGCCGACGTTGTCGTTGGCCGCGACGTTGTCGGCGCGGTCCTCGAGGTACTGGACGGGGCGGCCGCACGCCTTGCTGAGCGCCCCGGTGATCGAAACGACCTTGGTGATCAGGTGCTTGCTGCCGAAGCTGCCGCCGACCGTGCACGGGATCATGCGCAGCCGGTTCGTCGACACCCGCAGGATCCCGGCGAACGCCCAGGGCAGGAAGTTGATGAAGTTGCTGTTCGACCACATCGTCATCGACTGGCTGAACGGGTCCCAGGACGCCACCGCGCCGGCCGTCTCGATGGGGTGGGCCCCCATCCGGTGCCACCGCGCGCTCGAGCGCACGATCGTGTGCGCGCGGGCCAGGTCGGCGTCCACGTCGCCCCAGTCGAGGGTGCGGTGGAAGACGACGTTGGAGTCCAGCGTCTCGTGCACCCGCGTCGCCGACGGGTCCATCGCCGCCACCGGATCGACGAGGGCGGGCAGGACCTCGTACTCCACGCGGATCCGCGCGCAGGCGTCCTCGGCGATGTAGCGGTCGGTGGCCGCGACGGCGGCGACGGCCTCGCCGGGGAAGCGCACGCGGTCGACCGCGATCGCGCGCTGCTCGACCGGTTCGGCGCAGAAGGCCGGCATCGGGTCGACGAGCTCGGCGGCCGTCGCGCCGGTCAGCACCACGACCACGCCGGGCAGCGCCTCGGCCTCCGACGTGTCGATCGAGACGATCCTCGCGTGGGCGTGCGGGCTGCGCAGGACCGCGCCGTGCAGCATGCCGGGCAGGACGACGTCGCCGATGAACCCGGCCCGCCCGGTCAGCAGCTTCGGGTCCTCCTTGCGCGCGACGCTCTGCCCCACCCAGCGGCGGGTCTCGGCGGCGGGCCGTTCGACGGTGCTCATGCGCGGACCCCGCTCTGCTCGTCGCTGGTCTGCCCGTCGCTGGTCTGCCCGTCGCTGGCCTGCCCGGCCATCAACCGTCCGGCCGCGCACACCGAGCGCACGATGTTCTGGTAGCCGGTGCAGCGGCACAGGTTGCCGCCCAGCGCCTCCTCGACGTCCTCGCGCCGGGGCTCGGGGACGCGTTCGAGCAGCTCGCAGGCGCCCATGAGCATCCCGGGGGTGCAGAAGCCGCACTGCAGGCCGTGCTCCTCGGTGAAGGCCCGCTGGATCGGGTGCAGCGTGCCGTCGGCCCCGGCCAGCGACTCCACGGTGCGGACCGACGCGCCGTCGAGCTGGGCGGCGAAGACCAGGCAGGACCGGGTCGCGACGTCGTCGACCAGCACCGTGCACGCGCCGCACACGCCCTGCTCGCACCCCAGGTGCGTGCCCGGGAGGGCCAGGTCGTTGCGGAGCAGATCGGCCAGCAGGGTGCGTGGCTCGGTGCGGAGGTCGTGGCGGGTGCCGTTGACCGTGATCCGGACGCGGACCTCATCGGGCATCGGTCGTCTCCTTCGGCGAGGTCGCCCGCGCGAGGGCGGTGCGCAGGGCGCGGGCGGTGAGCACGCGCGCGAGGTGGCGGCGGAAGTCGGCGGAGCCGTGGCAGCTCGGGATCGGGTCCAGGCCGTCGGCGGCGCGCGCCGCGGCCTCGGTGAACGCGGCGGGGTCGTCGGCGCCGACGACCGCGGTCTCCACGGCCGGGAGGCGGGCGGGGCGCTGGTCGGCGCCGCAGAGCGCGACCCGCGCGTGGGCGACCCGGCCGTCATCGTCCACGCCGACGACCACGGCGGCCCCGCAGACGGGCAGGTCGCCGTGACGACGGGTGAGCTCGACGAAGGCGCTCCCGGTCCGGCCGGCCGTGACGGGCACCTCGACCCCGACCACCATCTCGTCGGGCGCGAGCGACGTGGCGAAGGGGCCGGTGAAGAAGTCGTCGGCGGCGACGGTGCGCTCGGCGGCGCGGCTGCGGACCTTGACCAGACCGTCCAGCGCGAGCAGGGCGGTCGGGAGCTCGGCGGACGGGTCGGCGAACGCGACGCTGCCGACGACCGTGCCGCGGGCGCGCACCGGCGCGTGGGCGACGTGCGCGCCGGCCTCGGCGAGCAGCGGGGCGTGGGCGGCGACCTCCCCGGACAGCTCGCTCGTGCGCTGGCGGACCGTGGCGCCCAGGCGCAGCGTGGACGACCCGTTGTCGCCGGTCACACCCAGCGAGTCCAGCCCCCGCACGCGGTTGATGTCGACCACGACGGCCGGGCTGACCTGGCGGGCGTTCATCATCCGGACGAGGCTCTGCCCGCCCGCCAGCACCCGGGCGTCGTCGCCGTGCTCGCCGAGGACGTCGAGGGCCTCGTCCAGCTCCCGTGGTGCCGCGTACTCGAACGGCGCAGGCTTCATGGGCACCTCCGGGTGCTGGTGTGCTCGACCGTCGCCGCGGCGGGCGGGTCGTGGAGGGGAGGCCGGCGGGGTGGCGGATTCGGTGCCGGCGGCTCGGACCGCGAGGTGTGCCTCAGGTCACACCGCCATCGATGTTGGCCGCTCACCGCGGGCTTAAGCAACGTTAAGTTGGGACGGTTCGCCCCACGGCGTCCGAATGGCCCTGCTCGTTGCGCCGGCCAGTCTTGACGCGGAAGGTGATCATCACGCCTCGGTCTCGGGACCGCCACGCCCGGCGAGGCCCGCGGTCCGCGGCCGAAGGGTCGTGACGCCGTGGGGTTCTGACGGCAGGCTGGGGCGGGTGACCGGCGACACACGCCCGCGCTCGGGCATCCGCGCGCTGCGCGTGTCGGCGGCCGAGGTCGCCCGCCGGACCGGGGTGTCCGCGGCGACCGTCTCCTACGCGCTCAACGGCAAGCCCGGGGTCTCCGCGGAGATGCGGGCCCGGGTGCTCGCGACCGCGGCCGAGCTCGGGCACCCGCTCGACCGCTACGAGCGGGCGCTCGAGCCGGAGCCCTCCCGGGTGCTCGGGCTGGTCCTCACCGACATCAGCAACCCGTTCTACTCCGAGTTCTCGGCCGGGACGATCGACATCGCCCGCGCCCAGGGCTACGAGGTCTTCGTCGCCCACACCCAGGAGAGCTCGCCGACGCTGGACACGGTGGTCCGGACGATGATCGCCCGCCGGGTGGACGGGATGGTCCTGACCTCGCTCCACACCGACGACGGCGACGCCATCCGCCTGCTGCGCCGCGCCGAGATGCCGTTCGTGCAGGTGAGCCGCCGGATCCCGGGGCTGCGGGCCGACTTCATCGGCGTGGACGAGCCGGCGCTCTCGCGGGACGTCCTCGGCCACCTGCTGGGCCACGGGTACACCGATCTCGCGATCATCACCGGCACCCGGAGCTCGTCGTCGTCGGCGGAGCGGGCCCGGACGTTCGTCGCCACCGCCGCCGAGCTCGGGGTCCCGCTGCCCGCCCACCGGCGTTTCATCGCCTTCCTCAACGGCGAGGGCGGGCGGCGGGTCGCGCAGCACCTCATCGACGCCGACGACGTTCCGCGCGCGATCGCGTGCGGGTCCGACGCCATCGCCTCCGGGGTCATCGGGACGCTGCGCGAGCACGACCTGCGGGTGCCCGACGACGTCGCCGTCACCGGCATCGACGGCGTCTTCCCCGGTGCCTCGATGCTGGCCGAGCTCACGACCGTCACCCTGTCCCGGCGCCTCATGGCGCAGGCCGCGGTGGAACAGCTCATCCGGCGCATCGACGGCCGCGGCGGCGGCGCGATGACCGAGACCGTGCCCCACACCCTGCGCATCGGCACGAGCTGCGGCTGCCCGCGCTCGGCCATGCCCGAGTCGCGCCGGCCGGGGGCGCGGACACCGTGAGCGCGCCCCGCGCCCACGTGCGCGGATGGCGGCCCGCCCGGGCGCCATGATGTCGCCGTGGCGATCCGTGTGGAGTCCGATCCCGCCGACCCCCGGGTGGCGGTGCTGACCATCGACCGGCCGGACGCGCGCAACGCGCTCGACCCCGAGCACCAGGAGGCGCTCGGGGCGGCGGTCGCGGCGTTCGAGGCGTCCGACGAGCAGCTCGTCGCCGTCCTGACCGGCGCGGGGGAGACGACGTTCTCCGCGGGCGCCGACCTCAAGCGCCTCATCCCCGCCTACCGCGACCGGGTGCGCGCCGGCGAGGACGTGCCCTGGAACTTCGGGGGCTTCACCGCCGTCGAGCGCGCCAAGCCGCTGATCGCCGCGGTCAACGGGCACGCCCTGGCCGGCGGGCTGGAGATGGCGCTCGCGTGCGACATCCGCCTCTGCTCGCCGAACGCGACCTTCGGGCTCGCCGAGACCAAGTGGGCGATCATCCCCGGGGCCGGCGGGACCGTCCGGCTGCCGCGCGCGGTGCCGCTCGGGCTGGCGATGGAGATGATCCTGTCCGGCGAGCCGATCGACGCCGCCGAGGCGTACCGCACGGGGCTGGTGAACCGGGTGGTCCCGCTGCCGGAGCTGCTCGACGTGGCCGTGGGTCTCGCTCGGGGCATCGCCGACCGGGGCCCGCTCGCGGTCCGCGAGGCGCGGGCGCGCGTGCTGGACGGGCTGGGCCTGGAGCACGCCGAGGCGATGGCCCGCGAGCACGAGGCGTTCCTGCGGGTGATGCGCACCGACGACGCGCTCGAGGGCCCGGCCGCCTTCGCCGAGAAGCGCGCGCCGCGCTACCGGGGCCGCTGAAGGAGCCGCCGCACGCGGGCCAGCAGGGCGCCGAGGGCGAGTCGCAGCGGGCTCGTCCGCGTCGTCGGGGCCCCGCCGGTCCGCGCCGCCTCGTCGACGGCCTCCGCGAACCGCTCGAACAGGCGCCGCGACACGTCGCCGGCCAGCGCCCGGCCGAACTGGGCGACGCGTCCGGAGAGGTGCACGTCGGCGTCGGCCCGCAGGGTCGTGCCCCCGTCCGCCGCGGCGTCGGCGGCGAGGCGGATCACGGCCTGCGTGCTCGACCCGCCGCGGTCGGCGCCCTGGGCGAGCACGCGCATCCGGTGGGTCGTGGCGTCCCGGTCCGCGACCTGGGCGAGGCCCTCGAAGCGCAGGGACACCGGCCCGAGCGCGACGACGGCGCGCCCGCGGTAGCGGTCGTCGCCGAGGTCCTCGGTCATCTCCGCGCCGGGCAGGCAGGCCACGAGGCGCGCGGGGTCCGACAGCACGGCCCACACCTCGCCGACGGGCGCGGACAGCGCGCGGCGGACGTCGACCGTGACCGTGGGCGGGCCCGAGGGCACCGTGATCGAGCTGGGGGCCTTCCTGACGTCTGACGTCGGCGGGGCGGCCACGCTGACACCGCCCGAGCGCCCGACCAGCGCGGGCGGCACGGCGGCGCGGGGTGGGGGGACGCCGTCGGGGTGCTCGCGGGCCACGTCGGCGACGGCGGCGAGGATCCCGCGGTAGCCGGTGCAGCGGCACAGCACGCCCGACATGTCCTCGGGCAGCGACTCCGGCGCGTAGGTGCCGCCGGCGAGCAGGTCGTAGGCGCTCATCAGCATCCCGGGCGTGCAGAAGCCGCACTGCAGCCCGTGGTGGTGGGCGAACGCCTGCTGCAGGGGGTGCTGGTCGGCGGCGCTGCCGAGCCCCTCGACCGTGGTCAGCGCGGCGCCCTCGCACTGCACGGCGAACAGCAGGCAGGCGCGCACGGCCTCGCCGTCGAGCAGCACCGTGCACATCCCGCAGACGCCGTGCTCGCAGCCGACGTGGGTGCCGGTGAGCCCGAGGCGGTCGCGCAGGACGTCGGAGAGCGTGGTGCGCGGGGAGACGGCGACCGTCACCGCGCGCCCGTTGACGGTCATCGCCACGTCGACCGTGGCGTCGGGCTCCACCCTCATGCGTGGGCCTCCCGGTGTGCGCGCGCCAGCTCCCGCGCGGCGAGGACGCCCAGCAGGCGGGCGCGGTAGCCGCGCGAGCCGTGGGCGTCGCCGTCGGTGTCGACGACCTCGGCGGCCAGCGCCTCGGTGACGGGGCGCAGGCCGGCCTCGGTCGGGTCGGTCACCGTGAGCTCGCGGACCACGGGCCGGTCGGACACCCCGAACGCGGCGAGCACGGCCTGGTCGCCCCGGACGCGCACCGCGACCCCGGCCAGCGCGAAGTCGCCGTGCCGGCGGGCGATCTCGGCGAACCCGAAGCCCTCGCCGTCGGCGGCCACCGGGAAGCGCACGCCGGTGACGAGCTCGTCGGGGCCGAGCGCCGTCGTCATGGCGCCCGTGACCCATTCCCGCGCCGGCACGACCCGCTCCCCGCGCGGGCCCCGGACCACCACCGACGCCCCCAGGCAGGCGGCGACCGCGGGCAGCTCGGCGGCCGGGTCGGCGTGCGCGAGGCTGCCGCACACGGTGCCGCGGCTGCGCAGCTCGCGGTGCCCGACGAAGGGCATCGCGCGCCCGATCAGGGGCACCGCCGCGACCTCGGGGGACCGCTCCACGCGTCGCTGGCGCACGGCCGCGCCGACGTGCAGCTCCCCGTCGGCGACGGCCACCGTGTCCAGCTCCGGCAGCCGGGTGATGTCCACCAGCGTGCCCGGGCGGCCCAGGCGCATCGCGAGCACGGGCACCAGCGACTGGCCGCCGGCGAGCACCTTCGCGTCGCCGGCGGCGAGCACGTCCGCCGCCTCGTCCACGGTGTCCGGGCGGCAGTAGGCGAACGGTGCGGCCTTCACGGGCGGCTCACCGGCCCGTGAACGACGGCGTGCGCTTCTCGCCGAACGCCGCGACGCCCTCGGCGAAGTCGTGGCTCGAGCGCAGCATGGCGTAGGCCTTCCGCTCGAGCTCGATCCCCGAGTACAGGGGCGCGTCGACACCGCGGTCGAGCACCTCCTTGGCGGCGCGCAGGGCGAGCGGCGAGAACCCGAGCATCCTCGTGACCAGGGTTTCGGTGGCCGCGTCGAGGGCCGCGCGGTCGGGGTGCAGCTCCGCGACGACACCCCAGTCGGCGGCCTCCTGCCCCGTCATCCGGCGGGCGGTCATCACGTGGTGCTTGGCGCGCGAGAGCCCGATCAGGCGCGCGAGGCGCTGGGTGCCGCCGGAGCCCGGGATCATGCCGAGGTTCATCTCGGGCAGCGCGAAGCGGCTGCGCTCGGTGGCCAGCCGGATGTCGCAGGACAGCACCAGCTCGAGGCCGACACCGAAGGCGTAGCCGTCGACGGCGACGATCACCGGCTTGGGGCTGCGCGAGGGCGCGGTGACGTCGTGGCCGAGGTCGGTGAAGTCGATCGGGTCGACCTCCATGAACCCGGCGATGTCGCCGCCCGAGGAGAAGTGCTCGCCGTCGGAGCGGATGACGACGACCTGGACGTCCGGGTCGCGGTCGATCTCGGCGAAGCGTTCGGCCATGAGCCGGCGCATCTCCCACGTGATCACCGTGTAGCGCCCGTGCGACAGCGTCACGTCCGCGACGCGCCCCCCGTGCGAGCGCTCGAGCCGGACCTCGCCACCGGTCAGTGCCATGGGAACCCTTCGTCGTCGGTATGTGAGCGAAATTCACGGCTATAGCCGGGAATTTCGCTCACATGAGGAGGTCGTGGAGGACGGAGCCGTGCAGGGGCAGGGAGTCGATCACGACGCCGGCGGGGGCCAGGGCGTCGGCGACCGCGTTGGCGTAGGCGACGGGCAGGCTCATCGAGCTGCCTTCGCCGCACCCCTTGGCGCCGAGCGGGGTGAGCGGCGACGGCGACACCACGTGGTCGGAGACCAGGTCGAACGCGGTCTCGGCGCTCGTGGGGCAGAGGTAGTCGAGGAACGTCGCCGATGTCGGCTGGCCGGCGGGGGAGTAGCGGAACTCCTCGTACGCCGCGCCGCCGAGCCCGTGCACGAGCGCCCCGAGCACCTGCCCCTCGAGCAGCACCGGGTCGAGCACCGTGCCCGCGTCGTGCACCGTCGCGACGCGGTCGAGGGTGACCACGAGCGTGTCCGGGTCGATGCGCACCCCGACCATCTCGGCGACGAAGCCGTAGCAGAGCGAGGAGTTGATCCGGTCCTCGGCGGTGGCCGCGACCGCCTCGGGCGGCACGAACTCACCCTCGGTGGCCAGCCGCGCGGGCGCCCCGGCGGGCAGCGCGCCCGGGTCCCAGTGCACGACCCCGGCCGCGTGCCGGAACGCGCACTCCCGGCCCGACACCGGATCGCGGACGCTGCCGTCGGCCAGCTCCAGCCCCTCGGGGGAGACCCCCAGCAGCACGGACGCGCCCGCCCGCACCGTCTCCGCCAGCCGGTCCACCGCGGCGACCACCGCGCTGGTCACCAGCGGGGCGAAGCGTGACGAGTAGCTGCCCGACGTCACCGTCCACGGTGTCGACGCGGTGTCCATGTCGACCACCACGCGCACCTGCTCGACCGGCAGCCCCAGCCGGTCCGCCGCCACCCGGCGCGCCACCGTCGCGTGCCCCTGGCCCTGCGGGACGGAGCCGAGCAGCACCGTCACCACGCCCTGCAGGTCCACCGACGCGCGCACGATCTCGGTCGAGCCGGACTTGTCCCGCCCGGGCCTGCGCTCCGAAGCCGGGGTCGCCAGGCCGACGTAGCCGATGTTGGTGCCCGACGGGTCGACGACCAGCGCCAGCCCGACCCCGTAGTACGCGCCCTCGGCCCGCGCGGCCTCCTGGCGCGCGCGCAGCTCGTCGTGGCCGCCCTTCGCGAGCAGCAGGTCCAGGGCCCCGCGGTAGTCGCCGGAGTCGTAGAGCCCGCCGGTCGGGGTGCGGTGCGGGAACGAGCGCACGAGGTTGCGGCGGCGCACCTCGGCGACGTCGAGCCCGGTGCGCGCGGCGACGGCGTCCATCAGCCGCTCGAGCCCGAAGTACAGCTGCTGCCCGCCGAAGCCCCGGTTGAGCCCGGTCGGTGCGCGGTTGGTGACGACGGCGCGGGCGCGGAGCGCGACGGCCGGCACGTCGTAGGCGCCGGTGATGTTGCCGAAGCAGCGGTAGAGCGTGCTCGGCTCCGGCGGGCGCAGGTAGGCGCCGACGTCGTCGACGAGGTCCACCCGCAGCGCCTCGACCACACCGTCGCCCGACACCGCCGCCGAGAACCCCATCGCCCGCCCCGCGCCCGACGAGCTCGCGAGCAGGTGCTCGACGCGGTCCTCGGTCCAGCGCACCGGCCGCCCGGCGTGCCGCGAGGCCAGCGCCATGAGCACCACGTAGGGGTAGATGCCGGACTTGATGCCGAAGCTGCCGCCGATGTCGGCGGGCACGTGCAGGCGGAACCGCGACACCGGGACACCCAGCGCGCCCGCCGCGACCGGCACCATCGTGAACGGCCCGTGGAAGTTGGCCCAGCACTCGACGGCCGGCCCGTCGGCGCCGTCGGTCCACTGCGCCACCACCCCGTAGCACTCCATCGGCACCGACGAGTAGCGCGGGAACGTGTACTCGCCGTGCACGACGTGCGCGGCCCGCTCGAACGCCGCGTCGACCGGCCCGAACGAGAACGACCGGTCGGTGGCGACGTTCGTGCCCGCCTCCGGGTGCAGCAGGACCGCCGCGGGCTCCAACGCCGTCCGGGTGTCGACGACGACGTCGAGGGGTTCGTAGTCGACCTCGACGAGCTCGCCCGCGTCCTCGGCGACGTAGCGGTCGCTCGCCACGACGACCGCGACGGGCTCGCCGACGTAGCGCGCCACGTCGACCGCCGCGGGCAGGTAGGGCATCGGCGTGGAGGTCGAGAGCGGGAACGGCCGCACGGCCGCGCGCACCTCGTCCGGCCCGATCACCGCCACGACGCCGGGGTGGGCGCGGGCCGCGGACAGGTCCACCGACCGGAGGCGCGCGTGCGGGTGCGGGCTGCGCACGATCGCCGCGACGAGCGTGCCGGGCAGCGGGTCGAGGTCGTCGACGAAGCGCCCGGCGCCGGCCACGAGCGCCGCGTCCTCGTCGCGGGCGGGCGGGCCGGTCACCGCAGGGCTCCGGCGGTGTCGGCGAGCGCGGTGTAGTCGCCGCCGACGAGCACCCGGCGCAGCGTCTTGCCGACCGCGGAGCGCGGCACGGCGTCGACCGCGATGACGCGCTTGGGGCGGCGCAGCGACGGGAGCGTCTCGCGGCCCCAGGCGTCGGCCGCCACGACGGCGTCCGCGGGGACCACGCCGGCGGCGGGCACCACGAACGCCGTCACCGCCTGCCCCCATCGCTCGTCGGGCAGCCCGACGACGACCACGTCGGCGACCGCCGGGCAGCGCACCAGCTCGGCCTCGATCTCGTCGGGGTAGACGTTCTCGCCGCCGCTGTTGATCATGTCGTCGACCCGCCCGGACACCCACAGGTCGCCCTCGTCGTCGGCCACCGCGAGGTCGCCGGTGAAGTACCAGCCGCCGCGGACGGCCTTCGCGGTCGCGTCGGGCCGCAGCCAGTAGCCGGAGAACGCCTCGGGGCTCGCCATCGACACCGCGACCTGCCCCTGCTCCCCGGGGGCCACCTCGTCGTCGGGACCCGCGCCGGGGGAGGGGTCGACGAGCCGCACCCGGCTGAACATCCCGGCCCGGCCCGCGCAGCCCGGCTTCGCCGCCACGTCCGGGCCGATCGTGAACGTGTAGATCTCGGTCGAGCCGAAGTGGTTGACGAACGCCTCCGGGGCCACGGCGTCGACCAGCCGCTCGGCCAGCGCCGGCGCCATCGGCGCGCCCGCGTAGGCGAGCCGGCGCACCCCGGCGAGCGCGGCGGGCTCGGCCTCGCGCAGCAGCGACCAGTACATCGTCGGCACGAGGTAGAGCGACGTGACCCGCTCGCTGGCGATGAGCTCGGCGGCCTCGGCGGCGTCGAACCGGGCCTGGGGCACCCACGTCCCGCCGGCGACGATCGTGGCGAGCAGGGTCCGCACGCCCATGGTGTGGAACAGCGGCATCACGCCGAGCACGACGTCGCCGGGGCGCCCGCCGGTCTGCACGAGGTGCGCGACGGCCGCGGCGTGCTCGGCGCGGTGGCTGCGCGGCACGCCCTTGGGCCGGCCCGTGGTGCCCGAGGTGTAGAGCATGACGCTGACGTCGTCCGCGGTCGGCAGGTCGGACGGCGCGGTGTCGGGCTGCTCGCGGGCCAGGCGCTCGACCTGCTCGAGCTCGAGGTGCGCGACCGGCCGGACGCGCTCCTCGCGCAGCGCCGTGGCCGTCGCCTCCTCGGTCGCGCGCTCGCTGACGACGAGCGCCGGGGCGGCGTCGGCGAGGCAGTGCGCGAGCTCGGGTGTGCCGAAGCGCGGGGACAGCGGCGTCGCGACGGCCCCGAGCCGCTGGGCCGCGAGGTGCAGCGACGCCGCGGGCTCCCCGCCGTGCAGGACGAGCGCGACGCGGTCGCCACGGCGCACGCCGAGCCCGAGCAGGGCGTGGGCCAGGCGGGCGGTGCGGGCGTCCCACTCGGCGAAGGTCAGGGGGTGCGGGCCGCCGACCGCGCGCCGCCCCGGATAGCGCTCGACCGCCCACGCCCAGACCGTCGCCAGATCCATCGGCCGCCGCCTCCTGATCGTGCTCCGCCCCACACCGTCTGTTTCGGACCGTATGGGACGTACCGCGAGGCGGCAAGGATCGGTACGCTCCGTGGTCGTGGCCGACCGGCTCTCCCCGACCTCCTACGTCGTGCTCGGGACCATCGCGCTGCGCGGACCCTCCACGTCGTACGACCTCAAGCGGGCCGTCGGGCGCTCCATCGGCTACTTCTGGCACTTCCCGCACGCGCAGCTCTACTCCGAGCCGCAGCGGCTGGTCGAGCTCGGCCTGCTCGAGGCCGAGACGGAGGTCGAGGGCCGGCGCCGGCGGACCTACCGGCTCACCGACGAGGGTCTGGCCGAGCTGCGGGCCTGGCTCGCCGAACCGACGCCCGAGCACTTCCAGATGCGCGACATCGCCGAGCTCAAGCTGTTCTTCAACGAGGTCGGCGAGCAGGGCGACGTCGCGCGGCTGGCCCGCGAGCAGGTGGCCGCGCACCGCGAGCGGATCGCGGTCTACGAGGACATGCGGACCCGGTACGCCGACCTCGACGCCGTCGCCAAGCGCATGATCACCCTGCGTCTCGGCCTGGAGATGGAGCACGCCGCGCTGCGGTTCTGGTCGGCGCTGCTGGACGAGGTGGCCGAGGAGGAGTCCGCATGAGCGCCGCCGACGACGACCTGGTGGCCGGCGAGCCGCGCCGGGTGCTGCGCAGGGCGCTCGCGCACCTGTCCACCCAGCGGCGGGACGACGGCTCCCTCGAGCTGCTCGGCGAGGTGCCGCCCGACCTCGCCGACCCGCTGATGCGGGCCCTCGACCGCGTGGCCGGCGAGCTCGTCGCCGACGACGAGCGCCGGGGCGAGGTGCCGCGGCGCGGCGGGCGGCTCCACGCGGACGCGTTCGTCGCCCTGCTCCTGAGGGTCACCGACACCCCGCCCGACCGGGCCTGACCCGACCCGGGCGGGGCGCCCGGCTCACCGCTCCTCGCGGAAGTCCACGTGGCGACCGACGCGCGCGTCGTACTTGCGCAGCACCATCCGGTCGGGGTCGTTGCGGCGGTTCTTGCGGGTCACGTAGGTCGTGCCGGTCCCGGCGGTCGAGCGCAGCTTGATGATCGGGCGGACGTCGTTGCGAGCCATGCTTCCCCTCCTTGTTGAGAATGATTATCGTTCACGGTAACGCGATCGAAGGGAGCGCTATGCCCGAGGGTCCGGAGACCGGACTGACGCTGGTGTGCGGTGCCGACCGGGCCGCCGCAGCGGCGGTGGCGGCCGCGGTACGGCCGGCGGGAGGAGTGCTCGTCGCCCACGACCTGCGGGGACTGGGCGAGGGCGTCGTGCACCGGCGGGTGGTCGACGACGAGGGCGCGGCCGACACGGTGCTCGAGCTCGCGCACGGCTGCGTGGCCTGCACGCTGCGCGAGGACCTGCTGCCGCTGCTGCTGCGCCTGGCCCGTGAACCCGCCGTGCGGCACGTCGTCCTGCTGCTCGACCCGGGCATGGAGCCCGATGCGGCGGCCGGGGCCCTGCACACCCTGGTGCCCGAGGGCGCCGACGGCCCGGTCACCGACGTGCTGGCGCTGCGCGGTGTCGTCGGGGTGATCGACGCGGAGACCTGGCTCGAGGACGCGGGCGGCGACCACACGCTGGTGGAGCGGGGTCTCGGGCTGACCGGGGACGACGAGCGCAGCGTCGCGCAGGTGGTCGTGGCGCAGGCCGAGTTCGCCGACGTGCTCGTGGTCGCCGGGCGCTGCGCGACGCCCTGGGACCGCGTGCGCCTCGATGCCGTCCTCGACCGCCTCGCCCCGCGGGCGGCGCGCCTCACCGTCGCCGACCCGCCCGGCGGTGCGCCGGAGATCGCGGCCGAGCTGGGCGCGGACGTCGTCGCCCGGCTCGCGGACCTCGGTCCCGACGCGCGCCGCGGCGTCCCCGAGGACGCGCACGCGCCCCTGCTGCGGGGCCAGCCGCCCCTGGCGTGCGACGCCGGCGTCTCGCTGCTGCACGTCGGGCACCGCCGCCCGTTCCACCCCGAGCGCCTGCACGCCGCGGTCGACGTGCTGCTGCACGGCACGATCCGGGCCCGCGGGCGGGTGTGGGTGGCCTCGCAGCCCGAGCACGTGCTGTGGCTCGAGTCCGCGGGCGGCGCCCTGCAGATCGGGGTCGCGGGGACGTGGCTCGCGGCCGGCGGCTCCTGGGCCGACGTCGACGACGAGCGCCGCGCCGCCGCGGCCCTGCGGTGGGACGACCGCTTCGGCGACCGCGAGCAGCAGCTCGTGGTGCTCGTCCACGACGCCGATCCGGCCGGGATCGTCGAGGCGCTCGACGCCGCCCTGCTCACCGACGCCGAGCTCGCGCGCGGGCAGGCGGCGTGGCGCCGGTTCCCCGATCCGTTCGAGCACCGGCACGCCGACCCGTGCGACGACCTGCCCGGCGGCCTCGACCTCGACGGCGCCTCGACCCGGAGGGAGGGCGAGCGATGACCGACACGGTCGGCTTCACCGCCGTCTACTGCGGCACCGCGACCTGCCCGCACCACCAGCGTCCCGCGATCGGGCGCGAGGACGTCAGCGAGGCGCTGCGCGGCACCGTCCGGCGGTGCCCGCACGGCGTGCTGGTGAGCGCGCCGTGCCTGACGACATCGGCGTGCGGGCAGGGCACCGCACCCCACGGGGCCGGCGCGCTGGTGCTCGTCCAGCCGTGCGACCACACGCGCACCCCCACCGGCCCCGCCGTCGTCGCCGGTCCGCTGCACGAGCCCGCGGACGTCGACGACCTCTGCGCGTGGCTCGCCGGCGGTGTCGAGCACCCACCCCCGGGGCATCTGCGCGCCGGCTGACCGCGTCGATGGGCCAGCTCCGCTGCGCTCCGTGACCTGCCGTGACAGCGTCGGGGCGTGACCGGAGTGCGCGCGCCGACGCGGAGCCGCGCGGACGCGGTGGTCATGGTCCTCGTCGGCCAGTTCTCCGTGCAGTTCGGCGCCACCGCGGCCACCGGGCTGTTCGCGCGGGTCGGCCCCGTCGGCGCGGTGTCGCTGCGGCTGGCGTTCGCGGCGCTGGTGCTGCTGGCGGTCTGCCGGCCGCGGGTCCGGCGTCTCGGGCGACGCGACTGGGCGGCCGTCGTGGGCTTCGGCGTCGCGCTGGCGGGCATGAACTCGCTGATCTACGAGGCGATCGCGCGGATCCCGCTGGGCGCCGCGGTGACGCTCGAGGTGCTCGGCCCGCTCGTGCTCTCGGTGGTCGCGTCACGCCGGGCGTCGCGCTGGGTGTGGGCGGGGCTCGCGCTCGCCGGGGTGGCGCTGCTCGGCCGCGCGGGCCTGACCGGGCTGACGCTGACCGGCGCGCTGTTCGCGCTGGGCGCCGCGGCGATGTGGGCGGCCTACATCCTCGCCTCCCGCCACGCCGGCGGACGCTTCGAGCGCCTCGACGGCCTGGCGCTCGCGATGACCGTCGGCGCGGTGCTCACCGTCCCGTTCGGCGCGGTGGCGGGCGGCGCGGCGATGGTCGACCCCCTCGTGCTCGGGTGGGGCTTCGCCGTGGCGCTGCTGTCCTCGCTCGTGCCCTACAGCCTCGAGCTGCTCGCGCTGCGCCGGATGCCGACCTCGACGTTCTCGGTGCTGATGAGCCTCGCGCCCGCGATCGCCGCGACGGCCGGGTTCGTCGTGCTCGGCCAGGAGGTCACCGTGGTCTCGGCGCTGGCGATCGCGATGGTCGTCGCGGCGAGCATCGGGGCGGTGCGGACGTCACGCCCGGAGCTCTGAGAGCACCGTCAGGAGCCGTTCGCGCAGGTCCGCGCCGCGCTCGGCGAAGCGCTGCTGGGCGGCGGCGTAGGCGGCCTTGCCCTCGGCGGTCTCGATGCGCACCGGGGGGTAGCCGAGGTCGGCGAGATCGTAGGGCGACGCGCGCATGTCGAGCACCCGGATGTCGTGGGCGAGCGCGAAGGTGTCCAGCAGCAGCTCGCCGGGCACGAGCGGCCCGAGCTTGTCCGCCCACTTGTAGAGGTCCATCCCGGCGTGCAGGCACCCGGGCTGTTCGAGCTCGACCTGGCGGGCGCGGGTGGGCGTGACGGTGTTGCGGGGCGCGGCGGCGTCGGTGAAGAACCGGTAGGCGTCGAAGTGCGAGCAGCGGATGCGGTGCGACTCGACGACCGCGTCGGTGCCGGCCGCCCCGAGGCGCAGGGGCACGGGGTGGCGGGTGTCCCGGTCGCGGTAGACCATCGCCCACTCGTGCAGCCCGAAGCAGCCGAGCTGGGCGGGCCGGTCCGCGGTGGCGCGCAGGAGGCCGTCCACGAAGGCGACCGTGGCCCCGCGCTCCCTGCTCAGCGTCTCGTGGTCGACGCGGACGCCGTCCCCGGCGCGCAGGTAGTGGCGCCAGGCGGCGCGCTCGTCGGCGTCCTCCAGGACCACCCGGGCGCCGGGGTGCCAGCGCCGCAGCCGGCTCGGGCGGGTCGGGTAGTAGGTGTAGAGGAAGTCCTCGACGGGGTGCGCCTCGCCGCGCGCCCTGCGCGCCCGGTGCCCGGCGGTCAGCGCGTCGGCGCACTCGGCGTGTGCCGCGGCCCGCGCGCGCCACACCTCGCTCGCCAGCACCTCCACCCCGCCCATGCTGCCAGCGCCGCTCGACGATTCGGCGCACACCGCAGCGTCGCGCTCCTACCGTCTCGGTCATGGAGACCGGCGACGTCGACATGGCCGCGGTGGGCGAGCTGCTCGCCGACCGCGCCCGCTGCCGCATGCTGCTCGCGCTCGCGGACGGCCGCGCGCTGCCGGCGAGCACGCTGGCCTCCGAGGCGGGCGTCGCCCCGTCCACCGCGAGCGGGCACCTGGGGCGGCTCACCGAGCGCGGGCTCACCGAGGTCGTCGCGACCGGGCGCTACCGCTACTACCGCCTCGCCGGTCCCGAGGTCGCCCGGCTGGTCGAGGTGCTCGGCCGGGTCGCGCCGGCGCGCCCGGTCCGCTCGCTGCGCGAGGGCACGCGCGCGCACGCGCTGCGGATGGCGCGGCGCTGCTACGACCACCTCGCCGGCCGCCTCGGCGTCGCCGTCACCGACGCGCTGCGCGAGCGCGGCTGGATCTCCGGCTCCGACGGCACCCCGGACCCCACCGCGCGGCGGGCCCACCAGCTGCCCGGCTACGTCGCCGAGGACGGCGCCTACCGCCTCACCGAGGCGGGCCGGACGGGGCTCGTCGGCCTCGGGGTGCGCGTGCCGGACGGGCTGCACGCCGTGCGGTGCTGCGTCGACTGGACCGAGCAGCGCCACCACCTCTCCGGCCCGCTGGCCGCGGCGCTGCTCGACCGGTTCGACGCCGACGGCTGGGTGCGCGCGTCGACCGGGCACCGCGCGCTGAAGGTCACCGACGACGGTGTCGCCGGGCTCGCCGACCGCCTCGGCGTGGGCTGGCCGCCGCCCGCCGTCGACCTCGCCCCGGCCCGGGGTTGACGCCGCCCCCGGTCGCGCTGATCACGAGCACCTGGTGCGCGTCCGGCGGCCTCGCGAGGGCGATGGAGTGCTCGTGATCTCCGCGACGCGGCGGGCAAGCGTTCCGGCCAAGGGCGCCCCTCGCCCGTCTCTTCGAGCGAAGGTGCCCTTCGCCCGGAACCCCCGCGGCGCCCACCCCGCCCCGCCCGTGGATCCTGGCGGGGTGAGCGAGACGAGCGCGTCGGTGGGAGCGGAGGTCCGCGAGCCGCAGCCCGGCGACCGGGCCACGGGGCTCGGGTCGTGGCCCGGCACCGACGTCCGCGAGGCCGCGCGCACGATCGTCGGCGAGGTGCCCGGGCTCCCGTACGTGCCCGAGCTGCCGGCGCGCGGGGCCGGCGCCGACATGGTCGGGCGCACCGCGGCGCTGCTCGTCGACCTCGCCGTCGAGGTGTGGCCGTCGGGCTACCGCGTGGCGCGCCGCCCCGGCGGGGAGCACCGGCGCGCCGAGGAGCTGCTCGCCCGCGACATCGACGCGATCGACGAGGCGCTGGGGGAGGCGGGCGCGCACCCGCCGGCGGTGAAGTGCCAGGTCGCGGGCCCGTGGACGCTCGCCGCGGGGATCGAGCTGCGTTCGGGGCACCGGGTGCTCACCGACCGCGGAGCGCTCGCCGAGTTCGCCGCCAGCCTCGGCGAGGGTCTGCGCACCCACGTCGCCGAGCTCGCCCGGCGCACCGAGGCGCCCGTCGTCGTGCAGATCGACGAGCCGACCCTGCCCGCCGTGCTGGCCGGCTCGCTGACGACGCCCTCGGGCTACGGGACGGTCGGCGCGGTCCCGGGTGCCGACGCCCGGGCGCTCCTCGAGCAGACCGTCCGGGCCGCGCGCGGGGCCGGCGCCGCGGCCGTCGCCGTGCACTGCTGCCACCCCACGCCGCCCCTCGCGCTCATCGGCGCGACCAGCCCGGACGCGGTGGCCGTCGACCTCCTCGCGCTCGGGGGTGCGGACGCGCCGAAGGAGGTGCTCGACGCCCTCGGCGAGCTCTGGGAGGCGGGCACCGAGCTCTGGCTCGGCGCCGTCCCGTCGACCGACCCCGCGACGGAGCCCGAGCTCCAGCCCCTCGCCCAGCCGGCCCTCGACCTCGCCGACCGCCTCGGCTTCGACCGCGCCCGCCTCGCCGACCGCGCCGTCGTCACCCCGACCTGCGGGCTCGCCGGCGCGAGCCCCGCGTGGGCGCGGCGGGCGACGGGCACGACCGTGGAGCTGGCCCGCGCCTTCGCCGACCCGCCGGAGCACTGGTGACACCCCGGTGATCCGATAGGAGCGTGCGGATCGGACTGGTGGGCGGCGGGTTCGCCGCCCTGCGCGGAGCCCTGGAGACGGCGTTCGAGGCGGCCGGGTGGACCGGTGTGGAGATCCTCGACATGCCGGTCGAGGTGCCCGCCGGCGGTCTCGAGCGCGTCGACGTCCTGTGCCCGATGGGCAGCACGATCTCGGGCGCGCTGATGGACGCCACGGCGCCGCGCATGATCCAGCAGTTCGGCGTCGGGCTCTCCGGGGTCGATCTCGACGCCGCCGCCGCGCGCGGCCTGCCGGTGGACAACGTCTCGGGCGCCGAGTCGGGCAACGCCGTCGCGGTCGCCGAGGTCGCCCTGCTCCACCTGCTCGCGCTGCTGCGCCGCTTCGAGGAGGCCCGGGCGAACGTCGCGACGAGCCTGGTGGGCGAGCCGTCCGGACGGACGCTCGCCGGGCGCACCGTCGGCGTGCTCGGCGTCGGCGACATCGGCGCCGAGGTGATCGTGCGCCTGCGGGCCTTCGCCGCCGAGCCCGTCGGGATCGGGCGCCGCCCGCGCGCCGAGACGCCGCGGGCCGCGGAGCTCCTCGACGACGCCCACTACCACCGCGCCGACGACCTGCTCGCCGCCCTGGCCCGCTGCGACGACCTCGTCGTGGCCTGCCCGCTGACCCCCGGGACGCGCGGCATCGTCGGCACCGCCGCGCTCGAGGCCCTGCGCCCCGGCGGCCACGTCGTCAACGTCGCCCGCGGCGGGATCGTCGACAAGGACGCCCTGCTCGCCGCCCTGCGGACCGGGCGGCTCGCCGGCGCCGGGCTGGACGTCACCTGGGTCGAGCCGATCGACACCGACGACCCGCTACTGGCCGAGAACGTCGCCGTGACCCCGCACGTCGGCGGCGTCACCGAGACCTCCTACGCCGGCATCGCGACCGGCTTCGTCGCCTCCGTGGAGCGCCACCTCGGACGGTGAGTCACCGCGGCGGGCACCCAACGCCGTTCCGCCGGAACGACCAGTCCACCGACGGCCCAGTGCGCGTACTCTCCGTACACGACACGGACGTCGGTGAGGCCGCCATGACCCGATCCCAGCTGCTGGCCGGCTCCGTCTGCGCGCTGGCGTGGGTGGCCGCCGTCCCGGTCGTCCTCGCGGCCCCGCAGGACGGCGGGTTCGCCCTCGCCACCCCGCGCGGCGCGTGGCACGCGGTGCTGGTGGTCGCCCTGGTCGCGGTGCTCGGGCTCGCCGTGGCCGGCCTCGCCGGCGCGCCCCCGCGCACCGGGCCGCAGCTGGTGGCCGCCGGCGTCGTCTGCGGGATCGCCTGGGGCGCCGCACTGCGGGGATTCATGGCGGCGGTGGCCGGACCGGAGTCGGTCGTCAGCTGGCTCGGGACGTTCGGCTTCATCCTGCTCACGTCCGCCGTGGTCGGCGGGCTGCTCGGCTACGCCGAACACCGGCGGCGTCTCGGTCGCCCGGGCCGCCGCCTGACGCTCGTGCCGCTGATCTTCGCGCTCGACCCGTCCGCGCTGCTCCTCGTGCTCCCGGCCATGGCCGGCGGGTGGGCGCTGGCCGGGCGCGGGACCCCGCGCGGGCAGCGGCTGGCCTGGACGGCGATGGCCGTGCCGATCGCGGCCTTCCTCGTCATCGTGGCGCTGCTCGACGCCGCCGAGAACGTCCGCACCCCCGAGGGTGTCGCCGCGACCGTCCTGCTGTTCTCCTGCCTCGGCGTCCTGACGCTCGCGTGCTCGATCCCTTACCGGGCCGCGCCGCCCCCGGGCCCCGACACGGTGGAGTCGGGGTTCACTGTCGGGGTGCGCGGCTAATCTCGGGCCCGTGACCAGCACGGAACACACCGACGTGCCGACCGACGTGGCCCAACGCCACCGCGAGCTGTCCGAGGTCGTGTCCGACCACCAGTTCCGCTACTACGTGCTCGATGCCCCGATCGTCACCGACGGCGAGTTCGACGAGCTGTTCGGCGAGCTGCAGCGCCTCGAGGAGGAGAACCCGTCGCTGGTCACGCCCGCGTCGCCGACACAGCGGGTGGGCGGCGGGTTCTCCACCGACTTCGTCGCGGTCGACCACCTCGAGCGCATGCTCTCGCTCGACAACGCGTTCGCCCACGAGGAGCTGCGCGAGTGGGTCCTGCGCGTGCAGCGGGAGCTCGACTTCCCCACCGAGGAGCTGCTCTACCTCTGCGAGCTCAAGATCGACGGGCTCGCGGTCAACCTGCTCTACGAGAACGGCCACCTCACGCGCGCGCTCACCCGCGGCGACGGGCGCACCGGCGAGGACATCACGCTCAACATGCGCACGCTGGCCGACGTGCCCACCGAGCTGACGGGCACCGAGGAGTTCCCGGTGCCCGAGCTCATGGAGGTCCGCGGCGAGGTGTTCTTCCGCCTCGCCGACTTCGAGGAGCTCAACGCCGGGCTCGTCGCGGCGGGCAAGCAGCCGTTCGCCAACCCGCGCAACTCGGCGGCCGGCTCGCTGCGCCAGAAGGACCCGCGGGTGACGGCCACGCGCCCGCTGCGCCTCATCTGCCACGGGCTGGGACGGCGCCGGGGCTTCACCCCGGAGCGCCAGTCCCAGGCCTACGACGCCCTCGCCGCGTGGGGGCTGCCGGTCTCCACGCAGACACGCGTGCTCCACGGCGTCGACGCGGTGATCGACCACGTCACCTACTGGGGCGAGCACCGCCACGACTCCGAGCACGAGATCGACGGCGTGGTGGTCAAGGTCGACGACGTCGCGCTGCAGCGCCGGCTGGGCTCCACGTCGCGGGCGCCGCGCTGGGCGATCGCCTACAAGTACCCGCCCGAGCAGGCCACCACGACGCTGCGCAACATCAGCGTCAACGTCGGGCGCACCGGACGCGTCACCCCGTTCGCCGAGATGGACCCGGTGCTGGTCGCGGGGTCGACGGTGTCGCTCGCGACGCTGCACAACGCCGGCGAGGTCGAGCGCAAGGGCGTGCTCATCGGCGACCGGGTGATCATCCGCAAGGCCGGCGACGTCATCCCCGAGGTGCTCGGGCCGGTCGTGGAGGCGCGCGACGGCAGCGAGCACGCGTTCGTCATGCCGACGCACTGTCCCGAGTGCGGCACCGAGCTGCGCCAGATGCGCGAGGGCGACAAGGACCTGCGCTGCCCCAACGCCCGCTCCTGCCCCGCGCAGCTGCGTGAGCGCCTGTTCCACGTCGCCGGGCGCGGCGCCTTCGACATCGAGGGGCTCGGCTACGAGGCGGCGACGGCCCTGCTCGACGCGGGCGTGGTGCAGGACGAGGGCGACGCCTTCCGGCTCACCGAGGACGACCTCCTGCGGGTCGACCTGTTCACCACCAAGGCCGGCAACGTCTCGGCCAACGGGCGCAAGCTGCTCACCAACCTCGAGACCGCGAAGCACCGCCCGCTGTGGAAGGTGCTCGTCGGTCTCTCGATCCGCCACGTCGGCCCCACGGCGGCCCAGGCGCTGGCGCGACACTTCCGGTCGATCGACGCCATCGACGCCGCCGATGAGGAGGAGCTGGCGGCGGTCGACGGTGTCGGGCCCACCATCGCCCACGCGGTACGGGAGTGGTTCTCGGTCGACTGGCACCGCGAGGTCGTGGAGAAGTGGCGCGCGGCCGGGGTGACGCTCGCCGAGGAGGCCGACGAGTCGGTGCCCCGCACCCTCGAGGGTCTCTCGATCGTCGTCACCGGCTCGTTACCCACGTTCTCCCGCGACGAGGCGAAGGAGGCCATCCTCGCCCGCGGCGGGCGGGCGGCGGGCTCGGTGTCCAAGAAGACGGCGTTCCTCGTCGTCGGCGACGAGCCGGGGTCGAAGTACGACAAGGCGGTGTCGGCGGGGGTGCCGATCCTCGACGAGGACGGCTTCCGCGTGCTGCTCGCCGAGGGCCCGGAGGCGGCGCAGGCCGCGGCCGTCGACCCCTCCGGCGGGGCGGCCGAGCCCGGGGGCTGACCCGCGGCCTGCAGCCCTCCCGACCCGTCGGGCAGACTCGCACCGTCGGGTGACGAAGCCTGCGTCCGTCCGAGTGGCATCGAGGTGGGTTTCCCGACGTCGACGGCTGGGCGTTGCCCTCACCGTCGGCAGCGTCGAAGCTGGACACCCCCGGTCCGGGCGGGCCACGGGTCGCGAGAGGGGAGGACACCGCGGTGCTGCAGTGCTGCCCCAACGGTGCCCGACCCGCCGACGTGTACCCGGCGGTGCCGATGAGCCCGCGCCACCTCGCCCGCGACGCCCGCGCCGTGGCCCTGCTCGGCGTCCAGAGCCTGCACGTCCACCCGCGCGACCGTGACGGTCAGGAGAGCCTCGACCCGCGCGTCATCGGCACGGTCGTCGACGCCATCCGCCGCGAGGCCCCGGAGATGGAGATCGGGGTCACGACGGCCCGCTGGGTCGAGCCGGACCCGCTGAAGCGCACCGAGATCATCGGGCAGTGGGGCCGCCTGCCCCGCCACGCGCGCCCCGACGTCGCGTCGGTGAACGTCCACGAGCGGGGCTGGCAGCGCGTGTGCGCCGCGCTCGACGCGGTCGACATCGGTGTCGAGCTCGGCGTGTGGACCACCGGCGACGCCGTGCAGCTCAAGCAGGCCGGCCTGCCCCGGGGCACCGTGCGGGTGCTCGCCGAGGTCACCGTCACCGACCCGGACACCGCGGTCGCCGAGGCCGTGCGCATCCTCAAGGCCCTCGGGCCGGTGCCGGCGCCGGTGCTGCTGCACGGCGAGGAGGCGGGCGCCTGGCCCGTGCTCGAGTACGCCAAGCGCAACAACCTCGACACCCGCATCGGCTTCGAGGACACCCTCAAGGGTCCCGACGGCACCTGGCTCGCGACGGGCAACGAGGAGCTCGTGCGCTACGCGCTGGGCCACGACGTCGGCGGGCGCTACGAGCGGCGCCGCAACGGATCGCGCGGCGGTCTGCGGTCGTCCGGCCGGTGGCCCGGGTCGCGCGCCGAGCACCGCCGCTGACGAATCCCGGTCCGCACTCGCGCGCTCACCTTGCGCTGTTCGTGGGTCGGTACGCGAGCGAGCTGCCCGCGACCGGGCGGGCCGGCGCGTCAGCCGGTGATCGTCGCGACGATCCCGGCGAGGTGCGAGAGGCGGGCGAGCTCGGAGGGGCGGAAGGCCGGTCCGCCCGGCCGGCCGACGACGACGGCGCGTTCCGGGCGTCCGAGCGGCGCGGCGGCGAGCTCGGTGTCGAGGGCGGTCCAGGCGTCGGGGACCGTGTGGCCGGCGTCCGGGTCGAGCACCGTCGCCTTGCTCAGCGGCAGCCAGGGCAGCTCGGCGGCCTCGGTCTCCGGGGCCGCCGCGCTCGAGGCGACGCGGCGCACGCGCGTGCCCTCGCCGGTGTTCTCGGTGATCAGCGCCCAGGCTGAGCGGAACAGACGCGGGACGCCCTCCGCGAGCCGGATCAGCCCCTCCTCGGGGCGGGCGGCGATCGTCTCGACGAGCTCCAGCTCGCGGGTGGTGTCCAGGGCACCGGCGAACGGGCGCACCGACTCGACCACCACCCCGTCGACCGCCTCCGCGGCGGTGATGAGCACGTCGGGCAGCCGGGAGCTGGGCATGTCGACGACGAGGTCGTCCACCGCCGAGCCCCCGCCGCGCTCGACGACGTCGACGGACAGGATGTCCGCCCCCTCGGCCCCGAGGGCGGACGCGAGCGCCCCGAGCGTGCCCGGACGATCCGGCAGCACCACGCGCAGCAGGTAGGTCACGGCCCTCCTCGACTCCCGGGACTCCCGGCGGCTCCGGGTGGCTCCGGGTGGCTCTCGCGGTGCGGGCCGTGTGGTCGACCCGCTCGCCGCCGGGCGGCGTCACGCCCCGGGCGCCCGCCGTGGGACCCCGCCGACGGGACCGGCGCATCCTCGCAGGAGCACCCCCGAGCAGGCGAGGATTGATCAGGCACGACCGCCGGAAACCCCGTCGGGGCCGGTCCTAGACTGGGTGTTCGCGCCCGGAGGATCCAGCGACGACGCTGCGACGCGCCGCTCGGCCCGGGACGACCGCGCACGACCCCGGAGGGACATGTCCGACATCACCCGCGACGACGTCGCCCACCTCGCCCGCCTGGCCCGGCTCGCCGTCTCCGACGCCGAGCTGGACATGTTCTCGGGACAGATCGACGCGATCGTCGACACCGTCTCCCGGGTCGGTGAGATCCCCGACGACGTCCCCCCGACCGCGCAGGTCGTCCCGCAGACGAACGTGCTGCGTCCGGACACCACGGAACCGTCGTTGCGTCGTGACGTGGCGCTCGCCGAGGCCCCCGCCGCCGAGGAGGGCCGCTTCCGCGTGCCGCGGATCCTGGGGGAGGAGCTGTGAACGAGCTGGTCTCCCTCGACGCCGCGGAGCTCGCGCGCCGGATCCACGCCCGCGAGGTGTCGTCGGTGGAGGTCACCCGCGCGCACCTCGAGCGCATCGAGGCCGTGGACGGCCCCGCCGAGAGCGGCGTGCACGCGTTCCTGCACCTCGACGCCGAGGGCGCGCTGGCCGCGGCCGAGGCCGCCGACCGCGCCGTCGCCGGCGGCGCGCCCGCGTCGCCGCTGGCCGGGGTGCCGATCGCGCTCAAGGACAACCTGACCACCACCGACATGCCCACGACGGCGGCCTCGCGCATCCTCGAGGGCTGGCGGCCGCCCTACGACGCGACGGTCGTGGCCCGGCTGCGCGCCGCGGGCCTGGTGCCGCTGGGCAAGACGAACCTCGACGAGTTCGCGATGGGCAGCTCCACCGAGAACTCGGCGTTCGGTCCCAGCCGCAACCCGTGGGACCTCACACGCATCCCCGGCGGGTCCGGCGGCGGGTCGTCGTCGGCGGTCGCCGCAGGCGAGTCGCCGCTGGCGCTCGGCTCGGACACCGGCGGCTCGATCCGCCAGCCCGGGGCCGTCACCGGCACCGTGGGCGTCAAGCCGACCTACGGCACGGTCTCGCGGTACGGGCTCATCGCGTTCTCGTCGTCGCTCGACCAGATCGGCCCCTGCGCCCGCTCGGTGCTCGACGCCGCGCTGCTGCACGAGGTCATCGGCGGGCAGGACCGGAACGACCAGACCTCGGTGAGCGCGCCCCTGCCGCCCGTGGTCGAGGCCGCCCAGGCCGGCGCCCGCGGCGACCTCGCCGGCGTGCGCATCGGCGTGGTCACCGAGTTCTCCGGCGAGGGCTACCAGCCCGGCGTGCTCGGGGCCTTCACCGACGCGGTGCGGACCCTCGGCGAGCTGGGCGCCGAGGTCGTCGAGGTCTCGTGTCCCTCGTTCGGCTACGCGCTGCCGGCGTACTACCTCATCGCGCCCAGCGAGGCGTCGAGCAACCTCGCCCGCTTCGACGCCATGCGCTACGGCCTGCGCGTCGGCGACGACGGCGAGCACGCCGCCGACGAGGTCATGTCGCTCACCCGCGAGGCGGGGTTCGGCGCCGAGGTCAAGCGCCGCATCATGATCGGCACGCACGCCCTGTCCGCGGGGTCCTACGACGCGCTGTACGGCAAGGCGCAGAAGGCCCGCACGCTGATCGTTCGCGACTTCACCGCCGCGTTCGCGACCTGTGACGTGCTGATCTCGCCGACGACGCCCACCACCGCGTTCGCCATCGGCGAGCGCGCGGACGACCCGCTGGCGATGTACCTCGCCGACCTCTGCACGATCCCGTCGAACCTCGCCGGGAACGCCGCGCTCTCGGTGCCGTGCGGTCTGTCCGCCGACGACGGGCTGCCCGTCGGCCTGCAGATCATGGCCCCGGCGCTGGCCGACGACCGTGCCTACCGGGTGGCCGCCGCCTACGAGGTCGCCCGCGGCCCGGGCGCCGGCCCCCGCATCCCCGAGCTCCGCGCCCTGGAGGCGACCCGATGACCGCCACCATCGACGCCGCTCCGTACACCGTCGAGGAGGTCTGCGAGCGCTTCGACCCCGTCATGGGGCTCGAGGTGCACGTGGAGCTCAACACCGCGACCAAGATGTTCTGCGGCTGCGCCAACGCGTTCGGCGCCGAGCCCAACACGAACATCTGCCCGGTCTGCCTCGGCCTGCCCGGCTCGCTGCCACGGCTCAACGGCACGGCGGTCGAGTCGGCGATCAGGATCGGGCTGGCGCTGAACTGCCGGGTGCGGGAGCGCTCCGGCTTCGCCCGGAAGAACTACTTCTACCCGGACATGCCGAAGAACTTCCAGATCTCCCAGTACGAGGACCCGATCGTCTTCGACGGGTACCTCGACGTGCCGCTGGACGACGGCACCACGTGGCGCGTGGAGATCGAGCGCGCGCACATGGAGGAGGACACCGGCAAGTCCCTGCACATCGGCGGGGCCACCGGGCGCATCCACGGCGCCGACCACTCCCTGCTCGACTACAACCGCGCCGGCGTGCCGCTCATCGAGATCGTCACCAAGCCGATCGTCGGGGCCGGCGTGCGCGCCCCCGAGGTCGCCCGCGCCTACGTCACCGCGCTGCGCGACGTCCTGCGCGGGCTCGGCGTCTCCGACGTGCGCATGGACCAGGGCTCGATGCGCTGCGACGCCAACGTGTCGCTCAAGCCGAAGGGCACCGACGCGTTCGGCACGCGCACCGAGACGAAGAACGTCAACTCGCTGCGCTCGGTGGAGCGCGCGGTGCGCTACGAGATGGGCCGCCACGCCGGCGTCCTGCTCTGCGGGGGCACCGTCACCCAGGAGACCCGGCACTTCGACGAGCAGTCCGGGACGACCTCGGCGGGCCGGCCGAAGGAGACCTTCGCCGACTACCGCTTCTTCCCCGAGCCCGACCTCCCGCCGCTGGAGCCGTCGCGCGAGTGGGTCGAGACGCTGCGCGCGGGCCTGCCCGAGCGGCCCTGGGAGCGCCGGGCGCGCATCCAGGCCGAGTGGGGCCTGTCCGACGAGGAGCTGCGCGACCTGGTCAACGCCGACGCGCTCGACCTCGTCGCCGACACCGTCGACGCCGGCGCGCCGCCCGAGGCCGCCCGCTCCTGGTGGGTGTCCTACCTCGCCCAGCAGGCCAACGCCGCCGGCGTCACGCTCCCGGAGCTCGCGATCACGCCGCCGCAGGTCGCCCGCGTGGTGGCGCTGGTCGCCGAGGGCACGCTGACCAACAAGCTGGCCCGCCAGGTCGTCGACGGCGTGCTGGCCGGCGAGGGCGAGCCCGACGAGGTCGTGGCCGGCCGGGGCCTCGCGGTCGTCAGCGACGAGAGCGCGCTGACCACCGCGGTCGACGAGGCGCTCGCGGCCCAGCCCGGCATCGCCGAGAAGATCCGCGCGGGCAAGACCAAGGCCGCGGGCGCGATCGTCGGTGCCGTGATGAAGGCCACGCGCGGCCAGGCGGACGCCGCTCGCGTGCAGGAGCTGGTGCTGGAGCGCTGCCGGTAGGTCCGGCCGCGAAAGATCTGGATCATGTTTTTCGTGATCCGACCGTAACCCCAACGGGATCCCTCCGTTGGGGGATTCAGGGAGCAGCGTGTAGCGGCTTCTTGACCGGGCGTCACAGCGTGCCATCGTCCGGTCCTATCCCCCGACGCCACACGAAGTACTGGAGGGTTCCGAATGGGTGCACACAGTGCCCGCCAGACCAGCACGGTCGGCAAGGTCGCCGGCCGGGGCGCGCTCACCGCGGCCGCTGCGCTCGCGCTGACCGGCGGCACCGCGTCCTTCGCTTTCGCCGCCGAGGCGCCCACCTTCGACAACACCGAGCAGACCGTCACGAGCCACGTGACGGAGCTGGCCGAGGGTGCGCAGGAGCTGCCCGAGACCGACGTCCCGACGACGGTGAAGGGTGGCGAGGAGCTCGTCGGCGGCGAGGTCTCCGCCGTGGAGCACGCCACGAGCGACATCGCCTCGGCGGCCACCTCGGACCTGCAGACCAACGCCAACGCCGCGGGGATTCCGGTGGGCAGCCAGGCCACCGACACCGAGCGCGAGATCGCCGGTCAGGTCTCCGAGGTCTCCGGGCAGGTCCACGACGCGACGGGCGCCGGCGCCGCGCAGCTCGACGAGGCCGCCGCGCAGGGCTCGAGCGTCCTGTCCTTCGGCGGCGCCGACAGCGACGACTGACCTCGTCGCCTGGTCCGCTCCCCAGACCGGGCGAGCCCACGGCCCCGTTCCTCCCCACTGCGACGTGGGGGAGCGGGGCCGTGGTGCGTCCGGGGCAGGAGCGGCGGTCGCCCGCTAGTCGGCCCCGCTCGCCCCGCCCGACGGGGGCCGGATGCGCACGACGCGGTCGTCGGTCGGCGTCACGGGCCCGCCGCCGCCCTTGTTGGCCGTCGTGAACCAGATGAGGCCGTCGGAGGCGACGTCCGTGCCGGTGATGCGCCCGTAGGCGCCGGCGAGGACGGCCTGCGGGGTCCCGACGAACGAGCCCTGCGGCGTCGGGCGCAGGACGAACATCGCGCTCGAGCCCTCCAGGCCGACGACGAGCGTGCCCGGCAGCGCGGCGCACCCGGCGACGCCGGGGCGGTCGGGCCACGTCCAGGCCGGCGAGGTCGCGGCGTCCGCGCCCGGCGCCTCACCGGGCCGCACGGCGAGCAGGACGTCGCGCGGTCCGGCCTGGTCGGTCACCCAGCTCACGCCCGTGGCGGGGTCGGCGCAGACGTCACCCGGGGCGTGCAGGCCGCTGCCGACGACCGGCGAGGTGGGGTTCGGCGTGCCGCGGGCCGGCCGGCCGAACGGGTCGATGCGCAGGAGCTTGCCCGCGAGCGAGGTGGGCGAGGTCGCCGCGGCCCGGTCGCCGCCGTCGCCGGTGGCCACGAGCAGCGTGCCGTCGGGCTCGACGCCGACCGCGCCGCTGTTGCCCGACGGCCCGCTCGGGATACCGCCGAGCACGGTCTTCGGGACGTCGCCGGGCGCGACGCGCATGACCGCGTTGCCGCCGGCGGTGGTGGCGTAGGCGTAGACGAGCTGGTCCTCGGCGTAGCTGGGGGAGAGCGCGATGCTCGTTAGCCCGCCGTCGCCGGTCGCGGTCACCGGGACCGTCGCCACCGTCTCGGGCTCCTCGTCGGGCGCCACGCGCACGATGCGCCCGGTGGTGCGCTCGGCGACCAGCGCGGCCGCGCCGCCGGGCAGGGTGACGATCGCCGACAGCGGGGCGAGGCAGGTGGCGACCACCTGCGGGTCGGGGTCGACGCACGGCGGCGGGGTCGAGGGCGGGCCGGAGTTCGGCGCGGGCGTGGGCTCGCCGGTCTCGGGCAGCTGCGGCTGCGGGGCGCGCTCGGCGCCGAGGTCCGGGCGCTCGCGCCAGGGCTGCTGACCGGCGTCCGGGAACTGGGCGCACCCGGCCAGCAGCGCCCCGAGCGTCAGCAGGGCGGCGAGGAGGGAGATCCGCCTCGCTCGCCACAGGGATCCCGGCACGGGTGGACACAGTAGGCGCCGACGTCTCTGCCGGCCGTGAGACGGGTGGACTAGCGTCCGCGGACCGTGAGCACCGAACCCGTGACCGTCCTCGTGCCCCACGTCGAGGGCGAGGCCGCTCTCGCCGACATCGACGGGCTCGAGCTCGTCCGCTACGACGAGCAGGCCGACGAGCTGCCCGCCGCCGCGCAGCGCGCCGCCGTCCTCATCCCCGGCTTCCTGGCCACCACCGAGGCGCTGAAGCTGGTGGAGCGCTGCCCGGCGCTGCGCCTGGTCCAGCTGCTCTCGGCCGGCGCGGAGATGTGGGTGGGCCGGCTGCCCGAGGGGGTGCAGCTCTCGGACTGCCAGGGCGCGCACGGTGGCGTTACCGCGGAGTGGGTGCTCGCGACCACCCTCGCCGTGCTGCGCGAGATCCCCCCGTTCGTGCGGGCCCAGGACGAGGGCCGCTGGGACCAGCACATCACCGACACCCTCACCGGCAAGCGCGTGCTGCTCGTGGGCGCGGGCGACCTCGCCGAGCAGACCGCCCGCCGGATGGAGACCTTCGACGTCGCGTCGATCACGCGGGTCGGGCGCCGGGCCCGCGACGGCGTGCACGCGACGTCCGAGCTGCCCGACCTGCTTCCCGACCACGACGTCGTCGTGCTCCTCGTTCCCCTCACCGACGAGACGCGCGGGCTCGTGGACGCCGCCTTCCTGGCCGCGATGCCCGACGGTGCGCTGCTGGTCAACGCCGCGCGGGGGCCGGTGGTGGACACCGACGCCCTGCTCGCCGAGCTGCGCACCGAGCGCCTGCGCGCGGCGATCGACGTCGTCGACCCCGAGCCCCTGCCCGCCGACCACCCGCTCTGGTCGGCACCGCAGCTGCTGATCACCCCGCACGTCGGCGGCAGCGTCCCCGGCCACCTCGATCGCGCCTACCGCGTCGTGCACGCCCAGCTCGCGGCCGTCGCGCGCGGGGAGGACCCGCCGAACCTCGTGCTCAACGGGTACTGACGACGACAGTTACTTGCCAGCTAACACGCAAGTATGTAGAAAGGGTGCAGCGCCCACGCATCCCGACGTGGACGACGTCGAGAGTGGAGTGGGCGATGACCGCGTGGACGACCGTGAGCACGGGTGCGGGCGAGGAGATCGTGTCGGTGCAGGTCGAGGACGGCGACCCGTTCGCCGTGATGGCCGTGGGGCGGCACACCGCCGTCCTCACGCGCGACGAGTGCCGCCGGATCGCGGACGCCCTGCGCGCCGCGTCCCGGCGCGACCCGGCGTCCTGACGTAGCGTCCGGTCGCGTGACGCGCCCGCTCGACGTCGGCGACCTGGTCGGCGCGTTCTTCGGGACGCTCTTCGTCGTGCTGAACGCGGGGCTGCTCGGGCCGGTGTGGCACCTCGTCGCCGCGCTGGTGGCCCTGGCGTGCGCGGCGGTGGTCGTCGCCGCGTTCCTGCGCCGCCGCCGCGGGACGGGCAGCGGCGGGATGTTCCCGCTGACGCGCTCCTACCGGCTGATCGTCGCGATCGAGGTGGTGGCGCTGTTCGGGGGCACGGCGGTGCTCGGCCGGCTCGCGCCCCAGCTCTTGGTGCCCTGGGTGGTGCTCGTCGTGGGCGTGCACTTCCTCGCGCTGGCGCGCTGGTGGCACGTCGGCGCCCGCCCGTTCGCCGTGCTCGGCGCCGTGCTGTCGGTGATCGCCCTCGCCGGGGGCGTGATCGGTGTGCTGGGCGGCGCGGCGTCGGCGCCGGTCGCGGCGTTCGTCGCCGGCGTCGGCGCGGGGGTCGTCATGCTGGGCGGGACGACCCCGCGCGCCGTCCGGGCGCTGCGGAGCTAGCCCGACCTAGACCGAGCGGACCGCGCCCGTCGCCCCCGAGGTGACGAGCGCCGCGTAGGCGCGCAGCGCGCTGGTGAGGTGGCGGTTGCGCTCGACGGCGGGCTGCCACGGGCGCTCCGAGGCGTCCATCTTGGCGCGGCGCTCGGCGAGCACGTCGTCGTCGACGAGCAGCTCGATCCGGCGGCTGTCGACGTCGAGGAGGATCTCGTCGCCGTCCTGCACCAGCCCGATCGCGCCGCCCGCGGCGGCCTCGGGGGAGACGTGGCCGACCGAGATGCCGCTCGAGCCCCCCGAGAACCGGCCGTCGGTGACCAGCGCGCACACCGCGCCGAGGCCGGCGCCCTTGAGGAACGCCGTCGGGTGCAGCATCTCCTGCATCCCCGGGCCGCCGGCCGGGCCCTCGTAGCGCACGACGATCACGTCGCCCGGCTGCACCTGCTTGCCGAGGATGATCGAGACGGCCTCCTCCTGGGACTCCACCACGCGGGCGGGCCCGCGGAAGTACCGCCCGTCCTCGGGCAGCCCGGCGCTCTTGATCACGGCGCCGTCGGGGGAGAGGTTGCCGGTCAGCACGGCGAGCCCGCCGTCGGCGGAGAACGCGTGCTCGACGTCCCTGATGACACCGCTGACGCCGTCCTCATCGAGCGAGGACCAGCGGTTCGTCGTCGAGAACGGCTCCACCGTGCGCACCCCGCCGGGCGCGGCGTGGAAGAGCTCGACGGCCTGCGCCGACGGCGAGCCGCCGCGGATGTCCCAGGTGCCCAGCCACTCCGGCAGCGACGGCGCGTGGACCGCGTGCACGTCGCGGTGCAGCAGCCCGGCGCGGTCGAGCTCGCCGAGGATCGCGGGGATGCCGCCGGCGCGGTGCACGTCCTCCATGTGGTGGCTGGAGTTCGGCGCGACCTTGGACACGCACGGGACCCGCCGGCTGACCGCGTCGATGTCGGCGAGCGTGAAGTCCAGCCCGGCCTCGTGGGCGGCGGCGAGGATGTGCAGGACGGTGTTGGTCGAGCCGCCCATGGCGACGTCGAGCGCCATCGCGTTCTCGAACGCGTGCTTGCTCGCGACGTTGCGGGGCAGGACGGACGCGTCGTCCTCGGCGTACCAGCGGCGGGCGAGCTCGACGACCGTGCGACCGGCGTCGAGGAACAGCTGCCGGCGCGCGGCGTGCGTGGCCAGCGTCGAGCCGTTGCCGGGCAGCGAGAGGCCGAGGGCCTCGGTGAGGCAGTTCATCGAGTTGGCGGTGAACATGCCCGAGCACGACCCGCAGGTCGGGCACGCCGAGCGCTCGACCTCGGTGAGCCCGTCGTCGCTGACCTGCGAGGACGCCGACGCAGAGATCGCGGTGATGAGGTCGGTGGGCGCCTGTGCGACGCCGTCGACGACCACGGCCTTGCCGGCCTCCATGGGCCCGCCGGACACGAACACCGTCGGGATGTCCAGCCGCATCGCGGCGTTGAGCATCCCCGGGGTGATCTTGTCGCAGTTCGAGATGCACACCAGCGCGTCGACCGCGTGGCCCTGGACCATGTGCTCCACGGCGTCGGCGATCACCTCGCGCGACGGCAGCGAGTGCAGCATCCCGCCGTGGCCCATCGCGATGCCGTCGTCCACGGCGATGGTGTGGAACTCCCGCGCGATCCCGCCGGCCTCCCGCACGGCGCCCGCGACGAGCTCGCCCAGCTCCTTGAGGTGCACGTGGCCGGGCACGAACTGCGTGTAGGAGTTGGCGATCGCGACGAGCGGCTTGCCGAAGTCGGAGTCGGTGAGGCCGGTGGCCCGCCAGAGGGCGCGGGCCCCGGCGGCGTTGCGGCCCTGGGTGGTGACGCGTGAGCGCAGCGGCGGCACGGGTGACCTCGCAGGAAGGTGATCAGGAGTGGACCACCGGCGAGGTTACGCCCGGCGCTCGTCGTTCCCGGCGGTCGACTCGGTGCCCGCGTCGGTGCCCGGCTCGGTCGGCTCGGGTGACTCCTCCGACCCCGTGGCCTTCTCCGACCCCGTGGCCTCCTCCGACCCCGCGGCCTGCCGGTCGCGCAGACGGGCGATCCGCATCCGGGTGGCCTCGAGCTCGCGCTGGTGCTCGCGCACCGCGGCGACCTCGTCCGGGGTCGGCATGTCGATCCGCCCCTCGCTGGCGGCGGCGACGCGGCCGAGGTCGCGGGGGCGCACGCCGACCAGCGCCACCTCGCCCTCGTCGCGGCCGACCGCGCGCACCCAGCCCCGCTCGGCGACCCGCAGCGTCACGACGTCGTCCCACGGCACCCGGCGCGAGCCCCACGCGAGCAGCACCCGCAGGGCCGTCCCGTCGACGATCGTGCGCGTGCGTACGAGCCACCAGGCCGGCAGGAGCGGGAGCAGGAACAGCAGGAACCAGGCGCCGCCCTGGAACGCGATGGGCGACAGGCCGATGACCACGAACCCCACGGCGACCAGCGCCACCAGTGGCACCGGCCGGAACGTCGCGGGCCCGGTCGCCGTGGGCGCCGGGCCGTCGGCCGTCTGCTCGCTCGTCACCCTGCGATGGTGCCAGTGCGACCCGGTTTGACGCCGTCCAGACCGGCCACCTACTCTCGTCGCCGTGATCCAGCGGCGAATTCTCGTAATCCCGGGGCGCGTCAGCGCCTGACGGGTCGCTTCACCTGCGCCCGCCGCGAGAACCCTGCTGACGCGCCTGCCCTCCCCGCCTCCAGGCGGTGGGGGCTTTTTCATGTTCGGCCCCTGATCCGGATCGACCCACCGAGGTGGACCACCCGATGACCACAGCCAGACCGGCGCCCCCCGGCACCACGGGTCCGGCCGCGAACGGCGCCGAGACCCGGCGTCCCGCCCCGCGGACCGGTGCGCCCAGCGAGCAGCAGGACACCAACCTGCAGGCTCCCGTGCAGCAGGACGCGACCCGTCCCACGCACGTCGACCCGTCCCCGGCCACCGGCGCGCAGTCGCTGGTGCGCTCGCTCGAGGCCGTCGGCTGCGACGTCGTCTTCGGCATCCCGGGCGGCGCGATCCTCCCCGCGTACGACCCCCTCTTCGACTCCCGGCTCGTGCGCCACGTCCTCGTGCGCCACGAGCAGGGCGCCGGCCACGCGGCCACCGGCTACGCCCAGGCCACGGGGCGGGTCGGGGTGTGCATCGCGACGTCCGGGCCCGGGGCGACGAACCTCGTCACCCCGCTCGCGGACGCGATGCTCGACTCGGTGCCCGTCGTCGCGATCACCGGGCAGGTGGGCCGCAAGCTCATCGGGACCGACGCGTTCCAGGAAGCCGACATCTGCGGCATCACGATGCCGATCACCAAGCACAACATGCTGGTCACCGACCCGGCGGACATCCCGCGCGCGATCGCCGAGGCGTTCCACATCGCGGCGAGCGGGCGTCCGGGTCCGGTCCTGGTCGACCTGCCCAAGGACGTCCTGCAGGCCCAGACCACCTTCAGCTGGCCGGTCGAGACCCGGCTGCCCGGCTACCGGCCGACCACCCGGCCGCACAGCAAGCAGATCCGGGAGGCCGCCCGCCTGATCGGCGAGGCGCGTCGTCCCGTCCTCTACGTCGGCGGCGGTGTGATCAAGGCCGAGGCCTCCACCGAGCTCGCGGACCTCGCCGACGAGACCGGCGCGCCCGTGGTCACCACCCTCATGGCCCGCGGCGCCTTCCCCGACGGCCACCGCCAGAACCTGGGGATGCCGGGCATGCACGGGACGGTCGCCGCCGTCGCCGCGATGCAGAAGGCGGATCTGCTGATCGCCCTCGGGACGCGGTTCGACGACCGCGTCACCGGTGACCTGTCGACGTTCGCCCCCGAGGCGAAGGTCGTCCACGCCGACGTCGATCCCGCCGAGATCGGCAAGAACCGCGTCGCGGACGTGCCGATCGTGGGCGACGCCCGCGAGGTCATCACCGAGCTGACGGCGGCGCTGCGCACCGCCGACGACGGCGGCCGCGAGGCCCGCGCCGAGCGGCTCCTGCCCTGGTGGGACCAGCTCGAGCGCTGGCGCCAGACGTTCCCGCTCGGGTACGACGACCCGGCCGACGGCACGCTCTCGCCCGAGTACGTCATCGAGCGGATCGGGGCCATCGCGGGCCCGGACGCGATCTACTCGGCCGGCGTGGGCCAGCACCAGATGTGGGCCGCGCAGTTCATCCGCTACGAGAAGCCGCGCACGTGGCTCAACTCCGGCGGCGCCGGGACCATGGGCTACGGCGTGCCCGCCGCGATGGGGGCCAAGGTCGGCTGCCCGGACACCACGGTGTGGTGCATCGACGGCGACGGCTGCTTCCAGATGACCAACCAGGAGCTCGCGACCTGCGCGATCGAGGGCATCCCGATCAAGGTCGCGGTCATCAACAACGGCAACCTCGGCATGGTCCGCCAATGGCAGACCCTGTTCTACGACGAGCGCTACTCGAACACCGAGCTCGGCACGCACAAGCACCGCGTGCCCGACTTCGTGCTGCTCGCCCAGGCGCTCGGCTGCGAGGGGCTGCGCTGCGAGTCGAAGGACGACGTCGACCGCGTCATCGCGCAGGCCATGGCGATCGACGACCGCCCGGTCGTCATCGACTTCACCGTCGGCGCCGACGCGCAGGTCTGGCCGATGGTCGCCGCCGGCACGGGCAACGACCAGATCATGGCCGCCCGCGACATCCGTCCCCTGTTCGACGACCCCGAAGCGGGCGGATCCGACGAGGTGCCCGCATGACCACCACGCACACCCTCTCGGTCCTCGTCGAGGACAAGCCCGGCGTGCTCGCCCGCATCTCGGGGCTGTTCTCCCGGCGCGGTTACAACATCCAGTCGCTCGCCGTGGGGCCCACCGAGGAGGAGGGGATCTCGCGCATGACGATCTGCGTGACGGTCGACGACTTCCCCCTCGAGCAGGTCACCAAGCAGCTCAACAAGCTCGTCCACGTCATCAAGATCGTGGAGCTGGAGCCGGCGACGTCGGTGCAGCGCGAGCTCGTGATGATGAAGATCCGGGCCGACGCGAGCGTGCGCTCGCAGGTGCTCGAGGTGACGCAGATGTTCCGCGCCAAGGTCGTCGACGTCTCGCCCGAGGCGGTCACCGTCGAGGCCACGGGCACCGAGGACAAGCTCAACGCGCTGCGCCGCATGCTCGAGCCCTACGGGCTCCGCGAGATCGTGCAGTCGGGGATGGTCGCGCTGGCCCGTGGGCCGCGCTCCATCGCCGCGCACCACCGCTAGGTTCGTTCTCCCAGCTACGAGATATCTGTCAGTCGTATCCGGAAGGAAGTAGTCCCGCATCATGAGTGCCCCGACCACCGGCGCAGAGTCCACTGGATCGGCGGAGGTCTTCTACGACTCCGACGCCGACCTCTCGATCATCCAGGGGCGCAAGGTCGCCGTCATCGGCTACGGCAGCCAGGGCCACGCCCACGCGCTGTCGTTGCGCGACTCGGGCGTCGACGTGCGGGTCGGCCTGCCGGAGGCGTCGAAGAGCCGTGCCGGCGCGCAGGAGGAGGGGTTGCGCGTCGTCACGCCCGCCGAGGCCGCCGCCGAGGCCGACGTGATCATGATCCTGGCGCCGGACACGAAGCAGCGCTTCATCTACTCGCAGGACATCGCGCCGAACCTGGAGTCGGGCAACGCGATCTTCTTCGGGCACGGCTTCAACATCCGCTACGACCTGATCCAGCCGCCGAAGGACATCGACGTGGCCATGGTCGCGCCGAAGGGCCCGGGCCACCTCGTCCGCCGCCAGTTCGTCGACGGCAAGGGCGTGCCGTGCCTCATCGCCGTCGAGCAGGACGCCACCGGCGGCGCCCAGGCGCTCGCGCTGTCCTACGCCGCGGCCATCGGCGGCGCCCGCGCGGGCGTCATCAAGACGACGTTCACCGAGGAGACCGAGACCGACCTCTTCGGCGAGCAGGCCGTGCTCTGCGGCGGCACGTCGGCGCTGGTCCAGGCCGGGTTCGAGACGCTCGTCGAGGCCGGCTACCAGCCCGAGATCGCCTACTTCGAGTGCCTGCACGAGCTCAAGCTGATCGTCGACCTCATGTACGAGAACGGCATCTGGGGCCAGCGCTACTCGATCAGCGACACCGCCGAGTACGGCGACCTCACCCGCGGCCCGCGCATCGTGAACAACGCGGTCAAGGAGGAGATGCGCAAGATCCTGGGCGAGATCCAGGACGGCACCTTCGCCCGCGAGTGGGTGGCCGAGGACGACAACGGCCGCCCGAACTTCCAGAAGCTCGAGGACGAGGGCAAGGCGCACCAGATCGAGAAGGTCGGCGCCAAGCTCCGCGGCCTCATGCCCTGGATGGCGCGCCCCACCAACTGAGCCGTCCGGGGGAGCGCCGGGAACCAACGAACGGCGCTCTCGCTGCTTCCGATGCAGCGAGAGCGCCGTTCGTTCGTCGGTGGGCGACCCTGTGAATCGGTTCACGACGGGTCGGTACGCTCGCCGCGAGTGCGGGACGATGCCCCGCGAGCACGTCGGCGTGTGAGACATCGGTACCCGTGCAGGGCTCGTCGGCGTGGACCGACCGCCGACCCCCGGGAGCGATCACACGTGACCACCGCCGCCAGCTTGCCCGTCGTCCTGATGGCCGAGAAGCTCGCGCCGTCGACGCTGGAGGTGTTCGGCGACGAGGTCGAGATCCGGACCGTCGACGGCACCGACCGGCCCGCGCTGCTCGAGGCCGTCGTCGACGCCGACGCGCTGCTCGTCCGGTCCGCGACGCAGGTCGACGCCGAGGTCTTCGCCGCCGCCAAGCGGCTGAAGATCGTGGGCCGCGCGGGCGTCGGGCTCGACAACGTCGAGGTCCCCGCGGCCACGGCCCAGGGCGTCATGGTGGTCAACGCGCCGACCTCGAACATCGTCTCCGCCGCGGAGCACGCCCTCGCACTGCTGCTGGCCACCGCCCGTCACATCCCGCAGGCGGATGCGAGCCTGCGGGGCGGCAAGTGGGAGCGCAGCAAGCTCTCCGGCGTCGAGATCCAGGGCAAGACGGTCGGCGTCATCGGTCTGGGCAAGATCGGCCAGCTGTTCGCGGCGCGCATCGCCGCGTTCGGCACGCACGTCATCGCCTATGACCCCTACCTGCCGCAGGCGCGCGCGACGCAGCTGGGCATCGAGCTCGTGGAGCTCGACGAGCTGCTCGCCCGCGCCGACATGATGACCATCCACCTGCCGAAGACCCCGGAGACCCAGGGCCTCATCGGCAAGGAGGCGCTGGCCAAGACCAAGCCGGGCGTCATCATCATCAACGCCGCGCGCGGCGGGCTCGTCGACGAGGACGCGCTGGCCGAGGCCGTGCGCTCGGGGCACGTCGCCGGCGCCGGCATCGACGTCTACGTCACCGAGCCGACCACCTCCAGCCCGCTCTTCGAGCTCCCGCAGGTGACGGTGACGCCGCACCTCGGTGCGTCCACCGCCGAGGCGCAGGACCGCGCGGGCACCGACGTCGCGCACTCCGTGCTCGCCGGCCTGCGCGGCGACTTCGTCCCCGACGCGGTCAACGTCTCCGGCGGCGCGGTCGGCGAGGAGGTCCGGCCCTGGCTGGGCATCACCCAGAAGCTGGGCACCCTGCTCTCCGACCTGGTCGGCGCCCCGAGCGAGCTGCAGGTCCAGGTGCGCGGCGAGCTGGCCCACGAGGACGTCTCGGTGCTCTCGCTGGCCGCGCTGCGCGGGGTGTTCGGCGAGGTCGTCGACGAGCCGGTCACCTTCGTCAACGCCCCGGCCCTGGCCGCCGAGCGCGGGGTCACCGCCACCGTCGAGACGGCGACCGAGAGCCCGAACCACCGCAGCATGGTCACGCTGCGGGCCGTGCGCGACGACGGCGAGGCGGTCACCGTCTCCGGCACGCTGACCGGTGCCGACGAGGTCGAGAAGCTGGTCGAGATCAACGGCCGCAGCTTCGACCTGCGCGCCGAGGGCCACGTGCTGCTCTTCGAGTACTCCGACCGTCCGGGCGCCATGGGCACCGTCGGCACGCTGCTCGGCGAGTCGAACGTGAACATCGAGGCCGCGCAGCTCTCGCAGCTGCGCGACCGCAGCTCGTCGATCATGCTCCTGCGCGTCGACCGGGCGGTCGCCCCCGAGCTGCTCGAGCCGATCGGGACGGCGCTCGACGCGCGGACGACGAGGCTGATCAGTTTCGGCTGATCCGTCCGACGAGACAGTGGTTCGGCTGATCCGCTGATCGGCCGCGGCCGAGTCGCCGATCTTCGTTGCGTCCGGCGGGGGAGTGGTCCGAATGTCAAACCCCGCCGGACGCAGCAACCCCGTCGCACACCGCGTTCCCACGATCCGGCGATCCGGTTCCGTGATCGACCGACACGCCTAGTAGTCTCCCCGGGTCGGCCCCGGTCACCCCGTCGCGGGGCGGCCCGCTCGTGGAGGTTGGTGCGGATGCGACTCGCGGTGGTGCCCGGCGACGGCATCGGTCCCGAGGTCGTCGGTGAAGCCCTCAAGGTGCTGGACGAGGTCGCTCCTTCGGTGGAGACCACCCAGTACGACCTCGGAGCCGCGCGCTGGCACTCGACGGGGGAGCTGTTGCCCGAGTCGGTGCTCTCCGAGCTGCGCGAGCACGACGCGATCCTGCTCGGCGCGGTCGGCGACCCGTCGGTGCCCAGCGGGATCCTCGAGCGCGGGCTGCTGCTGCGCCTGCGCTTCGAGCTCGACCACCACGTCAACCTGCGGCCCGCCCGGCTCTACCCGGGCGTGCGCGGGCCGCTGGCCGGCAACGCCGAGATCGACCTGGTCGTCGTCCGCGAGGGCACCGAGGGGCCGTACGCCGGCACCGGCGGCCTGCTGCGCAAGGACACGCCGCAGGAGATCGCCACCGAGGTCAGCGTCAACACGGCGTTCGGTGTCGAGCGGGTCGTGCGCGACGCGTTCACCCGGGCGGCGGCGCGTCCGCGGCGCAAGCTGACGCTGGTGCACAAGACCAACGTGCTGACCCACGCCGGGTCGCTCTGGTCGCGCGTGGTCGAGGAGGTCTCGCTCGAGCACCCCGAGGTCTCGGTCGACTACCAGCACGTCGACTCGACGACGATCCACCTGATCACCGACCCGTCGCGCTACGACGTGATCGTCACCGACAACCTGTTCGGCGACATCCTCACCGACCTCGCCGCGGCGGTCACCGGGGGCATCGGGCTGGCGGCGTCGGGCAACCTCGACGTCTCGCGCGCCAACCCGAGCATGTTCGAGCCGGTGCACGGCTCCGCGCCCGACATCGCCGGCAAGGGCATCGCCGACCCGACCGCCGCGATCCTGTCGGTGGCCCTGCTGCTCGACCACCTGGGTGAGCCCGAGCTCGCCCGGCGCGTCGAGGCGGCGGTGGCCTTCGACCTCGCGACCCGCGACCACGGGAACCCGGGCGGCACCCACGCCGTCGGCGACCGCCTCGCGGCCCTCGTCTCCTCCGCCGCGGGCACCCGCACCCCGGCCTAGTCAGCCGGATAGGGTCGGCGGTCGTGCGCCTCGCCCGGATCGCCCACGCCGACGGAGTCTCGTTCGCCGCGCTGCAGTCGCCGACCACGGCCGGCGGTGAGCCCGGTGGCGGGGACGTGTGCGCCGAGATCGCCGAGCATCCCTTCGGCGACCCGACCTTCACGGGCCGGACGTGGCCGCTCGCCGACGTGCGGGTGCTCGCGCCGATCCTGCCCACCAAGGTCGTCTGCATCGGTAAGAACTACGCCGCGCACGTCGACGAGATGGGCGGCGAGGCCCCGCCGGCCCCGCTGATCTTCATGAAGCCCTCGACCAGCGTCATCGGGCCCGGCCTGCCGATCCTGCTGCCGCCGGACTCGCAGCGCGTCGACTTCGAGGGCGAGCTCGCCGTCGTCATCGGCATGCCGTGCCGCGACGTGCCCGAGGCCCGCGCCCGCGACGTCGTGCTCGGCTACACCGTCGCCAACGACGTCACGGCGCGCGACCTCCAGCAGGCCGACGGCCAGTGGACGCGCGCCAAGGGCTACGACTCGTTCTGCCCCCTCGGGCCGTGGATCGAGACGACGGTCGACCCCGACGACCTCGCGATCCGCACCGAGCTGGACGGCGAGGTCCGCCAGGACTCGCGCACCCATCTGCTGCTGCACCCGATCGACGAGCTCATCGCCTACATCTCGCGGGTGATGACGCTGCTGCCCGGCGACGTGATCCTCACCGGCACCCCGGCCGGCGTCGGGCCGATGACCGCGGGCCAGCAGGTCAGCGTCACCGTCGAGGGCATCGGCACCCTGACCAACCCCGTCCAGGCGCGATAGCGGCCTCGTACCCTGGCCGGGATCGAACGTCCGAAGGAGCACGTGCAGGTGGTGGAGACGGCCGGGACACCGGAGCCGGACTGGGTGTCGACGATGGCCGACGAGGTCGTCGAGCGGGCCGGGCCTGGCCAGAAGATCGTCTGCGCCTCGGGGCTGTCCCCGTCGGGCCCGATCCACCTGGGCAACCTGCGCGAGGTCATGACGCCGCACCTCGTCGCCGACGAGATCCGCCGCCGCGGGTACGACTGCGAGCACCTCGTCTCGTGGGACGACTACGACCGCTACCGCCGCGTGCCCGCCGGCATCGACCCGGCGTGGGAGGAGCACATCGGCAAGCCGCTGTCCGAGGTCCCGGCCCCGCTCGGCAGCCCGTTCGCGAACTGGGCCGAGCACTTCAAGGCCCCGATGATCGCCGCGCTGACCGACCTCGGCGTGCCGTGGCGCGGCATCAGCCAGACCGCGATGTACACCTCGGGCGCGTACCGCGACCAGGTCCTGCTGGCCATGCGCGAGCGGGCACGCATCGACGGCATCCTCGGCCGGTTCCGCACGAAGAAGAAGGACGTCCCGGAGGACGACGAGGACGTCGTGACGAGCGCCGAGTACTTCCCGTTCAAGCCCTACTGCGGGGCCTGCGGGCGCGACGACACGACGATCACCGCCTACGACGACGACACCACCGAGATGACCTACACGTGCGCGTGCGGGTTCTCCGAGACGGTGCTGCTGCGCGAGTTCACCCGCGGCAAGCTGGTGTGGAAGGTCGACTGGCCGATGCGCTGGGCGTACGAGGGCGTCCATTTCGAGCCCTCCGGGGTCGACCACTCCTCGCCCGGGTCGTCGTACCAGGTCGGCGGGCTGATCGTGGACGAGGTCTTCGGCGGCGAGGCGCCGATCGGGCCGATGTACGCGTTCGTCGGGATCACCGGCCAGGCGAAGATGTCCAGCTCGCGCGGCTCGGTGCCGACACCCGGCGACGCCCTGGAGATCCTCGAGGTGCCGGTGCTGCGCTGGCAGTTCGCGCGCCGCCGGCCCAACCAGGCCATCAAGGTCGCGTTCGACCAGGAGATCCACCGCCTCTACGACGAGTGGGACGCCCTCGAGCGCAAGGTCGCCGCGGGGACCGCGGGCGGGATCGAGACCACCGGCCACGTCCGCGCCGTGACCACCGCCGAGCGCGAGCTGCCCCGCACCCCGGAGCCGGTGGCGTACCGGACGCTGGCCTCGGTCGTGGACGTCACGGCCGGCGACCCGGCCCAGCTCGAGCGCATCCTCGCCGGCCTCGGCGCCACGCCGGAGGGCGCCCGCCCGCGCCTCGACCGCGCCATCCGGTGGGTCGAGAACTACATGCCCGACGAGGCCCACACGCGCCTGCGCGACGAGCCCGACACCGCGCTGCTCGCCTCGCTCGACGACCAGGACCGCGAGGCCGTCGCGATGCTGCGCGACCACCTCACCGACGACTGGTCGCTCGACGGCCTGACGACCCTGGTCTACGGCGTGCCCAAGAAGCAGGCCGGGCTGCCGCTGGACGTCAAGCCGACCGACGAGCTCAAGGCCGCCCAGCGCCGCTTCTTCGTCGTCGTCTACCAGCTGCTCGTCGGCGCCGACACCGGCCCGCGCCTGCCCACGCTGCTGCTCGCCGCGGGCCCCGACCGCGTCCGGACCCTGCTCGGGGGCTGAGCCGCGCGCGCGTCGGCGCAGCGAGGGAGTCCCTCGCTGCCTGCCACGCAGCGAGGGAGTCCCTCGCTCCCCGAGGTACCCCGCACCCCGAGGGACCCCGGTCCCGGGGCGCGCTCGCTACCGCAGGAAGCCGCCGAGCACGCCGCCCACGCCGCCGTGGCCGGCCTGCTCGCCGCCGCCCTGACCGCCGACGCCGCCGACCGGCACCTCCTCGGACGGCTGGACGATCACGAAGCCGTGGCCGCCGAAGGTCATCGTGAACGCCTCGCCCGTGGTGCGTCCGAGCAGCGTGCCGAGCCCGACCTGGTCGGCGCGGTGCACCCCGACCTGCAGGCCCGCCGACCACGCGACGGCGGCCTGCGGGTCGGCGTAGGTCGGCTGGTCGACGTTGAGCACGACCGGCGTGCCCTTGCACGTGATGGCGAGGCGCCCGCGGCCGGAGAAGACGCAGTTGAACAGGCCCGCGCCCGACATCGACCCGGCACCGGAGACCATCTGGATGTCGTAGGAGAGCGCCGGCTCGAAGGCCAGCACGTTCTTCCCGTTGATCGACAGCGCGTCGTGCGGGCCCTCGAGGTCGATGAGGTGGACGTCCTGGGCCGCGTCGGCCAGGAACACGTCGCCGCGCCCGCTGACCTTCATCAGCGGCACGCCCTCCCCGGTGAGCTGCTTCTTGAGGAAGCCGCCGATCCCGCCCGAGCCCAGGGCCTCGAACCGCACGTCGCCCTGGAAGGCGACCATCGACCCCTGCCGGGCGAGGAACTCGCCCGCCAGCTCGACCTTGAGCATCTTCGAGTTCTGCAGGCGCAGGCCCGGCTGGGCCGACTCCTGCTCCTGGTTCTCCGGGGCGAAGAGGTTGCTGCGCACGCCGGGAGTGTGTCAGTGCCGCGCCGCGAAGACGACGGCCTCGTCGACGGACGAGCGACGACGTGCGCCACGACGGGCGGTGGCGCGCGCGGACGCGGACCGCACGGCACGATCACCGCCATGCCCGACCCCGCCGGCGACCCCGCCCTGCCCCTCGACGGCGTCCTCGTCGTGGCCTGCGAGCAGGCCGTGGCGGCCCCGCTCGCGACCCGCCACCTCGCCGACCTCGGCGCCCGCGTCATCAAGGTCGAACGACCGGGGCGCGGGGACTTCGCCCGCGACTACGACACGGTCGTCGGCGGGCTCTCCAGCCACTTCGTCTGGCTCAACCGCGGCAAGGAGAGCGTGACGCTCGACCTCAAGGACCCGGACGCGATCGCCGACCTGCACCGGATCCTCGCGCGCGCCGACGTCTTCGTGCAGAACTTCGCGCCCGGCGCGGCCGAGCGCCTCGGGCTCGGCGCCGAGGACCTGCGCCGGGAGCACCCGCGGCTCGTGCACTGCAGCATCTCGGGCTACGGGTCGGCGGGCCCGTACCGCGACGCCAAGGCCTACGACCTGCTGATCCAGGCCGAGACCGGGCTCGTGACGATGACCGGCACGCCCGAGCACCCGGCCAAGGCGGGCATCCCCGCCGCCGACATCGGCGCCGGGATGTACGCGTTCTCCGGGATCCTGGCCGCGCTCTACGAGCGGGAGCGCACGGGCGAGGGGACGGCGCTCGAGGTCAGCCTGTTCGACGCGCTGAGCGAGTGGATGGGCTTCCCGCTCACCTACGCCGCGGGCGCCGGGCGCGCGCCGCAGCGCGCGGGCACGTCCCACCCCGCGATCGCCCCGTACGGCTCGTTCACCGCGGGCGACGGCACCGAGGTCGTGCTCGCGATCCAGAACGAGCGCGAGTGGGTGCGGTTCTGCGCCGCGGTCCTCGGCGACGAGGGGATCGCGACCGACGAGCGCTTCGCCACCGGGTCCGCCCGCGTCGAGCACCGCCCCGCGCTGCACACGGTGATCGACGCGGTGCTCGGCGGGCTCGACGGCGAGGAGGTCGTCGCCCGGCTCGTGCGTGCCGACATCGCCCACGCCCGCCGGCGCGACCTCGTCGGCGACGACGGCGTGCTCACCCACCCCCAGCACCTCGCCCGCGACCGCTGGCGCACCGTCGGCTCGCCGGCGGGCGAGGTCCCCGCGCTCGTGCCGCCGATCGGGCTCGGCCGCGGGGGCACCGGGCGCCCGCTGCGCATGGGCCCGGTCCCCGACGTCGGCGAGCACACCGACGCCGTCCTTTCCGAGTTCCGGAAGAACTGACGACTCCCGGTTGTCCTCGCGGGTCGGGTGCGCTTCCCTCGCACCCCATGGCCGACCGGACAGCAGCACCGTCGCGCAGGAGCATCTTCACGGCGAGCTTCGTCGGCACGTCGATCGAGTGGTACGACTACTACATCTTCGGCACCGCCGCGGCGCTGGTGTTCGGGAGCCTCTTCTTCCCGCAGTTCTCCTCGGTGGCGGGCACGCTCGCCGCGTTCGCCACGTTCGCGGTCGGCTTCATCGCCCGCCCGCTGGGCGCCGCGGTCATCGGGCACTACGGCGACCGCCTCGGCCGCAAGGCCATGCTCGTGCTGACCCTGCTGCTCACCGGCGGCGCGACCGCGCTGATCGGCCTGCTGCCGACCTACGCGGCCATCGGCATCGGCGCCCCGCTGCTGCTCGTGCTGCTGCGCCTCCTGCAGGGCTTCGGGGTCGGCGGCGAGTGGGGCGGGGCGGTGCTCATCGCCACCGAGCACGCGACCAGCCGCCGGCGCGCGGTCTACGGCAGCTTCGCGCAGTTCGGCGTGCCGATCGGCGTCCTGACCTCCAACCTCGCCTTCCTCGCCGTCGCCGGGCTGCCCGACGAGGCGTTCCGGTCGTGGGGCTGGCGCGTCCCGTTCCTGCTCTCGGTGGTGCTCGTGGTGGTCGGCTTCGTCGTGCGCAGCCGCCTGCAGGACGCGCCGGAGTTCGAGGCGGTGAAGCGCAACCGGGAGACGAGCACGGTGCCCGTCGCCGAGCTCGTCCGCCGGCACCCGCGGACGCTCGTGCTGGCGAGCCTGGCCTCGATCGCGCCGCCTGCGATCGGCTACACGGTGATCGTCTACATGCTGAGCTACGGCACCACGGTCCTCGACTACGAGCGCACCACCCTGCTCACGCTGATCATGCTCTCGACCGTGGTGTGGGTCGCGACGATCGTCGGGGCGGCGGTGCTCTCCGACCGGATCGGCTCGCGGCCGGTGTACGTCGCCGGCGCCATCACCGCGGTGCTCTGGCCGCTGCCGATGTTCGCGCTGGTCAACACGGGCTCGGCGGCCCTCGCCGGGCTCGCGTTCGCCGTGGCCGCCGTCGTGCAGGGCATCATGGCCGGCGCGCAGGGCGGGCTGTTCAGCGAGATCTTCCCGGTGCGCGTGCGCTACAGCGGGATCTCCATCGCCTACCAGATCGGCGGCATGGTCGGCGGCGCCGTGACCCCGATCGTCGCCACCGCGCTGTTCGGCGCCACCGGCTCGTCGACCCCGATCGCCCTCTACGTCGCGGCCCTCTCGCTGCTGACCCTGCTCGCGGTGTTCGGTCTGCGGGAGGGCTCGGCGCGCACGCAGGAGGTCGCCACCGGGGGGACACGGCATCAGCCGAATTGATGTCGATCATTCTCGATCGCAGTTTCTCCGCCCGGTGACGCCATTCCTACGATCGATCCCGTGCGGATCCCGGTGTCACGGCTCGACGAGTTCCCCCCGGGGGAACGCCGCATCGTCGAGGCGGGTCGGAAGTCGATCGGCGTGTTCCGCGTCGGTGACCGCTTCTACGCGCTGAACAACCACTGCCCCCACCAGGGCGGGCCGCTCTGCCTCGGACGCACCGCGCCGTGGGTGCGGTCCACCGCGCCCGGCGACTACCGCGTCGACGGCGACCACGCGCTGGTGGCGTGCCCCTGGCACGGATGGGAGTACGACCTCGCGACCGGGCAGTCGTTCCTGGGCCCGGGCGAGCCGCCGGTCCGCACCTACGGGGTCTCGGTGGGGGCCAGGGAGGCCGGCCGGGAGCCGGGCCCGTACGTGGTCGAGACGTACCCGGTGCACGTCGAGGACGCCTGGGTCGTGGTGGACACCGCGACCCGCGGGGAGGAATCCGCATGACCGTCACGGACACGACAGCCCAGCCCACCGACCGGCCCGCGCGGGCGCGCACGTCCCGGACCCTGGTCGACGCCGACATCCACCCGCACGCGCTCGCCCCGCACATCGCGGCGCGGCTCGCGCCGGCGCACCGGCGGCGCTGGGAGATGTTCGGCAGCCGCGTGCTCGCGCCGCCGGAGATCTACCCGCGGGTGCGCAACGCCGGGTTCCGCATCGACGCCTGGCCGCCCGGCGGGTTCCCCGGCAGCGACCTCGGGATGGTGCGCCGCCAGCTGCTCGACGAGTTCGACGTCGACCACGGCGTCCTCATCCCGCTGCAGGGCCACAGCTGGGGCGTCGAGGCGCCCGAGTACGCGGCCGCGCTGTGCGGGGCGCTCAACACCTGGCTGCGCGAGGAGTGGCTCGACCCCGAGCCGCGGCTGCGCAGCTCGATCGCCATCCCGCACGAGGCCCCGGACCTGGCCGCGGACGAGATCCGGCGCCACGCCGACGACCCCGGGTTCGTCCAGGTGCTGCTCTCGACCGGGACGGAGCTCTCCCTCGGGCGCCGCAACTACTGGCCGATCTACGCCGCGGCCGCGGAGGCCGGCCTCCCGCTCGCCGCGCACACCGGCGGGCTCGCGCAGCACCGCTCCGCGGGCTGGCCGTCGTTCTACCTCGAGGAGCACGTCTGGAACGGCAACACCATGGCGTCGCTGCTGACGAGCTTCCTGCTCGAGGGCGTCTTCCAGGAGTTCCCGTCCCTGCAGCTCGTGCTCGTCGAGGGCGGGATCGCGTGGGCCGGGCCGCTGCTCTGGGCGCTCGACCAGGCGTGGTCGACGCTGCGCGAGGACGTCCCGCACTTGACCCGGCCGCCGTCGGAGATCGTGCGCGAGCACGTCTGGTTCACCACGCAGCCGATCGAGGAGCCCGACGACCCGGGGCACCTCGAGATCGCGCTGCGCCACCTCGACATGGACGACCGCATCCTGTTCGCCTCGGACTACCCGCACTGGGACTTCGACTCGCCGCGCCACGCGCCCCGGGCCTTCCCGGCGGCGATCCGCGACACCGTCATGGGGGCGAACGCCTGCCGCCTCTACGGCCTGCCGGTGCGGGGGAGCGCGTGAGCGCGCCGGCCCTGACCGGCTGGGTCGACACCGACGTCCACGTCGCGCCGGCGCACCTCGACGTGCTCGCCGGCTCCTTCGACGACTACTGGCGCGGCTACGTCGTCGACGCGGGCCTCGCGCTCTCGCCGACCCAGGCCGGCGCGTACCCGCCGGCCGCACCGACGAGCGCGACGCCGCAGGCGCGCGCCGCGGGCCTGCTGCCGGCCGCGGGCACGGTCGACGCGCTGCGCGAGGCGCTGCTCGACCCGGCCGGCCTCGCCACGGCCGTGCTGAGCTGCACCAGCGCGTTCCCGGTCAACCGCAACCCCTACTACGAGGCGGCCCTGACCCGGGCGGTCAACGACTGGCTGCTCGGGCACTGGCTCGCCGCCGAGCCCCGGCTGCGCGCGAGCATCGTCGTGCCGACCCTGGACACCCGGGCGGCCGTGGCGGAGATCGAGCGGGTGGGGTCGCACCCGGGCGTCGTGCAGGTCCTGCTCCCGGTGCGCACCGACGCGCCGTGGGGCAACGTGCGCCACCGTCCCGTGCTCGAGGCCGCGGCGGCGCACGGGCTGGTCGTCGGCCTGCACGCCTGGGGGCGCGTCGGGCACGCGGGCACCCCGTCGGGGCTGACCCACACCTACATCGAGGACTACCTGACCAACTCCCAGGTGGCCGCCCAGGCCCAGCTGACCAGCCTCGTCGCCGAGGGCGCGTTCGCCGCGGTACCGGAGCTGCGGGTGACGTTCCTGGAGTGCGGCTTCTCCTGGCTCCCGGCGCTGCTGTGGCGCTTCGACAAGGACTGGAAGGGCGTCTGGCGCGAGGTGCCGTGGGTGGCGGGCCGGCCGTCGGAGATCGTGCGCGAGCACGTGCGGTTCACCACCGCGCCGGCCGCGCTCCCGCAGGACCCGGCGCGCATCCGGGAGGTGCTCGAGCTCCTCGGCGGCACCGACGCGCTGCTGTGGGCCAGCGACCACCCCCACGACCACGGGCCCGGCGGGCAGTGGCTGCTCGACGCGCTCACCGACGACGAGCGGACGGCGGTGACCCGCGACAACGCCGTCGCGTGGTACGGGCTGTGACCCTGCCGGGCTTCGCGCAGCAGGACGTCGAGACCGAGCCGGGCGTGCGCATCCGGGCCCACGTCGCGGGCTCGGGGCCGCCGGTGCTGCTCCTGCACGGCTGGCCGCAGACCTCGGCGATGTGGCACGCGATCGCGCCCGACCTGGCCCGCGACCACACCGTCGTGGCCGCCGACCTGCGCGGCTACGGGGCGAGCACCGCCCCGTCCGGCGCGCGGTTCGACAAGCGCGCGATGGCCCGCGACCAGCTCGCGGTGATGGCCGCCCTGGGCCACGAGCGCTTCGCCGTCGTCGGCCACGACCGCGGCGCGCGCTGCGCCTACCGCCTCGCCCTCGACCACCCCGACGCCGTCACCGGGCTCGCCGTGCTCGACGTCCTGCCGACCGGCGACGTGGTCGCGGGCGTCGACGCGGCGTTCGCGCTCTCGGCGTGGCACTGGTTCTTCCTCGCCCAGCCCGGCGGCGTCCCGGAGCGGATGATCCTGGCCGACCCCGACGCCTTCTTCGCCCGTTACGTGCCCGACCCCGCGCCGCACCGGGAGGCGTGGCGGCGTCCCGAGGTCGTCGCGGCCATGTGCGCCGACTACCGCGCCGGCGCGACCGTCGACGCCGCCGACGACGACGCCGACCGCGGGCGTCGCCGGATCGGGTGCCCCACCCTGGTGCTCTGGGGCGCCGCGGGACCCCTCGGCCGCGCGCCCGACGTGGTCGGGACCTGGCGGCGCTGGGCCCCCGCGGCGACCGGCCGGGCCCTCGCCTGCGGCCACCACCCGGCCGAGGAACGCCCCGCGGAGACGCTGGCCGAGCTGCGTCGACTCCTGGGGCGAAGCTTCTCGCCCACCGAGAACGACCGTTGACGGGGCCGCGCCTCCCCCCAGCAGAATCGGGCATGAGCCGCCCCCGCGCGTCGCTGGCCAACCTCGACCTCAACCTCGTGGTCTTCCTGCGGGAGCTGCTCCGCGAACGCAACGTCACCCGTGCCGCCGAGCGGATCGGGGTCACCCAGCCCGCCGCCAGCGCCGCGCTGCTGCGCCTGCGCCGCCACTTCTCCGACGAGCTGCTGGTGCGCAACGGCGCGCAGTTCGTGCTCTCGCCGCTGGCCGAGCAGCTCGCGGGGCAGGTCGAGCCGGTCTGCGAGGGCCTCGAGGCCCTGTTCGTGACCACCGGCGACTTCCGCGCCGACGACTCGCGGCGGGAGTTCACGCTCCTCATGCCCGACTACGTGGTGTGCGCCCTCGGCGAGACGCTGTCGCGCACGATGCACGCGGCCGCGCCGGGCACGCGGCTGCACGTCAAGCTGGTCAACGAGGCGCTGCCGGCCGACCCGCTGGACACCCTGCGCGTGATCGACGGGATCCTGTCCGCCCCGACGCAGGCGCTGCGCACGGCGGGCATCCGCGACCTCGAGCTCTTCCGCGACCGGTGGGTGTGCGTGCTCGACCGCGACAACCCCGCCGCCGACGGGCTTGGGCTGCGCGACCTCGAGGAGCTGCCCTGGGTGGTGCCGCACCACCCCGACGGCGGCTATCCCGCGAGCTACCCGCTGACCCCGCTGCTCGCGCGCCTGTCGCGGCGCCCGCACGTCGCCGTCCGCGTCGACAGCTACCGGGCGACGCCCTACTTCGTGGCCGGCACCGACCGCGTCGCGGTGATGCAGCGGCGTCTCGCCGTCACCTTCGCCGACCGCGCGGACCTGCGCATCGTGCCGTGCCCGGGCGACCCGCCCGAGATCGTGGAGTGCCTGTGGTGGCACCAGCGCCTCGACGACGACCCGGCGCACCGGTGGCTGCGCGGCGTCATCCGGCAGGCGGCGCGGAACGCTCCCGAGATCCCGACGCCCGATCACGGAGTGATCACGGCGCCGAGCCATACACCGGGGTGATGACGTGAATTCGAACTACTGATTGGCCGCCGGCGCGGAATCGTTCGTAGTGTGATTTTCCGCGCGCCGCCGAAGTGCGGTGAATTGACGAGGAGGCTCGGGTGACGACGTCGCTCCCGATCAGTTCGACGCCGGGGCTCTCGCGCCGTCGTTTCCTGCACCGGGCCGGGCTGGCCGCCGCGGTCGGCGCCACCGCGGTGGTCGTGCCGGCGTGCTCGTCGGGCCCGGGCGGGTCGAGCGACAGCGTCACGTTCCTCAACGTCCTGCCGCTCGAGACCCTGTCGTTCACCCCCGAGCTCGTCGCCTCCGCGGGCGGGCACTTCGCCCGCGAGGGCCTCGAGGTGCAGTTCCAGACCACCCGCGGCTCGGCGCAGGCGATCCAGACGCTCATCGCGGGCAGCGCGCTGGTGTCCCGCATCGGCGACATCGAGACGATGATCGCCGTCGGCGAGCGCAACGCGCCGCTGGTCAACGTCAGCACCATGCTGCAGCAGGTCACCGTGCGGATGGTGTCCGCGGCGAGCGCGCCGATCCGCACGCCGGCCGACTTCGCCGGCAAGACGATCGGGCTGCCCTCGCAGGGCGGCACCAGCGAGACCACGCTCGACCTCGTGCTCGCCCGCGGCGGCGTCGACCCCGCGAGCGTGCAGCGCCAGGTCGTCGGCCTCGCGCCGGGCGTGTTCGACCTCGTGGCGCAGGGCCGCATCGCCGCCTACGTCGCCTCGCTCGACACCTCCGAGCAGCTGCGCATCCAGCGCCCCGACGCGGTGGTGTTCAACCCCGCCGACGTCATCGCCAGCGGCGCCCAGCTCTACGCGACCTCGCGCCCGCAGCTCGACGACCCGCGCGGCCGCGACCTCATGACCCGCTACCTGCGCGGCATCCGGTCGGCGGTGAACGCGGTGCTCGCCGACCCCACCGGCGACCAGACGCTCGCGACGATCCGCAGCCGCTTCGACTTCCCGATCCTGCGGGACACCGAGCTGGCGAAGACGAGCCTGCGGGCCTACAGCGCCAACTGGCAGGCGGCGGGGCCGCAGAACCTCATGCGCACCGACCCGGCGCGCTGGCAGGCGACCTACGCCGAGCTGAGCACCGCGGGGGTCATGCCCGGGGGTCTCGCGCCCGACCCCTGGTTCACCAACGAGCTGCTCGGGAGCTGACCCGCATGACCGACCACCTCCTGGCGACGCCGCCCGCGGCCGCGGACACGACGACCCCGGAGCTCGAGCTCGCCGCCGTGGACAAGGTCTACAGCTCGCGGCGGGGGACCACCGAGGCGCTGCGCGGCATCGACCTGCAGGTGGCCGCGGGCGAGTTCGTCGCGCTGGTCGGGCGCTCCGGCTGCGGGAAGACGACGCTGCTGCGGATCCTCGCGGGCCTGCTCCCGCCGACCGGCGGCGAGGTGCGCGCGGGCGGTCGCCCGGTCTGGCGCGGCGCGCGGCGCGACGAGGAGACCGTGAGCCGCTTCGGGCTGGTCTTCCAGGAGCCGAACCTCTTCCCCTGGTTCACCATCGAGGACAACGTCGCGCTGCCGCTGAAGCTGCGCGGGGTCGACCGGCACGCACGGCGGGCGCGGGCCCACGAGCTGTGCGACCTGGTCGGGCTCGGCGGGTTCGAGAAGTCGCTGCCGCGCGAGCTCTCGGGCGGCATGCGCCAGCGCGCCGCGATCGCCCGGGCCCTGAGCTGCGACCCCAGCGTGCTGCTCATGGACGAGCCGTTCGGCGCCCTCGACGCGCTGACCCGCGACCGCATGAACCTCGAGCTGCAGAGCATCGCGTCGACCACCGGCGCCACCGTGGTGTTCGTGACGCACTCGATCCCGGAGGCGGTCTTCCTCGCCGACCGGGTCGTGCTGCTCTCGCCGCGGCCCGGGCGCATCCACTCGGTCGTCGACGTCGACCTCGCCCGCCCCCGCGAGCTCGAGATCGACGTCGAGCCGGCGTTCCGGGAGACGGTGCGCTCGCTGCGGGGCGGCCTGGACGAGGAGGACACGAAGCGCAGCGGAGCTGGACCATGGGAGGAGGCCTGATGGAACAGCGTGGGGTCGCGAAGTGGCTGCCGTGGGTCTCGGCGCCGCTCATGCTCGTGCTGCTGGTGGTCGTGTGGTCGCTGGTCGTCTCGGTGTTCGGGATCTCGGAGTTCGTGCTCCCGCCGCCGTCCGCGGTCGCCGCGTCGCTGGGCGAGCTGCTCGTCGACCCGGCGACGTGGGGTCACGTGCAGGTGACCGTCACCGAGGTGCTCTCCGGCTTCGCCATCGCGCTGGCGCTCGGGGTGATCGGCGGGGTGGTGCTCGGGCGCATCGCGTGGCTCGAGGTGGCCATGCGCCCGGCGCTCGTCGCCTTCCAGGTGGTGCCCAAGGTCGCGCTCATCCCGATCTTCGTCATCTGGTTCGGGTTCGGCCTCACCTCGAAGGTGATCATGGCGGCGATCCTGGCGTTCTTCCCGATCCTGCTCAACGTCCTGCTCGGCGTGCGCTCGGTCGACCGCGGGCACCGCGACGTCATGCGCGGGCTGGGGGCGAGCCGGTGGTCGACGTTCCGCAACCTGGAGCTGCCGAGCACGCTGCCCTACGTGTTCGCGGGCATGGAGGTCGCGATCGTCTTCTCGGTGATCGGCGCGATCGTGGGGGAGTACCTCGGCGGCAACGAGGGCCTCGGGTTCCTCGTGGTCTCGAGCCTCAACGCCCTCGACGCCCCGGCGCTCTTCGCCGTGATCGTGCTGCTCGCCGCCGTCGGCTCCGTGCTGTTCTTCGCGGTCAACCTGGCCAAGCGCCTGGTCATCCCGTGGCACGAGTCGGTGAGCGAGAAGGAGTTCGCGTGACTCACGCGGGCTTGCGGGCGAGGTAGCCCACCAGGTCTATCTCGGCGCGCAGCGGCAGGCCGTCGCGGACGTGCTGCTCGGCGGCGCGGACCGCGGCGTCGTGGAACGCCTCCTCGCCGGCGTCGCGGATCGCCTCCCAGGCGGGGCCGGTGGAGGCGAGCGTGCGGGCGAAGGCCTGCGGGTCGGGGAACTCCCAGGCGAACCGCGGCGAGACGCGCCGGACGTCGGCGAACCCGTGGGAGGCGAGCAGTTCCTCGCCGGCGCCGGGTCGCCCGAGCGCGACCATCGCCGCCTGGTTGGCCACGGCCGGCGCCTCGGCCAGGCGGAACGGTCCGAGCGCCCACGCCCCTGCCGAGACCTTGATGTGGCCCCACACCGTCAGGCCGACGCGGCCGCCCGGCGCGAGCACGCGGTGGACCTCGGCGAGGGCCTCGGGCGTGGTGCCCCAGATGCCGCGGAAGCTGGTGACGACGTCGAAGCTGCCGTCGTCCCACGGCAGGGCGTGCATGTCGCCCGTCCGCACGTCGGCGTCGGGGTTGCGGTCGCGGGCGACGGCGACCAGCCGCGGCGAGGCGTCGATGCCGGCGCACGTCGCGCCGCGCAACGCGGCGAGCTCGAGCGCGAGCCCGGAGCCGCAGGCCACGTCGAGCACCCGGTCGCCGTCGTCGACGGCGAGCCGGTGGTGGATCGCGACGTACTCGCGGCAGTTGCTCGGTTCGGACAGCGTCGCGAAGTCGACGGCCCGGCGGCCCCAGCCCTCGTCGACGACGGTCCAGTCGTGGGTGGTCACGGCCATGGCAGCAGTGTCGGCCCGGGCGCCGACCGTGCCAAGGGCCGTCAGACCTCGGCCGGGGTGATCGCGACGTCGAGCGCGAGGTCGTCGGAGCGGGCCGCCGCGTCACCGTTGACGGCCCCCTCGGTCATCGACACCGCGAGGACCTCCTCGGCGATCGTGCCGGCGTGGGCGCGCACGGCGTCGGCGACGTCGGTGCGCTCGGCCGCCCACGTCAGCGCGATGCGGTCCGAGACCTCGAGGCCGCGGGTCTTGCGGGCCTCCTGCACGACGCGCACCACGTCGCGGGCGAGCCCGGCGGCGCGCAGCTCGTCGGTGAGCTCGGTGTCGAGCCCGACCGACAGGCCGCTCTCCGAGCGGACGGCCCAGCCCTCGCGCGGCGTCTCCTCCACGACGATCTCGTCGCCGGACAGCGTGATCTCCTCGCCCTCCACGACCACCGTGAGCGCCCCGTCGACCGGCGCCGCGGTGGACGCCTTGACGGCCTCCGCGACCACCGGGGTCCGCTTCGCGAAGCGCTTGCCGAGCGCGCGGAAGTTGGGCTTCACCGCGACCTCGACGAGGTCCGAGCCGGCGGCCTCGACCCGCCCGACGTTGAGCTCCTCGGCGATCTCGGCCAGCAGCTCGTCGTCCAGGGCCGCGAAGCCCGGGGCGGCGACGACGGCGCGCGCGAGCGGCTGGCGCGTGCGCACCCCGCTGGCCGCGCGCGTCGAGCGGCCGAGCTCGACGATCCGCTGCACGAGCGCCATCCGCTCGGCCAGGCCCGGGTCGATGGCGGACTCGTCGATCTCGGGCCAGTCGGCGAGGTGCACCGAGTCGGGCGCGCCCTCGACCACGTCGCCCTGCAGCAGGGTCCACAGGTAGTCGGTGGCGAACGGCGTGAACGGCGCCATGAGCCGCGAGAGCGTCTCGACGCAGCGGTGCAGCGTGCTCAGGGCCGCCGGCTCGCCCGCCCAGAAGCGGCGGCGCGAGCGGCGCACGTACCAGTTCGACAGCTCGTCGACGAACGCCGCGATCGCGCGCCCGGCGCTCGAGGAGTCGAAGTCGTCGAGCGCGCGGGTGACCTCGCGGACGCACGTGGCGAGCTCGCCGAGCACCCAGCGGTCCATCGGGTGGTCGGACGCGACCCGCTCGCCGGGGGTCCAGTTCGCCGCGTTCGCGTACGTGACCAGGAACGACGCGGTGTTCCAGTAGGTCAGCAGGATCTTGCGGACGATCTCGCGCAGCGCCTCGTGCCCGACGCGGCGGTCGACCCAGGGCGAGCCCTGGGCGAGCATCAGCCAGCGCACGGCGTCGGCGCCGTGGGAGTCGAACAGCTCGAACGGGTCGAGCACGTTGCCCAGGTGCTTCGACATCTTGCGGCCCTGCTCGTCGAGCAGCAGGCCCAGGCACACGACGTTCTCGTAGGACGACCGGTCGAACACCAGCGTGCCCACGGCCATCAGCGAGTAGAACCAGCCGCGGGTCTGGTCGATCGCCTCGCAGATGTACTGCGCGGGGTAGGCCGCCTCGAAGTCGGCCTCGTGGTGGTGCGGCGCGCCCCACTGGGCGAACGGCATCGCGCCCGAGTCGTACCAGACGTCGATGACGTCGGTGACGCGGCGCATCGTGCCGGTCCCGCTCGGGGCCGGGAACGTGACGTCGTCGACGAAGGGGCGGTGGGGGTCGAGCTCGGACAGGTCCTCGCCGGCCCAGCTCGAGAGCTCGGCCAGCGACCCCACGCACACCATCTCCGCGGGATCCGCGTCGTTGCGCCAGATCGGCAGCGGCGTGCCCCAGTAGCGGTTGCGCGAGAGCGCCCAGTCGACGTTGTTCTCGAGCCACCCGCCGTAGCGGCCGTGCTTGATGTGCGGCGGGTACCAGTTCGTCCGCTCGTTCTCCTCGACCAGGCGGTCGCGGACCGCGGTGGTGCGGATGAACCACGAGGGCAGCGCGTAGTAGATCAGCGGGGTGTGGCAGCGCCAGCAGTGCGGATAGGAGTGCTCGTAGGACTCCGAGCGCCACAGCACGCCGCGGGCGCGCAGCTCCTCGACCAGCGTCGGGTCGGCGCCCTTGAAGAACATCCCGCCGATGAGGGGGACGTCGGCGTGGAAGTGCCCGTCCGGCCCGATCGGGTTGACCATCTCGAGGCCCTCGGCCTTGGCCACGAGGTGGTCCTCGGCGCCGAAGGCCGGCGCCATGTGCACCAGGCCGGTGCCGGCGTCGGTGGTGACGTGGTCGCCGTGCACGACGCGGTGCGCGTCACCGAAGCGCTCACCGTCGATGAGGTCGAGCGGGCGGCGGTAGTGGCTGCCGAGCAGGTCGGCGCCGGTGGCGCGATCGGTGACGGTCGCGCGCTCGCCCAGCACCGACAGCAGGTCCTCGGCGACCACGAGGTCGTCACCGTCCGCGGTGGTCGCGCGGACGTAGGCGATGTCGCGCGCCACGGCCACGGCGGTGTTCGAGGGCAGCGTCCACGGCGTGGTGGTCCAGATCAGCAGGTCGGCGCCGGCCCACGGCCCGTCGGTGAGCGGGAAGCGCACGTAGACCGAGGGGTCGACGTCGTCCTCGTAGCCGAGCGCGACCTCGTGGTCCGACAGCGGCGTCTCGTCGCGCGGGCAGTAGGGCGTCACGCGGTGGTCCTCGACGAGCAGGCCGTCATCGAAGATCTTCTTGAGCGACCACCAGACGCTCTCGACGTAGCGCGGGGCCATGGTCAGGTAGGCCTCGTCGAGGTCGACCCAGTAGCCCATCCGCTCGGTCATCGCGGCGAAGGCCGAGACGTTGCGCAGTGCCGACTCCCGGCAGGCGGCGTTGAACTCGGCGATGCCGTAGGTCTCGATGTCGGCCCTGCCGGTGAAGCCGAGCTCCTTCTCGACGGCGAGCTCGACGGGCAGGCCGTGGCAGTCCCAGCCGGCGCGGCGCGGGACGTGGTAGCCGCGCATCGTCCTGAACCGGGGGAAGAGGTCCTTGAACGCGCGGGCCTCGACGTGGTGGGTGCCCGGCTGGCCGTTGGCCGTCGGCGGGCCCTCGTAGAAGATCCACGGCTCGCCGTCGGCGGTGCGCTCGAGGGAGCGGCGGAACACGTCGCGGTCGGACCAGCGGGCCAGGACCTCGCGCTCGATCGCGGGCAGGTCCACGCTCGCGGGGAGGGGAGCGAACGCGGGCTTGCCCGCGGGACCGGGGGACGGCGATGAGCTCACGTCTCGATCTTCCTGGTGGTGCGGCAGCCGAACTCACCCAGGTTACCGGGCCGCGGGTGGGGTTCCTGACCTGCGGGTCCGGGGACCCCGCGGGGGGTGTCGAACCGGCGCGCGAGCATGTCCTAGACTGGTCGTCGTCATCGGGCAGACGTTCTCGTCACGCTCGGTGACCGCCTTGGGGTATGGTGTAATTGGCAACACGGCTGATTCTGGTTCAGTTGTTCTAGGTTCGAGTCCTGGTACCCCAGCTGTGAGCGGTGGCGGAGCGTGATCTAGGCTCGGCGCCGTTCTCCTAGGGCCCCGTCGTCTAGCGGCCTAGGACGCCGCCCTCTCAAGGCGGTAGCGGGGGTTCGAATCCCCTCGGGGCTACACCACGAGCGCGGTGCACCGGTCACGGTGCACCGCGCTCGTCGTCTGACGGGGAGGACCGATGGCGCCGACCACCTACGTCCTCGTCCACGGCGCCTTCGCCAACGCCGCGCACTGGGGGCCGGTGTCCCGCGCGCTCGCGCTGCACGGCCACCGGGCCGTCGCCGTCGACCTGCCCGGGCACGGGCTCGACGCCCGCCCGACCGGGATGGTCGGGCTCTCGACCGCCGACGACGTGGCCGCGGTGGTGGCCGTCGTGCGCGCGGCCCACGAGCACGGCCCGGTGGTGCTCGTGGGCCACAGCCGCGGCGGGATGACCGTCACCGCGGTGGCGAACGCCGTGCCCGAGCTGCTCACCCACGTCGTCTACGTCTCGGCGTGGTGCTGCGTCGACACCGGGCCGTCGACCTACCTGGCCGAGACCGGCCCCTCCGCGCTCGACGAGCTGGCCCCGGGCCTCGTCACCGCCGATCCCGCCGAGGTCGGCGAGCTGCGGGTCGATCTCCACACCACCGACCGGAGGTCCCTCGACGCGCTCCAGGACGCCCTGCTCGCCGACGGGACCCGCGCCGAGCTGCTCGCGGTGCTCGCGTCGATGGACGTCCGCGAGACCCTCGCCATCGACGAGGACGCCGTGCGCGTCGACCCGGCGGCCTGGGGACTGCTGCCGCACACCTACGTGCGGCTCTCCGCCGACCGGGCTCTGTTGCCGGAGCTGCAGGACCGCTTCGTCGCCGAGGCGGACGCGGCGCTGGCCCTGCCGTTCACCGTCGTCGACGTGCCGACCTCGCACGTCGGCATCCAGCTGTGGCCGGAGCGCCTGGTGGCGGTGCTGACGGGCCTGTGATCAGGCCTCCGGCGGCTCGGCCCACCGGATCAGCGCGATCGCCGCGACGACGAGCACGCCGCCCGCGACCTGGGTGGCCGTCGGCTCCTGGGCCACGAGGTACCAGGCCCCGAGGACGGCGAAGAGCACCTCGCTCAGCCCGACGAACGACGCCAGGCGCGCGCCGAGGCGCCCGACCGCGGCGATGCCGGTGAGGTAGGCCAGCGCCGTCGACAGCGCGGCGACCAGCACGACGCCGACCCACCACGGCGCGGTCGCGCCGGCGAGGTCGATCGGGGCGGTGGTGGCCTCGAGGGGCAGCAGGCCGACGAGCCCGACGAGCACGACCACGACGCTGCCCACCAGCGCCCCGCCCGCGGTCAGCACCAGGGCGGGCGGGCCGTCGTCGCCGCCGGCGTCGGCCGAGGCGGAAGTACGCCGCGAGGCAGACCGCCGCGCCCAGCCCCCACAGCACGCCGACGACGTCGACGTCCGCGCCCCGGCCGACGTCGAGCACGAGCCCGAGGCCGGCGATCGCGAGGGCGGCGCCGAGCAGCGTCGCCGGGCGGGGGCGGGCCGCGGTGCGCGCCCACGTCCAGGCGAGCAGCAGGACCGGGGCGGTGTACTCGATGAGCAGCGCGACGCCGACCGAGAGGTGGCCGACCGCGCTGAAGTAGCAGATCTGCGCGCCGGCCAGGGGCACGACTCCGTAGACGACGACGGGGCGCAGGTGGCGTCGTCGCAGGTAGCGGCCCCGGGCGGCCATGACCGCCAGCGGCACCACGAGCAGCAGCGCGCCCCCGCCGAGTCGGCCGAGCACCACGGCCAGCGGCGACCAGCCGGTGGCCAGCAGGGCGGCCGCGAACGGCCCGGCGAGGCCGAAGGAGAAGCCCGAGAGCAGCGCGATCGCGAGCCCGGGGGCGGTGCGGGCACGACGCTGCTCGGCCCCGGCGCTCACGATCGTTGATCAGAGCAGGCGTGCGTCGACCCGGGCAAGCCATCACGACTCCCTGATGGGTTCCTCGCCTTTCCGGTATTGGTGCTGATGGATCGCCCGCTCCTAGCGTGGGTCCCTCCGCGACCGAGGAGCCGCCATGACCGCGACGACGCCGTCCGTCCTCGACGACCCCGCCTTCCTCACCGGCGACCGCCACGCCGGGTACCGCGCGATGCGCGACCGGGGCGCCGTGCTCGTCGTCGGCGGTCCCGACCACCCGACGTCCGTGTTCACCCGCCACGAGGACGCCCACGCGGTCCTGCGCGACACCACCGGGCGCATGCAGCCGGAGGGGCAGGACGCGCCCCCGTGGATGGCGCCGGGGCCGGCCCGGCGGCGGCTGCGGGCCAACATGGTGCAGACCGACCGCCCGATCCACACCCGGTTGCGCGGCGTCGTCGCCCCGCTGTTCACCGCCCGCCGCGTCGAGGAGCTCCGCGCGGCCGCGGCGAGGGAGGTCGCCGACGAGCTGACCGCCCTGACGGCGGCGGGCGGGAGCCTCGACGCGGTGTCCCAGCTCGCGGCGCGGGTGCCCCGCGGCGTGCTGCGGCTGTTGATCGGGATGCCCGACGAGGACTGGGAGCCCGTGCTCCGGGCCCAGACCGACTTCCTCATGATCTTCTCGCCGTTCCCCCTGGACGAGGAGCACCAGGCGCGCCTCGACGAGGTCGCGCAGTTCTACCTCGACTACTTCGACGGCCTGCTCGGGCGGACCGCCGCACCGACCGACCTCGTCCGGCGCCTGCTCGACGCCGAGGAGCGCGGCGAGCTCTCCCGCGACGAGGTGCTCTCGCTCGTGCACACGGTGCTCGACGCCGGCTTCGAGACCACCCGCACGTCGATCGCCAACGCCGTCGAGCTGTTCGCGACCGTGCCCGGGCTGCTCGAGCGGGTCCGGGCCGACCCCGGACGGGTCACGCCGATGGTGGAGGAGACGCTGCGGCTGCGGGCGCCCGTGCAGGTGGTGCCCCGCGTCCTGGGCGCGGAGTACACGGCCTCGGACGGCACCACGGTGCCCGCGGGGGCGGCGACGCTGTGCGCCGTCGGGTCGGCGAACCTCGACGAGCGCGTCTTCCACGAGCCGGAGCGCGTCGACCTGACCAGGACGAACGCCGCGAAGCACCTGGCGTTCGGCGGCGGGCTGCACCACTGCCTCGGCGCGCCGCTGGCGCGGGTGCAGCTCCAGGAGACCGTCGCCGGGCTCGCCCGGGCGGTCAGGCGCATCGAGCCGGACGGCCCGTCGGCGCGCCACCCGTCCCTGATGTTCCCGTCGCTCTCGACCCTGCCGGTGCGCGTCAGCGCCTGACGACCCGCTTCTGCTCCGCGACGTCGCGCAAGGACGCGACGGCCGCCCGCTGCAGCGGGGAGAACCAGCTGCTGTCGCGGGAGAACAGGCCGATGCCCTCGGCGAGGTCCGCGTCGCGCAGGCGGACCGCGCGCAGCCGCCCGGACGCCACGTCGTCGGCGACGCAGTACCGCGGCGCGAAGCAGACCCAGTCGTTGGCGGCCACGGCCTGCTTGAGCGCCTCGGCGTGGCCGAGCCGGATGACGTAGGTCGGGGCCGGCAGACCGCGGGCCCGCAGCCCGTCGTCGAGCACCCGCTCGATCGCGACGCCGGCGGGGACCCCGACGATCGGGAGCCCGAGGGCGTCCGCGAGGTCGATCTCGTCGCCGGCGGGCGGCCCGCCGGGCGCCGCGCAGAGCACGATCTCCTCGTCCCACAGCTTCTCGGCCTGCACGCCGGGTGGCGGCACGTCGTCGTACCAGGTGGTGACGGCGAAGTCGACCTCGCCGATCTCGACCCGGCGCATGGCGACCGCGGGCTCGCTGATCGAGATCGTGATGTCCGCGCCCTCGCGCCGGCGGCGCAGGTCGGTCATCAGCGGCGGGATCAGGTAGGTGCCGATCGCCATGCTCGTCGCGACCGAGAGCGAGCCCGCCGCCCCGGTGTTGAGGTCCTCGATGTCGCGCTGCACCTGGGCGCCGCTGGCCAGGACCTCCTTGGCCCACGCGTAGAAGCGCCGGCCCGCCTCGGTCAGCACGATCCGGCGGCCCTCCCGGACGAACAGCGGGGCGTGCACCGCCTTCTCGAGCGTCCGCAGCTGGGCCGACACCCACGGCTGCGCGACCTGGAACCGCTCGGCCGCCCGCGTCACGCCGCCCTCGTCGACCACCGCGCAGAACATCTCGTAGCGGCGCAGGTGGTCCGAGAGACTCATACGAGAAAGCCTATCGAAGGCTCGGGTTACTCGTCATGGTGCTATGTGTTCCAGCTCTCTAGCGTCGAGCAGCACACCACCACCGACGAGGAGGTCTGCGATGCATCCGCTGCTGCGCGCCAACACGCTCAAGCTCGGGCTGTTCTGCACGAACGGATCGGGGGCGTCGCAGACGCTGGTGCCCGAGGCGCACGAGATGGACTGGGACATGTCGCTGCGCACGGCCCGGGCGGCCGACCGCGCGGGCCTCGAGGCCGTCGTGCCCTTCGCGCGCTGGAAGGGCTATCCGGAGGGCCGGCCCGAGCACCGGTCCGGGCGGGTCATGGAGCCGTTCACCTGGGCCGCCGGCATCGCCGCCGCCACGCGGGACATCGGCGTGTTCGCCACGTCGCACGCGCCGACGATGCACCCGATCGTCGCCGCCAAGCAGGCCGCCACCGTGGACCACATCTCGCGCGGACGCTTCGCGCTCAACGTCGTGGGCGGCTGGAACCCGCCGGAGCTGGAGATGTTCGGCGCCCCGATGCGCGAGCACGACGAGCGCTACGACCACCTCGCCGAGTGGCTCGGGGTGATCCGGAAGCTCTGGGCCGAGACCGAGGAGTTCGACTTCCACGGGCGCTTCTTCGACGTCGTCGGCGGCGTCTCGCAGCCCAAGCCGGTGCAACCCACCATCCCGATCATGAACGCCGGCGGGTCGCCGCGCGGCATGCGGTTCGCCGCCGAGCACGCCGACCTGTGCTTCGTGATCGTGCAGTCCGAGCAGGAGGACGCGATCCGCGCGCAGGTCGAGGGCTACCGGCGGATGGCGCGGGAGGAGTTCGGCCGCGAGGTCCGGCTCTGGACCCACACCGTCGTCGTCCAGGGGGACACCGACGCCGACGCCGAGGCGTACCTGCGGCGGTTCTCCGGCGAGTACGAGGACGCCGAGAGCGTCGATGCCTGGATGCGGCTGCAGGGCGCGAACACGCAGGTCGTGCCGCCCGAGGTCATGGCCGCGATGCGGCAGCGGTTCGCCGCCGGCGCCGGGGGCTTCCCGCTCGTCGGCACCGCCGCGACCATCGCGGAGCGCCTCGAGATGCTCAGCGCCGCCGGCATCGAGGGCGCGCTGCTGACCTGGGTCGACTACGACGCCGGGCTCGCCGACTTCACCCGCGACGTGCTGCCCCGCCTCGAGCGGGCCGGGCTGCGGGCCCCGGTCGGGACGCCCGCCGCGACCCGTGAGCCGGTGGCCGCGGGATGAGGCTCGCCCGCTTCCGCGCCGGGGACTCGGTGGGCTTCGGCGTGGTGCTCGGCGACGAGGTCGCCCGCCTCGACCACCGTGTCCCGTCCTTCGCCGACCTGCTCACCGAGCCCGTGACCCCGCGGCCCGACGACCCCCGCCTGCCCGTCGCCGACCTCGTCTGGCTGCCACCGATCGGCGACCAGCCGGAGGTCGTGTGCGTCGGGTTCAACTACGCGGCGCACGCCGCCGAGTCGACGCGCGGCCCCGCCGAGCAGGCGCGTCCCACCCTGTTCGCCCGCTTCGGCGACTCGTTCGTCGGGGCGGGGACGCCGGTCGTCCGCCCCGCCGCCGAGGACTCGCTCGACTGGGAGGGCGAGGCGGCCCTGGTCGTCGGCCGTCCGGGACGGCGCATCCCGGCCGCCGCGGCGTGGTCGCACGTCGCCGGCGTCACGTGCGTCGCGGAGAACAGCGTCCGCGACTGGCAGCTCCACTCCACCCAGGCCACCGCCGGCAAGAACTGGCACCGGTCGGGCGCCGTCGGGCCGTGGCTGACCACGGCCGACGAGGTCGGCGAGGGCCCGCTGCGCGTCACCACGCGGCTCAACGGCGCGGTGGTCCAGGACGACACGACCGACCGGCTGACCTTCTCGTTCGCCGAGCTCGTCGCCTACGTCAGCACGTTCACGCCGCTGCGCCCCGGCGACCTCATCGCGACGGGCACCCCGGCGGGCATCGGGCTGCGGCGGGAGCCGCCCCGGTTCCTGCGTCCGGGCGACGAGCTCGAGGTCGAGGTCTCCGGCGTGGGCGTGCTGCGCCACGGAGTCGTGGACGAGGTCGCCGAGGTCGCAGCGCCGGCGGGGGTGGGCGCGTGAAGCTCTGGACCGAGGACGACGTGCGCTCCGGGCCGTCGGTGCCCACCGTGATCGACGCCCTGGAGCGCGTGCTGACCCACGAGGCCGAGGGCACGGCGTGGAACGTCGACAAGACGATGAGCACCTGGCCGGCCGACGCCGGGCGCGGCAGCGCCCACGCGCTGGGCGCGGTGGACCTCGCCGCCGACCTGACGATCTTCAAGACCTGGGTGAACACGCCGGCCGGGGCGAGCGCGCTGATGACGCTGTTCGCCGCCGCCGACGGCGCCACCCTCGGCGTGGCCGAGGCCGGTGCCGCCGGGGCGCTGCGCACCGCGGGTGTCTCCGGGGTCGCGACGCGCCGGCTCGCCGACCCGGCGGCCGACGAGCTCGCGGTGCTCGGCGCCGGGCGCCAGGCGCTGCGCCAGGTCGAGGCCGTCGCCGCGGTGCGCCCGCTGCGCCGGGTCCGGCTGTGGAACCGCACGCCGGCCGGCGCGGAGGCCCTCGCCGAGCGGGTGCGCGTCGATCTGGGCCTGCGCGCCGAGGTCGCGGCGAGCGTCGAGGACGCGACCCGCGACGCCCCGGTCGTCACCGCGATCACCCGGGCCGACGAGCCCTTCCTCGCGGCCCGGCACCTCGCCGCCGGCGCCCACCTCAACGCCGTCGGGGCGATCCTGCCGACGCACGCCGAGCTCGCCGGCGACGTGCTCGCGGCGTCCGCGCTCACGGTCGTCGACAGCGAGCCGAACGCCCGTCGCGGGTCGCGGGAGCTGCGCGAACGGGACGACTGGGCGAGCGTCCGCACGCTCGCCGAGGTCGTCGCCGGCGCGGTCACCCGTCCGGCCGCGCCGCGCCTGACCGTGTTCAAGGGAATGGGCATGGGCCTGGCGGACCTGGCGGTCGCCGCGCTGCTGGTGGGGGAGCGACGATGAAGTTCCGCAGCGACCCCTCCCGGATCCGCGGCTCGATCGCGCCGGTGATCACCCCGTTCACCGCCGAGGGCGCGCTCGACCTCGCGTCCCTGCGCGGCCTGGTCCGTTGGCAGCTGGCGGCGGGGGCCCACGGCGTCTCCATCGGCGGGTCGACGGGGGAGCCGTCCGCGCAGTCGGTCGCCGAGCGGATCGCCGCCATCCGGGCCGTGGCCGCGGAGGTCGACGACGCGGTGCCGTTCCTGCCCGGGACCGGGTCGGCGAAGCTCGACGAGACCCTGGAGATCACCGCGGCCGCCCACGAGGCGGGCGCCGACGCCGTGCTGGTGATCACGCCGTACTACGCGCGGCCCACCCAGGAGGCCCTGTACCGGTGGTTCGCCACGGTCGCGGGCGAGTTCCCGGACCTGCCGATCGTGATCTACAACGTGCCGTCGCGGACCGCGGTCGACGTGGCCCCGGAGACCGTGGCCCGCCTGCACCGCGACCTCGACAACGTGGTCGGGGTCAAGGAGACGACCAAGGACTTCGAGCACTTCTCCCGCGTGCTGCACCTCTGCGGGCGCGAGCTGATGGTCTGGTCGGGCATCGAGCTGCTCGGCCTGCCCCTGCTCGCGCTCGGCGGCGCCGGGTTCATCTCGGCGGTCAGCAACCTCGCCCCGTGGGCCGTCGCCCGCATGTACGAGGCGTGGGAGGCGGGCGACCACGAGGCCGCCCGGGAGCTGCACTACGGGCTGCACCCGCTGGTCGACCTGCTGTTCGTCGAGACCAACCCGGCGCCCGCGAAGTGGGTGCTGGCGCGGCAGGGCCGGATCGCCTCCGACCACGTGCGCCCGCCCCTGATCCCCCTCACCGCGCAGGCCCGCCCCCGGGTCGAGGCGCTGCTCGCGCAGGGCGCGGCCCTGCTCGACGAGACCTGACCGAGAAGAGACGACGATGCCCCACCGCCCCCGCCGGGTCGCCCTCGCGGGCCTCATCGGCACGACCATCGAGTGGTACGACTTCTTCATCTACGGCACCGCGGCCGCGCTGGTGTTCGCGCCGCAGTTCTTCCCGCAGGTGTCGCCGGTCGCGGGGACCCTCGCGGCCCTGTCGACCTACGCCATCGGCTTCGTCGCCCGCCCCGTCGGCGGCGCCGTCATGGGCCACTTCGGCGACCGCATCGGGCGCCGCCGGATGCTCGTCGCGTCCCTGCTGATCATGGGCGTGGGCACCCTGCTCATCGGGCTCCTGCCGACCTACGCCGCCATCGGCGTCGCCGCGCCGGTCCTGCTGGTGCTCCTGCGCTTCGTGCAGGGCATCGGCGTCGGCGGGGAGTGGGGCGGCGCGACCCTGCTCGCCCTCGAGCACGCGCCGCCCTCGAAGCGCACGCTCTACAGCTCGTTGCCGCAGGTCGGCCTGCCGCTGGGGGTCGTGCTCGCGAGCCTGGTGTTCCTCGTCGTGCGGCTCGCCCTCGACGAGACGGCCTTCGCGGCGTGGGGCTGGCGGGTGCCGTTCCTGCTCAGCGCCGTGCTCGTGGTGTTCGGCCTGGTCCTGCGGCTGCGGCTCGACGAGAGCCCGGAGTTCGAGCGGGTCCGCGCCGGCGCCGAGGTGCGGCGCGCACCGCTCGCCGACGTCCTGCGGGCCCCGCGGGTCCTCGTGCCCGCGGCCGGGCTCAACGTGCTCGTGTCCGGGCTCGCCAACGTCCTGCTGGTCTTCACGCTGAGCTACGTCGCGGCGCGCCAGCTGGTCGGCGCCCCGATCATGCTCGCGATCACCGTCGTCACCGCCCTCGTCTGGGCCGGGGTGATCCCGCTGGCCGCGGTGTGGGCGGCACGCCGCGGACGGCGCCCGGTGATGCTCGTCGGCGTCGTCGCCCTGACCCTCTGGGCCTTCCCGTACTTCTGGCTGATCGACACCGGCACGGTGCCCGGCACGCTGGTGGCCTGCGTGGTCGCCGGCGCGGGCTTCGCCGTGGCCTCCGGGCCCTACGGCGCCTACCTCGCCGAGGCCTTCCCGACCGCCGTGCGCTACAGCGGCTCGTCGGTCGCCTACGCGCTCGGCAGCGTCCTCGGCGGCGCGCTGGCGCCGATCGTCGCCACCGTCCTGTTCGCCGCGACCGGCACCGGCACGGCGATCTCCGGCTACGTGGTCGTCCTGGGGCTGGTCAGCCTCGTCGCGACCCTCGCCCTCCGCAGCCCCCACCCCGCCTCTGACCCGGACCGGCCGGTCCCGGCCGACGCACCCCTCGAGAGGAAGCCCGCATGAGCCTCACGGACATCCAGACCGCCACGCCCCTGGTCGACGTCAGCGGCGCGCCCGCCGCCACGCCGCAGCCCTGGGCCCCGCTGAAGATCGCACGCGCCGAGATCGAGGCCGAGATCGAGCGCCTCGCCGCCGCCCCGCGTCCGGCCAACGGGCGCCGCGGCAGCCGGATCGTGCACCCGTCCGCGGTCGCCCCGGGCCTCGGGCTCGCGCCGGGGGTGGCCGTGACGATCGAGGTGCTCAACCCAGGGGAGGAGACCGCGCCGCTGCGGGAGAACGCTCACCGGGTGGAGATCGGCATCCGCGGCAGCGGCCGCATCGAGGTCGCCGACACCGCGATCGACCTCGCGCACCTCGACGTCGCGAACCTGCCGTCGATGCAGCCGTTCCGGTTCCGCAACGACACCGCCGAGGTCTGGGCCCGGCTGAGCTACTCGAACGCCCCGCTGCTGGAGAAGCTCGGGGTGCACTACGCGGAGGACCTGCCGCTGACCTGGCGCCCCTCCCCGGACGACGCCCCGGCCGCGGCGACCGAGGACAGCGAGAAGGTCGCCTACACCCGCGCGACCGCCCCCGACGTCGCCATCGGGACCCACGGCGCCCGGCTGCGGGGCTACGAGTTCCTCGTCGACATCGAGGTCGTCGAGTCCCGCGCCCTGCACTGGCCGTGGGCCGAGGTCGCGCCGCACCTGTCCCGCGAGGCGGGCGACGGCAAGCGCACGATCATGGCGTACTACAACCCGGCGACCCAGCGGCGGCAGGGCGCCACGCACAACTTCTTCGTCACCGCCTCGGCGATGCCCGCGGGCCGCCCGCCCCGCCCGCGGGGCCGCGGTCACCGGCACTCCTCGGTGGCGATCAACTACCACGTCGCCGGCTCCGGGGTCAGCACCGTCGACGGCGTCGACATCGCCTGGGAGGCCGGCGACCTGCTGCTCTCGGCGCCCGGCTGGCTCGAGCACGCCCACTACGAGGGCCCCGACGGCCTCGCGGTCTACACCGTCCAGGACCACCCCCTGCACATCGGCATGGAGTCGCTGGTGTGGCAGGAGAAGATGGGCGGGCCGGTGCTGGCCCTGGGCTCCGAGGCGGGCCAGACCGGGTACGTCGGGCCGCGCGAGGCCGGGGAGTGAGCTGCCGCGACGTGGGGGTCGATCTCGATCCCTACGACCCGGGGCTCACCGAGCCCACCGTCTGGGACGCCTACACGGCGGCGCGCGCGGCGGGGCCGGTGGCGCGCTCCGCACGCCGGGGCGGGTTCTGGGTGCTCACCGGCCACGACGACGTCCGCGCGGCCCTGCGCGACCCGCGGACGTTCTCGTCGGCCTCCGGGCACCGCATCCCCACCGACGGCACCCAGCGGTCCATCCCCATCGACTTCGACCCCCCGGTGCACACGGCCTACCGCCGGCTGATGGGCCCGCCGCTGTCCACCGCGCGCGTGCGGGAGATGCGCCCGTTCCTCGAGCGCACCATCGCCGACCTCGTGGGGCGGTTCGCCGCCGAGGGGGGCGGCGACGTCGTCCGCGCGGTGGCGCTGCCGCTCCCACTGGCCGTGCTCACCGAGCTCGTCGGGTTCGCGCCGGGCACGGTCGAGCGCTTCCGCGAGGTCACCGAGCAGATGTGGTCGGGGCTGACCGCCGACGGCGAGGCCGTCGACTTCGCCGGCGCGTTCCGGCGGATCGCCGAGCTGATGGCGGCCGAGCTGGACGCGCACCGCGAGCACGGCGCGGACGACTTCGTCACGACGCTGCTCGCGGCCGAGCTCGACGAGCAGGAGCGGATCAGCATCCTCGCCACGTTCGCGGTGGCCGGCCACGAGACGACGATGAACGCGGCGAGCACCCTGGTGCACCTGCTGCTCGAGGACCCGGCACGCCAGGAGCGGCTGCGGGCGGACCCCTCGCTGGCGCCGCGCTTCGTCGAGGAGATGCTGCGCCACCGCAGCCCGGCGCAGAACTTTCGCGCGCCGCGCCACCTGCCCGGTCACCGTCGCCGGGCAGCGCGTCGAGGAGGGCGATGCGGTCCTGCTCTCGTTCGCGGCGGCCAACCGTGACCCGGCGCGGTTCCCCGACCCCGACCGCTTCGACCCCGACCGCGACGTCCGCGGCCACCTGGGCTTCGGGTGGGGCATCCACCAGTGCCCCGGTGCCGCGCTGGCGCGTGCCGAGCTGACGATCCTGCTCACCACGCTGTGCGCCCACCCGCCGCTGCGCCCGGCCGGCGAGGTGCGCTGGAGCGGGCTGCAGGGCGGCAACCACCTCGGTCCGACCGAGCTGCCGGTGCGTTTCGAGGGGTGACGCGCCGGCGGCGAGGATGTCGGCATGACGACGGCCGCGGTGACGGCGCTGGTCCTCGACCTCGCCGGGACGTTCGCCTTCGCCCTCAACGGCGCGCTCACCGCGGTGCGGACGGCGCGGCTGGACATCGTCGGCGTGGTGACCCTCGGGATGATCACCGCGCTGGGCGGCGGCATCGTGCGGGACATCCTGCTGGGCGCGCTGCCGCCGGCGACCTTCAACGACTGGCGCTACCTGGCCGTCGCCGCGGGCGGGGGCCTGCTCGCCTTCGGGCTGAGCCGCCAGCTCGAGCGGCTCGCGACGCCGATCGAGATCTTCGACGCCCTCGGGCTGAGCCTGTTCGCGGTGACGGGCGCGGCGAAGGCGATGGCTTTGGGGGCGGGCGCGGGCCAGGCGATCCTGCTCGGTGCGATCACCGCGGTGGGCGGGGGCACGATCCGCGACGTGCTCGTGCGCCGGGTGCCCACGGTGCTGTCGAGCGAGCTCTACGCGATCCCGGCGCTGCTCGGGGCGGGGGTGGTCGTCCTGGGGATCCGGGTGGGGGCGGGCCCCTTGCTGCCCGCCCTCGCGGGCGCGGGGGTGTGCCTGCTCGTCCGGCTGGTGGGGCTGCGCTTCCGCCTCGACGCGCCGCACCCGCCGGGCCGGGCCGAGTGAGCCCGGGCGGCCCGGCGGGTGCGTCAGGTGCTCAGCCCTCGCGCGGGATGTTCGCGCACTGCTCGCCGGCGTTGATGCACTCCGCGCCGCGCTCCGACTGGGCCACGGTGGCGAGGTTCTCGTAGTCGGAGTGGTCGGTGCGCGGGTCGTGCTGCTCGTTCGGGAAGCTGTCGATCGAGAACGAGCGGCCCGCGGGCTGGTCGTAGGTCAACGTGATCCGCAGCGCCGGCACCGGCACCTCGTCGCTCTCGCAGTTGCCCTGCGCGTCCGGGAACGTCATGTGCGAGCGGAGGTCCTCGGTCTCGAGGTTCTCGCCGTCCCAGCAGCTCGGGTAGTCGAGCAGCCGCACCAGCTGCGAGCCCGGGCCGCAGATCGGGTACCGGTCGGTGACCCGGTCCTCCTGCCCGGTGCACGTGTACTTCGCGTTGACGTTCTTCTGGTCCTGCGCGCCGGCCTTCGCGTTGCCCATGATGATCATGAGGTGGGCGGGCATGGCCTCCACCGGGCGGTCGCCGTGCCCGTGGAAGCTCAGCTGCGCCGAGCGCGGCTTCATGATCGCGCCGACGTTGCCGTCGAGGCTGCCGCCGTCCTCGCCGACGTCGGGACCGGTCCCGTCGAGATCGCGGACGACCGGCCAGAAGAACGTGGACTGGTCGCCGTTCACGCAGGTCGTGGCGCCCTGCTCCAGCGAGCGCTCGTCGGAGTCCGCGTCGGTGGTGCGGTTGCCGACGTAGTCGTGGACGTGCTGCGCGCCGTTCCGCTTGCCCGGCGCGGCCATGTAGTTGTCGGAGTTGTTGTGGTCGCTGACCCCGCAGTCGACGGTGTACGACCCGCGGCTGAACACGCCGCCCTCGCCGATGGTGCCGGAGGGCTCGACATCGGCGATGTCGACGTAGTCCTCGGGACCGGCGGGCGCGGCGTCGGCGCGACCGGGGAACGGGTCGGCGGCGGCCTGGGCGGCGCCGTCGGTGCCCTCGACCTCTCCGACGTCCTCGGCGGGCCGCCGGCGGTCCACGCGGTCACTGCGACGGTCCGCAGCGTCGCCGTCCGCGCCGGCGTCCTGGGTCTCGCCGCCGGTCTCGCCGCCGGTCTCGTCGCCGGTCTCGCCGCCGGTCTCGTCGGCCCGGGCGTCCTGGTCGCCGTCCTGCGCGCTCCGGCTGTCCTGGCCGTCGCCCTGCTCCTGGCCGTCGCCCTGCTCCTGGCCGTCGCCCTGCTCCTGGCCGGCGCCCGGGTCCTCGCCCCGCTCGTCGGCGGACCCGTCGCCGGAGCCGTCGCCGGTGCCGTCGCCGTCGTCCTGACCGGTCTGCTCGTCCTCGCCGCCGGCGCCGTCCTCGGTGCTCTCGCCCGCGCCCTCGTCGCTGCTCCCGGTGCTCTCGTCACCGGATCCGTCGTCGGAACCGCCGTCGTCGCCCGAGCCGTCGTCGCCCGAGCTGTCGTCGCCCGAGCTGTCCGAGTCGCCGGCCGAGGAGTCGCCGTCCGAGGAGTCGCCGCCGGTCAGGGAGCTGAGGATGCCGCCCCCGCCGCTGTCGCCGGAGTCCTCGGCGGCGGCGGAGCCGGCCACCACGACGACGCCGGCGGTGACGAGCAGGGCCGCGACGACCGCGATGAGGCGCGTCGGCAGGCTGGAGCGGTGTCGTCCGCGTCGGGGCACGGGAACCTCCTGACGGTGCCCGCGACGCCGGGGACGGGGGAGCTCGTCCGCGGGTCGGCGCCGGGGCAGGGGTGTCCTGCGGACGATCACGCTAGGGACGGGCCGATCCGGCGACCGCGTAGCTGAGAGCTCGTGGACCGCGGCACCGCCCACCGGACCGCCGGCCGCGCCGAACAACGTCGCGAATGCCCTGGATGTCGCAATCGGGCGCAGAGAGACCCTCAGGGCTCTCAGGTCCGGTCCGTCGGTCTTCCCAGCACGCGCAGCGCGACCACGGCGAGCGCCGTGAGCAGCAGGAAGCCGCCGGCGAGCGCGAGGAAGATCCAGGAGCCGGTCAGGAACCAGACCACGAGCCAGGCGACGGCGAAGGCCGACGTGGTCGCGACCTGGAACACGTAGCGCCGGCGCTCGTCGGGCCGGACCCGATCGGCGAGGCCCCGCCCGCCGGCCGCGCGTCCGCTCGCCGCGGCGAGAGCGCGGCGTCGCGCCGCGGCTCGGGTCGCTGTCCCGTCGGGCTCGTCCACGTGGTCCTCTCGCCGTCGGCCGTGCCCGCACGGTACCGCCGCCGGCCCTGTCCTGACGCTCCAACGTTCGTTAGCGTGTTGGCGTGAACGACGACCGGTGCGACCTGCTGTGCCTCGACCTGCCGCACGCCGAGCGCATCCGGACGACGCTGCCCGACCTCGAGGCGCTGGCGTCGCGGGCCGCGCTGGGGAGGGCGCTCGCCGACCCGACGCGCCTGGCCGTGGCCGCCGCCCTCCTCGCCGGCGACGAGCTGTGCGTCTGCGACATGGCGTGGGTGGTCGGCACTGCGCAGAACCTCGCGTCGCACCACCTGCGGGCGCTGCGCTCGGCGGGGCTGGTGACCTCGCGGCGCGACGGCAAGCTCGTCATGTACCGGCTCACGCCGGTCGGCGGGGAGCTCGTCCGCGCCGTGCTGGGGCCGGCGGTGGTCGAGGAGGTGTGACCGTGTCCGATGCGTGCTGCGGTCCCGAGGAGACGCCGGCGCCGGCCGCCCGGGGGTGGTGGCGGGTCCGCGAGCTGCAGTTCGCAGCGGCCGCGGCGGTGCTGCTGGGGCTGGGGTGGCTGCTCCCCGACCCGGTCGGCGACGGCCTCCAGCTGCTCGCCGCGGTGGTCGGGGCCCTGAGCTTCGTGCCCGGGGCGCTGCGGGGGCTGCGTCGCGGGCGCCTGGGCGTCGGCCTGCTGATGACGATCGCGGCGGTGGGCGCCGTGGCCCTGGGCCGGTTCGAGGAGGCGGCGCTGCTCGGGGTGCTGTTCTCGACCGCCGAGGGCCTCGAGCACCACGCGGTCGACCGCACCCGTCGGAGCCTGCGCGCGCTGCTCTCGCTCGTGCCGCGCACGGCGTCGGTTCTCCGCGACGGCGGGGAGCACCGGGTCGCGCCCGAGGAGCTCGTCGTCGGTGACCGCCTGCTGCTGCGGCCCGGCGAGCGGGCGGCCACCGACGGGACGCTCCGTGAGGGCGCCACGATCCTCGACGTCTCGGCGATCACCGGGGAGTCGGTGCCCGTCGAGGTCGGCCCGGGCGATCGGGTGCTCGCGGGCGCGATCAACGCGGGCAGCGCGGTGGAGCTGGCCGTCACCGCGCGCGCCGAGGACTCCTCGCTCGCCCGGATCGTGCACATGGTCGAGCAGGCCCAGGAGCACCGCGGCACCGGCCAGCGTCTCGCCGACCGGATCGCGCGCCCGCTCGTGCCCGCGATCCTGGTCCTCGCGGTGCTGGTGGCGGGGCTGGGACTGCTGCTCGGCGACCCGCTGCGCTGGATCGAGCGCGCCCTCGTCGTGCTCGTGGCCGCCTCGCCGTGCGCGCTCGCGATCGCGGTCCCGCTGACCGTCGTGGCGGCGGTGGGCGCCGCGAGCCGGCACGGCGTGCTGATCAAGGGCGGCGCCGCGCTGGAGGAGCTCGGCCGGGTCGACACCGTCGCGCTCGACAAGACCGGGACGCTGACCCGCAACGATCCGCGCGTCGTCGAGGTCGTGGCGGGCGCCGGGACCCGCGAGGACGTCCTCGCCGTCGCCGCGGCGCTCGAGCGGCGCAGCGAGCACCCGCTGGCGCCGGCGATCGTCGCGGCGGCCGCCGGGTCCGACCCGCTCGAGGCCGCCGACGTCGAGACCGTCGCGGGCCGCGGGCTCGTCGGGACGGTCGCCGGCGCGCGGGTTCGGCTCGGGCGCCCCGACTGGGTCGCGCCCGGCGACCTGGCCGCGCGGGTCGCCGCGCTCGAGGACGCCGGCGCCACGGTCGTCGTCCTCGCCCGCGACGGCGTCGTGCTCGGTGCCCTGGCGGTCCGCGACGACCTGCGCGCCGAGGCGCCCGCGGCGACGGCGTCCCTGCGGGCCCTGGGGCTGCGCACCGTGGTGCTGACCGGCGACAACGCGCGGACCGCCCGCGCCCTCGCCGGGCGGGCCGGGATCGCCGACGTCCACGCCGGCCTGCTGCCGGAGGACAAGGCGTCGCTCGTGGCCGCGGGTGCCGTCGCCATGGTCGGGGACGGCATCAACGACGCCCCGGCCCTGGCGACCGCGCGGGTCGGCGTCGCGATGGGCGCGATGGGCACCGACGTCGCGCTCGAGACCGCCGACGTGGCGTTGATGGGCGACGACCTGCGTCACCTGCCGCAGACGTTCACCCACGCCCGGCGGGCGAGGCGGATCATGCTCCAGAACGTCGGCCTGTCGCTCGCGATCATCCTGGTGCTGATCCCCCTCGCCGCGCTGGGCGTCCTCGGGCTGGCGACGGTCGTGTTCGTGCACGAGCTCGCCGAGGTCCTCGTCATCGGCAACGCCCTGCGTGCCGCCCGGATCGCGGGGTTGCCGGAGATGCCGCCCGTACCTGCCCCTGCGCTCGTCCCGGTCGCCGCGGGAGAGGGTGACGGCTGCTGCGACCACTGCTGAGCGCGACGCGGATGCGGGCGCTGCGGAGGGCTGCGCCGGACCAGCCGGTGTCGCGCCGGCATGGCGACGACGACCGAGACCGGCGCCCGTCGGCGCAGCTCACGGTCGCTCCGTCCGGACGGCGATCTCCAGCGGGCACGTGATCGCTCAGAAGGGCGGCGGGTCGTCGAGGTCGTCGACGGGTGGCGGCTCCCGGGGTGGCGCGGTCGTCGTCCTCGGGCCGGCGGCGGGCTCGGGGCCGATCTCGGCGAGCCGGTCGGCGTCGTCGTCCTCGGATGTGGTGTCGGGCCAGCCGTCGTAGGGCAAGGGCCGGGGTTCGGCGGCGGGTCGCGGGTGGGGGAGGAGGCGGAGGATCCGTTTCGGCCCGGTGGAGTGCGTGATGCCGGCGCGGGTGCGGATGACGAAGTGGCCGGGTCGGGGCTGTCGGACGGTCCAGCCGGCCTGGTGCTTGGCGCGGTGGTCGTGGGTGCACCAGGCGCCGAGGTTCCAGGTCAGGGTGGCGCCGCCGCGCGCGTGGTCGTGGGTGTGGTCGATCTCGGCGCGGTGGGCGGGGCGTCCGCACCAGGGGGCGACGCAGGTCCGATCACGGGCGCGGACCCAGCGTTCGGCCTCGGCGCCGGCGCGGCGACGGGCCCAGCGGTCGGGGCCCGTGTCGGCGTCGGGTGGGCGCCCGAGCTGCCCGGTGGCGACGAGGTCGGCGAGGCGCTGCTGGAGCTCGCGCAGCAGCGGCGCCCAGGCCGGGTGATCGTCGGGGTCGAGCGCGGCCAGCATCGTCGTCGGAACCTGGAGTTCGACGATCGCGCCGGTCCGGGCCGCGCCCGGTGCTCGCCCCCGTGTCCGGGGGCGGGGTGGTCGGCGCCGGGCGAGCAGGACGTGGTGGAGGTGGCCGTCGGGGGTGGTGAGCACCACGCGCCATTCGCCGTGGTGGCGGCGGGCCACCAGGTGACGCGCCAACGGCGCGGTGACGGTGCCGTAGCCGGGGACGGTGGCGGGATGCTGGTCGAGTCCGAGCGCGGTGGTGAGTCGTAGTCGCACCTCGACGGTGCCCTGCCGCACTCTTCCGGCGCGTCGCTCGGACGTCTCGAGTGCCCGTGACTCGGTGTCGTCCGGCTCGTCGTGGTCGGAGGGGTCGGGGAGGTCGGGCAGATCGAGTGCGCCCTGCTCGGCAGGCGAGCGAGGCGCGGGCAGCGTCGGCGCTGCGTCGCTGCCGACGGCGGCCCGGTCTGCTGCAGCGCCTCGACCGCGGTCCGGCCCGCCGGCGTCCGGTCCGTCGTCGTTCGGCCCGCCGTCGTCCGGTCCGTCGTCGTCCGGCCCGTCGCCGCGGCCCTCGTCGTCGGGGCCGTCAGGGTCGTCGGCGGCGTGGTACTCGGTGGCGAGCAGGACGGCGATGTCGCGGTCGGTCATGCCCTCGGTGGAGCCGTCGAGCAGTCGCATCCCGACCTGCATGCGCAGCTTCCCGATCGGGGTGAGCACCCCGAGCCGGCGGACCGCCGCGGCGAGGGTCTCGATGCGCGACTCGGAGTCGATGCCCTCCTGGCCGGGCGCGTCGATGAACGACAACGTCGCCGTCCCCGACGGGTTCGCGGTGAGCAGCACCCGCCCCCGCGCCTCGGCACGCTGACGGCGGCGGTCGGCCCAGTCGGGGTCGAGGGCGATCGCGATCTCCTCGACCCGGTCGCGCAGCGCCCCGACCGGGAGCTGTGCCGCTTCGGGCAGCACCTCGAGGGTGGCGTGCTGGGCGTGGTCGTCACAGAGGTCGGCGACCGTCTCGCTGATCGCGCGGACCTTGGGCTCGTCCAGCCACCCCTGCCACAGCGCCGCCCCGAGCGCGGGGAGGCGCGCGAACAGGTCGTCGGCGAGGCCCAGGCGGCGCGACGCCATTGCCCGCGACCAGCCGAGCACGGCGGCGACCTCGTCGCCGGAGAACTCGTCGGCCGACCCGAGCCGGGTGGTGCGTCCGTCCTGCGCGGTGCCCATCTCGCGCAGCCCGGTCAGCAGCTGGGCCTCGGCGCGGTTGTGTACCCGCCAGCGGGCCCGCACGTAGGAGGCCAGCGCCTCCCCGGTCAGCATCGTCGGGTCGATGTCGTCGAGCACCCCGACCAGGTCGGCGTCGGGCTCGCGATCATCGAGCACGGCCGCCAGTCCGGCCTCCAGATCGTGCTCGATGCTCACACCCGGAACGCTAGGCCCGACCCCTGACAACGCCGCCCCGGAAAGGCCCTGACGGGCTCCGACACCAGGTCACGAGAAGACAACGATCCGCAGGTCAGCGGCGCGCGCCCCGGTACTCCTGCACCCGGGCCATGACCTCCTCGCCGACCTTGCTCGGGTGGCCCGCGTCGAAGGGCGGTTCGGGGTCGTACTCGATGAACACCGGGGTCGCCTGCGCGGCGATGTCGTCCTCCAGGAGCGCGACAAGACGGACCGCCATGTCGATCCCCGCGCCGCTCGGCGACGAACACCGGCTCGACGTCGGGCAGCCGCTGGAGGACCTCGTAGGGCCCGACCGCGTCGAGTGCGGTGAACCGAGGAAAGATCGGGATGGCGACCTGCACGCTGGCTCCTCGAGAGACCCGGAGACGGGGGTCAGAGACGGTCTCCTCCGAGATGCTGCGCGAAGTGGTGCTCGATCGCCCGGTACAGACGGAACTGGTTCTCCGGGTTCGCGAAGCCGTGGCCCTCGTCCTGAGCGACGAGGTACTCCACCGGCACGCCGCGCCGCCGCAGCGACGTGACGATGTTGTCGGACTCGGCCTGCACGACGCGGGCGTCGTTGGCTCCCTGCGCGACGAGCAGCGGGGTGCGGATGCGGTCCACCATGGTGATGGGCGAGCGGGCCAGCATGTCGGCCTCCTGCTCGGGGTCCGCCGGGTCGCCGACGTAGCGGTACCAGTTGGTCGTCAGGTGCGGGCGGGCGAACTCGGGCAGCGTGCGCATGAAGTTCGCCAGGTCCGAGATGCCCACGTAGTCGACCGCGGCGGCGAAGAGGTCGGGCGTGACCGTGACGCCGACCAGCGCGGCGTAGCCGCCGTAGGAGCCGCCGTAGATGCCGATGCGGTCGGGGTCCGCGACGCCCTCGGCGACGGCCCACCGCACCGCGTCGACCAGGTCGTCGTGCATGGCGCCGGCGAGCTCGCCGACCGCGGCGGTGATGTGCCGCTTCCCGTAGCCGGTCGAGCCGCGGAAGTTGACGTGCAGCACCGCGTACCCCCGGTCGGCCAGGAACTGCGCCTCCGGGTCGTAGCCCCACGTGTCGTGCGCCCACGGCCCGCCGTGCACGACCAGCACGAGCGGCAGGCCCTCGCGGCGCACCCCGACGGGCAGGGTCAGGAAGGCGTGCAGCGGCAGCCCGTCGCGCGCGGTGAACCGCACCGGGGTCACGGGCGCCAGCTCCTCGGGGTCGAGGTGCGAGAACGCGCGGAACAGCAGGCGGCTCTCGCCGGTCGCGCGGTCGTGGAGCCAGGTGACACCGGGCTCGCGGTCGTGGGACGAAGCTCGCCACCCAGTACCGCTCCGCCTCGTCCGAGGACACCGAGTGCAGCACGCCGTCGGAGAGCGCCGCGAGCGTGCCGAGGACGTCGGCGTAGGCCGGGTCGACCACCTCGATGCGCGGCCGGTCGCCGACGAAGCGCGCCGCGATCACCTCGCCGGTGCGGGCGCTCTCGACGACCGTGGACGGGAGGAGCGGCGAGAGCATCCCCATGGTGTCGATGCTCTGCCCCTCGACCGCGGCGACGACGGCCTCCTCGCCGCTGTCGCGGTCGACGCGCACGAGGCGCAGGTCGTCGGAGTCCTGGTAGAGCCCGAGCAGCAGCCCGCGCCCGTCGGGGGTCGACATCTGCGGGTGGACGCCCAGCGGGTGCTCCGGGCCGCCGATCCGGCGCAGGAGGCGAGTCTCGAGGGTGTCGGGGTCGACCGCGGAGTACTCGTACGTCCCGTCCTCGGCGAGCCGCGAGAGGAACGCCGGCCGGCCCTCCCGGTCGACGAGGTAGCTCGCCCCCACCGCGGGCTGCTCGTGGTGCAGCGTCGTCGCGCCGGTGGCGACCTCGAGGCGGAAGGCGTCGAAGAACATCGGGCGCCGGTTCATCCACACCAGGACGTGCCCGGGCGCCGAGGGCAGCGGCTGGACCCCGACCACGCGCGACCCGGGCGCCAGCGGGGTCAGGTCGACCGCGTCCTGCTCGGGGGCGTCGAGGTCGACGCGGAAGAGGTGCCAGTCCTCGTTGCCGTCGGTGTCCTGCTCGTAGAGCAGCCAGCGCGCGTCGTCGGTCCAGTGGTAGTTCTTGATGCCGCGGCGGGCGTCGTGGGTGACGCAGACCGCCTGCTCGTGGTCCTCGTCGAGCCCGCGGACCCAGACCTGCGTCCGGCCGTGGCGCGGCGCGAGGTAGGCGAGGCGGGTCCCGTCGGGCGAGATCGTGGCGTGGGCGAACTCCGGGTCGGCGAAGAACTCCTCGACGTCGCGGAGGCGTGGGCGGGCGGCGGTGTCGGCGGTCTGTGTCATGCCGCCACACCACGGTGTGCCGTCACGGCACGCTCAAGGAGCTGTGACCGATGCCTCAGTCGGCCGCGTCCCGCAGCGCCAGCACCACGCGCACGACCCGCTCGACGGCCGCGTCGAACAGCGCTCCGCGCAGCTCACCGCGGTCGGCGAGGTTCTGCGCGGCGAAGCCGACCATCTGCTCCGGGCCCAGGCGCCGCACGAGCAGCGCGGCGACCTCGTCGAGGTCCAGACCCGGGTGGTCGAGCCGCGTCAGCGCGAACGCGACGATCAGCTCCTCGTCGGACACGGCAACCCCCCCTTCCCGTCCATGATGCCGAGAACCCCGGGAGCGCGGAATGGTCCACACCGAGCGCACGGACGACGTCCTGCACGTCACCTTCGACCGGCCGGAGAAGCGCAACGCGCTGCGCCGGGCGGACCTCGACGCGGTCACCGACCTGCTCGACGACCGCGGGCTGCGGGCCGTCGTCTTCCGCGGCGCCGGCGACCGGGCGTTCAGCGCGGGCGTCGACATCAACGAGTTCCTCGCCCTCGACGGGCCCGACGCCGCCCGCGCGTTCATCACCGCCCTGCGGGACCTGCTCGCCGCCGTCCGCACGGTCCCCGCGGTGACGATCTGCGCGGTCGACGGGCCCTGCCTGGGCGGGGCGTTCGAGCTCGCGCTCGCCGCCGACCTGCGGGTGGTCACCACCCGCGCCCGGTTCGGGCTGCCCGAGGTCCGGCTCGGCATCCCCTCGGTGATCGACGCCGCGCTGCTCCAGCAGTTCGTCGGCCTCGGCCACGCGAAGGAGATGATCCTGACCGGCGACGTGTACGACGTCGACGCGCCCCAGCTCGCCGCCCTGTGCGCCCGCCCGGTCGCCCCGGACGACCTCGAGGCGGCGGTGTCCGCGCTGCTCGGGCGGGTCGCCGGCCACACCCGGACCGTCGTCGCCGCCCAGAAGCGGCTCTTCGAGACCTGGCAGAGCACGCCGCTGGCCGAGGGCGCGGCGCGCAGCGTCGAGGAGTTCGCGGGCGTGTTCGCCGCCGCCGACACGCGCGCGGCGCTCGCCGCGTACCGGAGTTCCCTGGGCGGCGGGTGACCCGGGCCACACCGGCTTGAGGGTGCCGCAGCGGCACACCGTGCCCTGGTGGCGCACACGGCAGCGCACCAGGGAGGGACGACATGATCACCGAGCCTCGCCCCGTGTCCGGGGATCCCGACGCCGACACCGCACCGGTGCCGGTGGCCGGGCCGGCGGCGCCCGCGTCGCCGGGCGCGGTGATCCTCGCGCAGATGGGCGGCTGGTGGGGGTTCGTCTGCACGAACATCCCCGCGATCGTCTTCTCGATCGCCAACGCGTGGTTCCCGCTCCTGGTCACCACGGCGATCGCGCTCGCGTCGGCGGTGGCCCTGGCCGTGTACCGGATGGCGGTGCGCCGCGAGAAGGTGCTGGCCGCGTCGGGCGGCATCATCGGGGTGGCGATCGCCGGCGCCCTGACGGTCTGGACCGGCTCGCCGCGCGACTTCTTCCTCGTCGGCGTTTGGGCCGCGTTCGCCGCCACGGTCGCGCTCGTGGTCTCGCTCGTGGCGCGCCGCCCCCTGACCGGGCTGGCCTGGAGCTGGTTCCACGGCAAGCAGTTCGCCTGGCGCGAGGACCGCACGGTGCTGCGCGCCCACGACCTCGCCACGACGCTCGCGGCCGTCGTGTTCGCCGGGCGGTTCGCCGTGAACCAGACCCTCTACCTGGCCGACGCGACCGGCTGGCTCGCGGTGGCGAAGGTGGTCACGGGCATGCCGCTGACCGCCGTCATGGCGCTCGTCGTCGTGTGGGCGTTCCGGCGCTCGACGAAGCGACTGGTCAGGGGCGGTCGACGGGTGTAGCGGCCGGTCAGGCCGGCGGGTCCTCGCCCGCCAGCGCCCCGTCGAGGACGGTGTCGAGGATCGACGCCAGCTCCGCGGCGAGGTCGAACGGCTCCGGCTCGACGGCCACCCAGCGGGTCACCGCCGAGAAGTAGCCCAGCGCCAGGAGCCGGCCGACCTGTGTCGGCGTCGCGGACGGCGCGAGCACCGTGTCGGCGTCCGACAGCAGCTCGGCGAGGTCCCGCGAGAGCGGGTGGTCGAGCAGGATGTCGGTCTGGCGGACCCCGAGGGGCATGATCGCCGACGTCTCCACCCGGGTCTCGAGGTTGACCTCGGCGAGCGCGCGGAAGTAGCTGCCGAGCAGCACGCGCGCCGGCTGGCTGGTGCGGTCGGAGTCCTTGAACGACTGCGCGGCCCGCTGGCGCCGGCGCAGGGTCCACTCCTCGAGGAACGCCACCTTGCGGGGGAAGTGGTTGAACACCGTCGTCCGGGCCAGCCCCGCGCGCTCGGCGATGTCGTCCATCGAGGTCTCGTCGAAGCCCTTCTCGACGAAGAGGTCCACCGCGGCCTCGAACATGCGGTCGCGCCGCTCGGTGCGGCCGCGGGTGCGACGGGACGGCGGCGGTCCGGGGGTGACGTCCGAGTCCGCCACCAGCTCACGGATCGTCGGCGCGGTGTCGAGGTTCATCGCCCCCAGTACACCACGAACACACACGAAGTTGTACTCGGGTCTTGTTTCGTAGAGGTCAACGTTCTAACGTCCGCTGCCGTCGAAGTTGTACTCAAGTACGGATTCACGAACCGCGGAGCTCTCATGTCCCTCGCACCGCCCGCGTCGTCGCCGGGCCCCCTCGGCGAGCTGCGCCGGCACGGGGCCGCGCTGACGGCGGCCACCGTCGGCATCGGCACCGGCGTCGCCGTCATGCCCTTCTCCACGAACGGCCTGTTCATCCCGGGCCTCGAGGCCGAGTTCGGATGGTCCCGGTCGCAGCTGTCGTCGCTGGCCCTGGTCGGTGCCGTCATCACGATCCTTACCTCGCCATTCGTGGGCGTGATCGTCGACCGCTTCGGCGTGCGCCTGCCCGGCGTGGTCTCGCTGGTCGTGCTCTCCGGCGCCTACGTCCTCCTGTCCGCGAGCGGCCCGTCGTTCGCCGGCTACCTGGCGGTGTGGGTCGGCATGTACGTGCTCGCCGCGGCCTCGACCGCCGTGGCGTTCACCCGCACGGTCAACGAACGCTTCGACCGCGCGCGGGGGCTCGCCCTCGGCATCGCGCTCGGCGGCGCCGGGCTCGTCGCCTTCGCCGTCCCGCAGATCCTCGGGGGCCAGATCGCCGAGGACTGGCGCGGGGGCTACCGCATCCTCGGCGTGACGATCCTCGTCGGCGCCCTGCTCGTGCTGCTGCTCATGCCCCGCCACCGACCGGCCGCGGTGCCGGCGGACACGACCGCCCCGGCGTTCCGGGTCGGGCCCCTGCTGCGCACGCCGCTGTTCGCCCGGCTCGCGGTCGCCTTCCTCGCGATCTCCCTGGCCGTCGGCGGCCTGACCGTCCACCTCGTCCCGCTGCTGCGCGACGCCGGGGTGGCCGCGTCCTCGGCGGCGGCCACCGCGGGGCTCGTCGGCATCGCGGTGATCGTCGGGCGGGTCATCAGCGGTCTGCTCGTCGACCGCTTCTTCGCCCCGCGGGTCATGGTCGGCGTGCTACTCGTCGCCGGGCTCGGCTACGTCGCGCTCGTCGTCGGCGGGCCGACCTTCGCCGGCGCCGCGGCCGTGGGCGTCGGGCTGGCGCTGGGCGCCGAGGTCGACGTCGTCGGCTACCTGGTCGCGCGCTACTACGGCATGGCCGCCTACAGCCGCATGTTCGGCGTGTTCTACGCGGTGTTCACCCTCGGCGTCGGCGCGAGCCCGCTGCTCATGGCCGCCGTGCGCGGCGCGACCGGCAGCTACACCGCGCCGCTGCTCGGCGCGGTGGCCCTGCTCGCCGTGGCCGTGGTGCTGCTGTTCTCCGCGCCGCGCTTCCCGGGCACCACTCCCGCGGCGGACGCCCCGGTCCCCGCGACCACCACCGCAGGAGGAGCGACGTCATGAGGTGGGTGACCTACGGCGCGGGTGACGGGCAGCGCGCCGGCCTGCTCGAGGGCGACGAGGTGCACGGCCTCGCCGCCGGCACCACCCTGCTCTCGCTGCTCGGCGACGACGGCGAGCGCCTCGCGGCGGCGGGGGAGACCGCGCGGCACGATCCCGCCGAGGTGCGGCCGCTCGACACCGTCCGGCTGCTCGCGCCGATCCCGCGCCCGCCCGCCGTGCGCGACGCGCTCTGCTTCCTCGACCACCTGCGCGGCTGCTACCGCGCGCTGGGCCGCCCGCCGGAGCTCCCGGAGGTGTGGTCGCAGACGCCCGCCTTCTACTTCGGCAACCCCGCGGCGGTCGTCGGACCCCACGACGACGTCGCCATCTCGCCCGCGTGCGAGCTGTTCGACTTCGAGCTGGAGATCGGCGCCGTCATCGGCCGGGCCGGGCGCGACCTGCACCCCGACGAGGCGGCGGGCCACATCGTCGGGCTCACGTTCTTCAACGACTGGTCGGCCCGCGACCTGCAGATCCGCGACATGGCCCACGGCATCGGGATGGGCAAGGCGAAGGACAGCGCGATCACGCTCGGCCCGGCCCTGGTCACCGTCGACGAGCTCGGCGCCGCGGCCGACGGCCGCTTCCCGGTCGAGGTGTCGGCGACCGTCAACGGCCGCGAGGTCGCCCGCGGCTCGCTCGCCGACGCCGACTGGTCCTTCGGCGAGATCCTCGCCTACGTCTCGCGCGGCACCGAGCTCCGTCCCGGTGACGTCGTCGGCTCCGGGACGGTGCCCGGCGGCTGCCTGCTCGAGCACGTCGACACCCCCGACATCGCCGACTTCGGCGGGTGGCTCGCGCCCGGTGACGTCGTGTCCCTGCGCTCGCCCGTGCTGGGGGAGACGTCCCAGACCGTGCTCGCCGCGCCGCCCGTCACCCGGCTGCGGTCGGGCTTCTGAGAGGACCTGGCATGCCCACGCTCATCGACCTCACCCGCACCATGGACCCGGAGCGCCGCGCGCAGGTCCACGAGTCGTTCCGCGCGCTCGAGACCGTGATCGCCCCGCGCATCGAGTACCTCCGTCCCGAGGCGGGCGGGCTGGAGCGCATGACCTCGATCTTCGGGTGCGAGCCCTCCGACCTCCCCGACGGCGAGGGCTGGGGCGAGGACCTGCTCACCGACATGAACACCCACTGCGGCACGCACGTCGACGCCCCGCTGCACAGCGGCAACCGCATCGAGGGCAGGCCCGCGCGCACGCTGAGCGACATCGGCCTCGACGAGCTCTTCCGCCCCGGCATGGTGCTCGACCTGCGCGACTGGGTCTCGCCGGGTGCGGCCATCCCGATCGAGGGGCTCGAGGCCGCGGTCAAGGCGACCGGCCGCGACATCGCCGAGGGCGACGCCGTGCTGCTGCGCACCGGCCAGGAGGACTGGTACACGGTCGCCGACCCGGAGTACTTCGACTACCCGGGCATGACCGGCGAGACGACCCGCTGGCTGACCTCCCGTGGCGCCACGATCCTCGGCACCGACGCGATGGCGTGGGACCGGCCCTTCCCGGTGATGCGACGCGCCTTCGAGGAGACCGGCGACCCCGCACAGATCTGGGACGGGCACTTCGCCATCCGCGACAAGGAGGCGTTCATCGTCCAGCAGATGACCAACCTCGGCGCCCTGCCGCTGACCGGTTCACGGTCGGCTTCTTCCCGATCAAGCTGCCGGGCACCAGCGCGGCCCCGGCGCGGGCGGTGGCGTTCGTCGACGACTGATCAGGCGAGGCCGCGGAACCCGGTGACCTCGAGTCCGGACGGGCGGCCGGGGTCGAGCAGGGCGTCGGCGAGGTACTGGCCCGAGGAGCGCTCGACGTGCAGGAGGTAGGACGGGGTCCCGCCCTGGTCGTCGCGGACGATGTCGGTGACGACGGCGGCGAGCGAGCTGCGCAGGGCGGTGCCGTCCGGGGTGACGGCGTCGCCGAAGTCGATCGCGCAGACGCCCCCGAGGACGGTCGCCGCCTCGCGTCCGGTCAGCCGGAGCAGGCCGCGCCCGTGGGTGAGGTCGAGGACCGTGGTGAACTCGCCGGTGCCGGCGAGCCGCTCCTCGATCGCCGCCCGCAGCGCGCCCGCCGTGTTCGGCGCCCCGAGCACCAGCCACTCGCCGGGCCCGGAGCCGACGACCAGGACCTCCCCGGTGCCGAGGTCGGCGCGCGCGGTGCGGCCGAAGCCGACCCCGAGCGCCGCGCGGCTCGCCCCGTCGAACGGTGCGCGGACGTGCACCTTGGCCAGCGGCGACTCGTCGGAGAGCGTCAGCGTCCCGGTGGCGACCCGGGCGTCGACCTCCCAGCCGTCGCGCACGGTGGCGGGGGAGACGGCGACCGGACCGCGGGCGATGGGGGTGTCAGACACGCTGGCGCTCTCCTTCGGGGTCGACGTGGACGGTGTCGGTGACCTCGGCGGTGATGTCGCGCCCGTCCGGCAGGCGGACCGTGACGCGGGTGCCGACGGCGGCGAGCTCGCGGTCGATCTGGGCCAGCCCGATCGCGCGGCCGAGCGTCGGCGACATCCGGCTGGACGTCACGCGCCCGGCGATGCCGCCGGAGCGGTCGAGGATCTGGCTGGCCTCCGGGGGGACGACCGACCCGTCGACGGGGCGTAGCCCGACCAGGTGCGGGTGCTCGTCGCGCTCGCGCTGCCAGGCGAGCTCGGGGAGGCCGACGAAGTCGGCCTTGTCGAGCTTGATCAGCCCGTCGATGCCGGCGGTGAAGCCCTGGGTCAGCCCGTCGGTGTCCTGCCCGACGATGAAGTGGCCCTTCTCCAGACGCAGGATGCGCTGGGCCTCCACCCCGAACGGCTGCACCCCGAGGTCGGCGCCGTGGGCCATGAGCCGTTCCCACACGTGCAGCCCGTAGGACGCGGGCACATGGATTTCGTAGGACAGCTCGCCGGTGAACCCGATCCGCCACAACACGCAGTCCGGCACCCCGGCGACGGCGCCGGTGCGGACGTTCATGTAGCCGAACGCGTCGGCGGACAGGTCGACGTCGGTGAGCCGGGCGAGCAGCTCCCGGGATCGCGGTCCCGCGACGTTGATCGAGGCGTAGGCGGTCGTCACCGGGGTGACGTGGACCCGCCAGTCCGGGTGGGCGGTCTGCAGCCAGTTCTCGACCCACTCCCACACCGTCGCCGCCCCGGACGAGGTGGTCGACATCAGGTAGTGGTCCTCGCCGAGGCGGCCGGTGACCCCGTCGTCCATCACCACGCCGTCCTCGGCGCACATCACCCCGTAGCGGACCCGTCCGATCCCGAGCTTGGACCACTTGTTCACGTAGAGCAGGTTGAGCAGCTGCGGGACGTCGGGACCCTGCAGGTCGAGCTTGCCGATCGGGGTGACGTCGATGATCCCCACCCCGGTGCGGACGGCGCGGACCTCGGCGGCCGGGTCGCCGTAGTGCTCCGGGCGGATCCACTGGCCCGCGACCAGGGGCGTCGCCCCGTGGCGTTCGTGCCAGCTCTGCATCGGCGAGTACCGCACCGGCTCGTGCGGCCGGCCCGCCAGCGCCCCGAGCGTCACCGGGGAGTAGACCGGGCGCCAGGTGGTGGTGCCGGTCTCGGCGATGCTCCGGCCGGTCGCGGCGGCGACCAGGGCGACGGCGTTGACGGTCTCGAGCTTGCCCTGGGTGGGGCCCATGGTGACCGTGGTGTAGCGCTTGACCAGCTCCACCGAGTCGTAGCCCTCGGCGACCGCGGTCGTGATGTCCTTGGCGGACACGTCCTCGCAGAAGTCCACGAACCCACCGGTCCCGGCCGCAAACAGCTCGGGGTGCGGCTGCGGGGCGAGCGACGGGATCGTCACGGGGTCGTCGTCGCTCGGGTCGGTGGTGTCGGCGGGCGCGGGGGTGGCCGCGCGCCACGCCCGGGCGATCCGGCCGGCGCGGCGGGCGGCCTCGCGGCCCACGGCCTCGGCGTGCTCGACGATCGCCTCGACGCCGGCGTCGCCGACGACCTCGCCCGCGGCGAGCACGTTCTCGGGCATCCGCGCCGGGTCGGGCACGAAGCGCGCCGATCGCGGGTCGTAGATCGGGCGGTCGCCGGACTGGTTGAGCAGCGAGGTCGGGGCGGTCCAGCCGGTGGCGGTGACCAGCAGGTCGGCCTCGATGCGCCGGCCCTCGTTGGTCTCGACCGCGCGCAGCCCGCCGCGCCCGTGGGCGCGGACCACGCCCTTGCGGTCGCGGGCGTCGAGGACCGCGGCCACCTCCACCCCGGCGCGCTCGAGGTCGGCGACGGCGAGGTCGCCCTCGGGGTTGGCGCTCATCACCACCGCCCGCCGACCCGGCCGGACCGCGTAGAGGTTGATCAGCCGGCGGACCGCGGTGGAGAGCATGACCCCGGGCAGGTCGTTGCCGGCGAACACGTACGGGCGTTCGATCAGCCCGGGCGCGACGATGAGGGTCTTGGCGCGGGCCTTGATCAGGCGCTCGGTGACGCCGGGCAGGTCGCGCTGGGCGATGCCGACCCAGTTGTCGTCGTAGCGGCCGGTGACCACCGAGTCGAGCAGCACCTCGATGCCGGGTTCGGCGGCGACCCGGGCGCGCAGCTCGGCCAGCGCGGTGAGGTCGGCGGCGTCGCCCCAGCGCAGGTGCCCGCCGAGCTGGTGGTTCTCCTCGACCAGCATCACCGACGCCCCCGCCCGCGCCGCGGCGACCGCCGCGGCCATCCCCGCCGGGCCGCCGCCGGCGACGACGACGTCGGGGTGGGCGTGACGGTGGTCGTAGACCGCGGCGCCGCGCTCGGGGGTGATCGCCCCGGCGTGCACGAAGCGGCGCAGCACCTTCTCGTACAGCGGCCAGAGCGGTTCGGGCTTGATGAAGGTCTTGTAGTAGAACCCGGTGGCCAGGAACCGGCCGGCGAGCTGGTTGACCGCCTTGAGGTCGTAGCGCAGCGAGGGCCAGGTGTTCTGCGAGGACACCGCCATCCCCGCCTCGACCAGCCGGTGCGCGCCGCGCACGTTGGGCTCGTCGCCGACCTGCAGGAACGCCCCGGGATCGAGGTAGTCCGCGGTCAGCAGCCCGCGCGGGCGGTGGTACTTGTAGCTGCGGGCGAACACCCGCACCCCCGCCGCGGCCAGCGCGGAGGTGATGGTGTCGCCGGGGTGCGCGGTGTGCGGCTCGCCGTTCCAGGTGAACGGGATGCTGCGGCGGCGGTCGATCACCTCGCCGGGCTGCGGGCCCAGCCGCGCCGAGGGCGCGGCGGCCTCGCGGGGACCGCGGGTGGTGGGCAGCAGGCTCATCGCGCGTCCCCCGGTGCCGAGCTCGCCGCAGCCGCCGAGGCCGTGTCGACCGCGGACCGGACGTCGTTGGTGGCCGTGTCGCGCTCCACGCTCAGGTACCGCCGGCAGCCCGCCCGGTGGTACCAGGTCTCGCGCACCGGTCCGCACGGGTTGGCGTGGACGTAGAGGTACCGGCGCCACTGCTCCGGGGTCACCGTGGCCGGGTCGGGACGGGGTCCGGCCTCACCGACGTAGCGGAACTCCGTCGAGTTCCGCGGCCCGCACCACGGGCACGGCAGCAACATCATCAACGATCACCCCAGCAACCAGAGGAAGAAGACCGACAGGAACCGCTAGTGGCCGACGGCGGCCGCGCCCTTCTCCCCGACCAGGCGCCCGTCGGCGAACCGGTCGAGCCCGAACGCCGTGATGATTTCGGGCGGCTTGCCGGTCGCGAGGGTGGCGGCCATCGCCTCTCCGGAGACCGGCCCGGCCTTGAACCCGTAGGTCCCCCACCCGACGTCGACGTAGAAGCCCTCGACCGGGGTCGGCCCCATGATCGGCGAGTAGTCCGGGGTCATGTCGCAGAGCCCGGCCCACTGGCGCAGCAGCTTCATCCGGTGCAGCGCGGGCATCAGCTCCAGCACGTGCCCGGCGATCCCCTCGGTGAACTCCAGGCTCCCGCGCATCGAGTACGACGCGAACGGGTCCACCGAGGCGCCGAACACGAGCTCGCCGCGGTCGGTCTGGCTGACGTAGACGTGCAGCGTCCCGGAGACCACGACGGTGTCCAGGAACGGGCGCACCGGCTCGGTCACCGCGGCCTGCAACGGGAAGGTCTGCACCGGCATGGACACCCCGGCCATGTCCGAGATCAGCGTCGCCCAGCCGGCCGTGGCGTTGAGGACCACCGGCGTGGAGATGGGCCCGCGACTGGTCTGCACCCCGGTCACGCGGCCGTGCGAGACGTCGATGCCGGTGACCTCGGTCTGCTGGTGGATGTGCACACCGTGGGCGTCCGCGCCCCGCGCGTACCCCCACACCACCGCGTCGTGGCGCACGATGCCGCCCGGCGGGTGGTACAGCGCCCCCAGGATCGGATAGCGCGTGTCGGGCGAGGTGTCCAGGTACGGCACCAGGTCCTTGATGCGGTCCGGGCCGATCACCTCGGAGTCGACGCCCTGCAGCTTGTTGACCTCGGTGCGCCAGTGCATCGTGCGCAGCGAGGCGTCGTTGTGCGCCAGCGTGAGGTGTCCCCGCTGGGAGAACATCACGTTGTAGTTCAGATCCGCGGCCAGGTGCTCGTAGAGCTTCACCGAGCGGTCGTAGAACCGCACGCCCTCGGGGGTGAGGTAGTTGGAGCGCAGGATCGCGGTGTTGCGCCCCGAGCCGCCCGAGCCGATGTAGGCCTTGTCCAGCACGGCGACCTTGCGCATGCCGTGGTCGCGCGCCAGGTAGTAGGCGGTGGCCAGCCCGTGCACCCCACCACCGATGATCACCGCGTCGTAGGACGACTCCAGATCGTGCTCACGCCACGCCCGCGGCCACGTGCCGCCCACGGCACCGTGCCGCAGCAGGCTCCACGCCGAGTACCCCGACAGGCGATGGCCGTTGGTCCGGGAACTGCCGTTGTTCGTCAACGAGGTCCTCTCAGGCCTGGGTGAGGTAGCGCCGGACCTCCCAGTCCGACACCGACGCGTGGTACTCGTCGAACTCCTGCTGCTTCACCGCGGCGTAGTAGTCGATGAAGTCGCCGCCGGAGGTCTTGCCGAGCGCGGCGCGCAGGACGTCGTCGGTGACGAGCTCCTCGACGGCGCGGTCGAGCGTCTTCGGGAGGTGCTTGATGCCCCGGGCGCGCACCTCGTCGGTGTGCAGGGTGAAGAGGTTGTCGTCGGTGCAGGCACCCGGGTCGATCTCGCGGTCGATGCCGTCGAGGCCCGCCGCGAGCAGCGCGGTGGCGGCGAGGTAGGGGTTGGCCGAGCCGTCGACGCCGCGGTGCTCGATGCGCCCGCCCTCGGGCACGCGCAGCATCACCGTGCGGTTGTTGCCGCCGTAGGCGACGTAGGCCGGCGCCCAGGTCGAGCCCGAGGTCGGGGCGCCGACGCCGATGCGCTTGTAGGAGTTGACCGTCGGGCAGATGATCCCGGCGACCGCGCGCCCGTGCTCGATCAGCCCGCCCAGGTAGTGCCGCGCGGTGGGCGAGAGGCCCAGGGCGTCGGAGTCGTCGTCGAACAGCGGCGTGCCGTCCTGCGTCCAGAGGCTCTGGTGGATGTGCAGGCCGTTGCCGGTGACGGTGCTGAACGGCTTGGGCATGAACGTGGCGACCATGCCGGCGTCGTGCGCCAGCATGTGCACCATGTAGCGGAAGAAGATCGTGCGGTCGGCGGTGGTGAGCGCGTCCGAGTACTCCCAGTTGTTCTCGAACTGGCCGGTGCCGTCCTCGTGGTCGTTCGCGTAGTTGCCCCAGCCCAGCGTGTTGAGGTGGCGCGACACGGTGGAGAGATGGTCCCACATCCGCGTCAGGCCCTTGACCTCGTAGCAGGGCTTGGCCGCGGTGTCGTGCGGGTCGGCGAAATCGAGCGTGCCGTCCTCGCGGCGGCGCAGCAGGCTGTACTCCAGCTCGGTGCCGGTCTTGAACACCCAGCCGCGCTTGTCCGCGAGCTCGGCGAGCTGGCGCTGCAGGATCACGCGGGGCGCATAGGGCCAGGGCTTGCCCTCGACGTGCGGGTCGCAGTGCAGCACCGCGACCCCCGGCTTCCACGGCAGCGGGGTGTACGAGCGCGGGTCGGGGACGACGAGGACGTCGGGGTCGGCGGGCGACTGTCCGAGGTCGCCCGCGGCGTAGCCGGCGAACCCGGCGCCGCCGTCCATGAGCAGGTCGAACGACGAGAACGGGATCGCCTTCGCGCACGGCTTGCCGTGCAGGTCGACGAACATCGCCAGGAAGAACTCGATGCCGTCGGCCTGCGCACGTTCCCGCAGCTCGTCGCGTGCGGTGTCAGTACTGCCCATGTCGGGCCTCCCTCTGCCGCGACGACGGCGGATCAAGGTGTGGACTTAGGACCTTTGGAGAGGCAACCGGGAACGGGGAAAGGTGTCAACCCCGTCACAGTGCCGCCGGGCTCCTCACGGGCCCTCGATCTCGGTCCGACACGCAGGGTGACCAGGCGCGGTACGGTCGGGCCATGGCCCGGCAGGTCTCCTCCACGTCGCTGACCCAGGCGGTGGCCGACCACCTGCGTCTGCGCATCCACCGCGGCGACGTCAGCCCGGGGGAACGCCTGCCCGCCGAACGCGAGCTCGCCGAGCAGCTCGGCGTCGCCCGGATCAGCCTCCGGGAGGCCATCCGGCAGCTGCGCGAGGACGGCTACGTCGAGGTCCGCCGGGGGTCCACCGGGGGCACGTACGTCACCGAGCTGCGCCGGCCCGCCGAGGCGTGGCGGGCCCGGATGCGCGAGCAGGCCGGCGAGATCGACGACATCGTCGACTTCCGGATCGCGCTGGAGACGCAGACCGCGGCGCTCGCCGCGCAGCGCCGGACCGAGGCCACGCTCGCCCCGATCCAGGAGTCCCTCGTGGCGCTGCGGGACGTCATCGGGCGCACCGCGTTCCGCCAGGCCGACTCGCGGTTCCACGTGGCGCTGGCGCGGGCCGCGGGCAACGAGCGCCTCACCGACGCCGTCGAGACCGCCCGCGGCGAGCTGTTCAGCCCGCGCGACCTGCTGCCGTTCCGCGAGCCGGTCGAGGAGACGCTGCGCGACCACCAGGCGATCTTCGAGGCGGTCCGCGACGGGGACGCCGACGTGGCGGCCGAGGCCATGCGGGCTCACCTCGAGCGGGCCCGCCGCCAGCTGCGGGCGATCGTGTTCGGCGGCGGCGACCCCGACGACCCCGACGACCCCGACGACCTCGACGACCCCGACGGGGCCGCCGGCGCCGACCCGGAGGGCGGCCCCGATGTCGACCCGGGTGTCGACGCGGAGTGGTCGCCCGCCTGACCCGTTCGGGACCTGTCCGTCTCACACGGGGTTGACACGGTGTGGCGCGGGTCTCCTATTGTCCCTTCGTCCATGGTCCTCACTTCGGACCAAAGCTGGACACCGTCATCGACCCGCGCCCACCCTGGGAGCGCGGAGTGCGACGCACGACGTCGTCGGACCGCTCGTGACGCCGGTGCGCCGGATGAGGAGGCATGCCGATGAAGAGCCTCGACGACCGGATCGCGGTGCTCCTGCGCCGCGACCGTCTGCTCGCCCTCGGGGCGACCGTCGCGATGTGGGTGGTGCTGGTCTTCGTGCTGATCGCCTCCGCCCCGACCGTCCCGAGCACGGGGCTGTTCGTGGTGCTCGCCGTCGCGCTCGTCCTGCTCGGCGGCCTGAACACCGCCTCGGCGGCGGCCCTCATCCGCCGCTACCGCCTGGCCCGCGAGCAGGTCTACCGCCCGGACATCGAGAACCTGGACGCCCAGCGGGCCGCCCGCGAGGCCACCCGGAGCACGTCGTGACCGCGGACCGGGGAGGCGCCCCGCCGCGGGCGCCCTACGAGCCCCCGAAGCAGTCGGTGGGCGGCCAGCTCCTCGACGCCGTCGTCGTGCTGGTCCTGATCTTCGTGACGCTCTTCGCCACGACCTACATCACCAGCGCCGAGGACGAGGCGCCGGCCGACACCCGGCCCCTGGCCGAGCTGCCGCTGACGCCCGGCGAGCGCACCCAGTACCAGAAGATGATCGACGCGGGGGTCGCCGACCTCGACACGATCTCCGCGGGCGTGCAGGCCAACCAGCCGGCCGACGACAAGTACGAGATCGACGTGCTGGCGCTGCTCGGCACGGTCGTCCTGCTGGCGCTCTACCTCGGCTTCGTCTACCGCGTCTCGTTCCGCGAGTACCGCGAGGTCGTCGAGGAGCGGTTCGGTCCCGCCGAGCACGACACCGATCCGGGGAGGCAGCCATGAGTGCCGTGGCCGTGGTGGAACTGATCGCCTGGGTGCTCAGCGGCATCATCGCGATCTGGCTGGTGACCGACCTGCTGCGGATCGGCCGGCAGCACGACGAGTCGTCGCTGGTCAACGCCCCGGATCCGCTCGAGGACCCGCCGGCGGCCGATGACGGCACCGAGGTGAGGTCGGCATGAGCGCCACCGAGGACACCCCCACCCCGACCGCGGCGGCGGGCACCGTCGACGGACCCGGGACCGAGCGCCCCGCCCTGCGCAAGGTGCTCGCCCCGATGCACATCTGGGCCCTCGGCGTCGGCATCGTGCTCGTCGGCGAGTTCATGGGCTGGAACTTCGCCGTCGAGAAGGGCGGCATGTACGGCGCGCTCGTCGCCTGCTGGGTGGTCGGCCTGCTCTACACGTGCATCGTCATGATCAACTCCGAGGTCACCTCGGCGATCCCGGCGGCCGGCGGGCAGTACGCGCAGGCCAAGCACACGGTCGGGCCGCTCATGGCGTTCAACGTGGGCCTGTACCTGACGCTCGCGTACACGATGCTCGAGGCCGCGAACGCCAACGTGCTGAGCTCGCTGCTCACCGCCCTGTCCGGGTTGCTGGGCAGCGAGCAGGAGCTCTCGCCGTACCCGTTCGCGGTGCTCGCGATCCTCGCGCTGGCGTTCCTCAACTACCGCGGGGTGTTCGCGTCGCTGACGCTCAACCTCGTGATCACCGGGTTCGCCTTCGTGACGATCCTGGTGCTGTTCGTCGGCCTGCAGGCGTGGTCGCCCTCGGCCGAGATGGACCTGGCGGGCCTCGCGGGCGACGCGACGAACGCGCTGCCCTACGGCTGGATCGGGGTCATCGCCGCCTTCCAGTTCGGCATGTGGTTCTACCTCGGCATCGAGGGCACCGCGCAGGCCGCCGAGGAGTGCCGCTCCGCGCCGCGGTCGGTCCCGCTGGGCAGCCTCGCCGGGATCATGACACTGATCATCGCGGCGTCGCTGACCTGGTACGTCTGCGCCGGGACGTTGCCCTGGCACTACCTCGGCACGGCGATCACCCCGCTGTTCGACGCCGCGCTCGTCTCCGGGCACGACGTCCTCGTGGTGCTGCTCCTGCTGGGCACGCTGTGCGCGACGCTCGCGTCGGCCAACGGCTGCATCAACGACGCCTCGCGGGCGTGGTTCTCGATGGGCCGCGACCGCTACCTGCCGGAGTGGTTCGGCGCGGTGCACCCGCGGTACCACACGCCGTTCCGGGCGATCGTGTTCCTCGTGCCGGTGGCGATCGCGTTCGCGCTGCTCCCGGTGGTGCTCGACGAGCCGACGCTGCTCTCGACGGTGATCACCTTCTCGATCCTGTCGGGCCTGCTGATGTACAGCTTCATGGGGCCGAGCTTCATGCGGTTCCGCAAGCTGTGGCCCCTCGGCACGATCGCGCGGGCCTACACGCTGCCGCTGCACCCGGCCCCGGCGGTCGCGCTGCTGGCGCTCTCGGCGGTGGTCTTCTTCGCGACGTTCCTCGGGTACGGCATCGCGCTGCTCTCGATCCTGGCCTTCTACCTGCTGGCCTCGATCTGGTTCGTGGCGCGGCGCTACAAGTACGTCCGCCGGGGCGCGCAGTTCACCGCGGACCTGCCGCGGCCGCAGGGGTACTGATGTCACCGACGTCGCTCGGGGTCCTCGTCCTCGTCGCGGCCGGGCTCGTCGCGCTCGCCGTGCAGCACCGGCGGGCGCGGCGCGCGGACGCCGCCCAGCGGTGGGCGCTGTTCTCCGACGTCGTGCCCCTGCTCGCCGACGCCCGGCTGGTCGGCGAGCGGGGCGGCTACCCGGTGCTCACCGGGCGGCTCGACGGGTGGCCGGTGACCCTGCGGGTGATCGTCGACGCGGTCGCGCTGCGCAAGCTGCCGGTGCTGTGGGCCGAGGTCGTGGTGCACCGGGCGCTCGACGTCCCGGGCACGCTCAACGTCCTGCTCCGGCCGACGGGCACCGAGTTCTTCTCGCCCGACTCCGGCTTCGCCCACGAGCTGGCGCCGCCCGCGGGCGTGCCCCGGCCGGTCCGCGTGTCATGCGCGGGCCCGGGGCGGGCCCCGTCGCCCGAGGTCCTGGCGCCGGCGATCGAGCTGCTGGGCGATCCGGCGACCAAGGAGCTCGCGGTGGGCCGCGGCGGGCTGCGCGTCGTGCTGCGGGTCGCCGAGGCCGAGCAGGCGAGCTACCGGTCGACCCGGCGGGCGGTGTTCGACCGCCCGCGCCTGCGCCCCGAGGCGCTCACCGGGGCGGTCGCGGTGCTCGGCCGTGTCGGCGACCGGGCCGGGGGAGTCGTGGTGGAGGCGAGGTCATGATGCGGATCCGACCGTGGACGGTGCTGGTCGTCGCCGTGCTGCTGCCGGGGTGCGGGCACGTGCTGCTGCGCCTGCCGATGCGCGGGCTGATGTTCGCGTTCTACACGCTGCTGCTCGGCGTGATCACGTGGAACCTCACAAGCCCGGACATCTCGCTGGTCGGTCGTCTGGCCGGCGGGCTGTTCGTGTACGCGGTCAGCGTGTTCGACGCCTACACGTGGGCGGTGCGCCGGGCGCACGCGACACCGGTCGACGTCTCCTCGTAGGCAACGTAGTTTCAGCTCAAGGTCTCTCTCGGTAGGTCGACCCGGTCCTCTCCCGACGTAGGAAGGCTGAGTCCCATGTGCGGCATCATCGGTCTGCACCTCCGCGATCCCGAGCTCCACCCGATGCTCGGCGCGCTGCTCGACGACATGCTCTGCGGTGTCTCCGAGCGCGGGCCCGACTCGGTGGGGGTCGCGGTCTACGGCGACGAGCGACGCAACCCGCCCGGCCACGCGGCGGTGTCGGTGCTGCGCGCGCCGGGGGACCTCGACGTCGCGGTCGGTGGCCTCCTGCCGGGGCGACCGACCGTCACCGCGACCCGCGTCGGCGACACCACGGTGCTCACGGCGCCGGTGGCCGCCGAGGCGCTGGCCGCCGCGATCACAGCGGCGGCCCCCGAGTCCCTGGTCGTGGGGCGGGGTGACGACCTCGTCGTCTACAAGGGCGTCGGGCACCCGTCGGACCTCGCCGTGACCTACGGCCTGCGCGAGGTCCACGGCTGGCAGGGGCTCGCGCACACGCGCATGGCCACCGAGTCGGCGATCATCCCCGAGGGCTGCCACCCCTACTCGGTGGGCCCGAACCAGTGCCTGGTGCACAACGGCTCGTTCTCGAACCACGCCACCGTGCGCCGCGACCTCATGCGTCAGGGCGTCAGCTTCGACTCCGAGAACGACTCCGAGGTCGGCGCCCGGTTCGTGGCGGCGTGCCTGGCCGAGGGCGACGACCTCGAGAAGGCGCTCCTGCGGCTGGGGGAGACCTTCGACGGCTTCTACACGCTGCTCGTCACCACCGACGAGGGCTTCGCGGTGGTCCGCGACGAGATCGCCTGCAAGCCCGCGGTGATCGCCGAGCACCCGCGCTGGGTGGCGATGGCCTCGGAGTTCCGGGCGCTCGCCGACCTCCCGGGCATCGGCGAGGCCCGCGTCACCGAGCCTGACCCCGGCAAGGTCTACACATGGCAGCGCTGAGCCGGTCGGAGGCCGAGGAGCGGGTGCCGCAGCCCGTCACCGTCGACCTCCGCGAGACGGGCGTCCGGGCCCTCAACGCCGAGCTGCACGCGCCGACCGCGGCGACCTACGAGGTGCTCAACCCGCTGGGGGCGCACTCGATCGCCGCGGGCGTGAACCACGAGATCGACGTGCACGTCCGCGGCAACGCGGGCTACTTCTGCGCGGGGATGAACCAGCGCGGCCGGATCGTCGTCGACGGCTCGGCGGGCAACGGGGTCGCCGAGAACATGATGTCGGGGACGGTGCGCGTCCGCGGCGACGCGTCGCAGTCGGCCGGCGCCACGGGGCGCGGTGGCCTGCTGGTGATCGAGGGCCGGGCGTCGATGCGCTGCGGCATCTCGATGAAGGGGATCGACATCGTCGTCGGCGGCGACATCGGCGCGATGGGCGCGTTCATGGCGCAGGCCGGGCGCCTGGTGGTGTGCGGCGACGTGGGCGACGGGCTGGGCGACTCGATCTACGAGGCGCGGATCTACGTGCGCGGCAGTGTCGGGACCCTGGGTGCGGACTGTGTCGAGAAGCCGATGCGCGACGAGCACCGCGCCGAGCTGGCGGAACTGCTCGCGGCGGCCGGGTTCGAGCACTCCGTCGACGAGTTCCGCCGCTACGGGTCGGGCCGGACGCTGTACCACTTCACCAGCGAGCATTCGGGGAGCTACTAGATGCCGGGAGACGAAGCGGAGCGGAGCTCGACCCGACAGAACAGCCCCGTCGAACGAGGCCTGCGCGAGTCGGCGACGTTCGACCGCGCGAGCATCGCGGCGATCC
>NZ_JAQZAL010000015.1 GCF_028737205.1 Actinomycetospora lutea | reverse complement strand
AGGGCCTGCGCGACCTGATCACCATCCAGCTCGCCCGCATGACCCAGCACCCCGCCTGGAGCACACTGCGCGAGTCCACCCACCCGCCGAACCCCATCACCTTCAAGATCGACCACTTGAAGTTCAACGCTGGCTGACGCTACCGAGCGCTCACCGGGTGCGTGGCGCCGCGCGGGCGCGCTCGGCGGGCACTTCGAGCACACTCCGGCGTGTCGCGCAGCGAGGATGTGGCGATCCTGGCGTGAGACGCCAGCGAAGCCGCATCGCTCGTACCGCTCAGGACACGCCGCGGTCGGCGGACGACCAGTGTTCCGCGCGCAGGTCGCGCTTGAGGATCTTCCCGGCCCCGGAGATCGGGAGGGCGTCGCGCAGCTCCACCGTGCGCGGGGCCTTGTAGCCGGCGATCAGGCCCTTGACGTGCTCGCGCAGCTCCTCGGCGGTCGGTGCCGCCCCCGCGACCGGGACGACGACCGCGTGCACGCGCTCGCCCCACTCGTCGTCGGGCACCCCGATCACCGCGCAGGACGCGACGTCCGGGTGCTTGGCCAGGGCGTTCTCGACCTCGACGGAGTACACGTTCTCGCCGCCCGAGACGATCATGTCCTTGATCCGGTCGACGACGTAGACGTAGCCCTCGTCGTCCATGCGGCCGCCGTCGCCGGTGTGCATCCAGCCGCCGCGCAGCGCGGTCGCGGTCTCCTCGGGGCGGTTCCAGTAGCCGAGCATCACGTGCGGCCCGCGGCAGACGATCTCGCCGACCGTGCCGTACGGGACCTCCTCGTCGTTCTCGTCGACGATCCGGACCTCGGCGTGCGGGGCCGCGCGCCCGGCCGAGCGACGCAGGCGGTCGACGCCGTGGTCGGCGGGGGAGAGCAGCGTCGCGACCGGCGACAGCTCGGTCATCCCGTAGGCCTGGGTGAACTCGGCGGCGGGCAGGCGCTTCGCGGCACGCTCGAGGACGGCCTCGGAGATCGGCGAGGCGCCGTAGAGCAGGTGGCGCAGGCTGGAGAGGTCGGCGTCGGCGGCCTCGGGGGAGTCGACCAGCATCTGGATCATCGTCGGCACGAGCAGGACGTCGGTGACCTCGTGCTCGGCGATCGCCGCGGCGACACCGGCGGGCGTGAACACCGGGACGATGACGTGCGTGCCACCGACGACGTTGCGCGCCACCCAGGAGGCGCCGTCGGCGAGGTGGAACATCGGCGCGGTGTGCAGCAGACGCCCGCCCGGGGTCATGAAGTCGCCGCTCGCCGCGCACCCCAGCGCGGACACGAGCAGGTTCGCGTGGCTGAGCACGACGCCCTTGGGCGTCCCCGTGGTGCCGCCGGTGTAGTAGATGCCGTACGGGTCGGCGCCGCCGCGCCGCGCGTCGGGGACGGGCGCGTGGCCGGCGACGAGCTCCTCGTAGGAGATCATCCCGTCGGGGACCTCACCGTCGCCGCAGTAGACGACGGTCCCGACGACCGGCGCGTCCGCACGCACCGCGGGCACCGCCGGGACGAACGTGTCGTCGACGAGCAGGACCGCCGCGCCCGCGTCCTCCAGCGAGAAGGCGATCTCGGCGGGGCTCCACCGGATGTTCACCGGGGTCACGACGCCGCCCGCCCACGGCACCGCGAACAGGTACTCGTGGTAGCGGTCGGAGTTCAGCGAGAGCATCGCGACCCGGTCGCCGGGACCGACCCCCAGGCCCTGCAGGGCGCCGGCGAGCCGGGCGACGCGGTCGAGGCACTGCGCCCAGGTCCGGACGCGCTCGCCCGCGATCGTCGCGGGCCGGTCGGGGGTCTGCTGGGCGGCGCGGTGCAGCGCCTGGGTGATCTCCACGGCTGGTCCTTCCCTCGGTGCTTGCCGCGCCATGTGAACGGTGATTAGCTCGCTGACGGCGTCAGTGAAGCACGTCACGTCGGCCCGCGGAAGCGACCAGCGGGAGGAGACCGGGATGATCCGGGCGTTCGACGTCGGGACGGTGACGTGACGGTCACGGCGCGCGAATCGTCGTTCACCTCCTGTGGTGGAGAGGGGCCAGGATGACCCTGTCGGCCCCCGCGCGACGGCGCCCGCGCGACCGGCGGCGCCAGATCCTCGCGGCGGCGGCCACGCTGTTCTGGTCCGAGGGCTACCACCGCGTCGGGATGGCGGACGTCGCGACGGCGGTCGGCATCGCCCCGAGCGCCCTCTACCGCCACGTGCGGGGCAAGCAGGAGCTCCTGCTCGCGATCCTCGACGAGCACCTCGCGCGCATCGAGGCCGTGGTCGCCGCGCCGGACGGCGACCTGGTGGACGGGCTCGCCGCCCTGACCCTCGAGCGCCGCGAGTTCGGCCTGCTCTGGGAGCGCGAGGCCGGGCACCTGCCCGCCGAGGAGAGCCGCGCGGTCCGCCACCGCCTGCGCGCGGTGGCCGCCGGCGTCGCCGCCGCGGGCGCCGAGGCCGACCCGGCGAACGCGGAGCTGCGCGCATGGGCCGCGATGTCGGTGATCGACAGCCCCGCGCACCACCGCTGGACGCTCGCCGGCGACCGGTTCGGCGACCTGCTCGCCGGGGCCGCGCGCGCCGTGCTCACCGTGCCGTTGCCCGCGGCGTCCGGGGAGCCGGAGACGCCGGCCCGACCCCCCGGGCTCGCCCCGGCCTCGCGGCGCGAGGCGCTGCTGGCGGCGGCCATCCGGCTCTTCGGCGAGCAGGGCTACCCGGCGGTGGGCCTCGGCGACATCGGCGCGACGGCGGGCATCGCCGGCCCGAGCGTCTACCGGCACTTCGCCACCAAGACCGACCTGCTGCTCGCCGCCCTGCACCGGGGGAACGAGGCGCTCTGGCTCGGCCTGCACCACGCGCTGGCCCGGGCGGGCGACGCCGAGGACGCGCTGACCCGCCTCGCCGCCGACTACACCGCCTTCGTCGCCGACAACCCCGAGATCGTCAGCGTGCTCGTCTCGCAGACCATCCACCTGCCCGCCCCCCACCGGGACGAGCTGCGCCGCTCGCAGCGGGCCTACCTCGCCGAGTGGGTCGCGCTGCTGACCGCCGCCCGCCCCGACCTGCCGGCGCCCGAGGCCCGCGTGCTCGTCCACGCCGCGCTCGCGCTGATCAACAGTCTGGCGCGCGTCCACCACCTCGCGGTCCGCCCCGGCGCCCGGGAACGGATCGCGACGCTGGCCGGCGCGGTGCTCGCCGCGGGGAGCTGATCAGGCCGCGCGCGAGGTCGTCGCGAGCCCGGCGCCCAGCCCGATCATCGCGACGCCGCCCGCGCCGCCGAGCACCGACAGCCGGCGCGGCGAGCGCGCGAACCAGGCCCGCGCGGTGCCCGCCCCGAGCGCCCAGGCGCTGTCGAAGGCGAGGCCGATCGACGTCATGATCACACCGAGCAGGAGGATCTGGGGACCGGTCGCCGCGCCCGGGTCGATGAACTGCGGCAGGAACGCGATGAGGAAGAGCGCGCTCTTGGGGTTGAGCACCCCGACGACGAGGCCGTCGATCCCCGAGCGCCACCATCCGGGCAGGGCCGGGGCCGCGGCCGGCGACGCGAGGGCGGTCGCGGTGGCGTGCCGGTGGCGGATCGCCGTCACGCCGAGCAGCACGAGATAGGCCGCGCCGGCGAACTTGACCACCGTGAACGCCGCGGCCGACTGCGCGAGCACCGCGCCGAGGCCGGCGCCGACGGCGAGGACCTGCAGACCGATGCCCAGCGCGTTGCCGGCGACCGAGCACAGCGCGCGCCGGCGCCCGGCGGCCAGGGCCCGGCTGACCGCGAACACGACGCTCGGGCCCGGGACGGCGATCACGATCGCGCAGGCGACGACGAAGGCGAGCAGGTGGTCGGGCACGCTCGCGAGCTTCGCCCGCGCCGGGCCGTGCGGTCCAGGGAATTCCCGGCCGCGCCGGTGACGGGACCCACCGCCGTGCGGTGAGGACGTCCGGAAGGTCGCGGGGACCCGTGATGTTGTACCGGATGCCGGACCGAGATCGCGTCGAGATCGACACATCGGACCGCCTGTCGGACACGTCTGCCGGACGACGGAGTCCGGAGAGGAGGACGTCGTTGCGACGTCACGAGAGCAGTCCCGTCCTGATCACCGGCGCGGCCGTCTCCCCCGCGGAGGAGTTCGCGGCCCGCCGGCGTCGCTACTCACTGATCATGTCCCTGCGCATCCCCTGCCTGGTCGTGGCCGGGGTGCTCGCCATCGGCTTCGGGTGGACCATCGCGGCGGCCGTGATCGTCATGCTGTCGGTGCCGCTGCCGTGGATGGCGGTGCTGATCGCCAACGACGGCCCGCCCCGCAAGGCCGAGAAGGTCGCCCGCTATCGCGGCGACCGTGTCCTCGAGACCCGGTCGGCCCGCGCGATCGAGCCCGGGCAGGTCATCGACGCGCCCACCGATCGGGCGGCGTGATCGACCGGTGAGCGAGGAGCAGGGCGGTTCGTGGGCGCAGATGGTCGCCCCCGGACGTCGGGGAGCCGTGACGGTGCTGGCCGGCGGCACGCTGATGTTCGCGATCGACACCTACGTCACCGCGAGCCTCCTGCCCTCCGCGGTCGCCGAGATCGGTGGGCCCGAGTTCTACGCGTGGCCCACCACCCTGTTCCTGCTCGCGGCCGTCGTCGCGTCGTCGCTGACCAGCCGGGTGCTGGCCACCGTGCCGGCGGCGCGGGCCTACCTCGTGGCGCTGGCGGTGTTCGCCCTGGGCGCCCTCGTCGACGCGCTCGCCCCGTCGATGGCGGTGCTGCTCGTCGGGCGGGTGGTGCAGGGGCTCGGCGGCGGGTTGCTCGCCGCCATGGGCTACGCCCTCATCCGCGTCGCGCTGCCCCGCACGCTGTGGACGCGCGGCAGCGCCGTGATCGCCGCGATGTGGGGCGTGGCGCTGATCGTCGGCCCCGGCCTCGGCGGGATCCTCGCCGCGGCGGGGCAGTGGCGCTGGGCGTTCGGCGCCCTCGTCCTGGGCAGCCTCGTGATCGCCGCGATCGTGCCCTCCGCGCTGCGCCGCGCCCGCGCGCCGATCTCCCCGGGCCCGTTCCCGGTCGGCTCGGTGCTGCTGGTCGGCGCGGCCGCGGCCGTGCTCAGCGTCGCCGGGCTGGCCGCCTCCCCGCTCGTCGCGGGCCTCGGCCTGCTGCTAGCGCTGGTGCTGCTCGTCCTCTTCGTCGTCCACGAGCGGCGGACGTCGGCGGCCGTGCTCCCACGCGCGACGTTCCGCCCCGGCTCGCCGCTGCGCTGGATCTACGGGCTCATGGCCGTCCTCGTCGGGGTCTCGGGGGTCGAGGCGTTCGTGCCGCTGGTCGGCCAGCAGGTCGCCGGCCTCACCCCGGTGTCCGCGGGCTTCCTCGGCGTCGCGCTGGGCGCCGGGTGGGTGCTCGGCGAGATGGTCAGCGCGTCCGCCCGCCGCCCCCGGCCCCGGGTCCTCGCCGGACCGGTGCTGCTCGCGTCCGGCACCGTCCTGGTCGCGGCCGCGCTGCTCCTCCTCGACGGCACGGCCGGCGTCGTGCTCTGGGCGGTGGGGCTGCTCGCGGGCGGGTTCGGCATCGGGACGGCGTGGCCGCACCTCGCGGCGTCGGCGATCGGCGGCGCGGACCCGGAGCCCGCCTCGGCGGCGGAGCAGGACGAGGGCGAGGCCGACAAGGCCTCCGCGGCCGTGACGACGGTGCAGATGCTCGCCGTCTCGGTCGGCACCGCGCTGGGCGGCGTCGCGCTCGCGCTCGGCGGCGCCGATCCGCTCGCGTCGGCGCGCTGGCTCTTCGCGACGTTCGCCGTCGTGGCCGTGCTCGGGGCGCTGACCGCCCGCCCGGCCGTCCGCGGCGTCTCCTAGCGCAGGATCTCCACGAGCAGTGCCCAGGCGTTGACCAGCCCGCCGACGAGGGCGAGCGCCACCGCGGCCGGCAGCCAGTAGAGCCCGCCGAGCGACTCGGTGAGCAGGCCGATCGCCGCGACCACGGGTGCGAGCGCCGCGGCCCCCGCGGGCACGACGTTCGTCGCCACCCGGGACAGCAGCGGCTGCTCCTCGGCGTGCGCCGCGGGCCGGACCAGGTACCCGAGCGACGGCACGGTCACCGCGGAGATCACCAGGAGCTCGATCGCGAGGGCGACCTCCGCCTGCCCCGGGATCAGGAGCGCGAGCGAGATGAAGACCGGCAGCGCGAGCAGGATCAGGGACAGCGCGGCCCGGCCCGCGATGCCGGGGCCGGAGAGGATCGTCCGGATGTTGATCGAGACGGCGACGAACAGCAGTCCGGCGAGCGCGGCCGCGGCGCCGGCCATGCCGGCGGCGAAGTCGGACCAGGGCTCGGCGTCGTAGGCGGGGTCCACGGCGGGGAGTCTGCCGCGCCTACCCGCCGAGCTCCTCGCGCATCGTCGTCGCCACGGCCTGCAGCGCGGACAGCGGGCGGATCATCACCGTGAGGCGGTCGATCGCGCCGGACGCGTCGTGGTGCAGGAGGTCGATGCCCTCGAGCTCGCGGTCGCCCACGCGGGCGCGGAAGACCAGGACGTGGTCCTCCCCGCCGCCCCCGCCGATCTCGTCCACGTAGCGGAAGTCCTCGAAGACGGTGAACACCGCGCGCAGGATCGGCGCGACGGCGTCGCGGCCCCGGTACGGCGTGTGCACCACGGGACTGGAGAACGCGACGTCCTCGGCGAGCAGGGCGACGGCGGCGTCGATGTCGCCGCGCTCGACGGCGGCGCGGAACGTGGTCATGCGGGCTCCGGGGTCGGGAAGCTCTGGGGGCTGCGGACGACGACGATCGCGGTGTCGTCGGCGACCTGGCCGCCGGCGTGGTCGAGCGCGGCGCGGCTGACCGCCTCGGCCACCGCCTCGGCGCCCGCCGCGGGCGACAGCGACGCGAGGACGCGGGCGACGCCGTCCTCGCCGAACAGGTCCGTGCTGCCCGGCGGGCGCGACTCGGTGACACCGTCGGTGTAGAAGACGAGGCTGTCGCCCGGCTTGAGGCACTCCTCCTCGCGCCCGACCGCCGCGTCCGGGCGCAGGCCCAGGGCGCGGCCGCCGTCGGCGAACTGGCGGACCTCGCCGTCGGCGCGCAGCAGGAAGGCCGGCGGGTGCCCGCCGTTGACCACGACCGTGTTCAGGCCCTCGTCGGCGGCGGTCATCGTCGCGTAGGTCGCGGTGACGAAGCTGTGGCGCCCGGCGAACCAGACGTGCAGCACGTCGTTGAGCGCCGCGAGCACCGCGCCGGTGTCGTCCTCGGTGTGCCCGACGGCGCGCACGGTGGAGCGGGCCAGCGCGGTGGTGCGCGCTGCCCACGGACCCTTGCCGCAGACGTCGCCGACCACCACGCCCCAGCCGCCCGGCACCGGGAAGACGTCGTAGAAGTCGCCCAGGACCTCGGCGCCCCCGCCGCCGGGGCGGTAGCGCGCGGCGACCTCCATGCCCGGGATCCGCGGGTTGCCCGCGGGCAGGAGGCTCTGCTGCAGCGTCTCGGCCAGCTCGGTGGCCTCGGCGGCGGAGCGTTCGGCGCGGGCGGCGTGGCGCTCGGCGTCGGCGGCGTGGCGCTCGGCCGCCGCGGACGCGTGGCGCGCCTCCTGCAGCGCCATCCGCAGGGCGATCTCGCCGCCCGCGGCCTGCGAGAGGGTGCGCAGGATCTCCAGCTGGCGGTGGGTCCACTCGCGCGGGCGGATGTCCATGGCGCAGAACGTGCCGAGCACGTCGCCGCTCGCGGCCCGGATCGGGATGCCGGCCCAGGCCTTGATGTTCATGGACGCGACCGCGTCCATGCCCCTCGTGCGGGCGTCGACGCGGGTGTCGGGGATGACCTGCTCCGCGCCGGTGGTGATCACGAACCGGCAGAACGACTGGCTGGCGGGCCGCTGCTGCGGCGTCCCGTCGTCGACGCCGGTGGTGCTCTTCCAGTAGGAGACCTGGTCGTCGACGAGGGTCACGAACACCATCGGGGCACCGATGAGGTCGGAGGCCAACCGGGTGAGGCGGTCGAACGCCTCTTCCCGTGGGGTGTCGAGCAGACCCGTCGACGCGACGGCCGCGACCCGCCCGGGGTCGTCGATCCGGTGATCCGGATTGGGCTCGTCGTCCACCGGGAACAGCCTACGGCCAGCGGTGTTCGGGACAGGACGAGGCGGGGGTGCTCGTGGGGGAGGGCGACGACGTGTTGCACCTCGAAGTACCGGCGACTCCGGCGCACGTCGGACGCCTGCGCCGCGCGGTCCGCGGCTGGCTGCGCCAGGCCCTCGGCGAGTCCGAGGCGGACGCCGTCGACAACCTCACCCTCGCCGTCAGCGAAGCCCTCGAGAACGCCGCGGAGCACGCGTACGCGGACCGGGACGAGCCCGGGACGATGACCCTCTCCGCGCAGCGCGACCCCGGCGGCGCGGGCTCGGTGGTGATCAGCGTGACCGACACCGGACGCTGGCGGGCGCCGACCGGGGGCACCGGCTACCGGGGCCGCGGCCTCGCCCTCATCGAGGAGCTCGCCGAGGCCCACACCGTCCGGCCGGGACCGACCGGGACCACGGTGACCCTGCGCCACCCGGCCTGAGCTACACCACGTCGGGCAGCTTGAGGTCGACCTGGAAGCCGCGCCGCCCGTCGTGGGTGACGACGCCCCGGCAGCGCACCAACCCGACGACGTCCACGAGGTGGCGGTAGCGGGCGCTCATCGCCGCGGTCAGCTCCCCGACCCGGCGGCCGTCGAGGCGGACCTCCACGGCGTAGTCGCCCCGGTACTTGCCGCGGGTGACCGTCGACGGCCACAGCTCGACCGTCACCGGCGTCGCCGCGGCGCCCGCGCGGTGGTGCGCGGCGAGGACGTCCTGGTGGTCCTCCTCGCGCGTCACGACGACCTCGCGATCGGCGTCGAGGACACCGGTCGGAGCGGCCGCGCGGGGCGCGGGGATGGGCGCCGTGGGCGGCTCGCCCCCACCGGCGCTCGGACGGCGGGGTGCGGGCGGGGGTGCGGGGCGGCGCGCGGGTGTGAGGACGGGGGCGGGAGCGACGGGCGGTGCCGGGACCGGTGTCGCTGCCGGTGCTCCTGCCGGTGCTCCTGCCGGTGCCCCTGCCGGGGTCGCGACGGGCCGGCGCCGTGACCGGTCGAGCGTCCACCAGACGCCGAACGGCACCGCGAGGACGACCGCGGTGATCGCGAGCCACTTGATCAGCAGGAGCACGGCCACACCGGCCCATCGTCGCGGGACCGCGTTTCGTGACAGGGACGGTCCGGACGGTAACGATCGCGGCCGGCCGCCCGACAAGGTCGACGATCATCGCCGGTGGGAGGGGACGTCGACGTGCGGCAGGCGTACAAGGTGTGGTCCGGGATCGCGGCCGGCGTGTTCTGCCTCGTCGCCGCCACCGACCTGTCGGGCCGGGGCGCCACGCCGCCGGCGGGGACCGTCGCGAGCTCGTCGTCGTTGCCCGCGACGACCGCCGCCGCGCCGGTGCGCGCCGGGGTCGGGACGGTGGGTGGCGCGACGTCCGCGCAGACCTCGAGGTGATCGACGGCGACACCTTCCGCCTCGCCTCGGGCGACGAGGTGCGCGTGCTGGGCATCGACTCCTGCGAGGCGACCACCCCGGGCGGGCGCCGCGCCACCGACGCCGCCCGCGCCCGCCTGCTGGGCGCGCCGGTGACCCTCGCCGCGCAGCCCGGTGTCGACCGCGACCGCTACGGGCGCATGCTGCGCTACGTCTCCGCGGGCGGCGGCGACTTCGCGGAGTCGATGGTCGCCATGGACCACACGGCGATCTACACCGACGGGCGCAACGACGCCTCGCCGGGCGTGCAGGCCACGCTGCGCCGGATCGACACGAACGGCCGGACCTGCGGGTCCACCACGACGGCGCCCACCACGCCGCGACGCACGGCGACCCCGTCGCCCGACGCCGACCGTCCCCGCACCGCCCTCCCGGCGGTCCCGCGCACGGCGACGCGCGAGTCGACGGCGGCCCGTTCCGGGGGCGGGCCGTACGCGAACTGCGCCGCGGCGCGGGCGGCGGGCGCGGCGCCCCTGCTCGCCGGCCAGCCGGGCTACCGCGCCGCCCTCGACCGCGACGACGACGGCGTCGCCTGCGAGTGAGCGTGGTGATCAGGAGCGCGTGACGTGTCCCCGTCGGCGGGCCGACGTCGATGAGGTACTCGTGATCACCGGAGCTTCCCCCGCGAGCGGACGGAGCTAGCGCGAGGCGGGTTCGGGACCGCGTACCGGGTGCCGGGCGGCGGCGGTGCGCGGCGCGCCGGAGGGACGGGCGGTGGACGGCCGCGGGGCGGGCGCGGGCGAGGTCGCCGGCAGCTCGAGCATGCCCAGGGCGGAGTCCGGGATGAGGGCCAGTTCCGAATTCTTGATCATGTCTGCCCCTTCCTGACGGAGGCCCGGGCCGACTGGAGCCCGGGGTGGCTGTTCCCCAGTCAACGCGCACCCCGCGGGGTCCTGCTCCCGTCCTGAGCACCTGATCGATCAGGCGGCCCGCCCGGCGCGGCGACTGGTCGGACACGACCGACGAGCGGCTCACCGGCGCCGGCCGGTCTCAGCGGGCGATCAGTCGGTGATCGTCGGGAGATCCGGGTCGGCGCTCAGAGCAGCGGCCGCAGGTGCGCCTCGGCCCAGCCGGCGAGGGTGCTCGGCGTCGTCGTGAGCACCGAGCGCGGCTGCTCGGGCACGAAGCCGTCGCGCAGGCCCGCCGCCATCCCGACGATCGCCTCGACCTGCGCCCCGCCCAGCCCGACCGACGCCAGGCCGGCGCGCACGTCGTCGTCGGAGACCCGCTCCGCGCGCACCGGGCGCCCGAGCACGGTGGTCAGCACCTCCGCGACCTCGGTGAACGTGAGGTCGCGGGGCCCGTGCACGGCCTGCACACCGCCCGCGGGCCACGGCGCGAGCAGGCGGGCGGCCGCGACCTCGGCGATGTCGCGCGGGTCGACCCACGGCATCGGGGCGTCGAGGGGCCACGCCGTGCGCACGACGCCCTCGCGGATGCCGTCGAGGTCGAGCACGAGGTTGGTGAAGAAGTAGGCGCAGCGCAGGTGCAGCACCGGCGCACCGGTGGCGTCGAGCGCCTCCTCGACCCGGGCGAGGCCGTCGATCTCCCCGGCCCCGCGGCGCTTCTCGGCGCCGACGCTCGACTGGACGACGGTGCGCGCGATGCCGTTCTCCACCACGGCCCGCGCGGCGTGGCCGCCGAGGCGTTCGTGGGCCGCGACCGGGTCGCCGTGAGGCTGTGTCGGGCTCACCCAGAACAGGGCCTGCACCCCGCGGGTGGCCGCGACCACCGCGTCGCCGTCGTCCTGGTCGCAGCGCACGGCGTCGACGTGGGCGCGCCAGACGGGGCCGAGCGCGTCCGGGTCGCGCATCAGGACGCGCGGCCGGACGCCGGCCTGCACGAGCGTGCGCAGAACGTGGGATCCCACGTGCTCCCGAGGGGTGGTGATCGCGATGACCATGCCGCGAGGGTCCCCGAGGGGTCCGACACCGGTTGACGATCCGGCGGTCGGGGAGTTAGCTCGTGGTCGATTACATCGTGCACGATGAAGAGGAGTACTTCATGCCGAGAGTCACCGTCGGGACCGAGAACGGCAACCCGGTCGACCTCCACTACTCCGACCACGGCTCGGGGCGCCCGGTCGTGCTGATCCACGGGTGGCCGCTGTCGGGCCGCTCGTGGGAGAAGCAGGTCCCGGCGCTCGTCGACGCCGGCCACCGCGTCGTCACCTACGACCGCCGCGGCTTCGGGTCGTCGTCGCAGCCGTGGACCGGCTACGACTACGACACCTTCGCCGCCGACCTCGACGCGCTGCTGCGCCACCTCGACCTGCGCGACGTCACGCTCGTCGGCTTCTCCATGGGCGGCGGGGAGGTCGCGCGCTACCTCGGCCGCTACGGCAGCGAGCGCGTCGCGCAGGCCGTGTTCGCCGCGGCCGTCCCGCCGTACCTCTACAAGACCGACGACAACCCCGACGGCGGGCTCGACGACGCCACGATCCAGGGCTTCCTCGACGGCGTCACCGGCGACCGCGTCGCGTTCCTCGACGGCTTCGTCACGACCTTCTTCACCGCCGGCGACCGCTCCGACCTCATCAGCGAGCCCGCGCGGCTCCACCACCGCGCGATCGCCGAGTTCGCGTCGCCGCAGGGCACGCTGGAGTGCATCAAGGCCTTCAGCTACACCGACTTCCGCGACGACCTCGCGAAGATCGACGTCCCGACGCTGGTCATCCACGGTGACTCGGACGCGATCGTGCCGTTCGAGGTCTCGGGCAAGCGCACCGCCGAGGCCGTGGGGGACAGCCGGACCGTCGTCATCGAGGGCGGCCCGCACGGGCTCAACGCGACCCACCCGCGGGAGTTCAACGACGCGCTGCTGGGCTTTGTGGGCTGATCAGGCCAGGACGGCCGTCGCCTCGACCTCGACGAGGAGGTCGGGCTCGCCGAGCGCGGTCACCCCGACGAGGGTGATCGCCGGCGTCACCTGGCCGAGGGCCGTGGCGGCGCGCATCGCACCCTCGCCGAAGGCGCCCATCTTCTCCGGGGTCAGGTCGACGACGTAGACGGTCATCTTGGCGACGTCGTGGAGCGTGGCGCCGACGGCCTCGAGGGCGGTGGCGACGTTGCGGTACGCCTGCTCGGTCTGGGCGGCGAGGTCGCCCGGGCCGACGGGCGTGCCGTCGGCGGTGCGGGCGACCTGGCCCGACACGAACACGGTGCGCGTGCCCGTCGCCACTGCGACCTGGCGGTAGACCTCGGGGGCGGGCAGGCCGGCGGGGTTGAGCAGCTCGACGGTCATGGTGACCTCCGTGAGTGGGATAGCGCTGTTATGCCTCGCCATGTATAGCAGCGTTATGCCACACTCGGCAAGTGCCCCGCCCTCCCGACCCCGCGGTCCGCACCGCCCTCATCGAGCAGGCGGCGGCGATGCTCGTCGCCCGCGAGCCGGTGACGCTGCGGGCCCTCGCGACGCGCGTAGGCACGTCGACCATGGCCGTCTACACCCACTTCGACGGCATGACCGGCCTGTGGGGCGCGGTGCGCCAGGAGGGGTTCGCGCGCCTCGCCCGCCGGTTGGCGGACGTGGCCGCGACCGACGACCCCGTGCGCGACCTCGCCGCCCTGGGCGCCGCCTACGCGGCCACCGCGATCGAGCACCCGGCGCTCTACCGCGCGATGTTCGACGCTGTCGCCGACCTGCCCGACCCGGAGGCGGCGGGCGCGGCGTTCGGGGTGCTCGTCGCGGCCGCGGGCCGCGCGCTCGAGGCCGGCCGCTTCCGCGCCGCCGACCCGGCCGCCGTCGCCACCCGCCAGTGGGCCTCGGGGCACGGGCTGATCCTGCTCGTGATCTCCGACGTGCTGCCCCGCACGGCCCTCGACGAGCACGCCCCCGCGCTCCTGACGGCGATCTTCTCCGCGGCCGGCGACGACCCGCCGCGGTGCGCGGCCTCGGTCCGCGCCGGCTGGGGCTAGCGTCCGCCGCGTGGATGCCGCCGCCCTGGTCACGCAGGCCCCGCTCGCCCAGGCCGCCGCCCTGCGCGCCGGCCACGTCAGCGCCGTCGACCTCGCCGAGGCGAGCCTGCGGGCGGCGCGGCAGGTCGACGCGCGGGTCAACGCCTTCGCCGAGCTCGACCCCGACGGGGCCCACACCGCCGCGCAGGCGGCCGACCGCCGCCGGGCCGCCGGCGAGGACGGCCCGCTGCTCGGGGTGCCGATCGCGCTCAAGGACGACCTCGACGCCGCCGGCCACGTGACGTCCTGGGGCACCCGGGCGCGCACCACCCCGGCGTCCGCCGACGGACCGGTGGTCGCCGCGATCAGGACCGCCGGCCTGGTGCCGATCGGGCGGACGACGCTGCCCGAGCTCGCGGTCTACGGGTTCACCGAGTCCGAGCGCTTCGGCGTGACGCGCAACCCCGTCGACCCGGGGCGGACCTCCGGGGGCTCGTCGGGCGGGTCGGCGGCCGCGGTCGCCGGCGGCGCGGTGGGGATCGCGACGGCGAGCGACGGCGGCGGCTCGATCCGCATCCCGGCGTCGTGCTGCGGGCTCGTCGGCATCAAGCCGGGCGCGGGCCGCACGCCCGGCGGCGGGTGGAACGGCCTCGCGGTGCAGGGCTGCGTGACGCGCCGCGTCGCCGACTCCGCGACCTACCTCGACCTCGTCGGCGACTTCCCGACCCCGCTCGCCGCGGCCGCCGAGCAGGACCCGCCGGGCCTGCGGGTCGGCGTCGACCTCGCCTCGCCGGTCACCCCGGCCCTGCCGCTCGACCCGGAGCTCGACGCCGCGGTCCGGCGCGCCGCCGACGTCCTGGCCGGCCTCGGGCACGACGTCCGCGAGGTCCGCGTCCGCTACGGCGCGATGGCGGCGGGGTTCGTCGCCCGCATGCTGCACGGCGTCGCCGGCGCCGCCGCGCAGGTCGACGACCCCTCGCTGCTCGAGCCCCGCACCGCCGAGGTGGCGTGGATCGGGCGGCGCCTCCCCGACGCCGCGGTCCGTCGGGCGATCCGGCAGGGCGAGGCGTTCGGGCGCCGCGCGCTCGCCGACCTCGGCGTCGACGTCCTGCTCACCCCGCCCGCACGGGGCCCCGCCGTGCCCGTCGGGCACTGGGCGGGCCGTCGGGGCCTGACCACGATGCTCGGGCTCGCGCAGCAGTACGCGCACACGCCGCCGTGGAACCACGCGGGCGTCCCGGCGGCGGTCGTGCCCGTGAGCCGGTCGGAGCTCGGGCTCCCGCTCGCGGTGCAGTGCGTCGTCGGGCCCGACGAGGACGCGCGCCTGGTGTCGGTCGCCGCACAGCTCGAGCGCGCGCTCCCGGCGGTGCCTCGTGGATCACGGGTGAGCCCGGGGGACCCCGGGTAGCCCGAGCCCGGTCCGCCGAGTCAGGGCCGCCCGACCGGGCGTCCGACCTCCGCTCCGGGGTACAGCCCTCCGCCCCGCGGCGTCGTCGTGGCGGTCGCACCCACCCGTGCCCGCCGGCCGTCCGGCGCCGCGATGAGCGCCGAGGAGAGCGATGACCCCCTTCGACGCGGTCGGGCCCGTCCTGGCCCGGTTCCGCACCGCGCCCACGCCGCGGGGTGAGGGCCGCACGCGCCACAACCTGGGCGTGCTGGCCGCGGCCGCCGCCGAGGACCTCGACGTCGCCCGCCTCGCCGAGGCGCACCTCGACGCGACGACGATCCTCGCCGAGCTCGACGGTCCCGCGCCGTCGCCCGGCTCGTGCTGGGGCGTGTGGGCCGCGGAGTCCGGCCCGGACGCGGTGCGCGTGGCGGAGGGGCGCCTGAGCGGGCGCAAGCCGTTCTGCTCGGGCGCCGCCGGCCCCTGTACGCACGCCCTGGTCACCGCGGAGGGCGGGCGCCTGTTCGCGATCGACCTCGCCGGGCCCGGGGTCACGGTCCACGCCGGCGAGTGGCAGGCGCTGGGCATGCGCGGCAGCGCCGCCGCCACGGTCGACCTCGACGCCGTTCCGGCCACGGAGATCGGCGCGCCCGGCGCCTACCTCGAGCGCCCCGGGTTCTGGCACGGCGCGATCGCCGTCGCCGCGGCCTGGTTCGGCGGGGCGTCCGGGGTGGCCGCGCCGCTGCGCCGGGCCGGGCGCGACGGCCGCCTGGACGCCCACGGGCTCGCCCACCTCGGGGCCGTCGACGCCGCCCTCGCCGCGGCCCGCGCGGTGCTCCGGGACGCGGCGGCCACGCTCGACGAGCAGGAGCCGGCCGCGTGGGACGCCGAGCGGCGCCGGGCGCTGCGGGTGCGCGCCGTGGTCGAGACCGCGGTCGAGGGCGCGCTGCAGCGCACCGGGCGCGCGCTGGGACCGGCGCCGGTCGCCCGCGACGCCGCGCACGCCCGCCGCGTCGCCGACCTCGAGGTCTACGTGCGCCAGAGCCACGCCGAGCGGGACCTCGCGACCCTCGGCGAGCTGGCCGGGGCCGACGACGCGGACCCGCTGTCGTGAACCGACCGTCGCTGAAGGGCACCGGGACCCCCGAGGACGCGTGGTGGGGCCCCGGCGGGCTCGACGGGGTGCCCGCGCGCGACCCGGCCGCGGTCCGCCCGCCGGGTCGCGTCGTCGTGGTCGCCCCGCACCCCGACGACGAGGTGCTCGGGGTCGGCGGGACGCTCGCGGTCTGGGCGGCGGAGTGCACCGAGGTCGCCGTCGTCGCGGTCACCGACGGCGAGGGTTCGCACCTCGACTCCCCGACGCTCACGCCCGCCGCGCTCGTCGACCGCCGGATCGAGGAGCGCCGCGCCGCGCTCGCCGCGCTCGGGCTCCAGCCGGCCGTGGCCCGGCTCCGCCTCCCCGACGGCGCGGTGGCGGCCGGAGACGTCGCCGACGGGGTCGCGGCGGTCCTGCGGCCCGGCGACACGGTGATCGCGCCCGTCCCCGGCGACGGGCACCCCGACCACGACGCCACCGCGGACGGCGCCGGCACCGCCGCCGCGCGGGTCGGCGTCGACTGCTGGCGCTACGCCGTGTGGCTCTGGCACTGGGCGCGCCCCGGGGAGGTGTCGTTCGACGGCGCCCGGCGGCTGCGCCTGTCCGCCACCGCCGTGCGCGCCAAGGCCGCGGCGATCGGGTGCTTCACCACCCAGGTCGCGCCGCTGTCGGACGACCCGCGCGACGCGACCGTCCTGACCGCCCCCGTGCTCGCACGGTTCCGGCGTGACACCGAGATCGTCTGGGGGCCGCGGTGAGCCTGTCCGGGGAGTACTTCGACGGCCTCTACGCGGCCGACGCCGACCCGTGGGGCATCGAGGCGGGCTGGTACGAGCAGCGCAAGCGCGCGGTCGTCCTCGCGGCCCTGCCCCGTCCGCGCTACGCGCGGGGCCTCGAGCCCGGCTGCGCGGGCGGGGCGCTGTCGGTGGAGCTGGCGGGGCGCTGCGACGAGCTCGTCTGCTGGGACCCCGCGGAGCGCGCCGTCGCGGCGACCGGGGCGCGGCTGGCCGACCGCCCGCACGTGCGCGTGGAGCGGGGGGCGCTGCCCGGGACCACGCCGGACGGGACGTTCGACCTGGTCCTCGCCTCCGAGGTCGTCTACTACCTCGACGCGGGGGACCGGGAGGCGTTCTGGCGCGCCGTGGAGGCGTGCCTGCGCCCGGGCGGTCACCTGCTCGCCGTGCACTGGCTGCGCGAGGCGCCGGAGTACCCCGTCGAGGGCGCGGCGGTGCACGACGAGCTGGCCGCACGCCCCGCCCTCGCCCGCACCGTCCGCCACGAGGAGGCCGACTTCCGGCTCGAGGTGTACGCGCGCGTGCCCCCGGCCCAGGAGACGGAGCGATCAGGGGAGCACGCCGATGGGGGAGCTCGACCGTTCGTACCGCGATCGGTGGCCGAGGAGACGGGACTCCGGTGATCCCCCTCGGAGTGGTGGTCCCCGCGCACGACGAGGAGGACCTGCTCGCCGACTGCCTCGCCGGCCTGCGCCACGCCGCGGCGACCGTCGCGGACCGGGCGCGGGTGCGCGTGCTCGTCGTCGCCGACGCGTGCTCCGACCGGACCGAGGAGCTGGCCCGGACCCACGGCGCCGACGTGCTCGCGCTCGCCGCGCACAACGTCGGGCGGGCCCGGGCGGCGGGCGCGTCCGCGCTGCTCGGGGCCCCGGACCCGGTCGCGTGGCTCGCCACCACCGACGCCGACTCGGTCGTCCCGCCGGACTGGCTCGCCGCGCAGCTCGCGGCGCGGGGCCGGGGCGCCGACGCGTGGGTGGGCACCGTCGAGGTCGTCGACTGGAGCGGGCTGCCCGGCGCCGTGCCCGCCCGCTACCGCGCGGCCTACGAGGCCGACCACCGCCCCGGCGACCCGCACCGTCACGTGCACGGGGCGAGCCTGGGCGTCGCGGCGCCGGCGTACCGCGCGGTCGGGGGCTTCCCGGCCCTGCCGACCGGCGAGGACGTCGCGCTCGTCGAGCGTCTCGACCGGGGCGGGCACCGCGTCGTCCGCGACCGCCGCCACCCCGTCGTGACGAGCGCGCGCACCGAGGGTCGCGCGCCCGGCGGGTTCGCGGGTCACCTGCGTGGGCTCGCGATGCATGTCATCCCCACGGCTCCGGGTACCACCCCGGCGTCCCCGCGTCCTGCCCTGCGGCGCGAGGACGACGGACCGGCGGCGCGCATCTCCTGATCCGCCGTCGGCGACACCGACCGCACGACCGCTCGAGACCCGGGGCGGAGCGCAGTGACCCTGCCGCGCGCGCCGACGGGCGCGCCCCTTACCCGGAGCCGCCCCGTGACGCAGCTTCTCCTCACCGACCGGCGAGCGCTCCCGTGAGCGCCGAGTCCGCCGCGTGGCGTGCCCACGTCGACGCGGCCATCGATCCCCGCTTCGAGCGCGCCTTCGCGATCCTCGACGCCGTCCAGGCCGAACGTCAGCGCCCCGACGGCCACCGCGGCGTCGCCCGGGTCCTGCAGCTGCGCGGCGAGCTCGCGCAGCTGTTGGCCGAGGTCGACGGCCTGCGCGAAGCCCGCGACGCCCGGGAGACACCATGAGGTCCGCCGCGCACGGCTCGTGCGCTCAACGTCGCCGTGGGTTAACTTCTGGTGACAGTCGTCGGTTGAGACCTCCACGCCACGACGCCCGCGTGGCCCGCCCTCCGGGGTCCGGGCCGTCCCGTGGCCGTCCGAGGGAGGCCCGATGACCATCGACACCCCAGCCCCGACTGCCTCGTCCCGCACGCTCATCGACGAGGTCGACCTGCCGGCGGACCTCGCGGAGCGTCGCCGGCGGGCCGTGGCCGAGGCCGTCGCCCACGCCGAGCCCGCCGCCACCGGCAACCGCCGGGCCGCGGTCGGCATCCGCCGCTACGGACCGGGCTGCGTCGCGCTCGCGCTGCGCGGCCGCTTCGACCGTGCCGGGCGGGAGCGCCTGCGGGCCCTGGCCGCCGAGGTCGAGCGGCAGGCGGGCACCGAGCTCGTCATCGACCTGTCCGGCCTCGACCAGTGCGACGCCGGTCTCGCCCGGGTGATCGCCCGGCTGCGCATCCGGTGCCTCGCGCGCGAGGCCCGCGTCGAGCTGCACGACCCGCCGGAGGCGCTGGCCGCGGAGCTGGGCCAGTTCCGGCTCTGACACCCCGCCACACGGCCCCGACAGCCGGCCCCGACACCCGGCGCGACACCGTCCCGAGGAGGAACCGGTGACCGATCGCGACGACCTCCGCGTCCGCAAGGCCCTGCAGGGCATGGCGTTCCCTGCCGACCGCACCCAGGTGATCTCGTGGGCCACCGACCGCGGCGAGCGCGACGACCGCGTGCTCACCGCGCTGCGGGCCCTGCCCGACCGCACGTTCTCGACGGCCGACGACGTCGTCATCTCGGTGCCCCAGCGGCCCGACCAGGCATGACGGGGACGCGGGTGGCACGGTCGTCGGTGTGCCCCCCGCGTTCACCGCAGACGACCTCGCCCACCTGCGCCGCTGTGTCGACCTCGCGCGCGAGGCGCTCGAGGCGGGCGACGAACCGTTCGGTTCCGTGCTCGTCGGTCCCGGCGGGTCGGTCCGGTTCGCCGACCGCAACCGGGTCGCCGGCGGCGACGCCACGCAGCACCCGGAGTTCGCGATCGCCCGCTGGGCGGCGGCTGAGCTGACGCCCGAGGAGCGGGCCGCGAGCACCGTCTACACCTCCGGCGAGCACTGCCCGATGTGCTCGGCGGCGCACGCCTGGGTCGGGCTGGGCCCGATCGTCTACGCGAGCTCGTCGGCGCAGCTGGCAAGCTGGCGCGCCGAGCTCGGCGCGCCGCCCTCGCCCGTCCGCCCGATCCCGATCACCGAGGTCGCGCCCGCACTGCGCGTCGCCGGCCCGGTGCCCCCGCTCGACGCCGAGGTCCGCGACCTCCAGCGCCGCCACCTGGGTATGTGAGCGAAATTCCCGGCTATAGCCGGGAATTTCGCTCACATGAGGACCGCGTCAGTCGTCGTCATCGTCGTCGTCGCGATCCGGCAGCCCGCCCTGCGCGGCCTCGGCGGGCGTGACCACCTGGACGTTCCCGAACGCCCCGTTGGCGTCGACGACCACCTCGGGCAGCGTCGCCCCGCCCGGCGGGAGCCGGCAGGCCTGCTCGCAGCTCGTGCTACCGAAGATCATGGTGCCGGTGGTGCGCGCGACCGTCCCGGGCGGCACCACCACCTCGGTCCGCCCGAACAGCGTGCCGACCTGCACCTCGCCGTCCCCGGGCGTGGCCTGCACGGTGCGGTTGCCGAACACGCTCGCGCCGTCGTCGGCGGTGACGAGGTGCCCGCCCACGAAGACCGCGGCCACCCCGATGACGAGCGGGACGACCGCCTTGCCGAGCCGCTCGTGCCACGGGGTGCGCTGCGCCGGGGCCGTCTCGGCGGCCCGTGGCGCGGGAGCGGGCGCCCCGCCCGGGATGTCGGCGACCAGGACGTCGAGCTCGCGCTGCGTCCGCGCCGCCCAGGCCTGCCGGGTGCGCTCGTCGTACTCCACGAGCGTCAGCACGCCGTCGTCGAGCGCGGTGCGGAGACGGTCGTCGGTGGCCTTCCGCTCGCGGTCGCCGATCCGCATCTCCGGGGGCTCCGCGGTCATGCTCCCCATCCTGCCCTCACGGCGGGTGTGACGATGGTTCACCCGGCGCGACCGGAGGCGTCGCGGCGGGCCGTGAGCAGTGCCCGGTCGTCGGGGTCCTCGGTGCGCGCGAGCGCCGCGTCGAGGGCGTCCCGGGCCTCCTCGCCGCGGCCGAGCCGGGCGAGCAGGTCGGCGCGTACCGCGTGCAGCAGGTGGTAGCGGTCGAGGCGCTCGGCGAGCTGCTCGACGATCGTCAGCGCGGCCGCGGGCCCCGCGGTCTCGGCCAGCGCGACGGCCCGGTTCAGCGCGACCGTCGGGCTGGGCGCGAGGGCGAGCAGCTGGTCGTGCAGCGCGACGATCTGCGCCCAGTCGGTGGAGGCCGTGTCGGGCGCGGAGGCGTGCACGGCGTTGATCGCGGCCTGGAGCTGGTAGGGCCCGGGGGCGTCGCGGCGCAGGCAACGGCGGACGAGGTCGAGGCCCTCGGCGACGAGCCCGGCGTCCCACCGCGCGCGGTCCTGGTCGGCGAGCAGCACCCGCGACCCGTCCGCGGCCCGCCGCGCGGGGCGGCGGGCCTCGGTGAGCAGCATCAGCGCGAGCAGGCCGAGCACCTCGGGCTCGTCGGGCATCAGCTCGGCGAGCAGGCGGCCCAGCCGGATCGCCTCGGCGGCGAGGTCGTCGCGGGTCGCCGTCGCGTGCCCCTCGGTGAAGACGAGGTAGACGACGGCGAGCACGCCGGGCACGCGGTCGGGCAGGTCGGCGTCGTGCGGCACGCGGTACGGGATGCGGGCCGCCCGGATCTTGTTCTTGGCGCGGACGATCCGCTGGGCCATCGTCGCCTCGGGGACGAGGAAGGCGCGGGCGATCTCGGGGGTCTCGAGGCCGCCGAGCAGGCGCAGCGTCAGCGCGACCCGCGCCGGCAGGGCGAGGGCCGGATGGCAGCACGTGAAAATCATGCGCAGGCGATCGTCGTGCACCGGTCCGCCCTCCTCCGGCTCGTCCTGCTCCGGCTCCTCGCGCGCGGCCCGCGCCTCCTTGTCCCGCCCGACGGCGTCGCGGCGCAGGCGGTCGATCGCGCGCCTTCGGGCGGTGGTGACGATCCAGCCGCCGGGGTTCGGCGGCACGCCCTCGTCGGGCCAGCGGGTCAGCGCGACGGTGAGCGCGTCCTGCACGGCGTCCTCGGCGAGGTCGATGTCGCCGAGGACGCGGGTCAGCGTCGCCACGCACCGCCCGTACTCCTCGGTGACGATCCGGGTGATCGCCGCCGAGGAGGGTGCGGGGGTCACGGGGCCCAGTGGAAGGGACGGACCTCGATCGGCAGGCCGACGGCCTCGGTGGAGCGCCGGCCCCAGTGCAGGGCGGCGTCGAGGTCGGGGGCATCGATGATCGTCAGGCCGCCGACGTACTCCTTGAGCTCGACGAACGGGCCGTCGGTGACCAGCACGTCGTCGCCGCTGCGCCGCAGCACCGTCGCCGTGTCCGGGGCCTCGAGCCCGCCCGAGAACACCCAGACGCCGGCCTCCTGCATGTCGGCCTGGAGCTCCGCGACGTTGCCCATGATCGTCTGCATCTCCTCGTCGGAGGGCATCTCGCCGTCGGCGGGGGTGACGACGCTGAGCAGGTAGTGGGCCATGGGTCCTCCTTCGTCGGGTGCGGACCGGGCGCCCGCACACCCCTCCACGAACGGCCCCGACGCCGATCGACAGGTCCGGCGAAGATTTTTCCGGACGCGGCTACGACAGCACGGTGTCGTACCGGGCCAACAGCTCACGGGCGACGGCGATGTCCGGCGGGCCGTCGGTCGCCAGCGCCAGGAACTCCTCCACGAGCGTGATCGCCTCGGCGGTGACGACGACGAGGACGGACGCCGGGCTCGTGGTCGGGTTGTGGAAGGCGTGTGCCGCACCGTGCGGGATCCACACGAACGAACCGGCCGGACAGTCCACGTGATCACCGTCGATGTCGAAGGACATCGTGCCGGTGAGGACGTAGAAGGCCTCGTCGTAGGAGATGTGGGTGTGACGCGGCGGGCCGGGGGAGCCCGGAGCGTGCTCGGCCTCGAAGACGGCGATCCCGCCGCCGACGCCCTTCTCGAGCTTCACCTCGTACCCCGGAGCCATGGCACGTCCGGAGCCCGGGAACACGACGTTGCCGGCCATGATCGCCTCCGCGCGATCGCCGAATGGTGGTGAGGGGAGGGTAGACCCACAGAGGACGTCACCGACCGGACGCGGCCGCTCCTACGCGGGTCACGGCGTGGTGGCCGGGTCCTGCGGGTCGGTGCGGGGGACCAGCTCGACGTGCACGGTGCGGCCGGTCCGCCGCCGGCCGACCCGGTGGGCCAGGGGGACGAGCACGCCGTGCAGCAGCGGGTACTTGCGACGCAGCAGCCGGGCCGCGGCGTGGGCCTCCTCGCCCTCGAGCAGTCGGCACCGGACCGCGAGCGGCGGCCCGGTCGGCACACCCCGGGCCGTGCACGGGGACACGCGCGCGACCGGATCCCGCCGCAGCCGCTTCGTCTTGCCGGCCCGCGCGAAGCTCCGGACGACGGCGCGCGACCCGTCGACCGCGATGCTCACCGGGGTCGCGACCGCGGTGCCGTCCCGGCGGAACGTCTCGAGCAGCACCGTCTTCTGCTCCACGAGGTGACGCAGCGCCGGGCTCGTCGACGGCACGACGTGCCCCAGGACGTAGCCGAGCCGGCGCCACCGCCACCACGCGGCGCCGGCGAGCACCGCGGCCGCCCCGACGGCGACCGGCCCACCGCCGGCGCCCAGCCCGACGACCAGCAAGGCCGTGACGAGCAGGGTCACCAGGGCGTCGCGCCAGAGGACGGACAGCAGCAGGCCGACGCCGACGCCGAGCGACGCGACGCCGACCCCGGCGGGCCCCGTCGGAACCAGGACCGCGGCGCCGACGAGCAGGGCGCCGGCGAGGACACCGACCACGACCTCCGGCGCCGGGCGCCCCCGGGTCCGCACCGCGGTCCCGCTCATCGGTCCCGCCGCGCGACCGTGACGGCCCAGGCGAGGTAGCCCGCGTTGACGGCGAGGCGCACCGTCACCCCGGCCGGGCGGTCGAGCCAGCGCGGGTGGTCGCGGCGCGTCCGGACCGCGGCGTCGACGTGCGCGACGAGGAAGGTCGCGATCAGCCCGGCGGCCCCGGACGCGCCGAGCCGCCGGGTCGCCGGGTGCAGCAGGGCCGCGGCGACCGCCAGCTCGGCGACGCCGCTGACGGCGACGACGGGCCGCGCCCAAGCGGCCATCCACGGCGGGACGACGGTGTGGAGGAAGGCCGGCGCGGCGAAGTGCGCGACGCCGGCCCCGCCGAAGAGGGCCGCGAGGGCGTAGGCGTCGCGGGGCGGGCGGCTCATGCCGGCACCGGCCGGTCGAGCGGCTCCCGCAGCCACGACACGCTGATCGCGAGGATCCACACGACGAACAGGCCGAGCGGGGCGGCGATGCCCCCAAGCAGGCCGTTGCCCGAGTTCCAGGGGCCCGTGAGCGTGCCCACGCCGCCGACCGCGCCCACGTTGGCGAGCACCCCCGCGAGCGCGAGCCACCCCGACCAGCGCGGCAGCACGTCCGCGGCGAAGGCCACGACCGCCACGGCGACGAAGAACGCCACCCCGGCGAAGGCGGCCGGCGCGGCGAGCACGAACCCGCCCACGTGCAGGGCGTACGCGCTCGTCGGGTCGGCGGCGGCGACCAGCCCGGCCGCCATCACGAGCCCGATCGCCACGTTCAGCGCGGTCATGAACATCAGCGCCGCGCCCAGCCCCGTCCACGACCACGCCCGGACGCCGGCGTCGGCGGACAGTCGCTCGGCGAGCGCGCCGAGGAAGACCAGCAGGAACAGGTAGCCGACGCTCACCGACAGGGCCACGACCTGCATCAGGGGCAGGTCGCCGGCCCAGTAGTCGACCACGGTGGCCGCCGAGCGCAGGTCCGGGAACCCGGGCACCGCCAGCGCCATCGGCGCCCAGGTCAGGCACAGCAGCACGCCCGACCACGCGCCCCAGCGCCCGCCGGTCACCGTGCGCTCCCCTGCGCGAGGAAGCGGGCGAGCCGCTCGGGGTCGGCGTGCAGCATCGTCGACCGCACGACCACCCCGCCGCGCACCTCGTAGACGCCGACCTCGTCCTCGTCGAGCCGCGCCCCCCGCGCCTCGTCGACGGCGCGGTGCCGGAACACCGCGACGACCCGCCCGTCCTCGGTCTCGGCGAAGCTCGCCCCGAGCGGCTCCCGGCCCACCTGGTAGGGCCCCCAGGCCCGGGTGAACGCCGCCGCGTGCTCGCGGGGCCCGCGGTACACCCCGCCGTAGGGCAGCGACGGCGCCTCGTGGATCTCGGGCCGGTCGGCGTAGCAGGCGAGCAGCGCCGCCGGGTCCCGGGCCTCCACCGCCGCGAACAGCCGGCGGACCACCTCCACGCGCTGCGACATCGCGCCTCCCCTCTCGACGAGCGCGTTTAGTAGACCATATCGTCTAATTTATGGACAACGAGTGGAGGTCCGATGCGCGGGTCAGTCCTGCAGCGCGGCCCGGACCGCGCGGCCGAGGGGGTCGCGGAGCTCGGGCGGGGGCGGGCGCCGGGCGAGGAGGTGGCGGCGGATCGCCCCGAGGGGGAGGTCGACGACGGCGAGGACGGTGCGCTCGACGGCCTGGCGGTCAGCCCGGCCGTAGAGGCGGGTCGCCAGGTCCTCCACGCCGCGCTCGATCGGGGCGTTCACCGTGGTCAGCCGGCGGGCGAGGTCCTCGTCGCGGATGCCCCGCTCGACGTCGCGGCGTCGCACCGTGATCAGCAGGGCCGCCTCGTCGGGCTCCTCGCGGGCGAAGTCGTGGAGGGTCAGCGCCGCCGCGACCCCGACCGTCACCGCGTCCCCGGGCCCGTCGAGCGCGGCGAGGAAGCGGTCCTGCGAGGCGCGCACGGCGCGCAGCCACATCGTCGCGAGCAGGTCGTCGAGCGTCCCGAAGCGGTGGTAGATCGAGCCCTTCGGGGCGCCGCTGGCCACCACGATGCGGTCGACCGTCGCCGTGCGCAGGCCGTCGGCGAGGACCAGCTCCCGCGCGGCGTCGAGGATGCTGCCCGCCGGATGGCGTTCTGCTCGGCCCACCCCGCGCTCAGTACAGGAGCCGGCGGTAGTTGTCCGGGGCGTAGCGCTGCTCCAGCTCCTCGAGCGAGGAGTCGGGGCTCGTCCGGTGCGCGATCTCGGCGACGCTGGGGAGGTCGACCGGCGACCAGGCGTCGGGGTCCCAGAGCCCGGAGCGCATCAGGGCCTTGGGGCAGTGGAAGAAGACCTCGTCGACGGTCACCTCGACGAGCAGGCGCGGGCGGTGGCCGCGGACCTCGAACGCGGCCGCGTCGTCGGGATCGAGGAGCAGTCGCGCGCGCCCGTTGACCCGCAGCGTGTCGCGGCGCCGCGGCACGAGGAACAGCAGCGCGACGTGGGGGTCACCCAGAATGTTGATCATTCCGTCGACGCGGCGGTTGCCGGGCCGGTCGGGCAGCAGCAGGGTCCGGTCGTCGGCCACGAGCACCGCGCCCGCCGGGTCGCCCTTGGGGGAGACGTCGAGCGAGCCGTCGGCCCCCGAGGTCGCGAGCAGGTGCAGCGTCGAGGAGTCGATGAAGGCCCGGTCGACGTCGTCGAGGACTGCGCGCACCTTGTCCCGGGCGCGGGCCACCGGCTCGCCGACCACCGCCCGCAGCTGCTCGAGGTCGGTGATCACCGTGCCGCCGCGCGCGCCCGACTCGCTCACCGGGCCGAGGCTACGGTCCCGCGTCCGCTCGCGCGAAGAGCCGCCGTTGGACGGCGGCGAGCACGTCGGCGCGGGTGCGGGTGCCGTGCTCGGCGGCGATGAGCGGGTCGGCGACCGCCACCGAGAACGCGAGGAAGCACCGGGCCTCGAGGTCGTCGGCGTCGGTGGACACGGGTTCGAGCAGCTCGCGCAGGTAGGCGATGCGCGCGTTGTCGACGCGCCGCAGGCGCTCGGCGACCGCCGCGTCGCGTCGCGCCCAGTCGCGCACGGCGAGGTCGATCGGCCGCAGCGCGGGGCTGAAGGTGAGCTCGGCGGCCCGCAGCGCCCTCGCCATGGCGTCGCCGCCCTCCTGCTCGACGCGCGCGATGACGTCCTCGGTGCTGCGGGCCTCCCAGGTCGCCAGCACCTCCTCGAGGAGGGCGGGCCGGTCGGCGAAGTAGCCGTAGAAGCCGCCCTTGCTGACGCCCAGCGACCGCGCCAGGGACTCGACCTGGACCGCGTCCGGCCCGCCGGAGGCCAGCGCCTGCAGCCCGGCGTCGATCCACCGCGGGCGGGGCGTGCGGGCGATCGCCACGGCGGCGGTCCTCCTCGGGCTCGGGATCTGTACGGCACCGTACAGACGCTGCTAGCGTCGGCGTCGTATACGGCCCCGTATAGAACGAGGGGGATCGGATGACCACGACCCACGCCGTCACCCACGGCCTGCGGCTGCCGCCCGGGCAGCGCGCGGTCGAGGGGTTCCCGCGCTTCGGCACGCACCTCCACCACCCGGCCCCGGAGATCCCCGCGGACCACGCGATCGCGGTCGGCGGAGCCGTGCGCGCGCCGTTCACGGTCCCCCTGGCCCACCTCGCGCGGATGCCGCGCCGCGAGCTCGCCGCCGACTTCCACTGCGTCGCGGGCTGGTCGGCCGTCGACCTGCGCTGGGAGGGCGTGGGGTTCGACGCCTTCTACCGCGAGGTCCTCGCGCCCGCCCTCGACCCGGCGGCCACCGTCACCCACGTCGTCTTCGGCGGCCTCGACGGCCACCGCTCGGTCGTGACGATCGAGGACGCGCTGGCCGGCGACGTCCTGCTCGCCGAGAACCTCGACGGCCGCCCGCTCGACAGCGACCATGGCGCCCCGGTCCGCCTGGTCAGCCCGCGCCAGTACGGCTACATCAGCACCAAGCACCTGAGCCGGATCGAGCTCCGCACCACCGCGCCGGCGGCGCCGCGGGGCACCGACCGGCTGCTCGAGGAGCACCCGCGCGCGCGGGTCTGGGAGGAGGAGCGCCACGGCACCCTCCCCGGCCCGTGGGTGCGCCCGATCTACCGGCTGCTGATCCCGCCGATCCGGGCCCTGTGCGCGTGGGGACGCTCAGGGCCGCGTGAGGCCGTGGAGCAGTAGCGACGCGAGCGCCTCGTAGGCCTCGGCGTCGGCGAGGCCGGTCGCGCCGGCGATGCGGCGCTGCTGGATGGCCACCATCGTCGTCGCCACCGTCTCGGCGGCGAAGGACACGGGGACGTCGCGGAAGTCGCCGGCCGCGACGCCCTCGGCGATCAGCTCGCCGACGCGGCGGGCGGCGGCCCCGGTGTTGCGCGCGTAGACCTCGGCGGCCGGCGGGAACGCGGCCATGTCGTCGAAGAACCGGGCCGACGCGGGCGCGAGCTCGGCCGCCACGGCGCGGAGGTAGGCGGCGACGCGGTCGGCGGGCGCCGCGCAGGCGTCGACGGCGGCCTCGACGCGGACGGTGGCGCGCTCGAAGAAGCGCACGACCGCCGCGCGGACCAGCTGCTCCTTCGACCCGGCCAGCGCGTAGAGCGTGCGCTTGGAGCAGCGCAGGCGCGCGGCGACGTCGTCCAGCGTCAGGTGGGCGAAGCCCTCGGCGAGCAGCAGGTCGATGAGGGCGTCGAAGAGCTCCGAGTGGCGGGCGGCACCGCGGCGCGTCGGGCTCGGGGCGGTCACGGGCCTACCCTAGCGCTCCTCTCATCGGTACTCTAGGACCGTTCTGAGTACCGATAGGAGGCCTCGATGCCCGTCGACCGGCTGCTGCCCACCCAGGAGGCCGAAGACCTGCTGGACCTGACCCGCGACCTCGCGGACAAGGAGCTCGCCACGCGGGTGGAGGAGCACGAGCGGGCCGAGACCTATCCCGAGGGCCTGTTCGCGACGCTCGGGGAGGCGGGGCTGCTGGGGCTGCCGTACCCGGAGGAGTTCGGCGGCGGAGCGCAGCCCTACGAGGTCTACCTGCAGGTGCTCGAGGAGCTCGCGGCGCGCTGGGCGGCGGTCGCCGTGGCGACGAGCGTGCACTCGCTGTCGTGCTTCCCGCTCGCGACGTTCGGCACCGCCGAGCAGCAGCAGCGTTGGCTGCCCGACATGCTCGGCGGCGGGCTGGTCGGCGGGTACTCGCTCTCCGAGCCGCAGGCCGGGTCGGACGCGGCGGCGCTGCGGTGCAAGGCCTCGCCCGTCGAGGGCGGCTACGAGATCCGCGGCACCAAGGCGTGGATCACTCACGGGGGTCGTGCCGACTTCTACGCCCTGTTCGCGCGGACCGGAGAAGGCTCGCGCGGCATCTCGTGCTTCCTCGCACCCGGGCAGATCGACGGCCTGGCCTGGGGGAGGCCCGAGGAGAAGATGGGCCTGCACGGCGTGCCGACCACCACGGCGAACTGGGACGGCGCGGTCCTCTCCGGCGAGCGGCTGATCGGCCGTGAGGGCCAGGGGCTGGAGATCGCGTTCTCGGCGCTGGACTCGGGGCGCCTGGGCATCGCGGCGTGCGCGGTCGGGCTCGCGCAGGCGGCCCTGGACGCGGCCGTGGACTACGCGAACGAGCGGGAGACGTTCGGCCGCAAGATCGTCGACCACCAGGGGCTGGGCTTCGTGCTCGCCGACATGGCGGCGGCGGTCGACTCGGCGCGCGCGACCTACCTCGACGCCGCGCGCCGCCGCGACCTCGGCCGGCCCTACGGGCGCCAGGCGAGCGTGGCGAAGCTGGTGGCCACGGACGCGGCCATGAAGGTGACCACCGACGCCGTGCAGGTCTTCGGCGGCTACGGCTACACCCGCGACTTCCCGGTGGAGCGCTACATGCGCGAGGCCAAGATCATGCAGATCTTCGAGGGCACCAACCAGATCCAGCGCCTGGTGATCAGCCGCCACTTCGCGCGGTAGGAGTATGTGAGCGAACTTCGGGGCTATAGCCCCGAAGTTCGCTCACGTGGGTCAGCCGCCCCAGGTCACCTGGCGCAGGCCGTGGCGGTCGGGCGGGCCGGGCTGGGCGGCGCCGTCGGGCGAGACCGGCGACCCGTGGGCGGTGCCGCCCTCGCGGGCCTCGCTCTGGTCGCCGCCGGACGGTTCCGCGCCCGCGTCCAGCTCGGCGAGGCGGGTGCGCAGCACCTCGATCACCGGCATCCGCGACGAGTGGGCGCGCTCGTGCTCGAGCAGGCCCTCCACCTCGTCGCGCTCGAGCGAGCGGATGCGGTGCTTGACCGTGTCGACCGTGGCGTGGTCGAAGTCGGGGAACGGGGCGTCGGCCACGGGGACCTCCTCGGGCGGATAGGGCCCGAGGCCTACCCGCTCACGCGGCTGGCGCACCCTCCTCCGGGCGGGTGAGCAGCCCGATGACGCGCTTCTTGACGAGGAACCCGACGATCAGACCGACGAGCACCGCGACCACCAGACCGGCCCACGAGAACCGCTTGAGCCAGGACTCGGCCGCGACCCCGAGGGCGTAGACCAGCGCCGTCGTGCCGAACGTCCACAGCACGCCGCCGACGAGGTTGGCCGGCATGAACTTGCGGTAGGGCATCTTCAGTGCGCCGGCCAGCGGGCCCGCGAGGATGCGCAGGATCGCGATGAAGCGCCCGACGATCACCGTCAGCACGCCCCAGCGCTCGAAGGCCCGCTCGGCGATCGCGACGTGCCCGGGCCCGAAGTGCTTCGGGAACCGCCGCCCGGCCGCCTCGAGCAGCCCGATCCCGTAGCGGCGCCCCACCGCGAAGCCGATGGAGTCGCCCACGACGGCGCCGATCAGCGCGCACACGGCGACCCAGATCGCGGAGACGGCGAGCTCGGGCCGGGTGGCCATCAGCGTCGCGGTCACCAGCACGATCTCGCCGGGCAGCGGGATGCCGAAGCTCTCGATGCCGACCACGAACAGCACGGTGAGGTACACCGCCAGCGGCGGGATCGACTGCAGCCACTCCGCGATCACCCGGCCACTCCCTCCCGCGACGACACCCCCGAGCATGACGCACCGTGGCCATCGACGACAGCCGTTGCGTCGGAAGTGCGACAGCCTGGGCGTTCCGGACGAACGGAGCGTGACGCCCCGACTCCTAGCTGCTCCGCAACGTCCGGCTGTGGCCCCGGAACTCGGCGATGACCTGCCCGTCGCGCGGCCGGGTCACGGTGACGTCGTAGACGCCGCTGCGCCCGTACGCGACCCGCTCGCTGGCCTCGGCCTGCAGCACGTCGCCGAGCTGGGCCGACGCGACGAACACGATGTCGGCGGCGGCCGCGACGGCGACCGGCCCGGCCGAGTTGCAGGCGCACGCGAACGTCGAGTCGGCGAGCAGGAACAGGTAGCCGCCGTGGCACATCCCGTGGCCGTTGACCATCTCCTCGGTCACCGGCATCGAGATCCGCGCGTGCCCGTCCGACGCCTCGTGCAGCTCTATGCCCAGCTTGCGCGAGGCGGCGTCGTCGTCCCACATGCGCCGGACCGGCGAGCTGATCTCACGCGTCACGCTTCGCCACCAGCGTCAGCACGTCGTACTTCGCGACCGGCGCGCCGTCGCCGTTGACGACCTCCGCGTCCCAGCGCACCTCGCCGTAGGCGGCGGAGGCGCGCGGCGAGATCTGCTTGGCCGTCAGCGTGATCGTCAGCTCGTCGTCGAACCTCACCGGCGTCAGGAAGCGCAGGTTGTCGACCCCGAAGTTGGCGAGCACCGGGCCCGGCGCCGGGTCGACGAACAGGCCCGCCGCGAACGACACGACGAGGTAGCCGTGGGCGACGCGCTCGCCGAAGAACGGGTTGGCGGCCGCGGCCTCGGCGTCGAGGTGGGCGTAGAACGTGTCGCCGGTGAACTCGGCGAAGTGCTCCACGTCGGCCTCGGTGACCCGGCGCGGGCCGCCGACGACGGTGTCGCCGGGCCGCAGGTCGTCGAGGTGCTTGCGGAACGGGTGCTCGTCGGTGACGGTGCGCGCGCTGCCCGGGACCCAGCGCCCGGTGATCGCCGAGAGCATGTCCGGGGAGCCCTGCACCGCGCTGCGCTGCATGTGGTGGGCGACGCCGCGCAGCCCGCCCATCTCCTCGCCGCCGCCGGCGCGCCCCGGACCGCCGTGCACGAGCTGGGGCATCGGCGAGCCGTGGCCCGTCGACTCCTTCGCGTCGGTGCGGTCGAGCACCAGCAGGCGCCCGTGCCACGGTGCCGTGCCGAGCACGACCTCGCGGGCGAACTCCGGGTCGGCGGTGACCACCGAGCCCGCGAGCGAGCCCTGCCCGCGCGCGGCGAGCTCGACGACCTCGCCCGTCGACGCGTAGGGCACGACCGTGGCGACCGGCCCGAACGCCTCGACCTCGTGCACCGCGGCGCTGTCGGGCGACCCGCGCAGCAGCACCGGGGACAGGAACGCGCCGCGCTGCGCGTCGGCGCCGGTGACCTCGACCTGCTCGGGGTCGCCGAACACGACCTCGGCGCCGTCCATCAGCGACTTCAGCGAGCGGCGGACCTCCTCGCGCTGCTCGAGCCCGGCCAGCGCGCCCATGGTCACGCCCTCGGCCACCGGGTCGCCGACGATGACCTTCGCGAGCTCCTCCCGCACCGCCTCGACCACCGCGTCGGCCTGCGCCGCGGGCACGAACGCGCGCCGGATCGCCGTGCACTTCTGGCCCGCCTTGACCGTCATCTCGGTGACGAGCTGGCCGACGTAGAGGTCGAACTCCGGGGTCCCCGGCGTGGCGTCCGGCCCGAGGATCGAGCAGTTCAACGAGTCGGCCTCCGCGGTGAAGCGCACCGCGCGCGCCGAGAGCACCGGGTGGGTGCGCAGCCGGCGGGCGGTGGAGGCCGAGCCGGTGAACGAGACGAGGTCCTGCTCGGTGAGGTGGTCGAACAGGTCCCCGCCAGAAGAGGATGTGAGAGAGCCGGCGAGGAACTGCACCGCGCCGTCGGGCAGCAGCCCCGACGCGACGATCAGCCGGGCCAGCTCGGCGGTGAGGAACGCGGTGGGCGTCGCCGGCTTGATGATCGACGGGACGCCGGCGAGGAACGCGGGCGCGAGCTTCTCCAGCGGGCCCCAGACGGGGAAGTTGTAGGCGTTGACCTGCACCGCGACGCCCTGCAGCGGGGTGTACACGTGCTGGGCGAGGAACGTGCCGCCCTTGCTCAGGGGCACGACGTCGCCGTCGAGCCACGGCCCGGACGCGGGCAGCTCGCGCTTGCCCAGCGACGCGTAGGCCAGCAGGACGCCGATGCCGCCGTCGACGTCGAACTTCGCGTCGCCCGTGGTCGCGCCCGTGCGCGCCGACACGGCGTAGAGCTCCTCGCGGTGCTCGCGCAGGTACCCGGCGAGGGCCTTGAGCAGCGACGCGCGCTGGTGGAACGACAGCTCGCGCAGCGCGGGCCCGCCGACGCGGCGCCCGTACCCGGCGACCGCGGCCATGTCGATGCCCTCGGTGGCGAGCCGGCCGATCTCCTCGCCGGTCACGGCGTCGCTCATCGGGCGACCCTCGGCGTCGGGGGTGACCCACTCGCCGAGGACGTGGCTGGACAGGACGCTCATTCGCTGAGACTCCTAGACGTCGTAGTCGACGGTGACTTCGTCGGACACCGGTAGGGCCTGGCAGGTCAGCACGAACCCGGCGTCGACCTCCTCGGGCTCGAGCGCGAAGTTACGGCGCATCGTGACCTCGCCGACGGTGACCTGCGCGCGGCAGGTGCCGCACACCCCGCCCTTGCAGGCGAACGGGAGGTCGGAGCGGGCGCGCTGGGCGGCGTCGAGCACCGGCTCGGTGCGCGGCAGCGTGAGCACCGACGCGCGCCCGTTGACGATCACCGTGACGGTGGCGCCGGTGCCGTCGTCCTCGACCGCGTCGTCCTCGGCGCGGTGCACCTCGGGCGGGGGCTCGTCGACGTAGAACAGCTCGCGGTGCACGCGCCGGCGCTCGACGTCGAAGCCGGTGATGACCTCGGTCGCCGCCTCGACCATCCCGAGCGGGCCGCAGAGCCACCAGTGCGCGACCTCGCCGACGGGGACCAGCGCGCCGATCAGCGTGCGCAGCCGCTCGGCGTCGAGCCGGCCGTTGAACAGGTCGGCGGCGGTGGGCTCGCGGGAGAGCACGTGCACCAGCTGCAGGCGCGGGCCGTAGCGGTCCTTGAGGTCGGCGAGATCCTCGCCGAACATCACCGTGTCGCTGCGGCGGTTGCCGTAGAGCAGCGTCACGTGGGTGTCGCGGTACGCGCCCAGCACGGTCGCGGCGATCGAGAGCACCGGCGTGATCCCCGAGCCCGCGGCGACGAGCACGTGGTGCTCGCCGGGTGCGACCTCCGGGCTGAAGCGGCCCTGCGGCGGCCCGACCTCGATCTCGTCGCCCGCGGTGAGGCGGTCGACCAGCCAGGTCGAGAACAGCCCGTCGTCGACGCGGCGCACCCCGATCCGCGGGGCGGCGCCCTCGGGCGCGCAGATCGAGTACGACCGGCGCTCCTCGGCGGTGCCGTCTCCCCGCCCAGCCAGGCGCAGGGTCAGGTACTGGCCGGCGCGGAAGGCGTAGTCGTCGCGCAGCGCGTCCGGCACGTCGAACCGGACGGCCACGGCGTCGTCGCAGAGCCGCTCGACGTCGGCGACCCGCAGGGTGTGGAAACCGGCCGCGCGGGGCGCGGCCACCTCCGTGGCGGGGGCGCTCATCAGATCTCCTTGACGTGCTCGAACGGCTCGGCGCACGACCGGCAGCGGCGCAGCGCCGTGCAGGCGGTCGGCCCGAAGCGCGAGGTCTCCTCGGTGTCGGGCGCCCCGCAGCGGGGGCAGGCCACCGCGCGCGACGGGGCGACCAGCGTCAGCGGCACCGGTCCGCCCGCCGGACGCGGCCCGAGCCGGTCGGGCGGGGCGACGCCGGCCTCGGCGAGCTTGCGGCGGCCCGCGTCGGAGATCCAGTCGGTGGACCACGGCGGGCTGAACGTCGTGCGCACCTCGACCCGCTCGTGCCCGGCCGCGTGGAGCTTGCGACGCAGGTCGGCGCGCATCTCGTCGAGGGCGGGGCAGCCGGAGTAGGTCGGGGTGATGGTGACGACGACCGTCCCGTCGCCGGCGGTGTCGACGCCGCGCAGCACGCCGAGGTCGGCGAGGGTCAGCATCGGCATCTCGGGGTCGACGACGCCCTCCGCGGCGGTCCGGGCGTCGAGCAGCGGGGCGGTCACCACGTCGCCTCCGGGTGGGCGCGGGCGAGGGACTGCATCACCGCGAGGACCGTGCCGAGCGACTCGGTGTGCACGCCGTCGCGGCCACCCCAGGATCTTCTGTGGCGCTGCCCGCCGACGAGGCCCACCGCGGGGCGCTCGGGGCGGGTCAGGGTGGCGACCGGGAGGACCTGCTCGAGCACGGCGTCGACCTCGGCGCGCAGCTCCGCGGGGTCGACGGCCACGCCGACGTCGGCGAGGCGGCGCTCGACGTCGTGGGGCAGGAAGAGCTCCTCGACGAACGGCCACACGGCGTCCAGGCCCGCCTGCATCCGCGCGTGGGAGAGCTCGGTCCCGTCCCCGAGGCGCAGCGTCCACTGGGCGGCGTAGTCGCGGTGGTAGGTCAGCTCCTTGACCGCCTTGCCGGCGACGGCGGCGATCACCGGGTCGCGGCTGGCGGTGAGGCGCTGCATCAGCGCGAGCCGCCAGGAGGACAGGAGGAGGATCCAGGCGATCGTGCGCCCGAAGTCGCCGAGGTCGGTCTCGACGAGCGTGACGTTGCGGAACGCGCGGTCGTCGCGGAAGTACGTCAGCACGTCCTCGTCGTCCTGCCTCAACCGTCCGGCTCCGCTCCGCTGCGCGTCCCACGGGCCGGCGCGGAACGGCTCGGCGGCGCCGAGGTGCCCGGCGCGCGAGAGCAGCACGCGCGCCTGCCCGAGCAGGTCGAGCGCGATGTTGGCGAGCGCGACGTCCTCCTCGAGCTCGGGCGCCTTGGCCGTCCAGCCGGCCAGGCGCTGCGAGGCGATCAGCGCGTCGTCGGCGAGCATGAGGCAGTAGGCGGCGAGGTCGTCGCGGTCGACGCCCTCGGGCGCCGGGGCGTCGATCTCCGCGGTGCCCGCGTCGAAGCCGGTGCCGAACGCCCAGCGGCCGTCGTCGTCGGCGGTCGCGAGGGCGTCGTAGACGTTGTCGTCGTGCTCGGCGGGGTTGGTGTCGTCGTGGCTGTGCATCAGAGGTGGGGGACGTCGTCGGGAATGTCGTAGAAGGTCGGGTGCCGGTAGACCTTGTCGCCGGCGGGCGCGAAGAACGGGTCCTTCTCGTCCGGGCTCGACGCGGTGATCGCGTCGCCGCGCACGACCCAGATGCTCACGCCCTCGTTGCGCCGCGTGTAGAGGTTGCGCGCGTTGTGCAGGGCCATCGTGTCGTCGGGCGCGTGCAGCGAGCCGACGTGCACGTGGTTGAGCCCGCGCTTGCCGCGCACGAACACCTCGTAGAGCGGCCAGACGGCCTTCGGGGTGCCGTCGAAGCGCGGCTCGCCCTCGACGTGCGCGGTGGTGTCGTCGGCCATGCTCACGCGCTCATCGCCTCCCGCCCGGCGTGTTTCGCGGCGTACGCGGCCGCCGCGTCACGGACCCACTGCCCGCCCTCGTGGGCGGCGCGGCGGTTGTGCAGACGCTGGGCGTTGCACGGCCCCGCACCCTTGACGACCTGCATGAACTCGTCCCAGTCGATGTCGCCGAAGTCGTGCGCCTGGCGCTCGGCGTTCCAGCGCAGCGCGGGGTCGGGCAGCGTGACGCCCAGGGCCTGCGCCTGCGGGACGGTCATGTCGACGTAGCGCTGGCGCAGCTCGTCGTTGGTGTGGCGCTTGATCCGCCAGGCCATCGACTGCTGGGTGTTGGGCGAGTCGCCGTCGGCCGGGCCGAACATCATCAGCGAGGGCCACCACCAGCGGTCCACCGCGTCCTGGACCATCGCGCGCTGCGCGTCGGTGCCGGCCATCAGCGTCATCAGCAGCTCGTAGCCCTGGCGCTGGTGGAACGACTCCTCCTTGCAGATGCGCACCATCGCCCGCGCGTAGGGCCCGTAGCTGGAGCGGCACAGCGGGACCTGGTTGACGATCGCGGCGCCGTCGACCAGCCAGCCGATGACGCCGATGTCGGCGAACGTCAGCGTGGGGTAGTTGAAGATCGACGAGTACTTCTGCTTCGCGTCGATCAGCTTCTCGGTGAGCTCGCCGCGGTCGACCCCGAGCGTCTCGGTGGCCGAGTACAGGTACAGCCCGTGGCCGGCCTCGTCCTGGACCTTCGCCAGCAGGATGGCCTTCCGTCGCAGGCTGGGGGCGCGCAGGATCCAGTTGCCCTCGGGCTGCATCCCGATGATCTCGGAGTGCGCGTGCTGGGCGATCTGGCGGATGAGGGTCTTGCGGTAGCCCTCGGGCATCCAGTCGCGCGGCTCGACCCGGCCCTCGGAGGCCACGGTGCGCTCGAACTGGGCCTCGAGCTCTTGCTCGGTCACCGTCATCGGTGGCCACCTCTCCGTACCGAATGTTCGTTCGGTTGATGGTGACGCACCGGACCCCGTCTCCGCAACCATCACGTGGGCGTGGGCTCGCCGCGTGGTCGGGAGCGAGGGAGTCCCTGAGTGCGTGGGAGGCAGCGAGGGACGCCCTCGCTGCCCCACTCGCCGGGCATGATCGCCGGCGTGGACGTGCTCGCGACGCTGGCGGACGGGGCGCTCACGGTGCGCCGGGCCCAGGCGGCCGACCTGCCCGCGCTGGTCGGGCTGATCGCCGCCGACCCGGTGAGCGCCGGGCGGGGCGACGCCGCCGGCGACCTCGCGCCGTACGCGGCGGCGTTCGCCGAGATCGACGACGACCCCGCCCACCTGCTCGTGTGCCTCGACGACGCCGACGGGGCGACGGTCGGGACGCTGCAGCTCACCGTGCTGCCGAGCCTCGGGCGGCGGGGGACGCGGCGCGCGCAGCTGGAGTCGGTGCACGTCGACGAGCGGTGCCGGGGCCGGGGCCACGGCGTGCTGCTCGTCGGCTGGGCCGTGGAGGAGGCCCGGCGGCGTGGCTGCGGGCTGGTGCAGCTCACCAGCGACACGTCCCGCGAGGGCGCCCACCGGTTCTACGAGCGGCTCGGGTTCACCGCGAGCCACGTGGGGTTCAAGAAGGACCTGACGTCCCGTCGATGAGCTCGTCGAGCGTGACGTAGAGCCCCGGCTCGCCGGTGCGCTCGCTGCGCTCGACCGCGGCGCGCGCCCGGGCCGCGATGCGCCCGATCTCGTCGGCCGCGACCACCCGCGTCTGCAGCACCTCGCCGTCGCCGTCGGTCAGGGTGACCGCGACCAGGCCTGTCTCGGGCTGCTCGGAGAACTCCAGCGGCACGCGCCCGAGCCTAGGTCGGCCGGCCGTCCGGCGCAGATGTCTTCTGGGCGAGCAGCCCCTCGAACGCCATGCGGTCGACCTCGGCGACGAGGTCGTCGACGGCGACGCGCCCCGGCCGGTACCAGTCGACGAGCGAGTTCACGAGCCCCGAGAGCAGGCGGGCGCCGACGGCCGGGTCGATGCCGGCGCGCAGCTCCCCGGCGCCCGAGGCCTCCCGGACCAGGGCGGCGATGGCGGAGTCGAACTCGCGGCGCCGGGCCAGGGCCCAGCGCTCGGTCTCGGTGTTGCCGCGCAGGCGCAGCAGCAGCGTCACGTGCGGCAGCTCGGCGACCAGCACCTCGACCTGCCGGCGCACGATGTGGCGCAGCCGGGTCAGCGGGCTGCCAGAGGATGCCCCGGGCTCGTCGAGGATGCCGAACAGGCCGTCGAGCGCGCGCTCGAGCGCGGCGCGCAGCAGGGCCTCCTTGCCGCGCACGTGGTGGTAGAAGGACGACTTCGTGATGCCGGCCGCCGCCGAGAGGTCCTCCATGCTCGTGGCGTCGTAGCCACGCTCGTTGAAGACCCGCGCGGCGACCTCGACGAGACTCGACGGGTCGTACGTCGGTCGGGCCCGGCGCTCCCGCACGGGCCCCGCCGGGCGCTCGCCCTCGGGGGCGGGGGGTCGCGTGCCGGTCACGCGGGGGAATCTACGTGCCCGACCGGGCTCCGGGGCCAGAGACGGGCGGACGAGATCACTCGCGGTCGCGCCGCCCGGTTCCGAGCGAAGGGCACCGTCGGTCAGGTAGACGGGCGAGGGGCGCCCCTCGCCGGAACGCGGTCCCTGGCGCGCGAGGCCCCGCACCCACCATCCTCGTCCCTGGCCGGGTGGAGCGGGTCACTGCTACCGTCGAGCCGACCGAACGATCGTTCGAGCCTGACCTATCGATACTGCGCCACCACGCAGCGTGTTCCCCGGAGCTGCTCGATGACGACGCCCGAGACCCTCCACGACCTCGCGCCGGCGGGCGACGCGGGCAACGCGACGCGCACGATGGGCGCGGCCCTGCGTCGCGCGCTCGCCACCGCCCGCGGGCGCACGGCCGTGGTCTGCGGCGAGCAGACGGTCAGCTACGCCGAGCTGGCCGACCGCATCGCGCGCCTCGGCGGGCTGCTCACGAAGCTGGGGCTGCGCCCCGGCGACCGCGTCGGCGTCCTCGGCGCGAACTGCCACCGCTACCTCGAGCTCTACCTCGGCCTGCCCAGCCACGGGCTCGTCATCGTCCCGCTGAACGTGCGCCACACCGCCGCCGAGCGCAGCTACGCGCTGCGCGACGCCGGCGCGCGCGTGCTGTTCGCCGACCGCGCGCTCGACGGCCTCGACCCGGACCTGCGCGTGGTCGACACCAGCACCGAGTACGAGGGGCTGCTCGCCGACGCCGAGCCCACCGCGCCGCTGCGCGAGCCCGCGGAGCACGACCTCGCCGGCATCTTCTACACCGGCGGCACCACCGGGGCGGCCAAGGGCGTGATGCTCACGCACGGCAACCTCGTCGCCAACGCGTTCCACTTCATGGCCTGCTGGCCGTTCACCGCGGACACCCGCTGGCTCGTGGTCGCGCCGATGTTCCACGCCGCGGGCACGATCGCCGCGCTCTCCACCGTCTGGGCCGGCGGGATGCAGGTGATGTGCCCTGCCTTCACGCCCGACGGCGTCCTGGACCTGGTCGAGCGCCACGGCATCACGGCGACGCTCGTGGTCCCGACGATGATGGACGCGCTCGCCGCCGAGCAGGCCGTCCGGCCGCGGACCGTGTCGAGCCTGCGCTGGCTCTCGCACGGGTCGTCGCCCGCCGCCGTCGAGCTGCTGCGCCGCACCCACACCGCGTTCCCGGACGCCGAGATGCTGCACATCTACGGGCTGACCGAGACCTCGCCGATCGTGACCCTCCTGCCCGGCGAGCAGCACCTGCTCGACGCCCCGCAGGCGCGCTCGTGCGGGCGCGCCGCGGTGGGCGTCGAGGTGATCGTCGTCGACCCCGCCGACCGCACGCCGCTGCCGCCCGGCACGGTCGGCGAGGTGCTGATCCGCGGCGCCAACGTCACCGCGGGCTACTGGAACAAGCCCGAGGAGACCGCCGCGGCGCTGCGCGACGGCTGGTTCGCCTCCGGGGACCTGGGTCTGCTCGACGACGGCGGGCACCTGTTCCTCGTCGACCGCGCCAAGGACATGATCGTCTCGGGCGGCGAGAACGTGTACAGCGCCGAGGTGGAGAACGCGCTGTTCGCGCACCCCTCGGTGGTCGAGGTCGCGGTGTTCGGCGTGCCGCACGAGCGCTTCGGCGAGTCGGTGCACGCGGTCGTCGTGCTGCGCTCCCAGCCCGACGACGCCGACGCCTTCGCCGAGGAGCTCGTCGCGCACTGCCGCCGCACGATCGCCGGCTACAAGGTCCCGCGCAGCATCGAGACGCGCGTCGAACCTCTCCCCAAGTCCGGCGCCGGGAAGATCCTCAAGCGGGAACTGCGCGCCGTGTACTGGAGCGAGCGCGAGTCCCAGCTGACCTGATCCGCGGCAGCGCACGACTCCTCCGTGCGGGAAGGCCTCGACGGCGTTGCGGTCGGCGCCGCGGCCTTCCACGCCGCCCCGCGGCTTGCGACGCTGTCCGCAGGTCCGCCAGGGGGGAGCGCGGCGATGACGGTGCCACTGAGCGGCGGCGACGAAGCGGTCACCGTCGGCGAACGTGTCGTCCTCCGGGTCCCGGGGCTGACCGGCGAGGTCGAGCTCCGACCGGTCGCGCGGAACGCCGCCGCCGCCCCGGACGGCGACGACGTCGGCCACCTGGGCCGGGCCCTCGCCAACGCGGGCCTGGAACGGGCCGCCGCCTTCTTCGTGCGGCCCACGTCGGCGCCGGCCGGGGACGGGGCCGTCGTGGCCACCCCGAGTGGCTCCGGCCGGCAGGCGGTCCTGCTGTCCCGGGACGCTGCCGGGATCCTGCACTGGCACCTCCCGGAGTCCGGTCCGGTGACGGGCACCGGGACGACGGGTGCGCCCGACCTGTCGATCCGCATCCCCCGTGACCGCTTCGAGGCGGCCGACTCGGCCACGCTCTGGACGCTGCTGGAATTCCCGCTCGGCGCGGTCGGCCGGGCGGCGGCGCACGCCTTCGAGCAGTGGGAGAGGACGGCCCGCCCCTCCGTGGCGACCTGGTTCCCCCCGAAGCACGGGCTCCGGCAGGGGGTGACGCTCACCGACGCCAACTGGCGGGCCTTGGCCGCGGCCACCGGGCCGACGTTGTTGTTCCTCCACGGCATCTTCAGCACCAGCGCGAGCGCGTTCGGCGGGCTGCTCGACACCGATCTCCCCGGCAACGAGGAGCTCTGGGCGCGCCTCGACCGGAAGTACCAGGGGCGGATCATCACCTTCGAGCACCCGACGGCCTCGGTCCCACCCGAGGAGAACGCGGAGGCTCTCCTCGAGCTGATCCCCCGGGACGTCCACCTGGAGCTGGACATCGTCTGCCACAGCCGCGGCGGTCTCGTCGCGCGCGTCCTCGACGGGCAGCTCGCCGCGACGACCGGCAGGAGTCTGTTCGACGTCCTCGTGGACCCGCTGCGAGAGTTCCTCGGCCTGCACCGGGCACGGGGCAGGGTGACCGTCCGCAAGATCGTGTTCGCGGGCACCCCGAACGGCGGCACGGCCATCGTCGAGCGGGAGAACTGGAACACCCTGGCCGACGGCTTCACCACCCTCCTCGACGCGCTGCCACCGGGCCCCTGGCATGCCACCACACCGGTGTTCGAGGCCGTGCTCGAGCTGGTCAAGGCGCTGGCCGCCCGGACCGCGGACGACCTCCCCGGCCTGCGGGCCATGGACCCCGACAGTGCGCTCTACGCCGCCCTCGACCGGTACTCCGGCACCGCCCCGCTCTACTACGCGATCGAGGCGGACCACGAAGACGGTGTCGACGAGCTCATCGACCCGATCTTCGGGCGACCCAACGACGTCGCCGTGCCCACCACCGGAGTCGGCGACCCCGTCACGGTCCGTCCCGCCGCATCACGGCCCTCCGCGATCACCGGCTTCCCGGTCCCCGCGGCCCGCCGTCTCGTCTTCGACCCCGGCGACGTGTGGCACCTCACCTACTTCCGGCAGGAACAGACCCGGACGCACCTCCTGCGCTGGCTCACCTGAGCGCGGCGAGGCGCTCGGACAGGCAGCGCCGGACCGTCCGACGGGAGACGACCGCCGCCTCCGTGAACGCCGGCGCGACCGGGCCGGAGCCCGTTCGGCCGCACGCGGGTACCGCCTGCCGTCACGGTCGCCGGACGGACCCGTCCGTGCCCGAATACTTCGGGCCCCTGACCGAAGGAGATCCGACACGATGCTCGCCATCGCCGCAGCGGTCCTGTTCCTCATCGCGCTGATCTTCGAGGTGTCCGGCCTCGTGATCAGCGTGCTCACCCCGACGGTGCTCCTCACGCTGGGCGCGATCTGCATCGCGCTGCACCTCGCCGGCATCGGGCACCGGAGGAGGGCACCGCTCCGCTGATCGAGCGACGGCCCGGCTCACCTGAGCTCGGCCAGCGCGGTCTCCACGAGGTCCACGACGGCGTCGGGGTGCGACACCATCGGGACGTGGCTGGACTCGACCTCGACGGTCGTCGCGCCCATCCGGGCGGCGAACGCGCGCTCCGCGTCCGGCGGGATGGCCTCGTCGTTCGTGGCCACCAGGTACCAGGTCGGGAGCGCCTTCCAGGCCGGGATGCCCATGACGTCCTCGAGCGTGCTCGCCGCGAGGGGCTGCTGCGCGGCGTGCATCACGCGCGCCTTCACCGGGTCCACGTCCGCCGCGAAGTGCCCGACGAAATCGGCCTCGGGCAGCCAGGCGTATCCGAGGTCGTCGATCTCGAGGTTCCCCAGCGCGGGTGTCGGGGGTCCCTGGGCCAGCAGCTGCCCGATGGACTCGCCCTCGTCCAGGCCGAAGGCGGCGATGTAGACGAGGCCGACGACGTTCGGCGCGTCCTCGCCCAGGGCCGTGGCGATCTGACCGCCGTAGGAGTGGCCGACGACGAGGGTCGGGCCGTCCTGGCGGCGTAGGACCTGGCGCAGCCGCGCGACGTCGGCCTCCAGCGAGGTCTCGGGGAACTGCGGGCTGATCACCGTGTGGCCGCGTGCCTGCAGTGCCTCCACCACCGAGCTCCAGCACGAGCCGTCGGCCCATGCGCCGTGGACCAGGACGATGGTGGTGCCGCTCACGGAGACCCCTCTCGGACGGATGATCGCTCAGCGCGACCGTTGCCCACCCGCACCACGAAGGAGTGAACGTCCGACCTCGATCCGGTCTCGGAGCGTGACCCGTCTGTCAGTCGCCCGGGCCCCGGAGAACAGGACTCCGGCGACCGGTGGAGTCCTCAGTGACCGACGAACGTCGGCTTCTCCTTGGCGAGGAACGCCTCGACCGCGTTGCGGTGGTCCTCGGTCTTCGCCAGGCGCGACTGCGCCGCGCCCTCGTGCTCGAGCACGCTCGGCAACGAGGACACCGTCCCCAGCGCGATCGCGGCTTTGATCTCGGCGTACGCGGCGGTCGGCCCCGAGGCGAGCTTGCGGGCCAGGGCGAGCGCCTTGTCGTCGAGCTCCTCGGCGGCGACGACCTCGCGCACGACGCCCCAGTCGCGCGCCGACTCGGCGGTGAACGTGTCGCCGAGCATCAGCAGATCGGTGGCCCGCGAGGCGCCGACCGCGTGCGCGAGCGTCGCGGAGAGCCCGGAGTCGCCGCCGAACCCGATGCCGGCGAACGCCGTCGCGAACCGGACCCCGGCCGCGGCCAGGCGCAGGTCGCAGGCCAGCGCGAACCCGAGGCCGGCGCCGACGCAGGTGCCGCCGATGGCCGCGATCGCCGGCTTGGGCATGGTCGCGAGCGCCGAGGTGATGCGGTTGTAGTGCTCGGGCACCGTGCGCATCGCGTCCGGGTCGCCCGAGCGCAGGGTCTCGGCGTGCTCGCCGAGGTCCTGCCCGACGCAGAACGCGGGACCGGCGCCCGCGAGGACGACGGCGCGCACGCTCTGGTCCTGCGCGACCTCCTCGAGAGCGTCGCGCAGCGCCACCTTGAGCTCGGTGGTCAGCGCGTTGCGCCGGTCCGGGCGGTTCATCCGCACGACCGCCACGGCCGCCTGGTCGTCCCGGGTCACCACGACGGCGTCGCTGCTCATCGCACGCACTCCTCTCCTCGGCCGGGCGCTCCGGCGCGCGGGATCATGCTGCCCGCCCGCGGCGGGCGGGGACAGGGGAGGGTGGGGCCATGACGACGGTGTCAGCGGTGTCCGGGCGGGTCGCGGCGTTCTGCGAGCGCTACGGGCTCGACGTCCCGATCCTCCAGGCGCCGATGGCGGGCGCCTGCCCGCCCGAGCTGGCCGTGGCCGTCGCGCGGGCCGGCGGCATGGGCGCGACCGGGGCGGTCCTCGACGGGCCGACGAAGATCGAGGACTGGGTGCGGCGGTTCCGCGAGGGCTCGTCGGGGCCGTTCCAGATGAACCTGTGGATCCCCGACGCGCCGCTGGCTGGGGACGGCGGGGAGGCCGCCGCGCGCGGCTTCCTCGAGCGCTACGGCACCCCCGGCGAGCCCGCCGGGCCGTCGCCGGTGTTCGCCGAGCAGGTCGACGCGCTGCTCGCGGCGGGGCCGACGGTGATGTCCTCGATCATGGGGTTGTACGACCCGCCCACCGTCGAGCGGATGCACGCCGCGGGGATCGCCTGGTTCGCGTGCGCGACCACCCTCGACGAGGCGCTCGCCGCGCAGGACGCCGGCGCCGACGCGGTGGTCGCCCAGGGCATCGAGGCCGGCGGGCACCGCGGGACGTTCGACCCCGTGGCCGCCGAGTCGACCGGCGTCGGGCTGCTCGCACTCGTGCCGCAGCTCGCCGACGCGCTGACCGTGCCCGTGGTCGCCACCGGCGGGATCACCGACGGGCGCGCGGTCGCGGCGGCGCTGACGCTCGGGGCGAGCGCGGTGCAGGTCGGCACGGCCTACCTCCGCTCGCCGGAGATCGGGATCGCGGCGGGGTGGTCGGAGGCCCTGGGGGCCGCCGCACCAGAGAGCTCGGTCCTCACCCGCGCCTACTCGGGACGGCCCGGACGGGCGCTGCCGACCCCGTTCGTCCGCGCCTGGACCGCGGACGACGCGCCGCCGCCCGCCCGCTACCCGGTCCAGCGGGCGCTCGTGGGTCAGTGGCGTCGCGGGCAGGCGTCCGGCGTCGACCCCGTCAACCAGTGGGCGGGCCAGGCCGCCCGCCTCGCGCGCCCGGAGTCTGCGCGGGTGATCACCGAGGAGCTGTGGCGCTCGGCGCGGGCCCTCTTGCCGACGTGACCGACACTGGTGGGGTGCGCCGACTCCCCGCCCACCACGCCGCCCGCGCCACCGGCGCGCTCCTGGCCGCGCAAGGTGTATTCCAAGCGTGCCTGGCGTCGGGGGCGCCGTGGGGACGCGTCGCGTACGGCGGCACGCACCCCGGCCGGCTCCCCGAGAAGCTGCGGCGGATCAGCGGGGTCGCCGCGCCGGTCTACGCGGCGTCGGCCCTCGCGGTCGCGACGGGGGCCGGGCCGCCGCGGGTGCGACGGGCGGCGCTGAGCGGACTCGCCGCGTTCATGGCCGTCGGCACGGTGCTGAACGGGGTCTCCCGGTCGCCGGGCGAGCGCCTGGTGTGGACGCCGTTCTGCGCCGTGACCGCGGTGCTCGCCTGGGCCGCCCGCCCGGATCAGGGCACGCGAGCCACGAGCGTGATCACCGGCGGCCGGTAGGGCTCCATCACCGGGGCGACGGCCGCAATCGCCGCGCGCCGCAGCGCGTCACGCTCGCCCTCGGCGAGCCCGGCCAGCCAGCCGGCGACGTGGGCCTGGCCCAGGCGGTAGTCCACCAGGTCCTCCGGGCGCTCGACCCCGACGTCGGCGACGTGCTCGGTGACGGCGACGTCGACCAGCCCGGCGGCCCGGGCGGCTCCGCGCATCGCGGGCACGTCGCCGAGCAGCGGCGCCTGCACGGTCGTGAGGTGGGCGTACCAGTCCGGCGGCGTGAAGCCGGCGTCCGCGGCGACGGCGTCGATCCGGTCGCGCACCGTGCGGTGGGCGGTCGTGGCGCCGGGCGCCGTCGCGAGGACCGCACCGCCGGGCCGGGTGACGCGGGCCAGCTCGCGCAGCGCGGCCGCCGGGTCGTCGACGTGGTTGAGCACGAACGCCGCGACCGAGTCGTCGACGGCGTCGTCCCGCAGGGGCAGCGCCTCCAGGGCCCCGACGGCGGCCGGTGGGCGGGTCGCGGCGTCCCGGGCGAGCATCGCCGGCGATCGGTCGACGGCGACCGGGCGCGCCCCGGCGCCCCGCAGCGCCGTCGACGCCAGGCCCGTCCCGGCGCCGGCGTCGAGCACGCGCCGACCGGCCAGCGGGTGCGGCGCGGCCCCCACGAGCTGGGTCGCGAGCGGCCCGTACACCCGCGCGGCGCCGGTCGCCCAGCCCGTCGCGGCCCAGGCGTAGCGGTCCACCGTCATGGCCTCACTGTTCCCTCAGAGTCGCCACAGAGCTGCGTCACCCCCGATCAGCAGAGTGATCGCCAGAGGCGGCCGCCCCGAACGGTCGCCCGGACCGCGAGGAGATCGATCGATGGACCCCCGCCGCCTGCCGGTTCTCGCCGGACCGGTCCTGGCCGGACTGCTCGTGCTCGGCGGCTGCGCCGGCGCCCCCGCGACCCCCGCCGGGCCCCCCGCCGGGACCCCCGCCGCGGCGCCCGCCCCCGCGGTCGTGTCCGCGCCCACCGGCGTCGGCGGGCAGGCGCCCTGCACGACGCGGCTGCGGCCCGGCGGGGGCAGTGGCGGCGGGCTGACCCTGACGCCCGAGGTGCAGGCGCAGATCGAGCGGCTGCGGCAGACACCGGGCCCGGACGCCCGCGCGACGCCACCCGACCCGGCGCTCGCCTCCCGCCTCGCCGACGTCAGCTCCCGCGTCGAGCGCGCCGCCCAGCCGTGCACGGACCGCTGACGGGGACGAGCACAATCGCGCCATGAGCGACCCGGCCGCGCCCGACCTGCTGGTCGTCGACGACGACGCCGACGTGCGCGCCTCGCTCGAGCGGGGGCTGCGGTTGTCGGGCTTCGCGGTGCGCTCCGCGCAGGACGGCCCGGGCGCGCTGCGCGCGGTGCACGAGCGCGTCCCCGACGCCGTGGTCCTCGACCTCGGGCTGCCGGGCATGGACGGCGTCGCGGTGGTCACCGCGCTGCGGGCGATGGACCACGACGTCCCGGTGTGCGTGCTCTCGGCCCGCGACACCGTCGACGACCGCGTCGTCGGCCTCGAGGCCGGCGCCGACGACTACATGGTCAAGCCGTTCGCGCTCACCGAGCTGGTCGCGCGGCTGCGGGCGCTGCTGCGCCGCGGCGTCCGGCCGGCACCCGCCGCGTCCGGCGAGGTGATCGCGGCCGGTCCGCTCCGGATCGACCTCGCGCGGCGCACCGTGCACGTGGGCGAGCGGTCGGTGGACCTGACCAAGCGGGAGTACGAGCTGCTCGTCGTGCTCGCCCGCAACGCCGACGTCGTCCTGACCCGCGAGCGGCTGCTCGAGCTGGTCTGGGGCTACGACTTCGCCACCGACACCAACGTCGTCGATGTCTTCGTCGGCTACCTGCGGCGCAAGCTGGAGGCCGACGGCACGCCGCGGCTCGTGCACACCGTGCGCGGCGTGGGGTTCGTGCTGCGGGAGGGCGGGTGACGCGCCGCTCCGCGTCCCTGCGCCTGCGGGTCGCGCTCGCCTCGGCCCTCGCCTCCCTGGTCGTGGTGGTGCTCGTCGGCGTGCTGGCCTCGGTGCTGCTGACCCGCGAGCAGACCGAACGGCTCGACCGCAGCCTCGTGCCGGGCTCGCCCGCGGTGCTCGGGACGTTCGCGTCGACGCGCGCCGACCTGGCCGTCACGCTGCGCGGACCGACCGGCACCCGGCGCGTCAGCGGCCCCGAGCTGCCGCTCTCCCCGATCGGCGTCCCGACCTCGGTGGAGGTGGGCGGCGTCGCGTACCGCATCCGCACCGCGCCGGGGCCGACGCCGGGCGTGCTGGTCACGGTCGGGGCGACCGAGGACGACACCCGGGCGCGGGTCGCCGACCGGCAGCGCCTGGTCACCGGGCTCGGCGTGGTGGCCGTCGCCCTGGCCGCCGGGCTCGGCTGGCTCTTCGCGGGCCGTGCCGTCCGCCCGCTGCGCCGGCTCACCGCCCAGGCGGCGACGCTCGACGGCGCCGTGGATCCCGAGGTCGACCCGCCGACCGTGCGCGCCGACGGGTCCCGCGAGTCCGAGGAGCTCGCCGACGCGCTGTCTGCCATGCTCGCCCGTCTGCACGCCGAGCAGGAGCGCAGCACGGCGTCGCTGCACGCCGCGCGGGACTTCGCGGCGGCCGCTCGCCACGAGCTGCGCACGCCGCTGACCGCGATGCGCACCGACCTCGAGGTCCTGCGCGCCCACCCCGACCTGCCCGAGCGCGACGCGGTGCTCGCCGACGTCCTGCGTGCCCAGGCCCGGGTCGAGGCGACGCTCACCGCGCTGGGCCAGCTCGCCGCGGGCGATCTGCCGGAGGTGGGCGACCGGGACGCGGTCGGGGTCGCCGACCTGCTGCGCCTGGCCGCGGAGGACGCGCGCCGGGCGCACCCGGAGCTGGAGGTCGTCGTCGACGACCCGGCGACCGGGACGGCGGGCGCGGTGCGGGCCTCGCTCGAGGGGCTGCGGATGGCGCTGGCGAACGCGGTCGTCAACGCCGTGCGGCACGGCGGGGCGGGGAGCGTGCGGCTCGGCGCCCACGCGCGCGACGACGGCGGGGTGGTGCTCACCGTCGACGACGACGGGTGCGGTCTGCCGGCCGCCGAGCGGGAGTCCGTGCTCGGGAGGTTCGTGCGGGGGAGCACCGCGGGCGCGCCGGGCTCGGGGCTGGGCCTGGCGCTGGTGGCGCAGCAGGCGGCGCGGCACGGCGGGGAGGTGCGCCTCGAGGACGCGCCGACCGGGGGGCTGCGCGTCAGCCTCGCGATCGGTCCGGATCGAGCTGGGTGACCAGGCGCAGGTCCCACGTCTCGGGCCACGGGGTGGGCCGCCGGACCCGCTCGTAGACCCACGCGGTGAACCCCTCGGCGACGAGGCCGCGCGCGAGCTCCACCAGCCCCGCGAGGTCGTCGGAGTCGTGCTGCTCGTGATCGTTGCGGGCGGGGGTGTGGAGCGGCCCGCGGAACCGCCGGGCGTCCAGCCGGTAGCGCCGGGGACCGCCCGGCCCGGGTAAGAGGGTGTCGTGGATGTCGCTCATGTCGCCGAGTATAGCGACGTCGGCGACACCGACGACAACAGTGCCATAGGAGAAACTGACGACACCGGCGTTGTTCCCGTCTTTCGGACGACAGCGGCGACATAGGGTGACCGGCATGTCGCCGTCGGATCTGGTGTCGACGCCCGAGGCCGCGAAGGCGCTCGGGGTCAGCGCGCGCACCCTGCAGCGCTACGTGACGCAGGGTCTCGTCACGCCGGAGATCACGCTGCCGTCGGGGCAGTACCGGTGGAACGTGGCCAAGCTCCGACGCCAGATCGGCATCGCCGAGGAGGAGTAGCGCCGCCGACGCCCCGGCGATGTCGGTCCGCCCCCGTAGCGTCGACCCCGTTCTGCGGACGAGGGGAAGACGTCATGATCGAGCGCGACGCGGTGCCGTCGGGACCGTTCCGGATCGAGCCGTTCGACCTGGGCCGGGTGCTCGCCGCGGGGAGCACCGGCGACGAGGTCGTGCGCCGCAGCGAGCGCTGGCTGGTCGACGTGCTCACCGAGGCCGAGGTGGAACTCGGCGCGGCCGACCGGGAGATCGCCGCCCTGCTCGCCGCCGACGGGTGGTCGGTGGCCCAGGTGGTCGGGGGGTGGGTGCGCCGCGCGGGCCGACGGTCCGGGGGTGTGGTGCGCGAACTCGTCGCGCCCGGCGTCACGCGCGTGGTGGGCTGAGCAGCGCGAGCACGTCGTCGAGGCCCCGCTCGCGCTCGCGCTGCTCGCCGGCCAGCACGAACACGCGCAGCCCGGCGGCCGCGGCGCCCCCGTCGCGGCGGGGGTTGTCGCCGACCATGAGGGTCCGGCGCGGGTCGACGCCCAGGCGCGTGCAGGCGGTGCGGAAGAGCTCGGGCGCCGGCTTCTCGCGGCCCTCCTCGCAGGAGAGCACCCAGGTGCCGACGAGCTCTTCGAGGCCGGCGGCGCGGGCGTGGCCGCGGATGTCCCAGCCGATGTCGCTGACCACGCCGACCGGGACGCCGCGGTCGGCCAGCGTCCGCAGGAAGGGTCCGGTGTCGGGGTAGGGCACCCAGGAGTCCTCGGCGGCGACGCGCGCCTGGGCGGCGTCCTCGATGCCCCGCAGGTACGCCACGCGCGAGAACCACGCCCGCATCGCGCGGCGGTGGGCGTCGGCGTCGAGGTCGCGGCCCTCCTGCGCGGCGATGACCTCGGGCTCGGCGGCCGCCGCGTCGAGGGCCGCGAGCACGGCCGCGGGGTCGTCGAGCGCGCGGCCGGTGTCGTCGGCGATCCGGCGCAGCCACTCGTCGGTCGGGATCATGCGGAAGAGGGTGTTGCTGAAGTCGCAGAGCACCGCCTCGATCGGCGGCACCGGCGCGGCCCGGTCCTCGGCGGACGGACGGTAGGCGGCGGGGAGGTCGAACAGCGCGCGCACCCCGCCATGATCGCGCGGGCGGGGTGCGGGCGCGCGACCCGGTTCGCGGGAGATCACCAGGTCGACAGTCACCCCAGAGCGCCGTCCGGCGGTGCCTGGCGACCTGCTGATCTTCTGGTGCGTGCGGATGCGAGATCACGAGCGCGTCATGGGCCCCGCCGGCGAGCACCACGTCGACGACGTGCTCGTGATCTCCGCGCCGGCGCGCCCCGTTCCGCGCGAAGGGCCCCTTCGGCCGGCTGGTCCGACCGAAGGTGCCCTTCGCTCAGTCCAGGCCGGGCGCCGGGCGAGCGATCAGGCCTGCGTCGACGGTTCCTCGGCGACCGCGGGCTCGTTGAGCTCGCGTTCGCGGCGGGAGGTGCGCACCGCCAGGACGATGGCCCCGATCCAGAGCACCGCCAGCACGAGGAGCGCGACGGTGACGATCGTGCCGGCCACGTCGATCCCGTTCAGGAACGTGCGCGTGTTGGTGATGATGATCAGGCCGCCGGCGGCGGTGCCCAGCACGCGGGCGGGCAGCAACCGGACGATGTAGGCCGCGAAGGGGGCCGCGACGACGCCGCCGATCATCAGGGCCAGCACGACCGTGACATCGATCTCCTCCTGCCCCAGCGCGAACAGGAAGCCGACGCTGGCGGCGAGGGCGACGACGAACTCGGAGGTGTCGACCGACCCGACGACCTTGCGCGGCTCGAGGCGGCCCGAGGCGAGCAGGCTGGACGTGGCCACCGGGCCCCAGCCACCACCGCCGGAGGCGTCGAGGAAGCCCGCGACCAGGCCGAGCGGGCCGAGGAACGTGCCGCTGGGCCTCGGCCCGGACACGACGCGCTTCGCCACCGCGCGGGAGCTGAAGCGCAGCAGCACGTAGACACCGAGCAGCAGCAGGACGAGTGCCATGTAGGGCTCGGCGCTCTCGGTCAGGTTGACGAGGACGTAGGCGCCGAGCACGGCGCCGATCGCCCCGGGGAGGGCGAGGATCCCGACGACCCGCCAGTCGACGTTGCCGAAGCGCCAGTGGGACGCCCCGGAGGCCAGGGTGGTGCCCACCTCGGCGAGGTGGACGGAGGCGGAGGCCACGGCGGGCGCGGTCCCCACCGCCAGGAGGACCGACGTCGAGGTGACGCCGTAGGCCATGCCCAGCGAGCCGTCGACGAGTTGGGCGAGCAGGCCCGCGAGGGCGAAGAGCAGGAACGTGCGCACGTGTTTCCTCGGGTGGGGCAGGGCGAGCCCGCGCGCCCGCACACCGGGGCACGACGACGCCCGGTCGGGGCAAGGGCCCGCGACCGGACTTCAGGGGACGGTCAGCGGCGGGGCGAGCAACACCCGGCCGAGGAGACGCGGAGCAGATCCACGTGCGCGCGGCGCACGAGGAGGACTCCCGCGTCGGACATGGGAGCCATCGTCACACGCCGGCGGACCATCCGACAGCGATCGTGCTCACCGCCGTGACGGCGGCCACACCGGCGTGGACGACGGGCGCTCAGCCCGGCACGCCGGGCTGGACCGGCGGCGCGGGCTGCGCGGGCTGTGTCGGCTGCGCGGGCTGGCCCGGCTGGGCCGCACCGGGCACGGTCTGCACCGTCGCCCCCGGCGCGACCTGCACCGTCGCGCCGGGCTGGACCTGCACGACGATCGGGCCGGACGCGCCACCCCGCTCACCGCGGTCCTGACCGCGCCCGGGCCCACCCGGCGCCCCGGGCCCACCGTGCGGGCCCCGCCCCTCGGCGCTCGTCCCGGGGCCGCCGCCGCGGGGCCCGTCGCCGCGCGGGCCGCCCACCGTGACCGCCAGGACGGCGCCCGCGAGCAGGACGCCGATCAGGAGGCCGACGACGCCGGACACGAGGACTGCGGTGCGCCGGGTCCAGCCCGACGGGCGCGTCGTGCGCTGCCAGCGGGTCGGGGGGCCGGCCGGGTCCTGGCTCTCGGTAGCCGTCCCGGGATCGGTCGGCCGGGTCGGTGGGTCCTGCTCGCTCATCGTGGTCTCCACTCCTGCTCGGGGACCACCGACGATCGGCGCCGGTCCTGAACCGGACCTGAAACACCCCGGGTCTTCAGCGACGGTTCAGGACCGGAGGGCCAGGATCCCGGCGTGGGCGGGACCTGGGGCACAGCGGCGCGCGTGGTCGTCGTCGAGGACGAGGCGGCGATCCGCGAGTCGGTCGTCGACGCGCTGGAGGACGCCGGCTTCCGCGCGGTCGGGCGCGACGACGGCACCGGCCTCGAGGAACTGCTCGACGGCTTCCGCCCCGACCTCGTCGTCCTCGACGTGATGCTGCCCGGCCGCGACGGCTTCGCGCTGCTCGACGTGGTGCGCGCCCGCACCGACGCCGGCATCGTCCTGCTCACGGCCCGCGACGCGCTCGCCGACCGCCTGCACGGCCTCGACGGCGGCGCCGACGACTACGTCGTCAAGCCGTTCCTGCTCGCCGAGCTGGTGTCGCGGGTGCGGGCGGTGCTGCGCCGTCGTGGCCGGGTGCCGACCGCGATGACCGTCGGCGACCTCGTCGTCGACGACGAGGCGGGCACCGCCACCCGCGCCGGCGCCGTCCTCGACCTCACCGCGACCGAGCTGCGCCTGCTGCGCTACCTCGTCGAGCAGCGTGGGCGCACGGTCACCAAGAACCAGATCCTCACCCAGGTGTGGGGCTACGACGCCTACGACCCCAACCTCGTCGAGGTCCACGTGTCCGCGCTGCGCCGCAAGCTCGAGGCGCACGGGCCGCGGATCGTCCACACCGTGCGCGGCCTCGGCTACGCGCTGCGGCCGGGGGAGGGGGCGTGACGGCGGGCCTGCGCCGGCGATGGACCGCGGCGCGCTCGTTGCGCTTCCGGGTCACGGCGCTGGTGCTGCTCGTGGTGGCGCTGGCGCTCGTGGTCATCGGTGTCGCGGTCGACCTCTCCCTCGACGCCCAGCTGCGCCGCGACCAGCAGGGCAGGCTCGACGACCGGGCGGCCCGCGCCGGCCTGCTCGTCGCGTCGGGGACCACCGGGGCGGCGCTCGTGGACGCCGTCGACGGCCAGGGCATCCGGGCCGTCCTCGTCGACGCGTCGGGGCGGCGGATCGCGGGCCCGGCCGACGACCTCGGTCCGCCCGGCCGCCCGGGCCGCCCGCCGCTGGACGGCCCCGGGTCCGGGCGCCCCGGGCGCACCGATCGTGACCTCGCGCGCACCGTCGGCGTCCCCGACGGCACCCGGCTGGTGCTCTCGGTGGAACGCGCCGAGAGCGACGTGGTGCTCGCGCGGCTGCGCGTGGTCATGGTCGGGGTCGGGGCGATCGGGCTGGGGGTGGTCGCCGTCGCGCTGCTCGCCGTGGTCCGGGTGGCGCTGCGGCCGCTCGACGACATGACGACGCTCGCCAACGACATCGCGGCGGGCGACCGGGGCCGGCGCCTGCACCCCGAGCGCACCGACACCGAGCTGGGACGCACGGCCGCCGCCTTCGACGGGATGCTCGACGCGCTGGAGACCGCGCAGGTCCGCGCCGAGGACGCGGCGGCCGAGGCGCGGAGCTCCGAGGTCCGCACCCGGCGCTTCCTCTCCGACGCCGCCCACGAGCTGCGGACCCCGGTGACCGGCGTGCAGACCCTCGCCGAGTCGCTCGTGCGCCACCCCGACGCCGACCTCGCCCGGCGCGAGCGCATCGCCACCACCCTCGTGCGCGAGACCCGCCGGGCCGGCGCGCTCGTGGCCGACATGCTCGAGCTCGCGCGCATCGAGGACGGCGCCCCGCTCGAACGCCGCGAGGTCGATCTCGCCGAGCTCGCCGCCGCCGAGGCCGAGCGGACCGCGCTGCTCGCGCCGACCCTGACGGTGCAGGTCACGGGCCCGCCGACCCGCGTGTCCGCCGACCCGTCGCGGATCGCGCAGATCCTCGCGAACCTGCTCGAGAACGCCCGCCGCCACGGGCCGGCCGACGGCACGGTGCGCCTGGAGATCGGCCCGGACGGCGGGTGGGGCGTGCTCGACGTCGTCGACGAGGGACCCGGCATCCCGCCGCAGGACCGGGAGCGGGTGTTCGACCGGCTCGTCCGCCTCGACGACGCGCGCACCCGCGACGTCGGCGGGGCCGGGCTCGGCCTGCCGATCGCCCGTGCCCTGGCCCGGGCGCACGGGGGAGATCTCCGGGTCGTCGGGGACGATCAGGGGGCGCGCCTGCGCCTCACGCTCCCGCGGACGGACTGAGGACCAGGGCCGTCGCGTTGTCGGTCGCCCCGGCCGCCGCGGCGAGGCCGACGATCCGCTCGGCCTGCTCCGCGGCGCTCCCGCTCCCGGCGAGCACCGCGGCCAGCGTCCACCCGGCGACGCTGCGGTGCACGCCGTCGCTGACCAGCAGCAGCGTGCCCGGGTCGTCGACCACGACGACGCCGACCTCCTGCGGGCGGGCGGTGCGGACGCTGACCGTCAGCACGTGCTCGAGGCGCGGGTGCACGTGCAGGCCGCGGGAGCGCAGCGCCGCGGCGACCGTGTGGTCGGCGGTCAGGGTGCGCAGCGCGCGGCCGTCCCAGGCCAGGGCCCGGCAGTCGCCGACCCAGGCGAGGCGCCACCGCGGGTCGTCGGCACCCGGCGCCAGGGCGACGACGGCGGCCGCGTCACCGGGGACGAGGTCGCGGGTGCTGGTCAGCAGGTCGTGGGCGGCGAGCACGGCGAGGTCCGGGCGGCCCTCGAGGGCGGCGACCCGCACGGCGTGGTCGGCGACGAGCCGGGCGGCGAACCCCGCGGCCTCGGAGTCGCCCACCCCGTCCACGACGGCGACCGCGAGGCGTCCCGCCGCGCTGCGGTAGGAGGCGGCCGCGTCCGCCTGGTGGTGGCGCGGGCCCCGGCGCGAGGCCCACCCGTGCGACGCGTCGGCGAACGTGGAGGAGGGACCGACGGCGGCGGCGTTCACGGGTCCTCCTCGCTGGGCGCGGACGGTGGCGCGTCCTGGTCCTAGGCTCGCCGCCGACCCTGTACGCCGGCTGTGAGAGGCGTGAGGAGCGCGCGTGGACCGGCGAACTCTGAGATAACTCTGATGGAGCAATGAGACCGCTTGCTCGTCGCTCTCCGTGTCCTATGCTCATCCCAGCCGCCACGGAGCCGTCGGAGCTCCGGAGGCCCCGATCCTCGCCCCGATTCTCGCCTCGATCCCAGGAGTTCCCCATGTCGCAGCAAGCTCCGCCGCCCCCCGCCGGTTTCCCGTACCCCCCGATGCCGCAGGGTCCGGCCGGCATGCCCTACGGCGGGCCACTCCCGGCTCCGGGATATGGTGGTTACCCTCCGCCACCACCTGTGCGCAAGAGCAAGGCGCCCAAGATCATCGGGATCGTGGTGGGCAGCCTCGTCGCGATCGTGGTGGCGCTCTTCGCCCTCGTCATGGTGTTCGGCAACCCCGTGGTGACCGCCGACCAGGTCGAGCAGCAGATCGCCCAGCAGTACGGGGTCGCCCCGACCGCGGTCAGCTGCCCGTCGTCGCTCGAGGGCGAGGTCGGCGCGCAGATCACGTGCACCGGCACCGACGCGGGCCAGACCACGTCGCTGCTGGTGCAGGTCACGAGCGTCGAGGGCGACACGGTGAACTTCAGCATCACCCCGCAGTGAGGCCCATCATGACCGCATGACGCCGCCGTCCCCGTCGCGCCCGTGAGCGCGGCGGGGACGGCGGCGCTCGTCGTGGGGCCGGTCCTGCTCGGCGCGATCACCCAGCGCACGACCGGGTTGGGGCTCGCGCTCGTCGGCGGGCCGTTCCTCGTGGCGATCCTGGGCCCGCGCGACGGGGTGTCGTTCGGCAACGCGCTGCAGGTCGTGCTGTGCGTCATCGTCCTCGTGCGCACCCACCGCGGGGTCGACACGCGGGCCGCCGGGCTGCTGCTGGCCGGGGCCGTGGTCGCCGTACCGCTCGGCGCGCTCGTCGTCGACGCCCTGCCCGAGGGCCCGCTGCTGGTCGTGGTCGGCCTGCTCGCGCTCGCCGCCGTGGCGCTCTCGCTGGTGCCCCGCCTGGGCGCCTGGCTGGACGGGACGCCCGGCGCCCTGACCGCCGGCGCCGTCGCCGGGTTCGTCAACGTCACCGCGGGCGTGGGCGGGCCGGCGCTCTCGGCCTTCGCGCTGGCCCGGCGATGGAGCATCGAGGTCTTCGTCCCGACCGCCCAGGTGGTCCTGCTCGTCATCAACCTCGTCGCGCTGGCGAGCAAGGGCGCCCCGTCGCTCGGGGGTGTCGTCTGGCTCACCGGCCTCGCCGGGATCGCGGTGGGCGTGGTGCTCGGCGACGTGGTGCACCGCCGTCTGTCGGCGGAGGCGGCCCGCCGGGCGGTCATCGTGCTCGCCCTGGTCGGGGCCCTGGCCACGGTCGTCCGGGGGCTGTCGGTGCTCTGAACGACCCAGCGCGGTGCGTGCTCGGGCGGTCGCTCGCGGTGGACAGGCTGCGGGAGGACGGGCACAGTGATGGCAGCCACCGCACGCTTCACTCCCTCGAGGCTCGCGGACGACGCCTTGCCAGGGAGGTGGCTCCCGCCATGATGGCGCCTCGAACCGGCGGCCACGACGCCGCCACACGATGGCCCGCACCGGTCGGCGACGACCCGGCCGGGCCCGGTCTGACCGTCGCCCCGACCCAGCCGCGCCGCGGGCTCGTGCTCGTGCGCGTCCTCGGCGAGGTCGACATGCTCACCGCCGGCCGTCTGCGCGACGTCCTCGACGGCGCGCTCCGCGCCGTGGCCGAGGAGCGTGACGCCGCCCCGGACACCACCGCCCACGCCGAGGCGCCGTCGGTGGTCTGCGACCTCGAGGGCGTCACGTTCCTCGGGGCCTCTGGTCTCGACACGTTCGCCGCGGCCCACGAGGCCGCCGTCGAGCGTGGCGTGCGCCTGGTGCTGGTCGCCGCCCACCGCACGGTGGTGCGCCCGCTGCGCCTCACGACCCTCGATCGCTGCCTGACGGTCCTGGCGACCCACCCGGCCCTCGGTGGCCGGGTGCCGGCCGGCCAGGGCACGCGGTGACCGCCGCGACCCGGCCGGGGTCGGAGTCGCCGTCGGGGCAGCCCCCCGAGCTCGGGCCCGCGATCCGTGCGGCGCTCGAGCACCTCGCCGACCTCACCCAGCCACCGCCCGCGGTGATCGACGGCCGGCTCGACCAGATGCTGCGCGCCGCCGTCGTCGCGCACGGCGCCCGCGCGGGCCGGGGCGGCGCGACCGAGGGGCACCGCCTCGCGATGGCGGAGGTGGCCGTCGCGGTGCGGACCGCGTGCGCCCACCTCGCCGCGCGGGAGCTCGAGGACGCCTACCTGGCGCTGCGTGCGGCGGCCGACCGCCTGCCCCGCATCGTGCGCTGACCGGGCGCCACCACGCCCGTCGCCACGCCCGTCACCACTCGAAGCCCTCGCCCGCGCCCTGCCGGACCAGCTCGGGCTCCTCGCCGGAGAGGTCGATGACCGTCGTCGGCTCGGTGCCGCACTCGCCGGAGTCGAGGATCGCGTCGAGCTGGTGGCCCAGGCGCTCGTGGATCTCCCAGCCCGACGTCATCGGCTCCTCGGTGTCGGGCAGGAGCAGGGTCGAGGACAGCAGCGGCTCGTCGAGCTCCTCGAGCAGCGCGTCGACCACGGGGTGCCGCGGGATCCGCACGCCGACCGTGCGCTTGCGCGGGTGCAGCAGCCGGCGCGGGACCTCCTTGGTCGCCGGGAGGATGAACGTGTAGCAGCCCGGCGTCGCCGCCTTGACCGCCCGGAACACCGGCGTGGAGATGCGGACGAACTGCCCGAGCTGCGCGAAGTCGCGGCACACCAGCGTGAAGTGGTGCCGGGCGTCGAGCCGGCGGATCGTGCGGATGCGCTCGAGGCCCTCGCGGTTGCCCAGCATCGCGCCCAGCGCGAAGCACGAGTCGGTGGGATAGGCGATCAGCCCGCCCTCGCGCAGCAGGTCCACCGTCGCGCGGATCGCGCGGCGCTGGGGGTTGCGCGGGTGCACCTCGACCCAGCGCGCCGTCGTCGTCGCCGCCATCGACGCAGCGTAGGAGCACGACGACGGGGCGCGGAACACCCCGGTGGAACGCCGTCCCGACCGTAGCCCGGGTCGGGTGGGTTGAGGTCGCCCGGAGCGGGGCACTCCTCGCTGCGTCGTGACCGAAACGAGACCTAAAGCGAGCGGGACCGCAACCTCTTTCCTCCGTTCGGAGGACAGTGGTCCAGCCGGAGGAGGAACTCGCATGGGTGCCCACCGCATCGACACTGCGATGACCATCGACGACCGCACCGCCCGGCGTCCCGGCGTCGCCCGCCTCGTCGGCCGCGGGATCGTCGCCACCTCGGCGACGCTCGCGCTCGCCGGTTCGGGCGCCGGTCTCGCCCTCGCGACGCCCGGGCACGGCGACGACGGCAGCAGCCGGTCCCCCGGCAACTCGCACGGCAACGGCAACGGCAACGGCAACGGCAACGGGCACGGCAACGGCAACGGCAACGGCAACGGCAACCGTGCCTCCGCCTCCTGCGACACCGCTCAGGACGACCTGGTCGGCGGCCTGCTGGGGGATCTCGGCCTCGGTCGCGACGGCGCCGGCCAGGACACCTGCGACGACACGGGCTCCGGTAGCGCCGCCGACAGCTCGTCCGGCGACTCCGCGGAGACGTCCGGCTCCGACAGCGGCACCGACGGCACCGACACCCAGCAGGCCTCGTCGAGCACCACCCAGCGGACCCCGCAGGCCAACCCGGCCGACGAGCCGCCCGAGCTCGGTGAGACGAGCATCCTGCCCATCCCGACGTCGTAGGAGAGAGACTCCCGGGCGTGGACTCCGGGGAGCTGGTCACGACCTGGCGTCTGGTCGACGCGCACGACGGCGGTGACGCCGCCCGGCGGCGCATCGAGCAGATCGACGACCGTGTGCACGCCTGGGTCGGGCTGCTCCCGCCGGACGCGGGCGGCCCCGGACCCCTCGCCGGCGTCCCGGTCGGCGTCAAGGACATCATCGACGTCGCCGGGGTACCGACCGTCTGCGGTTCGCCGACCCGCGCCGACGCCCCGCCGGCCGCGGCCGACGCGACGATCGTGGCGATGCTGCGCGACGCCGGGGCGGTGATGGTCGGCAAGACCGTCACCACGGAGTTCGCCTGCTTCGACCCGGGCCCGACCCGGAACCCGCACGACCTCGCACGCACCCCCGGCGGCTCGTCCAGCGGGTCGGCGGCGGCGGTCGCCGCCGGCACGGTGCCGCTCGCGCTCGGGTCGCAGACCGCGGGCTCGGTGGTCCGCCCGGCGTCGTTCTGCGGGGTCGCCGGGCTCGCCGTGACGCGCGGGACCCTGTCGGTCGAGGGCATCCACCCGCTCGCACCGAGCCTCGACACGCCCGGGCTGTTCGCTGCGGGCGTCGAGGACCTCGTCCTGGTCCACGGCGTGCTCACCGGCCGGGAGCCCGCCGCGGCCCCGACCCGCGCGCCCCGGCTGCTGGCCTGGGACGGCACCGAGGTCGCGGACGTGTCGCCGGCGATGCGGGCGGCGCACGCCCACGCCGTCGACCGCGCCCGCGCGCAGGGGGCCGCGATCGCCCCCGTCGACGTGGCCCTGGACGCCGCGGTCGCCGACCACCACACGGTCATGGCCGCCGAGGCGGCGGGCGTGGTGCCGTCCGTGCCCGGGCTGGGCGCGCGCCTGACGGCGATGCTGGCGGAGGGCCGGGCGGTGTCGGAGGACGTGCTCGCCGGCGCCCGGGAGCGCGCCGCGGCCACGCGCGCCGCGGTCCTCGCGCGGCTGGAGGACGCCGACGCCGTGCTCGTCCCCGGCGCCCTGGGGGTCGCCCCGCTCGCGACCGAGGGCACCGGCGACCCCGTCCTGTCCCGCCCCTGGCACCTGCTCGGGATGCCGGCGCTCGCCGTCCCCGGTCTGCGCGACGACGCCGGCCTGCCGCTGGGCCTCGCCCTGATCGGCCACCCCGACCGCGAGGACGCGCTGCTCGCCGCCGGCCGCTGGCTGGAACCCCTGCTGCGGGGCTGATCACCGCGCCGCCGCGGGCGACCGGGTGCCGGGAAGATCACGCCCACGGGTCGGCGGGGCGCCCGTACCGGCTTGCGCGGCGCGAGAAGGTGGGACCGTGGCGGACCGTGAGACCCGGGCGACGGCCGCGGGCTCGACGCACCCGGACACCGAGAGCGGCCTCGACACCGCGTTCCAGCGGGAGTTCGAGGAAGAGCTGGAGCACCACCACCTCTGGCACCGCGACGGCGCGCGCCACCAGTTCGGCGGCGACTCCCCGCTGCTCCCGCCGCGCCTGGCCCCGCTGGTCCGCTACGTGCCCCGGGCGCACCCGGCGGGCTTCGTCCTCGGCACCGCCTTCGCGCTCATCTCGCTCACCCCGTCGCTGATCCCCCGCGACTACCTCTTCCAGGGGCTCGCCACCGGCGTCTCGGCCGGGCTGGGCTACGGGCTGGGCGTCGTCCTCGCGTGGCTGCTCGGGCGCACCGCGCGGTGGACCCGCCTCACCGTCCGGCTGCAGCGGGCGACGCCGCAGTGGTTCACGCCGGGTACCTGGGTCGTCCTCGTGGTCACCGCGGCGGTGGCGCTGCTCTGGATGCTGCTGGCCGGGGCGGCGTGGCAGCGGCAGGTCGCCGGGCTCATGGGCATCGCCCAGCCGACCACCGACGGCTGGCTGCGCGCCGGGCCGGTGGCGGTCGTGATCGCGGGCCTGATCGTCGGGTTCGGGCGGGGCGTGCGCTGGCTCGCCGGCCGGGCCGCCGACGTGCTCCGGCGCCGCGCCCACCTCCCCGCTCAGGTCGCGACGGTCGTCGGGACGGTGCTCGTGGTGGTCCTCGTCGCCACGATGATCGACGCGCTGGTGCTGCGCACCGGGCTGCGCGTCGCGGACGCCGCGTTCAGCGCGACCAACGCGCAGCCCTACGCCGGGGTGGTCGCGCCGATCTCACCGCTGCGCTCGGGCTCGCCGGCCTCCGCGGTGCGGTGGAACACCCTGGGCCGCGAGGGACAGGACTTCGTCACGGGCGGGCGCACCCTCGGCGAGCTCGGCGAGGCCTCCGGGCGGCGGCCCGTGCCGCCGATCCGCGCCTACGTCGGGCTGATGTCGGCGCCCGGCCCCGAGGAGCGCGCCGCGCTCGCCGTCGCCGAGCTCGAGCGCACCGGGGCCTTCGGCCGGGGGGTGATCGCCGTGGTGACGACCACGGGCACCGGGTGGATCGACGACTCGGTCGCCGACTCCCTGGAGATGATCTGGGGCGGGAACTCCGCGATCGTCGCCACCCAGTACTCGTACCTGCCGAGCTGGCTGTCGTTCGTGGTCGACCGCTCGCGTGCCGAGGCCGAGGGGCGGGCGCTCTTCGACGCCGTGCACGCGCGGGTCGACCGGCTCCCGCCCGACCGGCGCCCGCGGCTGATCGTGTTCGGCGAGAGCCTCGGGGCGCTGGGCTCGGAGGCCGCGTTCTCGAGCCTCGACGACGCCCGCGCGCAGGCCGACGGGGTGCTCTGGGTGGGGCCGCCGAACTCGAACCGGCTGCACGCGGCGCTCACCGCGCGCCGCGATCCCGGGTCACCGGCCGTCCTGCCCGTGGTCGCCGGTGGGCGGGATGTCCGGTTCGGGTCGACCGCGGAGGACCTGACACGCCCGCCGGGACTGTGGTCTCCACCACACGTGGTGTACCTGCAGCACGCGTCCGACCCGATCGTCTGGTGGACCCCGAGCCTGCTGTGGCACCGCCCCGACTGGCTCGACGAACCCCGAGGTCGGGACGTGTCCGAGGCCGTCGACTGGTACCCCGTGGTGACGTTCTGGCAGGTCACCATCGACCTCACCAATTCGCTCTCGGTGCCCGACGGGCACGGCCACCAGTACCGCGAGGTGATGGTGGGCGGCTGGCTCTCCGTGGGTACGCCACCGGGGTGGACCGATGCGGACACGCAGAGAGTGGCAGGCATGCTGGAGGAGTGACCGCTCCCCAGCACACGGCCACGCCCGCACGCCCGCCCGCCGACGGCACCGGGGGCGAGGAGACCGAGCCCGTCGAGAAGGTCAGCCACTGGCGGCGGCTCGCCCCGCCCGCGGTGATCGCGGTCCTGCTGCTGACGTGGAGCAACCTCGCGCTCCCGGCCCTGCCCGCGGACCCCGTGCTCAAGGCCGTCTTCAACGTCGGCGGCGTCGCGGCGATGGTCACGGTGGCGCGCCTGCTCGGCCTGACCTGGCACGACCTCGGCATCGGCCGCGGCACCTGGGGCGCCGGGCTGCGCTGGGGCGGCGCGGCGATCGGCGTCGCGGTGCTCGGCTACGGCGCCGTGCTCGTCGCCGCCCCCGACCTGCTCGAGAACCCCCAGCTCGCCGGCGCCTCGCCCGGCGCCCTGCTGCTGCGCGGCCTCGTCCTCATCCCGCTGGGCACCGTGCTCGCCGAGGAGCTCGCGTTCCGGGGCGTGCTGCAGGGGCACTCGGTGCGCTCGCTGTCGGCCCGCGTGGCGCTCAGCGTCACCGCCGTCGCCTTCGGCCTCTGGCACCTCACCGTGGCGATGGGACCGTCGGCGGTGCCGCTGCCGCCGACGCTGCAGTGGACCTCGGCGCTGGCCGTCGTCGCGGTGACGGTCGTCGGCGGCTTCGCCCTGGGCTGGCTGCGCCACCGCACGGGCTCGGTGCTCGCCCCGATCGGGCTGCACCTGGGCACCAACGCGGTCGGCCTCGTGGCGGCGGGGGTCGCGCTCGCGCACTAGGTCGTGCGAGGTGTCGCGCCGGGCCGGTCCGACACCCGTGCGGGACAATCGCCCGATGACCGTCGTCGACAACGCGGTGTACGTGGGCGGGGAGCGCGACAGCGAGCCCGACTCCCTGGACCGCACGCTGGCGCTGCTGCGCGACCGGGAGCGCGCCCCGGGCGACACGGACGACGACGGCTTCGCCTGGATCGGCCTGCTGCGCCCCGACTCCGAGGAGCTCGACCGCCTCGCCCGTGAGCTGTCGCTGCCCGCGCTCGCCGTCGAGGACGCGGTCAACGCCCACCAGCGCCCCAAGCTCGAACGCTACGACGACGTCGAGTTCGTCGTCCTGCGCCCCGCCTGGTACGTCGACGAGGACGAGGACGTCCAGGTCGGCGAGATCCACCTCTTCCTCGGCCGCGACTTCGTCGTCACCGTCCGGCACGCCGAGACCCCCGACCTGTCGTCGGTGCGCGCGCGGCTCGAGGCCGATCCCGGGCTGCTCGCGCAGGGTCCCCGCGCGGTGCTCTACGCCGTGCTCGACCGCGTCGTCGACGACTACCGGCCCGTGGTCCGCGGGCTGCGCCACGACATCGACCAGATCGAGACCCAGGTCTTCGGCGGCGACCCGAGCGTCTCGCGGCGCATCTACCAGCTCTCGCGCGAGGTCATCGAGCTCCAGCGCGCCGTCGACCCGCTGCGGGAGGTCCTCGACGGCCTGCTGCGGGAGTCGGCCGACGACCCGGCGCGGATCGAGCTGCACCGCGGGCTGCGCGACGTCGCCGACCACACCGCGCAGACCAGCGAGTCGGCCGACAACTTCCGCCAGCTGCTGGGCAACATCCTGCAGGTGAACGCGGCGCTGGTCGGCCAGCGGCAGAACGAGGAGATGCGCCGGCTCTCCGAGACCAGCCTGGCCCAGGGCGAGGAGGTCAAGAAGATCTCCTCCTGGGCCGCGATCCTGTTCACCCCGTCGCTCATCGGGGCGATCTACGGGATGAACTTCGAGAACATGCCCGAGCTCGCCTGGCGCCTGGGCTACCCCTTCGCCCTGGGCCTCATGGTGCTGGTCTCGCTCACGCTCTACCTCGTCTTCCGCAGGCGCGGCTGGCTGTGACCCGCGCGCCGGCCGCCGACCACGTCGCGGCGATGCTGGGGACCTTCTCGACCGTGCTGACGCTGCGTCCGGCTGCCGTTCGCGACGGCGGCGTGGCGCGCGTTCCGGCTCTGACGCCGACCGCGTCCGTCCCGGATCGGATCGGACATCCGGTCGAGATGCTCACTCGCCCTCGACGCCGGCGCCCAGGCGAGGTTAGCCTGCCCTCACCGAAGGCGGCACGGAGCGGAGCGGAGCTGCCGCGCCGGAGGCGCACGACTGGAGGAGGCGGCGATGACGCTGCGACTGCCCACGGCCGAGGTGACTGTGCTGCTCGGCGAGCCGATCGTGCGTCGGCGACTGATGGCGATGTTCGACGACTCGTCGCCGGGGATCCGTCGGGTGACGGTGGAGCCGACGACCGGCGTGACGCAGCGGCGCCGCCGCCTCGAGGAGGCCGGCGACGCCGCGATCGTGCTGGTGGACCGGGTCACCGAGGGGCTCGACGGCACCGGGCGGCGCGCCGTGCTCGGCGCACTCGCGGGGCTCGCCGCCCGCGGCGCGGCGGTCCTGGTCGACGACGACGACAGCGTGGCCGCCCTCGCCGTCGCCGACGAGACGCTGCGCGCCGACCCCGTACGCGGGCTCGTGGTGGAGGCCGTGGGGTCCGCGGGGTCGGTCGCGCCGCTCGAGGAGCTCTACCGGGCCTCGTAGGTCAGGCAGTCGGCGACGTCCTTGCCGGCGCCGATCTGGACCGACGAGGCGGTGCACTCGAGCTTGTCGTTGAACTTGCACTCCGAGCGGTGGCAGGCGCCGACGACGCCGTTGGCGTCCACGCCGCCCCGGAAGGAGATCTCCACGAAGGTGCCGCAGGCGGCGTTGTCGCCGGCGATCGTGATGGCGGCCGCGTGGCAGGCGGAGTCCTCGTTGTAGGCACAGGAGGACGCCGAACAGCCCTGGACCGTGGGCAGGCTCTGGGTCGAGGTCATGGCCCAGATCGTGGCGGGTCGGCAGGGCCCTCCGCCACGCAGTGAAGGCTGCCCTGACCAGGGCAGACGCCTCCTGCGGCCGGTGACGACCAGCGGGAACGGTGGCGACACCCGCGGCAAACCGGACATGGTGTGACGACCGTCACACCGGACGACACCCGTCCGGGCCTGTCCGAGGAAGGTTCACCTGCCCTCACCCGGGCTCGTGATCGCGGGGACTTCCCAGAACGGATCAAACGGTCCACGGTGACCCACACCACCGCCACCACGCCGTCGACGGGAGCGCCCGGTGACCGAGACCGTCCCGCAGCCCACCACGCAGCCGACGACCCACGTCGGACGGAGCCTGCCCCGGCGGGAGGACGAGGCCCTCCTCACCGGCCGGGGCACCTGGACCGACGACATCACCCCGCTCGGCACCGTCCACCTCGCGCTCGTGCGCTCGCCCGTGGCGCACGCCCGGATCACGGCGATCGACACCGCCGCCGCGCGCGAGCACGACGGGGTCGTCACCGTCCTCACCGGGGCCGACCTCGCCGGCGAGTTCGTCGCCGGCATCCCGTGCGGCTGGCCGGTCACCGAGGACATCCTCGTCCCGGACCACCAGCCGCTGGCCCTCGCCGAGGTCAACCACGTGGGCGACGCGGTCGCGGTCGTCGTCGCCACCGGGGCGGCGGCGGCGCGGGACGCCGCGGAGCTCGTGGTCGTCGACTACGACGAGCTCCCCGCCGTGGTCGACATCGAGGCGGCCCTGGCGCCGGGCGCGCCGCTGGTGCACGAGGAGTTCGGCACCAACCACTGCTACACGTGGCCGCTCGCGGTCGGCGACGTCGACGCGGCCCTTGCGGAGGCCGACGTCGTGGTCGAGGGCCGCTACGTCCAGCAGCGGGTGATGGCCTCGCCGATGGAGCCGCGGGCCGTCGTCGTCACGCCCGACGCCGTGGGCGGCGGGTTCACGATCCACACGTCGACCCAGGTGCCGCACTTCGTGCGCGACATCCTCGCCGCGATCTGTGGCATCTCCGACACCAAGCTGCGCGTCGTCGCCCCGGACGTCGGCGGCGGCTTCGGGGCCAAGCTCAACGTGTACGCCGAGGAGGCGCTCGCGCTGGTGCTGGCCCGGCGCCTGCGGCGCCCGGTCAAGTGGACCGAGACCCGCTCGGAGCACCACCTCGCGACCACCCACGGGCGCGGGCAGGTCCAGTACATGACCGTCGGCGCGACCCGCGACGGCACGATCCTCGGCATGCGCATCCGCCTGGTGGCGGACATGGGCGCCTACCTGCAGCTGCTCACGCCGGGCATCGCGGTGTTCGGGGCGTTCACCTACTGCGGGCTCTACGACTTCGGCGCCTACGACTTCTCCTGCCAGGGCGTGTTCACCAACCTCACGCCCACCGACGCCTACCGCGGCGCGGGGCGCTCGGAGGCGGCCTACGCCCACGAGCGGATCCTCGACGACCTCGCCCGCGCGCTGCAGATGGACCCCGCCGAGCTGCGGCTGCGCAACCTGCACCCGCCCTTCGACGCGCCGCGCACCGTCCCGTCCGGCGTGCAGTACGACTCCGGCGACTACGAGAAGGCGATGCGCCGGGCGCTCGAGCTCGTCGACTACGAGGGCCTGCGCGCCGAGCAGGCCCGCCGGCGCGCGGCCGGCGACCCCGTCGAGCTGGGCGTCGGCATCGGCAACTTCACCGAGTCCGGCGGGCTCTCCCCGTCCAAGGTCGCGGCCGGGGTCCGGCTGCAGAGCGGGGGCTGGGAGGCCGCCACGGTGCGGATGACCACCGCCGGGCGCGCCGAGGTCGTCACGGGCACGAGCCCGCACGGGCAGGGCCACGAGACGGCGTGGGCGCAGATCGTCGCCGACTCGCTCGGCATCGACCCGGCCGACGTGGAGGTCTTCCACTCCGACACGATGATCGCCCCGTTCGGCCGCGACACCTACGGCTCGCGCAGCCTCGCGGTCGGCGGGTCGGCGGTGTACGGGGCCGCGGAGAAGGTCGCGGACAAGGCCCGCAAGATCGCCGCGCACCTGCTCGAGGCCTCCGAGGACGACCTGCGGTTCACCGGCGGGGTGTTCTCGGTGGCGGGCACCTCGGGGCCGTCGGTCACCATCCAGGAGGTCGCCGGCGCGGCGTCGCTGGCGGCGGACCTGCCCGAGGGCATGGAGCCCAACCTCACCGCCGACCACCACTTCGACCCGCCGAACTTCACCTGGCCGTTCGGCACGCACATCGCGGTGGTCGAGGTCGACACCGAGACCGGGCGCACCTCCGTGCGGCGCTTCGTCGCCGTCGACGACTGCGGGCGCATCGTCAACCCGCAGATCGTCGACGGGCAGCTCCACGGCGGCATCGCCCAGGGCATCTCCCAGGCGCTCTACGAGGAGGCCACGTTCGACGAGGCGGGCCAGCCGACGGCGGCCACGCTCGCCGACTACGCGGTGCCCGCCGCGAGCGACCTGCCCGGCTTCGAGCTCGACCAGACCGTCACGCTCTCGCCGACCAACCCGCTCGGGGCGAAGGGCATCGGCGAGTCCGGCGCGATCGGGTCGTCGCCGGCCGTGGTGAACGCGGCCATCGACGCGCTCGCCGCCCGCGGGGTCACCCACCTCGACATGCCGCTGACCCCGCAGCGGGTCTGGCGTGCCGTCGCCGACGCGGCCAAGGTGATCGCATGACCGCCGAGGCGAACACCGACACCGAGACGCGGTACGACTTCGGCGGCGACGAGTTCGTCTACGTCGAGCTCTCCCCGGCGATGAGCCTGCCGGTGCACTTCACGTCGCTGGGGATCACGCGGCGGCTGGCCGAGGAGGCGATCCCGGGCGTCGAGGAGATCGCCCCGTCGAACGCGTCCTACATGGTCCGCGTCGACCCCGACCGCCTCGACCCGCGCGACCTGGTGCGCGAGCTGCAGCGGATCGAGGACGAGGTCGGCGGGCACTCGGACGACCTCACCGTCGCCACCCGCATCATCGACGTGCCGATCATGCTGAACGACCCGTGGACCCACGAGGTCCTCATGAAGTTCCGCGACCGCCACCAGGACCCGACGGGCACCGACCTCGACTACGGCGCCCGGATCAACGGCTACTCGTCCACCGAGGACTTCATCGACGCGCTCGCCGCGTCCCCCTACCTCGTGACGATGATGGGGTTCGTCCCCGGCCTGCCCTGGTGCTTCCAGCTGGTGCCCCGCGAGCGGCAGGTCGAGGTGCCCAAGTACGTCCGCCCGCGCACCGAGACCCCGGAGCGGGCCTTCGGGTTCGGCGGCGCGTTCGCCGTGATCTACCCGGTCAAGGGCGCCGGCGGCTACCAGCTCTTCGGCTCCGCGCCAGCGCCGATCTTCGACGGCGAGCAGCGCCTGCCGGACTTCGCCGAGAACGACTCGGTGGTGTTCTTCAAGCACGGCGACGTGATCAACTATCGGCGCGTCGACCAGACCGAGTACGACGACGTGCGCGCGCAGGTCGACGCCGGCACGTGGCGCTACTCGTACAAGGAGCTCGAGTTCTCGCCGAGCCGGTTCCTCGCCGACCCGGACGGCACCAACGCCGCGATGAAGGAGGTGCTGTACGGGTGAGCATCCTCGTGCGTGATCCCGGGCTCGAGACGACGGTCCAGGACACCGGGCGGCTCGGCTACTACAGCATCGGCTTCCCGCCCTCGGGCGCGCTCGACTCGTTCGCCTACCACGTCGGGAACGCGCTGGTCGGCAACGAGCCGGGCGCCGCGGCGCTGGAGGCGGTCTACCTCGGGCCGACGCTGGAGTTCACGCAAGCCACCGTCATCGCGGTGACGGGCGCCGACATCCCGGCGTTCGTCGACGGCGCGGAGATCCCGCTCTGGGAGTCGGTCGCGGTGTCGGCGGGCTCGGTGCTCTCGTTCGGCCAGCTGCGCGCGGGCGCGCGCCCGTACGTCGCCGTCGCCGGCGGCATCGACGTGCCGCTGTACTACGGCAGCCGCTCCACCTACACGCTCGTGGGCATCGGCGGGTTCCAGGGCCGCGCGCTGCGGGCGGGCGACGAGCTCGCCATCGGCTCGGACGCCCGCGACCCCCGGGCCGGCCGGCGGGTCGACCCCGACGACGTGCCGGTGCACCCGTCGACCGCCGAGGTGCACCTGCTGGTCGGCCTGCACAGCTACCGGCTCACCGAGGACAGCCTCGCCCGGTTCACCGACACCGAGTGGAAGGTGACCCCGGACGCCAACCGCGTCGGCTACCGGTTCCGCGGCGCCGAGCTGGAGTTCGTGCCCCGCGAGCAGCCCTTCGGCGCGGGCAGCGACCCGGCCAACGTCACCGACTGCGGCTACCCCGTCGGGTCGGTGCAGGTGCCCGGGGGCGTCGAGCCGATCGTGCTGCTGCAGGACGCCGTCACCGGAGGGGGCTACGCGACGCTCGGCACCGTCGTGTCCGTCGACCGCGACCGGCTCGCCCAGACCAAGACCGGCGACAAGACCCGGTTCGTGCCCGTCGACCTCGACGGCGCGCTCTCGGTGCGGCGGGACCGCCACGCCGCGCTCGACCGCATCCGATCCGCGCTCGCCTAGGAGGTCATGTCGTGGCCAGCCACACCATCACGTCGCGCACGCCCGGCGTCTTCTACCACCGGCCCTCGCCCGACGCGGATCCGTACGTGACGGAGGGGGCGTCGGTGTCCGAGGGCGACACGGTGGGGCTCGTGGAGGTCATGAAGACGTTCCACGAGGTCAAGGCGGACGCCGCAGGCACCGTCAGCCGCTTCCTCGTCGAGAACGAGGACGAGGTGACGATCGGCCAGGACCTGGTCGAGCTGGAGACGTGAGGGCACGAAGCGGAGCGGAGCCGCCCCGTCCGGGGAGCGGGGGCCTGGGGTCGGTCCTCGTCGCCAACCGCGGCGAGATCGCCCTGCGCGTGGTGCGGGCGTGCCGGGAGCTCGGCATCCGCGCGGTCGCCGTGTACTCCGACGCCGACGCGTCGGCCGCGCACGTGCGGATGGCCGACGAGGCGGTGCACCTCGGCAAGTCGGCCGCGTCGAAGAGCTATCTCAACGGGGACGCGGTGCTGAAGGCCGCACGCTCGGCGGGTGTCGACGCGGTGCACCCCGGCTACGGCTTCCTCTCCGAGCGCCCCGCGTTCGCGGCGGCGGTCGAGGAGGCGGGGCTGACCTTCGTGGGCCCGCCGTCGTCGGTGATCGCGACGATGGGGGACAAGGCCGCCGCCCGGGCGCTCGCGCGGTCGGCGGACGTGCCGGTCGTGCCCGGCAGCGACGAGGTCGCATCCGTCGAGGACGCCGTCGCCGCGGCCGAGGAGGTCGGCTACCCGGTGCTGGTCAAGGCGTCGGCGGGCGGGGGCGGGCGGGGCATCCGTCCGGCCGCGACCGCCGACGAGCTGCGCACCGTGGTGGTCGAGGCCCAGCGCGAGGCCTCGTCGGCGTTCGGGTCGGACGCGGTCTACGTCGAGCGCGCGCTGCAGGGCCCCAAGCACGTCGAGGTGCAGGTCCTCGCCGACACCCACGGCAACGTCGTGCACTGCTGGGAGCGGGAGTGCTCGCTGCAGCGCCGGCGCCAGAAGATCCTCGAGGAGGCGCCGGCCCCGGGCCTGGCCCCGGCGGTGCGCGAGGGTCTGTGCGAGGCGGCGGTGCGGCTGACCCGCGAGGTGGGCTACGTCGGCGCGGGGACGGTGGAGTTCCTCGTGGAGGGGGACGAGTTCTTCTTCATCGAGATGAACACCCGCATCCAGGTCGAGCACCCGATCACGGAGTGGGTCACGGGGCTCGACCTCGTCGCCGAGCAGCTGCGCATCGCCGGCGGCGCGGAGCTGTCCGTGAGCCAGGACGAGATCGTCTGCCGTGGCGCGTCGATCGAGTTCCGGGTGAACGCCGAGGACCCCGACCAGGACTTCCTGCCCTCTCCGGGCGAGGTCACCGGTCTCGAGCTGCCGGGCGGGCCGGGCGTGCGCGTGGACACCGCGCTCATGGCCGGCGACGCGGTGCCGCCGTTCTACGACTCGCTCGTCGCCAAGCTCGCGGTATGGGCGCCGACGCGCGAGCAGGCCCTGGCGCGCGGGCGCCGGGCCCTCGCGGAGTACCGCGTCGACGGCCTGCCGACCACCATCGGCCTGCACCGCCGCCTGCTCGACGAACCGGCCGTGGTCGACGGGACCTACGACATCACGACGCTGGAGAGCTGGTTGGCGGAACGGTCGCGGTGAACAGGTAGTAGCCGATCGCGCCGAAGAGCCGGTCGTCGCGGTGCAGGGCGTCGACGGTGGCCGTCCAGCGCCGGCCGTCGTCCGCGGCGATCGCGCCCGCAGTGGCCGCGGCCTCGCCGATGCCGGCGAAGTACTGGGCGGCGAGGTCCGGGGAGAAGATCACCATGCGGCTCTCGACCTCGACGTCGGTGAACCCGAGGTCGAGCAGCTCGCCGCGCAGGTCGCGCACCAGGCGCGGGTTGACGACGGCGTTGTCGGCCTCGTGGGCGAGCACGGCGCGGACCAGCGCGGCGTCGGGGACGTTGACGGTGTTGGTGTCGAAGTCGGGCTCGATGATCGCGATCCGCCCGCCGGGACGGGTCACGCGGACGAGCTCGGCGAGCGCGCGGTCGGGCGCGTCGAGGTAGATGAGCACGCGCTCGGCGCGGGTGACGTCGAAGGCGTCGTCGGGGAACGGCAGCTGCTGCGCGTCGCCCGGGAGGAAGTCGACGTCGAGGCCGGCCGCGGTGGCGCGGCGGCGGGCCTCCGCGATGAAGTCGGCCGACAGGTCGATCCCGGTCACGGCGCCGCCCGGCGCCACGAGCCGGGCCAGCCGGAGCGTCTCGAGGCCGAAGCCGCAGCCGACGTCCAGGACGCGGCGACCCGGCGCGGTCCCGGTGCGCTCGCGCGCGAGGACCTTGAGCTCCTGCAGCAGCGGCAGCGCGTCGAACGCCACGAGCGCCGCCTCGTAGGTCGACTCGGCGGAGTGGTCGATGTCGGTGAAGTCGTGCAGCGAGATCGCCGGCGCGTCGGGCTGGGGCGTGTCGTGGGCGGCCACGGCTCCTCCGGAGGTTCCTCGGTGACGTGGGTCACGCTAGCGTCGTCGGGATGGGCACGGACCTCGTCGACCCGGTCGTCACGTCGTTCCCGGCGGCGTCGTGAGCGGGCTCGGGGTCGGCCTGACGCCGATGGAGACCCGCCGCGAGGTTGTCGTGCACCTGGCGCAGCGCGCCGAGGAGCTGGGCTACGCCACCTTCTCGGTCGCCGAGGCGTGGGGGTGGGACGTCGGCGTCCTGCTCGCCGAGGTGGCCGGGGCGACGGAGCGCATCGGTCTCGGCGTCGGCGTGATGAACACGTGGGGCCGCAGCGCCGGCACGATCGCGATGCTCGCGGCGAGCCTGGACGCGGTCTCGGGCGGGCGCTTCCGGCTCGGGCTGGGCGCGGGGAGCCCGGCGCTCGCCGAGGGCCTCCACGACGTCCCGTTCGACCGGCCGGTGGAGCACCTCGCGGCCGTCACGGTGCAGGTCCGCCGACTGCTGCGCGGCGAGCGCCTCGAACCGACGACGGGCGCGAAGGGCCTGCGCCTGGGCGTCCCGCCGTGCCCGCGCGTGGCCCTGCACCTCGCCGCCCTCGGACCCCGCTCGATCCGGCGGGCCGGCGCGCTCGCCGACGGGTGGGACCCGTTCTTCGTGCCGGTGTCGGGCCTCGGGCGCCTCCGGGACGGCCTGCGGGAGGGCGCGGCGCACGCCGGCCGCGAGGACGTCCCCGTCGTGTGCCCCGCCGTCCCCGCAGCGGTGGCCGACGACCCGGACCTCGCCCGGGCGACGGCGTCCTGGTGGGTGGCGTTCTACCTGACGTCGATGGGCCCGCTGTACCCGGCGACGGTGCGCGCCCACGGGCTCGGCGAGGCCGTCGACGCGGTCGTGGGCGCCAACCCGACGGGGCGCACGACCGAGGTCCCGGCGGGCGCGGACGTGCTCCTCGACGAGCTCACGGTCCACGGCGACGCCGCGCAGGGACGGGCCGCGCTGGAGCGCTGGCGGGCCGCCGGCGCCGAGGAGCCCGCGATCGTGCTGCCGCCGGGGCGCCCCGTCGACGAGCTCGACCACATGCTGGAGGCGCTGCGCCCTCAGCCCCGCAGCAGCTGAACCGCCGGGACCCGCTCGACGCCCAGGCCGTCGAGACGGCGCACCAGCGTCTCGCCGATCTCGACCGCGTTGGGCCGGTCGCCGTGCAGGCAGATGGTGTCGACCTCGACGTCGAGGCGCTTCCCGGACGTCGACGTCACGTGCCCCTCGAGCAGGTCGACGGCCTGCTGCGCGACGGCGTCCGGGTCCTTCGCCTTGGGCTCGGGCTCGACGATGATGTGGCCCTCATCGGTGTACTCGAGGTCGGCGAATCCCTCGCGGGCGACCGTCGCGCCCAGCGAGCGGGCGAGCTCCGCGGTCGGCCCGGCCAGCCAGAAGATCAGCAGGCCGGGGTCGAGGCGCAGGACGGCCTCGGTGATCGCCGAGGTGATGTCCGGGTCGGTCAGCGCCATGCCGTAGAGCGCGCCGTGCGGCTTGACGTGCACGACCTCCGCGCCCTCCGCGCGGGCCGTCGCCTGCAGCGCGCCGGTCTGGTACAGCACGAGCTGCGCGGCCTCGTCGGGACGCAGCGCCATCCGCCGGCGCCCGAAGCCGACGAGGTCGGGCAGCCCGGGGTGGGAGCCGATCGCGGTGCCGGTCGCCACGGCCGTGCGCACCGAGTCGCGCATGGTCACCGGATCGCTCGCGTGGTAGCCACAGGCGACGTTCACCGAGGTCACGTGGGCCATCAGCTCGCTGTCGTGCCCGAGCTTCCAGCGTCCGAGGCTCTCGCCGGCGTCGGCGTTGAGGTCGACTCGCGTCTTCATGATCTCCTCCTCAGGCGCCCGGGGCGGCCGGCACCGGGGTCTCGACGGGCAGGTCGTCGAGCCCGGCGCGGATCGCCTGCGCGAGCAGGTCGATGTCCTCCTGCCCGACGATCAGCGGCGGCGACACGGCGACACCCTTGCCGAGCCCGCGGACGAGCACGCCCGCCTTCCGCACCGCCCGCAACAGGACGTTGGGCGCGTCGGTGACCCCGTCGAGGACATCCTGCTCGAGCTCCACCGCGGCGAGGAAGCCGAACCCGGCGCGCACCTCGTGCACGTACGGGTGGGACGTCAGCGGCGCGAGCGCCTCGAACAGCGGCATCTCCAGCTCGCGCCCCCGCTCGATGAGGCCCTCGCCCTCGTAGATGTCGAGGGTCGCGAGGCCCGCCGCGCAGGCCGTCGGGTGCCCCGAGTAGGTCGGGCCGTGGCGCAGCGTGCGCTCGCCCGGGGTGGTCCACCACGGCGCGGCGACCTCGCCCGAGACGATCACGCCGCCGAGCGGGAGGTAGCCGCTGGTGACGCCCTTGGCGAAGACGACCATGTCGGGGCGCACGTCGAAGCGCTCAATGCCGAACCACGTGCCGAGCCGCCCGAAGGCGCAGATCACCGCGTCGATCACGAGCAGCACGCCGTGGCGCCGGCACAGCTCCGCGACGCCCTCGATGTAGCCGTCGACGGGCAGGTGCACGCCGCCGGCCCCCGTCACCGGCTCGATGACGAACGCCGCGATCCGCTCCGGCCCGACCTCGGCGAAGGCCTTCTCCACGCCGTCGAGGTCGTGCAGCGGGGCGACCGTGTTCTCGCCCGCGAGCACCCCCCAGCCCTCGCGGTTCGGCGGGATGCCGGTGATCGAGGTCCCGTAGCCGTGGGTGCCGTGGTAGCCGGTCTCGCGCGAGATGACGTGGACGCGCTGGTTCTCGCCGCGCGCCTGCCAGTAGCTGCGGGCGAGCTTGACGGCGGTGTCGATGCCGTCGGCGCCGCCGGAGCCGAAGAAGACCCGCCCGTCGTCGACGGGGGCGAGGGCGGCCAGGCGGTCGGCCAGCTCCAGGGCGGGGCGGTTGGCGATGTCGGCGAAGCACGAGTACGCCTCGAGCTTCGTCATCTGGGCCATCGCGGCCTCGACGATCTCGCGGCGACCGTGGCCGACGTTGCAGTACCAGAGGCTCGCACAACCGTCGAGGTACGCGCGCCCGGCCTCGTCGTAGACGTAGGCGCCCTCCCCCCGGTCGACGACGAACTCGTGGCCGTCCACGGCCGCCATGTCGGAGAACGGATGCCACAGGCGGGTGCTCATGGCCCGGATTCTCCGGGTTCCGCGGGCTCGGCGGGAGGGGGTGGACCACTCGGTGCTGATGATTGCCCTGTCCGCGGAACGAACGACCCGCACGGTGCTGGGCGCCCGGCCGGTGGGAGATCGAGGCCGCGCGCCGGAGCTGGGGTGCTCTCGTCAGAGAAGTGCTCCGATCCGCGCGGCGATCTCACCGACGTCGTCGAGGGCCCCGCCGGCGACGTCCATGACGAGCTGGAACACGGCGTCCTGGTCCGGTCGCGGCGGCCGTCACCGGGATCGTCGGGTAGGCGTCCTCTCTCCGGACCGTCGTGGCCCCTCGGTTCGCATCGACCGCCGTCGGGCGGGGACCCTGGGCACCGTGACCGGAGCCGACACGCTGACCACCGCCACCGAGACCGTCGACGCCGTCGTCGTCGGCGCCGGGCACAACGGCCTCGTGGCGGCGAACCTGCTGGCTGACCGCGGCTGGTCGGTCCGCGTGCTCGAGGCGTCCGACGCGCCGGGCGGGGCGGTGCGCACCGAGGAGATCACCGCACCCGGGTGGCGCAGCGACCTGGGCAGCGCCTTCCACCCGATGGGTTACGTGTCGCCGGTGCTGCAGGGCCTGGGCCTCGACGCCTACGGCCTCGCCTGGCGCCACGCCCCGGCCGCGCTGGCCCACGTGCTGCCCGACGACCGCGGCGTGCTGATCTCCCGCGACCTCGACGTCACCGCCGCGTCGCTGGACCGCTTCGCGACCGGGGACGGCGACGCCTGGCGCCGGCTGGCCGACGAGTGGCAGCGGCTGCGCGACCCCCTCATGGCCGCGTTCCTCGGGCCGTTCCCGCCGGTGCGCGACGCGACGCGGGTGCTGCGCACGCTCGGCGGGCCGGACGCGCTGCGCCTGGCGCGGCGGATGCTGCTGCCGGCGACGCGGTTCGGCGAGGAGGAGTTCCGCGGCGAGGGCGCGCGGGTGCTCGTCGCCGGCAACGCCCTGCACACCGACCTCGCCGTCACCCAGACCGCGAGCACCGCGTTCGGCTGGCTGCTCTCGATGCTCGCCCAGGACGTCGGGTTCCCGGTGCCCGCGGGCGGCGCGCGGTCGATCACCGACGCGCTCGTGGCGCGCCTGGCCGACCGCGGCGGGACCGTCGCCTGCCACCGTCCCGTGACCCGCGTCCTGGTGGAGGACGGCCGGGCCGTCGGGGTGGTCGACGCCGCGGGCGGGCTCGTGCGCGCCCGGCGGGCGGTGCTCGCCGACGTGCCCGCGCCGACGCTGCTCAGCGACCTCGTCGGGCACGAGCACCTGCCCGCCCGGCTCGTCGACGACCTCGCCCGCTTCCAGTTCGACGACGCCATCCTCAAGGTCGACTGGGCGCTGTCGTCGCCGATCCCGTGGACGGCGCCGGAGGCCCGGGAGGCGGGCACGGTCCACCTCGGCGGCGACGTCGCCGGGCTCGTCGACTTCGGCGCCGACCTCGCCACCGGCCGGATGCCCGCGAACCCCTTCATGCTGCTCGGGCAGATGACGCTGTCCGACCCGCTGCGCTCGCCGCCGGGCACCGAGTCGGTCTGGGCGTACACGCACCTGCCGCACTTCCGCGCGCTGACCGACGCGGAGGTCGACGAGCAGGTGCGCCGCATGACCGCGGTCATCGAGCGCCACGCGCCGGGCTTCGGCGAGAGCGTCGTCGCCCGCGTCGTGTCCGGCCCCGGCGACCTCCAGGCCCGCAACCCGTCGCTCGTGCGCGGCGCGCTCATGGCCGGGACCGCGCAGATCCACCAGATGCTGGTGTTCCGCCCGACGCCGGGCCTCGGCCGTCCCGACACCCCCGTCGACGGGCTCTTCCTCGCCGGCGCCACGGCGCACCCGGCCGGCGCGGTGCACGGCGCGCCCGGGGCGAACGCGGCACGGGCGGCGCTGGCGCGCGCCGGGCGTCTCGGGCGGGTCTACGCCGCCGGCATCCGCGCCGGTCAGCGCCTCGTCTACGGCGCCGCGGACTCCCGCGGCAGGGTTCTCGCCGGCAGGTAGTCGCCGATCAGCTCGCGGTGCCACCACGCCCCGGTCTCGCGGCGCTCCGCGCGGGTGGTGAACCGGTAGCGGTACAGCCGCGCGCGGACCCACGCCGGGCGCTCGCCCTGGAACGGGTCGCGACGCAGGAGGCGCAGGGTCGGCGCGTCGGCCGCGAGCAGGCGGTCGAGCAGCGCCGGCAGCCAGGAGCGGGCCATCCGGGGGGCGAGCGGCGCGAACCACATCAGCCAGTCGAGACGCCGGTGGTAGGGCGCGACCTGGGGCGGGCGGCGGTACGGGTCCCCGGGCTTGGCGCGGAAGTCGTACTCGCGCCAGACGACGGTGTCGGGGGAGTCGCCGCCCGCGGGGTCGTCGGTGCCCTCGAGCACCACCTCCTCGCGCTCGCGGGTCACCGAGCCGAACGCGCCGTAGCTGTTGCCCAGGTGCACGGGCGTGATCCCGGCGTTCATCAGCTGGCGTCCGCTGGCCATGTTGAGCACCGGCCACACCGACAGCGCGAGCATCAGCAGCGTCACCGCGAGGACGACGACGGCGAACCACGTCGGGATCGGGCCGGGTGCCGGGAGCGGGAGCCGCCACCAGGAGTCGTCCACGGCCGCGAACGCCAGCGAGATCGTCAGGAGGTTCAGCCAGGCGAAGTTGCCGCTGCTGACCAGCCAGCCCTGGGTGACGACGACGACCGCGGCGGCGATCGACGCCACCGGCTGCGGCGCGAAGAGCAGGAAGGGGACGCCGAGCTGGGTGACGTGGTTGGCGACGACCTCGACGCGGTGCAGCGGGCGGGGCAGGTGGTGGAACCACCAGCTCGTCGGGCTCGGCAGCGGCTGGGTCTCGTGGTGGTAGTCGAGGCAGGTGAGGTCGCGCCAACAGGGGTCGCCGCGCATCTTGATCAGCCCGGCGCCGAACTCGACGCGGAAGAGCAGCCAGACCAGCAGCCACAGGATCGGTGCGGGCGGCGCGACGTCGGCGGGCCCGAGGAACGTCACGAGGAACCCGGCCTCGAGCAGCAGCGACTCCCAGCCGAAGCCGTACCAGACCTGGCCGACGGTGACGATCGACAGGTACAGCACCCACAGCAGGCTCCACAGCGCGATCCCCGCGCCGAGCGGGAGCACGTCGGTGGCCCCGGCGAGGGCGGCCACCGCGAGGACGAGGCCCGTGCCGGCGACGAGGCGGAAGAGCGTGTCCGAGTAGCGCAGGTGGAACAGGCTGGGGTGGCGCCGGAACGACGTCCGCGCGAGGAACCGCGGGATGGGCGTCAGCCCGCGCTCGCCGATCAGCGGGCGGAACTGCGCGAGTGCGACCGTGAACGCGAGGACGTACACCAGCGCGACGAGGTGTTGGACCACCCAGCGGGCGGTGACGTAGTCGAGCGCCCCGAACCGGTCGAGCATCGGGACCTCCCTCCGGCGTGGGCCGACGGATTACCCGCTGCGCCGTCCGGACGATGCCCTCGGGCGTGTCGCGCCGGCGAGCGTGTGGCGATCCTGGCGTCACACGCCAGCGATGCCGCATCGCTCGCACACAAGTGTGCGCACCCGGCCCCCGGCTGGTCAGGCCAGGGCGGCCGCCAGGATCGCGTCGGCGTCGAGGTGGTGGTGGGCCCACGAGTCGGCGAGGTCCGATGACCGCCCGAAGTCGGTGACGCCCAGGTGCGCCGCCCGGACGCCGTGCACCGAGGCCAGGAACGCGAGCGTGTGCGGGTGGCCGTCGAGCACCGTGACGAGCTTCGCCGCGCGGTCGGCGGGGAAGGCGGCGTCGAGGATCCAGCTCGGCGCGGGCTCGGTGGGCCCGGTCGCCGCGGTGCGGGCGCGCAGCGCCCGGAAGAGCCGGTCGGGGCTGGTGACCACGACGACGTCGGCGCCGACGCCCTGCGCACCGAGGCGCTCGGCGGCGGCCAGCGCCTGGCCGACGAGCGGGCCCATCGCCGCGATCGTCACCTGCGGGGTGCCCGCGGCGCGGCGCAGCAGGTAGGCGCCGGCGACGACCTCGCGCCGCCGCTGCGCGCGGGCGGCGGGGTCGGCCGGGACGGCGGCGAGGCTCTGGTCGACCGGCACGGTGGACAGGCGCAGGTAGGTCGACGAGCCGCCGGGACGCCCGAGGCGGGAGAGCCCGTCGAGCAGGCACCAGCCGACCTCGACGCCGAACGCCGGCTCGAACGCCACGCAGCCGGGCTGCTCCAGGCCGATCGAGGGCGTGGTGATCGACTGGTGCGCGCCGCCCTCGGGCGCCAGCGACACCCCGGACGGCGTGCCGACGAGGATCGACTGCCCGCCCGCGTACATCCCGAACGCCCACGGCTCGAGCGCGCGCGAGACGAACGGGTCGTAGAGCACCCCGATCGGCAGCAGCGGCTCGCCCCACCGCGACCAGGTGGCACCGAGCTCGCCGAGCAGCCCGACGAGGTTCGTCTCGGCGATCCCGAGCTCGATGTGCTGGCCGCTGGGCAGCTCGTGCCAGTGCAGGATCGTCTCGGCGTCGTCGGCGAACCAGTCGCGGCGCTCGTGCGGCGACCACGACCCGACCTTGTTCAGCCAGCCGCCGAGGTTCGTCGAGGACGTGACGTCCGGGCTGACCGTGACGACGCGGCGGGCGGCGTCGGGGGCCGAGCGGGTGAGGTCGAGCAGCGCGCGCCCGAGCGCCTGCTGGGTGTGCCCGGTGCCCGTGGGGGTGCGCTTGAGGTCGTCGGGGACCGCGGGCGGCGCGACCGGCGTGACGGGCGAGCGGTGCAGCCGCTCCGCGGTCCGGCGGCACAGCTCCGCGGCCGCACCCTCGGGCAGCGGGGCCCAGGGGTCGTCGAGGTCGGTGCCCAGGCCGGTGGCCAGCGCGCGCATCTGGGTCTCGGTGAGCAGGCTGGAGTGGTTCTGCGGGTGGCCCTGCGTCGCGAGCCCGTAGCCCTTGACGGTGTAGGCGAAGATCACCGTGGGGCGGCTGTCGTCGATCGCGTCGTAGGCGTCGGCCAGCGCGCCGAGGTCGTGGCCGCCGAGGTTGCGGATCGCCGCGTGCACCGCGCCGTCGTCGACGTCGCGCAGCAGCGCCGCCACCGCCTCGGCGTCCGGGCCGTCACCGGGCAGGCGCTCGCGCAGCTGCAGCGGGGTGCAGCGCAGCAGCCGCTGGTACTCGGGATTGGTCATCTCGTCGATCCGCCGGCGCAGCGCCTCGCCGCCGGGCCGCGCGTAGAGCTCGGCGAGCAGGCGCCCGTACTTGACGGTGATGACCTGCCACCCGGCGGCGCTGAACAGGCCGTGCAGGCGGGTGGCGGAGATGTCGGGGACGACGCGGTCGAGACTCTGGCGGTTGAAGTCGACGATCCAGCAGACCTCGCCGAGCTCGCGCACCATCGGGTCGAGCACGGCCTCCCAGACCGCGCCCTCGTCGAGCTCGGCATCGCCGACCAGCGAGAACTGGCGCCCGGACCCGGCGGCACCACCGAGCCCGTCGACGTAGCGGCGCGCGATCGTGCCCCAGATCGGGGCGGTGGCGCCGATGCCGACCGAGCCGGTGGAGTAGTCGACGGGGTCGGGGTCCTTCGAGCGCGAGGGGTAGGACTGCAGGCCGCCCGCGGCGCGCAGCGAGGTCAGGTACGACGCGTCGAGCTCGCCGAGCAGGTGGTTGATCGCGTGCAGCACCGGCGAGGCGTGCGGCTTGACCGACACCCGGTCCTCGGGGCGCAGCGTGTGGAACCACAGCGCGGTCATGATCGAGACGATCGACGACGACGAGGCCTGGTGGCCGCCGACCTTCAGGCCGCTCGGGTTGGGGCGCACGCGGTTGGCGTGGTCGACGATCGCGGTGGCGAGCCAGAGCACCCGGTCCTCCACCGCTTGCAGCGCCTCGCGCTCCGGCTCCCCGCCGGACAGCGGTGCGGGGGCGGGACGGGTGGATGTCATCGATCTGCCTCCGGGTCCACGGCCGTGTCCACTTCGGTGCCAGAAGCGTTCGTCATGGGCCCGAACTGCGCAAGCGGGGTCGACGGGCGTGAGCACTATGGTCAGCGCGTCCGTGCCGTCGGCCCCGGGGAGTGAGCAGGATGGAACCCGTCGACGCCGTCGACGCGCGCCTGCTCCAGGCCCTCGCCGAGGAACCGCGGGCCACGGTCGTCGCGCTCGCCGAGCGTCTCGGCCTCGCGCGCAACACCGTCCAGGCGCGCCTGACCCGGCTCGAGAGCCGGGGCGTCCTCGGCGACTTCGCCCGGCGCATCGACCCGGCCGCGCTCGGCCACCCGCTGCGCGCCTACGTCACCACGCGGGTCGACCAGCGCCGGCTCGCCGAGGTCACCGAGGCGCTCGCCGGCATCCCCGAGGTGGTCGAGGTGGTGGGGCTCGCGGGCGACGACGACCTGCTCGTCCAGGTCGTCGCGAGCGACGCCGACGCGCTCTACACGATCGCCGGCAGCCTGCTCGCCGTCCCGGGTGTCGAGCGGACCTCCACGGCGCTCGTGATGCGCCAGCTCGTCCCGTTCCGCCTCGACCCGCTCATGTCGCGCCGGGCCTCCACGTGAGCGAAATTCCCGGCTATAGCCGGGAATTTCGCTCACATGGGCCGGTCAGCCCAACGTGAACGGGTCGCGGGTGCCGCCGGTGAGCTCGACCCAGACGGCCTTGGTCTCGAGGTAGGCGTCGATGCCGTGCACGCCGTTCTCGCGCCCGATGCCCGAGTCGCCGAAGCCGCCGAACGGCACGCTCGGCGCCACCACGCGGTAGGCGTTGATCCACACCGACCCGGCCCTGATCTTCGCGGCGACCCGGTGCGCGCGGTGCACGTCCTTGGTCCACACCGCACCCGCGAGCCCGTAGGGGGTGTCGTTGGCGAGCTTGATCGCGTCGTCCTCGTCGGTGAAGGTCACCGCGGCGAGCACGGGGCCGAAGACCTCCTCGCGGAACACCGTGTCGGTCGGCTTCACCGAGAGCACGGTCGGCTGGACGAAGTAGCCGCCCAACGACTCCTCCGACGACCCGCCGTACGCGATCGTCGCGCCCTCCTCGCGCGCCGTGGACAGGTAGCCGACGACCTTCTCGTACTGCATCTTGTTGGCCACCGGACCCATCTCGGTGTCCGCGCCGAACGGGTCGCCCAGCTTGATCTGCGAGGCGCGCTCGGCGACCAGGCGCACCAGCTCGTCGTGCACGTCCTCGTGGACCACCAGCCGCGAGCCGGCCATGCACGTCTGTCCGGTGGCCGCGAAGACGCCGGCGACGAGCCCGTTGGCGGCGGCCTGCAGGTCGGCGTCGGGGAACACCACCTGCGGCGACTTCCCGCCGAGCTCGAGGGTCGCGGGGTGCAGCTTCTCGGCGGCCGCCGCGGCCACCTTGCGCCCGGTCGCCGTCGACCCGGTGAACGCGACCTTGTCGACGCCCGGGTGCGCGGCGAGGTGCGCGCCGACCGAGCCCGAGTTCGCGGTGACCACGTTGACCACGCCGTCGGGGATGCCCGCCTGCGCGATCAGCTCGGCGAACCCGAGCGTCGAGGCCGGCGCGTGCTCCGAGGGCTTGACGACGATCGTGCAGCCGGCGGCCAGCGCGGGCGCCACCTTCCAGCTCATGAGCAGCAGCGGCGAGTTCCACGGGGTGATCGCCGCGACCACCCCGACCGGCTCGCGGCGGGTGTAGACGAGGTAGTTCGGGTTCGGCGAGGGGATCTGCGCGCCCTCGATCTTGTCGGCCAGCCCCGCGTAGTAGTGGTACCAGCCGCCCAGGCCCTGGAGCTGCCCGAGCATCTCGCGGTAGAGCTTGCCGGAGTCGTTGACCTCCAGGCGCGCCAGCCGCTCGGCGTTCTCGGTGATCAGCTCGGCCAGCTTGCGCAGCCGCGCGGCGCGGGCGAAACCGGTCATCTGCCCCCACTCGCCGTCGAGGGCCGCGCGGGCGGCGCCCACGGCGGCGTCGATGTCCTCGGTGCCGCCGTCGGGGATCTCCGCCCACGTCCGGCCGGTGTAGGGGTTCTCGGTGGCGAACGTCCGCCCCGAGATCGCGCCGGTCGGCTTGCCGCCGATCAGCATGGACAGCTGCTCGAGCTCGCTCACGAATGCTCCTGGTTCAGCCGGGGAAGCCGCCGGCGCGCGGCAGCAGGGCGGGGACGGTGTAGCCGAGCTGGTCGGAGAGGAAGCCGGCGATGGGCAGCAGGGACTCAAGGTCGAGGCCGGTCGGGTGGCCCATCCGGTCGAGCAGGTAGACGAGGTCCTCGGTGGCGATGTTGCCGGTCGCCGCCGGCGCGAACGGGCAGCCGCCGATGCCGCCGTTGGACGAGTCCAGCCAGTCGACGCCCCACTCCAGGGCGGCGACGGCGTTGGCGAAGCCGGTGTTGCGGGTGTTGTGGAAGTGCGCCCGCACCAGCGCGTCCGGTGCCACCGCCCGCACCCCGTCGAGCAGCGTGCGGACCTGGGTGGGGACGCCGACGCCGATCGTGTCGGCGATCGCGATCTCCTTCGCCCCCGCCGCCGCCCCCCGGCGGGCCACCTCGACCACGCGGTCCGGGTCGACCTCGCCGTCGAAGGGGCAGCCGAACGACGTCGCGATCGTCAGCGAGGCGAACAGGTCCCGCCCGGCGGCCTCGGCGAGGACCTCCTCCGCGACCGCGGTCAGCGCGTCGGTCGTCGAGTTCTGGTTGGCCTTGGCGAACCCGTCGGAGGCCGGGACGACGACATTGACCTCGTCGACGCCGGCCGCCACCGCCCGGTCGTACCCGCGGCGGTTGAGCACCAGCCCGATGTAGGACACCCCGTCGGCGCGGTCTCGATGGTCCGGCTCCGCTTCGCTGCGCGTCCCGCGGAGGCCCTCCATCACCGCCTCGGCGTCGGCCATCGCCGGCACCAGCTTCGGGTGCACGAACGACACCGCCTCGATGCGCCGGGCCCCGGCGGCGACCGCCCGCTCGATCAGCTCGATCTTCGCGCCCGTCTCCAGCAGCGCCCGCTCGTTCTGGAGCCCGTCGCGCGGGCTCACCTCCACGATCCCGACCACGGGCCCGATCCTGCCCCTCAACCGCGGACGGCGGCCACCACCGCGGCGTGCTCGCGCAGCGTCGCGGCGGGATCCTCGCCACGCTGGCGGCCCATCCCGCAGTACTGGGCGACGCCGAAGTCCGCGAGGTGCCGCGACGCCGTGACCTGGCGCCGGCGCAGCCCGTCCTCGCCGTCGATCGGCAGCACGATCCCCAGGAAGATCCGCGAGTCGGGGGCGTCCAGGTCGGCGAGCGGGGCGAAGAAGCCGTCGTCCTCGCTGCGCAGGTAGCGCGGGCCCGCGAGGTGCACCCAGTCCAGCGGGCGCCCCGCGTGGGCGACGGCGTGGTTGGCCATCCGCACGATCAGGCCCATGTCCCGCGCCTCGAACATCGGCCACTCGGGGAACGTGCCGTAGCAGAGGTGCAGGCCCATGAGGACCTCCTCGGGCACCCGCGGCGCGAGCCGCGACCACGGCCCGGCGAAGCGCTCCCACGCGTCGCCCTCGGTCCACGCGACGACGCCCTCGATGTCGATCACCTCGTAGGCGAGGTCCCACTGCAGGGCCAGGTCGCCCGCCGGGATCACCGCCAGCAGCTCGTCGATCGACCGGGCCCAGAGGTCCTCGAGGGCCGGTCCGACCAGCGCCCAGTCGCGGGCGTAGGCGTCCTTGAACGCGCCGGTGAACACGCTGGACGGGAACGGCAGCCCGACCTGGAATCGCAGGTGCGACGGGATCACGCCCTCGGCGCGCAGCGCGGCGAACCGCTCCCAGGACGCGAGGGTCTCCGCGACGCGCGGCCAGGCGTCGAAGCGCAGCTGCTCGACCCCGTCGCGGACGGTGAGCCGCGCGGTGTCGTAGGCGTGCCGCGCCCGACCGGTCGGGGACCCGGTGGGGGCGAGCACGGTGATGTCGGGGTGGGGCTCGAGCAGCGTCGTGCGGTCGTAGCCGACCCAGGCGCCGCGGGGCCCGGACTCCCCGTCGGGCAGGGCGGCGACGCGGTCGGCGAACAGCTCGGCACCCCGGCGGAAGCCCTCGTCGGTCGAGTCGACGGGCAGGCTCCCCACCAGCAACAGGTCGCTGTCCACGCGTCGGGTCATGGCGGGCTCCTCCTCGGGCACGGGGGACGGGACGGGCACGGGACGGGGGCGCGGTCGGCGCGCCGAGGTCATCGGGCAGCATGTCACCGCTGCACCCGCGGAACCGCTCGTCGCCTGCCGATCACCGGTCGGGTGATCTCCGCGGACGCCCGCGCGTGCCGCCGGGGGTGATCGGTCACCCATCGGTGGACGCTCGGGCACGAGGACAATGAAGGGGTGAGCGCGACCGTGACCTCCGCACCGGCGGGACTGGCGGGCGCCTCCCCACGCACCCGCAGGGTCCTGCGGATCCTCACCGCGCTCGTGGTGGCGGCCGCGATCACCACCGGCATCGTCATCGTGTGGCCGACGGTCAAGGACGCCGGCGCGGCGCTGATCGGGGCCGACCCGATGTGGGTCGCGGTCGCCGTCGCGTGCGAGGCCGGCGCGCTGGTCGCGTTCTCCCTGCTGCACCACCGCCTGCTCGTGGCCGCGGCCGTCCGGGTCTCGCTCGGCGCCGTCACGATGGCCACGCTCGCGGCCAACGCCCTGCACCTCACCGTGCCCGGCGGTGCCGCGCTGTCGACGGCCTACACCTACAGGCGGCGCCGCGCCTGGGGCGCGACCGGGCCCGCGACGACGTGGACGATGGTCGCCGGCGGGGTGGCGGCCAGCCTCGCGCTCGCCGCGATCGCGCTCGGGTCGGCGCTCGTGGTCGGCGGCCGCCCGACCTCGCTGCCCTGGATGATCTTCCAGATCGTCGGCGTCGCCGCGCTGGGCGCCGGCGTGATCGTGGTCGCGAAGCGGCCGGGCCTGCTCGTCACGGCCGGGTCGTGGGGGCTGCGACTGGTCAACCGGGTGCGCCGCCGGCCCCGCGAGGACGGCGTCGCCGAGCTCGCCGAGCAGATCGCCGCGCTCCAGTTCATCGAGCTGCGCGGCAGGGGCCGCCTCGTCGTCGGCACCTCGGCGCTCGCGAACTGGATCCTCGACATCACGTGCCTCGCGGCCTGCTGCGTCGCCGTCGGCGCCCGGGGCATGACGCTCGCGCTGGTGCTCGTCGCCTACGCCGCCGCCACCGCCGCCTCGAGCGCCGCGTTCCTGCCCGGCGGTCTCGGGCTCGTCGACGGCGCATTGCTCGCCGCGCTGGTCGCCGGCGGTGTCCCCTCCCGTCCCGCCCTCGCGGCGGTGCTGCTCTACCGCCTGGTCAGCTTCGTCGGGGTCGCCGTCGCGGGCTGGGTCGCGTGGTTCGTCATCCACGCCAAGGAGACCCCCTCGGCGGAGGCCGTGGACGAGCTCGATGCCGCGCCGTCCGAGGGCGGATCCGCCGCCTCCGACGCCGGGGACACCGGCGAGATCGACGTGGCGGGCCGGGGTCACCGACCCCGCTGACGTCCCGGTCCAGCCGGCGCCCGCTGCGCGGAACCGCTGGTCAGAGCTCCGCGGCGGCGCCGACCGAGTAGTGCGGGCCCGCGCTGTGACCCGCTACTCATGTCCTCGACCCGCATCGGTGGGCGTCCGCCCCGGCGGACCGAGTAATCCCCGAGCAACCCCGGTGGGCATCGAGTAGTGCGCTGCTCATGACGGGGTCTCCCGGCGCCAGCAGTCTTGTGCCCAGACCGAGACAGCGGGCCGGCACACCGGTCCTCCCGGAACGGAAGGAGACCGACATGACCATCCCCGCGAACCCCGCGAACGTCCCGATGCAGCCGTCGGGCGACCCGGCGAGCGACATCGCCCCCGCGCCGGCGGCCACCGGTGGCACCGGGACCGCCCCGGCGCCCGCCCCCACCACCCCGGACCCCAACGCCCCGGACCCGAACGCGCCGGACCCCAACGCCCCGGACGGGACCGGGGGCACCGACGGCACGGGCGGCACCGACGGCACGGACGGGACCGACGGCACGGACGGCACCGACGGGACCGACCCCGACGGCGGGTGGAACCAGCAGCCCTACCCGCCCGGCACCGGCGACATCAAGCCCGACTGCCCGCCGTACGACAGCTGCGCCACCTACGTCGAACAGGGCTGTCTGCCCCGGGACTACAACTGCCCGATGCACGCGACGTACTGCCCGCCCGACTGCGGGTACCTGTACGACAACCTCGAGCCGTCGGGCCACTACGGCGACCCGTACGAGTACGACCCGGTGTGGAACCCGCACTGCTACCACGAGGTCCACAACCCCTGGGGCTTCCACCCGGTCGAGAACCCCTACTGCTGGCACCCGCACTACAACCCGGGCTGCTACCACCCGGTGCACTGCCCCGAGGGCTACAACCCGGACTACTGCCCGGACGCCCCGCGGCCGCCGCACTGCCCGGACCCCGAGGAGTGGTACCAGACCCACCCCCACCCGAGCCCCGTGCCGCCCCCGGTCGTCCCGCCGCTCCCGCCGATCGACGAGGAGGGCAACCCCACGCCGACGCCGGGCCTCCCCCCGGAGACCCCGCCGGAGGGCACGGGTGGTGAGACCACTCCGCCGGAGGGCACGGGCGGTGAGACCACTCCGCCGGAGGGCACCGGTGGCGCGACCACTCCGCCGGAGGGCACGGGCGGTGAGACCACCCCGCCCGAGGGCACGGGCGGTGAGACCACTCCGCCGGAGGGCACCGGTGGCGAGACCACCCCGCCCGAGGGCACCGGTGGCGAGACCACCCCGCCCGAGGCCTCGGGTGGCGAGACCACCCCGCCCGAGGGCACGGGCGGTGAGACCACCCCGCCGGAGGGCGCCGGTGGCGAGACCATCCCCGTGGCGGAGGAGACGCTGGAGACCCAGCCGTTCCCCGCCGAGACCCCCGTCGGCGAGTCGGAGCTCGAGCCGCAGTCGACCGACGGCGGCCTGGTCTTCCACGGCAACGGCAACGGCGGCGACAGCGGCTCGTCCACCGAGGAGCCGGTCGAGGAGCCGGCGAGCAGGTCGGGCGGCGTCGAGGAGCAGCAGCAGGAGCAGCCGGTCCTCGAGACCGTCGGCGCCGGCGGCGGCAGCGACTCGGGGGGCGGGTTCGACGACGGCGGGTTCGAGTCCGGTGGAGGCGGCTTCGAGTCGAGCGGCGGCGGCAACGACGGCGGCGGTTCGGACAGCGGCGGCGGGTCGGACAGCGGCGGCGGGTCGGACGCGGCCGACGGCTGATCCACCTCCGGGGGCCCGGCACCGACGGTCCGGCACGGTCATCGCGACCGTGCCGGACCGTCGTGCGCGCGGGTCCCCGCGCGTCGGCACGACCCACCGACAGACATGAGTAGTCGCTACTCATGACGATCACGTCCCAGCGGCGGAGGCTGGCGCCCGGGACAGGGGACGGGAGAGGGCATGGCGGTCCAGCAGCAGCAACAGAAGACGCAGAGCGCCGCTGCGCGCCACGCCGCCGAGACGATCGACATGGCGATCAAGGGCGCACAGGCCTACGAGCGCGAGGACCTCGTCGCCCGGCTCCGGGGCGCCAAGCAGATCCTGAGCGACGGGTCGATCACGGTCCACGTCGTCGGCGAGTTCAAGCAGGGCAAGAGCTCGCTGATCAACGCGCTGCTCACCGCGCCCATCTGCCCGGTCGACGACGACGTGGCCACCGCGGTGCTGACCGAGGTGCGCTACGCCAAGACCCTGTCCGCGAGCGCGGTCTTCGAACCGACCGCCGGCGCGTCGGGCGCCGGGTGGAACGAGACGATCGCCCCGTCGGACGTCCCGCAGTACGCCTCCGAGTTCGGCAATCCCGGCAACAGCCGCAACGTCCGCCGCGTGACCGTCGGGCTCGACCGCCCGATCCTGTCCAGCGGCCTCGTCCTGGTGGACACCCCCGGCGTGGGCGGGATCGGATCCGGCTCGAACGCCTCGACGATCAGCTCCCTGCCCCGCTCGCACGCGGTGCTCTTCGTCAGTGACTGCTCGCAGGAGCTCACGGAGAGCGAGGTGTCGTTCCTGCGGACCGTGAAGGAGCTGTGCCCGACGGTCCTGTTCGTGCTGACCAAGACCGACCTGTACCCGAACTCGGCCCGCATGCTCGAGCGCGATCGGCAGCACCTGCAGCGGGCGGGGATCGAGATCGACTCGCTCGCGGTGTCGTCGGAGGTGCGCTCGCTGGCGGCCAGCACGATGAGCAAGGACCTCAACAACGAGTCCGGCTTCCCCGCCCTGATCGCGAGTCTCAACGAGGTCGTCGCCGGCGGCGAGAAGCTCGCCCTCGACGCGGCGATCACGCACGTGCACTCCGCCGTGGAACAGATGGAGGTCGTGGCGCGCGCCCGCCTCGCGGCCCTGGCCGACCCGCAGCGGTCGGCCGCGCTCGTCAGCGAGCTCACGCGCGCCAAGGAGCAGGCCGACGCGTTGCGCGAGCGCTCGTCCAAGTGGCAGTCGGTGCTGCAGGACGGGTTCGCCGACATCTCGTCCGACGTCGACTTCGACCTCCGGCAACGCACGCGGATCGTGGTCCACGAGGCCGAGAAGTCGATCGACGAGGGCGATCCCGCGAAGAACTGGGAGGAGTTCGAGGCCTGGCTCCGGCAGCGGCTGGCCGGGGAGGCGCTGGAGAACTACGCCATGTTCGTGAACCGGGCGAAGGAGGTCGCCATCGCGGTCGGCCAGCACTTCGACATCGCCGAGTCGCAGGTGGTGCGCGCCCGCGAGGTCGCGGCGCCCGTCGAGCTGCTCGACGGGCTCCGGGCCGACGCCGGCTTCGCCGAGAAGAAGGCCAAGGGCGCCGGGATGGCCGCGTTCCAGAAGTCCTACAGCGGGTTCCTCATGTTCAACATGCTGATGTCGCTGACGGGGCTGCCGGTGCCGTTGGCGCTGGGCGTCGTCCCGGGCCTGCTGCTCGGCCGGATGGGGTGGAAGGAGGAGCAGAAGCGCGCCCTCGAGAAGCGCCGCTCCGAAGCGAAGAACGCGGTGCGCCGGTTCGTGGACGAGTTCAACATGCACTTCGGCAAGGACTCGCGGGACGCGATCCGGCACGTGCAGCGCGAGCTGCGCAACGCCTGGTCGCAGCGGGTGACCGAGCTCCAGCGCTCGTCGACGGAGGCGCTCGCCGCGGCCCAGGAGGCCGCCAAGAGCAGCGAGTCCGACAGCGGCGCCCGGTCGCGCGCCGAGACCGACCTCCAGTCCCTCGCGAGCCTCAAGGCGCGCGTGGAGGACCTGTCCGCGCACCTCGAGCGCACCCGCGCGTCGGGGCTGTCGGCCGGTGCGGCGACGCCGGCCGCAGCCCCTCCCGCGAAGGCCGTGACATGAGCCCCGGTGACCGTCCCCGCCCCGGGCCGTACGGGGCGCCGCCGTCGCGGAGCCCGGGACATCCCCCGGGCCCCGGCGGCCCGGCAGGACCCGGACGCCCCGGCGGCCCCGGCGGCCGGCCGGGGCCCCTCGGACCGCCGGGTCCCGCCGGCCCGGCGCACGGCTTCCCGCCGTCGGGCCCCTTCCCGCCGTCGGGGCCCTTCCCGCCGCCCGGACGACCGGCCGCGCCACCCCCGGCCACGCTGCTGCCCCGCGTGCGGGGCCTCGTCCAGCAGGCGATGGACATCTACGCGGGCGGCCCCGCCCAGCCAGGTCTGCAGGCGGCGGCGGCCCGCCTCGAGGAGCCCCTGCGGGTGGCGATCGCCGGCCGGATCAAGTCGGGGAAGTCGACGCTGCTCAACGCCCTGGTCGGCCAGGAGCTCGCCGCCACCGACGCGGGCGAGTGCACGCGCGTGGTCACCTGGTACCGCGACGGCCACACCTACCGGGTGATGGCCCACCCGCGGCAGGGCCCGCCGCGCCAGCTGCCGCCCGGACCGTCCGGGGGGCTGCTGGACAGCGACCTGGGCGGGATGCGCGCGCAGGACGTGGAACGCCTGGTCGTCGACTGGCCCTCGCCCGCGCTGAAGACGATGACCCTGATCGACACCCCGGGCATGGACTCGCTGACCACCGAGCTCTCCCGGCGCACCGAGTCCGCGCTCACCGAGCAGGGCGGCGGCCCGAGCGCCGCCGACGCGGTCGTCTACCTGATGCGCCACATCCACACGTCCGACGTCCGGTTCCTCGAGACCTTCCGGGACGACCCCACCGAGCGCCGGCCGATCAACACCCTCGGCGTGCTGGCCCGCGCGGACGAGGTCGGCCACGGACGCCCCGAGGCCCTCGAGAGCGCCGCGCGCGTCGCCGAGCGCTACCGCGTCGACCCCCGCGTGCAGGCGCTGTGCCAGACGGTCATCCCGGTGGCGGGCCTCCTCGCGTCGACCGCCGCCACCCTGCGCGAGGACGAGTTCCGGGCCATCGAGCGCCTCGCCGAGGCGCCCGAGGACGACGTCGAGCAGATGCTGCTGACCGCCGACCGCTTCGCGAACCGCGAGATGCCCGACCTCGACCTGTCGCCCGCGCGGCGCGCGGCCCTCCTCGACCGCTTCGGCCTGTTCGGCATCCGGCTCTCGGTGCGCCTGCGCTACACCGGCGTCGCCGGCACCGCGGGCGCGCTGTCGCGCGAGCTGCTCACCCGCAGCGGGCTGCAGCCCCTGCGCGAGGCGCTGCTGAGCCGCTTCGCCGGGCGGGCCGAGGTGCTCAAGGCCCGGTCGGCGCTGCTCGCCGTCGAGGCGACCATCCGGCGCTACCCGGTGCCCGCGGCCCAGCACCTCCTGCACGATCTCGAGATCGTCACCTCGGGGGCCCACGAGTTCGCGGAGGTCCGCCTCCTCGACGGCATCCGCGTCGGCTCCCTCATGCTCACCGACACCGAGCGGGAGTCCGCGGAGCGCCTGCTGGGCGGCGGCGGGGTCGAGGTCTGGCAGCGGCTCGGGGTCGAGCCCGACACCCCCGCGAGCGAGATGCAGCGGGTGGCGCGCGCGGCGCTCGCCCAGTGGCAGCGCCGCGCCGAGCACCCCGCGTCCGCGCGCGACGTCCGCCAGGCCGCGCGGGTCCTGGTGCGCACCTGCGAGGGCCTGCTCGTGGGCGCGCTCGGTTCGTGGTGACCCTTGGCCATGAGCAAGCCGTCGCCGGCCCGCACCGGAAACCGAGTAGTGGTTGCTCATGACCCCCGGTCCGGCCCCACCGAGACTCGTGCCATGACCGTGCGGGCACCCAGCGCCGTGCCGCCCGGGATGCCGGCGCATCTCTGGGAGGCCGCGAAGCGCGACGTGCGCGGGGTGATCCCCGACTGGCTGCGCAGTGCCGAGGAGAACGGCGCGGAGGCGCCGGCGCACATCCGCGAGGTCGCCCGGCGGGCCGCGAAGGCCGGCGCGGGGCTGGGGATGGCGATCGCCGTCGGCACCCAGGTGGACGCCGCCGCGTCGGAGCCCGGGGCGACCAGCGCCACCACCACGGCCGCGGTGGCGCCTGTGGCCCACACGACCGGAGACGTCCCGCCCGGCGGCGAGGCGCCGGCGCTCGCCGAGTCGTTCCGCGTGCTCGACCCGCAGGGCGTCGGCGACGACTGGCTGACCGTCGAGATGTACCAGGACGTCGTGGTCAACGAGGGCGCCGGGGCGACGTACAACGTCGACGCCTTCCAGTACCTGATCATCTCCGACGACGCGGGCCAGCACTACGTCTTCAAGGAGCACCACCACGCCGCGGTGCCCGAGCCCCCGGCCAGCGAGACCGACCTGCTCATCCACGAGCGCGGCCAGGTGCACGTGGTCGAGAACGCGGACGGCAGCTTCTCCGTCGACACCGTGAGCTACGACCGCAGCGTCAACGGGATCAGCGAGCCCGCTCCCGACAGCGGGCTGGGCGACGGAGCCGCGCCACCGGACGACGCCGGCACCCCCGGGTGGACGCCCCCGGTCGGGCTCGCGGCCCCCGGGACGCCGGTGTCCGGCACCCCGCTGCCGGTCGACGACGGGCTCGACGGGCGGCTCCCCGAGCGGTCCGACCACCAGCCCGACCACCAGCCCGACGTCCTCGACGCGCCCGCCGGAGCCCCCGACCACGATCTGCCGGGGGACACCGTCCCCGGGCCGGACCCCGGGCTCGGCGACCATGACGCCGGTAACGACCCGCCCGATGCGAGCGAACTCGCGGTGTAGACCGCGTTCCCCGACCGACACCCCGACCGACACCCCGGCCGACACCCCGACGTAGGACAGCGCGAGCGAGAGGAGATTCCGGTGGGTTACGGACTCGGCGTGGATCTCGGCACCACCTTCACCGCCGCCGCGGTCGATCGGGACGGGCGCGTGGAGATGGCGAGCCTCGGCGACCGCGCGGCCGCCGTGCCCTCGGTGATCCTCGTCCGCGAGGACGGCACCGTGCTCACCGGTGACGCCGCGGAGCGCCGCGCCGCCTCGGAGCCCGACCGCGTCGCCCGCGAGGTCAAGCGGCGCTTCGGCGACCCCATGCCGCTGATCCTCGGCGGGTCGCCGTACGCCGCCGGCGACCTCATGGCCCGCCAGCTGGGCGACGTCGTCAAGGCGGTCAGCGAGCGCGAGGGCCGGATGCCGGACGTGGTGACGCTGACCCACCCCGCGAACTGGGGCCCGTACAAGCGGGAGCTCTTCGACCAGATCCCCCGCCAGGCCGGTCTTCGGAACGTCCGGATGATCACCGAGCCGGAGGCGGCGGCGGCCCACTACGCCACGAACGAGCGCCTCGAGGACGGCGCCACCGTGGCGGTCTACGACCTCGGCGGCGGCACCTTCGACGCGACCGTGCTCCGGACGTCGGGCGACGGCTTCGAGCTGCTCGGGACGCCGGAGGGCATCGAGGGGCTCGGCGGCATCGACTTCGACGAGGCGGTGTTCACCCACGTCGACCGCGTGCTCGGCGGGCCCGTGTCCGAGCTCGACCCGTCGGACCCGCGCGCGACGAGCGCGGTGATCCGCCTGCGCCAGGACTGCGTGCTCGCCAAGGAGGCGCTCTCGGCCGACACCGAGGCGACGATCCCGGTGATGCTGCCCTCGCTGCAGACCGAGGTGCGGCTGACCCGCGGCGAGTTCGAGGACATGGTCCGCCCGTCCATCTCGGCGACGATCGCGTCCCTGCGCCGCGCGCTCGACTCGGCGCAGGTGCGTCCCGAGCAGCTGACCACCGTGCTGCTGGTCGGCGGCTCGTCGCGCATCCCGCTGGTGAGCCAGATGGTCTCCGCGGAGCTGGGGCGCCCGACCGCGGTCGACGCCCACCCGAAGCACGCCATCGTCCTCGGGGCCGCCGGCATGGCCCACACCGAGTACGTCCACGGCGGCGGCCCCGCCGGCGGCTCGACCGGCCCGCAGGTCCGCCGGACCGCCGCGGCCGCCACCACCATGGTCGGGACGATGAACGGCCCGTCGTCGGGCACCTTCCGGCGTCCCGGCACGCTGCCGCCGCCGCGGCGGACCGGCCCGCACTCCGGGGCGGTGCCGGCGGCCACCACGGCGATGCTGCACAACGGCGCGCGGCCGGCCGCGGCGCGCGGGCCGATGCCGGTCGGGACCCCGGCGGCCGGGATGCCCGCGCCCGCCCTGCAGGCCGCCGAGCCCGAGAAGAAGCCCCGCCGCCGCGTGCCGATGGCGATCGGGGCCGCGCTGCTGCTGGCCGTGCTCGCCGGCGGCGGGACCTACGTGTACCGGGTCGCGTCGGCCGGCTCCCCGGCGCCGGCGGACGCCTCGGTGGTCGCGCCGCCGCCCGCCTCGGTGGCGCCGCCGCCGGTGTCGGTCGCGCCCGCCGAGCCGGCCGCCGAGGAGCCCGCGGCCGGCACCTCGGGCGGGACCCGGCAGGGGGAGAGCCAGGCCCGCCGCGCGCCCAGCGGGGGCGGTGGCGGCGGCGGGGGCGGCGGCAACGGCGGCTGGAACAACGGGCCCACGTCGGAGCCCACCTCCAACGGGCACCACCCGAACCCGCCGGAACCCGGCACCACCGACGGCACGACCGGCGGCACGACCGGCGGCACGACCGACGGCGGCTCGAGCAGCGGCTCCTGACCTCTCCGGGCTCAGCGGGCGACGTGCAGCCCGGCGACCTGCGAGAGCTCCCCGCGCCCGGACACGCCGAGCTTCGCGTAGACCGCGCGGAGCACGTTGTCGACGGTGCGCACCGACACGACCAGCTGCTCGGCGATCGCCCTGCTGGTCAGGCCGGTGGCCGCCAGCGAGGCGATCTCCAGCTCGCGGCGCGTCAGCTCCGTCGACGCCTCGAGGAGCCCGAGCGCCGGGGTCCGCGCGTCCTCGCACTCCTGGGCCCAGGCGCGCGCCCGCGCCGCCGACGCCCGCGCGGCCGTGGTGCTGCCGTCCGAGCGGTGCACGGCGGAGGCCTGGGCCGCGACCTCGGCGGCGAGCAGGAGCGACCCGAGCTGCTCGCAGCGCGCGGCGACCCGGTCGAGGGCGGTGCCGTCGCGCGCACTGAGCCCCCGGGCGTGGTCGACGACCAGGGCGGGCCACGCGCCGTCGAGGTCGGCGGCCAGCACCTCGAGCTCGTCGGCCACCACGCCGATGGCCCGCACGCGGACGACGGTGTGCAGGGTCTGCACCAGGTGCCCCGGGTCCTCGGAGGCGGCCACCGCGGCGATCGCCGCCTCCGTCGCGGCCGACACCCGGCCCTCGACGCCGAGGAGCCACACGTTGGCGGCGGTCTGCCACCCGGCGAACAGGCCCCCGCCGGGCACGTCGTCAGCGGTGGCGAGCACCGTGCGCGCCTCGGTGGTCTCGCCGGACGCGGCCAGGACCATCGACAGCTCACCGGCCAGCGGCACGGCGAAGCAGAAGCGTGACGCGGACACGGCCGCCGCCGCCTCGCGCAGCCACCGGGCGGCGGTCCGGACCCGGCCCCGGCGCGCCGCCACGATCCCCTGCCACGTGGCGTAGATGGCCATGGGCGTGCGCAGACCCTGGGCCAGCGCCTCGGCGTAGCAGTCGCGGGCGAGCTTCTCGGCGCGGTCCAGCTCGCCCGCCTGCAGGTCGGCGTACCAGGACGCCGTGAGGAACTGGAAGCGCAGCCAGCCGCCGCTCGGGTCGCCGTCGCGCTCGATCATCGGCAGGCCGCGCGCGACGAGGTCGCGGGCGCGCTCCAGGGCGCCGGCCCGGGCGCTCGCGAACGCGGCGACCGAGAGGGCGGCGACGTGGATCTCCTGGCGCCCGGGGTCCTCGGGGGTGTCGGCGATCAGCGGGTCGAGGCGTTCGAGCGCCGCACGGGGCTGGCCGTCGAGCAGCGCCAGCACCGCGCGCAGCCACGCCCGGCCCTCCGGGGCGGAGCCGGCGGGGATCGTGCGGTCGAGTGCGTGCAGGACGTCGCGGGTCCCGACGACGTCGTGCAGGCCCCAGTAGGCGTTCGGCACGCGGATCAGCGCCGAGGCCACGAGCTGGTCGGGCGGGGCCGAGGCCATCTCCGGACGCGTGGCGACCTCGGCCAGCACCGCCTCGGCCTCGTCGAAGCGGTCGGCGGCGACGAGGGCGCGGGCCAGCTGGTGGCGCACGTCGACGGTGCCGCCCGAGTCCGCGGCGGCGCGCAGCAGCTGGTCGGCGAGCCCCGCGTCGGCGGCGGCCGCGTCCCGGGCGGCCGCGAGCAGCTCGCGGGCGTCGGCCTCCTCGCCCTGGCCGACACGGAACCCGAGCAGGCGGCTGCGGTCCTCGCCCCGCCGGGTGCCGTGGGCCTCCATGGCCCGGGTGAGGCGGTGGTAGGCCTGCCGCTCCTGCAGCGGGGTGGCCTGCTGGCGCAGGATCTCGGCGTAGAGCGGGTGCTTGAGGCGGACGTTGACCCGCCGTCCCTCACGGACCGACTCGACCAGCTCCCGGCGCTCCAGCGTCGCGAGCACCGACGGCGAGACGAGCTCGGCCGCGACCTCGCTGCCCAGCGGCTGGCCGAAGGCGAGGAGACGCAGCAGGTCCCGCTCGGGCGCCGCCAGCGAGCCCATCCGCGCCTCGACCATCTCCACCAGCCGCGACGACGGCGCGAACTCGCCCTCCCAGCGCCACACCGCGCCGGTCTGGCGCAGCGTGCCGTTCTCGCGCGCGCCGTCGACGAGCTCGCGCAGGAAGAGCGCGTTGCCCAGGGAGTACCGCCACAGTCGCTGGAGGGCCGCCCCGTCCACGTGCCCGCCGAGCGCCCGGGCGACCAGCTGGTCGCTCTGGGCGCGGTCGAACTCCCGGATGTCGAGACGGTCGATCAGCCCCTCCTTCCAGAGGGCGAAGATCGGGTCCGGGAGGGTGAGGCCCGCCGGCGCGGTGACGACGAGGAAGGCGTCCCCGGAGACGGCGAGCTGCTGGAGCAGCACCGCCGACGTCGTGTCGAGGACGTGGGCGTCGTCCACGGCGAGGATGAGCTGACCCGCGCCGGGCTCCGGGCGCAGGGCGAGCCGGGCCTCGTGCAGCAGGTGGCCGGTCAGCGCCGCCTCGCCGTCGGGCGCCGTGTCCATCCGGGGCAGGAGATGGCTCATCGCCCCCAGGGGGATGTCCTGGGTGGAGCGGCTCGCCATCACCCAGACGGGCGACCACCGGGCACTGTCCGTGGTGACGACCGCGGCCAGCGTCGTGAGGGCCAGGCGGGTCCGTCCGACGCCGGGTGGACCAACGAGCATGACCCCTGCGCCCTGCCGGGTCTGGGCGAGATGGACGATCGAGGACAGCGTGGCGGAGCGACCGACCAGCGGCCAGACCTCCGGCATGGTGCCGTACCCCTCGTCGCTCCGGGTATCTCCCCGGACCCGTGTGTTCTCCGTATGGTTCACGGACCGTACGCAGACTTCAAGGATCACCGTCGGTCGGGGCGGTCGGTCGTGGGCGACGACGCGAGCCCGTGACCAGCCCAATCGTCACGGACGGGGTCGGTCCGGGTGCGGTGCGTGCCCGGCTCGCGGGGGCCGCCGCCGCCTCCGGACGGCGGCACGCGGGACCGGGTTCCCCGCTCGGCGCGCGTCGGCGCGGAACGGGTCCGTCGTCGGCGAGGACGGCGTTAACCTACGGCGCGGATCGCCCGGGTGGCGTCGGCCGGAACAGGGGTGTGATCAGGTGACCGCCGAGGGCGAGGTGTTCGGCCCGTACGAGCTGCGGCGTCTGGTCGGCCGCGGCGCGATGGGGGAGGTCTGGGAGGCCTTCGACACACGCCGTGAGCGCCCGGTCGCGCTCAAGCTGCTCGGCAGCGCGGTGGCGGCCGACCCGGAGTCCCGGGCACGGTTCCAGCAGGAGGCCCGGCTGACCGCGCGACTGTCCTCGCTGCACGTCATCACGATCCACGACTTCGGCGAGATCGACGGGCGTCTGTTCGTGGACATGCGGCTGGTCGACGGCGGCGACCTCGCGGCGGCCGTGCGCGCCCACCCGCAGGGGCTGCCGCCGGGGCGGACCGTGGACATCGTCGGGCAGATCGCGGAGGCCCTCGACTCGGCCCACGCCGCCGGGCTCGTGCACCGCGACGTCAAGCCGTCGAACGTGCTGCTGACCGGGCAGCGCGGCGGCGACTTCTGCTTCCTGGTCGACTTCGGCATCGCCCGCCTCGCGAGCCCGGGCGCGGCGCACCTGACGAGCACCGGCACCGTGCTGGGCACCACGGCGTACATGGCGCCGGAGCTGTTCAGCGGCGAGCCGGCGACGTTCCGCAGCGACGTCTACGCGCTGGGCTGCCTGCTCTACGAGCTCCTCACCGGACACCGGCCCTTCCCCGGCCCCGACCCGGTGGCGCACATGGGCCAGCACGTGCACCAGCCGGTGCCCGCCCCCTCCTGGTCCCGCCCGGATCTCGCGGTCTTCGACCAGGTCGTGGCCACCGGCATGGCCAAGGACCCGTCCCAGCGCTTCGGGACCCCCGGCGCGCTGGCCGACGCGACGGTCGCGGCGCTCGGACGGGCCGGGACGGGGCCCGCCCCCGTGGGCGTGGCCACCTCGGTGCTCGGCGCGGGCCCGAGGGGGCCGGCCACGACGCCGTCCCGGACCGGTCCTCCGAGCTCGGCGTGGCCGGCCGCCGACGGGACGGGACCGGTGACGCCGGGGTCGGGTCCGCCGGGGTCGGGTCCGCCGGGATCGGGCCCGCCGGGATCGGGCCCGCCGGGGTCGGGTCCGCCGGGGTCGACGCGCGTCGGGACGCCGACCCCCGGGCGCCCGCCCGCACCCGCGCTGGAGGCGCCGGCGGGGCGACCCCGACGGTGGCGGTGGGTCGCCGTCGGGCTCGCCGCGCTCGTCGTCGTCGCCGGCGGCGCGATCGGGGCCGACGCGGTCTTCGACCTGTGGTCGCCGGGCGCGGTCCCGACGGCCCGCGCCGTCGCCCCGCCGGTGCAGAGCCCGCGCTGGGTCGAGGTGAGCCCCGACGGACGCCGGGCGTTCGTCAGCGGGCTGAGCGGCAGCCCGCCCTCGCCCTCGGTCGCCGTGGTCGACACCGCGACGGACCAGGTGACCGGCTCCACCCCGGTCGGCACCTTCCCCGGCGACCTGGCCGTCAGCGGCGACGGGACGCGGGTGTACGTCAGCGAGCGGGGCAGCGACGCGGCGCCCGGCACCGTGCTCTCGGTCGTCGACACCACGGTGAACCGGGTGACGACGCGGATCGAGGTGGGGCCCGCGCCCTCGGGGCTCGCGCTGAGCCCGGACGGGCGGGTCGCGTACGTGGCGAACGAGGGGACCAACGCCGCGCCCGGCAGCACCGTCTCGGTGGTCGACCTCTCCGGGGCCCGCGTGACGGCGACCGTGCCGGTCGGCCAGGGGCCCAGCGGCCTCGCGCTGACCCCCGACGGGCGCAAGCTCTACGTCGCCAACGAGGGCGTGCTCACCGGCGTCGGCAACACGGTCTCGGTCGTCGACACCGCCACCAACGCCGTCACCGGCACCATCCGGGTCGGCGACACCCCGCGCGGGGTCGCGGTCCGGCCCGACGGGCGCTACGCCTACGTCGCGAGCCAGGGGACGGCGCAGGCCCCGCAGGGGTCGGTCAGCGTGATCGACACGAGCAACGACACCGTCACCGCCACGATCACCGAGGGGCTCAGCGGGCCGATCGGCGTCGCGGTCACCGGCGACGGCCGCCACACGCTCGTCACCAACTACGGCAGCGAGGCCGCGCCGGGGTCGACGGTCTCGGTGATCAACAGCCGGGACGACGTCATCGCGAGCGTCCCGGTCGGCCAGCTGCCGTTCGGCGTCGCCGCCACGCGCGACGGCACCCGCGCCTGGGTGACCAGCCGCTCGGAGTTCTGGTTGCTGGAGTTCCCCGCCCGCTGAGCGAGCGGGGCCGGTGGGGCGCGGGGGACACTCGGGGGCCACCACCACCACGATCGCGAGGAGTCCCTTGAGGATCGCCCTCGTCGCCACGTGCCTGGGCGACGCGATGTTCCCGCAGGCCCCGCGGGCCACGGTCGAGCTGCTCGAGCGCCTCGGGCACGAGGTCGTCTTCCCCGCGGACCAGACCTGCTGCGGTCAGATGTACGTCAACACCGGCTACCTCGACCTCGCGCTGCCGCTCGTGCGCCACCACGTCGACGTGTTCTCGGGCGCCGCCGACGTCGTCGTCGCCCCCTCCGGCTCGTGCGTGGGCTGCGTGCGCCACCAGCACGCGATGGTGGCCCGGCGCGGCGGTGACGAGGAGCTGGCGCGGGCGGCGGAGGACCTCGCGGCCCGCACGTACGAGCTCTCCGAGCTGCTCGTCGACGTCCTGGGCGTCACCGACGTCGGCGCCTACTACCCGCACCGCGTCATCTACCACCCGACGTGCCACTCGCTGCGGATGCTGCGCGTCGGCGACAAGCCGCTGCGCCTGCTGCGCGAGGTCCGGGGGCTGACGCTGACCGAGCTGCCCGACGCCGAGGTCTGCTGCGGGTTCGGCGGGACCTTCGCGGTGAAGAACGCCGAGACCTCGACGGCGATGCTCGCGGACAAGATGGCCAACGTGCTCTCGACGCACGCCGAGGTGTGCACCGCGGGGGACACCTCGTGCCTCATGCACATCGGTGGCGGGCTCTCGCGCCTGCGCTCGGGCGTACGCACGGTGCACCTGGCGGAGATCCTGGCGAGCACCGAGCAGGGGGTGACGGCGTGACCACCACGGATCGCGGACGCGGAGCGCAGCGGAGCCGGACCGTCGAGCTCGGCATGCCCACCGTCGCGTCGGACCCCCACGGGCACCTGCGCGGCCGCGAACCGTTCCCGGTCGCCGCGCACCGGGCGCTGGCCGACACCCAGCTGCGCCAGAACCTCGGGCACGCCACCCGCACGATCCGGGCCAAGCGCGCCGCGGTCGTCGGCGAGGTCGACGACTGGGAGGAGCTGCGCCGCGCGGGCGAGTGCCTCAAGGCCGGCGTCATGGCGCGGCTGCCGGAGCTGCTCGAGCAGCTCGAGGCGTCGGTGACCGCGCGGGGCGGGGTCGTGCACTGGGCGCGGGACGCGCAGGAGGCCAACCGGATCGTCGTCGACCTCGTGCGGGCGACGGGCGCCGACGAGGTCGTCAAGGTCAAGTCGATGGCGACCCAGGAGACCGGGCTCAACGAGGCGCTCGGCGAGGCGGGGATCGCGGCGCTCGAGACCGACCTCGCCGAGCTCATCGTCCAGCTCTCCGACGACACGCCGTCGCACTTCCTCGTGCCCGCGATCCACCGGAACCGCTCGGAGATCCGCGACATCTTCCTGCGCGAGATGCCCGGCGTGGACCCCGACCTCACCGACGAGCCGCGGAGGCTCGCGATGGCGGCGCGGGCGCACCTGCGGCGCAAGTTCCTGTCGGCGCGGGTCGGGATCTCCGGGGTGAACTTCGCCGTCGCCGACAGCGGGACGATCTCGGTGGTCGAGTCCGAGGGCAACGGGCGGATGTGCCTGACGCTGCCCGACACGCTGATCACGGTGATGGGCGTCGAGAAGATCGTCCCGACGTGGTCGGACCTCGAGGTGTTCCTGCAGCTGCTGCCGCGCAGCTCCACCGGCGAGCGGATGAACCCGTACACGTCGACGTGGAGCGGGGTCACGCCCGGCGACGGGCCGCAGGCGTTCCACCTGGTGCTGCTCGACAACGGCCGCTCGAACGTGCTGGCCTCGCCGGACGGGCGGCAGGCGCTGCACTGCATCCGGTGCTCGGCGTGCCTCAACGTCTGCCCGGTGTACGAGCGCACGGGCGGGCACGCCTACGGGTCGATCTACCCGGGCCCGATCGGCGCCGTGCTGTCCCCGCAGCTCACCGGCATCGACGGCCCCGACGACGTCAACGCCTCGCTGCCCTACGCGTCGTCGCTGTGCGGGGCGTGCTTCGACGCCTGCCCGGTGCGCATCGACATCCCGCACCTGCTCGTGCAGCAGCGCGCGGCGGCGGTCGCGGCGCACGGGCGGCCGACGGCGCAGGACCTGGCGATGCGCGCGGCGGCGGCCGCGATGGCGACCCCGGGGCGGTTCTCGCTGCTCGAGCGGGCGATGAAGCTGGGCCGGCTGTTCGGGCGCTCCGGGCGGATCCGGTCGGTGCCGGGCCCGGGGGCGGCGGCCTGGTTCGGCGCCCGCGACATGCCCCCGCCGCCCGCCGAGACGTTCCGGGAGTGGTGGGCGCGGCGTCAGGAGCGGTCGTGACCTCCGCCCGCGACGAGGTGCTGGCCCGGCTGCGGGCCGCCCGCGACGCCGGCGGGTCGACGCCGCCCGAGGTGCCGCGGACCTACCGCCGCACCGGGTCGCACGCGCCGGGGAGCGCGGGCGCCGTCGACCGGCTCGAGGAGACGCTGACCGACTACCGGGCGACCGTGCACCGCGTGGCCGGCGAGGACGGCGTACCGGCGGCGATCGCGCGGGTGCTCGCGGACGCGGGCGCGACGACCGTCGTCGCCCCGCCCGGGGTGCCGGAGCGCTGGCTCGCGGAGGCGACGGCGTCGGTCCGGTCCGACGACCCGCCGCTGTCGGTCGCCGACCTCGACCGCGTCGACGCCGTCGTCACCGGCGCGGCCGTGGCGATCGCCGACACCGGCACGTTCGTGCTCGACGCGCTCGCCCCCGACCAGGGCCGGCGGGCCATCAGCCTCGTGCCCGACCACCACGTGTGCGTCGTCCGCGCCGCCGAGGTCGTGTCGTCGGTCCCCGAGGCGCTCGCGCGCCTGGACCCGGACGGCCCGCTGACCTTCGTCTCCGGGCCCTCGGCGACCAGCGACATCGAGCTCGACCGCGTCGAGGGTGTCCACGGCCCCCGCCGCCTCGACGTGGTGCTGGTCGCCGGTCACGAGGTGTGATCCGCGGACACCCCGAGTGGTCGCCGTCCGAACGAGTGACCTGGGTCTCGTCGTCGCTCCCCACCGGCCGGTCGTCGCGTGGTGCCCGGAAAGAGGTGTCGCCCGCCGTGGGCCGGGAACCGGCCGGGCCACCCGCCCCGACGCGGACACCAGGAGATCCCGGTGACCACTCACCCGAACGGCAGCGCACCCCTCGCCACCGTGCCCACCGTGCCGCCCGTCCCCCCGGTCGCGCCCGTCCCCGCGGGCGGCACCGCCGGGGTGGCCGGTCCGCTGTCGCAGGCCGTCGCGGAGGCCACGGCGCGGGCCACGCGCACCCGCCTCGACGAGGAGCCGCGCCGCACGTGGGAGCACGCGGCGGGCGGTCGCCCGACGCCGGTGCCGAAGCGCCTGCTCGTCGCGGTGTCGCACGCGATCGAGAAGGCGGTGGTGTCCAGCCCGATCGGCGCGTCGCCGACGCCGACGGTGGTGGTCGCCCTATTCCAGCGCCTCGAGTTCTTCGAGCGCGAGCGCGTCGTCTACGAGCGCCTCGCCGAGGCGGGCGCCGACGTGGTGGTCGGGTTCGTCCGCGGCGAGGAGCACGCCGCGCCGCGCGGCGTGCACACGGTGCTGATCGAGCCGGACGAGAAGCTCGCCGACGAGTGGACGGTCGTGGCGGTCGGGCCGCAGGCGGGGGCGTTCCTCGTCGCGACCGACCAGCACGCCTACGACGCGCACGAGCACGGCACCGAGGCCGGCCGGCAGTTCCACGGCCGCTGGGGCTACGCCCACGCGCAGGCCGGGGCCGAGCTCGCCCGGCTGCGCCTCGCGCTCGGCACCCGGCTCGCAGAGCCGCTCCTGCGCCGCGTCGACGCGCTGCTCGGCGAGGTCATGGCCACCGGCGGCGAGGTCGCGGGCAGCGGCGGCACGCCCGCCGAGGCGTGGGCGACGGCGTCGCTGGCGCACATGATCACGCGGATGCAGACCGCGCAGGCCGGCAGCCGGGCGCTGCGCGAGCAGCTCGCCGACGCGCACCGCGCCGCGGACGCGCACCGCTCCGCCGAGATCGACCCCTCCAGCGGCCTGCCGACCCCGGACTTCCTCGAGCGCTGGGCGTCCCCGGGCGGGTCCACCGAGCTCCCGGTCGGCCTGGCCCTCGTCGACGTCGCCGGCCTCGACGACGTCGGCGACGCGCGCGCCGAGTACCACGCGGCGCGCAAGGTGGCGGCGGCGCTGGGCCAGCCGCTCGGGCCCGTCGACGCCGCGGTCCGGATGGGCCGCCGGGAGTTCCTCGTCGTCGTCCCCGGGGCCTCGCCGCGCCACCTCGCGGGCCTCGGCGACGAGATCGCCGTCGGGCTCGAGCTCGCCTCCGACGGCTACCCGCACGTGCCGCTGACCGCGACCGTGGCCACGATCGTCACCCACCTGCGGCCGCTGCCCGTCGAGGACCTGCGCGTCGCCGTCGCGCGCCGGCCCGACGCGGCCGAGGGCGTGGTGGACGCGGGCCGCACGCCCACCGGGGAGCGGATCGCGGTGGTCTCCACCCGGGCGGGTCGCGTCCTGCCCGAGCCGGGCCGCCACGGGACCGAACCGGCCCCCGCCACGACGGAGCCCGCCCCCGTCCAGCACCCGTGGTTCGGCCCGGACGGGCGCGACCACGCCGACCCGGACGCCCTGCTGCCCGGCTCGCACGGGGTCGTCGCGGCCGAGGTGCCGCGGCCGCGCCAGTGACGGGCTAGCGACCCCGCACCGGCGCGCCCCAGTCGGTGCTGTCGCGCAGGGTGCGCTTGAGCAGCTTGCCGCCCGGGTTGCGGGGCAGCGGGTCGGCGGAGACCACCACGTACTGCGGCACCTTGAAGTCGGCGATCTGGGTGTCGAGGTAGCCCAGCACCGCGCCGACGTCGATGTCCGACCCGACGAGCACCGCGCCGACCTTCTCGCCCATCACGTCGTCGGGGACGCCGACCACCGCGGCGTCGACCACCCCCGGCGCGCCCGCGAGGGCGTTCTCGACCTCCACCGAGTAGACGTTCTCCCCGCCCCGGTTGATGACGTCCTTGGCCCGGTCGACGATCCGCACGATGCCGTCGTCGACGCGCGCGAGGTCGCCGCTGTGCAGCCAGCCGTCGACGAACGTGCGCGCCGTCGCCTCGGGCGCGGCCCAGTAGCCGTCGACGACGTTGGGGCCGCGGATCAGCAGCTCGCCCACCCCGGCGTCGTCGACGCCGTCGAGCGCGAGGTCGACGACCGGCGCCGCGAACCCCACCGAGTCCGCGTTCTCCGCCGCCCACTCGTGCGGCAGGAAGGTGGCGATCGACGAGGTCTCGGTGAGCCCGAACCCGTTGCCCAGCCGCGCCTGGGGCATCCGCTCCATGAGCCGGCGGACCAGCGCGGGCGCGATCGGCGCGCCGCCGTAGGAGACGCGCGCGACGTGCGAGAGGTCGACGCCGAGGTCGTCGCGGGCCAGCGTCAGGCCGTAGATCGCCGGCACGCTGACGAGCGTGTCGATGCGCTCGTCGACGATCGTCCTCACGAACGCGGCGCCGTCGAACACCGGCAGCACCACCGTGGTGCCGCCCAGCCCGAGCTGGACGAGCAGCTGCGAGTTGCACCCGGTGACGTGGAACAGCGGCACCGAGACGAGGTTGCGCAGCGACGGCCCGATCGCCCGGTCGATCCCGATCACGCGGATCGCGGTCTCGACGTTGGACAGGAAGTTGCCGTGGGTCGTCCGCGCGCCCTTGGGCCGGCCGGTGGTGCCGCTCGTGTAGAAGATCGCGGCCAGGTCGCCGGGGACGAGGTCGTCGAGGGCCTCGGGGTGCCCGTCCGGCAGCGCCTCGCCGGGCCGCAGCACGGCCGCCGCGGCGCTGTCCTCCAGGACGTAGGACACCTCGGGCGCGGCGAAGCGGGTGTTCACGGGCACCGCGACGGCCCCGGCGAGCAGGGTGCCGAGGAACCCGACCACCCAGTCCAGCCCGGCGGGCAGCAGCGAGGCCACCCGGTCGCCGCGCCCGACGCCGCCGAGCACCAGGCCGCCGGCGACCCGCGCGGCCCGGTCCCAGAGCTGCGCGTACGTGACGCGCTCGCCGCCGACCTCGACGACCGCCTCGACGTCCGGGTGGCGCTCCACCGACGCGCGCACCATCGCCACGACCGACGGCGCGAGGTGGTCGTAGCGCGCGACGCCGTCGGCGCCGCGGGTGATGCCGGTGGTGTCGAACGGCGCGGCCCCGCGCCCGAGCGGGGTGGGGCTCATGAGAAGTACCGCCGCGGGTTGTCCACCAGCATCGTCGTGATCTGGTCGTCGGTGACCCCCTGCTCGCGCAGCATGGGCAGCACGTCGCGGTGGATGTGCTCGTAGTGCCAGTTGGGCAGCATCTGCTCCTTCGTCGCCTGGCTCGCGCCGGAGAAGAAGTCGATGTAGCAGGACGCGTCGTGGGCGAGCACGATCTTCTCGGCGTAGCCCTCCGCGCAGAGCGCAGCGATGGTGGCCACCCGCTGGTCGGTGGGGTTGAAGACGTCGATGCCGAAGCGGTCGGCGCCGATGGTGGCGCCGCGGTCGGCGATCTCGCGCAGGTAGTCGAGGTCGTTGCTGTCGCCGGCGTGCCCGACGACGACCTTGGTGAGGTCGACGCCCGCCTGCTCGTAGAGGTCGAGCGCGAGCCGCCCGGTCTGGTGTGCGGCGTTGGTGTGGACGGTGATCGGGACGCCGGTCTCGACGTGGGTGGTCGCGATGGCGTGCTGGATGCGGGTCTGGTCGGGGGTGAGGCCGCGCTCCTCGACGACGCCCTTGAGGAACGCCGCCTTGATCCCCGTGCCGCCGATGCCCTCGCGGATGTCGCGCAGGAACATCTCGGTCATCGGCTCGTCGCCGCCGAGCACGGTGTCCGGGCCGCGGTAGTGCAGGAAGTGCGGGATCTCGTCGAACGTGTAGAGCCCGGTGGCGACGACGATGTTGAGGTCGACCTCGGCGTTGATCCGGGCCACGCGCGGGATGTAGCGCCCGAGCCCGACGACGGTGGGGTCGACGATGGTCGTCACGCCGAGGTCGCGCAGCCGGCGCAGCTTGTCGATGGCGTCGGCGACCCGGACCTCCTCGTCCCAGTACTCGTCGCCGTAGTTCTGCATGATGTCCGGGCTGAGCACGAACACGTGCTCGTGCATCAGGGTCGTGCCCAGGTCGCCGACGTCGACCGGGCCCTTCACCGTCTCCACCGTGGGCATCGCCCGCACCTCCCGCTCGTTGTGACCCGGACCACCGTAGTCCCCGGTCCGTTGTTCGCTCGACAGCGATATAGCTGTGTGGCAAAGTACGGCGGGTGGACGTGTTCCGGGCGGTCGCCGACCCGGTGCGGCGCTCGATGGTCGAGCGGCTGGCCGACCGCGGCGAGGCGACGGCCGGGGAGCTCTCGGAGCTCGCCGCGCAGCGCTTCGGCATCCGCCAGCCGACGGCGTCCAAGCACCTGAGGGTGCTGCGCGAGGCCGGGGTGGTCACGAGCTCGGTCGACGCCCAGCGCCGGGTCTACCGCCTCGCGCGCGGCCCGCTCGACGACCTCGCCGGGTGGGCCGCCCGCCAGACGCGCTTCTGGGCGGGGCGCCTCGACGCCCTCGAACGCCACCTCGGCCGTGGCGAGGACCGTGGCGAGGACCGTGGCGAGGACCGTGGCGAGGACCGTGGCGAGTGCCGCCCGGCCGCGCGGGGCGCCGGGTCATGAGGGTCCCGCCCCGGCTCGCGGCGGCGGTCGAGCTCGTCGACCCCGCCCCCGACGCGCGGGTGCTCGAGGTGGGGTGCGGGCGCGGGGTGGCGGCCGCGCTGCTCGTCGACCGCCTGCCGCGGGGGCGGTACACGGGGCTCGACCGCTCCGCGACGGCGACCGCGGCGGCCCGCCGCGCCGGGGCCCCCGAGGTCCTGACGACCTCGCTCGCCGAGTTCCGGCCCGAGCCGGGGGCGTTCGACCTCGCGCTGGCGATCAACGTCAACGTCTTCTGGACCGGGCCGGCGCGCGCGGAGCTCGCGGTGCTCGCGACGGCGCTGGGCCCGGGCGGCGTGCTGCACCTCGTGTACGGCTCCGACGGGGGCGCGGCGCCGCGCCTGGACGTCGTCGACCGGCTCCGCGACCACCTCGTGGCGGGCGGGTTCGTCCCGGAGATCGGCGTGCCGACGCGACGCGGGGTGCGGCTGCTGCACGTCCGCGCCGCGGGTGCTCAGGAGCGGTAGGCCAGCAGGCGCACGCCGAGGGCCGCCTCGGTGCGCTGGATCTCGGCGAGCTGGTCGTCGCTCAGCTCGGCGTAGGGGCTGGTCGACTCGTAGGCCACCACGGGGGTGCCGAGGCGCTGCTCGAGACGGTGGACCTCCTCGAGCGCGGTGTCGTCGAGCGCCGCCGGGCGCAGGTCGGGGCCGGTGGACGGAGCGGACACGGGAGCCTCCCGGGGTGGGTGCGGCTGTCGGGCGGGTGTGACCGGCGCCACCGCCGGACGTCGGCGAGTATCCCGCCCACGATCGGCGCAATCACCCCCTCCGGCCGGAAGTCGCCGAACGTGCGACGCGTTGACGTGGGTGCGATGACGACACCCCTCCCGGCACCGTCGCCGGCCCGGCCCCGGACCCGTCTCTGGACTCCTCAGCACGTCCTCGTCACCCGCTCCGCCCAGGAGCACCCGCACACCGCGGAGATCCTGCGCCGCTGCGAGGCGGCCGGCGTCGACGACGTCGAGCTGCTGCGCGGCGACCGCATCACCGGCCTGCGCGGGGACACCGAGCGCGAGACCTACGCCCGGGCGAAGGCGACACTGGCCGTCGTCACGAGCCCGGCGTCGGCGCGCAAGCTCGACCCGATCCCGCCGAGCGCCGACTGGCGCGTCGACCTCGCCCGCGGCTGCCCGGCGCACTGCCAGTACTGCTACCTCGCGGGGTCGCTGACCGGCCCGCCCGTCACCCGCGTGTTCGGGGACCTCGAAGAGATCCTCGGCGGGCTCGACGCGTACGTCGGGCACGGCACGATCACCTCGACGTCGGCCGCCCGCGCCGGGGAGGGCACGACCTTCGAGGCGTCCTGCTACACCGACCCGCTGGGCATCGAGCACGTCACGGGCAGCCTCTCCGCGGCGATCCGCCACGTCGGCACCCACGATGTCGGCGGGCCGGTCCAGCTGCGCGCGACGACCAAGTTCGCCGACGTCGCCGGGCTGCTCGACCTGCCGCACGGCGGGCGCACGCGGCTGCGCTTCTCGCTGGGCCCGGAGTCGGTCGTCGGGCGCTTCGAGGGCGGCACCGACCCCGTCCCGGCGCGGATCGAGGCGCTGGCGACGATGGCCCGCGCCGGCTGGCCCGTCGGGATGACGATCGCACCGATCATGCCGGTGGGGGACTGGCGGGCGGCCTACAGCGATCTCCTGGCCCGGGTCGCCGCGGCGCTGGAGGGTGTCGAGCCCCTCGACCTCACCGCCGAGTGCATCACCCACCGCTTCACGCCGGGCAGCAAGGAGACCCTCGAGACCTGGTACCCGCGCACCCGGCTGGAGATGGATCCGGGGCAGCGCCGGACCAAGCGCGGCAAGTTCGGCGCGGTGAAGCACGTCTACCCCGACGACGTGATGGCCGACCTGCGCGCGCACGTCACCTCCGAGCTCGAGGAACGCCTCCCGGCGGCCCGGGTCCTCTACTGGACGTAGTACCCCGCGATCTCGGGTCCGAGGCCGCCGTGCACGTCCCCGACCTGGTGGAGCGAGGGCGTCCCCCGCTGCGTCCCACGCAGCGAACGAGCCCCTCGCTCCCACGGGTCCCGCCGACTCCCGGTGCCCCGCCCGCCGCATCAGAGCAGCAGCGCGAGCTGCCGTCCCTGGGCGACGAGCACGCCGTGCGAGTCCCACACCTCGACGTCCTCGTCGTGCAGGCCGTGGGCGAGGTGGTTGCTCACCGTGCGGCAGAGCAGGGGGCCGGGTGCGGGGTGCTCGCGCAGGTGCACGGTGAGCTGCGCGGTGCTCGACCCGCGGCCCAGCTCCAGCACCACCGGCGCCGCGCCGTCGACCACGAACGCGAGGTCGAGCAGCGTGGCGTCCGACCCGTCGGCGAACCCGAACCAGAACTCGGCGTGCGGGTCGCCCGACGGCTCGCCGCGTACCCAGCCGGGCAGCGCCGGCACGCCGTAGCGCATCCGCTGCCCGACCGTCGCGGTGTCCGGCGCGTCCGCCCCGCCGAACGTCCGGCACTCCTCGAACGGCGGCAGCGCCGGCGCCGCGGTGCGGTCGACGGGCTCGGCGGGCGAGGCGGCGAGGTCGGCGAACGTCGCCTCCAGGCGCAGCACCTCGCGCTCGTCACCGTCGGGCCCCGGCTGCAGGAGCCGCGAGGTCCCCGTCGCCAGGCGGCGACCGGCCCGGACGACCGAGGTCAGCACCCGCGCCGGCCCGGGCCACGCCGGCCGCAGGTACGACGCGGACGCGACGACCGGGTCGGGCAGCGGGACCTCGGCCGCGAGGGCGCGCAGCGCGACGCTGAGCTGGTAGCCGCCGTTGAGCCGGCCGTCGAGCAGCCCCCAGCGGTCCGACAGGACGATCTCGTGGACCCCGTCGCCGACCCGCTCGGCGGTGCTGTCGAGCGCGAGCTCACCGATCACGGTCCTGAGTAGACCACCACGCGCGCAGGGCCGCCGACTCCTCGTCGTCGAGCTCGACGTCGAGCGAGGCCAGCACGTCGACGACGTCCTCGCCCGTCACCGGGAGCTCCTCGACCCGCCCGTCGGCGTGCTCGGTGATCAGCGTCCGCCGCACGAGACGTCGGCTCACTCCCGGCGCCAGGCGCATGACGACCAGCTGGCCGGTGAACGGCGACGACGGGTGGGTCGACGTGTAGTGGTGCGCGACCTCGTCGTCGACGGGCAGCGAGGGCTGCGGGTCCATCCGGTAGGCGCGCTCCTCGCCGGTGAGGGTGCGGCGCACCAGCGTCCAGTGCCCGTCGTCCTCGCGCTCCAGCCGGTGGTCCCAGCCGGCCTGGTCGACGACGACGCCGTCGCGCAGCGGCATCGGCACGTGCATGCTCGCCCCGAAACCCACGTCGACGAGGTGGTCGTCGACGACCAGCGCGCGGTGGGTGCGCGGGCCGCCCCGATCCGCCTGGACCCGTGCGATGACGGTGCGCACCCGGTACCCGAGGTGCGTCAGGACGGCGGCGAACAGGCGCGCGTGCTCGTAGCAGTAGCCGCCCCGGCGCCGGCGGACGAGCTTGTCGACCACGACGTCGAGCGCGATCCCGCGGTGGCGGCCGAGCACCACGTCGACGTTCTCGAACGGGATCGCCGCCACGTGGGCCCGGGTGAGCTCGGGCAGGGTCGGCGGTGCGGACGGGCCGGACAGACCGATCCGCTCCAGGTACGCGGTGACGTCGGCGTCCGACAGGGCGGCGCTCACGGCGGTCTGCACGTCGAGGGTCATGGCCCCACCGTGGGACCTCGAGGGTGGTCCGGGTCAAGTGCCACGACGGCCGCGCGGCAGGGCGCGCACGAGCGGCAGGACGCGGTGGGTCACCCGCTCGGTCAGCGCGATCTCCGTGCGCGTGCGCTCCACCCCCGGGGTCCCGATGATCCCCTGGACCACCTGCTCCAGGTGGGCGTTGGTCCGCGCGACCACCCGGGCCCAGAGGTCGCCGTCCCCGGTGATGCTGTGCGCCTCCACCACCTCCGGGATCGTCGCCAGGTGCTCGGCCACGGCGTCGAGCCGGCCCTGGGTGATGTGCAGCGTGACGAAGGCGTGCACGTCGTAGCCCAGCGCCTCCGGGTCGACCTGCGGCTCGAACCCGACGATCACCCCGCGCTCCTGGAGCCGCAGGAACCGGGCCTGCGCGGTGCCGCGCGCGATCCCCAGCGCCCGCGCGTGCTCGCGCAGCCCGACGCGGGGCCGCTCGAGCAGGGCGAGCAGGAGGGCGCGGTCGAGGTCGTCGAGGTCCATGGCTCGTCCAATGGCCGAAGCGGATCAGTCAGAAGGCTCGATCACTGGACCATTGGCCCAGCCGTCGAACACGAGAATAGACCACTGGCGAGTAGGTCCTTACCTTCTGTGTCACCGCCACGACGTGTGGCCCGGCCCACGAGGACCCACCCCGCGCCCCGTGCGCCGGACCACCCAGGAGGTCCGCCATGACCGTCGACGTCCGCCCACCCGCCTTCGACGTCCCGCCGTCCGGTGACGGCGAGCCGCGCCGCCCGGTGTCCCTGCGCGACCGCTACGCGATGACGCGCGGGCGCATCCACCTCACCGGCGTCCAGGCGCTCGTGCGCCTGCCCCTCGACCAGCACCGCGCCGACCTGGCCGACGGCCTGCGCACCGGCGGCTACATCTCCGGCTACGAGGGCTCCCCGCTCGCCGGCTACGACCTCGAGCTCGCCCGCCACCGCGACCTGCTCGCCGAGAACGACGTCGTGTTCGCGCCGGGGCTCAACGAGGAGATCGCGCTGACCGCGGTCGAGGGCACCCAGCTCGCCGCCGCGACCGGCGGCCTGACCCGCGACGGCGTCGTCGGCTACTGGTACGGCAAGGCCCCGGGCCTCGACCGCGCCACCGACGCGCTGCGCCACGCCAACCTCACCGGCACCCACCCCCGCGGCGGGGCGGTGGCGTTCGTCGGCGACGACCCGGCGGCGAAGTCGTCCAGCGTGCCCTGCGCCTCCGAGGCCGCCCTCGCGGACATGGCGGTCCCGGTGCTCTTCCCGGTCGACTCCCAGGACGTCCTCGACCTCGGACGCCACGCCGTCGCGCTCTCGCGGGTGAGCGGGCTGTGGACCGCGCTGAAGATGGTCACCGCGGTCGCCGACGGCTCGGGCACCGTCGACGTCGACCCGGACCGGCTCGCGATCGTCACCCCCGACCTCACGATCGACGGCCGCGAGTACGTGCACACCCCCTCGGCCACCCTGCTGCAGCCCGCGCTCGGCCCGATCGAGCGCGACCTCTACCGCGCCCGCCTCGTGCTCGCCCGGCGCTACGCCGCGGCGAACCGGCTCAACCGGATCGTCGGCGACGGGCCCGCGCGCCTGGGCGTCGTCGCGACCGGCAAGAGCTGGCTCGACCTGCGCCAGGCGCTGGCCACCCTCGGCCTGGACGACGCGGCCCTCGAGCGCCACGGCGTCCGCCTGCTGCGCGTGGGCATGCCCTGGCCGCTGGAGCCCGGGATCGTCGACGAGTTCGCCGAGGGGCTCGACGAGATCGTCGTCGTCGAGGAGAAGCGCGCCTTCCTCGAGACCCAGATCAAGGAGCTGCTCTACGGGCGCGCCGACGCCCCGCGGGTGTTCGGCAAGCGCGGGCCAACGAGGGCGCCGATGTTCCCCGAGGCCGGCGACCTCGACCCCGACGTCGTCGCCCGCCGCCTCGGCGAGCGTCTCCTGGCGCACGGGGACGTGCCGAGCGTGCGCGCCTGGCGCGACGAGAAGGCGCGCCGCAGCCGCATCGACCTGTCGCTGACGCCGGTCGACGGCGCCAAGCGCACGCCGTTCTACTGCTCGGGCTGCCCCCACAACACCTCGACCACCGCGATCCCCGACGGCTCGCTGGTCGGCGCCGGCATCGGCTGCCACACCATGGTGCTGCTCATGCCCGAGGAGCAGGTCGGCGAGGTCACCGGCCTGACCCAGATGGGCGGCGAGGGCGCGCACTGGTTCGGCATGGCGCCGTTCGTCGAGGCGGACCACTTCGTCCAGAACATGGGCGACGGCACCTTCCACCACTCCGGCTCTCTCGCCGTGCGCGCGGCCGTCGCGGCCGGCTCGCACATGACGTTCCGCCTGCTGCACAACGGCGCCGCGGCGATGACCGGCGGACAGGACGCGGTCGGGGCCCTGCCGATGCCGGCGCTCACGCGCTCGCTGGCCGCCGAGGGCGTCACCCGGATCCTCGTCACCACCGAGGACCGCTCGCGGTACCAGGGCGTGCGCCTCGCGAAGGGCGTCGAGGTCTGGGACCGCTCGCGCTACGAGGAGGCCCAGCGCGTCCTCGCCGACACCCCTGGCGTCACCGTGCTCATCCACGACCAGGAGTGCGCGGCGCAGAAGCGGCGCAAGCGCAAGCGCGGCCTGCTGCCCGACCCGAGCACCCGCGTGATGATCAACGAGCGGGTCTGCGAGGGCTGCGGCGACTGCGGCCAGACCTCGAACTGCCTGTCGGTGACCCCGGTCGACACCGAGTTCGGCCGCAAGACCCGCATCCACCAGGCGTCCTGCAACAAGGACTACTCCTGCCTCGACGGCGACTGCCCGGCGTTCCTCACCGTGAAGCCCGGTACCGCCGCGGCCCCGCGCGGGCTCGAGCCGCTCGACGGCGGCGCCTTGCCGCTGCCGCCGCTGGTGGTCGACGACGAGGAGTTCACGGTCCGGCTCGCCGGCATCGGCGGGACCGGCGTGACCACCGTGTCGCAGGTGCTCGCCACCGCGGCGCTCGTCGCCGGGCGCCACGTGCGCGGCCTCGACCAGACCGGGCTGGCCCAGAAGGGCGGCGCGGTCATCTCCGACATCAAGATCAGCCGCGACGCGACCGAGGTCGCCGGCCGGGCCGCCGAGGGCGAGTGCGACCTCTACCTCGGCGCCGACCTGCTCGTCGCCGCCGAGCCCGCGAACCTCGCGACCTGCGCGTCGTGGCGCACGGTCGCGGCGATCTCGTCGGCCAAGGTGCCGACGGGCGCCATGGTCGTGGACCCGACCGTCTCGTTCCCCGACCCCGACGCGGTGCTCGCGCGCATCACCGAGCGGGTCCGCCGCGACGTCGGGGTGGTCGTCGACGCGCGGGCGCTGGCCGACGCGCTGTTCGGCGACGACCAGTTCGCGCTGACGATCCTGCTCGGCGCCGCGTTCCAGGCCGGCGCCCTGCCGCTGCCCGCGTCGGCGGTCGAGGAGGCGTTCACCCTCAACGGCGCCGCGGTCGAGAAGAACCTGCAGGCGTTCCGCCGCGGCCGCCAGTCGGTCGCGGACCCCGAGGCGTTCGCGCTCGTCGTCGGGCTGGTGACCGGCACCGGGCCGGACACCGGCGTCCCCGGGCTCACCGCGCGCGGCGCGGCCGAGGCCGCGGAGATCGTGGCGTCGATCGGGGCGAGGGCCGGGAGCGAGCTGGAGCGCCTCGTCGGCGTCCGGGTCCCGGAGCTCGTGGCCTACCAGGACGCCTCCTACGCCCGGGAGTACGCGGCGGTCGTCCGCGGCTGCGTCGACGCCGACCCGCGGCTCGCCGAGGCGATCGCGACCGGGCTCTACAAGCTGATGGCCTACAAGGACGAGTACGAGGTCGCGCGCCTGTCGCTCGACCCGGCGCTCGAGGCCTCGGTGCGCGCGCAGTTCGGCGACGGCGCCCGCTACGCGTGGAAGCTGCACCCGCCGGTCCTGCGGGCGATGGGCATGCAGCGCAAGATCACGCTGGGCCGCTGGTTCCGGCCGGGCTACCGCACGCTGCGCGCCATGCGCCGCCTGCGCGGCACGCGCCTCGACCCGTTCGGCGTCGCCGAGGTGCGCCGCGTCGAGCGGGAGCTGGTGGCCGAGTACCGGGCGCTGGTCCCGGAGCTGCTGGCGATGGACGACGCCGAGCGCGCCGCCGAGATCGCCGGCCTGCCCGACATGGTGCGCGGCTACGAGGACATCAAGCTCGGCAACGTCACCCGCTACCGCGCCCGGCTGGCCGAGCTGCTGGGCTGACCGGCCCCTGTTCGCTCACGTGGAGAAGGTGATGGTCGGCTCGACGGCGACCGGGGTGGCGAGGCTGTTCGCGATGTAGCACTCCTGGTGCGCCAGCGCGACCAGCCGCTCCACGCGCGGGATGCTCGGGCCCGACGCCACGGTGATCTGCGGGCGGAGCACGATCGCCGCGATCCGCGCCGGGCCGTCGTCGTGCGACATCGTCGCCTCGGCGTCGTCGCGGTAGCCGGTGACGTCGATCCGGGCGCGGGCGGCGATCGCGAGGAACGACAGCAGCTGGCACGACGACGCCGCGGCGAGCACGAGCTGCTCGGGGTCGAGGCGGCTCGCGTCCCCGCCCAGCGACGGGTCGTTGGAGAGCTCCAGCGCGGCCTCGGCGGGCGCCGCGGTGATGCGGTGCCCGCGCGAGAAACCGTCGTAGCCGGCACCCGTCGAGCCCGACCACGTCGCGGTCGCGCGGTAGCGGTGGGTGCCGTCGGGGTCGGTGGTGAAGGCCATCAGGGCAGCACGTAGTCCAGGGTCAGCAGCTCGTGGGCGATGATCCCGGTGCCCGAGAGCCCCGCCAGCCCGCCCGTCCCGGAGCCGGCGACGACGAACGCCCACTGGCGCATCTCCTGGCCGTCGCCGCCGGAGGCACCGTGCTGGAGGACGAAGCTGCCCGCGCGGCCCTCGAGCTCGCCGACCACCCGCTCCTGCGCGAGGTACGCCGCCCCGCCCTCGCCCTGGGTGGTCAGCAGCTCGGCGACCGCCGTGCCGGCCAGCGGCCCGGTATAGGTCTTGCGGATCAGCGCGCGCCCGGTGGCCGGGCCCCGGCCCTCGGGCTCGGCGAGCGCGTCGCCCTCGGCGGGCTCCCAGACGTCGACGGAGAACGGGCTCTCGAGGTGGGTCACGCGATCATCCTCCTCGCCGGAGGCTGACACCTGCTGTCAGGGTCGCGTCAGCTCGTCGGCGATCGCCCGGAGGCGCCGGCGCGCGAGCGGGTCGAGCGCCTGCGGCTCGGGCTCGGTCTCCTGCAGCCCGTCGAAGTAGCGCCCGGTGACGCCGGCGAGCTCCGGGTCGACCGCGAGCCGCGCCGTCGCCTCCACGCCCTCGGCGATCGTGCTCACCGGCGACGGGACGATCTTGGTGGGCATGAAGGTGGCCGGGTGCAGGGCGGTCGCGGTGACCACCGCCGGGTCCAGCTCGTCGGCGAGGTCGAACGCGTCGAGGATCTGCGCGAGCTTGCTCTGGCAGTAGGCCCGCCAGCCCGAGTAGTCGCGGCGCAGCATGAGGTCGTCGAAGTCGAGGGCCGCCTGGCCCGCCGAGGCGACCATGACGATCCGCGCCGGCCCGTGGGCGCTCGAGGCGCCGGCCGCCCGCAGCGGCCCGAGCAGGCGGTGGGCGAGCAGGTGGCCGGCGAGGAAGTTCACCGCGAACCGCAGCTCGTGGCCGTCGGCGCTCTCCTGGCGCACGCCGCCGCCGGGCACGTCCGCGCCGATGCCGGCGTTGTTGACGAGCACGTCGAGGCGGGGGTGGTCGGCGGCCACGCGGTCGGCGAGGTCGCGGACCTGCGCGAGGTCGGCGAGGTCGGCCCGGTACCACCACAGGGCCTCGTTGCCGGTCGCCTGCCGGATCTCGTCGAGGGCGGCCTTACCGCGCTCGTCGTCACGACCGTGCAGCAGGACCGTCAGGCCGCGGCGCGCGAGGTCCTCCGCGAGGCCGCGACCGAGGCCGTCGGTGGCGCCGGTGACGAGGACGGTGGAGGGGATGGAGGCGGTCACGGGGTCGGTCCGTCGAGCCGCACCGGCAGCGGGTCGTTGTGTCCCATGGACGGTCTGTGCCCGCTGCCGGCGCGTGACTCACCTCCGGCTACTGACGATCGGTGCGCTGGCTCGGGTAGCGGGTCGCGGACTGCGGCCCGTAGTACTGCGGCTCGGGGAACGGGACGGTGCGGCCCGGCACGCTGGTCTGCTTGCGGACCTGGCGGACCGCCGAGTCGACCTGCTTCTGGTACCTGCCGCCGGTGCGGCTGTTCACGAAGGCCGCCGCCTGGTCGGCGTAGCGGTTGACCTTCTCGGGGTTCTGCCGGGCGTACCGCCGCGCGGCGGCGACGGCGGCGCCGAGCGCCGCGACCCTGCGCATCAGGGGCATCGGTTCCTCCTCGGGGGAACGGTCCTTCATGGTCGAGTGTGCCCGTTTCCCGCGAGGACCGTCGTCGGCCCTCGCCCCGGGCGGTGGGGCGGCCACGGCAGCGCGTCGGTGGACGGGTCCCCGGCGCGCACGAACCGCAGCCACGCGGCCCGCACTACCGCGCCCAGCGGTTCGACGTCGGCGTCCCAGTCGGCGCCGCGCAGCATCGGGGCGTCCTCCCACGCCGCGCGGGCCCCGAAGACGAAGGGCAGCTCGATGCAGTGGCACGCGCCGAGCCCGGACGCGGGCGCCCGCCAGTCGAAGCGGTAGCTGAACACCCGGGTCCTCGCCCGTGCCGCGGTGTCCGCGAGCCGGAGGGCCGGTGCCCCGAACACCCGCCGCGTCGCGACCGCCGAGCCCACGCCGGCCACCCGGCCGAGCAGCGGGAGGCCGCGGAGCCGCCGCAGCGCCGGGCTGATGGCCATGAACGTCTCGGCCTCGTCCGCGGTCGAGCCGACGAGCAGGTCGTGGCCCGCCGTCGCGGCCCGCGCCCACGTCGTGCCCGGCGCCAGGGGCGCGACGCCGTCGACGGGCGCGAACGCCGGCGAGGAGTCCAGACCGCCCGGGCCGGCGGCCCGCACCATGGCGTGGCGCTGGGCCGCGAGCAGCACGTCGACGCCGGCCGTGGCCGGGTCGGCGCCGTCCAGCCCCTCGGTGACGTAGCCGGCGATCCGGGCCGCCCGCTGCGGCGAGGAGAGCCCGAGACCGAGCTGGCCGCTCTGCAGGATCGCCCGCCGGAACAGCGGGCGCGCCTCGGGCACGGTCAGCAGGCAGGCGATCGCGTGCGCCCCGGCCGACTGGCCCATCACCGTGACCTGCGCGGGGTCGCCGCCGAACGCCGCGACGTGGTGCTTCACCCAGCGCAGGGCGGCGAGCACGTCGAGCAGGCCGAGGTTGCCGTCGGAGACCCCGGGCGCGGCGAGCCAGCCCAGCACCCCGAGCCGGTAGCCGACGCTGACCGTGACGACGTCGCCCTCGGCGACCAGGCGCGAGGTGTCGTACCAGGACGTCGACGCCGACCCGATGACGTACGCGCCGCCGTGCAGCCAGATCAGCACCGGGCGTGGGACGCCGTCGGTGAGCGCGGAGGCGGGCGCCCGGACGTCGACGCGCAGGCAGTCCTCGTCCTGCACGGCGTCATCATCCGACGACGGGCCGGTGACCACCCTGACGCGCGCCGGGAGCTGCGGGCTGATCGGGCCGGGCGCGACCGCGTCGCGCACGCCCTCCCACGAGGGCGGCGCACCGGGCGGCGCGAACCGCGCGGCGGTGGCGTAGCGGATGCCGCGGAAGGCGACGACGTCGCCGTCCCGGCGACCCCGCAGCGACCCCTGGGGGAGGTCGACGGTCGGCTGCGCGGTCCTCACCCGAGATGGTGCTCGACGAGGTGCTCGCCCAGCAGGTCGAGGCCGAAGTCGTGCCCCGGGTCGCGCCACACCGAGTGCGCGTGGTTGACGTTGCGCTGGGTGTTGTCCCACTCCGCGAGCAGGCGGGGACCCTGGAGGCGGTAGTAGTGCGGGTCGCCCCGCTGCACGCCGCCGGCCCACGCGAAGTGCACCGCGTCGAGGGCGTCGCCCTCGAACCGCGCCCGCTCCCGCTCGACCAGCCCCGGCGGCATCCGGCCGACGTAGGTGTCGAGCAGCGCGCGCAGGATCGACTTCTGCCCCGCACCCAGGTCGGCCCCGGCGATCCCGCGCGGCGCGGCGGTCAGCTCGGTCGCCGCGTGGTCGGCCTCGGTGACGCCGAGCTGGGCCTCGAGCCCGTCGTGCATCGCCCACATGCGGTCCTCGAGCTCCTGCGCGAAGTGCCCACGCCACAGGTCGGGCAGGGGGATCAACCGATCGCCGGGACGGGGCTGGACCCGGTTGCCGCCGATGATGTCCGGCGCCGCGGTGTCGGTGAGCACGGCGCGCGAGCGCTGCTCGGCGTCGAGGGCGTGCAGCAGCTCGCGGGCGGTGTCCTCGACGCCGCCGAGCGGGCGCAGCTCCCGGCCGCCGAGCAGGGGCGAGGCCATCGGGTCGGCGCCGAGGAAGCACGGGCTGCCCGCCGCGGCCTCGCCGTCCATGACCAGGTGGTTGACCGAGACGTGGTGCCCGCCGAAGCGCCACGACCAGGGGGCGCCGCTGCTCGGGTCGCCGAAGACGCGCAGGTAGTACATGGCGGGATCGCGGCCGCGGTCGCGTTCGAAGCCGGCGACGAAGCCCTCGGTGCGGTCGAGGACGTTCTCCAGGCCCATGATCGTCGCCGCGGAGACGTAGCCGGCCTCGGAGAGCCCGGTGGACAGCAGGCGCATCGCCGCGCGCTGCTGGTGGGGCCGCTGCTGGTGGAGGGTCAGCCCGCCGTGGTCGGTCGGCGTGTAGAACCAGAGCACGCGCTCGGCGTCGGCGGCCTTCGAGCCCGGCCAGGTCCACACGCCGGTCGCGCGCTGCTCGTCGTCGAGCGTCTCGATCCACGCGACGGCCGCCTCGGCCATGGCCGAGGCGACCGTGCGGGGCGTGGCCGGGGAGGTCACTACTTGATCCGCTGCAGCTGGGTGATCACCAGCCCGTCCGCGCCGCCGACGAGGTACTCGTCGAGCTTGCCGGCGAACTCCACGAGGTGGCTGTTGGCCAGGTGCGCCTCGAGGTGGCCGGGGCTCTGCCAGTTCTCGTAGAACACGAACGTGGCCGGGTCGTCGACGGCGACGTGCAGGTCGTAGTTCACGACGCCGTCCTCGGCGAGGGTCGGCTCGACGAGCTGCTCGAGCTCGGCGCGCAGCTCCTGCTCCTTGCCGGGCAGGGCGGTCATCTTGGCGACGACCGTGAGCAGCGTGCGGTCGTTCTCGGTGGGCGTGGGGGTCGGCACGCGGGGCCTCCAGGGCTGGGTTGCTGTCCGGGTGAGCGACGTCGACAGCCTCCTACCCGCGACCCCGGCGGGTCACGCGTCGCGGCGCGGCGGGTCCTCCTCGTCGGTGCGCGACCCGGTGCCGTCCTCCTCGTCGGAGATCGACCGCGACGAGGCCTGACGCCCGGCGGCGCTGTCCGCGTCCTCCGGCTCGCCCTCGATGACGACGGACTCGCCGGAGTTCTCGGAGCCCTCCGAGCCCTCGTCGGAGGTCCCGGAACCCTCGCCGGACCCGTCGTCGGGCGACCCGACCGGCGCCTCGGCGTCCCCGCCGCCCGGCGAGCCCGGCGAGCTCGACGAGCCCGACGAGCCCGACGAGCCCGACGAGCCCGGCGACCCCCGCGAGCCCCGCAGACCCGCGGCCGTCGGCGGGCCGGCCGGCGGGCCCGGCGGGCTCGCCGAGGGCGGCGCCGCCGGCGGGGGCGGGGTGTTGGTCAGCGTCCGCGAGGCGCGGATCGCCGAGCGCGCCCGCACGTGCTGGACGCCGACCAGCCCGGCGCCCAGCGCCAGCGCCAGCACACCGAAGATCGCGATGGCGGCCACCGTCGCGAACGCACCGACGAGGATCGCCAGCACGCCCACGACCACCCAGACCATGCCGATCGTGCGCATGGTCGCGATGGTCGGCGGCGGGTCCGGCGGTCCGGTCACGGTGTGGGGTCCGGGGTCACGTCCGATAGCCCGCCTTCTCGGCGCGGTCCAGGGACGCCTGGACCTCCTTCTCGGCCTCGGCGCGCCCGACCCAGGAGTGGCCCTCGACCTTCTTGTCGGGCTCCAGCGCCTTGTAGACCTCGAAGAAGTGCTGGATCTCCATGCGGTGGTACTCGTCCAGGTGGTGGATGTCGCGCAGGTGCTCGAGGCGCGGGTCGTCGCTCGGCACGCACAGCACCTTGTCGTCGCCACCGGCCTCGTCGGTCATCCGGAACATCCCGATCGCCCGGCTGCGCACGAGGCACCCGGGGAACGTGGGCTGCTGGACGAGGACGAGCGCGTCGAGCGGATCGTCGTCCTGGCCGAGTGTGTTCTCGATGTACCCGTAGTCCGCCGGGTACCGCGTGGCCGTGAACAGGGTGCGGTCCAGCCGCAGCCGCCCTGTCTCGTGGTCCATCTCGTACTTGTTCCGGCTGCCCTGCGGCACTTCGACCAGCACGTCGAACTCCACGCTGCTCCTCCCGGTGAATGCGGCGTGTGGGGCCGTCAGTGTCGCGCCCCCCGAAAGGGCCGGCCACCCCACCCCGGTCCGCGGTGGCGGACACCCGGACGGGGTACCCCTTTTCCCCGGGGACCAGGAGGTGGCGGATGGGCATCTCTCGGCGGTTCGACGCCTTCCAGCGCCGCCACCGGTGGGCCGCCCTGCCGATCGCCGTCGTCTACAAATTCGTCGACGACCAGGGCGCCTACCTCGCCGCGCTGCTGACCTACTACGGCTTCCTGTCGCTGTTCCCGCTGCTGCTGCTCGGCGTCACCGTGCTCGGCTACGTGCTCCACGACGATCCGGCCGCCCAGCAGGCGGTGCTCTCCTCCGCCCTGCGCAACGTGCCGGTGATCGGCGACCAGATCCGCGACAACGTGCACCAGTTCAGCGGCAACACCGCCGGGATCGTCGTGGGCGTCGTCGTCGCGGTGTACGGCGCCCTCGGGGTCACCCAGGCCGCCCAGCACGCGCTCGACGAGGTCTGGGCGGTGCCGCGGGCCGAGCGGCCGAGCATCTGGGCCGCCTACGGCCGGGGCGCGCTCGTCGTGCTGTTCGTGGGCGCGGGGATGCTGCTCACGGCGGGACTCTCGGCGCTGGCGACCGCGGCCGGCGAGACCACCGGGCTCGGCGGGCTCGGGCGCGGGACGGCCACCGTCGCGGGCGTCGTGGTCAACATCGGCCTGTTCCTCATGGCCTACCACCTGCTGCCGGCGCGGCGCAGCCGTGTGCGGGACCGCTGGATCGGCGCCGTGGTGGCGGGCGTGACCTGGCAGGTGCTGCTGACGATCGGCGCCTGGCTCGTGGGCACGCGCCTGCAGGGCGCCAGCGCGGCGTACGGCCTGTTCGGGATCGTGCTGGGCCTGCTGGCGTGGATCTACCTGGCGGCGTCGGTGTTCGTGCTCTGCGCCGAGCTCGACGCCGTCCTCGACCGCCGGCTGCACCCGCGCAGCCTGTTCAGCATGTACCCCGACGACCGCGACACCACGGCCGCCGACCGCCGCGCCTACGCCTCGTACGCCGAGTCCGAGCGGCAGAAGGACCACCAGTCGGTCGACGTCACGTTCGACGACGCGCCGCTGGTGCCGGAGCCGCGGCCGCCGGGGGAGCAGGCGCCACAGCAGGCGACACCGCGGGCGCCGGACCGGGCGCCGACCGACTGAGCTGACGCCGCAGCGCCCGCTGCCGGGCGACACCGACCACGACGAGGACGACCACCTCGAGCAGCGGCGCCGGGAAGCCGAGGGCGACGGTCAGCGCCACGTCCCCGGGCGGCGCGAGGACCCCGGCGGCGACCAGCGGCGCCCCGGCCTGCGGGAGCCGCGCCCGGCCCCGGGCCCGCTCGCGGCGCGCCACCGGCGTCCGCGACCAGGGCTTGGCCACCGAGACCCAGGCCTGGAAGGCCACCGCCGACGCCATCGCCGCCGCGCCCGCCACCTGCGCCGCGGGCGCCGGCGTGCCGCCCGCGGCGAGCTCGTCGAGCACCGGGGAGAGGATCGCGATCCCGACCCAGAGCGCCGCGAGCGTGATCGCCGCCTTCACCGCGACCCACCAGTGGTGCACCAGGCCCCACGCGGTCGTCCAGGCGAGCACGAGCCCGGTGGTCGTCGAGGCGTTGGCCGCGACGGCCAGCAGGTACACGTCGAGGTGCCGTGCCGCGCCGACCGCCGCGCCGGCCACCGCCGGGTCGCTGCGCGAGAGGCCCAGGAGGATCGCGAGGGCCGCCGCGCCGCTCATCCAGGCCGTGGAGCTGGTCACGTGCAGCCACACCAGGAGGTGGCGCCAGTGCTTGGTGGTCACGGCGACCAGCGTCGTGACCGCCCCGCGCCGCGACATCGGGGCCGACCCCGGGACGCGCCCCCGGTGCGCCGTACGTCGCCGCGCGTACGCGATCGCGTGGGGCACGTGTGGAGGGGCGGGACAGGTGGTACTCAGCGCCGTCGCGACCCGGGAGCGCTCCGGGCCCGCCCGCGCTGCACCACGGCGGCGCCTCCCCCGCACCTCCTCGCGAAGGAGCCCGCGTGGCCACTGTCCGGTACCGCCTCCACGAGCGCCTCGGCGGGGCCGCGAGCCGCGTCCACCGCGCGCACGACGTCCTGCTGCAGCGCGACGTCGTGGTCAAGTCGTTCCCCGGGGACGACGGGCGCGAGCGCTGGGAGCGCGACGCGCTGCTGCGCGAGCGGCTCGGGCCCGGCCGGGCGATGGAGGTGCTCGACGGCGCCCCCGACGGCGACGACGGGCCCTTCGTCGTCATGCCGCTCGCCCGCGACGGCAGCCTCGCCGCCGCGACGACCCCGTCCGACCCGGCCGCCGCCGCCCTGCTCGTCGCCCGCCTCGCCGCGGGCCTGGGCTGCCTGCACCGGCGCGGGGTCGTCCACGGTCGCGTCGGTGCGGACGCCGTGCTGCTCGACCCCACCCTCGGCCCGCGCTGGACCGGCGACGGCGCCCCGGCGCCGGTCGGCGCCTCGCCGGAGGACGACGTCCTCGCGCTGGCGCGCATCGCCGTGCTGGCCGCGACGGGCCCGCTCGCGCTGCCGCCCGCTCCGTCCGGGGACGTCGTCGACGCCGTGCGCGCCCTGGTGCACGACGCCGCGGACGTCGACGCCCGCGAACGCCTCCGGGCCGGCCTCGCGGGGCTCGCGCCGGCGCTCGGGCCCCGCTCCGCCGGCCACCTCGGGGAGCGTGCCACGTCCGGTCGCTCCCGGCGCGCGGTGCTCGTCGCCTGCGTCGGTGCCGTGATCGTCGGCGGGGCGCTGGGGGTCGGCGCGGGCGCCACCGGTGGCGATGCCTCGGCCGCCGTGGCCGGCACGATCGGCGACCCGGCGGTCGTCCGCCCCGCCCCGGCCCTCCCGGCGCACACCCTGATCTTTCCCGAGCCGGTCGACGAGGGCGGCGCGTCCTCGCCGCCGGCGCGCACGGGGAGCCGGGCGGGCGCGGGCGGCGCGTCGTCCGCGGGGATGCGGGCGACCTCCTCGGGCCTGCGTGACCGGTCGGGGGACCGCGCCGAGGAGCGGGCCCGGGACCGCGCCGGGGACGGACCCGGCGGCCGCGCCGAGCAGCACACCGACGACCGGGCCGAGGACCGCGCCGAGGATCGCTCCGGGGGTGACGACCGCGACGCCGACCGGGGCGGAGCGACCCAGGGCTCCGACGACACCGACGACATCGACGACACCGACGACACCGCGGACGACCCCGACCGCTCCGAGGGCTCCGGCCGCTCCGACGGCGATGCCGGCGGTCCGGTCGGCGACCTGCTCGACGCGGCGTTCTGACCGCACCCGCACGCACGACGGCCCGCGTCCCCGGTGGGGGCGCGGGCCGTTGTCGTGGCGCGGGGCTGCGTCGGGCTGGGCGGCCTCAGGCCTGCTTGACGGCCGAGACGTCGAACTCGAGGCCCACCTTCTCGGACACGAGCACACCGCCGGTCTCGAGCGCGGCGTTGAAGGTGATGCCCCAGTCCTTGCGGTTGATCGTGGTGGCGCCCTCGAAGCCGGCGCGGACGTTGCCGAAGGGGTCCTTGGCGAGGCCGGTGAACTCGAACGGGACGGTCACGGACCTGGTGACGTCGCGGATCGTGAGGTCGCCGGTGATGTTGTAGGTGTCGCCGTCCTGCTCCACCGAGGTCGACCGGAAGGTGATCTCGGGGTAGACGTTCACGGCGAGGAAGTCGTCGCCCTGGACGTGGCCGTCGCGCTGCTCCTGGCCGGTGTTCAGGCTGTTGGCGGCGATGACGATCTCGACGCCCGAGCGGGCGGGGTCCTCGCCGATGGTGGCGGTGCCGCGGAACTCGCCGAACGAGCCGCGGACCTTGGTGACCATCGCGTGCCGGGCGGTAAAGCCGATGCGCGTGTGGGCGGGGTCGATCTGGTAGGAGCCCGCGAGCTCGAGGGTCGGCGCGGCGGTCTCGGTCATGACGTCCTCCGTGAGACTTGAAGCATCAACTTTCACGGCAGAGCCTAGCACTGTCGGTTGAGACGTCAACTATTGCGGGGTGCTGTGAGCGGGGTCTCGCCGCGGGCGGGGTTCAGGCGTGGGTGCCGAGGTCCCCGTCGCCCACGACGACCGGCCCGTCCCAGCGGGCGGTCAGGGCGCCGGCGAACGCCTCGGCGCCGGCGCCGCGCACCTGCACGATCAGCCGGTCGCCGGCGAGCCCCGCGGCGCTGCGGGCGAAGCGGGCGATCGCGTCGGGCTCCCACGCCGCGGGCACGACGTCGACGGCGACGCGCACCGACGTGGTCGCGAGCAGCACGGCGAGCGCCTGGGCGGTCGAGGGCCAGTGGTGCCGGGCGGAGGCGTCCTCCGCACCGGACGGGACGACGACCACCGCGACCCCGTCGGCCTCGGCGGCGCGGGCCCGGTCGAGCATCGCGTCGAGGTCGCGGGAACCGCCCGCGGGGGTGACGAGACCGTGGTCGATCCGGTCGAGGTGGACCACGCGGGGCGGGGCGAGGGTCACGGTGGAGGGCTCCAGAGCAGGGTCGCGGTCGGGGCACGCAGAGGCACCCGCCATGAGGGAGGTGCTCAGGTGGCCCGGCGACAGCGCTCGTCGAACGCGTCGTACCGGCGGCTCGGCCAGAACGGCTCGAGCGTCTCCCCGGTCATGCGCGGGAGTCTGCCCCCGGCCCCGGGGAGGGACAAGCGTTACCTTCACCTCATGGAGCAGGCCGATCTCAAGCCCCGCAGCCGCGACGTCACCGACGGGATGGAGCGGGCCGCGGCCCGCGGGATGCTGCGGGCCGTCGGGATGCGGGACGACGACTTCGCCAAGCCGCAGATCGGCGTCGCGTCGTCGTGGAACGAGATCACCCCCTGCAACCTGTCGCTGGACCGCCTGGCCACCGCGGCCAAGGAGGGCGTGCACCGCGCCGGCGGGTTCCCGATGGAGTTCGGCACGATCTCGGTGTCCGACGGGATCTCCATGGGCCACGAGGGGATGCACTACTCGCTGGTCAGCCGCGAGGTCATCGCCGACTCGGTGGAGACGGTGGTGTCGGCCGAGCGGCTCGACGGCACGGTCACGCTCGCGGGCTGCGACAAGTCCCTGCCCGGCATGCTCATGGCCGCCGCGCGCCTCGACCTCGCCTCGGTGTTCCTCTACGCCGGCTCGATCATGCCCGGCACCGTGGACGGCAAAGAGGTGTCGATCATCGACGCCTTCGAGGCCGTCGGCGCGTGCGCGCGGGGGCTGATCAGCCGCGAGAAGGTCGACGAGATCGAGCGGGCGATCTGCCCCGGTGAGGGCGCCTGCGGCGGCATGTACACCGCCAACACCATGGCCTGCGCCGCCGAGGCGATGGGGATGGCGCTGCCCGGCTCGTCCTCCCCGCCCTCGGCCGACCGCCGCCGCGACGGCTTCGCCCGCGCCTCCGGCGAGGCCGTGGTCGGCATGCTGTCCCGCGGGCACACCGCCCGCGACGTCATGACCCGCGAGGCGTTCGAGAACGCGATCGCGATCATCATGGCCTTCGGCGGCTCCACGAACGCCGTGCTGCACCTGCTCGCGATCGCCCGTGAGGCCGGCGTCGAGCTCGTCCTCGACGACTTCAACCGCATCGGCGACAAGGTGCCCCACCTCGCCGACGTCAAGCCGTTCGGGCGCTGGATGATGAACACCGTCGACCGGGTCGGCGGCGTCCCGGTGGTCATGAAGGCGCTGCTCGACGCGGGCCTGATCCACGGCGACTGCCTCACCGTCACGGGCAGGACGGTCGCCGAGAACCTCGAGGAGCTGCGGCCCGAGGGCCTCGACGGCGAGATCCTGCGCCCGCTGTCGAACCCGATCCACCCCACCGGCGGGCTGACGATCCTGCGCGGGTCGCTGGCCCCCGACGGCGCGGTGGTGAAGTCCGCGGGCTTCGACACCGCCTCGTTCGAGGGCACCGCGCGGGTCTTCGACGGCGAGCAGGGCGCCATGGACGCGGTCGCCGGCAACGTCGAGGGCGTCGCGCCGCTGGAGCCGGGCGACGTCGTCGTCATCCGCAACGAGGGACCGCGCGGCGGCCCCGGCATGCGCGAGATGCTCGCGGTCACCGGCGCGATCAAGGGCGCCGGGCTCGGCAAGGACGTCCTGCTGCTCACCGACGGTCGCTTCTCCGGCGGCACCACCGGGCTCTGCGTGGGCCACGTCGCCCCGGAGGCCGACCACGGCGGGCCGATCGCGTTCGTCCGCGACGGCGACCGCATCCGCCTCGACCTCTCCGCCCGCACCCTGGACCTGCTGATCTCCGACGAGGAGCTCGCGGCCCGGCGCGAGGGCTGGACGACGCCGCCGCCCAAGCACCGCACGGGCGTGCTCGGCAAGTACGCGCGCCTCGTCGGGTCGGCGGCCGAGGGGGCCGTGGTCGGGTTCGCGTGATCCCGTCCCTGAACCGCTGCCCGTTCGCCGAGCTCACCCCCGCCGAGCTCTACGACCTGCTCGCCCTGCGGGTGCGCGTGTTCGTCGTCGAGCAGGACTGCGCCTACCAGGAGCTCGACGGCCTCGACGCGGCCGCCGAGCACGTGTGGACGCGCGGACCGTCCGGCGAGGTCGCCGCCTACCTGCGGGTTCTGACCGACGGCGCCGACACGCGGCTCGGCCGCATCGTCACCGCGCCCGAGCACCGCGGCACCGGCGCGGGGGCGGCGCTGGTGCGCGCGGTGCTCGAGGGCGTCGACGGCCCCGTAGTGCTCGGGGCCCAGGTGCAGGCGCAGGGCTTCTACGAGCGCCTCGGCTTCGTCGTCGACGGGCCGGGCTACGACGAGGACGGCATCCCGCACGTCCCCATGCGACGTCCATGACGGCCGCGGGATTCTGAGCGCCCGCGGTCCTGAGCGAAGGGCACCTTCGCTCGCGGAGAGGTGGGCGACGGGCGCCCGCCGCCGGAACGGGACGCGCGCGTCACGGCGCCCCCGAAGATCAGGAGCGCGCTGTCGACCCCCGGCGTCGGTCCGACGTGCACCAGGTCGCCCGTGATCTTCGGCGGAGGGTGCCGACGCCACCTCGCACTCCGGCGGGCGAGGGGCGCCACCCGCCAGAACGCCCAGCTCCTCCACAGCCGCTTCTCAGGAGCCAGGCGGACAGTGGGTGATGTGGAACTCCTGCTCATCCTGCTCGTCGTCGGCGGTCTCATCGCCCTCGTGGCCACGCGCGGGCGCGGCCGGGGCACCACGGCCCAGAACCAGCTCGGCGACGCCGAGGCCGAGGCCCGCCGCTGGTACGAGCGCCTCGGCGGCCAGGTGCTCAACCTGACCGGCTCCGACGAGCCCTCGAAGCAGGCGCTCGCGGACGCCGCCGAGCGCTACACCGCCGCGGGCTCACAGCTCGAGCAGGCGAGCTCGGCGCCGCAGTACCGCCTGGTCACCGACACCGCGCTCGAGGGCCTCTACTACGTGCGCGCCGCCCGCACGGCCATGGGCATGGACCCCGGCCCGGAGCTCCCCGGCTCCGCCGAGCGGTCCCGCGCCGGCGCGCTGGACGCCGAGCAGTCCGTCGATGTCGAGGGGCGCAGCGTCACCGGCTCGCCGCAGCCCTCCGCGCAGAACAACCACTACTACCCGGGCGGCATGGTCGGCGGCCGTCCCGTGCCCGCGGGCTGGTACTCCGAGCCGTGGTGGCGGCCGATGCTGCTCGGCGGCGTCGGCGTCGTCGGCGGGATGATGGTCGCGAGCGCCCTGTTCTCCGGCTTCGGTGCCGCCGCGGTCGGGGGCGACGCGATGGCCGGTGGGGTGGACCCGGGCATGGATCCCGGCATGGACCCGGGCATGGACCCGGGATTCGACGGCGGGGGATTCGACGGCGGGGGCCTGTTCGGCGGCTGGTGAGCCGGCGTCAGCGCAGGGTGGGCGCGTCCCACCAGGCGACGCCGTCGGCGAGGGCCGCGGGGTCGGGGTCGTCGAGCTCGGCGGCCAGGAGCGCCTGCAGGTAGGCGCCGATGCCGGGCGCGAGCACCCGGCGCTCGTCCTCGTCGGGCCCCGCCACCAGCACCTGCCCGACGGTGCCGCCGGGGGGCGGGTCGAGGTCGACCATGAGGTGGTTGCCGCCGCCGTCCTCGGCCAGCGGCCACCACGGCGCCCGCGTGTAGACCCGGTGCACGGGGTCGTGGCCGCGGACAGTGATCATCTCGTCGACGTCGTCGACGTCGTCGACGTCGTCGGCGGTGTAGGTCGCGCGGATGTCCGCCCAGCCCTGCCACGCGCGGCGCGCGCCGGCGAGCGGGAGGAACTCGTGGCCGGGGAAGAGGTTGGTCCGCAGCCCATCGACATGGCGCGACCCGACCTGCCCGTCGGCGAGCCGGTACAGCGCGGCGAGCTCGTCGGGGAACCCGCCGACCACCTCGCCGGCCGCGGCGATCACGTCCTGCCCGGCGGGCGGGCGCACCATCGCCCGCGCGCCCCAGCCCTGCGCCTCGAGCCGGTCGACCCAGCGCCACCACAGGTCCTCGATCATCGACGCACAGTCTGCCCGAGACGATCGACACCCCCCGGGGTCGTACCGGGGCGCACGATCTCTGGGAGACTGGTGATGCACAGGGCGCCGCACCGGCGCCCGTGGGTCGTCAGCACACCGCGCACGCCGCGGTTCCCCCTCCACGACGGACGGGCCGACGCTCGCGGCCCCTCGTTCCCCCTCTGGAGAGGTCTCCGACATCCCGACGACGTCTGCTCCCCGTTCCGCCGCGCCCTTCTCCGACCTCGGCTTCCCCCCGGCCGTCGTCGAGATCCTGGCCGCCCGCGGGATCACCGACCCCACCCCGATCCAGCAGGCCGCGATCCCGGACGCGCTGTCCGGGCGTGACGTGCTGGGCCGGGGCCGGACCGGCAGCGGCAAGACCCTGGCCTTCGGGCTGCCGATGCTCGCGCGCCTCGCCGGGGGCCGCACCGTGTCGAAGCGCCCGCGCGGGCTCGTGCTGCTGCCCACCCGCGAGCTCGCGAGCCAGGTCCGCGACGCGCTCGCCCCGCTCGCCGAGGCGCTCGGCCTGCGCCAGACCGTCGTCTACGGCGGCGTCGGCCAGGGCCGCCAGGCCGAGGCGCTGCGCAGCGGCGTCGACCTGCTCATCGCGTGCCCCGGACGCCTCGAGGACCTGCTCGGCCAGGGCCTCGTCGACCTCGACCGCGTCGAGGTCACGGTGCTCGACGAGGCCGACCACATGAGCGACCTCGGCTTCCTGCCGGCCGTGCGCCGGCTGCTGCGCCGCACGCCCGCCGACGGGCAGCGGCTGCTGTTCTCCGCGACGCTCGACGGCGAGGTCGACCGCGTGGTGCGGGAGTTCCTGCACCGCCCGGTCACCCACAGCGTCGACACCGCGCAGGAGCCGGTGCCGGACATGACCCACCACGTGTTCACGGTCGAGGCCGCCGACCGGACGGCCGTGGTGCAGTCGCTCGCCGAGGGCCGGGGCCGCAGCATGCTGTTCACCCGCACCAAGCACGCCGCGCGCAAGCTCTCCCGCCAGCTCACCGCGGCCGGCATCCCCGCCACCGAGCTGCACGGGAACCTCTCCCAGCCCGCCCGCGACCGGAACCTCGGCGGCTTCGTCTCCGGCGACGTGCGCGTGCTCGTGGCCACCGACATCGCGGCGCGCGGCATCCACGTCGACGACGTCGGGCTCGTTGTGCACGTCGACCCGCCGGCCGAGCACAAGGCCTACACCCACCGGTCGGGGCGCACGGCGCGCGCCGGGTCGGCCGGGGACGTCGTCACCCTCGTGGCGCCGGCCGAGCGCTCCGAGGTCGCCTCGATGACGCGCAAGGCCGGGATCAAGCCCCGGACCGCGACGGTCCGGCCCGGCGCGCCCGAGATCACCGAGCTCGTCGGCGAGCCCGCTCCCCGCGTCGACCCCGAGGACGGGCCGCAGTCCGCGTCGCGCAAGCCGGCGCCGCAACCCGCGGGCGGATCGTCGGGCGGGTCCCGCCGCGGCGGACGCTCGGGGGCCGGGTCGGGCGGGCCCGGCGGCGGTGCTCGTGGTTCCGGGGGGCGCGGCTCGGGTCGTGGCTCCGGCGGCGAGCAGGGTGCTCGCGGCGGCGATCGTGCCGGCGGCGGCGGGGGACGGCCGCGCCGCCGTGGCGGCGGCGCCCGCGGCGCAGGCGAGCAGGCGGGCTCGTCCTTGCCAGCCGCCACGTCCTCCTCGGCGGGGGGCGCGCGGCGCCGTCCCACCGGCGGCGGCGCCCAGGCCGCACCCCAGCACTCCGCGGCCGCGCACTCGGCGCGCGCCGGGGCGGGACGCGGCCGCGGACGTCGCTGACCGCACCTTCTCACCGTGCGTAGCGAATTGCTGGGCTGATCGAGCGACGGCGCTTGCTGTCCGCGGTCGCGACGCCGAAAGATCGCGGGTGCGCACGACCGTGCGCGATCACGTGCGTCGCGTCCGGAGGTCGTCGTGGGAGACACGTGGGGCATCCCCGGCCCGGCGTTCCTCGGCATCTACGTCCTGCTCCTCCTCGCCGCCGGCCTGACCGCCCCGCTCGGGCTGCGGGCTCTCGACCGTCGCGCGGGCCGCGACGGGGGCGAGGCGCCGGCGCCGGACGCCACCGTCGAGGACCTCGCCCTGCTGGCGGGCGGACCGGTCCGGCTCGTGCACGCCGCGATCGCCCGGCTCGTCCAGGGCGGGGTGCTGCGCGTCGGCCGTGACCGCCATCTGACGCCCACGGGACGGCCGCCGATCGGCGAGCTGGACGAGGCCGTGGTGGACGCGGTGGACGCGGTGGCCGCGTCGCCGACCGGTGCCACGCCGATGGGGACGGTCCTGCGCCTGCGCGGGGCGGCGGTCGTCCGCGACCTCGAGGCCGCGGCCCGGCGCCGCGGACTGCTCCACGACCCCGCCGCCGTCCGGCGGCGCAAGAACACCCCGCTCGTCGCGGTCGGCGTCGTCGGCGTGCTCGGGCTGGCGCGGCTCGCCGCCGGGATCGCGCGCAGCGCGCCCGTGGTCCTGCTCGTCCTCCTGCTCGTGCTCACCGCCTGCGCGGCGGTCTCGATCACGCTGTTCTCCACCCGCCGCCCCACCCCGAAGGGCCGGGCCACCCTGTCCGCGGCGCAGGCGTCGGTGCGCCGACCGGGGTTCGCGACCGACCGGGCGTGGGGCCCGGTCGCCGCGGGGACGCTCGGCGTGGCGGGGCTGGTGGCCGTCGGCGGGTTCGCGATGTACCCCGACCACGAGCTCGCGGGCCTGCTCGCCGCGCCGGCGGCCGGCGGGAGCGGTGGCGGGGACGGCGGCTCCGACGGGGGCTCGTCCTGCGGCGGGGGCGGCGGCTGCGGTGGCGGGGGCGGGTGCGGGGGGTGACTCCCGTCCCGGGCGGCCCCGAGGGCGTCGGCATCGGCTGGCGCCGGGAGATCGACCTGACCGTGGAGCGGCTGGCGGGCGTCGACTTCGTCGAGGTGGTCGCCGAGGACCTGCACGCCGACGCGCTGCCGACGTCGCTCGAGGTCCTGCGGGCCCGCGGGGTGCCGGCGCTGCCGCACGCGGTGTCGCTCTCGCTCGGCGGCGCCGAACCGCTGCGCCACGACCGGGTCGAGCACCTCGCCGCCGTCGCCGACGTCCTCGACGCGCCGCTGGCGAGCGACCACGTGGCGTTCGTGCGGGCCGGCGGGCTCGAGTCCGGGCACCTGTTGCCGGTGCCGCGCACGCGGGAGGCCCTCGGGGTGCTCGTCGACAACGTCCGCGCGGCGCAGGCGATGCTCGGGGTGCCGCTCGCGCTGGAGAACATCGCGCCGCTGCTCGCCTGGCCGGACGCCGAGATGTCCGAGGGCGCGTTCCTCGCCGAGCTGTGCGAGCGCACCGGGGCCTGGCTGCTGCTCGATGTCGCCAACCTGCACGCGAGCTCGGTGAACCTCGGGCAGGACGCCGGGGTGCTCGACGAGCTGCCCCTCGAGCGGGTCGTGTACGTGCACGCGGCGGGCGGCGTCGAGCGCGACGGCGTCTACCACGACACCCACGCCCACCCGCTGACCGAGCCCGTGCTCGACCTGTTCGCCCGGTTGTGCGCGCGGCACCGCCCGCCGGCCGTGCTGCTCGAGCGCGACGACCGCTACCCGCCCGACGACGAGCTGGCCGCGGAGCTCGCGACGCTGCGGGCGGTGCACGCGCGATGAGCCGCGAGGACCTCGCTCGCCGGCAGGCGGAGCTGCTCGCGGCGCTGGTCGCCGGCGGCCCCGCACCGGACGGCATCGACCCGGCGCGCGTGGCGCTCGAGGCCGACGCCCTGCGCGCCAAACGCCGCCGGGTGCTGGCGCGCCTGCTGCCGGGCGACGTGCACACGGTGCTCGGAGACGACCTCGGACCCCGCCTGGACGCGTGGATCACCGCGCACCCGCGCCGCGTCGGCGTGTCGATGCGCGCCGACGCCGACGCCTTCCTCGCCACCCTCCGCGCCGACGGCACCTTGTCCCGAGGCTTTCGAGCGATGCGGCGTCGCTGGCGTCTGACGCCAGGATCGCCACATCCTCGCTGACGCGACACGCCGGGCGGGGCGTGGTCCGGGGTGTTCCAGCGTGGCCGACAAGATTCTCGTGGTCTTCGGAATTGAGCGGGTTCGGCTCATGTTGCATGAGTCGAAGGCCCGCAAGGACGGGCCGCCTTCGTCATCGAGGAGGAACCACCATGAGCACTCTCGTTCCCTGGGGCCCGCGCTTCGCCGATCCGTTCGCCGTCGCCGACGCCCTGTTCCGCCGCCCGGCGCCGAGCCGTCGGCAGGCCTTCTACGCGCCGACCACCGACGTCGTGCGCGACGGCGACGACGCCATCGTGCGCCTCGAGCTCCCGGGCGTGGACGTCGCGAAGGACGTGACCGTCGACCTCGACGGCCACCGCCTGACCGTCCGCGGCGAGCGCCGTGAGGAGCAGTCCGGTGAGGGCTGGCGGGAGAGCCGGCGCGGCTCGTTCCGCCGGAGCTTCACGCTGCCCCAGCATGTCGACGCCGACGCGGTCTCCGCGTCGTACGACGCCGGGGTGCTGACCCTGCGCATCGTCGGCGCCCACGCCGAGCCCGTCGAGCCCGGTGCCCGGCGCATCGCCATCGACGGCGTGCCCGCCCCGGAGGCCGAGTCCTCGGACGCGACCCCCGAGGCTGGCGAGGCCTCCGAGGCCTCCGAGAACCGCGCCGCCTGACGCGACCCCCGGACGACGCCCGCGGGACCACGCGGTCCCGCGGGCGTCGTCGTGTCCGGACCCCCGGCGTGTCGCGAGAACGAGGATGTGGCGTTTCTGGCGTCATACGCCAGCGATGCCGCATCGCTCGTACCGAGCTGGGGCTTCCTGCGTTGAACGTCAGCGTGGCCGCCAGGCCGACACCGCGAGCACGGCGCCCACTTAGCGTGCGCGGCCGTCCCGGACGTCGGCGTAGCGGGCGCGGACCTCGCCGGACACGGAGCTGTCGGTGACATCGCGGGTCGTCTCGCGCGCCACGGTCCAGGTCGGTTCCTCGCCGTGCAGCGCCCAGGCGGCCTGGCGCGCCGCGCCCAGGGCGACGTACTCCTGCGGCGAGAGCACCTCGACGGGCAGGCCCAGGATGTCCGGGGCGAGGTCGGCCACCGCGCCCGAGCGCGAGCCGCCGCCGATCAGCAATGCCCGGCGCACCGGCACCCCCTGGTCGACGAGCGCGTCGACAGCGTCGGCGAGCCCGCACAGCATGCCCTCGACGGTCGCGCGCGCCAGGTTCTCGCGGGTCGCGTTCGTCGTGGTCAGCCCGACGTAGCGGCCCTGGGCATCGGGGCGGTCGGGGGTCCGCTCGCCGTCGAGGTAGGGCAGGAGCACCAGGCCGTCGGCCCCCGGGGACGCCGCGCGCGCCAGCTCGTCGAACCCGTCCGGCTCCACCCCCAGCAGCGACGTGCCCGCCCCGAGCACCCGCGCCGCGTTGAGCGTGCAGACCAGCGGCAGGTAGCCCCCGCGCGCGTCGGCGAACCCGGCGACCAGCCCCGACGCGTCGGTGGAGGGCTGATCGTGGCCCGTGAACACCGCGCCGGAGGTCCCGATCGAGATCACGACCTCGCCCGGCCCCGGCCCGATCGCCAGCGCGGCGCCGGCGTTGTCGCCCGTGCCCGCGGAGACGGCGAGCCCGTCCGGCGTCCGCCCCACGACCTCACCGGGAGAAGCCACCCGCGGCACCGAGAGGGTGCGCCCGAACGCCATCTCGAGCAGGTCGGGGCGGTACTCGCCGGTGACCGTCGACCAGTAGCCGGTGCCCGAGGCGTCGCCGCGGTCGGTGGTGGGCTCGGCGGGCGCGCCGGCCAGGCGCCAGGTCAGCCAGTCGTGCGGCAGCATCACCGAGCGCGCGCGGGCGGCGTTCTCGGGCTCGGCCCGCGAGGTCCAGCGCAGCTTGGTCGCCGTGATGCTGGCGACCGGGACCGTCCCGACGGCCTCGGCCCATGCGTCGGGCCCGCCGAGCTCGTCGATCAGCGCCCGCGCGTCGGGCGCCGAGCGCGTGTCGTTCCAGAGCAGGGCGTCGCGCACCGGCTGCCCGTCCTCGTCGAGCAGCACCATCCCGTGCTGCTGACCGGCCACCCCGATCGCCGCGACGTCGTCGGTGCCGACCTCGCCGAGCGCGCCGGCCAGCGCGTCCCACCAGGCCCGCGGGGCGACCTCCGTCCCGTCGGGATGGGCGCGCCGCGCCTCGCGGACCACGCTCCCGTCCGTCGGGTCGACCACCAGGACCTTGGTCGCCTGGGTCGACGAGTCGACCCCGGCCACGTACGTCGCAGAACGCGCCATGCCCGCAGTATTCCCAGGAACGGGGTCCTCCACGTGATCGACGGGGTTCCGGGAACGGTTCGTCGTCGGCGGCGAGGACATGCTGTCGCCGCACGCCCGGTGCGCCGCCCGCACCTCCACCCGATTGTCCTGTATCGGTATCACACGATATCGTTCGAGGAGTATCCACGAGCGACGGGAGAGCGGCGATGAGCACGGGGACGGCCACCGAGGTCATGATCGTGACGCGACGGATCGAGGCGCCGGTCGGCGCGGTCTTCGCGGTCCTGACCGACCCGGCGAACCACGCCGCGATCGACGGCACCGGCTGGGTGCGCGAGCCGCTGGACCGCGCCGCGATCTCCGGCGTCGGCCAGATCTTCGGGATGGGCATGTTCCACGGCAACCACCCCGACGGCGACTACCGGATGCACAACCGCGTCGAGGTCTTCGAGCCGCCGCACACGCTCGCCTGGCAGCCGGGCCAGTACGGCCCCGACGGCGAGATCGGCTACGGCGGCTGGACCTGGCGCTACGACCTCGCCGACGACGGCCCCGCGGCCTGCCGGGTGACGCTGACCTACGACTGGTCGGCGGTGCCGGCGTTCCTGCGCGAGCACATCGCCTTCCCGCCCTTCGGCGAGGAGCACCTGACCCGCTCGCTGGACAACCTCGCCCACCTCGCCGAGCAGCGCTAGGGCGGACAGCCGCACGACTCCCGGATCCGCACCTCCGGCGCGAGCCGGCGCGTGGTCGGCGGCGTGTCGGGGTCGGCGATCCGGCGCAGGAGCAGTTCCACCGCCGTCGTCGCGATCTCGCGGAACGGCTGGGCGACCACGGTCAGGCGCGGGGAGAACAGCTCCGCCCAGGCGAAGTCGTCGAACGCGGCGACGGCGACGTCGCGCGGCACGGCGAGGCCGGCCTCGCGCAGCGCCTGCATCATCCCGATGGTCATGCTGTTGTTCGCGGCGACGATCGCGGTCGGCGGGTCGTCGAGGGCCAGCAGCTGGTGCACCGCCACCCGCGCGGTCTCGGTGGCCGAGAAGCCGCCGACCTCGAGCGCGGGGTCGACGGGCAGGCCGCGCGCGACGAGGGCGTCGCGGTGCCCGTCGCGGCGCTCGGTGGTGGTCGCGAGCCCGGCCAGACCGGTGACCAGCCCGATCCGGGTGTGCCCGTGGTCGGCGAGGTGGCTGGTCAGCGCCGCGGTGGCCTCGCGGTTCTCGGTGCCGACCTGGTCGTGGGACGGGTCGATCAGCCGGTCGAGCAGCACCGTCGGCACCTCGTGGCGCGCGAGGTAGGCCAGCGCCGCCTCCGGGTGCGCCGAGGGCGCGAGCACCATGCCGTCGACGCGGTGGTGGTGCAGGCGCGTGACCACGGTCAGCTCGTAGTCCGGGTCCTCGTGGGGGTCGACGAGCAGCAGCGTGTAGCCCGCGGCCGCGGCCGCGGTCTCGGCGGCGCTCAGCAGCTCGCCGAAGTACGGGTTGGAGATCGCGGAGAGGACCAGGCCCATGGTCGTGGTCCGCGCGGTCGCGAGCGAGCGCGCGACGGTGTTCGGCGTGTAGTGCGTGGCCGCCACGGCCGACAGGACGAGCTCGCGGGTCCGGGCGCGGACGGGTCGGGTGCCGTTGAGGACGTGGGAGACGGTGGCCGTGGAGACGCCGGCCATCCGCGCGACGTCCGCCATCGTGGCCATCCCGACTCCCGTCGTCCGACGTCGTCTGCTCGACGGCGCGCGTTCTCGAGGTGTTTGTACCCCGACCCGCGTCGTCGGCGCGCGCACCGAATCTGACGCGGTTAAGCGCTTGCACCTTACTGAGTGCAGCTTTACGGTCACTCCACCGCACGTGGCCCACATCACGGTCGCGCGCGGCCATTCGGCCACGACCGGCGGGCAGGAGGCGCGATGCGCGGGGCGGCGCGACGAGGACGGACCCGACTGCCGGCACTGCTCGGGGCGGTGGTGGCCACCCTCGGGCTCCTCGCCGGGTGCTCCGGCGCCGGCGCGCTCGGCAGCGCGGAGGGCGTCGAGACCGTCACGGTCGCCATCGTGTCCAACCCGCAGATGGAGGACGCGATCTCGCTCGCGCCGCAGTTCGAGGCGGAGAACCCGGGTATCCGGCTGCGCTTCGTCTCGCTGTCGGAGAACGAGGCCCGCGCCAAGATCACCGCGTCGGTGGCGACCGGCGGCGGCGAGTTCGACATCGTGATGGTGTCCAACTACGAGACGCCGCAGTGGGCGCAGAACGGCTGGCTGACCGACCTCGAGCCCTTCATGGCCGCGACCCCGGGCTACGACCGCGCCGACTTCATCCCGACCGTGCGCGACTCGCTGTCCTACGAGGGCCGGATGTACTCGGTGCCGTTCTACGGCGAGTCGTCGTTCCTCATGTACCGCAAGGACATCTTCGAGCAGGCCGGCATCCAGATGCCCGCGCAGCCGACGTGGCAGCAGGTCGCCGAGTACGCGGCGCGGCTCGACAAGGGACCGGGCCAGCAGCGCGGCATCTGCCTGCGCGGGAAGCCCGGCTGGGGCGAGGTCATGGCCCCGCTCGACACCGTCATCAACACCTTCGGCGGGCGCTGGTTCGACCCGCAGTGGCGGGCGCAGCTCACCTCGCCCGAGGTCCGGCAGGCCGTGCAGTTCTACGTCGACCTGGTCCGTCAGCACGGCCAGCCCGGCGCCTCGCAGTCCGGCTTCTCGGAGTGCGCCACGCAGTTCGGCCAGGGCCAGGTCGCCATGTGGTACGACGCGACCTCCGCGGCCGGCACCGTCGAGGACCCCGCCGAGTCGACCGTCGCCGGCCGCATCGGCTACGCGCCGGCGCCCGTCGTCGCGACCCCGGCGTCGGGCTGGCTGTACACCTGGTCGCTGGGCATCCCGCAGACCTCGCCGCGCAAGGACGCGGCCTGGCAGTTCATGGCGTGGATGACCAACCGGGACTACATCCAGCGGGCCGGCAACGACCCCGAGATCGGCTGGACGTCGGTGCCGCCCGGGTCGCGCCAGTCGACCTACCAGATCCCGCAGTACCAGCAGGTGGCGAACGCCTACGCGCCCCTGATCCTCGACGGCCTGCAGCGGGCCAACCCGCAGCAGCCGACCGTGCAGCCGGTGCCGTACCAGGGCGTGCAGTTCGTCCGCATCCCGGAGTTCCAGGACCTCGGCACGCGGGTCAGTCAGCAGGTCAGCGCCGCGATCGCCGGACAGATCACCGTCGACGAGGCCCTGGAGCAGTCCCAGAACTACGCGGAGACGGTGGGGGAGAGCTACCAGCGATGACAGCGACACTGGAAGAACGCCCCGCCGCGTCCCCGGAGACCGGCGGCAAGCCGATGATCGACCGCGCCGAGGGGTGGCGGCGCCGGGCGCCGCTGCTGCCCGCGCTGATCTTCACGATCATCGTCACGCAGATCCCCTTCATCCTGACGCTCTGGTACTCGCTGCAGTCGTGGAACCTCGTGCGGCCGGGGTCCCAGGAGTTCGTCGGGTTCGCCAACTACCTCGACGTCTTCGCCGACAGCCAGTTCCGCCAGGTCGCGCTCAACACCGTGATCATGACCCTGGGCTCGGTGCTCATCGCGGTCGTGCTCGGCCTGCTGCTGGCGCTGCTGCTCAACCGCCCGTTCTTCGGGCGCGGCATCGTGCGCACGCTGCTCATCACCCCGTTCCTCATAACCCCGGTGGCGGCCGCGCTGCTGTGGAAGACGGTGCTGCTCGACCCGACGCTCGGCCTCATCAACTTCGTGCTGACGCCGTTCGGGGGCTCGGGCACCGAGTGGATCAGCAACTACCCGCTGGCGTCGGTGATGGCCGCGTTGATCTGGCAGTGGACGCCGTTCATGATGCTGCTGCTGCTCGCGGGGCTGCAGAGCATGCCGACCGACCAGCTGGAAGCGGCGCGGGTCGATGGCGCGAGCGCGTGGTCGACATTCCGGGAGCTGACGCTGCCGCACCTGCGCCGGTTCATCGAGCTCGGTGTCGTGCTCGGCACGATCTACCTGGTCAACATCTTCGACCAGGTCTACATGATGACCCAGGGCGGACCGGGCGTGGCCAGCGCGAACCTGCCCTTCTACATCTACCAGCGCGCGTTCCTGGGCTTCGACATCGGCCAGTCGGCGGCGATGGGCGTGGTCGTGGTGATCCTGACCCTCATCGCGGCGAACTTCGCGCTGCGCCTGATCTTCAAGTCGTTCAGCGGAGAGCAGGAGGCAGCCTGATGGCCGTCACGACCGGCACTCCGTCCGACACGCAGGAGACCGCGGCCCCGCCCGAGCCCCGCCGTCAGAAGCGCAGCGCCGCCAACGTCTGGCTCGGCGTCGTCGCCTGGGTCGTCGGCATCGCGTTCTTCTTCCCGGTGCTGTGGATGGTCCTGACCTCGTTCAAGCAGGAGACCGACGCCTACACGCCGACGCCGAAGATCATCTTCGAGCCGACGCTGGAGCAGTACGAGGGCGTCTTCGCGGCCGGCGTCGGCCCGTACCTGGTGAACTCGGTGATCGCCACGGTCTTCTCCACCCTGTTCGTGCTGCTCCTGGGGATCCCGGCGGCGTTCGCGGTGTCGCTGCGCCCGGTGAAGAAGACCCAGGACGTCCTGTTCTTCTTCATCTCGACCAAGATGCTGCCGGTCGTCGCGGTGATCGTGCCCATCTACGTCGTGGTCAACCAGATCGGGATGCTCGACAACATCTGGACCCTGGTCGTGCTCTACACGGGCATGAACCTTCCCATCGCGGTGTGGATGCTGCGCTCGTTCTTCCTCGAGGTCCCCGGCGAGCTGCTGGAACAGGCGAGCATCGACGGCGCGCCGCTGTGGCGCACGCTGCGCGAGATCGTGCTGCCGATCATCTCGCCCGGCATCTTCGCCACCGCGCTGATCTGCGTGATCTTCGCCTGGAACGAGTTCTTCTTCGCGGTCAACCTGACCGCGGCCAACGCCGGCACCATGCCGGTCTTCCTGGTCGGGTTCATCACCTCGGAGGGCCTGTACTGGGCCCAGCTCTCCGCGGCGGCGACCATGGCCGCGCTGCCCGTGGTGATCGCCGGCTGGGTGGCGCAGAACAAGCTGGTGCAGGGCCTGTCGTTCGGTGCGGTGAAGTGACCGGGCACGGTCAGACCGGCACACCGACAGGGCAGCGGAGCCGGACCATCGAAGGGGAGTGCTCGATCCATGGCTGAAGTGGTGTTCGACAAGGCCTCGCGCATCTACACCCCGGGAGCGAAGCCGGCCGTCGACGGTCTCGACCTGACCGTCGCCGACGGCGACCTCGTCGTCCTCGTCGGCCCCTCGGGCTCGGGCAAGTCGACGGCGCTGCGGATGCTGGCGGGCCTCGAGCCGATCGACGCCGGCTCGGTGCGCATCGACGGGCGCGACGTGGTCGACGTGCCGTCGAAGGACCGCGACATCGCGATGGTGTTCCAGAACTACGCGCTCTACCCGTCGAAGACGGTCGCGGAGAACATGGCGTTCCCGCTGAAGATGCGCGGCATGGACAAGGAGGAGCGCGCGCAGCGGGTCCGCCAGGCGGCCGACATGCTCGGGCTCACCGAGTACCTCGACCGCAAGCCCAAGGCGCTCTCCGGCGGCCAGCGCCAGCGCGTCGCGATGGGCCGCGCGATCGTGCGGGAGCCGCAGGTCTTCCTCATGGACGAGCCGCTGTCGAACCTCGACGCGAAGATGCGCGTGCAGACCCGCGCCCAGATCGCCGAGATGCAGAACCGCCTCGCGGTCTCGACCGTCTACGTCACCCACGACCAGGTCGAGGCCATGACCATGGGCGACAAGGTCGCCGTCCTGGCCGACGGCAAGCTGCAGCAGTACGCGACGCCCCCGGAGCTCTACGACAGGCCCATCAACGCCTTCGTCGCCGGGTTCATCGGCTCGCCGGCCATGAACCTGCTCGACCTGCCGCGCTCGTCGAGCGGGGTCACGCTCGGCGGGGTCGAGATCCCGCTGCCGCGCGACATCTCCGACGCCGCGGGCTCGCGCGACAAGCTGACGGTCGGCATCCGTCCCGAGGACTGGGTGCTCGAGAGCAACGACGCGGACGCGAGCTCGGTGATCAAGGCCGTGGTCGACGTCGTCGAGGAGCTCGGCAGCGAGTCCTACCTCTACGCCCACCTCGCCGAGGACACCGGCACCACGATCGTCGTGCGGGGCCCGGGCCGGGTGGGCGTCCGCTTCGGCGACCCCATCGCGGTGCGCCCGAACCCGGAGGCGCTGCACGTGTTCGACGCCGAGACCGGGCAGCGCCTGCCGTAGTGGCTCGGCCGGTCGATCTCGACGCCGGCCCGGTCACGCTGCTCGACGGGTTCGGGAGGATCCGCCGCGAGCTCGTCGCCCCGATCGCCGAGTCCGTCGACCGCATCCAGTTCGCGCTGCCCGACTGACGCCCGTCGGACCGAAACCGCTCGCGCCGCCGGATAGCGTCCAGGACGCCATGGCCCATATCCTCATGGTCGGCGTCGCTGCGCACGGCCACACCAACCCCCACCTGCCCGTGATCGCCGAGCTCGTCGCGCGCGGCCACCGGGTCACCTACGCGATCCCGGCCGCGTTCGCCGCGGCCGTCGCCGCGACGGGTGCGACGCCGCTCGTGCACACCTCCGTCCTGCCCGACCAGGACCGCGGCGAGCAGTGGCCGACCGATCCCGTCGCCGGCACCGCGCTGTTCCTCGACGAGGCGGTGCAGGCCCTGCCGCAGATCGCCGACGCGCTGGGCTCCGAGGGCCCGGACGTCGCCGACATCGCGCTGTACGACATCGGCGGCTACCCCGCGATCGTGCTCGCGCGGCGCTACGGCATCCCCGCCGTGCAGCTCTCGCCGGCGCTGGTCGCCTGGGACGGCTACGAGACCGACCTCGCCGACGACCTCGCGTTCCGGGACACGCCGGGCTACCGGGCCTACCTCGCGCGGTTCGCGGCCTGGCTCGCCGAGCACGGGATCGACGACGACCCGGAGCGGTTCGTCGGCCGCCCACGGCGCTCGATCGTCGAGATCCCGCGAGCGCTGCAGCCGTTCGCGGACAAGGTCGACGAGGCGATCTACACCTTCGTCGGCCCGGATCTCGATCGCCGCGCGGCGCAGGAGCAGTGGCCGGCCTCGGAGCGCCCGCTCGTGCTCGTGTCGTTCGGGTCGGCCTACCACGACCGGCCCGACACGTTCCGCGCGTGCGTCGCGGCGTTCGCCCCGCTGGGGTGGGACGTCGTGCTGGCGATCGGACCGCACGTGGACCTCGCCGCGCTGGGCGAGCTGCCGGAGAACGTCACGGCGCACCGGTGGGTGCCGCAGCTGGGTGTGCTCGGGCGCGCGAGCGCGTTCGTCACCCACGCCGGCATGGGCGGGTGCTCCGAGGGGCTCTACCAGGGCGTGCCGATGATCGCGATCCCGCAGGGCGTCGACCAGTTCGGCAACGCCGCCCTGCTCGAGGCGCTGGGCGTCGCGCGCACGATCGCGACCGGGGATGCGACACCGGAGGCGCTGCGGGAGGCCCTGCTCGCGCTGACCTCGTCGGACGACGTCGCCGCTCGCCTCGCCGAGCAGCGTGACGCGATCCGCCGCGCGGGCGGGGCGCCGCGGGCCGCCGACGTGGTGGAGGCGGAGCTGCGCTGAGCTACACCTGGACGACGGCGATGTGGTTGCCGTCGGGGTCGCGCAGCATGAACAGCGTGGGCGCGCCGGGCGCCTCCACGATGTCGTCGAGGTCGACACCGGCCTCCCGGAGGCGGGTGTGCTCGGCGCGCACGTCCGGGGTCTCGACGCCGATGCCGCCACCGCCGGGCTCGCCCCCCATGGGCGGGTTCAGCGCGAGCCGCGCCGTGGAGCCCGGCGGTGCGACCTCGACCCAGCGGTCGCTGCCGTCCTCGCCGAAACGGGTGTCACCGCGCAGCTCCCAGCCGAGCGTGCCGGTGTAGAACGCGATGGCCGCGTCCTGGTCCGCGACCGTGAACATGGCGACGCCGATGTTCGTGACGGTGGTGGCGGTGGACGTGGTCATCGGGCCTCCTTCGACGGGACCCGTCGTACGGTAGAGCGACCGCGCGATCCTGGACAAGGACCACGTTGGGTACTCGATCCGCTCCGCTACGCGACGCCCTCGGGGGCGGCCCCGGTGACCTGGACGCCGCCGGCGGTGATCCGCTCGATCTCGGCGAGGTCGTCGGCGCCCAGCCGGACGTCGACCGCGGCCAGCGAGCGCTCGATGTTGCGCTCCGAACGGGCGCCGACGATCGCGACGTCGATGCCGTCCTGCGCGAGCACCCACGCGATGGCGAGCTGGGAGACCTCGCAGCCCTTGTCGGCCGCGAAGGACTTCAGCCGCTCGACGACCTCGAGGTTCTGCCGGAACTTCTCCCCCTGGAAGGCCGAGGCCTGCGAGCGCCAGTCGGAGTCCTCGAAGGTCGTGCTCTCGTCCATCGTCCCGGTCAGCAGGCCCGACCCGAGCGGGCTGTAGACGAGCGTGCCGATGTCGTGCTCGCGCACGTAGGGCAGGACGCCGTCCTCGATGTGGCGGCGGAACAGGTGGTACGGCGGCTGCAGGGTCTCGACGGGCCGGCGGCGGTCGAAGGCGGCCATCTGGTCCTGGTCGAAGTTGGAGACGCCGACGTGGCGGATCTTGCCCTCGTCGACGAGCTCCTGCAGGTAGCCCGCGGTGTCCTCGAACGGCGTGTCCGTGTCGGGCCAGTGCACCTGGTAGAGGTCGATGTGGTCGATCTTCATGGCCGTCAGCGACGACTCCACGCCGCGGCGCAGCCACTCGCGGCGCGAGTCGCGCGGCCGGTCGGTGCCCGGGTTGATGCCGCCCTTGGTGGCGATGACGACCGCGTCGCGGTCGCGGTCCAGCTCGCCGCGCAGCGCGTTCGCGAGGACCTCCTCGGACTGCCCGAACCCGTAGGCCTGGGCGGTGTCGAAGAAGTTCACCCCGAGGTCGAGCGCGTGGCGGATCGCGCGCTGCGCCTGGTCGGCGTCGTAGGACCCCCACTCGCCCGAGACCTGCCAGGTCCCGAACGCGATGCGCGACACCTGCAGATCCGTCTTGCCCAGCCTCGTGCTCTCCATGGGGATCGCGTACCCGGTGGGGCGGGACCGAACCGGCGGTGCCGGCCACACCGTCTAGCCGGAGATGTAGGCCTCGAGCTGGTTGCGGTGCTCCTCGAGCTGGTCGATCCGGCTCTTGACCACGTCGCCGATGCTGATGATGCCGGCGAGGTGCTCCCGGTCGTCGACGACCGGGATGTGGCGGATGCGCCGCTCGGTCATCGTCCGGCTCAGGGTCTGGATGTCGTCGGCGGGACGGCAGGTCGCCACGTCCGTCGTCATGATCTCCGCGACCGGTGCGGTGAGGAGCCCGGCGCCGCGGTGGTGGAGGTGGCGCACCACGTCGCGCTCGGAGACGATGCCGACGAGCCGGTCGTCCTCGCAGACGACGGCGGCGCCGACGTTGCGTTCGGCGAGCACCGAGAGCAGCTGGGAGATCGGGGCGTCCGGGGGCACGGTGAGCACCGCCCTCCCCTTCCGTGCGAGCAGGTCCGCGATGCGCATACCGGGCCCCTTCCGTCGCTTTCGGGTCCGACGAATATGGCAGGCACCGTCCGGGTTCGGCCAGAGCCGGACGGTCACGGTCGTCCCACGAGCACCGCGACGACCAGGAACGGGACGGTCAGGGCCGCGAGGAGCACGGGGAGCGCGAACCAGACCGATCCCGCGCCGACGGCGGCGAGCACGCCGAGCCCGACCGCCTCCGACCCGAGCCCGGCCATCGACGTCACCGTGGCGCGGGCCTCGCCCTCCACGGCGTCCTGCACGCGGGTCTCGACGACGACCAGGAGCATCTGCAGCACGCCCCACCCCGCGCCCAGGAGGGCGAACCCGGGCCCGAGCGGCAGCAGCGCCCCGGTCCCGACCGCGACCGCCGCGACGGCGAGCAGCCCGCCGAGCACCGGTCCGCGGGCGCGCGCGACCCGCCCGGCGAGCGCGGCGCACGCCGACTCGGCCACACCGACCCCGGCGAGCGCGAGCGCGGCCAGTGCCGGCGTCGCCCCGTGCGCGGCGGCGAGCAGGGGCAGGTACTCGTCGATCGCCATGAGCCCGGTGAGCAGGGCGGTGACGACGACCGCCCGGCGCAGCAACGCGGTCCGCGAGACCTCGCCGACGCCCTCGCGCAGGGTGGCCCACCAGTCGGCGAGGGCGTGGCGCGTCGTCCCCCCGGCCCGCGGCGGGCGCTCCTCCTCGGGCAGCGTGAGCGCCAGGACCGCGCCGGCCAGGGACGCGCCGACCCCGACGAGACCGGGCAGCACGTAGCCCCCGGTCGTGACGAGCGGCGCGGCGAGGGCGGTCGCGCCGAGCGTGGCGGCGAGGTAACCGGCGCGGGCGCGGCCCATGAGCGTCGCGTACCGGTCGGTGGCGTCCCAGCGGGCGAGCGCGTCGTAGGTCAGCGCCTCGAGGGTGCCGGAGCCGAGCGCGATCCCGACGCCCCAGAGCACGAAGCCCACCGCGAACACCGGGGTGCTCGGGGCCAGGACCCACAGCGCGAAGGCCGCGCCCGACAGCACGCCCGAGGCGGCGAGCATCCGGCGCCGGGAGGTCACGTCGGCCCAGGCGCCGGAGGGCACCTCGAGGACGAGCGTGGTCACCGACCACAGCCCGAACAGCGCCGAGATCGCCGCGTCGGACAGGCCGTGGTCGGCGAAGAGCAGCGCGTAGAGCGGGTACAGCGGCACGAACTGGCCGAGCGCCTCGACGGCGACGACCCGGGCGCCGAACCCGCGGGGGACCCGCGAGGATCGCGGAGCCCGGTGTCAGCGGCGGCGGAAGAGGTTCTGCACGTGCCCGACTCTATGTGAGCGAGATTCCCGGGTATAGGCGGGAATTTCGCTCACGTAGAAGACTGCCGGCCATGACCGAGCCCACGACCCCGTCCGGCGACAACCCGTACGTCGAGCGGGCCTACCGCCTCGGCGGCCCCGACGACGCCCGCGCGCTCTACGACGAGTGGGCCGGGCACTACGACGCCGACCTCGCCGGCGAGGACCAGGGCTACGTGGCGCCGGTGCTCGCGGCCGAGACCGTGGTGCGCGTCGCCGGCCCCGACGTCACCGTGCTCGACGCCGGCTGCGGCACGGGCCTGGTCGGCGCGGCGCTCGCCGAGCGCGGGGTCCGGGTGATCGACGGGATGGACGTCAGCGAGGGCATGCTCGAGCAGGCCCGCGCCACCGGGGCCTACCGCTCCCTGCAGCCCGTCGACCTCACCCGGGCGCTGCCCACCGAGGCCGACGCCTACGACGTCGTCGTCTGCGTCGGCACGCTCACCCACGGTCACGTCGGCCCCGCGGTGCTCGCCGAGTTCGCGCGCGTCACCCGGCCCGGGGGCTGGATCGTCGCCACGGTGCTCGCCGACGTGTGGGAGTCGGGCGGCTACCGCGCGGAGGTCGACCGCCTCGTCGCCGCGCGCACGGTGGAACTCGTGTCGGCGGAGCTGCAGCCCTACCGGGCCGGGGTGGGCGTGGAGGCGCGGATGCTGGTGCTCACCGCCCGCTGAGGGATAGAACGGGGGCCATGAGCCCCGAGTCGAGCGCAGCCGAGCCCGAGATCCTCTGGCGACCCGACGAAACGACGGTCCGGGATGCGCGGATCACGGCGTTCGCGCAGCAGGTCGCCCGGGAGCACGGGGTGACGGTCGACACGTACGAGCAGCTGTGGGCCTGGTCGACGTCCGACCTGCGGGCCTTCTGGGGCAGCGCCGTCGACTTCCTCGGCGTGCGCTTCCACGAGCAGCCGCGCGAGGTCCTCGGGACCGAGGAGATGCCCGGCGCGGAGTGGTTCCCGGGCTCGACGCTGAACTACGCCGAGCACGCTCTGTGGCCGGCCGAGGGTGGCGCCGACGCCGACCCCGCGATCGTCGCGGTGCGCGAGGACGGGCGCCGGGTCGCGCGGACCTACGGCGAGCTGCGCGCCGACGTCGCCCGCGCGCGGGCCGGCCTCGTCGCGCTGGGTGTCGGGCGCGGCGACCGCGTCGTCGCCCTGTCCCCGAACACCGTCGAGACCCTCGTCGCCTTCCTCGCCGCCGCCTCGCTCGGCGCGACGTGGTCGTCGTGCTCGCCGGACTTCGGGGCGCGCGCCGTCGTCGACCGCTTCGCCCAGATCGAGCCGGTCGTGCTCGTCGCCGTCGACGGCTACCTCTACAACGGCAAGTCCTACGACATCCGCAGCACCGTCGCCTCGCTGCGCGAGCAGCTGCCCACCCTGCGCGCGGTCGTCGGCATCGACGACGTCGCCGCGTGGTCCGACGAGGACGACGTCCTGCCCTGGGCCACCTTCACCCAGGACGGCGACGCCCCGCTCGCGGTCGACCCGGTGCCGTTCGAGCACCCGCTGTGGATCCTCTACTCCTCGGGCACAACGGGGCTGCCGAAGGGGATCGTGCACTCGCACGGCGGGATCGTCGTCGAGCACCTCAAGTCCCTGGCGCTCCAGCACGACCTCGGTCCCGGCGACCGGTTCACGTGGTTCACCACCACCGGCTGGATGATGTGGAACCTGCTGATCTCCGGGCTCCTCGTGGGGTCGACGGTGGTCGCCTACGACGGGAGCCCGGGCCACCCCGACCTCGACGTGCTGTGGCGCATGGCCGCCGACGAGGGCGTGACGGTGTTCGGGACGTCGGCGTCGTTCGTGCAGTCGTGCCTCAAGGCGGGCCTGCGGCCGAAGGACGCCTTCGACCTCTCGGCGATCCGGTCGGTCGGCTCCACGGGCTCGCCGCTGTCCTCCGAGGGCTTCGACTGGATCCGCGACGCGGTGGGCGCGGGGGTGCAGATCGCCTCGGTGTCCGGCGGCACCGACGTCTGCGCCGCGTTCGTCGGCGTCGCCCCGACCGTGCCGGTGTGGCGCGGCGAGATCTCCTGCCGGGCGCTCGGCGCGTCGGTCGAGGCGTACGACCCGCAGGGCAACCCGGTGATCGGCGAGGTCGGCGAGCTCGTCATCACCCGGCCCATGCCGTCGATGCCGGTGACGCTGTGGAACGACCCCGACGGCTCGCGGATGCACGAGTCGTACTTCGAGGACTACCCCGGCATCTGGCGCCACGGCGACTGGATCAGCATCACCCCGCGCGGCTCGTGCGTCATCCGCGGGCGCAGCGACTCGACGCTCAACCGCGGCGGGGTGCGGATGGGCACCGCCGAGTTCTACGAGGTCGTCGAGTCGTTCGACGAGGTCCTCGACTCGCTGGTCATCGACACCTCGGGGCTCGAGGGCGCCCGCGACGGCGGTGAGCTGCTCTGCTTCGTGGTGCTGGGCGAGGGCGTGGCGTTCGACGACGTCGAGGCGCAGCTGAAGAAGGCCCTGCGCTCCCAGCTCTCGCCGCGCCACGTGCCCGACCGGTTCCTCGTCGTCGAGGACATCCCGCGCACGCTCAACGGCAAGAAGTCCGAGGTGCCGGTCAAGCGCATCCTCGCCGGCACCCCCACCGAGAAGGCCGTCAGCAAGGACGCGCTGCGCAACCCCGAGGCGCTCGAGACCGTGGTGGCGCGGGCGCGGGGGTAGACGCGGTCAGACCCGTGCGGAGACGACCTGGGACAGGGTGACGGTCGCGCCGAGCACCCGTCCGCGGTCGTCGCGGCGCGAGGAGATCAGCACGTCGAAGAACCGCGTCTGCGTCGGCGCGTGGCACGGGACCTCGACGCGCGTCGGGGCGGGCAGGTCGCCGTCGAGCGCCGCCCGGATCGCCGCGGCGACCGCGGCGCTGTGGCCGTCGGTCGGCGCCGCGGCGTCGCACAGCGCGAGGTAGGACCGCCCGACGCCCGACCGCGCCGTATCCCCGCCGTTGACCGTGCAGAAGGCGTCCCAGGCCGCGTCGACCCACACGATGGTCCCGGTGGCGTCGAGCAGCGCGGTCTCGACGGCCGGCTCGCCGCGCGTGGTGGGCGGCGCGGGGCCCGGCGACGAGAAGATGATGTCGCGGGCGGCGCGGACGGCGGCGTCGAGCTCGTCGGCCTCGGCCCGGAGCGCCGCGCGCGTGTCGGCGTCGGAGACGCTGGCCCGCGCCAGCAACCGCAGCACCACCCGGCGGATGCGGTCGAGCGAGCCGGTGCTCAGTCGCCGGGCCACCTCCTCGCACTCCTCGACGCGCGCGGCGTCGAGGACGGCGCGGGCCGCGCCGTCCGGGACCACGGCCAGATCGTTGTTGGTGATCATCGGCGTGCCGCCGGAGCGGGGTCGGAGGTGGTGGACGCTCCGGCGGAGGGCGTCACTATGCGTCGGCCCCCGATCTGGAACAAGACGAGACCGCGATCCGTGCGTTGTCGGGCCGTCGCGCTCGGTGGCTGTCCAGTCCTCAGGCGGCGATCTCGGCGAGGTCGTCCGCGTCGGCCAGCGGCGCGCCGGTCTGCTCGCGGACCTCCTCGGCGGTGACGCCCGGCGCGAGCTCGCGCAGCACGAAGCCGCTGGGGGTCACGTCGACCACGGTGAGGTCGGTGATGACCCGCGAGACGACGCCGCGCCCGGTCAGCGGCAGCGAGCAGGACTCGACGAGCTTGGCGGCGCCCTTCTTGGTCACGTGCTCCATGACCACGAGCACGCGGCGGGCGCCGTGGACGAGGTCCATCGCCCCGCCCATCCCCTTGACCATCGCGCCGGGCACGGCCCAGTTGGCGATGTCGCCGGTGACCGCCACCTGCATGGCGCCCAGCACGGCGGTGTCGACCTTGCCGCCGCGGATCATCCCGAACGACAGCGCGGAGTCGAAGAACGAGGCTCCCTCGCGGACGGTCACCGTCTCCTTGCCCGCGTTGATGAGGTCGGGGTCGACCTCGTCCTCGGTGGGGTAGGGGCCGACGCCGAGCAGCCCGTTCTCCGAGTGCAGCAGCACGTCCACGCCCTCGGGCAGGTGGTTGGGGATCAGCGTGGGCAGCCCGATGCCGAGGTTGACGTAGGAGCCGTGGGTCAGCTCGCGTGCGGCGCGGGCGGCCATCTGCTCGCGGGTGAGGGCCATCTCACGCCTCCTTCCCGGTCGAAGAACTCAGCGTGCGCTTCTCGATGTGCTTGGTGGTGATCTGCTCGCCGGTCAGCTCGACCACGCGGTGGACGAAGATCCCGGGCACGTGGACGTCGTCGGGGTCGATCTCGCCGGGCTCGACGAGCTCCTCGACCTCGGCGATCGTGGTGCGCCCGGCCATCGCCGCGAGCGGGTTGAAGTTCCGCGCCGAGCGGTGGAAGACCAGGTTGCCGTGCCGGTCGCCCTTGGCCGCGCGCACGAGGCCGAAGTCGCAGACCAGGGAGAGCTCGAGGACGAACGGGGTGCGGACACCGTCCACGTCGAACTCCCGGACCTCCTTGGGCGGCGAGGTGACCGCGACCGACCCGTCGGGGTGGTAGCGCCAGGGCATCTCGCCGTCGGCGACCCAGGTGCCGACCCCGGCGGGGGTGTAGAACGCCGGGATCCCCGAGCCGGCCGCGCGCATCCGCTCGGCCAGCGTGCCCTGCGGGGTCAGCTCGACCTCGAGCTCGCCGGCGAGGTACTGGCGGCCGAACTCCTTGTTCTCGCCGATGTAGGAGGCGACGACGCGGGCGATGCGGTGCTGCTCGAGCAGGATGCCCAGGCCCCAGCCGTCGGTGCCGCAATTGTTCGACGCGACGTGCAGGTCGGTCGCCGTGCCCCGCGACAGCGCGTCGATGAGCACGATCGGCACGCCGGACAGCCCGAAGCCGCCGACCGCGAGCGAGGCCCCGTCGCCGATGTCCGCGACGGCCTCGTCGGCCGACGCGACGGTCTTGTCGATGGTCATGACGCCCCTTTCGCGTGCTCGCGCAGCAGCGGCGTCACGACGTCGGGACGCTGGAAGGAGGCCAGGTGCGCGGCGTTGGTGACGGTCTCCAGGCGCGCGCCCGGGATGCCGTCGGCGAGGATCTGCTGGTGCTCGGGCGGGGTCGCGGGGTCCTCGATGCCGCTGACCACGAGCGTCGGCACGCCGATGCCCCCGAGCTCGTCGAGGACGTCCCACGCGGCGACGGCCTCGGCGCACCCGGCGTAGCCCTCGGCCGGGGTGGAGGCGATCTGGTCGCGCATCCGGCGCACCGTGTCGGGCTCGGCGTCGGCGAAGTCCTCGGTGAACCAGCGCGCGACGACGGCGTCGGCGATCGCGCCCACGCCCTCGGCCCGCACGGTCTCCGCACGCTGGCGGAACGTGTCGGCGTTGGGGAAGCGCGCCGCGGTGCACAGCATCGCGAGCGAGCCCGCGCGTTCGGGGGCGTGCAGGCCGATCCACTGCGCGACCGCCCCGCCGAGCGAGATGCCGGCGAAGGAGGCCCGCGCGACCCCGAGGTCGTCGAGGGTCTCGAGGACGTCGCCCGCGAGGTCCTCGACGCGGTAGGGGCCGTCGGGCACCGGCGAGCCGCCGTGGCCGCGGGTGTCCAGCGAGATCACCCGGAACTCGTCGGCCAGCTCGGCGCGCTGCGGCGCCCACATGTCGATCGTGCTGCCCAGCGAGCACAGCAGGACCAGCGGCGGCCCGTCGGCGGGACCCTCGGCGGCATGGTGGAGCTTCACGCCCTCACCGTGCCCGCAGAACGTGATCGGTGAACCGGTTGCTTCCGCTCATCAGGACTCGAGCTTCGAGGGGTGCACGGTCAGCGCGGTCACCTCGACCTGCATGTAGGGGAACAGCGGCAGGCTGGTGAGCAGCTGGTGGAGCTCGTCGCCGGACTCCACGTCGAAGCGGCTGACGTTGGCGTACTGCCCGACCACGCGCCAGAGCTCGGGCCACTTGCCGGAGCGCTGGATCTCGTGGGCGCGGGCCTTCTCCCGCGCGCGGAGGTCGTCGGCGACGTCCTGCGGCATGTCGTGGGGGAGGCGGACGTCCATGCGGACGAGGAACTGCACGGCGGGTTCTCCTGGGGTCGGCTCAGCGGTCGGCGCGGTAGTGCGCGAGCTTGTCGGGGTCGATCGTGACACCGAGCCCCGGTCCCTGGCGGGCGGCGGCGCGGCCGTCGACGATCGTCGGGGGCTCGGCGAGGACGTCGTCGGTCATCAGCAGGAAGTTGGTGACCTCGACGGGGTGGCGGGCCAGCGACCGCTGGCCGCAGGCGAGCGCGGTGGAGGCGACGGTGCCGAGCATGCCGTCGATCTGGTTGCCGACGACGGTGGTGACGCCCAGGCCCTCGCAGAGCCCGACGATCTTGGCGGAGTCGGTGAACCCCGTGCGGGCGACCTTGACGCTGATCGCCTGCGCGTCGCCGTCGAGCAGCGACCGGGCGACGCCGCCGAGGGTGATCGTGGACTCGTCGCCGACCACGGGGATCGGGCTCGCCGCGACGATGCGCCGGCGTCCGAGCACGTCGTCGGCGGGGTTGGGCTCCTCGAGCATGGTGACGTGGAAGTCGGCGAGCCGGCGGCTGGCGACGATCGCGGTGTCGGCGTCCCAGCCGCGGTTCGCGTCGGCGTAGAGCTCGACCGAGTCGCCGAGCTCGCGGCGCAGCTCGCGCACCGCGGCGAGGTCGTGGGCGAGGTCGCGGCCCACCTTCACCTTGAACGCCTCGACGCCGTAGCGGTCGTAGACCTCGACGGCGTCGGCGACCATCTCCGACGGCGTGCCGAGCCCGATCATGTGCGCGGCCGCGACGTCGTCGGCGGCGTGCCCGAGCAGCACGTGCACCGGCTGCCCGCAGGCCTGGCCGACGAGGTCCCAGAGGGCGACGTCGATCGCGCCGCGGGCGGCGTTGTTGGCGACCGTGCGGGCGAGGTCGGCGCGCAGGCGCTCGCGGGCGAACGGGTCGGCGCCGACGAGCACCGGGGCGAACACGTCGCGCACGACGGCGACGATCGACGCGGCGGTCTCGCCGTAGGTGTAGGGCCGGGGCGGCGCCTCGCCGTACCCGACCAGCCCGTCGTCGGTGGTGATCCGCACGAGGACGTGGTCGGCGGACGTGGCCACGCCGCTGGCGAACGCGAACGGCCGCGCGTAGGGGATCGCGAGCGGGATCGCCTCGACAGCGTTGATCTTCATCGGGGTCGGATCTCCATGCTGGGTCGTGTCTCCGGGTGATCGGGGCGGCACAGCACGGCGAGCGCGCGCGCCAGGGCCGGTTGCGGGTCGTCGCGTCGCCAGGCCAGGGCGACGTCGGTGGTGACGGGGTCGGTGCCGAGCGATCCGGCGTCCTCGAGCTCCACGTACCGCACGCCCTCGACGGTGACCGCGAGCACCGAGGACGGCAGCAGCGCCACGCCGACGCCGGCGGCGACGAGCGCGAGGACGATCGAGGTCTGGTCGGCGTGGTGGGTGCTGCGCGGCGTGAACCCCGCGGCCCGGCACGCCCGCGCCGCCGCCTCGCCGACCACCGACCCCGCCGCCGCGTAGACGACGAAGTCCTCGTCGGCGAGGTCGGCGAGATCGGCGCGGGGCACGGGCGGCACGGGCGGCGCGGCGTGGGGGGAGCGAGGGAGTCCCTCGCTGCCCGTGGAGGCGAGCCGGTGGTCCGCCGGGACCGCGAGGACGAGCCGTTCGCGGGCGAGGACGTGGTGGGCGAGCCCGGGGTCGCTCACCGGCGGGCGCAGGACCGCGAGGTCGATGCGGTGGTCGGCGAGCGCGGTCTCCAGCGCCGGGGTGAGCATCTCGGTGGTGAAGGTCAGCTCCAGGCCCGGGAGGTCGGCGGCCAGACGCCGGACGAGCTCCGGCACGTGGCGGTAGGTCGCCAGCCCCGTCGCGCCGACGCGCAGCCGCCCGAGCGCGCCCGCCGCGACGCGGCCCACCTGGTCGCGGGCCGCGTCGAGCGAGGCGAGGATGCGCACCGCCTCGCGCAGCAGCTCCTCGCCGGCGGCGGTCAGGTCGACGCGCCGGGTGGTGCGCTCGAACAGGGGGGCACCCAGCTGCGCCTCGAGCTGCCGGATCGCCTGGGACAGCGGCGACTGGGCGATGTGCAGCCGCTCGGCGGCCCGCCCGAAGTGCCGCGTCTCGGCGACCGCGACGAAGTAGCGCAGCTGGCGCGTCTCCACCACGTCCCCTAGTCCGACCCGGGCTCCAGCACGAAGTCGCGGTCGGAGCGCACCTCGTCACCGTTTCCGGTCGGCTGCGGGTCGAGGGTCAGCTCGGGCTTGTCGGCCGACGCGACGTCGTTGCCCAGGTAGGGGTCGCCGGCGAAGAACAGCTGGCTGGTCAGCGTGCGGTGCCCGGGGGCGGCGACGAGCAGGTGGATGTGGGCGGGGCGCCACGGGCTCCACCCGGCGGCCTGCGTCATCTGCCCGGTCGGGCCGTCGAGCGGGATCGTGTACGGCGCGGGCTTGCGGGTGTGGATCTCGAACCGGCCCTCGTCGTCGCAGCGCACGACGCCGCGCAGGTTGCCGGCCGGCGGCTTCGACGCGAAGCCGGAGTACCAGCCCTCGTCGTCGGTGTGCCAGATGTCGACGGTGGCCCCGCGCAGCGGCGTGCCGTCGGTGGACGTGACCTGGCCCGCGAGGATCATCGGCGTGCCCGGCTCGTCGTCGCGCATCGGCAGCGTGGCCGGGGTGTCGAGCTGGGCCTGCCCGTCGAGCCAGAACGGGCCGAGGATCGTGCCGACCGAGCCCTGCTGGGTCGCCGCGGCGACCTTCTCGACCTCGAACTCCAGGTAGACGTCGAGGAACAGCGGCCACTCACCGGTGTCGGAGACCGCGATCAGCCACTGCTTGAACGCGTCGAACTCCTCGTAGGTGACCTCGTTCTCGCGGATCGCGGCGCGGATGCCCTCGAGCGCGGCGCCGACGACGGTGGCCACGCGCTGCCGGTCGACCGCTCCGGCGCCCTGGCCGCGCAGGTTGGACAGGCCGGCGCGGGCGGACTCGGTGGCGTGCGAGCCGGCGGTGACGGCCGCCGACGGGGAGGTGGCGGACACGGACTGGTCGTCGGTGGTGGTCATGCCGGAAGGGCTCCTCTGGAGTGGGTGACGGAGCGGAGCGGAGCTCGACCCGTCGAGGTGGTGGTGGCGGCGTCGAAGTCGTGGACCCAGGCGTGGTCGGGCAGGTAGCCCGCGAAGCGCTCGTCGCGCTCGGCGATCCGGGGGTGGTCGTCGTCGAGGTGGAGCAGGGTGCCGGTGTCCCAGGCGCTGGCGGCGATGGCGCGGGTGCGGGCCCGGCGCTCGCGCGGATAGGCCGCGAGCGCGGTGGCGGCGTCGTGCTCGGTGAGCAGGCGGGCGAGCGCGACGGCGTCCTCGATCGCCTGGTTCGCGCCCTGGCCGTGGTGGGGCAGCATCGCGTGGCAGGCGTCGCCGAGCAGGGCGAGCCGCCCGCGCGTCCAGCGCATCAGGGGCTCCTGGGACAGCAGCGGCCAGCGCGCGCTCTGGGGGACCGCGGCGAGCATCTCGCGCACCGCGGGGTGCCAGCCGGCGAAGCCCTCGAGCAGCTCCCCGGCGGGTGCCTCGCGCTGCGCGCCCTGCCAGGTCGCCGGCCCGCAGAGCACGGCGAGGAAGTTGACGGTGTCGTCGTCGCGGCCCAGCGCGTAGTGCAGCAGGTGCGCGCCCGGGCCCGCCCAGAACTGGATGGCGCGCGGATCGGGCAGGCTCGGCAGCGCGTCGACGGGCACGAGGCCCCGGAACCCGCTGGTGCCGGTGTAGGTCGGCCCCGTGCCGGGCCCGGTGACGGCGTCGCGCAGCAGGGAGTGCACCCCGTCGGCGCCGACGACCACGTCGCCGACCGCCTCGGTGCCGTCGGCGAGCAGCAGCGCGCCGCGCTCGGCGTCGACGCCGGCGACCGCCCTGCCCAGGTGCAGGTGCTCGGCGCCCGCGGCGCCGACGAACGCCGCGGCGAGCGTCTGCTGCAGGTCCACGCGGTGCACGCCCCAGTACGGCGCGCCGTGGCGCGCGCGGTAGCTCGCGCCGCCGGGGTGGGCGGCAATCCGCGCGCCGGTCCGCCCGTCGCGGTAGATCAGCTCGGTGGGCTGCGTGGACACGGCGTCGAGGGCCTCGCCCACCCCGAGGCGGTAGAGCTGGCGCGACCCGTTGGCCGAGAGCGCCACGGCGGCGCCGACCTCGCGCAGCTCGTCCGCGCGCTCGTACAGGTCGACGGTGACACCCGCGCGGGCCAGGGCGATGCCGAGCGTCAGGCCCCCGATGCCGGCGCCGGCGACGACGACGCGGGTCGTCTCCATGTCGCTGCCTCCCGTTCCGCGGTGCACGTCCGGCATCGAGCGTGACACAGGCCATCCCTGACGAGATAGCGCCGAATCGAGAACGACTGAGACGCGCCGGGTCTTGATGCGCCGACGGTTGACCGGGGGCGGGACGCGGGTCCACGCTCCACCTGAACTCATCGGTACAGGAAATGCGAGGAGACGCCGTGAGCCGCATCCGGACCACGCACGTCGGGAGCCTGCCCCGCCCGAAGCCCCTGCTCGACCTGCTCGCCGCCCGGCAGCGGGGCGAGGGGATCGCCGACGACGTGCTCGCCGCCGCCACGCGGACCGCCGTCGCCGACGTCGTCGCCGCGCAGCGCGAGCACGGCGTCGACGTCGTGACCGATGGCGAGATGGGCAAGCTCGGCTTCTTCAGCTACGTCACCGAGCGCCTCGCCGGGCTGGAGCGCCGTCCCGGCGCCGAGACGGTGTACAGCTTCGCCGCCGAGCAGGAGGCGTTCCCGGACTACTACGAGCGCTACTTCGCCCAGGCGATGATGGGCGGGACGATCGGCACGATCGAGCCGGTCGTCTGCACCGGCCCGCTCGCCTACCAGGGGCACCAGGCGCTGCAGCGGGACCTGGAGAACCTGGCGGCCGCGGTGGGGGTGGGTGGGGACCGGCACGAGGCGTTCGTGCCCTCGATCGCCCCGAGCGGGGTCGGCGTCAACGAGTACTACGGCTCCGAGGAGGAGTACTTCTTCGCGGTCGCCGACGCCATGAACGTCGAGTACCGGGCGATCGTCGACGCCGGCTTCACGCTGCAGGTCGACGACCCGTTCCTCACCGAGATCTACAGCTTCCACGGCTACGACGAGGCCACCCGCGCCCGGCGGGGGCGCATGTACGTGGAGGCGATCAACCACGCGCTGCGCGGCATCCCGGCCGAGAAGGTCCGGTTCCACACCTGCTACTCGATCAACGAGGGCCCGCGCGTCTTCGACGTCCCGCTCGCCGACGTCATCGACCTCGTGCTGGCCGTCGACGCGCGCTGGTACTCGTTCGAGGCCGCCAACGCCCGCCACGAGCACGAGTACCACCTGTGGGAGAGCGTGGCCCTGCCCGACGACAAGGTGCTGATCCCCGGCGTCATCACGCACGCGAGCAACATCGTCGAGCACCCCGAGCTGATCGCCGAGCGCCTGGAGCGGTTCGCGCGGCTCGTCGGTCCGGAGCGGGTGATGGCCGGTGCCGACTGCGGGTTCTCGTCGCAGGCCACCGTCGTCACCGAGGTCGACCCGACGGTGATGTGGGCGAAGTTCGACGCGATGGCCCAGGGGGCGCAGCTGGCCTCGTCGCGCCTGGTCAGCGGAGGCCGCTGAGCGCGAGGTCGACGACGGCGCCGGGCCAGCCGGGCGCCGTCGTGTCCCGGCCCGCGAGGTGGTCGGCGTAGAGGGTGCCGACGACCAGGCTGGTGGCGGCCTCGACGTCGAGGCCGGCGCGCAGTTCGCCGCGCTCGATGCCGGCGGCCAGCACGGCGGCGAACAGCGCCCGGCGCGGCAGCAGCGTCGCCTCGCGCACGATCCCGAGCAGCTCGCCCGAGCCGGGCTCGTCGGCCAGGCACGTGCCGAGGATGCTCATGGCGCCGACCTCGACGTACTGCTCGCGCATCGCCTCGAGCAGGGCGACGAGGTCGTCGCGCACCGCCCCGACGGGCTCGGGCACGCGGCCCAGGCGCAGGTGGGCGAGCGCGGCGCCGATCAGCTCGTTCTTGCCGGCCCAGCGCGTGTAGACGGTGACCTTGGAGACCCCGGCCGCGGTCGCGACCTTGTCCATCGAGGTCCGCGCGACCCCCTCGGTGGCCAGCAGCCGCACGGTCGCGTCGAGCACGGCGGCGTCCTTGGACCGATCGCGGGGACGTCCACGCCCCCGGCGCTGCGTCCCCGTCCCCGTCACGCGGCGAGAGTACGGCGGGCGTGGCCGGGCTCATGTCTGCGCGGTCCGGTCGGGAGCAATACGGTTCGGGTACCGCCGTCACCCGGGAGGCAGCGAATGAGCGAGGGCACCGACGCCTCGACGATGCGCCAGGTGCTGGGGCACTTCCCCAGTGGCGTCACCATCGTCACCGGCACGACCCCCGAGGGGCCCGCCGGCTTCACGTGTCAGTCGTTCTCCTCGCTCTCCCTCGACCCCCCGCTGGTGCTCGTCCTGCCGGGTCGCTCGTCGTCGAGCTGGCCGAGGATCGAGGCGACCGGCCGCTTCGTCGTCAACGTGCTCTCGGCCGAGCAGGAGGAGCTCTCGACGACGTTCGCGGTGTCGGGCGGCGACAAGTTCGCCGGCGTCGAGTGGAGCGCCTCGGGCCTGGGCTCGCCGATCCTCGGCGGGGCCACCGCGTGGATCGACTGCACGCTGCACGCCGTCCACGACGGCGGCGACCACCTCATCGTCGTCGGTGCCGTGCACGACCTCGGCGCGCCGGGCCTCCCGCCGCTGGTCTTCCACCGGGGCGGGTACGCGCGGACCAGCCCGGCGGCCGCCGAGTGACCGAGCCACGCAGCGGGGCCGAGCCGGCCGGACACGGTCCGCTCGCCGACGTCCGGGTGCTCGAGCTGGGCACGATCGTCGCCGGCCCGTTCGCCGGGCGGCTGCTCGCCGACTACGGCGCCGACGTCGTCAAGATCGAGCCGCCGGGCGGCCAGGACCCCATGCGCGACTGGGGCCAGGAGTCCTACCGGGGCCACCGGCTCTGGTGGACCGTGCACGCCCGCAACAAGCGCTGCATCACCCTCGACCTGCGCTCCGAGCGGGGCCAGGAGGTGTTCCTGCGGCTCGTCGAGGGTGCCGACGTCATCGTCGAGAACTTCCGGCCCGGCACGCTCGAGCGCTGGAACCTGGGGTGGGACCGGCTCTCGGCGGTCAACCCGCGGCTCGTGCTCGCGCGGGTGTCGGGCTACGGGCAGACGGGCCCGTACGCGGACAAGGCGGGCTACGCCTCGGTCGCCGAGGCGCTGTCGGGCCTGCGCTACATCAACGGCTACCCCGGCGAGGCGCCGCCGCGGCAGGCCATCTCGCTGGGCGACTCGCTGGCCGGGATGGTCGCGGTCCAGGGCGTGCTCGCCGCGCTGCACCACCGCGAGCGCACCGGGCAGGGCCAGGTCGTCGACGTCGCGCTGACCGAGGCGTGCCTCTCGGTGCTCGAGTCGATCATCCCGGAGTACGACAAGCTCGGCCGCGTGCGCCAGCCCGGCGGCACGAAGCTCGAGGGCATCGCGCCGTCGAACGTCTACCGGACCGCCGACGAGCTGTGGCTGGTCGTGGCGGCGAACCAGGACACGGTGTTCCGCCGGCTGTGCGCCGCGATGGGGCGCCCCGAGCTCGCCGACGACCCGCGCTACGCCGACCACCGCGCCCGCGGCGAGCACCAGGACGAGCTCGACGGGATCGTCGGCGACTGGGTCGGCTCGCTGCCCGCGGCGCAGGTGCGGCAGGTGCTCGACGAGGCCGGCGTCATCTGCGGGCCGATCAACACGGCGGCCGAGGTCGTCGCCGACCCGCAGTTCCGCGCCCGCGGGATGCTCGCGCCGCACTTCGACGAGCGCTTCGGCGAGGACGTCCTGGGTCCCGGTGTCGTCCCGGTCTTCTCGGACACCCCGGGCGAGGTGCGCTGGGCCGGCCCGCCGGTGCCCGGGTACCACAACGGCGAGGTCTACGCCGAGCTGGGGCTCTCCGACGCCGACGTGGCGGCGCTCGCGGAGGAGAAGGTCATCTGACCACGAGCCCGGGGCGGGTCGGTGGGCCCGGTGGTGCGGGACCGACGGTCGCCGGGCCCGGGGCTCTCGACACCTGGGGAGCCCCTGGTCGCTGCCGCACCGTGCCGGTCACAGGATCGGGAACGCACCGCGGGAGGGGCCGTGTACGAGGTCTACGACAAGCTGTTCATCGACGGGACGTGGGTCGCACCTGCCTCGGACCGGGAGATCGAGGTCGTCTCCGCGACGACCGAGGAGCCCATCGGGCGGGTCCCGGAGGCCGTCGAGGCCGACGCCGACGCCGCGGTCGACGCCGCACGCCGGGCGTTCGACGACCCCGGGCGCTGGTCGGGCCTCACGCCGGGGGAGCGGGCGGCCGCGCTGCGGCGCCTGGCCGCCGAGGTGTCCGCCCGCAGTGACGAGACGGTGCAGCGGGTCAGCAGCCAGAACGGGATGCCCGTGCAGATCGGCGCGTTGTCCGAGGCCATCATGCCCGCGACCCTGCTCGGGTACTACGCGGACCTGATCGAGTCGTCGCCGACCGAAGAGACGCGGCCGGGCGTGCTCGGCGGCAGCACGGTCGTGCGTCGCGAGCCGGTCGGGGCGGTCGCCGCCGTCATCCCGTTCAACTACCCGCAGACCCTCACGTTCTTCAAGCTCGCCCCCGCGCTCGCGGCCGGGTGCACCGTGGTGCTCAAGCCGTCGACGTCGACGGTGCTCGACGCGTACCTGCTGGCCGAGGCCGTGGAGGCGGCCGGTCTGCCGCCCGGGGTCGTCAACATCGTCTCGGGTCGCGGCGAGATCGGCGCCTACCTCGCCGCGCACCCGCGGGTCGACAAGGTCGCCTTCACCGGCTCCACCGCGGTCGGGCGGGGGATCGCCGAGACGTGCGGGCGGCTGCTGCGCCCCGTCACCCTCGAGCTCGGCGGCAAGTCCGCCGCGATCGTCCTCGACGACGCCGACCTCCTGCCCCGGCTGGACGCCGTCTTCGCGGCGACGATGCTCAACAACGGGCAGACGTGCTACCTCTGCACCCGCGTGCTGGCCCCGCGGAGTCGTTACGACGAGGTCGTCGGGGCCCTGACGGCGCTCACCGGGTCCCTGACGGTCGGCGACCCGCTCGACCCCGCGACGCAGATCGGTCCGGTCGTGAGCGCGCGGCAGCGCGATCGGGTCGAGGGCTACATCGCCAAGGGCCTCTCGGACGGCGCGACGCTGGTTGCCGGGGGCGGGCGGCCGGCGCACCTCGACCGCGGCTGGTTCGTGGAGCCGACGATCTTCACGGACGTCGACAACCGGTCGGCGATCGCCCAGGAGGAGATCTTCGGCCCGGTCCTCGCGGTGATCCCCTATCGGGACACGGACGAGGCGGTGGCGATCGCCAACGATTCGGACTACGGCCTGGGCGGCAGCGTGTGGTCGTCGGACCCGGACCGGGCGATGGCCGTCGCGGCGCGCGTGCGGACGGGGTCGGTGGGGATCAACTCGTACATGCTCGACCTCGGGGCGCCGTTCGGCGGCGTCAAGGCGAGCGGGCTCGGCCGCGAGCTGGGGCCCGAGGGGCTCGCCGCCTACCAGTCGCTCAAGTCGATCTACCGGCAGGGCGGACCCGCCTGAACGCGACGAACGGGGGAGAGCGGGTCAGCCCTCGGCGTCCTTCTTGATCGACTGAAGGTTCTTCTCCGCGCTCGAGCCCATGGCGCGGTCGAGGCCCCAGCGCGGGACGCCCTTCACGGTGACGTCCATCGTCGAGGACATCACCAGCCGCGTGCGGCCGTCCTCGTCGTGGGCGTGGTAGCCGATCGTGCTCTCGCGGATGAGGCGGGCGTCGACGCAGGTCAGCGTCACCGCGCCGTCGGCGTAGGTCACGTCGTAGGTGGCGTCGGTGGTGAACTTCAGCGCCCCGAGGGTGACGACGATGCGGATCGGGCGACCCTGGTCGTCGTGCGCCTGCACGGTCGCCGACTTCGCCTCGTTGGCCCACCGGTCGGTGTTCTCGAGGTCGGCCACCACCTCGAGCACCCGCGCGACGGGCGCGTCGATGGTCACCTCGCGGACAACCGGATCGCTCACGTTCCCCCGGTACCCCGTGAGCGCGGAGGGGTATCCGATCTGTCGTGCCCGACACGGACCGAGCGCTGCGCGACGCGATCGTCGATCTGCTCGACCACCGCGCCGCCGGGAAGACGATCTGCCCCTCGGAGGCGGCGCGCCGCGTCGACCCGGACGCCTGGCGCGACCTCATGCCCGAGGCCCGCCGTGTCGCGCGCCGGCTGGTGGACGACGGGACGATCGAGATGACCCAGGGCGGCGAGGTCGTCGACCCCGCCGCCGCCCGCGGCCCCGTGCGTCTGCGCTACCCAACCGGTCGAGGTGGCTCCGGCGTGGCGGCCCCGCCCGCGTCGAACGTCGGGGGATCCCCCACGTGAGGCACGGTGCGGGACGGGAGATCGCGCCCGGCCTAGGCTCGCTCGGTGCTGTTCGGAGTCCTCCGGCGCATCCTGCGCGCCCTCATCGCCCTGCCGCGCCCCCTGCGCCGGATGCTGGCCGGCCCGCCCGTCCGCCAGGACGGGCAGACCCTCGATCTCGACGTCCAGGTCGTGCTGCGCACCCTCGGGCTGATCGCCGGCGGCGAGGAGCCCTCGCTGGTCGAGCAGCGCCGCGCCACCGACCGCGCGGCGGGGCTCGCGTGGTCGGCGACGCCGGGGGTGACCACGCTGCCGGTGCGCCTGCCGGTGCCGGCGGGTCCCGGGCGTGACGAGCCCGGCGAGCTCGTCGCGCGGCTCTACACGCCGGCCGAGATCGGCGACCGGGACGCGCCGCTGCTCGTGCACTTCCACGGCGGCGGGTTCGCGCTGGGCAGCATCGCGTCGAGCGAGCCGCTGTGCCGGGTGCTCGCGAATCAGGCGAGCGTGCGGGTCCTGTCCGTCGAGTACCGCCTCGCGCCCGAGAACCCGTTCCCGGCGGGGCTGGCGGACGCCGCGGCGGCGCTGCACCACGTCCTCACCCACCGCGACGAGTTCCGCGCCACGACCGTCGCGGCCGGCGGCGACTCGGCCGGCGCCAACCTCGCGCTGACCGCGGCGCACCAGCTCGCCCGCCACCGCGACGAGACCGCCGCGTTCGTGCTGGCCCTCTACCCGGTCACCGACGCGGGGCGCGTCGGCGGCTCGCGGGAGCTCTTCGGCGAGGGCTTCGGGCTGCGGACCGCCGACATCGAGGTGTTCGAGCGCTATTACCTGCCCGACGGCATCGAGCCGATCCGGCCGACCGGGCTGCTGGAGGTCGGCGACCTCGCGATCATGCCGCCCTGCTACGTCTCGACCGCCGGCTTCGACCCGCTGCGCGACGAGGGCGAGGAGCTCGTCGCGGCGCTCCGCGACGTCGACGTCCCCGTGGTGGCGCGGCGCTTCCCCGGGCTGATCCACGGCTACGCGGGGATGGCCGGCGTCGTCCCGGCCGCCCGCGACGCGGTCCTCGACGCCGCCTCGGCCCTGCGCGCCGGCCTCGCCCTGACGACGAAGGAGGCCGCCGCCATGTGAGCGAACTTCGGGGCTATTGCCCCGAAGTCCGCTCACATGGGGTCACCGGTGCAGCATCCGCATCGCCGCCTCGGGATAGCGCTCGCCGCTGGCGACGCCGACCGGCGCCACCTTCTCGATCGCCTCGAGCTCCTCGGCGCTCAGGGTGACGTCGGCGGCGCCCGCGTTCTCCTCGAGGTAGCGGCGCCGCTTCGTGCCGGGGATCGGCACGACGTCGCTGTTCTCGGAGCCCTGCGCCAGCACCCACGCCAGCGCGAGCTGGGTCGGCGTGACGCCCTTGCGCTCGGCCAGCGAGTTCACCTCGTCGAGCACCCGCAGGTTCGCCTCCAGCGCCTCGCCCCGGAACCGCGGCGAGTTGCGGCGCCAGTCGCCCTCGGGCAGGTCCTCGGTGCGCCGGATCGTGCCGGACAGGAAGCCGCGCCCGATCGGGCTGTAGGGCACGAAGCCGATGCCGAGCTCGCGGCACGTCGCCAGCACACCGTTGTCCTCGACGTCGCGGGTGAACAGCGAGTACTCGGTCTGCACCGCGCTCATCGGCGCCGTGGCGTGGGCGCGCCGGATGGTGTCGGGCGCGGCCTCGGAGATGCCGAGGTAGCGGACCTTGCCGGCCGCCACGAGCTCACCCAGCGCGCCCCACGTCTCCTCGATCGGCACGTCGGGGTCGACACGGTGCTGGTAGTAGAGGTCGACGTGGTCGGTGCCGAGCCGCGTCAGCGACCCGTCGATCTGGCCGCGCAGGTAGTCGGGACGCCCGTTGACGCGCCCGGTGCCCGTCCCGTCGGGGCCGATCTCGTTGCCGAACTTGGTCGCGACGACGACCTCGTCGCGCCGGCCGGCGAGCACCGAGCCCAGCAGCTCCTCGTTCGTGTGCGGTCCGTACATGTCGGCGGTGTCGAGGAACGTGATCCCGAGCTCGAGCGCGCGCTCGATCGTCGCGCGCGACTCGGTGTCGTCCTGTCCGCCGTAGGCGAAGGTCATGCCCATGCAGCCCAGGCCGAGCGCGGACACGCGCAGGCCCTGGCCACCGAGAGTGCGTTGCTCCATGCGCGCTGGCTGCCCCGGGGCAAGGCGCCCTGAACGTGTGCTCTCGGGCTGACCCGCTCCGTGACCCGGGGGTGGCACGGTGGGCCCATGCGCCTGCTGCTGACGACGCTGGTGGCTGCCCTGCTCTGCCTGGGTGCGGGCACGGCGTCGGCCGACCCGGGCCTGGTGATCGGCGACGGTGCCCCCGCCGCCCCGGGCACGTCGCTGCGCGCGCAGATGGGCTGCGAGGAGCCCGCGACCACGCCGGTCACGGGCCCCGGCGTCACCGGCGGGCCGTGGGAGCGCGACGCCGACGGGCACCAGCCGTGGGCGGTCTTCTCCGCGGTGACCATCGCCCCCGACGCCGCCCCGGGCCCGGTGACGGTCACCGCCACCTGCGGCGGGCGCACGCTCGAGGCCACGATCACCGTCGCCGCCCCCGACACCGGCGACAAGACCTGGCGCATCGTCGGCGGGGCCGCCGTCCTGCTCGTGATCGTCGCCACGATGGTCCTGCTGCAGCGCCGGCATCGCCAGACCGCCGGGCGCTGACACCGGGCGCTGACACCGGGCGCTGACACCGGGCGCTGACACCGGGCGCTGACACCG
>NZ_JAQZAL010000014.1 GCF_028737205.1 Actinomycetospora lutea | reverse complement strand
CCACGGCCAGCATGCTCGCCGACATCACGCTCAAGATTCAGGAGACACGCCCTAGTGGGTTATCCCCGAGAGGGAGACGCTGAAGAGCACACAAACCTGAGCGGAGGCCGCTCGTGGACGCCCAGACACCGCGAACCATCCTCCTTGCTGGCACGCTCGGCGCCTCCGAGATGGCGAGTATCGCTAACTACTGCGACCAGCTCCACCGCGGCGGCCAGACCGAGCTGCACCTGAACATGAGTGCCGTGACGGACTGCCGCCGTGCCGGCCTTGCCGGGCTGGAGGCCTTGGCCGCTGGGTCTTCCGCCATGGCGGTTTCCATTGGGGGCGCGCGCTGGGGCCAGTTCACGGCTCTGCTCAGCACGGCACCCATGCTCGATCTTCAGGACTTGTGCGACTCCGTCCACGCGCTGGTTCATGGCGAAGCCCCGTCCGGGGTGGGCTCAGGCCCGGGCCCGCCGCCTAGCGGGGGCATGACCGCGTGATCGGACCCCTGGGTCCAACGGCGACGCAACGTCGCGGACCGTGTCGAGCCGGCTCGCGACGGAGGACGGGCCGGGCACAACCGACTCGGCACTCGGCGGTGTTGCCGTGCGAACAACGAGGGCAGACTTGTCCGCACCCGTAGACCCTGGAGGTTCGGGAGCGGATAGGCGCCGGGGCTCGGGGCGGGACGAGGGGGCCCCGGCGCTGGCCAACCCGGCTGGCAGGTTCGTCCCTGCAGATGCGACTTGACGGCGGCGCCGACTCGAGCCGTGTTCAGGACGTGGATCGCACAGGGCCCCGGACCGGGCCCACCGGTGATACCAAAGGTGTCCCGACAATCCCGCGTCGTGAATCACCGGGTTCGGGAGTCGTTCGGGCTGTAGCGTGCGCCCGTGGTGGCGTGGCCGTGGGACGGTTCGTGGGACGAACGGGAGGCCACAGGAGACTTGTGTAGGCTCCCGGCGCGACCCCCCGCCACCCTGAAGACCAGGCAGAACGCCTGCGGGCACCGGGTCGCCCGGCCTCCGGGGGCGGGCGCGCAGGTTCGAATTCTGCCGGGGGCACGCGGTGATGTCTCAGGACATCCGGACGCCCGGACCCACGGTGTGTGGGTTCGGGCGTTCGTCGTTTCGGGGTTGTCGGTCGTCCGGGCTGGTGGTCGCGCATCAGGTCGATCTCGAGCTCGCCGAGGAGTCCGCCGATGGCGGCGCGGATCGGTCGTACCGTGGACGGTGTGTCCGCCGCGAGGTCGTGCCGGCCGTGCTCGCAGGGGTCGCGGCCCTGGCAGGTAGCACTGTGCGGCACTCGGGCACGGCTGCACGGCGACGACCCGGCCGCTCAGCTCGTCCGCTTCGTCACGGTGGGCGTGATCAGTTCTGCGGTCTATTTCGGTGCGTTCCTGCTGCTGCGGCCACTCGGTAGCCAGCCGGCCAACCTGATCGGCGCTGTCGCCTCGTCGGTTCTCGCCAACGAGCTCCACCGGCGACTCACCTTCCACGCCGGCGGGAGGATCAGCTGGTGGACGGCGCAATGGGAGGGCGGCGGGCTGGCCGTGGCCGGCCTGGTGGCCACCGCCACCGCCCTGGCCGTGTTCGATCCCGTGGTGAGCGACGCCTGGTGGGCGCAGGTGCTGCTCATCGGCGCGGTGACCGGCACGGTCGGTCTGGCGCGATTCTTCTTCCTGCGGCTCTGGGTGTTCTCCAGCCACACACGCCGGCCCGTACCCACGGCCTGAGCCGGAACCGGGAGCGGATACCTCGCGGCAGTGGTCGGAAACCACCACGGCCTGTGCCGCGCACGCGTTCGGGAGGACATTCTCCGGCATCGCGGCCGATGCCGACGACATTCCGAGAGACAGGGCACGAGCTCCGACCACCGGACGGAACGGATTCCGCGAGTCGGGATCGATGACCCGGCGGGCTGCTCGATCCCGAACTGCTCACCGGGACACCGACCGGACGAGTCCTCCGTGTGCTCGAAGACCCACAGTTCGGCCGTCTCCGTTCATGCCACGATTTCTCTCGCGGAGTGCCGAGGCGTGTCGGTACCGTCGAGCGATGGCCGCAGGCGCCGAGGCGGGGACCGGGATGAATCGGGCGACGGTCGCGCACCTGGCCCGCCTCGCGAGGCTCGCGCTGACCGACGAAGAGCTCGACCGCTACGTCCCGCAGATCGAGGCCGTCATGGCCATGGTCGGGACGGTCGGCGAGATCCCCGAGGACGTGCCGTCCACGGCACGACCCGCCGCCCTGGTCAACGTCACGCGACCCGACGTCGTCCTCCCCTGCCTGGCTCGGGACGAGGCGCTCCGCGCCGCGCCGTCGGTCGACGACGGGTACTTCCGCGTACCGCCCTCGGCGCTGTGATGCGTCGTCCGCGCGGCCGCCGACCGGCGTCAGCGCACCGTGCCCGGGCGATCGTGCTGGGCGGTGAGGCGGGCGATCAGATGATTCCCTTCCGTATTCACCGTCGGTATCCGCGGTGTCGCCTTCCGCACGATGCATGGATCGTGGCGTTGCGGGCACGCATCGTGAACATGTGAACGGTTCTTGACCCGACGTGGTGAAGGTCCTCAGGGCATCGAGCCGAGAGCGGTCGGCGATCCGTCCGCTCTTGTCCTCCATGTCACCTGGAAGGCCGCTTTTCGGGCATACTCTCGACGACAAGCCTGCTCCCCGTCGACGAGAGGAGCAACGATGGCCCGCACGTCGACCGCGCCTGTTCATTCAGGCGGCCTTCTGGCTTCTCAAGCCCCACACTGAGTCACGAGACGCGCTTGCTGCCTCTCTTCTGCCGCGGCGGTGACGCCCGGAAGCATTGTCGTAGGCCAGGTGTCCGCTCGGTACTGCGGGTGACATCCATTCGTTCGTCCGACCCGGTGGCGGTCGGACGTCCTCGTGCCGGCTCTCGCGCCCGGCATGTCGCACGTCGTCCGGAACGAATCGGACGTCGATTCCATCGAGCTCGAGAGCTCACCCGCCATGCCGTCCGCAGCCCGGGCCGCGTGGTCGGTTCCCGATCCATCCCAGGAGATGTTCGTGTCCCTCATCACCGATTCACGGGAAAGCACGACCGTCCGGCCCTTCCGCATCGCGACGCCGGAAGAGGATCTCACCGACCTGCGCCGCCGCCTCGCCCACACGCGCCTGCCGTCTCGCGAGCTCGTCGAAGACCGCTCGCAGGGTGTGCAGTCGGCAGCGATCCAGGAGATCGCCCGGTACTGGGCGTCCGACCACGACTGGCGCGCGTGCGAGGCCAGGCTGAATGCGCTCCCGCAGTTCAGCACCACGATCGACGGTGTCGACATCCACTTCATCCACGTGCCGTCGTCGCACCAGGACGCCCTGCCCCTGATCATGACGCACGGCTGGCCCGGCTCGGTGGTCGAGCTCCTGGACACCATCGGTCCACTGACCGACCCGGTCGCCCACGGAGGCCGCCCCGAGGACGCGTTCCACCTGGTGCTGCCGTCCCTTCCGGGCTACGGCTACTCGGCGTCCCCCACCGAGCTCGGCTGGGATTCCGGCCGGATCGCCCGAGCATGGGCGGAGCTGATGGCCCGCCTCGGCTACACCCGCTACGTCGCGCAAGGAGGCGACGTGGGCGCCGACGTCACGGACGCGATGGGCCGGCAGGGCCCCGAGGGACTGCTCGGCATCCACGTCAACCTGCTCGCGGGTGCTCTCGGCCTCAAGGACCAGCTACCGAACGACACCGACCAGGAGCGCGCCGCGCATGTCGCGGTCACCACGTTCACGACCGACGGCTTCGGCTACTTCCTCGAACAGTCCACCCGGCCGCAGACCATCGGCTACGCCCTGCTCGACTCGCCTGTCGCCCTCGCGGCCTGGATGCTCGACCACGACACGGACAGCTACGAGAAGATCCGGCGCGCATTCGTCGACGGCGCCCCCGTCGGCAACCTCACCCGCGACACCGTCCTCGACAACATCACCCTGTACTGGCTCACGGGTACCGGCGCCTCGGCCGCCCGGTGGTACTGGGAGTTCGGACGGTTCGTGGCCGGGGCGCAGGCATCTGGTCAGCCCCCGCCCGCGGTGTCGGTCCCGGTCGGCTTCACGACCTTCCCCGGCGAGCTGTGGGCCGCGCCGCGAAGCTGGGTCGACGCGGTGTATCCCGGCGTCGCCTACTTCAACGAGGTCGACCGCGGCGGGCACTTCGCCGCGTGGGAGGAGCCTGAGCTCTTCGCCCGGGAGGTCCGCGCCGCGTTCGCCGGCCTCCGCTGATCGTCCATTCCGCCGAGGGAGGGTCACCGCCGTGACGCAGCTCCCGGTGCCGGCAGCGGTCCCGCTCTCGTCCCCGGCCGGCCGATGGCTGGTCGTGGCCGCGGCCCTCGGGTCCGGCGTGGCGTTCCTCGACGGGTCCGTGGTCAATGTGGCGCTGCCGGCGATCGGCGACGATCTCGGGGGCGGGTTCTCCGTTCTGCAGTGGGTGCTCGACGGTTACCTGCTCACCCTCAGCGCACTGCTGCTGCTCGGCGGGGCCCTCGGAGATCGCTTCGGCCGCCGGCGGGTCTTCCTGCTGGGCCTCGTCGTCTTCACCGTGGCCTCGGTCGGATGCGGCCTGGCACCCGGCGGCGCCGCGCTGATCCTCGCGCGCCTCGCGCAGGGGATCGGGGGTGCGCTGCTGATCCCCGGGAGCCTGGCCCTCATCGACTCGGTCATCCGCAGCGACGACCGGGGTCGCGCGATCGGCACGTGGGCAGGGCTCAGCGGCGTCGCCGCCGCGCTGGGCCCCTTCCTGGGTGGCTGGCTGGTCGACGCGGCATCGTGGCGCTGGGTGTTCCTCATCAACGTCCCGATCGCCACCGCAGCGTTCTGGGTGACGGCACACCACGTCCCCGAGACCAAGGACCCCTCGGCACGAGGCAGGCTGGACGTCGCGGGCGCAGCCGCAGCCACCGTCGGGCTCGGTGGGATCGTCTACGGCCTCATCGAGGCGCCGGTGCACGGCTGGACCGCGCTCACCGTGGGCGCCACCGTCGGAGGGGCGCTCGCGCTCACCGCCTTCCCCGTGATCGAGCTGCGCTCCGCGAACCCCCTGATGCCGCTCGCGATGTTCCGCTCGGCCCAGTTCACCGGCGCGAACCTCGTGACCTTCACGGTGTACACCGCGCTCGGCGGCGCGCTGTTCCTGCTCGTCCTGCAGCTGCAGCAGGGTCTCGGGTACTCGGCCCTGGCCGCCGGGCTGGCGTTCCTCCCCTTCACCGTCATCATGCTGCTGCTCTCCAGCAAGGTGGGCGCGTGGGCGCAGCGGGTGGGCCCGCGGTGGCTGATGACCTTCGGCCCGGTCGTGGCCGGCGCAGGGCTGGTCCTGCTGATCGGGGTCGTCCCCGGCGCGGGCTACCTCGAAGCGGTGTTGCCTGCTGTCGTCGTCTTCGGGGTCGGGATGGCGTGCACCGTCGCGCCGCTGACATCCGCAGTGCTCGCGTCGGTGGCGCCCGAGCACGTCGGCGCAGCCTCCGGCGCGAACAACGCCATCTCCCGCGTCGCCAGCCTCCTCGCCGTGGCCGTCCTCCCGCTCGTCGTCGGCCTCGACACCAGCGGGTCCGGGCCCCTCGGACCCGGATTCTCCCGGGCGATGCTCATCTCGGCCGGGCTCTGCGTCCTCGGCGGCGCCGTCGCCGCCGTCACCATCGATCGGGGTGCCGCACTCACGCCGCACGTCCTGCCCGGACTGCACCAGGCCTGCCAGACGCCACCTCCGCCGCGCCCCACCCCGCCGACCGGCGCACCCACCGCAGAGGGTTCGCGGTGATCGCACCCGTGTCCTCCATCGGACCCGAACCACAGGAGCGTGAGGAAGATGGCATTCGTCTCCCGGGGATTCCTCGGGCGGTCCGGAACCCACCGGGGGACGGGGGAACTCCCCCCGGGCCAGTACGACGTCGGGGACGGCTTTCCCGTCCTGTCCGCCGGACCGACTCCGAGGACCGCGACCGAGGACTGGGACTTCACCATCGACGGCGAGGTCGCCGAGCGCGCGCGGTGGACCTGGCAGGAGTTCCGTTCGCTGCCCCGCGAGGACGTCGTCGTCGACATCCACTGCGTGACGAAGTGGTCGAAGTTCCGCACCGCATGGAGCGGGGTCTCCCTGGACACCCTGCTCGCCGCCGTCGACACGTCGGCCGAGTACGCCGTCGCCGTCAGCGACGGCGGATACACCACGAACCTCCCGCTCGAGGACCTCGTCGACGGCCGCGCGTGGATCGTCGACCGGTACGAGGGTGAGCCGCTGGCCGCAGAGCACGGCGGCCCCGCCCGCCTGCTGTGCCCGCACCTCTACTTCTGGAAGTCCGCGAAGTGGGTGCGTGGCCTCCGGCTGTCGAGCACGGACGAACCCGGCTTCTGGGAGACGCTGGGCTACCACGACTACGGTGACCCATGGCGCGAGCAGCGATACGCCGGCGACTGACGTGGCGGATCGCGACCGTCGCCACCATCACCCGCGAGTCCGACACCGCGCGGCGGCTGGCGCTCCGCATCGACGACTGGGACGGGCACCTACCCGGTCAGCACGTCGACGTGCGGCTGACCGCGCCGGACGGCTACCAGACCCAACGCAGCTACTCCATCGCCTCCGCGCCGGAGACCCCGACCGTGGACCTGGTGGTGCAACGGGTCCCCGGTGGGGAGGTCTCGCCCTACCTGGTCGACGAACTCCGGGTCGGCGACGAGCTCGAGCTGCGGGGACCCATCGGCGGCTACTTCGTGTGGCACCCCGACACGGACTCCCCGCTGCAGCTCGCGGCCGGTGGCTCCGGCGTCGCCCCGTTCCTGGCGGTGCTGGACCACCACGCCGCGATCCGGTCGTCGGTGCCTGTCCGGCTCCTGTACTCGGCACGATCTCTGGGCGACGTCATCGGCCGCGACCGACTGGACGGGCACGCCGGACGCGGTGTCTCCGTGACCATCGCCCTGACCCGGGAGCAGCCGCCCGGCTGGAGAGGCCTCCGGGGTCGGATGGACGCGGAGGCGATCCGGGAGCACACGACACCCGCCGACGCGCTCCCGAGGGTCCTGCTGTGTGGACCGACGTCGTTCGTCGAGGCCGTCGCCGACGGTCTCGTCGCGGAAGGCCACCCGACCACCGCCATCAAGATCGAGAGGTTCGGATGAAGCAGGAGCAGTCATGACCACGGAATCCCGACGCCTGGACGGCAACGCCGCGGCCGGGCGACTGGCCGACGTCTTCGTCTTCGACGCGACCGTGGTGCGGACCCGGTGCGGAACCTGCGGCACGAGCGCCCCGCTGGGGCACTACCACGTCTACGCCGATGGACCGGGCATGGTCGTCCGCTGTCCGACGTGCGAGAAGATGATCATGCGCCTCGCACAGACCCCGGGCCACACGTGGCTCGACATGGGCGGCGCAGCCACGCTCGACATCGGCGAGTGAGGTGAGCAGCCCGTCGAGGACACCCACGAGGGTCAGGCGAAGAGGTGCCCGCGGACGAGGCTGCCGTGGGCGGTGCGGGTGGCGACGACGGCCCAGGTCGCGAGCAGCAGCGCGTAGAGGCCGAGCGCGGCCCAGGCGAACGACGGCAGGTGCGTGCGCGCCGCCAGCGCGCTGGTGCCGGTGACGACGGTGCCCACGGGGAAGGTGAAGCTCCACCAGGTCAGCGAGAACGGCAGCCCGCGCCGCGCCGTGCGGATCGTGACCGCGGCGGCCAGGGCGAGCCAGATCATCGCGAAGCCCCACGTGGGGACGCCGTAGAGCAGGCCGAGCACCTGCGCGCCGGTCGCGTAGGGCTCGGGCAGTGTGCCGGCGGCCTGGGTGCCGAGCAGGTTGACCGCGGTCACCGACTGGCCCAGCGGTCCGAGCACGATCCACATCGTCGGCACCGCCGCGGCCGGGCCGGTGCCGTGCACGACGAGCTTGTTCCAGACCTGGGGCAGGATCGCCAGGGTCGCGAAGAGACTGATCCCGACCATCGCGTAGCAGGCCAGGATCAACGTGGTCCTGCCGGTACCGACGGCCATGTGCGGCAGCAGCAGGGCCCCGTCGGCCGCCGAGACCATCGGCGGCACCACCGGCATCAGCCAGCCACCGAACGCGGAGTCGGCGCCCACCTCGTGCTGAGTGATCATCCGGTAGGGAATCCAGACCGCGGTGACCAGCCCGATCGCGGTGCCGGCGCTCCAGAGCACCCAGCTGATCGTCACGGCCGCGGTCGTGCCGAGGACCGGCCCGCCGAGCAGCACCGACCCGGCGCCGACGGTCATGACGCCCATCGCGACCGCGCCCCAGGACTGGGCCATCACCGGGTTGCTCGCGTATCCGCGCGCGGTGTCGGTGTGACGCACCCAGTGCACCGCCCACGCGGTGGTCAGGGCGAGCAGCAGGACCGCCGCCAGGCCCCACACCACCGTGGCGAACACCCGCAGGCCGGGGAACCCGATCGGCAGGCTCGCCGCGGCACCACCGACGATGCCGGTGCCCATGATCGAGGAGAACCAGTTCGGCCCCAGGGCGGCGAACACGTCCCCGGGGCGGTCGAGATCGCGCAGCAGCCCCGCGCGGGCGAGCCGGTGCGGCGGGCGGACCTCGGGCCGGGCGGGGGTCGCCCCCGGGATGGTCGTCGGCGCCTGCGCCTCGCGCTCACCGGTCAGCGTCATGCGACCAGGCTGGCCGCGGACACCCCCGGTCCGGTAGGTGGCCGGACCTTGACAACTCATAAGCTGTGGTTGTGCCTCTGAGTCCGCGAGTGGTCGACCTCGGACCCTACGAGCTCCTGCTCTCGATCGCCGCCGAGGGCAGCATGGGGCGGGCCGCCGCGGTCCACGGCGTGAGCCAGGCCGCCGTGAGCGCACGCATCCGATCGCTGGAGGCCGCGCTCGGCCTCACCCTGCTCGAGCGCTCACCGCGCGGTACCCGGTTCACCCCGACCGGCGCGCTCGTGGCCGAATGGGTCCGCGCCGCGATCGCCGCGGCGGAGGCGCTGGACGCGGGCGTCGGCGCCCTGCGTGCCGAGCAGACGGGACGGCTGCCCGTGGCCGCGAGCCTCACGGTCGCCGAGTACCTCCTGCCGCACTGGTTGGTCGCCCTGCGCGACGAGCTGCCCGCGACGTCGGTCTCGCTGTCCACCCGGAACTCCGCCGACGTCGCCACCGACGTCCTGGCCGGCGACGCCGTGCTCGGCTTCGTCGAGGGCCCGACGATCCCCGACGACCTCGACGCCCAGGTCGTCGCCCGCGACGAGCTCGTCGTCGTCGTGGCACCCGACCACCCGTGGGCCGCGCGCCGGCGCGCCCTCGACGCGGCCCGGCTGGCCGAGACACCGCTGGTGGCGCGCGAACACGGGTCGGGCACGCGGGCCTTCCTCGAGGACTCGCTGGCCGTCCCGCTGGCGGCGCCCGCCCTCGAGCTCTCCTCCACCACGGCCATCAAGAACGCGACCGCGGCCGGGGTCGCGCCGGCCGTGCTCAGCTCCCTCGCGGTGGCCGGCGACCTCGCCGCCGGCACCCTCGCCCCGGTCCGGGTCGCCGGCCTCGACCTGCGCCGCGCCCTCCGGGCGGTGTGGCCCCGCGGGCGGCCCCTGACCGGCCCCGCCGCCCGGCTCCTGCGGATCGCGGCCGTGGCCGGGCGGTCGGCCGCCGGCGACCGGGACGGTCCGTGACGTCTCGGCGAGTCACCGAGCGGGCCCGCCGGCGGGCCCGTCCGTCGCGGGGGCGCCGGCACCTCGGGTGCGACACACCGGACTCGGTATCGTGGCCGCCGTGATCCGCCGGCACGGCCGCTCGCGGCGTCGCGCCGACCGCGCGGTGTCGGGGCGGCTGCTGGGCAGCCGGCCGGGCCGGGTCGCCCTCCTGGTGCTCGCCCTCGGGCTGGTGCTCATGCACCACGTCGTCGGCGCCCACCAGCACGCCGGTCCCGACGTCGCCCTCGACGGGGCCACACCGCTCACCGCGATCGCCGCCGACCGTGTCGTGCCGCCGGCGGCGCACCACGGCACCGCGCACGCGGAGGCCCACGCCGACGGTGCCCGGGAGCACGCCGCGAGCCAGGCCCTCCCCGGCACCTCCGACGCGGGCGCCGCGCTCCTGCACCGCCACACCGACGGGACCGGACACGACCACGCCGGGTCCCTGCTCCACCTGTGCCTCGTCGCCCTCCTGGGCGCCGCGGCCCTCCTGCTCCTGCTCGTGCTCGTCGCGCTGTGGCCGCGGCCGCCGTCCCCACGGACCGGCCCGGCCGGCGTCGCCCCGGCGACGGCGACCCGTGCCCCTCCGGCGTCCTCGAGACTCGCGGAACTCCAGGTCCTCCGGCTCTAGACCGGCCCACCGCCTGCGCGCACGAGCGCGCAGCGGCGCCGCGTCCTGCCCCCGGCACCGGCCCCACGCATCGGCCGGTGCCCAGCCGAAGGAGACCTCCTCGTGCGTGCCCGACTCGTCGGCGGCGTCATCGCCGCCGCCACCGCCGCCCTCGTGGCCGCGGGGTGTTCCGACCCCGGTACCGCTCCCCCCGCGGGCGGTCCCGCCCCGGCGCCGTCGCCGGCCTCGGCCGCCGCGGCGCCGATCTCGCCCGAGCACAGCCAGGCGGACGTCCTGTTCGTCCAGGGCATGATCCCCCACCACCAGCAGGCCATCGCCATGTCCTCGCAGGCCACGGACCGGGCGTCGTCCCCGGAGGTCAAGGACCTGGCCGCCCGCATCGGGCAGGCGCAGGCTCCGGAGATCGAGCGGATGAACCAGATGCTCGACGCGTGGGGGGCACCCCGCCCGCAACGCGGTGCCACGGCGATGCCCGGGATGCCGGGCATGCCCGGCATGCCCATGGGCGACATGCCCATGCACGGCATGATGAGTGACGCGCAGATGCACCAGCTGGCGGCGCAGGCCGGCGCGTCGTTCGACCGGATGTTCCTGCAGATGATGATCGAGCACCACACCGGTGCCGTCGAGATGGCGCAGGCCGAGCAGGTCCGGGGTCTCAACCCCCAGGCCGAGGAGCTGGCGGGCGCCATCGTCGCCGCGCAACAGTGGGAGATCGCCGAGATGCAGGGCCTGCTGAGCAGGGTCTGACCGACCGCGGGCGGCCCGGCGCGGGGCGCGGAGCGTCACGCGTCGGGCACGCCGAACAGCTCGTGGACCAGGACCAGGGCCTCCGCAGGCGCACGGACCTCGAGGATCGGGGTCGCCCCGAGGTGCAGGGTGAGGGCGAAGAAGGCGCAGCAGCCGGCTTCGGCGGTCGCGAGCTCGGCGAGCTCACCGATGCGGACGCGGTCGGGGTCGAACGTCAGCCGTACACCGCCGTCGATGGCCTCGCGCCCCGCGACGTCGCCGAGGACGGCCCGCCACCGGTCGACGCGGTCGAGGCGCTCGACCCCGTCGAGCGTGCACGCGATGACCGGTACCGCCCCGGGGGCGCGGCCGGCGGGTTCCCGCCGCAGCGCGGCGAGCGCGGGGTCGGTGCTGCGCCGCCCGAGGTCGGCGCACGACGGGTCGCAGGGCCCGTCGCGGGTGAGGGCGGCGAGCTGCCCGCGGGCGCGGGCGAGTCGCGCGCCGAACGCGCGCAGCTCGTCGATGCGCGCGTCGATCTCGACGATCCGGCGGTCGAGCAACGGGCCGAGCTCGCCCCGGACATCGGAGCACCGTCCGTGCTGCCACGGCTCGAGCAGCCGGCGGATCTCGGGCAGCGCCAGCCCGAGGCTCTTCGCGGTGCCGATGAACCGCAGCCGCTCGAGGGCGGCGCCGTCGTAGAGGCGGTAGCCCGACGGCGAGCGCCGCGCGGGCAGCACACCCTCCGCGTCGTAGAACCGCACCGTGGTCGCCGGCACGCCGGAGCGGCGCGCCAGCTCGGAGACCGTCATCCCGTCCACGCCGGCGACGGTAGACCTTCGAGTCGACTCGAAGGTCGAGCGACGGCGCGGGACCGTCCGTGATCAGTCGGAGCGCCGGGCGATCCCCATGATCGCGAGCCGCCAGGCGAACCACGGCTCCGGTGCCTGCGCGGCGATCGCCCGCGCGAGGTGGCCGTCGAACAGTTCCGCGGCGACCGCGCTGCGCCGCTCCGGGTCCAGGCCCTGGAGCAGTGACGGGCCGAACGACACGCGCAGCGCGGCCGCCACGGTGTCGGCGTAGCCCTCGCCGCCGGTCTGCTGCCAGAGCGGATCGCCGAGGTCGACGAACCGCAGCTGCTCGAGCACCAGGTCGCCGCCGGCGGTGAACGGCGCCTCCCACTCGGCCTCGGTGCGGTACCACGCCGGGATCGTCATCGCGGCCCGTTCGGCGTCGGTGACGATCCCGCGGTCGACGAGGTCCTGCAGGCCGCGGGCGACCTCGTCCATGGCGCGCTCCGCCCCGGACCGGCGGGCACGCCCCTGCCCGTGGGCCGCACCGACGACCACGACGAGCCGGGCCCCCGGCAGCATCTCGGCCGCCCTCGCGGTCAGGAAGGCGCTCCAGTCGGCGGCGCCGGCCCGGGCCCAGACGTCGTGCTGCTCCGCGGTGGCCGTGCTGGCCCAGAACCCGTCCAGCGGGCCCGGCACCTCGCGCAGCCAGTGCACGGCGATCGAGCTCCAGCCCAGGCCCAGAGAGGCGTCGGGCAGCAGCTGTTCGTAGAACGACCGACCGACCGCCGCCGTGTACACACCGGGACGGCGGTAGCTGCCCGGGTCCTCGGCGACGGTGTGGAAGAGCGAGGCGAAGTCGTTGTCGGGCAGGTCGGTGTGGAACACCCACACCGGCTGGTCCTCGCCGCGCGCCGCCCGGACGGCCTCCACCGCGGCCGACAGCGGTGCCAGCGAGTTGCGGCCCTCCGACGCGCCGTAGTCGGCCACCGTGACCGCCCCGGCCGGACCGACGGGGGCGCTCGTCGCGGCGGCCCGGAACAGCTCGACACCGAGCGTGGCCGACGCCGCCTGCGCCGACGCGTGGGCGTTGTACTGCCCGCCGCCCTCCATCACCGTGGACACGGGGTCAGGCTAGGGCGGACGGCGCCGATCCGGACGCGCCGACCCAAATTCCCCGGGGCAGGATGTCGCCGTGGATCTCATCTGGTGGGTCGTGATCGTGCTCGTCGTCCTCCTCGGCGCCGGCGGCGTCCTGGTCGCGCTGAGGGCCGGCAGGCGCGGGTAGTCACCTGCCGCAGGTGATGTGGGCGGCGGGGCCGGCCCCCACGGTGGACGGGCACCGCCCATCCACGGAGGTCCTGCCATGTCGTCGCGTCCCCCCGACCACGGGTTCAACTCCCGGCTCTTCCTCGGCGGCGCTGTCCTCACCGCCGTGGGCAGCCTCGTCGCGAGCGTCGGCCTCGGCCTGAGCAGCGTCGCCCTGCTCGAGGCCGTCCGGCGCTGGCAGCGCGGCACCGAGATGTCGCCCGGTCAGCTGGCCCGCCACGCCCTCGGGGTGGCCCAGGTGGCGACCAGCGCCGGCGCGCAGGCGTGGCAGGCCCCGATGCCGGACGGGCGCCGGGCCGTGGGGGCGGGCGACGGGCGCGCCCAGCCCGTGTCGTGACCTCGGGAGCACCGCCGGTCGACCCGCTGACCGTCCTGCGGTCACGCCGCTACCTGGGCCTGCTCGCGCTCGCCGCCGTCCTCGGCATCCCGATCTCGGCGATCGCGTACTGGTTCCTCGCCTTCGTCGGGCTCGCGCAGCACTGGGCCTTCACCGGGCTGCCGGCGGCTCTCGGGTTCACGACGGCGCCGCTCTGGTGGCCCCTGCTGCCCCTCGGGGTCGCGGGTGTGCTGGTCGGGCTGACCGTGCGCTACCTGCCCGGCCACGGCGGCGAGTCCCCGGCCGACGGTTTCCACGCCGGCGGCGCCCCGTCGCCGGCCGCCCTCGGCGGGATCGCCCTGGCCGCGGTCGCGAGCATCGGACTGGGGGTGGTCGTCGGCCCGGAGGCCCCGCTGATCGCGATCGGCGGCGGGCTCGCCGTCATCGCGCTGCGGCTGGTGCGGCGCGGGGATGCGCCCGCGTCCGCGGCCTCGGTGGTGGCCGCGACCGGGAGCTTCGCCGCGGTGAGCACCCTGTTCGGCTCCCCGCTCGCCGGCGCGTTCCTCATGATGGAGGCGATCGGCCTCGGCGGTGCCACGGCCACGATGGTGCTGGTCCCGGGGCTGCTGGGCGCCGGGCTCGGCTCGCTGGTCTTCCTCGGTCTGGACTCGTGGACCGGTTTCGGCACGTTCTCCCTGGCCGTGACCGACCTTCCTCGCGCGGCCACCCCGACCCTCGCGGGACTCGCCTGGGCGGTGGCCCTAGGCGCCGTCGCCGCCCCGCTGTGCTTCGCGATCCGGTGGACGGCCCTGCGGCTGCGGCCCGCGGTCGTGCGCGGGCCCGTGCTGTTCACCCCGCTGGTGGGCCTCGCCATCGGGGCCCTCGCGGTGGTCTACACCGTCTCGACCGGCCACCCCACCGGCGACGTGCTGTTCTCCGGCCAGGACGCGCTGGGGCCCCTGCTGCAGAACCCGGCCGCGTACGGGATCGGCGCGCTGCTCCTGCTCATCGTGTGCAAGGGCCTGGCCTACGCCGGCGCCCTGAGCAGCTTCCGCGGCGGGCCCACGTTCCCGGCCATGTACCTCGGGGCGGTCGGCGGCACCGCGCTCTCCCTGCTGCCCGGCCTCGACCCCCTCGCCGGCGCGGCGGTCGGGATGGGCGCGATGACGGTCGGCATGCTGCGCCTGCCGATGACCTCGGTGCTGCTCGCCACCCTGTTCCTCGGGTCGGCGGGGATCGCCGTGATGCCGCTGGTGATCGTCGGCGTCGTCACCTCCTACGTGGTCACCCTGCGCCTGCCCGACCCCGCCCCGGGATCACCCTCGGCGGGCGACGACCCCCCGGCGACGCCCGACGAGCATCGGGAGCCGGAGCACCGAGCTGGGAGGCAGGACCATGACCGAGCCGAGAACTGAGACGGGCCCGATCGACTACCTGGTCGTCGAGTTCCCGTCCGGCACGAGGACCGGCGAGGGGATGCCCCTGCTGCTCGACCTCGTCGACCGCGGCCTCATCCGCATCCTCGACCTGGTCTTCCTGGCCAAGGGCGCCGACGGCACGGTCGCGGGGCTCGAGCTCGCCGACCTGGACGGGGACGGCGACCTCGACCTCACCGTCTTCGAGGGCGCGTCCTCGGGCCTGCTGGGACAGGAGGACGTGGACGAGGCCGGCGCGGTGCTCGACCCGGGCACCACGGCCGCCCTGGTGGTCTACGAGAACGTCTGGGCGGCGCCGCTCGCCACCGCCCTGCGCCGCGGCGGCGCGCAGCTCGTCGCCGGCGGGCGCATCCCCGTCGACGAGGTCGAGGCCGCCCTCGCCCCGTCGGTCCACGCGTAGAGGAGTCGAGGAATGCCAGGACTGTTGCGAGGACTCGCCCGCACCGCGCTCGTGGCCGGCACGGCCACCGCGGTGTCCAACCGCGTCAGCCGGCGCCAGGCCGGCCGCTGGGCCGCGGAGGCCGCGGAGTCCGCGCCGCCGCCTCCGCCGCCGCCGCCCGCGTCCGGCCCGGGCCCCGGCGACGACACCATCGACCAGCTCCGCCAGCTCGGCGAGCTCAAGAGCCAGGGCATCCTGACCCAGGAGGAGTTCGACGAGCAGAAGCGGCGGATCCTCGGCCGCTGAGCACGAGCAGCGCAAGAGTCCGATCGGCGGACTGACAGGGCGATCTCGGTCAGCGAGGCTGGCCGCAATGGTCCGACCCGCCCCGGCCGTGACGCAGCTCCTCTGGGACGCCGTCCTCGAACGCTCCGACCTCGAGCCCACCGTCCTCGCCCTCCGCGACGCCCTCTCCGACGCCGTCGAGGCGGCCCACTGGGCGCACGTCGCGACGCTGCTCGACCGCACCGACGACGACCTGCCCTCGGCGCTGAGCGCCAACGCGCTGCGGGCGGGCGACGCGAGCGGGAGGGCGCCGCTGCACCACGCGGCGCTGCAGGGCGCCCATCCCGACGTCGTCGACGACCTCGTCGCCCGCGGCGCGTGGCGCACGCTGCGCACCGCGGACGGCGAGACCGCGGAGTCGGTGGCCCGCCGGCTCGGCCACGTCTCGCTCGCCGACCGGCTCCGCCCGGACCCCGTGATGGCCCTGGACGACGCGGCGGTCGCCGACATCGAGACCTTCCTGCGCGCGCTGGTGGAGGTCCGCACGCGGCGCCTCGACCGGCCGTTGCGCCCGCCCCAGCTCGGGCCGCTGCTCGAGTACCCCGACGCGACGATGTGGGTCCGCGTCCCCGGGATGTACGGCGGGTTCGCGTGCCGCTGGGCCGACGACGCGGGCGAGCCGACCGTCGAGGTGCGCAGCGCGAGCCGGGTCGTCGGAGGCTCCGGGCGCACGCACCACGTCACGGCCGAGGGCGTCGCGCTGGTCACGCGCGTGCTGTGACCTCGGGGTCGTGCGCCGGGCCGAGCTGTGGCCGGGCTGCGACGGGGCACCCGCCCCGTCAGGACGGCTGGTAGGGCGGCGCCACGCCCCAGCCCCAGCGCGGCACCGGGGCGTGCTCGACGACCTCGGACCCGGTCTGCGAGTTGTGCAGGGCCAGCCGGGTGCCCCACTCCACGTAGCCGACGAACGCCGCGCGGAACTCGGGATCGTCGGGCAGGCCGGCGTCGTCGGCGGCCCGGCTCATGGTCTCGGCGAAGCGCCGGCGCTGGTCGGCGGTGATGCCGAGCTGACGGTGGTGGGCCAGCATCCGCTCGTAGCCGCCGAGGGTCGCCGTGTACTCCGCGGGCCCGCCGAACACCTCGATCCACCACAGCGTGACGTGCGCGCGGTGCTCCTCGGTGACCCCGCCCGGGAAGAGCGGGCTCAGGAGGTCGTCGTTCTCCACCCGGTCGTAGAACGCGTCGATGAGGCGGCGGAAGGCGTCCCCGCCGCCGGCCCAGTCGTACAGCGTCGGCGTCATTGCAACACCGTAATCAGGCCCCGGTGGAGGGCGACAGACCTCGCCGGTCAGCCCAGGGTGAACGGATCGCGCGTGCCACCGGTGAGCTCGACCCACACGGAATTGGTCTCCAGGTAGCAGCGGCTCTCCGACGCCGGCATGGCGGGGATGATCATGGCCTTCCTCGACGACAAACGAGGAGATCGACCACTTCGGCGAGACCGTCATGCCGCTCATGCGGGAGGCGGGGCTGCGGTACTGACCGCGTCGCGCAGCAGGCCCGTCGCGGGGTGGCAGTTGACGTACTCGTAGTACTGCGCGTCGGCGTCGACCACCGAGACCTCGTGGTAGAGGCGCAGAGACGGGACGTGACGGGCCCGGCTGACGAACGCGACGAACACCTGCAGGTGGCTGGGGTGCGACTCGGCCCAGCGCTCGAGCAGGTCGAGCGAGCGCCAGTACGAGATGGCGTAGGTCGTGTCGAGCGGGTTCCCGTCGAGGTCGACGTTGCGCACGTAGCGGTTGCTGTAGCAGCCGAGACGCTGGCCGCGGTCGCGCAGGAAGTCCATGGCCTCGCGCAGCGCCGGCTCGATGGCGCCCAGGTAGAGCTCGCGCTCCTCGTCGGGGGTGTGGCGCCAGTCCTGGCCGGACCGGATCAGCGCCACGTTCTCGTGCCCGCGCACGACCACCCGGCCGCCCCGCGCCGGGTCGCCCGAGGCCTGCAGCTCGCCGTCCGGGCGCATCCGGTCGGTCTGCGAGCGCGGGATGCGGTCGCGCATCGCACCCCAGTAGGCGTGCTCCTCGACCTGGTCGCTGACGTCGTCGAGGACCCCGCCGACGCCGGGGAGGTCGTCGGTGAAGGGGTAGAGCGTCTCGAACCGCTCGACGCCCGGGGAGAGGATCTCGCGGAAGACGCCGACGCGCGCGGTCAGCCGTTCGGGCGCGCCCCACCAGCCGGCGACCTCCGGGCGCGCGAACCAGCGCTCGGAGGTGCCGGCGTCGCGCCAGTAGGCCGCCGCGACGAGGGTGTCCCAGCCCTGCGCGTCGACGTGGTGGGTGAGGTCCCACCCGCCCGGGCCGTCCTCGAGCGCGAAGCCGTCGACGATCGCCCGCAGGGCCTCCCACGCCTCGGCCCGGTGCTCCTCGCCGCGGTACTGCACGCCGAAGTAGCCCATGGCCACCGCGGTGACGTCCTCCCCGACGCGCGCCACCCAGATCGGGAACGGCGGCCGGTAGTCCTCGGGGACGCGCCGCGACAGCGTGCGGGGGCCCTGCAGGTGGGCGTCGATCGCGGATTCCACAGGTGCCTCCCGAGATGGGTACCGCCGGGCGAACGACGGGGATTGTCTCCCGACGCGGGGCGCCGCCGCCCGCTCCTAGCGTCCTCGCAGGCCACGAGGCCGACACCCGAGAACGAGGAGCGATGACATGGCCACCTTCCTGATCGAGCGGACCATCCCCGGCGCGTCCGACCTGTCGACCGAGCAGCTCGCGGAGATCGCGGCGACGTCCAACGAGGTCGTGTGCGACCTCGGCGTCCCGTACACGTGGCGCCACAGCTACGTCGCCGGCGACAAGTTCTACTGCGTGCACGAGACCGACGACGCCGAGACCGTCCGCGAGCACGCCCGGCGCGGCGGGTTCCCCGCCGACCTCGTCGTCGAGGTCACCGCCACCATCGGGCCCGGGACCGCGGGCCGCTGATCCGGTGACGCGCCGGCCCTGCCCCCGCCGCCGCACCCCCGCTACCGTGCGGCGGATGGAGGCGGACGGGGTCCCGGTGCCGTCGCCGCTGACTCCGCTGGTCGGCCGGGAGCGCGAGGTCGCGACGGCGCGGGCCCTGCTGGGCACCCACCGCCTGCTCACCGTGGTCGGCGCGGGCGGCTGCGGGAAGACCCGGCTCGCGGTGGAGGTCGCCGGCGGTGTGCCCGGCGCGGTCTTCGTCGACCTCGCCCCGCTCACCGACGCCGCGCTGGTGCTGCCGACCGTCGCGCGCTCGCTCGGGCTCGGCGAGGCGGGGCCGCAGCCCCTGGTCACGACGCTGCACCGGCACCTCGCCGACCGCGACGGCTTCCTGCTGCTCGACAACGTCGAGCACGTGCTCGACGCCGTCGACGGGCTCGCCGACCTGCTCGGCCGGTGCCCGCGGCTGCGCGTGCTCGCGACGAGCCGCTGCCCCCTGCGCATCCCCGGCGAGCAGCTGCTCCCCCTGGGCCCGCTGACCGTCCCCGACGCGACGGCCGACCCCCGCGCCGTCGCCGGCCTCCCGAGCGTGACGCTGTTCCTCGACCGGGTGCGCGCCGCCGAGCCCGACCGCCGCGTCTCGGACGCGGACGTGGCCGACGCGGCGCGCATCTGCCGGGCGCTCGACGGGCTCCCGCTCGCGCTCGAGCTCGCCGCCGCGCAGGTGCGCACGGTGGGGCTCGCGGGTCTGCTCGCCGACGGCGGGATCGGGACGTCGCGCTCGCCGCGGCGGGCGGTGCCCGCGCGGCACCGGAGCCTGGAGAGCGCCGTCGCCTGGAGCGTCGCCCTGCTCGACGACTGGTCGGCGACGGTGTTCGCCCGGCTCGCTGTCTTCGCGGGGAGCTGGACAGCCGAGGTCGCGCAGCGGGTCTGCGGGGCGGGGCGCGACGTCACCCCGGCCCTCGCCGAGCTCGTCGAGCACTCCCTGGTCGAGGTCGTGCCCGCGGGTACCGGGGTGCGCTACCGGATGCTGGAGACGCTGCGGCGGCACGCCGCGGGTCCGGCCCGCGACGACGACACCGTGCGCCGGCACACCGACTGGTGCGCGGAGGTCGCCACCGCGGTCGTGGACTGCCCGGGGCCGCAGGAGGCGGCGTGGATCGACGTCGCGCAGGCCGAGGTCGCCGAGCTCCGGTCGGCGCTCGAGCGCTGCCCGCCTGCGGAGACCGCCACCGGCCTGCGCACGGCGGCCGATCTCTACTTCTTCTGGGACATGCGGGGCTACCTCGGCGAGGGACGGTCGCACCTCGAGCGCCTGCTCGCCCGGCCCGAGGCCGCCCACGACCCGGCCGCCCGCCAGGCCGCGCTGCAGTCCCTCGGGCTGCTCCTGCTCTGGCAGGACGACCTCGCCGGCGCGTACCGCGCGCTGGAGGAGGCGTCGGACCTGGCCGAGCGCCACGGCGACGCCGCCGGCTGGGCCTGGTGCGCGGGCAGCCTCGGCATCGCGCACTTCGCCGGCGGGGACGTCGCGGCGATCGCCGCGCGGGCCGAGCGCGGCCTCGCCGTCGCGCGGCGGGAGGCGGCGTGGATGCCGCTGCTGCGGACCACCTGCGGGCTCGGCCTGGTGCGGTGGGCGCAGGGCCGGCCGGACGAGGCCCGGGCCCTCCTCGAGGAGAACGCGCGCCTCGCCGCGCCGTCGCCGTGGGGTGCGGCGAAGGCGGGCTGGTTCCTCGGCTGGTTCGCGTTCCTCGACGGCGACCTCGACGCCGCCGACCGGCGGTTCCGGGACGGCGCGGCGGCCTTCGCCCACATCGGCGACCGCCGCTCGCTGCCGGACTGCCACGACGGCGCCGCGTGCGTCGCCGCCGCCCGCGGGGCCGCGGCCGAGGCGCTGGAGCTCTTCGCCACGGCCGACGACCTGCGCGAGCGCGCCGGCTCCCGGCGCAACGCCTACCTGCGGCCGCACTGCGACCGGGCCCGTGCCGCGGCCCGCGCCGCGGTGGGCAGCGCGCCGTCCCACGGGGTCACCGCGCGCGAGCTCGAGGTCGCGCGGCTCGTCGCCGAGGGGCTGACCAACCGCCAGATCGGCCGGCGCCTCGGCATCAGCGAGCGGACCGCCGAGCGGCACACCGAGAACCTGCGCGCGAAGCTCGGGGTGGGCACGCGCGCCCAGATCGCGGCCTGGGCCGCGGCGGTACCCACGTCGCCCCCACGGGGCGTGGCGGCCGTCCCGGGATACCGGGCGGCGCCGGACCCCGCTGGGCTGAGCGCAGCGGCCCCGCACCCCGCGGCCGCCCGGTCCCGAGGAGTCCGCCATGACCACGCCGCTGCAGAGCCCCGACGTCGCCGCCCTCGAGGAGGCCTACCGCGCCTTCGCCCGCGGCGACGTCGCCGCCGTGCTGGGCATGCTCGACCCGCAGGTCGCCTGGACCGAGGCCGCGGGCAGCGCCTACGCCGGCACCCACGTCGGCCCGGAGGCCGTCGTGGCGAACGTCTTCGCCCGGCTCGGGCAGGACTGGGAGAGCTTCGTGCCCGTCCCCTCCGAGTTCGTGGCCGCGGGCGCGACGGTGGTCGTGCTGGGCACCTTCGAGGGCGTGCACCGCGCGACCGGGCGCGCGATGACCTCGCGCTTCGCCCACGTGTACCGCCTGACCGACGGGCGGGTCACGGCGTTCGAGTCCATCAACGACACCCACGAGGTCCGCCGGGTGATGGCCTGAGCTCGGCGTCGCCGGCACCGTCGAGCGGCGCTGCCCCCTCGCGGAGCCCGTCGGCGCGGGGTGCCACGGAGCCGGGCCGGTCGGTGTTCTCGGGGACATGGCGCCCACGACGACCGACGTCCCCGCCCTGCCCGCGCTGGACGGCCTCGACTGGACGAGCATCGGCACGGCCCTCGACCGCGACGGCTACGCGCGGCTCGGTCCGGTGCTCGACCCCGCGCAGTGCGCGGAGACGATCGACCTGTTCGACCGCGACGAGGCGTTCCGGTCGACCGTCGACATGGCCCGGCTCTCCTTCGGCGAGGGCCGCTACCGCTACTTCGCCGACCCGCTGCCCCCGCTCGTGCAGACGCTGCGCACGCGGCTCTACCCGGGCGTGGCGGGCGTGGCCAACCGCTGGGCCGAGGCACTCGGCGAGGACGGCTGGCCCGACGAGCACGCCGGGCTCGTCGAGCGCTGCGCCGCCGCCGGCCAGCACCGGCCGACGCCGCTGGTGCTGCGCTACGGCCCGACCGGCTACAACTGCCTGCACCAGGACGTGTACGGCGACCTGACCTTCCCGCTGCAGCTGCTGATCATGCTGAACACGCCGGACGTCGACTTCACCGGCGGCGAGAGCGTGTTCGTGGAGCAGCGCCCGCGCCAGCAGTCGCGGGCGATGGTCGTGCGCCCGGGGCTCGGCGAGGGCGTGGTCTTCCCCGTGCGCTACCGCCCCAAGCTCGGCGCGCGGGGCTACCACCGCGTCCAGATGCGCCACGGCGTCTCGGCGGTGCACACGGGCGAGCGCCACGTCCTCGGCGTGATCTTCCACAACGCGCGGTAGCCGCCGGCCGGCGACGGCGTCAGGGGTCCAGCGCGTCGAGGCCCGTCTCCGTCACGTGGCGCAGGGCGTCGAGGCCGGCGGCGATGGTGGGCAGTTCCTGGGACCCCGCGCGGACGGCCGCGATCACGCGCCGGGTCGGCACCGGCGGCGTCGTGATCGGGAGGCGCCGCGTGTCGTGGTGCGCGGGCAGGTCGGCGAGGCGCGGGACCAGCGCGACCCCGAAGCCGCGCGCGACCAGGGCGGCGCCGGTGTCCCACTCGTCGGCGTAGTGGGCGATGTCGGGGGCGAAGCCCGCCTGGGTGCAGGCGAGCGTGACGAGCTGGTGGTAGGCGCGGCCCGTGTTGCCGCAGACCCACGGGTCGGCGCTGAGGTCGCTCAGCGCGACGACGTCCGCCCCGAGCAGCGGGTGCCCCGGGCCGACGAGGATGTCGAGCGGCTCGTCGAACAGCGCGTGCTGGTCGAAGGCCGGGTCGGACGCCGGCGGGATGCTCGGCGTCGCGACGACCACGGCGAGGTCGACGTCGTCGGCGGCGAGCAGGTCGAACGAGCGCGCCGGCTCGGTCTCGCGCAGGCGCGCGCGCAGCTGCGGGTGCTCCTGACGCAGGTGCTCGAGGACGCGCGGCACCACCACGGCCGCCGCGCTCGAGAACGCCGCGAAGCGCAGCGTCCCCCCGACCGCCCCCGCGCGGTGGGCCGCGAGGTCGGCCCGCGCCTGCTCCCACTGGGCGGTCAGCGTCTCGCCGTGCTCAAGCAGCGTGCGGGCCGCCGGCGTGAGCCGCACGCCCCGCCCGACGGGTTCGAGCAGCGCCACGTCGAGCTCGCGCGCGAGCGCCTGCATCTGGTGCGAGACGGCCGACGGGGTGAGCCGGCAGACCTCCGCGGCGGCGGTGACGGTGCCGTGCCGGGCGATGGCCGCGAGCACCCGCAGCCGCCGATCAATCATGTAGCCAACGTACAAGATCATAGGTTCGACGTTTCGATGGACGTGGACGGAATCCGGCTCCCACACTGCGGTCGAGCACCACGTCACCGCCGCCGTCCGGTGCGCCCGAACACCACCTCGAGCAGGAGATGCCCGTGTCCCACCGCGTGATCGTCGTCGGCCTCGGCGGGCTGGGGTCGGCGACGCTCTACCGCCTCGCCGCGCAGCTCGGATCCGGCGTCCTCGGCCTCGAGCAGTTCGAGCTCGGCCACGTCCGCGGGGCGTCCCAGGACCACTCCCGGATCATCCGGCTCGCCCAGCACCAGGAGGAGTACGCGGCCCTGGCGGCGCCCGCGTACAAGGCGTGGCACGAGGTCGAGGCCGAGGCGTGCCAGCAGATCGTCACCCCCACCGGCGGGCTGGTCATCGAGGACCGGGCCGCGCGGGCGGGCATCGCCACCGGCAACCGCAACATCGAGGGCTACACCGCGATGTTCGACCGCTACGGCGTCGCCTACGAGCGCCTCGACGCCGACGAGCTGATGGCGCGCTGGCCGCAGTTCCGGCTCACCGGCGGCGAGCAGGCGCTCTACCAGCCCGACTCGGGCATCGTCGACGCCGCCCGGGCCAACGCCGTCCACCGGGCGCTCGCCCGCGCCCACGGCGCCGAGATCCGCGACCGCACCCCGGTGCGCGCGCTGCGTCCCGACGGCGAGGGCGTCGCGGTGGTCACCGACGACGGCGTCCTGCACGCCGACCGCGTCGTCGTCGCCAGCGACGCCTGGACCAACCAGGTCCTCGCCGAGACCGGCACGGCGCTCCCCCTGACCGTCCTGCAGGAGCAGGTCACCTACTACGCCACCCCGCACCTGGCGGAGTTCGCGCCGTCGCGCTTCCCGGTGTTCATGTGGCACGGCCGGCACAACTTCTACGGCTTCCCCGTCTACGGCGAGGTCGCCACCAAGCTCGGCCAGCACATGGGCGGCCACGAGACCACCGCCGACGACCGCACCTTCGAGCCCGACCCCGTGCGCCGGGAGCGCTACGCCGACTTCGTGTCCCGGCACGTCCCGCGCTTCGGCGGCCCGGAGCTCTACTCGAAGACCTGCCTCTACACCGTTCCCCCGGACCAGGATTTCGTGCTCGACACCCTCCCCGAGCACCCGCAGATCGTCGTCGCCAACGGCGCGGGCCACGCGTTCAAGTTCGCCGCCCTGATCGGGCAGCTGCTCGCGGAGCTCGCGCTCGACCACACCCCGTCCCAGCCGATCGAGAGCTTCTCGATCACCCGCCCCGCCCTGACCGATCCGAGCCACCCGCGGAGCTTCCATGTCTGAGACGACCCTGCCGGCGACCCCGGCGGCTCTCCCGGCCCGTCCCGTCGACCCGGCCACCTACACCGACGAGGCCACGTACGCCGCGACCCGGCTGCCCGTCGAGCTGGCCTCCACCCTGCTGCCCGACACCTACACCGCGCCCGAGTTCTTCGCGCTCGAGCAGGAGAAGGTGTTCGCGTCGAGCTGGGTCGCGGTCGGCCTCGCCGCCGATGTCGACCGCCCCGGCGCGTGCGTCGTCGTCGACGTCGCGGGCCGCTCGGTGATCGTCACGCGCAACCGCCACGGCGAGCTGCGGGCATTCCACAACGTCTGCCGCCACCGCGCGACGAAGCTGCTCGCGAACGACGCCCGCGAGGTCGGGCCCCGCGGGCGCATCCGCTGCCCGTACCACTCCTGGACCTACGACACCGACGGCCACTGCCTCGGCACGCCCCTGTTCGAGGGCTCCGACGTCCCGGCCGGCGAGGAGTCGATCTTCGACACGTCGGTCGCGAAGGGCTTCGACAAGGCCGACTACGGGCTCCACGCCGTCGCCGTCGACACCTGGGGCCTGTTCCTGTTCGTCAACCTCGACCCGGACGCGCGCCCGCTGTCGGTGCAGCTGGGCGACCTGCCGGCGCGCTTCGCCGACTACCGCCTCGACGAGTGGGTGCCGCAGCGCCGGCTGACCTACGACATCAACGCGAACTACAAGCTCGTCGGCGAGAACTTCATGGAGTACTACCACCTGCCCTGGGTGCACCCCGAGCTCAACCAGGTCTCCAAGTTCTCCGACCACTACCGGTGGCAGGGCCCCGGGATGTACACGGGCATGTGCACGACGCCGGTGTCGCGCAACACCGACGCCGGCGGCTGGGACGGCCTGCAGCCGCTGAGCACGCTCGGCGCGCAGGACGCCGACGCCGGCCGGTTCGTGTGGCTGTTCCCGTCGACCGCGCTCGTCGTGCTCCCGAACCACGCGTTCGTGCTGTTCAACCGGCCCGTCGCGGCGGACCGCACGGTCGAGACCGCGGTGCTGCTCGCGCACCCCGAGTCGCTGGAGGGGGCGGGCGGGGACGACACCGCCGAGGACGGCATCGAGCAGCTCGCCAAGTTCTGGGACCTCGTCAACCGCCAGGACATCGAGATCGTCGAGCGGGTGCAGGAGGGCATCGAGAACCCGGCCTACCGCGGCGGGCGGATGTGCTTCCGGTTCGAGGAGCCGCTGCACCGGTTCCAGAACATGGTGATCGACAAGGTGGTCGGCGTGGACCGCGTCCCCGCGGGAGACCCGCTGGAGCCCGGCGACACGATGACCCGCATGTTCCCGGACCCGTGACCGGCGACGGCCGCACGATCCCCGTCGAGGACCCCTCGACCGGCGCGACGATCGCCGAGGTCGCGCGCGGCGACGCCGGCGACGTCGACCGCGCCGTGACCGCCGCGCGGGCCGCCGCCCGCCGGACCCGGACCGTCCCGCCCGCCGACCGTGCGCGGCACCTGCGCGCCCTGGCCGCCGCGCTGGACGCCGACCGCGAGGAGCTCGCCCGCCTCGAGACCCTCGACACCGGCAAGCCGCTCTCGCTCGCGCGCGGCGAGGTCGCCGGGTGCGTCGGGTACCTCGACTACTACGCCGGCGCGGCCGACAAGCTGCACGGCGAGACCATCCCGATCGGCCCCGGCTCTCTGGCCTGGACCGTGCGGGAGCCGGTCGGGGTCACCGCGCACATCGTCCCGTGGAACGCGCCGCTGTCGATGCTGTGCCGCAGCGTCGCCCCGGCCCTCGCCGCCGGGAACACCGCGGTGGTCAAGCCCGCCGAGCAGACCCCGCTGACCGCGCTGCGGTTCGCGGGGCTCGTCGGGGCCGCCGGGTTCCCGGACGGCACCGTCGAGGTCGTCACCGGGCTCGGCGCCGAGGCCGGGCACGCCCTCGCCGCGCACCCCGGGATCGGCTCGCTGACCTTCACCGGCTCGGTCGCCACCGGGCGGGCCGTGCTGCGGGCAGCCGCCGAGCACATCACGCCGGTGGTCACCGAGCTCGGCGGCAAGTCCCCGCAGATCGTCTTCGCCGACGCCGACCTCGACACAGTGGCCGCGCAGGTCGTCACGGGCTTCACCACCAACAGCGGCCAGTACTGCGACGCCGGCACCCGGCTGCTCGTCGAGCGGGCGGTGCAGGACGAGCTCGTCGAGCGGATCGTCGCCCGCACCGCGGCGCTGTCGATCGGGGCGGGCATCGACGACCCCGACCTCGGCCCGCTCGTCTCCGCCGAGCACCACCGCCGGGTCGCCGGCTACGTCGAGATCGGGCGGCAGGAGGGCGCGCGGGTGGCGGACGCCCCGCGCGAGCTCCCCGGCGCCGGGTACTTCCTCGCGCCGACCACGTTCACCGACGTCACCCCGGACATGCGCATCGCCCGCGAGGAGATCTTCGGGCCGGTGCTCGCCGTGCTGCCGTTCGACGACGAGTCCCACGCGGTCGCGCTCGCCGACGACACCGACTACGGCCTGGGCACCGGCATCCACACCCGCGACATCGACCGCGCGCTGCGCGTGGCCGACCGGGTCGACGCCGGCTACGTGATGATCAACGAGTACTTCGCCGGCGGCCCGGGCGTGCCGTTCGGCGGCACCAAGCACAGCGGCACCGGCCGCGAACGCGGGCTGGTGGCGCTCGAGAGCTACGTGAAGCTCAAGACCGTCGTCGCGCGCGTCTCCCCCCACCAGGAAGGAACTCCGTGAGCACCACGGCTCGCCCGACGGCCGACGTCGTCGTCATCGGCGGCGGCCTCGAGGGCTGCGCCGCCGCCCGGGCCCTGACCGCCCGCGGCGTCACCGACGTCCTGATCGTCGAGCGCGCGACCGTCGGCTCGGGCGGCACCGGCAAGTCCTCGGGTGTCGTGCGCTGCCACTACGGCGTCTCCTCGCTCGCCGCGATGGCCGCACGCAGCCTGCAGACCTTCGAGCACGCCGAGGAGGTGCTCGGCGCGGACGTCGGCTTCCACCAGACCGGCTACGTCGTCGGGGTCGGCCCCGAGGACGTCGACGCCTTCGCCGCCTCGCTCGACGACCAGCGCGCCGTCGGGGTGAAGACCGAGGACGTCGACCACCGCGAGGTGCAGAGGCTCTGGCCGGTCGCCGACCTCGAGCCGTTCGCGGCCTTCGCGTTCGAGCCGCGCGGCGGGTACGGGGACGCGTACCAGACCGCGCAGGCCTTCGCGGGCGCCGCGCGCCGTGCCGGCGCCCGGCTGCGCCAGGGCACCACGGTCACCGCGATCCGCACGGCCGGCGACCGCGTCACCGGCGTCGAGCTCGCCGACGGCACGGTCGTCGCGACCGGCACCGTGGTGCTCGCCGCCGGCCCGTGGTCGGTCCCGTTGCTCGCCGCGCAGGGCATCGAGCTGCCGCTGACCCCGCACCGCGAGCAGATCGTGCTCGTCGACCCCGGTCAGCCGCTGGGGCCGGTGCCGGTGTTCTCCGACCTGGTCTCGCTGCAGTACATCCGTCCCGAGGGCGGTCCCGAGAGCAGGGGGCAGCTGCTGTTCGGCAACTCGGACCTCTCCGTGCTCGAGCCGGCCGACCCCGATCGCTACGCGAACCGGGCCAGCCCGGATGCGGTCGAGGTCGCGGTCGAGAAGGTCGGGACCCGGCTGCCGGGGCTCGCGGACCCGGCGGTCGCATCGACCTACGCCGGGTGCTACGACGTCACGCCCGACTTCAACCCCGTGATCTCGCGGACCGGGCTGGACGGCCTGGTCGTCGCCGCCGGGTTCTCCGGCCACGGCTACAAGATCTCCCCCGCCGTCGGTCGGCTCGTCGCCGACCTCGTCGTCGACGGGGCGAGCTCCGATCCCGACATCCCCGCCGAGGACTTCCGCCTCTCCCGATTCGCGGAGGGTGCGCCGCTCACGAGCCCGCACCCGTACGTGGGCGCCGGCCAGATGCGCTGACGGAGACCACCATGGACATGATCATTCAGGAGCGCCGCGACGAGGCCGACGGCGTCCTCTCCCTGACGCTGGCCCGCGCCGACGGCGGCGAACTGCCGGCCTGGGCGCCCGGCGCGCACGTCGACGTGCACCTCGGTCCCGACCTGGTGCGCCAGTACTCGCTGTGCTCCGACCCGGGCGACCGGCAGCGGTGGCGCCTCGGCGTCCTGCGCGAGCCGGCGAGCCGCGGGGGCTCCGAGTACGTGTTCGACAAGCTGCACGGCGGCGACATCGTCACCGTCGACGGGCCCCGCAACCACTTCGCGCTCGAGCCCGCACCGCGCTACGTCTTCGTCGCCGGCGGCATCGGCATCACCCCGATCCTGCCCATGATCGCGGCGGCCGAGGCGGCGGGGGCGGACTGGACGCTGCTCTACGGCGGGCGCACCCGGTCGTCCATGGCGTTCGTCGACGAGCTCGCCGGGTACGGCGACCGGGTCCGGCTCGCCCCGCAGGACGAGGTCGGCCTGCTCGACCTCGCCGGGCTGCTGGCGACGCCGCATCGCTCCACCCTCGTCTACGCCTGCGGGCCGGCCCCGATGCTCGAGGCCGTCGACGCCCTCGTGGCCGGCTGGCCCGCGGGGAGCCTGCGGGTGGAGCGGTTCGCGCCGAGGACGCGCGAGGACACCGGCCGCGAGGCCTTCGAGGTGGAGTTCGCGGCCAGCCGCGTGGTCGCGACCGTGCCGCCGGACCGGAGCATCCTCACGGTCGCCGAGGAGGCCGGGATCCCCGCGCTCTGGGCCTGCCGCGAGGGCACGTGCGGGACCTGCGAGACGCCGATCCTCGCCGGCCGGGCCGCGCATCGCGACTCGCTGCTCACCGAGGAGGAGAAGGCCGACCAGACCACCATGTTCATCTGCGTCTCACGGGCCGAGCCGGGGTGCGCGCGCCTCACGCTGGATCTCTGAGCGCGCCCGTCCCGGGTCCGGCGAGCTCGCCGGGCGCGGTCGGGCGCCCGCACGCGGCGAGCAGCAGCGCGAGCGCGGCGCCGCGCACCTCCGGGCCCTCGCCCAGCGCGAGGTCGGTGTCGGTGGCGACGAGCCGGACGCGGGCGACGAGCTCCTTCGCGCCGCCGAACGACGCCGGCGTCCGCGCCTGGAGCCGGAGCGCGCGGACGACGGCCGGCGTCGGGTAGGCGCGCACGAGGCCCAGGGGCCGGCGGACGTCCTCGCCGTGCACGATCTCCTCGACCAGCCGCGTGTCGAGCGGCGCCGGCGGGGTCGTGCGCCGCCGCGTCACCGCGCGGAGCCGCCCGAGGGTCGCCGCGGGGGTGGCGCCGCGCTCCCGCGCCACGCCGCGCGCGTTCTGGCGGTCGAAGTCGAATCCGGCGCGGGCGAGCCCGACCACGAAGCCGATCCGGGTCGTGCGCGCGGTGTCGACGAGGTGGGCGACGACGTCGTGCACCGCCCAGCCCGGGCACGGCGAGGGCTCGTCCCACCGCCGGTGGTCACTGCGCTGCAGGTCGTCGACCAGCGCCGCGCGCTCCGCGTGCACCATCGACCAGACGTCGTCCACGGTCTCTCCTCCCGTCGTGCTCCTGGACGTGTGACGGCCCGAGACGGGAGGACTCATCGGTCAGGCGCGGCCGCCGTACGCGGGGTGGGTCACGGTGTCGCGCTCGTCGACCAGGCGGCGGGCGTGCTCGCGGGGCCTGCCCTGCACGGCCTCGGCGACGGCGCGGCTCGTCGCCTCCCGGGCCGCGCGGCACACCGCGTCCTCGTCGCCGGCGCTGGCGTCGATCCACACCGACACGAACACCAGGGTCTCCTGGTCGGGGGCGAGCAGCTCGGCGGCGACCGCGTCGAGCACGCCCCGCGCCACCCCGACCTGGCACGCCCCGAACACCAGGCTCTCCAGCTCGCGGCTGTCGGTGGGGATCTTGTTGAGCATGATCGTCGGCGGGAGCAGCGTCTCGTACGACGGCTGGTCGGGCCCGAGGCTGACGAGGATCGGCGCGAACCCGGGGCCCGGGGACGCGAACGCCGTGGTCAGCGCGGCGGCCGTGGGCGACGCGCGCTCGGCGAGCACGACGTTGACGTGCACGCCGTCGGGTGGCGTCCCGCCCCATCCCTGGCTGATGCGGCCGTCGAGTCCCGGCACGGTGGCCCCCTCCCGTCTCAGGTGCGCGCCGCGGCCAGCAGCGGCACCACGTGCTCGTCCCCGGTCAGCGAACCGTGCTGGCCCGGCAGGCGGGAGAGCAGGCGCTCGCCCTCGGTGCGCACCACCGCGGCACTCCCGCGCAGCGCGGCCACGACGTCGGGGATGCGCGGGCGTACCCGGTCGTCGAGCGGGCCGAACCAGCCGCGCTCCACCACCTCCGCGCCGGACAGCACCCACGCGTCCTCGCCGAGCACGCCGCGCCAGGTGGCGAGCACGTCGTCGGCGGCGCCGTCGGCGGCGTAGACGAGGCGGGCGCGCGGGTCGCCGCCGACCAGGGCCACCCCGGCGCGCAGGTCGGGGTCGGTGTCGGCGTCGTGGCGGCGATCGACGGTGACCATCCCGTGGTCCCCGGTGACGGCCAGCAGGGTGCCGGCGGGGAGCTCGGCGACGAGCTGCTCGACGAGCCGGTCGATCGCGCGCAGCTGCCAGCGCCAGGCCGCCGAGCCCGGGCCGTGCAGGTGGCCGAGCTGGTCGAGGTCGGCGTGGTAGGCGTAGACGAGCTGGGGCCCCGGGCGGCCGAGGGCGTCGAGCAGCTCGGCGGCGAGGTCGCCGAACGCGCCCACCCCGCGGTAGTGCGCGCCCCGCAGCGCCGAGCGTGTCAGTCCGGACCCGCGGAAGGCGCGGGCGGACACGACGGTGGCGCCGACGTCGCGGGCCACGGCGCGCTCGAAGACCGTGGGGTGGGGCTGCACGGTCTCCGGGGGCAGGAGCTCGCTCGCGTCGCCGGCGTCGCTGGTCCAGGTCAGCGAGTCGAGCAGGGTGCCGTCGACCCGGAAGCGGATGCCGAGCGTGCCGTGGGTGCCCGGCGGCAGGCCGGTGCCCAGCGAGGTCACGCTGATCGACGTGCTGCTCGGGAAGCCGACGAGCAGCGGCCCGTGGTCGGCCATCGCGGCGAGGAACGGCGCGTCCGCCGCGTGCTCGTGCAGCAGGCGGTGCCCCAGCCCGTCGACGAGCAGCAGGGCGGCCGCGCGCACCGGCGGGAGCCCGAGGCGCGCGGGTCCGCCGGTCACCGCGTCGAGCAGCGCCGGCATGACGTCGTGCAGCCCGGGACGGGACGGATCGGGCAGGACGAGCTCGGCGGCCTCCACGCGCCGCATTCTGTCCCGCGGACGCCGAGCCGCGGAACCGTCGACGGTGCGTACCCACGAGCACACCGCGTGCCGAATACGTTGGGCCGTTCGAGTGATGACTACTGGCGCTGACACGCACTCCCTGTCACCGTCGGGACTCTCGGTGACCGGAGGAGGCCCACCATGAGCGTCGACGCCCCGACCCGACCCGCCGCCCGCGGGACGCGGCGCGGTCACGTGCACGACCGGACCTGCTACTGGGACGTCTTCGCGTGCCGGTGGGCGGGCCCGGCGCACCCGGACCGCGCGCACTCCGCGACCGTGCCGGCGCCGCGGCTCTCGCCCGAGGCCTGACGCGCACCCGCCGGGCTCAGACGCCCGCCGCGAGCAGTCCGCCCGACGCACCGAAGAGGTGGCGCTCGGCGACGAGGGCGAGGAAGCGGCGCGCGAGCTGCGGCGACGCCGCCACCCCCGCGGGCACCGCGGCGCCGACCTGCGCGTACGCCCGCCCGGCCAGCTGCTCGAGGAGCTCGGTCACCGGCCCCTCGCCCGACCCGGCGAGCCGCGCCAGGCCCGGACCGGCGAGCGTGCGCTCGGCGTGCTCGGGGAAGACGCCGGCCAGGAACAGCGCGCCGTCGCCGATCCGGCGCCACACCCCGGCCTGCTGGTCGGCCGGCACGGCGGTGAGCAGGCGCGCGAGGGCCGGGAGGTCGAGCTCGTCCCAGCGCTCGGCGCGCCGGCCCCACTCGTCGCGGCGCCACACGATCCCCGAGGCCGGCCGGGAGTACGAGGCGAGCAGTTCGGCGAGGTGCAGGCGGTGCTCGGGCTCGGTCGCGAAGGCGGCGAGCACCGGCGCGTCGAAGATCGGCACCCGGGTCCGCGGGGCGGTCCGGTCCGGGGTGTGCAGGCGCCCGACCAGCGCGCCGCCCGTCCGGTGGACCGCTGCGGCGAACACGAGGAACGGCGAGACGTGGCGGAAGCGCCCGCTCTCGTCGCGGCGCGCGGCGAGCACGGCGTCGGCCACCGCCGGGCGGTCGAGCAGGTCGAGCAGCAGCTCGGGACGACGGCGCAGAGGAGCGACCCGGCTCGGCTCGCCGTCGGCGAGGGCCAGGAGGTCGCGGTCGGTCAGGTGCTCGCCGTAGCGGTGCCCGACGGCCTCGCGCGCGTCCATCGCCTCATCATGCGTCGCGGCGCATGCTCAGGGCGAGACCGATGTCCATCGCGCCGCGGAACAGGAAGCCGAGCGCGATGAAGATGGCGAGCGTCCCGACGGCGGTGCCGGGCGACACGAGCAGGACGAACGCGACCACGAGGCTCAGCGCGCCGAGCCCGATGTTCCACCACCGGTGATCGCGCTCCGAGAAGCCGACGAGCAGGTCGTGCACGCCCGCGACGACGAACCAGAGGATCAGGCCCCAGACGAGCACGAGGATGCCGCCGCCGGGCTGGAAGAGCACCAGGACACCCGCCACGAGCGCGAGGACGCCGAAGGCGGCGAGCCACCCGCGTCCCGTCGAGCCGGTGTCCGCGCGCCAGGCGACACCGATCTCGAGGGCGCCCTGGATGATCAGGCCGATGCCCAGCGCGAAGGCCACGCCGAGGAGCGCGAGGCCCGGCCGGAACAGCGCGATGATGCCGAGCAGCACCCCGATGATCCCCGAGGCGAGGACCCAGCCCCATCCGCCGGACTCCCGGCGGACGCCCGCCCCACTGAGTGCGCTGGCCATCCCAGATCCCCTCCCGCCACACCGCTGATCAGGCACATCGAATCGCCGACGGCGCCCCGTGTCGAGAGGACATCCGGCCGCGGGTCCGGAGATCACCCGTCGCGGGCGCCCGCCCCGCTCCTTGCCGCCGGTGTGTGGGCGTGGTGAGGTCCGCGTCGTGGCCACTCCGCTGCTCGATCCCGCCGTCCCCGGCGACGCCCACGCGGCCCAGCGCCTGGCGAGCGAGGCGGTGATCTGGCTGGGCACGGTGGCCGCCGACGGGCGGCCGCACACGGTGCCCGTGTGGTTCGCGTGGGACGACCCCAAGGTGACGATCTTCAGCCGTCCCGACACCGCCAAGGTCGGCCACCTGCGCACCCACGACCTCGTCACGGTCGCCCTCGACACCGCCGGGCAGGGCACCGACGTCGTCACCGGCAGCGGGCACGCCCGGCTCTCGGAGTTCGGCAAGGTCGAGAAGGCGCTCGACGCGTTCGGGCGCAAGTACGCGCCGATGCTCGGTGACCAGCCGCTCGACGCCTGGCTGATGACGTTCTCGCTGCCGATCGTGGTCACGCTCGACCGGTTCGTGGCGTGGCGCAGCACGAGCGCCGGCCTCGAGTACCGGTCGCTACCCTCCCGCGGGTGATCACCCGCCGCACCGCGCTGGTCGGGGCCGGCCTCACCGTGCTGGCCGGGTGCGCGCCGGGCAGCACACCCCCTCCCGAGCCGGGGCCCCGGACGATGTCCGAACCGCCGATGGCCCTCGCCGGGCTCGAGCAGCGCTCGGGGCGGCGGATCGGGCTGCTCGCCGTCGACACCGGCAGCGGGCGGGCCGTGGCCCACCGCGCCGACGAGCGGGCGCTGATGTGCTCGACCGCGAAGGTCCTCATGGTCGCGGCGGTGCTCGACCGCGCCCGCACCCAGCCCGGCCTGCTGGACCGCACGATCCGCTACACCCGCGCCGACCTGCTCTCCTACGCGCCGACGACCGAGCGCTCCGTCGACACCGGGATGACCGTGGCCGCCCTGTGCGAGGCGGCGATCGTCGTCAGCGACAACACCGCGGCCAACCTGCTGACCGGCCTGCTCGGCGGGCCGGCGGCGACCACCGCCTACGTCCGCACCCTCGGCGACCCGACGACGCGCCTGGACCGCCTCGAGCCCGGGCTCAACGAGACCGCGCCCGGCGACGAGCGCGACACCAGCACCCCGGCGGCCATGGTGGCCGACCTGCGGGCGCTGGTCCTCGGTGACGCCCTCGACCCGGCCGGGCGCGAGCGGCTCACCGGCTGGATGGTCGGGGCCGTCACCGGCACCGAGCAGATCCGGGCCGCGCTGCCCCGCGACTGGCGCGTCGGGGACAAGACCGGCTCGGGCGCGCAGGGCGAGAACAACGACGTCGCGGTGGTCCGGCCGCCGGGCCGGGCACCGTGGGTGATCGCCGTGTTCACCAGCCCCGCCGACCCGGCCAGCACGAACGGCCGCGCCACGATCGCCGACGCCACGCGGATCGCCGCGGCCGCCCTCTGATCGGCACTACGGTGCGGGACATGGGGGACAGCGAGCCGGTCACGCTCCCGGCGGTGCGCTGGCTCTCGCCGACCGAGCTGATCCGCACCGGCGTCACGGTGGTGCTCGGCAGCACCGTCGCGGCCTACGCCGACAAGCGCGACGTCATGTCGGGGACGACCTTCGCGCAGGGCGTGTCGGTCCACGACGCGGCCGAGGGCGAGGACTTCTGGGTCGACTTCCTCTGCGACACCGGCGACGGGTTCCGCGCCATGGCCACGGTCGCGACCCTGCTCGGCGCCCCGGAGCTCACCGTCGACGGGCATGTGCTCCCGCGCGGGCGGGTGCTGCTGATGGGCGGCGACGAGGTCTACCCGGTGGCCGGGACCCTCGCCTACGAGCAGCGCCTCGAGAGCCCGCTGCAGGAGCAGTTCGTCCGGGCCCCGGAGGAGGAGCCGCCGACCGTCTACGCGATCCCCGGCAACCACGACTGGTACGACGGCCTGACCGCGTTCCTGCGGGTGTTCTGCCAGGGGCGGCACCTCGCGGGGTGGGACACCGACCAGCGCCGCTCGTACTTCGCGCTGGCCCTGCCGCGCGGGTGGTGGGTGCTCGCGATCGACATCCAGCTCGACACCTACATCGACGCCACCCAGCTCGAGTGGTTCCGCGAGGTCGTCTCGATCATCCCGGACGGCGACCGGATCGTGCTGGTCACCGCGGCACCGGCCTGGTACGGCGCGCAGGACGGCGACGACCGCTCGATGGACCGGCTCGCCTTCTTCCTGCGCGAGGTCCTCGGCGGGCGGGACCTGCCCGTGCGGCTCGTGCTGACCGGCGACACCCACCACTACGCCGTCTACACCCTCGAGCACCCCGAGCAGGAGCAGGTGCTCGTCACGGCCGGGCACGGCGGGGCCTACACCTCGCCGACGCACTTCCTGCCCGCCGCGCTCGACGTCACCACCGACCTCGCCGCCCCCGGGACCGAGCGCGCCACCGGCACGCATCGCTACGTCCGGGGCCCGCACACCTTCCCCACCGAGAGGACCTCGCGCGCCGAGGCCTTCAAGGTGCTGTGGCGGCTGCCGCTGCGCAACGGCCTGCTCCTGCCCCTGCTCGTGCTGCTGCCGGCGCTGGTGATCGTGCCATGGGTGCTCGGGGTGCCCGCGGTCTCGGTGATCGCGGGTCTCGCCGTCGCGGGCGGGTCGTACGCGTTCGTCGTGCCGCAGCGCGCGGGACGCCTGCGCCGGGTCGGTCTCGGACTCGCGCTGACGATCCCGGAGCTGGCGGTGGCGATCGCCGCGACCGTCGTCGCCGTCCGGCTGGACGACCCGCTCGCCACCGTGCTCGTCGTGCTGGCCGCGGGCCTGCTGTCCAGCCTGGTGCTCTCGACGTTCCTGCTGCTCGCCGCCCGCGGGGCCAACCGCAACGAGCTCTTCGCCGCGCAGAGCATCGAGGACCACAAGGGCTTCCTGCGCCTGCGGATCGCCGACGACGGGACGCTGACGATCTACGCGCTGGGCGTCGAGCGGGTGCCGCGGCACTGGCGGTGGTCCCCCGGGGCGACGCCGCGCTGGACCCCGACGACCCCGGTCGAGGCGCACCTGGTCGACGAACCGATCGTGCTGCGTCCCTGACCGTCCCCGCTCGGGACCGGGGCGAGCACGGGAGGGGACTCGCGCTCACCGTCCGCCGGCGACGTCGAGGACGCTGCCCGTGCAGTAGGACGCCTCGTCGGAGAGCAGGAACGCGACCGCCGCCGCGACCTCGTCGGCCGTGCCGGCTCGGCCCACGGGCACCATCGGGCCGATGCGTTCCACGCGGTCGGGTTGCCCGCCGGAGGCGTGGATGTCGGTGTCGACGATCCCCGGCCGCACGACGTTGACCCGCACGCCCTCGTCGGCGACCTCCTTGGCCAGCCCGAGCCCGAGGGTGTCGACCGCGGCCTTGGACGCCGCGTAGTCGACGTACTCCCCCGGCGCGCCCAGCCGCGACGCCGCCGACCCCACGAGCACGATCGACCCGCCCGGACCGCCGTGCGCGGTCGAGAGCCGCCGCACCGCCTCGCGGCAGGAGACGACGGCGCCGACCACGTTGATCGCGAGCATCTCGGCGACCCGGGCGGCCGACATCGCGTCGACGCGCGACCTCGGCACCACCACGCCGGCGTTGACGACGACCCCGCCGAGCGGCCCGAGCGCGTCCGCCGCCGCGAACGCGGCCTCGACGTCGGCCTCGACCGCCACGTCCGCGCGCACCGCGCTCGCCGTCACCCCGGCCTCGCGGGCGCGGGCGGCGACGGCCTGCGCCGCGTCCTCGTCGCTGCGGTAGGTCAGGCAGACGTCCCACCCGGCCGCCGCGGCCCGGGCGACGACGGCGGCGCCGATCCCGCGGCTGCCCCCGGTGACGAGGAGGACCGCCCCCATCAGACGAGGAACCGCAGCGACGAGTCCCGGCCCTCGGCGCGCGCGGCGCGGTGCTCGGCGAGGTTCGTGTGCTCGGCCAGGCCGCGACCCTCCCCCATCCCGGCGAGCACCGCCGCCTCGGCGCGCTCGACCTCCTCGGCCCCCGCGAGGGCGGCGCGCAGCTGGTCGGGCGTGGCCACGGCGAGCCCGTCGTCGTCGCCCAGCACGAGGTCGCCGGGCCGCACCGGCACCCCGCCGAGCGCGACCGGGCCCTCGTCGAGCCCGCGCGGGTCGCGGGCGCTGCCCGAGGCGGGCGTCGAGCCGCGCGCGAACACCGGCAGCCCCATCCGGCGCAGCCCGGCGACGTCGCGGCAGAACCCGTCGATCACGACCCCGGCCAGCCCGCTGCGGCGTGCCTCGGCGGTCACCAGCTCGCCGGCGACGGCGCGGGCGCCCCGCGGGTTGACGACCACGAGGACCGAGCCCGGCGGGGCCTGCCCCGCGGCGAGGAGCACGGGGAGGTGGTCGTCGGGGGCGACGACCGTCACCGCGGGCCCGGCCATCCGCACCTCGGGCACCATCGCCCGGATCGCGGGGTCGGGCAGGAGGATGGTCTTGTCGGCGTCGCACAGCGAGGAGGTCGCGAGGGCGCGCACCCGGCCGAGCTCCTCGGCGGTGAGGGGATCCACGGGACGGATGATCCTCGACGCGCGCCTCCGGGGCGACCATCCTCGACGTCCGTGCCCTCCCCCGTGATCCTCGAGGTCGCCGTCAACGGCGCCACCCCGCGCTCGGTGAACCCGCACGTGCCGCTGACCCCGGCCGAGGTGGCCGACGAGATGCTCGCCTGCGTGGCGCGGGGGGCGAGCATCGCGCACGACCACCACGAGGCGATGTTCGTGCCGGACGGCGTGCACGCCGTCGAGCCGTACGTCGAGGCCTGGTCGCCGGTGCTCGCGCAGTACCCGGACCTGCTGCTCTACGCGACGATGGCCGCCGGGGCCCGCGGGATCCCGATCGAGACCCGCTGGGCGCACCACGAGGAGCTCGCCCGCCGCGGGCTCGGCGGGCTCTCGCTCGTCGACCCCGGCTCGGTGAACCTGGGCCTGACCAGCGACGGCGCCATCGCCGAGGCCGCCGCCCCAGGCCCGTACCAGAACAGCCTGGCCGACACCGAGCACATGTTCGCCCGCTGCGCGCATCACGGCACCGGCCCGTCGATCTCGATCTTCGACCCGAGCTTCCTGCGGGTGGCGCTGACCCTGCACCGGCACGGGCGCGTGCCGCGCGGCGCGATCGTCAAGCTCTACTTCGGCGGCGAGCTGGAGTTCGGGCTGCCCCCGACGACCACGGCGCTCGAGGCCTACCTCGAGATGCTCGAGCCGAGCGGCCTGCCGTGGTCGGTCGCGGTCCTGGGCGGCGACGTCGTCGCCTGCGGGCTCGCCGAGACCGCGGTGCTCCGCGGCGGGCACGTGCGCGTCGGGCTCGAGGACCACGCGGGCCCGTCGACGCCGACGAACACCGCGCTCGTCGACGAGGTCGTGGCGCTGCTCGCGGACCTGGGCCGGCGCCCGGCGACGATCGCCGAGACCCGCGGGATCCTCGGGCTGTGAGCTCCCTGGTGGCCCGCCTGCGGGCGGCCGGGTGCGTGTTCGCCGAGGAGGAGGCGGCGCTGCTGGCGGGCGCGCCGGAGTCCGCCGTCGCCCGCCGGGTGGCCGGCGAGCCGCTGGAGCAGGTGCTGGGGTGGGCGGAGTTCGCGGGCCTGCGGGTGGCGGTCGCCCCCGGGGTCTTCGTGCCGCGGCGGCGCAGCGAGTTCCTGGTCGGGCGCGCGCTGGCCCTGCTGCGCGGCCGCGAGACGGTCGCCGACGTCTGCTGCGGCACCGGGGCGATCGGGGCGGCGCTGCAGGCGGCCCGCCCGGGGCTCGTGCTGCACGCCGCCGACGTCGACCCCGCCGCCGTGGCCTGCGCCCGCGCGAACCTGCCGGGCGCGGCAGGCGTGCACGCCGGTGACCTGCTCGCCGCGTTGCCCGCGTCGCTCGCCGGGCGGGTCGACCTCGTCGTCGCGAGCACGCCGTACGTGCCGAGCGACGCCGTCGCCGCCATGCCCCCGGAGGCGCGCGAGCACGAGCCGCGCGCGGCCCTGGACGGCGGCGGGGACGGGGTGGACGTCGTGCGGCGGCTCGCGGCGCAGGCACCGGGGTGGCTGCGGCCCGGCGGTCACCTGCTCGTCGAGTGCGCCGGGCACCAGGGCGACCTCGCCCGCGACGCGCTCGCCGCGGCGGGGTTCACGGCGTCGGTCGCCCGCGACGAGGAGCACGACGCGACGGTGGTCGCCGGGGTGCGGTGATCACTCGCCCTTCTCCGCCGCGCGCTTGCGGCGCTTGCCCTCGTGCATGGCCTGCACGCGGGCCACGGGGATCGTGCGGCCCTCGGCGACGAGCTCCTCGGGGAGTGCCTGCGGCGCCGGGCGGGCGTCGGCGTCGGCCCACGGGTCCGGGCGCTCCGGCGCGGTCGCGACGGTGATCTCCGCCGGGACCACGGTGCCCAGCTCGTCCCAGGAGACCGGGAACGACACCGGCAGGCCGGGGCGTACCCGCGGGCTGTAGACCGACGCGATCGTCGAGCCGCCCGCGCGGGTGGGGTCGACGAAGACCTTGCCGCCGCGGTCGGCGCGGATGAACGCCGTGGTCGCGATGTCCGGGTCGAGGCGCTCGGTGCGCACGGCGAGCGCGCGGGTGGCGCCGGCGACGTCCTCGTGGGTCGGACCGGGGGCGAGCGGGACCAGGATGTGCACGCCCTTGGCGCCGGTGGTCTTCACGACGCCCCGCAGGCCGGCGTCGTCGAGCGCGCGGCGCACGAGGCGCGCGGCGGCGACGACGGCGTCGAACCCGGCGCCCTCCGGCGGGTCGAGGTCGAGCACCAGGTGCTCGGGGACGTCCATCGCGTCCGCCCGCACGAGCGTCGGGTGGTACTCGATCGCCCGCTGGTTGGCGAACCACAGCAGCGTCGGCAGGTCGTCGCACAGGGCGTAGGCGACCTCCCGGTGGGAGCTCTCGGCCCAGAACGACACCGTGCGCACGAAGTCCGGCGCGTACTTCGGGACGTTCTTCTGCATGAACGGCTTCTGCCCGCGCAGCGCCCGCACGACCGACAGCGGGCGCCCGGCGAGCGCGGGGAGCATCCGCGGCGCCATGCGGTCGAGGTAGTCGACGAGCGCGCGCTTGGTCACCCCGGCGCCGGCGAACAGTTCCTGATCGAGGTTGGTCAGCGCCACGCCGGCGCGCTCCTCGCCCGCGTCCCGCCCGCCGGATCCCTTTCCCGCCACGGCGTCACTTTCCTGCTCAGGACCGCCTCGGGCAAGGCGGCGGGGGGTCCGCGACCCCACTGATCGGGATGAGAGAGTCCCCGCCCGGCAGGACGCTCCGCGACGGAACGCACGCGGAGCGTCACCCCGAGGGACCACCCGGACAGACCACTCGTCCGTGGCACCCCCGCTGCCGTTGAGAGGGAGGCGCCGCGGGGACGGCGCGACCGGTCGAGAGGAGCACGGTGGGTCGGCACACGTGGATGGGCATCACCCCGGAGACGCGCGAGCGCGCCCGGCGACGGGTGGGCGGCCGCGTCGCCGCGATCGTCCTCGGCCTCGTCGCGGTCGCGGGCCTCGGCGGCGTGGGCGCCGTCGCGGTGGCCGCGCCGAAGGCGGCCATGCCGTGCGAGGACAACGTCAAGGCCTGCGCCCGCCTCTCGACGAACGAGGCGTGGCTGAGCGACGGCCAGGGCAACATCATCCGTGGCCCGGTCCGGATGAACCACGGCGCGCCGGGCAACGAGACCCCGCTGGGCTTCTTCGCCGTGCAGCGCAAGGAGGAGGTCCACCTCTCCAAGGAGTTCAACAACGCGCGGATGCCCTGGTCGGTGTTCTTCGACGACAACGGCCGCGCGTTCCACGGCGGCGACCCGTCGCGCCAGTCGGCCGGCTGCGTGCGCATGGCCGACCCCGACGCCCAGGCGTTCTACAACAACCTCAACGTCTACGACCGGGTCCAGATCGTCCCGTGACGCCCATGTGAGCGAACTTCGGGGCTATCACCCCGAAGTTCGCTCACATGCCCTTCAGCCGCAGGGACCGCAGGCGGTTGAGGGCGGCGGCGACCTCGTGGCGGCGGGGGCGGGCGAGGTCCTCGGACCGCCCGTCGAGCAGCGCCTCCAGGCCGCCGCGGTCGAGCTCGGCGTCGAGCAGGTCCAGCCCCTCGGCCAGGGTGATCGTGCCGTCGAGCACGCCGTCCCCGAGCAGGGCCAGCGCCCGCCCGATGCCCGCGACCTGCGAGCGGTCGGTGATCTGCTCGACCGCGGACAGGTCGATGTCGTCGGCGCCGAAGGTCAGCGTGTCGCGGCCGCGGGCGGTCACCCGGCGCTTGCCCTTCGCCGTCGGGTCGAGCGAGCCCGGGTCCACGACGCGCGGTGTGACCGCCGGGAAGCCGGTGTGCTCGACGGTCCGCGGCGGCCCGGCGGCGGCGATCTCGTGGGCGCGCGCCGTGACGTCCGACGCGCGGTACGCGTCCATCATGATCACGGTGTCGGCGACGCCGAGATAGTCGCCCGACCCGCCCATCACCAGCACCGTCGACACCCCGTGCTCGGCGTGCAGCGGGCGCACCCGCTCGACGAACGGCACCAGCGGCTCGGTCGCGATCAGCTGCTGCATCCGGGCGTCGCGGATCATCATGTTGGTCGCCGAGGTGTCCTCGTCGATGAGCAGCACGTCCGCGCCCGCCTCCACCGCCTCGACCGTCGACGCGGCCTGGCTCGTGGACCCCGACGCGTTGGTGGTCGAGAAGTCGTCGGTCGGCTCGCCGGAGGGCAGGTGCGCGACGAACGCCGACACGTCGTCGTGGATCACCGCCCGCCCGTCCTCGGCGCGCAGCTTGACGGCGTCGGGCCGGGTGACCACCTGCTCGCGCCCGTCGCCGGGCACGTGGTCGTACACGCCGGCCTCCAGCGCGCGCAGCAGCGTCGACTTGCCGTGGTAGCCACCGCCGACGATGAGCGTGACGCCCTCGGGCACCCCGAGGCCGCTCACCTCCCCGGCGTTGGGCGCGGTGAGCGTCACCCGCAGCTCCGCCGGGCCCCCGAACGGGGTCGCGCCGTCGAGCGGCCGGTCGTCGACCCCGCTGCGCCGCGGCAGCACGGCCCCGTCGGCGACGAACGCGACCAGCCCGCGCCCGGCCAGCGCCGCCCGCAGCGCCACGGCGTCCTCGACGGTCTCGACGAACGCCCGCGCCGCGTCGTGGTCGGCCCCGGCGATCGCCTCGCGGGCCGCGGCCGGCAGCGTGTCCCCCAGCAGCGTGGCGGCCTCGCGCCCGAGGATGCGGCGCTTGGGCCCCGGGAACGGGACGCCGACCTCGACCACCACGACGCCGTCCTCGCCCACCGTGCCGGCCGTGCGGTCGAGCACCTCGGGCCCGCCCGCGTCGACGTGCACCGGCGTGCCGCGCAGCGCCCGGCGCAGCCCGCGCAGCAGGAACGCGGCGAGGGCGCGGCGCCGGTCGGCGGTGGCGTACAGGTCGGCGGGCAGGCCCGCGTCCGTGACCGTCAGCCGCACCCGGCTCGGCGGCGCGAACGGGTCGGCCTGGACGCGCAGCACCTCGAGGCCCACGCCCCCGACGTCCCAGCGGCCCGACAGCGACTTGTAGCGCCCGTAGCTCGCTCCTTCGAGGGAACGCAGGGTGGCGGAGAGATCGTCGCGACGAGACATCGATCGCAATGTGCCCATCGGCGACAGCTGACAACCCCCTGCGACCTGGGCCGTTCCAGGAAGAACCGATCATCTTCCCTGTCGCGACCCCGCTGTGCAGCCCCGGAGTTGCGCCCGCCATAGTGGACGAGACCCGACACCGACGCAGTGCACCGTCGGCGCAGTCGATCTGCGCCGCCGACCCTCGGGGGGAAGCACCACCGTGATCGTCCTCGGCCTGTCCGGCCTTCCGCACTCCCAGGACCACCTCCGTCGCTCGCACCCCGGCATCTCGAAGCTCGACGAGCGCATCTGCCAAGGGCTGGACAGCGCGGCGGCCGTCGTCGTCGACGGCCGACTCGTCGCGGCGGCGAGCGAGGAGCGGTTCACCGGCGACAAGGGCACCGGCGCGCTGCCGGTGCACGCCATCGACTACGTCCTGCGCGAGGCGGGGGTCTCCGCCGACGACGTCGACGTCATCGCCCACGGCTTCGACTACGACCGTCACCGCCGCGCCTTCGAGATCACCGGAGCACCGTTCGACGAGGTCTACGCGAGCGCGACCGTCGTCGACGGACTCACCGCCGCAGGCTGGACCCGTGTCGCCGAGCGCTTCCGTCCGGTGCGCCACCACGTCGCGCACGCGGAGTCCGCCCTGGCACCCAGCGGCTTCGACTCGGCGCTGGTCGTGGTCAGCGACGGCATGGGCGAGACCGAGTCGCTGTCGGTCTACCGCGCCACCGGCGGGGAACTCGAGGTGCTCCACACGCAGCCCATCGCGACGTCGCTGGGCATCCTGTACTCGATCGCGACGCGGTTCCTGGGCTTCCAGTTCAACTCCGACGAGTACAAGGTCATGGGTCTCGCGCCCTACGGCGACCCGGAGCGCTTCCGCCCGGTGTTCGAGAAGCTCGCCCGCTTCGACGCCGACCGCGGCGCGGTGGTCATCGACTGGCCGGCGGGCGCCCTCGCGGAGCCCGAGCAGGGCTACCCCCACGCCCGCGCCTTCCTCGCCGAGGCCGCCTTCACCCCGTCGGAGCCCGACGGGTCCATCCAGCGCGACGAGGCCGACTTCGCCGCGTCGCTGCAGGAGCGCCTCACGACGGTGCTGGTCGAGCTCGTCGGGCACTGGCTCGAGCGCACGGGCGAGCGCCACCTCTGCCTGGCCGGCGGCACGTTCCTCAACTGCAAGTCCAACCAGTCGATCGCCGACCTGCCGGGCCTGGAGGGCATGTTCGTCCAGCCCGCCTCCGGCGACGACGGCACGGCGCTCGGCGCGGCCTGGTCCGCTGCCCGCGCCGAGGGCGACCCGGTGACGGCCACCGGCCCGTTCGACCCGTACCTCGGCCCGCAGTACACCGAGGACCAGGTGCAGGCGGCCCTCGAGGCACGCCCTGACCTCACCTGGCGCCACGTCGGCGCCACCGACGAGTACTTCGCGGCCGCCGCCGACGACATCGCCGACGACCGGATCATCGCGTGGTTCTCCGGGCGCATGGAGTTCGGACCGCGCGCGCTGGGCAACCGCTCGATCCTGGCCCGGCCGGACGGCAACCGGATCAAGGACCGGATCAACGGCGCGGTGAAGTTCCGCGAGGCGTTCCGGCCTTTCGCCCCGGCGGTGCTCGACGAGGACGTCGACCGGCTGTTCGTCACGCACGGCTTCGAGCCGGACCGCTACATGCTCTGCACAGCCCACGTGCGGCCCGAGGCGCGCCGCACCGTGGACGGGATCGTGCACGCCGACGACTCGGCCCGCATCCAGACCGTGCGGCCCGACCTCGCACCGGGCTTCCACCGCCTGCTCGGCAAGGTGCGCGACCGCACCGGTGCCGGCGTCACCGTCAACACCTCGTTCAACGTCAAGGGCCAGCCGCTGATCATGGACCCGGTGACGGCGATCGACACCTTCGCCGGCATCGCGCTCGATCGGCTCTACATCGAGGGCTTCGTGGTGGAAGGCACCAAGGCATGAGCCTCACGGTCTACTCGACCTGCCCCCAGTCCAAGGACGTCGCCCCCGGCGAGTACCTCGCGGCCGTGGCGGCGACGGCGCGCTGGAGCGAGGAGGCGGGCTGCGCGGGCATGCTCGTCTACACCGACAACAGCATCGCCGACCCGTGGCTGGTGTCGCAGACGGCGATCGCGGCGACCGAGCGGCTCGCCCCGCTCGTGGCCGTCCAGCCGGTGTACATGCACCCGTACACCGCGGCGTCGATGGTGTCCTCGCTGGCCTGTCTGCACGGCCGGTCGGTGCACCTGAACATGCTCGCGGGCGGGTTCAAGAACGACCTCGTGGCGCTCGGTGACGACACCGAGCACGACGACCGCTACACGCGCACCGTCGAGTACACGCAGATCCTCACCAGCCTGCTCCGCGGGGAGACCGTGACCCGCGAGGGCCGGTGGCACCAGGTGCAGAACCTCAAGCTGGCCCCGGCGTGCCCGCCGGAGCTGATGCCCGAGGTGCTGATCTCCGGGTCGTCGCCCGCCGGGCGGGCCGCGGCCGCCGAGATCGGGGCCACCCCGATCCGCTACCCGGAGCCGCTGGCCGAGACCGACCCCGCCGACGCCCCGAGCGGCGGCGGCGTGCGGATGGGGATCATCGCCCGCGACGACGCCGACGAGGCCTGGCGGGTGGCGCACGAGCGCTTCCCCGCCGACCGCACCGGGCAGGTCGCGCACGCGATGGCCATGCGCGTGACGGACTCGCACTGGCACCACCAGCTGGCGCGCCGGACCAAGGCCCCCACGCCGTCGGCCGAGCTGGGCGCCGAGCCCGAGCCCTACTGGCTCGGACCGTTCGAGAACTACCAGTCGTTCTGCCCCTACCTGGTCGGGTCGCACGACCGCGTCGCCGCCGAGGTCGCGCGCTACCTCGAGCGCGGTGTCGAGGTGTTCGTGCTCGACATCCCGCCGGACGCCGAGGAGCTCGGCCACGCCGGCGAGGTGTTCACCCGGGCCACCGCGGCGGTCGGCGCATGAGGCACCTGCAGGATCTCCTCGCCGCCGCGGTCGACCGCCACGCCGATCGCACCGCGATCGTCGGAACCGACGAGGTGATGAGCTACGCGGAGCTCGACGGCGCGGTCAACCGCATCGCCCACGTGCTGCTCGACCGGGGCCTGACCCCCGGCGCGCGGGTCGGCGTGCTCGCCGAGAAGTCGCCGTGGACGATCGCGGCGCTGATCGGGACGCTCCGGGCCGGCGGCGCGTACGTGCCGATCGACCCGGCCGGCCCGGCGTCGCGGGTGGCGCGCATCGTCGGCGCCGCCGAGCCCGAGGTCGTGCTCGTCGACGCCGCCTCGCGCCCGCTGCTCGACGAGGTGCTCGCCGAGCTGCCCGGACCGTACCCGACGATCGGCGCGCTCGACGCCCAGGACGACGTCGCGTTCACGCGCGCCGACCTGCTCGGCGCCTCGGCCGGCACCCCCGGCGTCGCGCCGGTCGACCTGGCGCACCTGCTCTTCACGTCGGGCTCCACCGGCGTGCCCAAGGGCGTGATGATCACCCACGACACGGTGATCGCCTTCGTCGACTGGGCGCTGAAGCACTTCGGCACGCGGCCCGGCGACCGGATCTCCGGGCACCCGCCGCTGCACTTCGACCTGTCGACCTTCGACATCTACGCGACGCTGGCGGCCGGTGCGGAGCTGCACCTGGTCCCGGCGACGCTCGGGGTCGACCCGCGCGCCACGGCGTCGTTCATCCGTGACCGAGCGCTGACGCAGTGGTTCTCGGTGCCCAGCGTGCTGACCTACCTGGCGCGCTTCGACGCCGTCGCCCAGGACGATTTCCCCGCGCTCGAGCGCCTCCTGTGGTGCGGCGAGGTGCTGCCGACGCCGGTGCTCGCGCACTGGATGCGCAAGCTGCCGCACGTCCGTTTCACCAACCTCTACGGGCCGACCGAGGCGACGATCGCGTCGAGCTTCTACGACGTGCCCGAGGTCCCCGCCGACGAGACGGTGCCGGTGCCGATCGGGCGGGCGTGCGACGGCGAGGAGCTCCGGGTCCTCGACGAGGCGATGGCGCCGCTCCCCGCGGGTGAGGTCGGCGATCTCTGGATCGGCGGGGCCGGGCTGTCGCCGGGCTACTGGCGCGCCCCGGAGAAGACGACGGCCGCGTTCCGCCCGGACCCCTCCGGCGAGCGGCTCTACCGCACCGGCGACCTCGCCCGGGTCGACGGCGAGGGCGTCGTCCACTTCCTGGGCCGCGCCGACTCGCAGATCAAGAGCCGCGGGTACCGCATCGAGCTCGGGGAGATCGAGGCGGCGCTGGCAACGGTGTCGGGGATCCGCGAGCTCGCCGTCGTCGGCGTCGAGACCGGCGGGTTCGAGGGCACCACGATCTGCTGCGCGTACTCGGTGGCCGAGGGACACGTGCTGCCCGCCGCCGACGTGCGCCGGCGGATCGGTGAGCTCGTCCCGAAGTACATGGTCCCGGCGCGCTGGGCCGAGATGGACGACCTGCCCCACAACGTCAACGGGAAGATCGACCGGCCGGCCCTGCGGAAGCACTTCGCCCCCGTCGGCGCCGTGACAGGAGGACGCTGACGATGCCCGACGCCACCACCGGCGGGCCGATGACCGACCAGCTGACCGACCTGGTCCGTGACCGACTCGGAGTCGATGTGCCCTCGTCGGACACCGACCTCATCGCCGAGGGCCTGATCGACTCCCTGGCCCTGGTCACACTGATCGTCGGCATCGAGGACACCTTCGGGTGCCGGCTGCCGCTCGACGACTTCGACATCGACCGCTTCCGCAGCGTCGACGCGATGGCCGCGTTCCTGGTCGAGAGCGGGGTGACCGCGTGAGCGCACCCACCGCCGAGCTGGCCGCCCTCGAGGAGCACCTCGCGGCCGTGCTGGCCGGGCTCGGTGCCCCGCCGGCCGACCGCGACCCGCTGCTCTGGGCCGCGCACGAGGCCGCGTTGTGCGCCCGCGAGCTGCTCGCGCTGCGCACGGGCGGCGGCGACGCCGACTGGGCGTCCGTGCTCGCGTCGGCGCGCGCGTCGATGGCCGCCGTGTCCTACGCCCGCCGCGAGACCGGGGCGCTGCCGGGGGCCTGAGCGGCTCGTGGGCAGGTCGGGGCGACCGGGTAGTGGGCCCCCGACTAGAGGCCGCGGACCGGCAGGCCGTGCGCCTCGCCCACGGCGGCGCTGTGGAGCTCGCCGGCGTGGGTCGCGAGGCCGTCGGCCAGCCCGGCGTCGGCGGCCAGCGCATCGCGCCAGCCGCGGTCGGCCAGGGCGAGCGTGAACGGCAGGGTGGCGTGCGTGAGCGCGTGGGTGGAGGTGTTCGGCACCGCGCCGGGCATGTTCGCCACGCAGTAGAAGAGCGTGTCGTGCACCGCGAAGGTCGGGTCGGAGTGCGTCGTCGGGTGCGACGAGGCGAAGCAGCCGCCCTGGTCGATGGCGATGTCGACGAGCACCGCGCCCGGCTTCATGCGCGCGACCAGCGCGTCGGGCACCAGCGTCGGGGCCTTCGCGCCGGGCACGAGGACGGCGCCGACGACGAGGTCGGCGTCGAGCACGGCGCGCTCCAGGTTGTCGGCGCTCGAGTACATCGTCTGCACCCGCCCGGCGTAGCGGGCGTCGAGGGCGCGCAGGGTGTCCAGGTTCGTGTCGAGCACCGTGACGCGGGCGTGCATGCCCACCGCCATCTGCACCGCGGACGCACCGGAGACGCCGCCGCCGATCACCACGACATGACCCGCCGGCGCGCCGGGGACGCCGCCGAGCAGCAGGCCGCGGCCGGCCTGGGAGCGCATGAGGTGGTAGGCGCCGACCTGCGGGGCCAGGCGGCCCGCGACCTCGCTCATCGGGGCGAGCAGGGGCAGGGCACCACCGCGGGTGACGGTCTCGTAGGCGATCGCGGTGGTGCCGGCGTCGAGCAGGGCCTGGGTGCACGCCCGGGACGCGGCGAGGTGCAGGTAGGTGAAGAGCGTGAGGTCCGCGCGGAGTCGGTGGTACTCCTCGGCGACCGGCTCCTTGACCTTGACGACCAGGTCGGCGTCGCCCCACACGTCGTCGGCGTCGGCGAGGATGCGCGCGCCGGCCTGCTTGTACTCGTCGTCGCCGAACGCGGAGCCGAGGCCCGCGCCTTGCTCGACGGTCACATCGTGGCCGTGGGCGACGAGCTCGCGCACGCCGCCGGGCGTCAGGGCCACCCGGAACTCGTTGTCCTTGACCTCGGCGGGCACCGCGACCTTCATCGTCCATCTCCGTCCGTCGGCGTCTCCCCTCCAGCGTGAAGTTCCTGCACCGTGATCGGTATATCGCCGCAGATGATTCTGTAGATTCGGGCCATGCGCGAACGATCGGACGACGCGGTGCGGGCAGTGGCCGTCGCGCCGAACGATCTGCGGGGGCTCGACGAGGTCGACCGGGCGCTGCTGGCCCACCTCGTCGCCGACGCGCGGATCACCAACGCCGCGCTGGCGCAGGCCGTGGGCGTCGCGCCGTCGACGTGCCTGGCCCGGGTGCGGTCGCTGCGCGAGCGCGGGGTGATCCGCGGCTACCACGCCGACGTCGACCCGGCCGCCGTCGGCCTGCCGCTGCAGGCGATGATCTCGGTGCGGCTGCAGAGCGACGCGCGCGACCGCCTGGGCGAGTTCACGGGGCTGGTGCGCCGGCTGCCCGAGGTGCGCGACGTGTACTTCGTCGCGGGCGAGGACGACTACCTGCTGCACGTCGCGACGGCGGGCACGGGCGCGCTGCGCGACCTCGTCGCGCGGCTCAACGCGCACCGCGACGTGGCGGGCACCGTCACCAGCCTGATCTTCGACCACCTCCGGCCCGTGCCCGGCACCGGCTCGTAGGCTGCCGTCCGTGATCGTCGGCCTGACCTTCGTGGTCCTCGCGCTCGCCCTCGCGTGGGCGCTGTGGTGCGTGGTCTCCGCGGTCGTGGGCCAGGCGCCGACGTTCGGCCACCGCATCGGGCTGCTGGTGCTCGAGGGCGTCGCGCTGGTCGTCGCCCTGGTGATCGTGGTCGGGCTGGTCGTGGAGGGCGGGCGCACCACCGGCGCCGTCGTGGAGATCGTCGGCTACCTGGTCGCGATGCTGGCGGTGCTGCCGATCGGGGCCGCGCTGGCCCACGGCGAGCGGACGCGGTACGGCTCGGTGGTGCTGGCGGTCGCGGGCATCACGATCGCGGTGCTGGCGCTGCGCACCGGCCAGGTGTGGACGGTGACCGGTGCCCGCTGAGCGCTCCCTGTCCGCGGGGCCCGGGCGGGTCCTGCTCGTGGTCTACGTGGTGTTCGCGATCTCGGCGGGCGCCCGGGCGCTGTACCAGATCGCGGTGCAGTTCGAGCGCGCCCCGGAGGCCTACGTGCTCTCGGCGTTCGCGGCGGCGGTGTACCTCGTCGCGGCCGTCGCCCTCGGCCGGGGAGCGCGGCGGGTGGCGCTGGTGGCGGTGGTGATCGAGCTGGTGGGCGTGCTCGCGATCGGGACGCTGTCGCTGCTGCGCCCGCAGGACTTCCCCGACCCGACGGTGTGGTCGGACTTCGGCATCGGCTACGGCTTCGTCCCCGTCGTCCTGCCGGTCCTGGGCCTGCTCTGGCTGCGCCGCGCCTCCGTACGTGAGTGAAGTTCGGGGCTATGGCACCGAAGTTCACTCACATAGGAAGGCGAGCAGGGCGGCGGTGACCTCGTCGGGCGCCTCGAGGGTGGGGTAGTGACCGGCGCGGGGGACCTCGACGACGTCCTGCGCGAGCTCGCGGGCCATGCGCTGGTGGTCGGGGCTGTCGAGCAGGCCGACGATCGCGAGGACGGGGAGCCGCAGGTCCCGGGACCGGGTGACGGCGTCGGCGACCGGGGTCGGGAGCACCGGCGTGCCGTCGGGGACGTGGCGATCGAGCGTGTCGTCGGTCATCCGCCGGACGTGCGCGAGCACCGCGGGGTCGACGTCGTCGAGCGGGCGCCCCGGACCGAACCCGAGCTCGAGGAAGATCGCGGTCCAGCGCTCGCGGTCACGGTCGCGCGCGGCCTGCGCCCAGCGCGCGAGGAGGTCGAGGGTGGCGGGGTCGCGGAACTCCGCCCCGCTCGCGCCGGCGCCGCTGACGACGAGCCCCGCCACCAGGTCCGGCGCCTCGAGCGCGAGGTCGACGGCGACCGACGCCCCGAGCGAGATGCCGGCGACGGTGACCGGGCCGAGGTCGAGCCCGCGCACGAGCGCGGCGACGTCGTCGACGTGGCGGAAGGGGGCGGTCGGCGTCGGGGAGGTGCCATGGCCGCGCAGGTCGGGCGCCACGACGCGGTGGGTGCGCGCGAGCGCGGCGATCTGGGGTTCCCAGAGGCGGTGGTCCAGCGCGCCGCCGTGCAGGAGGAGGACGGGCGGGCCGTTGCCCTGGTCGACGTGGGCGAGCATGACACCCAAGGTGTCATGTCTCAGGAGACATGACAACATGGGTGTCATGACCGACCCCGGCGTCCGCCTCGCGGCGGTCTTCGACGTCCTCGGGCCCCTCTACCGCCGCGGCGTGCGGGCCGTCGAGCAGGAGGGCGGCATGCCGGTCGGCGTCCGCGCGGTGCTCGACGCGCTGGCGGGCCGCGGGGCGACGACGGTGCCGGGACTCGCGCGCACGCTGACGCTCTCCCGGCAGTTCGTGCAGCGCTCGGTCGACGACGCCGCGGACCGCGGCTGGGTGCGCACCCGTGAGAACCCGGCACACCGCCGCTCGGTGCTCGTGGAGCTCACGGCATCCGGGGAGCAGGTGCTCGGCGAGGTGCGCGACGGCGAGCGCCGCGAGCTGGCCGCCCTGGAGAGCGACCTCGGTGCCCACCTCGACCCGGGCGACCTCGACGCCTGCCTGCGCGTGCTGCGCGCCCTGTCCGCCCGCCTGGTCGACCACCCCACGTGAGCGAAATTCCCGGCTATCGCCGGGAATTTCGCTCACGAGGCGGGTCAACCCAGCCCGGTGCCCTCGACGCCACGGCGCCAGTAGCCGTCGAGGTCGACCGCCGCGGTGGGCAGGAGCGCGCGCAGGCGCCGACGCACCGGGCGCAGCGCCCCCGCTTCGGCACCCATCCACGCGAACCCCTCGCCCGCCGGCGGGGTGAACGCGGCGACGCCCTCGTCGAGCAGCGTCGTCGTGCCCGGCGCGGCGCCGTCGCGGTGGCGCCAGTCGACGGTGACGTGCGGCGGGACGTCGACGAGGTAGGCCTCCTCGGCCGCGTCGGCGACCTCGACGACGACGTGCACGGGGACCGTCGGCAGCTGGTCGACCCAGCGCGCCAGGGCCGGGAGCGCGGTCTCGTCGCCGCCGAGCAGGTACCAGTCGCGGGCCTCGACCGCGAGGCTCGAGCGCGGGCCGTGCAGCCACAGCGCGCCGCGCGGGTCCTCCGCCCACGCGCCGGCGCGCCCCCCGCCGTGGCGCACGAGGTCGATCTCGACGACGCCGGCCGCCGGATCGTGGCGGCGCAGCGTGTACTCGCGATACGGGCGCGGGAGCCCCGCCGGCGGCACGACGAGCCCGCGCGCGTTCAGCTCGGGCTCCGGCGGCTCCTCCCCCGGCGCGGACGGGAAGAAGACCTTGGCGTGGTCGGTCGGCCCGGCGACGGGCAGGTCGTGCAGGTCGCCCGCGAGGCGGACCCGGCGCATCCGCGGGGTCAGGTCGTGGACCTCGACGACCTCCACCCGCCGCGGACGCGTCGCCTCGGGCGTGTGCTCGACGTGCGAGACGATCGGGGCGTCGCGGACCACCATGCCCCGAGGCTAGCGAGCGCGTCCGCGCGGCCGGCTCAGTGCCGGACCTCAGTGCCGGACCTCAGTGCCGGACCCGGTAGCGCAGCTGCAGCGCGCCGCTCGCGAACCGGCGTTCGCCGACGAGCTCCAGGTCCAGGCGCAGGCCCTCGGGCAGGAACCGTGTGCCGCCGCCGACCACGACGGGCATGACCACCGGCGCGATCTCGTCCACCAGCCCCGCCGCGAGCGCCGTCGCCGCGAGGCACGGGCCGTCGACGGTGGCGTCGCCGTCCGCCGTGAGCGCCCGCACGGCGTCGGGGTCGAACGTGCGCTCGATGCGCGTGCGCGCGCTCGACACGGTGTCCAGGGTCGTGGAGTAGACGATCTTGTCGGCCGCCTGCCACGTCGTGGCGAACTCCGCCATCTCCGGCGGCTCGTCCGGCAGGGCGTCCGCGGTCTCCCAGAAGACCATCGTCTCGTACATCCGCCGCCCGTAGAGGAACGTGCCGACGCCCTGGGCGGACTCCTCCATGGCGCGGTGCAGCTCCATGTCCTCGGTGATGCCCCAGCCGAAGTCGCCGTCGGCATCGGCCGTGTAGCCGTCGAGTGTGGTCATCATCGAGTAGATCAGCCGGCCCATGTCGCGCCCCTCGTCTGATTGCATTTCACAACTGGTTCGCAGCGTAGCGGTTCGTGCTAGACCTCGGGGATGTTCGACCTCCTCGCCGACGCGGTCGGCGCCGAGCACGTGCTGCCGGGCGACGACCCGGCCGTCGCGGACCTGTGCGCCGACGAGGCCCTCGGCATCCCGGCGGGCAAGCCGGCCTACGTCGTCTGGCCGCGCGACCGCGACGAGGTGGCCGCCGTCGTGCGCGCCGCCCGGGCCGCGGGCGTGACGCTGACCGCGCGCGGGGCCGGCACGGGACTGTCCGGGGCCGCCACCCCCGACGACGGCGCCGTGCTCGTGTCGTTCGCGCGCCTGGACCGCATCCTCGAGATCGACCCGGTGGACGCCGTCGCGGTCGTCCAGCCGGGGGTCTCGCTGGCGGACCTCGACGCCGCCGCGGGCGAGCACGGCCTGACCTACCCGGTGCACCCCGGCGAGACGAGCGCGTCGGTCGGCGGCACGGTCGCCACCAACGCCGGCGGCATGCGCGCGGTGCGCTACGGCGTCACCCGCTCGCACGTGCTCGGGCTGGAGGCGGTGCTCGCCGACGGGTCGCTGGTGCGCACGGGCGGCAAGCTCCTGAAGATCTCGTCGGGCTACGACGTCACCCAGCTGCTCGTGGGCTCGGAGGGCACGCTCGCGCTGGTCACCGAGGTGATCGTGCGCCTGCACCCGCGCCTGCCCGCACGGCGCACGGTGCTCGCGCCGTTCCGCGGTGCCGAGGCGGTGACCGCCGCGGTCGGCGCGGTCGTCGCCTCGGGGCTGGGGCCGACGATCTGCGAGTACCTCGACGGCCCGACCATGCGCGCCGTGTGCGCGGCCGCCGAGCTGTCGCTGGGCCTGCCCGAGGCCCTCGTCGACGCCGACCACCTGCTCGTCGAGCTCGCCGGACGGCGCCAGGAGCGCGTCGACGAGGACGCCGAGGAGCTCGCCGGCGTCCTGGCCGACGCCGGCGCGGAGGACGTCTTCGACCTGCCCGCCGGCTCGGCGCGCCGCCTGGTCGAGGCGCGGGAGAAGACGTTCTGGGCGATCAAGGCCGCGGGCGCCGACGAGATCGTCGACCTGGTCGTGCCCCGCTCGGCGATGGCGGCGTTCCTCACGCGGGCCCGCGCGGCCGGCGACGCGCACGGCTCGCGCGTGCTGGGCTGCGGGCACGCGGGCGACGGCAACGTGCACCTCGCGGTCTTCCAGCCCGATCCGGCGCGCCTCGCGCAGACCCTGCACGACGTCTTCGCGGCCGGCACCGCGCTCGGCGGGGCGGTGTCGGGCGAGCACGGTGTCGGGCGCGCGAAGGCCCACCACCTCGAGGAGTTCGGCGACCCCGGCGCGCTCGACGTCGTCCGGCGCGTGCGGGCCGCGCTCGACCCCGAGGGCACGCTGAACCCGGGGTGCGCGCTGCGCTGACCGGCCGCCCCGAGCGCTACCGTGCACGCCGTGGCGGACCTCGTCATCGCCCGCAACCCCGACGCGACGTCGTCGCTCGGGTACCTGCTCCGGCTGCCCCTCGGCGACGGCCTGGTGTTCCGCACGTCGGACACCTGGCCGCGGACCAAGGCGCTCTACTGCCACCCCGCCGATCCCGGGGAGTGGCCGCCGGAGGACGAGCTGGACGTGGTCGAACGCGTCGCGCTGCGCTCGTGCGCGCGCCGGGGCGCCGCCATCGACGTCGTGCTGGATCGCGCTCGCGAGAACCGCTCGCAGATCGTGTACACCCGGGGTCGCGGTCGGGACATGGTGTTCTGGCAGTCGCCGCGGACGCGCAAGCAGGCGCGCCCGCAGGTCCGGACGCCGACGGCACGGCCCGCCGGGGTGGACGGCGACGGGCTCGAGATCGTCGTCGACGCCCACGAGCGCTACCCGTACGGGTTCCCGGGTCAGCAGGCCCGGACCGTCCGGCGCACGCTCCCGGCCGGCGACTACGGCGTCCTGCTCGACGGGACGCTGGTGGCGTCGGTCGAACGCAAGTCGCTGCCCGACCTGGTCTCCAGCCTCAGCAGCGGACGCCTGCGGTTCGCCCTCGGCGACCTGGCGGCGCTCCCGCGGGCGGCCGTGGTGGTCGAGGACCGGTGGTCGCAGGTGTTCGCGCAGCGCCACGTCCGTCCCGCGCAGGTCGCCGACTCCCTCGCGGAGCTGCAGGTCCGGTGGCCGGGCATCCCCATCGTCTTCGCCGAGACGCGGCCGCTCGCCGAGGAGTGGACCTACCGCTACCTCGCCGCCGCGCTGGCGTGGGCGCGCGACGAGCAGGCCATCGGGGTCCGCCTCCCCGGCGCGGTGCCGGAGCTGTCCGGCGCGGCGCCCTCCGGACCGTCGACCGCGGAGGTCCGGGCGTGGGCGCGCGCCGAGGGCATCGAGGTGCCCGACCGGGGACGGCTCCGGCCCGAGGTGTGGGAGCGGTACCGGGCGGCGCACGGCTGACCGGGTTGTCAGGTGGGGCTCGTCCGCCGAGACTCGTGAGCGTGGGCAACGATCTCGACGTCGTCGTCATCGGGGCCGGGTTCGCCGGGCTCTACACGATCCATCGCCTGCGCGGGCTGGGGTTCGCCGTGCACGGGCTCGAGGCCGCGGACGGCGTCGGCGGCACCTGGTACTGGAACCGGTACCCCGGCGCGCGGTGCGACTCGGAGAGCTACTACTACTGCTACGCCTTCTCGCGCGAGCTCGAGCAGGAGTGGGACTGGTCGGAGCGCTACCCCGGCCAGGCGGAGATCCTCTCCTACCTCGAGCACGTGGCCGACCGGTTCGACCTGCGGCGCTCCATCTCGTTCTCGACGACGGTCGTGTCGGCCGCCCACGACGGCGACCGCTGGGTGATCGACACCGAGGGCGGCGAGCGGTGGACGTGCCGGTGGCTGGTCACCGCGGTGGGCTGCCTGTCGTCGGCGAACGTCCCCGACATCCCCGGGCTCGACGGGTTCGCCGGCGAGTGGCACCACACCGGGCAGTGGCCGCACGAGGGCGTCGACGTCACGGGCCGCCGGGTCGGGGTGGTCGGCACCGGGTCCACCGGCATCCAGGCCATCCCGGTGCTCGCCGCGTCGGCCGGGCACCTCACCGTCTTCCAGCGCACCGCGAACTTCAGCATCCCCGCCCGCAACGCCCCGCTCTCCGCCGAGGAGGCCGCGGGCTACAAGGCCGACTACGCGGCGATCCGCGAGGTCCAGCAGGCCTCGACCAACGGGCACCCGTTCGTCGTCAGCGACGTCGACACCCTCGCCCTGCCCGACGACGAGCGCCGCGCCCTCTTCGAGCGCGCCTGGGAGCGCGGCGGGCTGCGCTTCCGCGCGGCGGTGCGCGACGTGCTCGCCGACCCGGAGGTCAACGAGACGGCGTCGGACTTCATCCGGTCGAAGATCCACGAGACCGTCGACGACCCGGCCGTCGCCGCGGTGCTGACCCCGCACGATCACCCGTTCGCCACCAAGCGCCCGCCGATCGACACCGACTACTTCGAGACCTACAACCGGGCGAACGTGTCCCTGGTCGACGTGCGCGCCGACCCGATCGCGCAGATCACGCCGGGCGGCGTGCGGCTGGCCTCGGGCGCCGAGCACCCGCTCGACGTCCTCGTGTTCGCCACCGGCTTCGACGCGCTGTCCGGGCCGCTGCTGCGGCTGGGCCTCCGCGGCCGCGACGGCCTCGCCCTCACCGAGGCCTGGTCCGAGGGCGCGGCGACCTACCTGGGGCTCGGCGTGGCCGGCTTCCCGAACCTGTTCACGATCACCGGGCCGGGCAGCCCGTCGGTGCTGACCAACATGCCGACCTCGATCGAGCAGCACGTCGACTGGATCGCCGACCTCCTCGGGCACCTGCGGGCCCACGACCTCGACGCCGAGCCGACGCCCGAGGCCCAGGCCCGGTGGGCCGACCACGTCCGCGAGGCCGCGGACGCGACGCTGCTGCCGCAGGCGGCGAGCTCCTGGTACCTCGGCGCGAACGTGCCGGGCAAGCCGCGCGTGTTCCTGCCCTACGCCGGCGGGTTCGCCCGCTACCGGGAGATGTGCGACGCCGAGGCGCAGGCCGGCTACCCGGGGTTCGCGCTGCGGGCGCGGCGCCGGGCCGCCTGAGCTCCCTCGGCGTGTCGCGCCGCGAGGATGTGGTGATCCTGGCCCTATCGGCGTGCTGTGTTGAATTGCCAGCGATGCCGCATCGCTCGTACGGGATCAGGCCGTCTGAAGGGCCGGGCGGTCGGGGTGGTCGGCGCGGACGACGAGGTCGGCGACGGTCACCGGGTCGACTTCCGTGGCGTAGCGCGCGTACGCGGGCAGCGTCCAGGCCTCGTCGGCGGGGGTGCGGCGCGCCAGCACGGTCTCGGACAGGGCGAGGTGCACGGCGAGCTCGGCCGGCAGACCGCGCCCGAGCAGCAGGGGGCCGTCCACCACGACGATGCCGCCCGCCGGGACCGCGAGGCGCTCCGCCCGCGCCGCCCGGTCGACGGCGACGTCCCAGAGCCGGGGCAGCACCTGCCCGCTGCCGCCGGGGCCGAGCGGGGCGAGCACCTCGCGGACCAGCGCGCCCGCGTCGAGCCAGTCGTCGTAGAACGAGTCCGGGTCGGTGCGCCCGCGCTCGAGGCGCACCGACGCCGGGCGCAGGAAGTCCCACGCCGACACCCGCACGACGGGCCGGGAGCGCACGCGCAGCGGGTCGACGAGCGCGTCCGCGAGCACCTCCGGGCGGGCCGGCGGCGCACCGTCGACCAGCACCCGGACGTGCCCGGGACCGGCCCGCTCGACGGCGGCGACGATCTCGTCGGCGAGCGCGGCGGGGGTGAGCGGGCGGATCGGCATCGCCCACCATCATGCGCGTCAGCTCCGCGAGCGCTCCGAGCGCGCCGCGTCCTCGATTGCCTCCTGGCCGGCCTGGTCCTCGGACGCCAGGTCGGCCTCGTCGGCCTCCGGCGGGCGCGGGTGCATCATCAGCAGCGCGATCATCGAGACCACCGCGCAGATGATGATGTAGATCGAGATCCAGGTGGTGGAGCCCGTCCCGGCCAGGATCGCGGTCGCGATCAGCGGCGCCGGCCCGCCCGCGGTGATCGAGGCGAGCTGGTAGCCCAGCCCCGCGCCGGTGTAGCGGATGCCGGTGCCGAAGCTCTCGGAGATCAGCGCCGCCTGCGGCCCGTACATCATGTCGTGGAAGATCAGCCCGAGGATGATCCCCAGCAGGATCAGCCCGCCCACCTTCGTGTTGAGCAGGGCGAAGTAGGGGAAGGCGTAGAGCCCCGTGAGCACCACGCCGATGCCGTACACCAGCCGTCGGCCCAGCACGTCGGAGAGCCAGCCGAAGAACGGCACGCTGATGATGCCCAGGCACGCGGCGAGGATGAGGTAGAGCAGCAGGTCGCTGCGTTCCAGGTCGAGCTGCTGGGTGCCGTAGGCGAGCACGAACGAGGTGAAGATGTAGAACGGCGCCTGCTCGGCGGTGCGGACGAACATCGCCTTGAGCACGTCGCGCCACTGGGTGCGCAGGGTCTCGGCCAGCGGCAGCTTGGCGACCTTGCCGGATGTCTTGACCTGCGCGAACGCCGGCGACTCGAGCACGGTAAGCCGCACCCACAGCCCGATCCCGATGAGCACCACGCTGGCGATGAACGGCACGCGCCAGCCCCACTCGAGGAACTCCGGGCCGGAGAACTGCCACACCACGAAGGTGCCGAGGGCGAGCCCGATCGGCACGCCGGCCTGCGGCCACGCCGCCATCAGCCCGCGCTGGCGCCGGTGGCCCCACTCCATCGACATGAGCACCGAGCCGCCCCACTCGCCGCCGACGCCGATGCCCTGCAGCACGCGCAGCAGGGTCAGCAGGATCGGGGCGAGCACGCCGATCGAGGCGTAGGTGGGCAGGCAGCCGATGAGCACCGTCGCCCCGCCCATGAGCAGGAGCGTCGCGACGAGGCTGTACTTGCGACCGATGCGGTCGCCGTAGTGCCCGAAGATCGCCGCGCCGATCGGGCGGGCGGCGAAGCCCACGAACTGGGTGGAGAACGCCAGGAGCACGCCGCCGGCCTCGGAGTCGGCGAAGAACAGCGGCCCGAAGACCAGGGCGGCGGCGGTGTTGTAGAGGAAGAAGTCGTACCACTCGATGGTGGTGCCGACGGTGCTCGCGACGACGGCCCGGCGCTTGAGCGCCCGACGGTCGACTCCGGCGGGAAGTGTGCTCATGGTGAAGTATGGTCACGGCCACACTCACACAGGGCAATAGGTCCGGCGCTGCGAGTGACTGCGCCGTTCGGCCCCCCGCCGCTCAGATGACCGAGAAGCGGTCGGTCAGCGCCTCGCCGTCACTGCGCGAGATGACGCAGCTGACCTCCCGGCCGCCGCGCGTGGCGCCCGCCGAGCCCGGGTCGGCGAAGGCCGCCCGGCTCGGCACGACGGCGGTCATGCGCAGGTCGTCGCGGGCGACGCCGCCCGACTCCGCGACGAGCAGGTCGGAGTCGACGTACATCGCGCAGTAGGCGCGCCCGAAGTCCGCCAGCGCGCCCTCGCCCGGGTACGACACCGCGCGGCCCTCGCCGATCGGCGCGGTCGACGCGACGACCTCGACGTCGTGGGGCGTGCCGCACTGCGCGTCGGCCTCCGGCCCGAAGCCGCCGCCGACCGCCAGCTGCCCGCGGGCGCACTGGCCCTCGAACAGCGTGTACTGCTCGAGGTCGCCGCCGGGCCCGAACGTCAGGACGTCGGGGGCCGGGGTGAACGGGCGCCAGCCGCCCATCAGCGCGCCGGCGAGGAGCACCACGAGGACGGCGCCCACGACCGTGCCGGCGACCACGACCCGTCGCGGCACGGCCGGGCGCGCCGTCCCCCCGGCGCTCAGTTCTCCTGCTCCACGCGCATCGCCTGCTCCTCCGCGGAGCCCGGCTCGTTGTCGATGGCCGCGACCTCGCCGATCGCGTCGTCGCTCGGCAGTCCGGTCGGCTCGACGCTGCCGTCCGCCGAGGACACACCGAGCTCGATCTCGCGCGCCTCCTCGGCGAGGCTCTCGGCCTCGGTGACGCCGTCGGCGCCCTCGGCGTCCAGCAGGACCGCCCCGCCCACGCCGTCGACGGCGTTCTCCGGGTCGTCGACCGACTCGTCGAGCTCGTCGATCGGCGTCGCCGCCAGGGGCCGGTCCGGCGGCTGCTCGGCCGTGGCCTCGGGCTCCTCCTGCGGCAGGCGGTAGTCGATGCTGGGCGGCTCGCTCTCCCACTCCTGGGTGCCGCCGAGGCGGACGTCCCGGCTGTAGCCCTCCGGGGTGTCCATGCCGTCCTCGAGCGGATCGGCGTCCAGGCGGTCCTCGTCCAGGATCACCGACGGCTCGGTGTCCAGGCTCGTCATGTCGTTGTCCAGGACGGCCTCGCCCCGTTCGACGGACTCCTCGCTCACGCGTCCTCGCTCCTCACCGCGACAGCGGCGGACAGTCTCCGCCGTCCCGCTGCCCTTCCCGTCACCGGGGCCCGTCATGCCCCGGCGCGGGTCGGGCGCGACGAGAGGCTCAGCCCCGGATGCGGGTGGTCGCGTCGCCCCACTCCTTGGCCCGGAGCTCGAACTTCTGGATCTTGCCGGTCGAGGTCTTCGGCAGGTCCTCGACGATCTCGACGTCGCGAGGTGCCTTGTAGCGCGCGATGGCGCCCTTGACGTGGTCGATGATGGCCCCGGGCTCCGCGGACTGCCCCTGGCGCAGGACGACGAACGCCTTCGGCCGCTCGCCCCACTGCTCGTCGGGGACGCCGACCACCGCCGCCTCGAGCACCGCGGGGTGCGAGAGCACGGCCTGCTCGACCTCGACGGTGGAGATGTTCTCGCCGCCGGAGATGACGACGTCCTTGGCGCGGTCGCGCAGTTCGACGTAGCCGTCCGGGTGCATGACCCCCAGGTCGCCCGAGTGGTACCAGCCGCCGGCGAACGCCTTGGCCGTCGCGTCGGGGTCGCGGAAGTAGCCGGACATGACGTTGTTGCCGCGCATGACGATCTCGCCCATGGTCTCGCCGTCGTGGGGCACGTCGACGAGCTGCACCGAGGCCCAGTCGGCGACGTCCTCGCCGAGCGTCTCGACCACCCGCAGCGGCTCGCACTGCAGCATCCCGACGCCCTGGCGCGCCTGCAGCTTCGCCCGCGCGTGCTCCTCGAGCCCGCGCCACTCCTCCTGCCACTGGCACACCGAGTACGGCCCGTAGGTCTCGGTGAGCCCGTAGACGTGCACGATCCGGAAGCCCATCTTCTCCATCTCGAGGATGGTCGTGGGGCTCGGCGGCGCACCGGCGGTGGTCACGACCAGCGCGTAGTCCAGCGTCCGCGCCTCGGCCGCGTTCATGATCGTGGTGACGACGGTGGGCGCGCCGTTGAGGTGGGTGACCCGGTGCTCGCCGATGAGCGCCCAGATCGCGTCGCCGCGCACCTCGCGCAGGCAGACGTGGGTCCCGCCGATCGCGGTGATCGCCCAGGGGGTGCACCAGCCGTTGCAGTGGAACATCGGCAGCGTCCACAGATAGACCGTCGACGGGTCGTGGTAGCTGTGCACGATCTCGCCGAACGAGTTCAGGTACGCGCCGCGGTGGTGGTACTGGACGCCCTTGGGCCGCCCGGTGGTGCCGCTCGTGTAGTTGATGCTGATCGTGGAACGCTCGTCGGCGACCTCCCACGCCAGGTCCTCCCCATCGGCGTGCTCCCCTGATTCGCCGCCCCGGGCCAGCAGGTCGTCCCAGCTCGTGCCGTCCACCGACGCCCCGGCGTCCGGGCCCTGCGGGTCGACCAGGTTGACGATCTCGCGCACGGTCTCCAGCGAGCCCGCGATCGGCTCGACGGTGCCCCGCAGCGCCGAGTCGACCACCAGCACGCTGGCCTGCGAGTGGTCGAGGATGTAGCGGACCTCCTCGCTGGACAGGCGCGTGTTCACCGCGACGAGCACCGCGCCGGCCAGCGGCACCCCGAAGTGCGCGACGAGCATCGGCGGCACGTTGGGCAGCAGGCACGCCACACGGTCGCCCGGCCCGATCCCGCTCGCGCGCAGCGCGCGGGCCAGGCGCTGGGCCTCCGCGGCGAACTGCGCGTAGGACATCCGCTCGGCGCCGTGCACGATCGCCGTCTTGTCGGGATACACGTCCGCGGAGCGGCGCAGGAAGGCCAGCGGCGTGAGCGGGGTGATCCAGGTCTCGGGCGCGTCCACACCCGGATCATCGCGCCTCAGGCGCCGGTGCGGGAGTCCCGGTCCGGATCCGTGACGAGCGCGGCCACCAGCGCCGCGCGCTCGGGCATGCGGGTGACGTCGGTGCGCTCGTGACGCCGCAGTCGCCCGAGGCCTTCCGCGCGGCGCTGGGCCGTCACGTCACCGAGAGCCCGGGCTGACCCCCAGCCAGCACCCCGCGGCCGCCAGCACCGCCTCGACGCCCCGGCGCAGCAGGGCGTCCGGAGCGGTGGGCACGAAGTGCGGCGAGTGCACGCCCGGGGCGCGCCCGCTCACGACCGCCGCCTCGGGGTGCCCGGGGTCGTCGGCGAAGAGCCCGGGGTCGAGCGCCCCGAGGTTCCAGAACACCGAGGGCACGCCGGCGGCCTCGCCGAAGCACCCGAAGTCCTCGCTGCCCGACCGGCGCGGCGCCTCGTGCACGTCCGTGTCGCCGAAGCGCGCCGCGAACGCCGCCCGCACCCGCTCGGTGGCCTCGACGTCGTTGACCAGCAGCGGGAAGTCGGTCAGCGGGGCGATCACGGGTTCCTGCGGGGCGCCCGACGCCGCGGTGCCCGCAGGCGTGCATCACCGGCACGGTGACGCCGTCCGCGTCGACGGCGGTGTCGCGGCTGCGGTGGGGCACGGCGTCGACCTCGGCCACCGGGAGGCCGTCCATGTCCGCCCGCAGCAGCACACGCGGCCCGGGGCCGTTGTGCAGCAGCCCGACCACGCCGGTGCCCCCGACGCCGGTGGTGACCTCGAGCCCGATCGCGCGCAGCCGGTCGGCCAGGAGCGCCGCGGTGCGGTGCTCGGCGAACGCGAGCTCGGGGTGCGCGTGCAGGTCGCGGTAGAGCGCGACCACGCCGGGGAGCCGCTCGTCGAGCCCTGCGGTCACCATGGGCCTCCGTCCGGGTCGGGAGGCCCCATGGTGTCAAGGCCGGGCGTACTCCGGACGGTCGTCCGACCCCGGCGCGGTGTCCAGGCCCGCCGCCGCCCAGGCGCGGAACCCGCCGACGACGTCGGTGGCCCGGTGCAGGCCGAGGTCCTGGAGGGCCGCGGCGGCGAGGGAGGACGTGTAGCCCTCGGAGCACAGCACGATCCACTGCTGGTCGTGGTCGGTGACCTCGGCGACGCGGGCGTCGGAGGCGGGGTCGAGGCGCCACTCGAGGTGATTGCGCTCGATCACCAGGGCGCCCGGCACCGTGCCCTCGTCGAGGCGCTGCCAGCCGGGGCGGATGTCCACCAGCCGTGCGCCGTCGGCGAGCGCCGCGGCGGCCTCGGCGGGCTCGAGGCGCCGCAGCCGGGCCCGGGCGGCGGCGAGGAGGTCGTCGATGGTGCTCACTCCGGCGATGCTCCCGGTGCGACGAGCTCCGAGCGGGTCCGGTGCAGCACGCCGGCCCGGACCCCGTAGTACGACATGGCCGACAGCGGCGGCGAGTAGGCGTGCACGCTGACCGCGGTCTCGGCCGCGCGGTTGGAGACGTCGTGCACGTGGCCGAGCCCGAACGCGACGGACCGGCCGGGGGCGAGCGCCCGGCGGCGCAGGCCGGGGCCGCGGGCGGGCAGCTCCTCGGCAGGGCACGTGCCGTCGTCGTCGCTGCCCGCGGTCCAGCGCCACTCGGTCAGCGCGCCGCGCACCACGGTCAGCGCGCCGATCGACCCGCCGTGGTCGTGGAGCTCGGCGGCCTGGTCGGTGGCCCAGGAGATGAGCCAGACGTCGAGGTGCGGGTCGGCGTGCAGGCGCCGCGACCAGCGCTGGACGGGGTCGACCTCGACCGCGTGCCGGCCGGCGTCGACCTCGGCGGCCACCTCACGGGTGAGCGCGAGCAGGTCGGCGAGGCTGGCCGGGGTCGGGCCGTCCTGCCAGCGCCGCAGGTCGGGGCGCCGCGAGCGGGGACGGGTGAACGGGCTGGCAGGAGCGTGCACGGGCTGGTCGACCAGGGCGGTCACGGAACTCGTCCTCCGGGGGTGCGGGCGTCCGCGCACGCACGTCACCGGCCGTCGGTAGCCGGTCCTCGGGAGGGCGGTGCGGTGCGGTGCGCGGGCGAGGGACGTCGCGGCCGGGATGGCACGCGACCCGTCTCGTCAGGCCCGGCGACACCGCTGGTCGAACAGGTGCGCACGACGGCTCTCCCACAGGGGGCCGAGGAGGAAGTGCTGCACGCGTGCATTGGACCACGGGGGCGGGTGTGCGTCACGTCCGGGTCGCCGCGCACGGCGGGGTGTCGGGGGGCGGTCCTAATCTGGAGCGGATCGCCTCACCACCACCACCCGGAGGGCACCACGGAGCGCACGTCTGCGTCGGCCGACAGAACGCGTAGCAGAGGGGGGAGCACGCCGAGAGGCGAGCCGGACCATCGACGTCGCCCACAGGGGTGGGTCCGGCGTCTCGCCCGCGACTGTTGGCGCCACCGGGCGCTGTCGGTCGCCGCCCTCACCGCCTCGGTGTTCGGGGTCAGCCTCGAGGCCGTCGGCCCCCTGCTCGTCGGCACGGCGGTCGACCGTGCCGTCGCCGGGTCCACCGACGGGCTCGGGTGGCTGGTCGGCGCGATGGCGGCCATCGCCGTGGTCCGCTTCGGCGCGGCGTTCCTGCGCCGCTACCTCGGCGGGCGGCTCTCGCTGGGGGTGCAGCACGACCTGCGGCGCCGCGTGTTCGGTTCGGTCTCGCGCCTCGACGGCCCGAAGCAGGACGCGCTGCGCACCGGCCAGGTGGTCTCGCGCGCCAACTCCGACCTCCAGCAGGTCCAGGGCCTGCTCGGCATGGTGCCGCTGGTGGCGGGCACGGTCGGCCAGCTCGTCGTGTCGATCACGATCATGCTGTTCCTGTCGCCGCTGCTGACGGCGGTCTCGCTGGTGGTGCTGCCGCTCGGTGTCGTGTTCACCGCGCGCCTGCGGCGCCGCCTGTTCCCCGCGACGTGGTCGGCCCAGCAGCGCGCGGCCGAGGTCGCCCAGCACGTCGAGGAGACGGTCACCGGTGTCCGCGTGGTCAAGGGTTTCGGCCAGGAGACGCGCGAGGTCGGCCGGCTGCGCGAGGCGGCGCGGCGGCTCTACGCCGAGCGCCTGCGCGCCTCGTGGCTCAACGCCCGCCTGACCCCGACGCTCACCGCGCTGCCCACCGTCGGCCAGCTCGTGGTGTTCGCGCTCGGGGGCGTGCTGGCGGTCGACGGGGCGATCTCGCTGGGCGTGTTCATCGCGTTCACCTCCTACATCGCCGCCCTGGTCGGCCCGGCGCGGCTGGTCGCGGGCCTCGTGGTCACCGGCCAGCTCGCCCGCGCGGGGGTCGAGCGCGTCTACGAGCTCATCGACTCGCAGCCCGAGATCGTCGACGCGCCGACCGCCCGCACGGTGCCCGACGGCCCGCTGGGCGTGCGGCTCGAGGACGTGCGCTTCGGTTATGCACGCAGCGAGCCGGTGCTCGACGGCCTCTCGCTCGACATCACCCCGGGCGAGACGGTCGCGCTGGTCGGCACCTCGGGCTCGGGCAAGTCGACCGTGGCGCTGCTCGCGCCCCGGTTCTACGACGTGCAGGGTGGCGCGCTGCGCATCGGTCCGCCGGACGACCTCCCGGACGCGGAGCAGCAAGGGGAGCACGCCGATAGGGGAGCCGGATCATCGATGATCGACGTGCGCGACCTGCGGCTGGACTCGCTGCGCCACGCGGTCGGCGTGGTGTTCGAGGAGGCGTTCCTCTTCTCCGACACCGTGCGCGCCAACATCGCGTACGGCTGCCCGGACGCCACCGAGGAGCAGATCCGCGCGGCCGCGGTCGCCGCGCAGGCCGACGCGTTCATCACCGCGCTGCCGGAGGGCTACGACACCCGCGTCGGCGAGCGCGGGCTCACCCTGTCGGGCGGCCAGCGCCAGCGCGTCGCCCTGGCCCGCGCCCTGCTCTACGACCCCCGCGTGCTCGTCCTCGACGACGCGACGTCCGCGGTGGACGCCACCACCGAGGCCGCGATCGGCGAGACGCTGCGCGCAGTCACCGCGCAGCGCACCACCGTCGTCATCGCCCACCGCCGCTCCACCCTCGCGCTCGCCGACCGCATCGCCGTCCTCGACGGCGGCCGCGTCGTCGACGTGGGCACCCGCCAGGAGCTGGAGGGCCGGTGCCGCCTGTTCCGCGAGCTGCTCGCGGGCCCGCCGGAACGCATCGACGAGACAGGGCGGATCGACGAGACCGGGCGGGTGCCCGACGACGCGCCGGACACCGCGGCGGCGCCGACCTTCACCCGCTCGCTGTGGCCCGACGACCCCGCGCCCGACCGGCCCGTGCCCGCCCCGGCGCCCGTCACCGTCGCGGCCGGGTCGGAGGCGCTCGCCGGCGGGATCGACGGCGGGGCCTCGCCGGAGATCCGCGCGCATCTCGACCGCCTGCCGCCCGCCACCGAGGAACCCGATGTGCACGGCGAGGACCCGACCGCGCCCGACCCCGCGTTCCGCCTCGGCAAGCTCCTGCGCCCGGTGCGCTGGGCCCTGCTGCTCGCCGTCGTGCTGCTCGGCCTCGACGCGGCCGCCACGGTCGCGTTCCCCTCGCTCGCGCGCCTCGCGGTCGACGGCGGCATCCAGGCGCGCTCGCTCGACGTGCTGTGGCTCGCCGTCGGGCTGGGCGTGGTGGTGGTCGCCCTCGACTGGTTCGTGGTCGCCGCCCAGACCGTGCTCACCGCCCGCATCGGCGAGGGCAGGCTCTTCCTGCTGCGCACCCGCAGCTTCGCCCACCTCCAACGCCTCGGCCTCGACTTCTACGAGCGCGAGCTCGGCGGCCGGATCATGACGCGGATGACCACGGACGTCGACGCGCTCTCGACGTTCCTGCAGACCGGGCTCGCGCAGGCGTTCGTCGCGCTCCTGACGATCATCGGCGTGGCCGTCGCCCTGCTGGTCACCGACGTCGAGCTCGCCCTGGTCGCGCTCGCGGTGATGCCCGTGCTCATCGTGGCCACGGTGATCTTCCGGCGCCTGTCGTCGGCGGCCTACGCCGAGGCGCGCGAGCGGGTCAGCGTGGTCAACGCCGACCTGCAGGAGAACGTCGCGGGGCTCCGGGTCGCCCAGGCCCACACCCACGAGGAGCTCTCGGCGGCCACCTTCGCCGGCAACAGCGACGCCTACCGCCGGGCCCGCCTGCGCGCCCAGCGCCTCATCGCCACGTACTTCCCGTTCGCGGCGATGCTCTCCGACCTCGCGCAGGCCGCGGTGCTCGGCGTCGGCGCCGCCCGCGTGGCCACCGGCGGCCTGTCCCCCGGCATCCTCGCCGCGTTCCTGCTCTACCTCGCGATGTTCTTCGGGCCCGTGCAGCAGCTCTCGCAGGTCTTCGACGGCTACCAGCAGGCCCGCATCGGCCTGCTGCGCATCGGCGAGCTGCTGCGCACGCCGACCTCGGTGCCCGCCCCGGAGCACCCGGTCGTGGTCGACGACCTGCGCGGCGAGGTCGAGCTGCGCGACGTCGGCTTCTCCTACGCCGGCGCCGAGACCCCGGCCCTCGCCGACTTCTCGCTGCACGTGCCGGCGGGGCAGACGGTCGCGCTGGTCGGGGCCACGGGCGCGGGGAAGTCGACGGTGGTCAAGCTCGTCGCCCGGTTCTACGACGCCTCCTCGGGCAGCGTGCTGATCGACGGCGTCGACGTCCGCGAGCACGACCTGCCGACGCTGCACCGTCGCCTGGGCGTCGTGCCGCAGGAGGCGCACCTGTTCGTCGGCGACGTCGCGACCAACATCGCCTACGGCGACCCCGAGGCCACCCCGGCCCGCATCGAGCAGGCCGCCCGCGACGTCGGGGCGCTCGAGATGATCGCCTCGCTGCCCGGGGGCTTCCGTCAGCCCGTCGGCGAGCGCGGCGGCGGCCTGTCGGCCGGGCAGCGCCAGCTCGTCGCCCTGGCGCGCGCCGAGCTCGTCGACCCGCGGCTGCTCCTGCTCGACGAGGCCACCGCCGCGCTCGACCCGTCCACCGAGGGCGCGGTGCTGGCGGCGGGCGAGCGCCTGGCGGCGCCGCGCACCACGTTCGTCGTGGCCCACCGGCTCGCCACCGCCGCGCGCGCCGACCACATCGTCGTCATCGACGCCGGCCGGATCCTCGAGGAGGGCACGCACGCCGAGCTCCTCGCCCGCGACGGCGCCTATGCCCGGCTCTGGCGTGCCGGGGCGGGGACGGTCGACGACGCGGTCGGCGAGGGCGGGCTGGTCGACCCGGACGACGACCTCGCGCGCGCCGGCTGAGCGGTCCGGGTCACCCGGTTCCGGGCGCTGCGGCTGCGTGACATGGCGCACGGTGCGTGCCCGTCCGGTGGCCCAGCGGCACCATGCGCGGGAAGAGCACTCGCATGGACCGGTGCAGTAGGCGACAGGGCACCGACCCCGGGAGGTGTCAAGCGCTAATCTGGACACGCTTCCGACGCCACCGCGACGACTGATTGAGGCGATTTCGAGTCGTGTCGAGTAGTAGCCCGACCGCCCAGTTCGGACCCAACGAGTGGCTGGTCGACGAGATGTACCAGCGCTACCTGGCCGACCCCGACTCCGTCGACGCCGCGTGGCACGACTTCTTCGCCGACTACAGCCCCGACACCGCGCCCGACGAGGCCGGGGCGCACGCGAGCGCCGGCAACGCGTCCAACGGCACGCTCTCGGCCGAGTCGGCCGAGCCGCGCGGGTCGTCGAACGGCGAGGTCGAGACGGAGACCGAGCCCGCGCAGCAGGCGCCCCAGCAGGCCCCGCCCCAGCAGGCCCAGCAGCAGGCCCCGCCCCAGCAGGCGCAGCAGCAGGCCCAGCAGCAGGCCCCCCGGCAGCAGGCCTCCCCGCAGGCCCCGAGCGAGAAGGCCCCCGTGACGAGCGCGCCGACCCAGTCGTCCCCGTCCGGCACCGACAGCACGAGCAAGCCGGCGGCCGGCACCACGAGCCCGGCGAAGTCGGCGCAGCCCGGTGCGGGCAACGGCGCCGTCGAGACGACCAAGCCGCTGCGCGGAGCGGCCAACGCGATCGCCAAGAACATGACGGCGTCGCTGCAGCTGCCGACGGCGACGAGCGTGCGCGCGGTGCCGGCCAAGCTGCTGGCCGACAACCGCATCGTGATCAACAACCACCTGCGGCGCACGCGCGGCGGGAAGGTGTCGTTCACCCACCTGCTGGGCTACGCGATGGTGCGCGCCCTCGCGGACTTCCCCAACATGAACCGGCACTTCGGCGAGGACGAGAAGGGCAAGCCCGCCGTCGTCGACCCCGGTCACGTCAACCTCGGCCTGGCGATGGACCTGCCGGGCAAGGACGGGTCGCGCTCGCTCGTGGTGGTGGCCCTCAAGGGCACCGAGAACATGAGCTTCGCCCAGTTCTGGGCGGCCTACGAGGAGATGGTGCGCAAGGCGCGCACCGGCGCCCTGACCAGCGAGGACTTCGCCGGGGTCACGATCTCGCTGACCAACCCGGGCACCATCGGCACCAACCACTCGGTGCCGCGCCTGACGGTCGGCCAGGGCACCATCGTCGGCGTCGGCGCCATGGAGTACCCCGCCGAGTTCCAGGGGGCGAGCGAGGAGAAGCTCGCCGACATGGGCATCAGCAAGATCATCACGCTGACGTCCACGTACGACCACCGGATCATCCAGGGCGCCGAGTCCGGCGACTTCCTGCGCCGCATCCACCACCTCGTGCTCGGCGAGGACGGCTTCTACGACGACATCTTCGCGTCGCTTCGGATCCCCTACGAGCCGATCCGCTGGCGCCAGGACCTGCCGTCGTCGCAGATCGACCGCACCGCGCGGATCATCGAGCTGATCGACGCGTACCGCACGCGCGGCCACCTCATGGCCGACACCGACCCCCTCTCGCACCCGCAGCGCAAGCACCCCGACCTCGACATCGCGTCGCACGGCCTGACGCTCTGGGACCTCGACCGCGAGTTCCCGGTCGACGGTTTCGCCGGGCGCGGCTGCATGAAGCTGCGCGACGTCCTCGGCGTCCTGCGCGACTCGTACTGCCGCACCATCGGCATCGAGTACATGCACATCCTCGACCCCGAGAAGCGCGCCTGGCTGCAGGAGCGCATCGAGCGCCCGCACGAGAAGGTGCCGGTCGCCGAGCAGAAGTACATCCTCTCGAAGCTCAACGCCGCCGAGGCGTTCGAGGCGTTCCTGCAGACCAAGTACGTCGGGCAGAAGCGCTTCTCGCTCGAGGGCGCCGAGACCGTCATCCCGCTGCTCGACGCCGTGCTCGACACGGCCGCCGCGCACGAGATGGACGAGGTCGTCGTCGGCATGCCCCACCGCGGGCGGCTCAACGTGCTGGCCAACATCGTCGGCAAGCCCGTCTCGCAGATCTTCCGCGAGTTCGAGGGCAACCTCGACCCGGGCCAGGCGCACGGCTCCGGCGACGTGAAGTACCACCTCGGCGCCGAGGGCAAGTTCTTCCGCATGTTCGGCGACGGCGAGACGACGGTGTCGCTGACGTCGAACCCCTCGCACCTCGAGGCCGTCGACCCGGTGATGCAGGGCATCGTGCGGGCCAAGCAGGACATGCTCGACAAGGGCCCGGAGGGCTTCACGGTCCTGCCGGTCGCCCTGCACGGCGACGCCGCGTTCGCCGGCCAGGGCGTCGTGGCCGAGACGCTGAACCTCGCGCTGCTGCGCGGCTACCGCACCGGCGGCACCGTGCACGTGATCGTCAACAACCAGGTCGGCTTCACCACCGCGCCCGAGCACACCCGCTCGACGCACTACTGCACCGACGTGGCGAAGATGATCGACGCGCCGGTCTTCCACGTGAACGGCGACGACCCGGAGGCCTGCGTCTGGGTGGCGCGGCTGGCCGTGGAGTTCCGCGAGCGCTGGAACTCCGACGTCGTGATCGACATGATCTGCTACCGCCGCCGGGGCCACAACGAGGGCGACGACCCCTCGATGACCCAGCCGGAGATGTACGACGTCATCGACGCCAAGCGCTCGGTGCGCAAGACCTACACCGAGTCGCTGATCGGTCGCGGCGACATCTCGCTCGACGAGGCCGAGCACGCGCTGCGCGACTACGGCAGCCAGCTCGAGCACGTGTTCAACGAGGTCCGCGAGCTCGAGAAGGCCGACCCCGAGCCGAGCCCGTCGGTCGAGTACGAGCAGGCCGTGCCGAACTCGCTGCAGACGGCGGTGCCGCTGGACGTCGTCCAGCGGATCGCCCGCGCGCACACCGACCTGCCCGAGGGCTTCGCGGCGCACCCGCGCGTCAAGCCGGTCCTCGAGCGGCGCGCCAAGGCCGCGGCCGCCGACTCGGAGGAGGGCATCGACTGGGCCTACGCCGAGCTGCTGGCCTGGGGCTCGCTGCTCATCGACGGCAAGCTGGTGCGCCTGTCGGGCCAGGACTCGCGCCGCGGGACCTTCGTGCAGCGCCACTCGGTGGTCATCGACCGCCACACGGGCGCGGAGTACTACCCGCTGCGCAACCTCACCGCCGACCAGGGCAAGTTCATGCCCTACGACTCGGCGCTCTCGGAGTTCGCGGCCGTGGGCTTCGAGTACGGCTACTCGGTGGCCAACACCGAGGCGCTGGTGCTGTGGGAGGCGCAGTTCGGCGACTTCGTCAACGGCGCCCAGTCGATCATCGACGAGTTCATCTCGTCCGGTGAGGCGAAGTGGGGCCAGACCTCCGACGTCGTGCTGCTGCTGCCGCACGGCCACGAGGGCCAGGGCCCCGACCACACCTCGGGGCGCATCGAGCGCTTCCTGCAGCTGTGTGCCGAGGGGTCGATGACGGTCGCGGTGCCGTCGAGCCCGGCGAACTACTTCCACCTGCTGCGCCGCCACGCCACCGACGGCGTGCGCCGTCCGCTCGTCGTCTTCACGCCGAAGTCGATGCTGCGGAACAAGGCGGCGGTCAGCCCGGTGGAGGACTTCACCTCGGGCGGCTACCGGCCGATCCTCGACGACCCGGCCTTCGACCAGACCCGGGGCGAGCACGCCCCGGAGGACGTCACGCGCCTGCTGCTCTGCGCCGGCAAGATCTACTACGAGCTGGTCGCCGCGCGCGAGAAGGCGGGCCGCACCCACGACACGGCGATCGTGCGGATGGAGCAGCTCTACCCGCTGGCCACCGACGAGCTGGGCGCAATTCTCGACCGGTACCCGAACGCCGTCACCGACGTGCGCTGGGTGCAGGAGGAGCCGGCGAACCAGGGCGCCTGGCCGTTCCTGGGCCTGTGGCTCCCGGAGCGGATGAACGGCCGCCTGCCCCACCTCACGCGCATCTCCCGGCGCCGCATGGCCGCCCCGGCAGCCGGTGTCGCCAAGGTGCACGAGGTGGAGCAGAAGGCGCTCATCGCCGAGGCGCTCGCGGACTAGCTGCTCGTGTACTTCACCGACCGCGGGATCGAGGAGCTCGAGGAGCGGCGGGGCGAGGAGGAGGTCAGCCTGGCCTGGCTGGCCGACCGCCTCCGCGCCTTCGTCGACGCCCACCCGGAGCACGCCGGCGCCGCCGACCGGTTCGCGACGTTCCTCGCCCGCGACGACAGCGACGACGAGTAGGGCGCGACTGCCGACTGCGCGGGCGCGCCGGGTTCGGCCGCTCGCCGGTTCCGAGCGAAGGGCCCCTTCGCTCGCACAGACGGGCGAGGGGCACCCTCGGCCAGAACGTCGCGTCCGGCCCGGCGCCGTCGGCCGGAGATCACGGGCACCTCGTCCACCTCGCCCGGGCCGTGGCGGTGCACCACGTGCTCCTGACCTCCCGATCAGACGGCGTCGACGCGGTCGGACTCCTCGTAGCGCAGCACCGGCAACAGAGACGGCTCGCCCGCCGCGGGGTCGGCCGCGCAGGCGTCGACCGCCGCGTGCAGGGCGGCCGCGTCGAGCCCGGCGCCGAGGAACACGAGCCGGGCGCCGGCGACGTCGGCGGAGCGGGGTGCCGGGCGCACCCGGATCGCCGTGCCGACCGTCTGCACGACGAACGGGGCGGCGCCGGGGAAGCGCACCACGCCCTTGGACCGGAACACGCCGGTCGGCCCCGCCTCGAGGAACGCCGCGAACCGCGCGGGGTCCAGCGGGGTGTCCCGCTCCACGGTGACGCTCTCCCCGGTGGCGTGCGGGTGCTCGTCGCCGGCGACCTCGCGCAGCAGCACGTCGAACGACAGCTGCCCCGACCGGGGCGGGCCGCGACGGGCCGGCGGGTCGACGAGCAGCGCCGGGTCCACCGCCCCGCGGACCACCGGGAGCACCGGGCCGGGGGCGACCGCCCGCAGCGCGGCGAGCAGCGGGGCGGGGTCGTCGACGCGGTCGACCTGGTTGAGCACGACGAGGTCGGCGAGCCGGACCGACGGGTCGGGCTCCCCGGCACCCTCCACGGCGTCGACCACCACGACCAGGACCCCGTACGCCGCGTGCCGCGCCTCCCCCGCGATGGCGTCGAGCAGGAGGCGCACCAGCTCGCGGGGCTCCGCGAGGCCGCTGGCCTCCACGACGACGAGGTCGAGGCGCGCGGCCGGCGCCGTCAGCTCGGTGAGCAGGGCGGCGAGGCCGTTGGCGTCGGTGGTGCAGCACAGGCAGCCGTCGGCCAGCGAGGTCACGGCGCTGGCCTGCCCGGCCACGAGCATCGCGTCGATCCCGATCGCGCCGAAGTCGTTGACGACGACGCCGATCCGGACCCCGTCGGCGCGGCGCAGCAGGTGGTTGACCAGCGTCGACTTGCCGGCACCGAGGTGACCGGCGACCAGCACCACGGGGACGCGACGGGGCACGCCGATCACCCTGGCACACGGTGATCGGCGCGCCCGGAGCCGCTACTACTGGATGCCCGCCGAGTTCAGCCAGTCGCGGGCCACGGTGGCGGGGTCGGGGCGGTCGGGCCCGGCGAGGCGCTGGTTGAGCTGGGTCAGCTGGGCGGTGTCCATCTTCGCCGAGATCTGGTTGAGCGTGTCGGTGACGCGGGGGTCGGACGACTTCGTCCGGTTGATCAGCGGCACGACGTTCTGGGCGGCGAAGTTGGAGCGCGGGTCCTCGAGCACGACGAAGTCGTTCTCGGGGATCGAGGCGTCGGTGGTGAACAGGTCGGCGGCCTGGACGGTGCCGTCACGCAGCGCGGCGACGGTCAGCGGCCCGCCCGCGTCGAGGGCGCGGAACTCGCGGAACGTGCAGTTGTAGATCCGCTGCAGGCCGGGGACGCCGTACGAGCGCTGCTGGAACTCCGGCGGGCCGCCGAAGGCGATCGTCGAGCACAGCGGGGCGAGGTCCTCGATCGAGCGCAGGTTGTTCTGCGTCGCGTAGGCGCGGGTGACGACGACGGCGTCCTTGTCCTCCGCGGCGCTCTGCGCGAGCAGCTGGAGCTGGGGCGGCAGGGCACCGGAGACCTGCTGGTAGACCTGGTCGGAGGCCGTGGCCGTGGCCTGCGGGTTGAGGAACTGCAGCAGGTTGCCGGTGTAGTCGGGCACCAGGTCGATCTCGCCGCGCTGCAGCGCCGGGAAGTAGGTCTCGCGGCTGCCGATGCCGAAGCGCCGCTCGACGGTGACGCCCTTGGACTCCAGGGCGCTCGCGTAGATCTCGGCGAGCAGGCGGTTCTCGGTGAAGTTCGCCGAGCCGATGCGGACGGTGCCCTGCGCCGAGGGCGCGGCGGGCTGGGTGGCGAGCGGGTCGGAGCCGCCCCCGCACCCGGCGAGGAGGACGCCGACGGCGGCGACCGCGGCCAGGAGCAGCGCGCGGGGAGATCGGATCATCGGTCGGGCCTCTCTGGGGATGGCGGGGTGGGAACGGAGGACGGGGCCGCGGCAGCGTGGCGGTCGGGACGGCCACGGAGCCGGAGACGGTCGGGACCGGGCGTCACGAACCGCCCGAGGAGCTGGAGCACGAGCTCGACGACGATGGAGAGCACCGCGACGATCAGCGCGCCGCCGAGCATCTGCGGGAAGTCGCGCACCGAGAAGCCGTCGATGATGTAGCGCCCGAGGCCGCCCAGCCCGACGTAGGCGGCGATCGTCGCGGTGGCGACCACCTGCAGCGTCGCGAACCGCACCCCGCCGAGCACGAGCGGCACGGCGGCGGGCACCTCGACCTGCAGCAGGATCTGCGACTCGCGCATCCCCATCCCGCGCGCGGCGTCGACGGCGCCCGGGTCGGCGCCCGCGACCCCGGAGTACGCCCCGGCGAGCATCGGCGGGATGGCGAGCAGCACCAGCGCGAGCGTCGGCGGCAGCAGGCCGAGCCCCAGCAGCAGCACGAACAGCACGAGCACGCCCAGCTCGGGCAGCGCCCGCAGGCCGTTGGCGACGCCGACGACCGCGAGCCCGCCGCGGCGGGTGTGCCCGATGACCGCGCCCAGCGGCAGCGCGATGACCGCGGCGATGGCGACGGCGAGCAGCGTGTAGCCGAGGTGCTCGAGCACCCGGGTCGGGATGCCGGCGGACCCGCTCCACTGCGCGGGCGCGGAGAACCACTCGACGAGACGTCCGAGCACGCCTACACCCCCGCCCCGGCGCGAGCCCACGGCGAGAGCGTGCGGCCCAGCGCGAGCCACAGCGCGTCGAAGAGGAAGGCGAGCAGGACCGAGCCGACGATGCCGGTGGCCACCATCGCCGTGTAGTCCTGCTGGAACCCGTCGGTCATCAGCGTGCCCAACGACTGGATGCCGACGAGGGCACCCACCGTCACCAGCGAGAACGCCGACACCGACGCCACCCGGATGCCGGCGGTGAGCACGGGGACGGCGAGCGGGAGCTGGACGCCGAACAACAGCCCCGCGGGCCGGTAGCCGACCGCGGTGGCCGCCGTGGTGACCGTGGCGGGCACGGCGTCGAGCGCCTCGGCCACGCTGCGCACGAGCAGCGCGACCGTGTAGATCGTGAGCGTCAGCCCGACGTTGACCGGGCTGAGGATCGGCGTGCCCAGCAGCACCGGGATGAAGACGATCAGCGCCAGCGACGGCACCGTGTAGAGCGCACCGGACAGCGGCACGAGGACCCGGCGGGCACCCGCCGAGCGGTGCGCCCACCACCCCAGCGGCAGGGCGATGACCAGGCCCAGGATCACCGGGACGACCGCGAGCAGGACGTGGGCGATCACCAGCTCGTCGATGTCGTAGCCGAACGCCCTCACCGGGGGGCGCTCCTGTCGAGCAGCGCCAGCACGTCGTCGGTGTCGACCCCGCCGCGATAGCGGCCGGCGCCGTCGACGGCGACCCCGCGTCCGGCCGGCGAGCTCAGCGCCGCGTCCAGGGCCCCGCGCAGCGTGCCGGCGGCGTCGGCCGCGGCGTCGTCGCCGTCGGTGACGTAGACCGAGCCGAGGTCGTGGCGCGCGCCGTCGGGGCCGAGCCAGGCCGCAGGGCGCTCGCTGCCGTCGAGGAGCACGGTCCACTCCCCCGGGACCGCGGGACCGGCCGTGTCGCCGTTGGCGTCGGCGCGGGTCGGCAGGTCGACCAGCCGCAGCGCGGTGGCCGGCAGGAAGCCCAGCCGCCGGTAGCCGCGGTCGCGCCCCACGAACCCGGACACGAAGTCGTCGACGGGCTGGGCGAGCAGCTCGTCCGGGGGCGCGAACTGGGCCAGCCGGCCGCCGACGCGCAGTACGGCCACCCGGTCGCCCAGGCGGATCGCCTCGTCGATGTCGTGGGTGACGAACAGGATGGTCTTGCCGAGGTCGGCCTGCAGGCGCAGGAGCTCGTCCTGGAGCTCGACGCGCACCACGGGGTCGACTGCGGAGAACGGCTCGTCCATGAGCAGCACCGGCGCGTCGCCGGCGAGCGCGCGGGCCACGCCGACCCGCTGCTGCTGGCCGCCGGAGAGCTGGGCGGGCCAGCGCTGGGCGAGCGCGTCGTCGAGCCCGACCCGCTCGAGCACCTCGGCCGCCCGCGCCCGCGCCTCGCGCCGCGACAGGCCCTGGAGCACCGGGACGGTGGCCACGTTGTCGATCACGCGGCGGTGCGGGAAGAGGCCTGCCTGCTGGATGACGTAGCCGATGCCGCGGCGCAGCTCGGCCGGGTCGCCCTGCGCGACGTCGCGCCCGGCGAGGAGCACCGCGCCCGACGTGGGCTCGACCATGCGGTTGACGGTGCGCAGCGAGGTGGTCTTGCCGCAGCCCGACGGCCCGACCAGCACGGTGATCTCGCCCTCGCGTGCCGTGAGTGACAGCGACTCCAGCCCCACCGTGCCGTCGGCGAACCGCTTCCCCACGTCCCGGAACTCGATCACGTACTGGCTCCCGGGTCCCGCCGGCGGCACAGGGTCGGCCACCGAGTCGAGGCGGAATGTAATCGGCGGCCCCGACAGCCGCGACCGATCACCGCCCCGCGACACCGGCCGGTGTGATACCGGTCTCAGCGCGGGGGTCAGCCCGCCCGGCGGTCCTCGGGCGTCAGCGGCCCCCGGCGCAGCAGCTGCGTGAACGCCTCGCCCGGCATCGCGCGGGCGAACAGCCAGCCCTGGTAGGCGTGCACGCCCAGGTCGCGCAGCACCGCGAACTGGTCTTCGTCCTCGACGCCCTCGGCCACGCAGATCTGCCCGATGGCGGCCGTGAGGTCGACGACGGCCCGGGCCACGGCGCGGTCGGACTCGCCGGTCGCCACGCCCCGGACGAAGCCGCGGTCGAGCTTGACGATCTGCGCGGGCAGCCCCGTCAGCCGCGAGAGCGAGGAGTAGCCGGTGCCGAAGTCGTCCACCGCGAAGCGCACACCGGCGGCGATGAGCTCGTTCATCTCGCGCAGGGTCGTCGACGGGAGGTCGGCCAGGCAGGTCTCGACCAGCTCGAGCACCAGGCGGTCGTAGGGCAGGCCCGCGACGGTGACGGCCTCGTGCACGGTGTCGAGGAAGTCGGGGTCGCCGGGCAGCAGCCCCGCGAGGTTGACCGCCACCGAGGGCACCGTGCCGTCGGGGCCGGACGGCGGCCACACGGCGGCCTCGCGGACGGCGGTGCGCAGCACCCAGCGGTCGAGGTCGCCCATCAGGTCGGCGGCCTCGGCCACGGGCAGGAACTTGTCGGGGAAGAGCAGGCCGTGCTCGGGGTGCTGCCAGCGCACCAGCGCCTCGGCGGTCTGCACGCGACCGTCGGCGCCGACGACCGGCTGGAAGTGCAGCACCAGCTCGTCGTTGACCATGGCCTCGCGCAGCTGGGTCTCGAGGCGCAGCGCCTCGTCGGCACCCTTCATGATCGCCTCGTCGGCGAGCGCGAACCGGCCCGTGCCGCCGCTCTTGGCCTCGAAGAGCGCGGCGTCGGCGAAGCGCATGAGGTCGCCGGTGCCCGGGTGCGCCGGCGCCGGGTCGAGGCCCGCCAGCTCGGTGGCGCGCTCCCGGCGCAGCACCTGCTCGACCGGGTCGGCCGTCGGGTCGATCTCGGGCTGGGACGGGTCGGCGTGCGCGTCGGCACCGATGGTCGCGCCGACCGCCGCCCCGACGGTCGCCGAGATCCGCACGAGCTGCCCGTGCACCGGGATCGCGGTGCGCAGGATGCCCGCGACCGTGGCCGTGAGCGCGTCCAGCCCGCCGTGCAGGTCGACGTCGGCGCACACCACGACGAACTCGTCGCCGGCGCTGCGCGAGGCCGCGCACCCGGCGGGCAGGCGCTCGCGCAGCCGCGCGGCGAGCTCGACGAGCAGCTCGTCCCCGGCGTCGTGACCCAGCGAGTCGTTGACCCGCTTGAAGTTGTCGAGGTCGCAGAACAGCACCCCGGTGCGTCGCGCCGTCGGGCCGGCGAGCAGCCGCGAGACCGTCGTGGTGAGCGCGCGCCGGTTGGGCAGGCCGGTGAGCTCGTCGTGCATGGCCTGGTGGCGCAGGCTCGCCTCGACCCGCCGCGCGTCGGTGACGTCGGTGAACACGACGAGGTGGGTGACGCCGCCGTCGTCGTGCACCGAGACCGAGACGTGCAGCTCGCACCACACCGGGTCGGCGGCGGCGCCGCCCGCGCCGCGCTCGCGGGTGCGCAGCGCCCGCGGCGCGCACGACCAGCTCACCGACCCCGCCGAACCCGCCGGCCGCGAGAGCAGCGGCGTCACCGGCCCCGGCCCCTCGGCCGTTTCGGCGGCGAGGTCGAGCAGCTCGTCGGCGCGCCGGCCGCGCAGCGCCTCGGGGCCCTGGCCGAGCAGCCGGCACAGCGCCTGGTTGGCCTTGACCAGCCGCTCGTCGTCGTCGAAGAGCGCGATGCCGACGGGGGCGACGGCGAGCAGGTCGGTGAAGCGCTGGGTCAGCGCGCGCAGCCGCTCCTCGGCCTGGCGCCGGGCGGTGACGTCGGACGCGGTGCCGAGCACGGTGCCGTCGGCACGCAGGGCGGCGTGCAGCTGCAGGATGCGCCCGGTGCCGTCGCCGAGGCGCGCCTCGGCCTCCAGCGGCGCGCCCTCGGACACCAGGGCCGTCCAGCGGCGCACGAACCCGCCGCGGTCGGCGGGGTGCAGCGCGTTGAGGAGGTCCTCCGCGCGCCGCCGGGGGCGCGCCTCGATCCCGAGCAGCTCGGCGAGCACCGGCGAGAGCCACGCGGAGCCGGAGGTGAGGTCGACCTCCCAGTGCCCCAGCCCGGCGATGCGCTCGACGTCGGCCGCGGAGGGCCCGTCGGCCAGGTCGGCGGCGGTGGCGCTCTCCGGGCCCGACAGGGGCGACGGGGGCGACGGGGGCGACGGGGCCGCCTGGGGCACCAGCACCAGCGTCGCGCCGCCCACCGCGTCCCGCCAGACCACGACGTGCACCGGCAGCGGCGCGGCCGCCACCCGCCGCAGCCGCGCGGTGAGCAGGCCCTCGGGACCCGCGCCGGGGTCGACGGGCGCGACGGCGACGAGCAGGTCGTGCAACGGGCGGCCGAGCATCCCGCGCGGCTCGACGGTGCCGGCGGGGTCGACGAGGTGGGCGACCTGGTCGCGCACGGCCACGACGCGGCCGTGGACGTCGTGGTGCAGCGCGGCGCCCGGCGGCAACGACACACCGCCCTCGGGGCCGCCGTCCGCGGGGGGCAGGACCGCGAGCGCCCCGGCCCGGTGCTTCGCCCCGGCGGCGAGGGCGAGGCCACGCGAGCCCGGCACCGGCACGGCACTCCCCACGTCTGCGCTCCCCTCGCACGCGGGTCCCGCGCCGTCCTGGATGGAACGGCCCCTCCGCGTCTGTCTCAGCAACGAAGGAGACCCGGTGGGGGTCCGGGTAGATCACCCCGTGGAGGGACGCCGCGCGACGACCGCGAGTTCCCACGCGTTCTGCTGCACGACACGGACGAACGACCTTGAGGACACCGACCGGTCGTCGCGCCGAAGCGGACGGAGTCCACGACGAGCGGCAGACGGCCCAGGGCCACTCGGCCGATGGACCACCGGATCACCCACCTGCGGAACACCGACCTACCGACCGTGCTCCCGAGGGGCCACGAACGGTCTCGATCACGCCGCGAACGTCCCGCAACCACCGGAAGGATGACGGGTGATCGGCCGGGTGAGCGACACCGACACGCCGGGGATCGTGGCCACCGCCCGGTACCCGACGCGCCGGCACCGCGAAACCGTCGTGGACGACCGGTCGCCGCGTCATCCCTGGTGCACAACTGGATGGCGTGCCACCAGGTGACGGGGGATCGCTAGTGCCCGTGCCCCTCGGCGGCGACCTCGGCGACGTGTCGGCGCACGACGCCCTCCTCGGCCGCGGCCCGGGCGACCGCCTCGGCCACCGCCGGCGCCACGCGGGTGTCCAGCGCGCTGGGCACGATGTGGTCGGCGCCGAACTCCTCGTCGCCGGCGGCGATGTCGGCGATCGCGTCCGCCGCGGCCAGCTTCATGGCCTCGGTGATGCGCCGGGCGGCCGCGTCGAGCGCGCCGGCGAACACGCCCGGGAACGCGAGCACGTTGTTGATCTGGTTCGGGTAGTCGCTGCGCCCCGTCGCGACGACCGCCGCGTGCTTGCGTGCGACCTCGGGGTCGATCTCCGGGTCGGGGTTGGACAGCGCGAACACGATGGCGCCCTCGGCCATCGACGCGATCACCGACTCGGGGATGGTGGAGCCCGAGAGCCCGAGGAACACGTCGGCCCCGGCCACCGCGGCGGCGAGGTCGCCGCGCACGCCCCGCGGGTTGGTCTGCTCGGCCAGCGCCATCTTCTCGACGTTCATCCCGTCCCGGCCCGCGTGGATGACGCCGCGGGAGTCGAGCACGACGACGTCGCTCGCCCCCGCCGAGAGGAGGATCTTCGCGCAGGCGACCCCGGAGGCGCCGGCCCCGCTGACGACGACCTTGAGCGAGGCGAGGTCGCGGTCCAGCACGCGGGTGGCGTTGCGCAGCGCCGCGAGCACGACGATGGCGGTGCCGTGCTGGTCGTCGTGCATCACCGGGCAGTCGAGCGCCTCGATCAGCCGGCGCTCGATCTCGAAGCAGCGCGGCGCCGCGATGTCCTCGAGGTTGACCGCGCCGAAGCTCGGGCGCAGGTGCACGAGCGTGTCCACGATCTCGTCGACGTCCGTGGTCTCGAGCACCAGCGGGATCGAGTCGAGGTCGGCGAACGCCTTGAACAGCGCCGACTTGCCCTCCATGACGGGCAGGGACGCGCGCGGGCCGATGTCGCCCAGCCCGAGGACGGCCGTGCCGTCGGAGACCACGGCCACCAGGCGGTGGGTCCACGTGTAGCGGGCGGTGAGCGCCTTGTCGTCGGCGATCGCGCGGCAGACCTTCGCCACCCCGGGCGTGTAGGCGATGGCGAGGTCGCGGCGACCGGACAGGCCGACGGTCGGCGTCACCGAGAGCTTGCCGCTCTCGTGCGACGCGAACACCTCCTCCTCGGTGATGTCGCGGCCGTCGAGGGCGGGCTGGTTCGTGGTGGCGTCGTTGCCGGGGTCGCTCACGGTGGCTCCAAGCGGACGGTGGGGGTCGGCAGCGTCCCGGGGGGTGGGCTGCCGAGGTCGGGATACCCGGGCGGGAGGTGGTGGCGGCACCCGCGGTCGGCGGGTGCCGGGCGGGCCGTCGGCGCGGGTGGGCGCGCGGCCCGGGCCATGCTCCTCTGGAGCGCTCTCGCTCGCCCGGTCGCGGGCGATCCTCGCGCGTCGGCGGGTCCCGTGTCTGCGTCCGGGGTCACGCGGCGCGCCGTGACCGCTCGTCGACTACCGCGCGTGCAAGCGCCCCGGGTGCGGCCACAGCCGCCAGCGGACGGGGCCGAGCGCCTCGGCCGGGCCGAGGGTGCGGGAGTCGGTGGAGGCCGTCGGCGCGTCGCCGACGGCGAACCAGCCGTCGTCGGCGGCGAGGGCCGCGCGCTTCACCGAGAGCTGGTCGGGCCGCGCCGGCCACCGGACGAGGGCGACCTCCCCGGGCCGCACCGCGGCCCCCGGGAACGCGAGGACGACGTCGCCGTCACGCAGCGTCGGCACCATCGACCCACCGCGCACGAGCACCCGCCGCGGACGGCGTGCCAGCAGCTCACGAAGGGTCCTCACCGGCGGCGCTCCACGTGTCGGCGGGCGGGGCTGGGGGTACGTTCTCTGTCGTCGGAACGATCACCATTCCCCATCAGGAAGAGGGAGGCGAGATGGGACTGCTCTCCAGCGTCCTGCGACCGCGCCTGGAGGCCACCGCACACTGCGACCTCCCCTGCGGCGTCTACGACCCGGCCCAGGCCCGGATCGAGGCCGAGTCGGTCAAGGCGATCCAGGAGAAGTACCAGTCCAACGAGGACCCGGCCTTCCGGACCCGCGCCATCCAGATCAAGGAGGAGCGCGCGGACCTCGTCAAGCACCACCTGTGGGTGCTCTGGACGGACTACTTCAAGCCCCCGCACTTCGAGAAGTACCCGCAGCTCCACGAGCTGTTCAACAAGGCCACCAAGGCCGCGGGCGGCGGCGCCGACGGCGCCAAGTCCTCGATGGACCCGCAGACCGGCCAGCAGGTCCTCGACCACATCGCCGAGATCTCGGACATCTTCTGGGAGACCAAGAAGGGCTGAGTCCCCCGCGCGGGAGCACCCGGCGCGCCCGTCCCCGGTCCCGGGGGCGGGCGCGTCGTCGTCCGCAGGGCCGCCGAACGGGTAGGAACGCCCCGTGAGCGAGACCCCCCTCGGACGCCTGTACGTCCTGCGGCACGGCGAGACCGCGTGGTCTCGCGACGGACGGCACACCAGCCGGACCGACCTCCCGCTGACCGGGAAGGGCGAGGAGGCGGCGCGGACCGCCGGGCACCTGATCCTCACCCTGCGCGGCGCCGACGCCCCGCCCCCGGCCGTCTGGACCAGCCCCCGCCGGCGTGCCACGGAGACCGCGCGGCTGGCGGGCCTGGAGCCCTCGACGGTCCGCGAGGACCTCGTCGAGTGGGACTACGGCGCCTACGAGGGCCGCACGACGCCCGAGATCCGCGAGGAGGTGCCGGGCTGGACGGTGTGGACGCACCCGTCTCCCGGCGGTGAGACCGGGGCCGAGGTGGCCGCCCGCCTCGACCAGGTCCTCGCCGACGCCGGGCGGGAGCTCGCGGGGCGTGACGTCGTGCTCGTGGGCCACGGCCACGCCGGGCGGGTGCTGATCGCCCGCTACCTGGGCCTGGACCCGTCGGCCGGGGTCGGCTTCGCCTTCGACGCGGCCTCGGTGACGGTGCTCGGCCACGAGCGCGGGGTGCCGCGCATCGACCTGCTCAACGCCCCCGGCGGCCTCGTCGAGGCCCCGCCCCTGCCGGCCGACCGGCATTGACGACCCTGATGGCGGCCGGCGTCCTGGTCCGCGACGGGCGGGTGCTCCTGGGGCTGCGGCGTGCCGACCGCGCCTCCTACCCGGGCGTCTGGGACCTGCCGGGCGGGCACGTCGAGCCCGGCGAGTCGGCGGTCGCCGCGGCCCGCCGCGAGCTGCGGGAGGAGCTGGGCGTCGACGCGGCGCTCGGGGCGCCCTGGCGCGTGCTGGTGGACGGGGACGCCGAGCTCTCGGTGTGGCTGGTCCACGCGTGGGCCGGGGAGGTCCGCAACGTCGCCGACCACGAGCACGAGCGGCTCGGCTGGTTCACCGCCGCGGAGCTGCCCGCGCTCGATCTGGCGCACCCGTCCTACCCGTCGCTGCTGGCCGAGGCGCTCGGCTAACGACCGGCCCGGAACCGGAACGACCGCTCCCCGGCCTCGGCGGAGGCGTCGAGGAAGCCGGCGTCGCGCAGCCGGTCGGGCATGGTCGCGGGGTCGACGACCACCATGGTGTCGCCGACGTGCAGCAGCCGGAAGCGCAGGCTGCGCACGCTGTCCGACCCCGCGAACACCCCGCCCGGGCGCAGCACCCGCGCCGCCTCCGCGAACACCTTGTCCTGGTGGGCGGGCGAGGGGACGTGGTGGAGCACGGTGAAGCAGACGACGACGTCGAAGCTCGCGTCGCGGAAGGGCAGCCGCGCACCGTCCGCGGTGTGCACCTGCACCCGTCCGGCCATGTCGCGGTCCAGCGCGGTCGCCAGGCGCGGGTCGACCTCCACGGCGGTCAGCGAGCCCGTGCGCTCGACCAGCCAGCGCGTCGTCACGCCGTAGCCCGGCCCGATCTCGAGGACGTCGCCGCCGAGGTCGAGGTCCGCGAGCGCCCAGGGCATCACCTGGCCGTGCATCCGCTCGGCCCAGCGCTCGGAGCGGCACAGCCGGCGGTGCATCGCGTTCATGGCCACGCCTGTCGAACCTACTGTTGCGCCCACGCGCGCGCGGGCGCGCAGAGCAGGCCGTAGAGCACCCCGGCGGCCGCGATGATGATCGGGTAGCCCCACTCCGGGCGCTGCGAGGGCACGGCGGCGTAGAACGCGCACCCGATCGTCAGGAGCTGGGCGACCAGCGCCGGCCCGCGGGCCCCCCGCTCGCCGCGCAGCAGCAGGACGGCCACGACGCCGAGCCCGAGGGCCAGGAGCAGGACGAAGCCCCAGACGGCGAAGCCCACGCCCGCGGTGGCCATGAGCACCGTCACGACGACGCCGACGACACCCTCGGCGAGCACGCCCAGGGCCGCGAGGAGGACCGGGCGGGGGGTCGACGTCACCCCTCCAGCCTAGGGACGGCCGAGAGATCGGCGACATCCCGGGACCACACCCCCCGATCGGAGAGCGCACGGCGTCTACGGTGAACCTCGTGCGTGCGCTGCTCGTGGCCAATCCCTCGGCCACCACGACGACGGCGGCCGGTCAGGACGTCATCGCGCACGCGCTCGCGAGCGAGATCAAGCTCGACGTCGTCGCCACCCGCTACCGGGGCCACGCGGCCGAGCTCGCCGCCCGGGCCCGCACCGAGGCCGTCGACCTCGTCATCGTCCTCGGCGGCGACGGCACGGTGAACGAGGCGCTCAACGGCCTGCTCGCCGACGGCCCCGGCGAGGGCGTGCCGGCGCTCGGGGTGGTGCCCGGCGGGTCGGCCAACGTCTTCGCCCGCGCCCTGGGCGTGTCCCGGGAGCCGCTGGAGGCCACCCACCGGCTCCTCGGCGCCCTGGCGGAGGGCCGGTCCCGCACGGTGGGGCTGGGGCGCGCCGACGAGCGGTGGTTCAGCTTCAACGCCGGGCTCGGCTGGGACGCCGACGTCATCGCCTCGATGGAGCGCGCCCGCGGGCGCGGCCACGACGCCACCCCGGCGCGCTACGTCACCACGTCGGTCCGCCGCTGGACGCGCACGCGCCTCGACCCGCCCGACCTCACCGTCGAGATCGCGGGCGAGGAGCCGGTCGGCGGGGTCCGGCTGGCCATCGTGTCCAACACCGACCCGTGGACCTACCTGGGGGCGCGCCCGGTGCGCACCAATCCCGGGTGCTCGTTCGACGGCGGCCTCGGGCTGTTCGCCCTGAAGTCGGTCGGCCTGCCGACGGTGCTGCGCCTCGTGCACCAGGTGCTGCGCCGGGACGGTGCGTCGGGCCTGAAGTCGGTGGTGCGCCACGACGACGTCCCCGCCCTGCGGATCACCAGCGACGAGCCGGTCAACCTGCAGGTCGACGGCGACCACCTCGGGCAGCGCAGCGACGTCGAGTTCGTGGCCGTCCCGGACGCGCTCCGCGTCGTCGTCTGACCCCGATCGGGGCCCGCGTCAAACCTCCGTGAGGCCCGACGGGCGGTCAGTGGCCATCTGAATCGAGTCCACCTGCTGCCGCTCGTCGTGGGGCCACGGACGGGTGGACGGCTCGTCGTGCTGTAATCGTCGCTCGTCGCAGCCGGGCGGTCATGACCGTCCGCGCAATTCCACTCACCGACCGAGTTCGCCCGCCGAACCGCTTGGCACTCGATCTCATCGGTCGCGTCCTGCAGATTGAGTCGCATCCCCCGCAAATGCCGGGACGGACGCACGACCCCGCGTGGATCGGCGTTCCGGACCGGTCGGGTCCGTCGTCCGACACCACGGACGACGGGCGGGAGATCGGGCGACAGTGAGTGTCCCTGATCTCCGTTGGCAGGTCACGGCGCCACACCGGAGTCGTGACAACGGTCGGAGAAAGACGACCACGACCGGTGCGCTCCCCGAGGCGCACCCACCGAGGAGCTCAGAACGATGGACTGGCGGAACGACGCTGCTTGCCGCGACGAGGACCCGGAACTGTTCTTCCCGGTCGGCACGAGTGGCCCTGCGCTCTCCCAGATCGCGCGTGCGAAAAGCGTCTGCCGGCGCTGCCCCGCGATGACCGAGTGCCTGACGTGGGCGCTCGAGTCCGGCCAGGACGCCGGCGTCTGGGGTGGCGCGAGCGAGGACGAGCGCCGGGCGCTCAAGCGCCACGGCGTGCGCCCCGAGGTGCACACCGGATTCTGATCCGGATCGAGGACGCCAGCTCCCCGGCGTCCTCCCCGGGTCACCGACCCCGACCCCGGCGCATCTCGAGCACGCTCCCCCGCGCCGGGACCGGGCCGGACGCTCGCTCCCCACGCGTCCGTCCCGGACACGCAGGAGGCACACCACGCAGGCCCCGGGCCGTCCCCCGAAGACGGCACCGGGGCCTTCGTGTGCGTGCCGGGCTCAGCGACCGCGGTGCTGCAGCGGCACCCGCAGGACCGCGCGGGTGCCCGCGTCCTCGCCGGGCAGGATGCGCAGGGAGCCGGCGAGCTCGGAGTCGACGAGCGTGCGCACGATCTGCAGGCCCAGACCCGGGGCCCGCTCCAGCGAGAACGTCTCGGGCAGCCCCCGGCCGTCGTCGCGGACCTCCACCTCGAGCTGGGCGGCCGTCCGGGTCGCGGCGATGACCACGGTGCCCGAGGACCGCTCGGCGAACCCGTGCTCGAGGGCGTTGGCGACCAGCTCGGTGAGCACCATGACCAGCGGCGTCGCCATGACCGCCGACAGCACGCCGACCTCGCCCTCGCGGCGCATCGCGACCCGCGCGCCCGGGCGGGTCACGTCGTTCATCATCGGCAGCACGCGGTCGAGCACGTCGTCGATGTCGACCTTCTCGTCCACCGACGCGGCCAGCGCCTCGTGCACCAGCGCGATCGAGGTGACGCGGCGCACCGACTCGGTGAGCGCCTCCTGGGCCTCCACGTGGGGCGTGCGGCGGGCCTGCAGGCGCAGGAGCGCCGCGACGGTCTGCAGGTTGTTCTTCACGCGGTGGTGGATCTCGCGGATCGTCGCGTCCTTGCTGAGCAGGGCGCGGTCGCGGCGGCGCACGTCGGTGACGTCCCGGACGAGCACGAGGGCGCCGCTCGGCACGCCGCGCGGGTGCAGCGGCAGGGCCCGCAGCACGGCCGTCGCGCCGTGGCCCTCGAGCTCGGCGCGCTGCGACGGGGTGCCGGCCAGCGCGCCGCGCACGTGCTCGGCCGCCTCGGCGCCCTCGAAGGCGTCGTCGGCGACCTCGCGGACCACCGCGGCGAGGTCGACCCCGACCAGCTCCTCGCTCCAGCCGAGGCGGTGGAACGCCGACGCCGCGTTCGGGCTCGCGTAGAGCACCCGGCCCGACGTGCTGATCCGCACCAGCCCGTCGCCCACCCGCGGCGACGAACGGCCCTCGTCGCGCCCCTCGGCGGTCGGGAACGTGCCGTCGGCGACCATCTGGCACAGGTCGGCCGCCACGGCCGTGTAGGAGACCTCGAGCGTGCTCGGCACCCGGGGGGCCGCGAGGTTCGTGTCGCGTCCCAGCACGGCGACGACCTCGCCCCCGCCGGGCTCCCGGACCGGCACCACCTCGCGGCGCACCGACCGGCCCCGGTGCCAGCGCGGCTGGTCCTCGCGGCGCATGGTGGTGTCGGCGAAGGCCCGGTAGAGCTGCGGGTGCTGGCTCGCCGAGGCGCGCACGCCGACCATGTCCTCGGGATGAGCGGTCGCCGTCGTCGTCGGGCGGCACTGGGCGACGCACAGGAGGTCGGCCCCGTCGACAAGTCCAGCTCCGCTCCGCTGCGTGTCCTGCGGCGTGCGCACCCACAGCAGGAAGTCGGCGAACGACAGGTCCGCGAGCAGCTGCCACTCGGCGACCACGCGCTGCAGGTGCGCCGCCGCGGCCCCGGAGAGCGCTGTGTGGGCAGCCAGCAGGTTCGAGAGCGTCGACACCGGGCGGCCGCGGTTCCCCACGGCGATCATCCAACCACCGCGCCGGTCGGGCCCCCGCGACGTGGGATGATGGGTGCATGTCGAAGCGCGCGCGCCAGAAGCGGGACCGCAAGAAGAAGAGCAGCAATCACGGCAAGCGGCCCCACGCCTGAGGGCTTGCCCCCGAACACGCGAAAGGCCCGTCCGAGGACGGGCCTTTCGTGTGGGTGGACCTCCTAGGACTTCCAGGACTCCACGCGGGTCTGGTTGACCTCGACGACCGTGCCGGCCGGGCCACGCTCGACGGTGACCTCGGCCTGCTCGAGCATCGTCGCGCGGATCTGCTCGCGCAGCCGCTGGTGCAGGCCGGCGGGCGCGTGCTCGCCCCGGCAGCTGCGGCTCAGCAGGGTCTTGACCTTCTCCTCGAGCCCGTAGCGGGCCAGGCAGGGCCCGCACTCGTCGAGGTGGCGGCGCAGCTGGGCGTCCCGGGCCTCGTCGCACTCGTGGTCGAGCAGGAGCCAGACCTCGGCGAGCACCTCGGAACAGTCGGTCTCGTGGTGATCCCCGCAGCTCATCGTCCGGCCCCCTCTCCCGTGGTCACCGTCTGGCCGCCGTCGCGGATGAACCCGCGGTCGCGTGCCGTGTCGGTCAGTGCCACCCGCAGCTGGCGGCGTCCCCGGTGCAGCCGTGACATCACGGTGCCGATCGGGGTACCCATGATCTCGGCGATCTCCTTGTAGGCGAACCCCTCGACGTCGGCGAGGTAGACCGCCATCCGGAAGTCGTCCGGCAGGTTCTGCAGCGCGTCGCGGATGTCGGTGTCCGGCAGGTTCTCCAGGGCCTCGGCCTCCGCCGACGGCAGTCCGGCGCTGGAGTGCTCACCGGCCTGGGCGAGCTGCCAGTCGGTGATCTCCTCCGTGGGCGACTGCTGGGGCTGGCGCTGCCGCTTGCGGTAGGTGTTGATGTAGGAGTTCGTGAGGATCCGGTACAGCCACGCCTTGAGGTTGGTGCCAGGCCGGAACGAGGCGAACGACGAGTACGCCTTGAGCACGGTCTCCTGGACCAGGTCCTCGGCGTCGGCCGGGTTGCGGGTCATCCGCAGGGCCGCGCCGTAGAGCTGGTCGACCATCGGCATGGCGTCGCGCTCGAAGCGCGCCGCGCGCTCCTCGGGCGTCTCGGTCGTCACGTCGACGACCTCACCGACCCCGTCGGTGCGCTCGTCGGTCTCGTCGGGGGTCTCAGGAGTCACAGCCCTCGCCGCGTCGGCCACGGGGCTCCCTTCGCGCCGCGCCGTCGCGGGCGCGGTCGGGACGTCGATGAATCCCGAGGAGACTACCCGCGTGGGTCGCAGGGCATCCGGTCCCGCGGACGACGTCACGCCGTCGAACGGCGTCGCGGCGGCCGGCCCGGCCGCCGCCCTCGTCATCACTGCTGGCATGTCCGGCTCAACGCGGTGCCGGGGGGCGGGATTCCCGGGCTAGGCTCGCCCGCCGTGGCCGCATCGACCCCGGCCCTGGCGGCCCTGGACGACGCCGGGATCGCCTACACGACCCACCCGTACACCGCGCCCGGGAGGACCGCCGCCTCGCAGGGTCGAGCTCCGCTGCGCTCCGTCTCCTACGGCACCGAGGCCGCCGAGGCGCTGGGCCTCGACCCGCGCCGGGTGCTCAAGACCCTGGTCGCCGAGGTCGACGGGACGCCGGTGCTGGCGATGGTGCCGGTGTCGGGGACCCTCGACCTCAAGGCGCTCGCGGCCGCGCGGGGCGGTAAGCGGGCGGTGATGGCCGACACCACCGCCGCCCAGCGCCTCACCGGCTACGTCGTCGGCGGCATCTCGCCGCTCGGCACCCGGCAGGCGCTGGACGTGGTGATCGACCTCTCGGTGGCCGAGCACGGGACCGTCTGGTGCTCGGCGGGCCGCCGGGGGCTGCAGATGGCGCTGACCCCCGACGACCTCGTCGCCGCCACCGGGGCGGAGCTGGCCGAGATCGCCGCCGACTAGCCGAAGAACACCCGCAGGTCGGCGACGACCGCCTCCGGGACCTCCATCACCGCGAAGTGCCCGCCGCGCTCGTGGCGGCTCCAGTGCACGACGCCCGTGTTGTCCCGCTCGGCGAACACCTTGATCGTCTGGAAGTCGTCGGCGAACACCTGCACGCCGGTCCGCGCGGCGCTGACCCGCGGCTCGGCGCCGGCGCGCGCGTCCTCGAGGTAGAAGCGCACGGCCGTCGCGGCGGTGTTGGTGAGCCAGTACAGCGAGACCTGGGTGAGGATCTGCTCCTCGGTGACCAGGCTCGTGCCGTTGCCGAAGGAGTTGAACAGCTCGTGGTAGGCGAGCTGACCGACGGGCGAGTCGGCGACTGCGCGACACCTCCGCCCGAATGCTGGCCCTCCTCTCGCTGCTGCAGTCCCGGCCCGACTGGCCGGGCCCGGAGCTGGCCGCGCGCCTCGGCGTGAGCGTCCGGACGATCCGCCACGACGTCGCCCGCCTGCGCGAGCTCGGCTACCCCGTCGACGCCGAGACCGGACGCGCGGGCCGCTACCGGCTCGGGGTCGGGGCGTCGCTGCCGCCGCTGCTGCTCGACGACGACGAGGCGGTGGCGGTCGCCCTCGGGCTGCGCGCCGGCACCGGGCTGGCCGGGACCCGCGAGGCCGGGGAGCGGGCGCTCGCGAAGCTCGACCGGGTGCTGCCCCACCGCCTGCGCCGCACCGTCGCCGCGCTCACCGAGGCCACCGCGCGCGGCCCGGAGAACACCGTCTCCGACGCGCCGGACCCCGAGGTCGACCCTGCGCTGCTGCGCGCGGTGGCCGAGGCGATCCGCGACCGGACGGCGCTGCGCGTCGCCGGGGCCGACGGGCCGGCCCGCCTCCTCGAGCCCTACCGCCTCGTGAGCTGGGAGCGGCGCTGGTACGTGGTGGTGCGCGCCCCCGCGACCGGGACGTGGACCGTGCTGCGCGCCGACGGACTGGAGCTGCGCACCCCGGGCGGGCCGCGCTTCTCCCCCGTCGACCCGCCCGAGGACCTCACCGACCTGGTGCTGCGCGAGGTGGCCACGGCGGGCTGGTCGGTGCACGCGCGGATCGTCGTGGCGGCGCCGGCGTCGGAGGTGCTGGCGCGGATCAACCCCGCGGTGGGTGTGGTCGAGCCCCGCGACGCGCACAGCTGCGTGCTCGTCACGGGCGCCGACAGCGTGGCCACCGTCGCGGCCTACGTCGGCATGCTCGACCTGGACTTCCGGGTCGAGGGCCCGCCGGAGCTCGTGGCCCAGCTGCGCACGACGGGCGAGCGCTACCTGCGGGCCGTGTCGGACTGAGCCATGTCGACGACGAACCGGAACCGCACGTCCCCGCGGCCCAGCCGGTCCATCGCCTCGCCGAGCCGGTCGGGCCCGACGACCTCGACGTCGGCGACGATCCCGTGCTCGGCGGCGACGTCGAGCATCTCGCGGGTCGCGGGCACGCCGCCGCTCCCGGTGCCGGCGATGCGCTTCTCGCCGACGACCAGGCTCATCGGGTCGATCGCGAGGGTGGCCGGCGGGATGCCGGCGAGGACGTAGGTGCCGTCGACCGCGAGCGCGCCCAGGTAGGGCGCGAGGTCGAGGGGGTGGCCGGTGGTGTCGAGCAGGACGTCGAACCGGCGGGCCTGGCGGGCGAGCGCGTCCGGGTCGCGGGTGAGGACGACGTCGTCGGCACCGAGGGCCTTGGCCGCCTCGGCCTTGCTCTCGCTGCTGGTCAGGGCGACGGTCTCGGCGCCCAGCGCGTGGGCGAACCGGATCGCCAGGTGCCCGAGGCCGCCCACCCCCACCACGCCGACGGTCGTGCCCGGCCCCGCGCCGAAGCGCCGCAGCGGCGCCCACGTCGTGATCCCCGCGCAGAGCAGCGGCGCGGCGCCCGCGGGGTCGAGGCCGGCGGGCAGGGCGTACACGAAGTGGCGGTCGACGACGATCTCGGTGGAGAACCCGCCCTGGGTGGTGCCGCCGGAGACCCGGTCCTCGCCGCCGTAGGTCAGCGTCGGGAAGGCGTCGCAGTCGTTCTCCCGCCCGGCGCGGCACGGCGCGCAGGTGCGGCACGAGTCGACGATGTTGCCGACGGCCACGCGGTCGCCCGGGGCGAGGTCGGTGACCTCGTCGCCGGTCGCCGCGACGACGCCGGTCATCTCGTGGCCCGCGACCAGCGGGAACGCCGCCGGGTCGCCGCCGGCGAGCGCGTGCCGGTCGGTGGCGCAGACGCCGCAGTGGGTGATGCGCACGACGACGTCGGAGGGCCGCGGGTCGCGACGCTCGACGGTCCACGGCTGCGGCGCGGCGCCCGGGGCCGGTGCGGCCCATCCGGTGACCTCGTGCATGGCTCCTCCTGTCGTGACCAACCAGTTGGTTACGTCCGACCGTAGCACGTGACCAACCAGTTGGTTAGGATCGGACCGTGCCCAAGGACGGAGCGGCGACGCGCCGCCGGCTGCTGGACGCCGCGACCGCGGAGTTCTCGCGCTACGGCATCGCGGGGGCGCGCGTCGACCGGATCGCCGACGCCGCCGAGGCCAACAAGGCACAGATCTACGCCTGGTTCTCCTCGAAGGACGGGCTGTTCGACGCGGTGTTCGCCGAGCACCTCGCGCTGATCGTCGACCTCGTCCCGTTCGACGCGACCGACCTCCCGGGCTACGCGGTCCGGCTCTACGACGCCTACCTGGAGACGCCGTCGGTCATCCTGCTCGCGACCTGGGCGCGCCTCGAGCGCGTCCCGACCGGCGACCTGCTGACCTCCGTCGGCGACGTGATGGCCGGGAAGCTCGATGCGATCCGGTCGGCCCAGGCCGACGGGCTGATCGACCCCGAGCTGGCACCGGGCGACGTCTACTCGCTGGTGATCGCGCTGTCGATGACCTGGTCGCCCGCGGCCACCGTGATCACGGCCGCGCCGGACGACCCGGCCGCCGACCACGAGCGTCGCCGGACGGCCCTGGCCGCCGTCGCGCGCCGCGCGTTCGCCCCGGGCTAGACGGTCTCGCGCGCGAGCACCCGCGCCAGCCAGGGGCCGACGGCGGCGGCGACCGGCCCGCGGGCCTTCAGCGAGTGGTCGCCCGCGAGGACGACGACCTCGCGCGTGGCGGTCGGGGCCGGCACGCCGAAGCGGTCGCGCTCGCCCGAGACCGCGAGCACCGGCACGGTGACCGCATCGATCTCGGGGCCGCGGTCGGGGCGGGTGCCGTCCTTGCGCGCCGGCGCCAGCAGCGGGAAGGCGAGCGCGAGCACGGCGACCGGAGCGAGCGCCGCCGCCCCGCGACAGGCGACCCGCGCGCCCGAGGAGCGCCCGCCGTGCACCTGGGGCACGTCGGGGATCGTGCGGCCCAGGTGCCGGACGACCGCCGCCCACGCCTCGTCGAGCTGCGCGGCCGGCGGCGGGGCCCTGCGCCCGGCCACGCGGTAGGGCTGGAGCACGCGGGCGACGGCGAGGCCGGCGTCGCGGGCCGCCGCGCGCGCCCCGAGCAGGTCGGGCGCCTCGACCCCGCCACCGGCCCCGTGGCCGAGGACGAGCAGCCCGCGCGGCGCGCCCCCGGGCTCGTCGAGGTGGACCTCGGCCGCGCCGTGCGGCGTCTCGACGGTGATCACTGCGTCGCCGGCACGTCCAGGTCGAGCGCGAGGCCCTGCTGCTCGGGCTCCTCGTGGCTCTCCTCGACCAGCTCCGGCCCGTGGTTCTTCACGTTGTTGACCTTGGTGGACACCTGGCGCAGCTCGAATGACGTCAGCAGCTCGGGCGGGGGCGGCTCGAGCAGGCCGGTCGGGTCGTCGTTGTCCGGGTCGAGCCAGGCCGTCCAGCGCTCCTGCGGGAGCACGAGCGGCATCCGGTGGTGGATGTCGACCAGCGGACCGGCGGCGTCGATGGTGACGACCGTGGTGGTGATCAGTGGCGACGTGCCCTTCGGTGCGTCCTTCGGCCGCCAGGTCTCCCAGAGGCCGGCGAAGGCCAGCGACCTCCCGTCGGGCAGCGTGATGAAGTACGGCACCTTGCGCCCGCCGGGGCCGTCGCGCTGCCACTCGAACCAGCCGTCGGCCGGGAGCAGGCAGCGGCGGCCCTTCACCGCGCGCCGGAAGGCGGGCTTGCTGGTCAGCGAGTCGGACCGCGCGTTGATCATGCGGCTGCCGATCTTCGGGTCGTCGGCCCACCCCGGCACCAGGCCCCAGCGCATGGCCCGCAGGCTGCGCTCGAGCCGCTGCGGGTCGGCCTTCCCGGCGCCGTCGCGCGGGTGCCGGTCGACCACACCGATCACCGTGGTGGTGGGCGCGACGTTGTGGTCGGGGCCGGGCCACGCGCCGTCGGTGGCGTCGACGGCGTCGAACTCCTCGGCGAGGGTGGCCGGGTCCTTCGACTGGCTGTAGCGGCCGCACATGCCGTCCATCCTGGCACCGGGCACCGACAGGGGTCGGGGCGCGAGAGGATGGCCCCATGAGCGATCAGCCCTGGGACGCACCGACCGCCGACGCCCCGGTGCGGGGCACGGTGGCGGTGCCGGGGTCGAAGTCGGTCACCAACCGGGCGCTCGTGCTCGCCGCGCTCGGCACCGACGGCGTCACCCGGCGGGTCCGGGGCGCCGCCCGCTCGCGGGACACGACGCTGATGGCGGGGGCCCTGCAGGCGCTCGGGGCCTCGGTGACCTCCACCGAGGGCCGCGCCGGCACCCTCGACCTGGCGATCACCGCGCCGGCCGCCTTCCACGGCGCGCACGTCGACTGCGGCCTCGCCGGCACCGTGATGCGCTTCGTGCCGCCGCTGGCCGCGCTCGCCGACGGGCCCGTGGTGCTCGACGGCGACCCGCGGGCCCGCGAGCGGCCCATGGGCGGGATCGTCGAGGGCCTGCGCGGGCTCGGCGTGGAGGTCACGGGCGAGGCGCTGCCGCTGACCGTCGCGGGCGGCCCGCACCCGCCCGGGGGCGAGGTCACCGTCGACGCGTCGGCCTCGAGCCAGTTCGTCTCCGGGCTGCTGCTCTCGGGCGCCCGGTACGCGCGCGGGGTGACCGTCACCCACGCCGGCGAGCGCGGCGTCCCCTCGCTGCCCCACGTCGCGATGACCGTGGCGATGCTGCGCTCCGCGGGCGTGACCGTGGACGAGGGCGCCTCGAGCTGGCACGTCGCGCCCGGCCCGGTCGCCGCGCCGGCGGTGCTCGACGTCGAGCCGGACCTCTCGGGCGCGGCCGTGTACCTGGCCGCCGCGGTGGCCACGGCGGGCGAGGTGACGATCGCGGGCTGGCCCGACACCGACCTGCAGCCCGGCGCCGTGGTGCGCCGCGTGCTGGAGGCCTTCGGTGCGCGGGTGACGCTGTCCGCGGAGGGCCTCACGGTGCGCGGTCCCGACCGCCTCGACGGCGTCGACGTCGACCTGCACGAGGTCAGCGAGCTCACCCCCACCGTCGCCGCCCTGGCTGCCCTCGCCGCGCGGGACGGGGCGTCGTCGCGGCTGCGCGGGGTCGCGCACATCCGCGGCCACGAGACCGACCGCCTCGCCGCCCTGGTCGCCGAGCTCGGCACGGTGGGCGCGCGGGTCGCCGAGACCGAGGACGGGCTGGAGATCGCCCCGGCGCCGCTCACCGCGCCGACGCGACCGTGGCAGGCCTACGCCGACCACCGGATGGCGACGGCGGGCGCGATCGTCGGGCTCGTCGTGCCCGGCGTGACGATCGACGACGTCGCCGCCACCACGAAGACCCTGCCGGACTTCGCCACCGACTGGCCCGCGCTCGTCGGCGCCGGGGTCGGGGTCTGAGGCGGTGACGCCGAGCGGATCCCGGGGCGGCGGGCGGGGCGCGACGTCCCGGCTGGACGAGTCGGACGTCCGGGTGCGGCCCGGGCGGGGGACCCGTCCGCGCAGCAAGCGCCGCCCCGAGCACGCCGACGCCACGGAGGCGATGGTCGTCGGGGTCGACCGGGGCCGCTGGACGTGCGCGCCCGACGAGGACCCGCAGCGGCGCGTGGTCGCCATGCGGGCCCGCGAGCTGGGCCGCACGCCGGTCGTGGTCGGCGACCGGGTGGGCCTGGTCGGCGACGTCTCCGGGGGCGAGGACGCCCTCGCGCGCATCGTGCGGGTCGCCGAGCGCCGCAGCGTGCTGCGCCGCACCGCCGACGACACCGACCCCTACGAGCGGGTCGTCGTCGCGAACGCGTCGCACCTGGTGATCGTCACCGCACTCGCCGACCCCCCGCCGCGCACCGGGTTCGTCGACCGCGCCCTCGTCGCCGCCTACGCCGGCGGCCTGGAGCCGGTGCTGTGCCTGACGAAGGCCGACCTCGCCGACCCGGCCGAGTTCGCCGCGAACTACGCGGCCCTCGACCTGACCGTCGTCGTCACCCGGGCCGACCGTGACCCCGTGGCGCTCCGCGAGGTCGTCGAGGACCGCGTGTCGGCGCTCATCGGGCACTCCGGGGTCGGCAAGTCGACGCTGGTCAACGCCCTCGTGCCGGACGCCGACCGGGCCGTGGGCGAGGTCTCCGGGGTCGGGAAGGGACGGCACACCTCGACCTCCGCGGTCGCGCTGGCCCTGCCCGAGCTCCCGGGAGACGGAGCGGAGCGGGGCTCGTCCCGCCACGTCAGCGGGTGGGTCATCGACACCCCGGGCATCCGCTCGTTCGGTCTGGCGCACATCGCCCCGGACGACGTGGTCGCGGCGTTCGGCGACCTGGCCGCGGCGATCGAGGAGTGCCCGCGCGGCTGCGGGCACCTGGGTCCCCCGGCCGACCCGGAGTGCGCGCTCGACGCGGAGGTCGCGGCCGGGCGCCTGTCCCCCGCGCGACTGGAGGCGCTGCGCCGGGTCCTGGAGGCGCTGCGGACCCCGGCGTGGGAGACGTGAGCGGAGGAGGGCGGACCAGGGCACCGCCGACCGTGCCGCTGGTGCCGACCGGGGTGCCCGTCACGGGCGGTGTGGGTCCTCCCGGACCACCACGTCCGCCCGGTGCGCGGTGGCGGCGATGAACCGGGCGTTCGCGGCGTCGCTCCCGTCGGCGCGGGCGACGGCCTCGGCGTGGCTGCGGCCGTGGTGCTCGTGGCGGGCGACGAGCCGGGCGCGGCGCACGTCCTCGTCGGGCGCGACGAACCACGCCTCGTCGAGCAGCGCGCGGACGCCGTCCCAGGGCGGCTCGTCGACCAGCAGGTAGTTGCCCTCGGTGACGACGACGAGCGCCTCGGGCGGCACCTCCAGCGCTCCCGCGATGGGCTCCTCGACCTCGCGGCGGAACTCGGGCGCCCAGACCGTCGTCGCGCGGTAGCGCACGCGGTCGAGGAAGGCGACGTAGCCCGCGGCGTCGAAGGTGTCGGGGGCGCCCTTGCGGTCGCGGCGGCCCAGGCGGTCGAGGACCGAGTTCGCGAGGTGCCACCCGTCCATCCCGACCACCGCGACCCGGGGGCCGGCGAGGGACGCGGCGAGCGTCGACTTGCCCGCGCCGGGGCCGCCGACGATCCCGAGCAGCCGGCGGCGGCCGTCGGCGCGGGCGGCGGCGAGGAGGTGGGCGATGCTGGCGGTCGAGTCCGGGGTCACGCCGCGCATGATTGCCCACCACGGGGTATCGCAGGGGGATGCAGCTCCCCGTCCCCGAGCCGGGACCCCACGCCGCGGTGGCGTTCGTCCGTGACCACCTCGCGGACCTCGCATGCGACACCCCCGCCGCGTCCGGCTCCTTCCGCGGCGGGCAGAGCGCCGCCGACGCGGCCCTCGCCGCGCTCGACGTCACCGGCTACGCGGGACGTCGCAACCAGGTCCTGCCCGAGTCGCGGCGCGGGGCCTCGCGCATGTCGCCCTACATCCGCCACCAGCTCGTCGACCTCACCGAGCTGTGGGACCACGTCGCCGACGCCCCGGCGAACGACCGGCGCAAGTACCGCGACGAGCTGACCTGGCAGGAGTACACCCGCCACCTCTACGCCCGCTTCGGCCGCGACGGCGAGCCCGCGCTGCGGGACGAGCTGCGCGCCTCCCCGCCGTCGCCGGCGCAGCCGTGGGACGAGCCGTGGCCGCGGGACATGGCGTGCATGGACGCCACGGTGCAGGAGCTGCACGCCGACGGCTGGCTGGTCAACCAGACGCGGATGTGGCTGGCCAGCCAGTGGACGGTGCGCGCCGGCGCGCGGTGGCGCGACGGCGAGGAGGTGTTCTTCACCCACCTCCTCGACGGCTCCCGGGCGGCCAACCGGCTCAACTGGCAGTGGACGACGGGCGCGGGCAACGGGAAGGCCTACGCGTTCTCGCGGTGGCAGGTCGAGAAGCGGGCGCCGGCCCTGTGCCGGGGGTGCGTGCTGCGGGACGCGTGCCCGGTGCAGTCGTGGCCGTCCGACGAGCGCACGACGCGCGTCCCGGTCTCCGACCTGCTGCGCGGCGACCCCGACCCGGAGGTGACGGCGGGGCCGGCGCTGCCGTCCACCGGGGACGTCGACGCGGTCTGGCTGACGGCCGAGTCGCTCGGCGACGCCGACCCCGCCCTGGCCGCGCACCCCGACGTCCCGGCGGTGTTCTGCTTCGACGAGCCGCTGCTGCGGCGCCTGATGCTCTCGGGCAAGCGGCTGGTGTTCCTCACCGAGACGCTGGCCGACCTCGCGACGCGGCGGCCGGTCGAGATCCGCCGCGGGCGGGTGGCCGACGAGCTCGCCGGGCGGCGCCTGGCGGTCACCTTCGCGCCGGTGCCCGGCTTCCGCCGGCGCGCCGCCGAGCTCGAGCCCGCGGTGGTGCACCCGTGGCCGTGGCTGTTCCGCCCGCGCGCCGGGCGGATGCAGTCGTTCACGGCGTGGCGCAAGGGCATGCCGGCGCAGCCGGACCGCTCCTGACCTGTGCCAGGCTGAGCCATGGTCCGCGAGCAGCAGCCGTGGCTCGACGTGCCGTTCGGCGAGAAGGACGAGGCCAAGGCCGCCGGCGCGCAGTGGGACTGGCGGGCCAAGCGCTGGTACGCCCCGCGCCCCGGGATGCCGGAGCTGGCGCGGTGGCTGCCGGCGCCGTCGTCGTCACCGGACTCGTCGGGGGACGTCGACCTCGCCGAACGCGCACCCGCGCCCGAGGTCGAGCTCGGGGGCGGGCGGTCCTGGCCGGCGGGCGCCGAGGGCGAGGTCCGGCTCGCGGAGGCGTTGCGGGGCCTGACCGAGGCCGGCCCGCACTCGGGGCGCCGCCCCCCGTGGCGGGTGCTGCACGCGGTGCCGATGGGCCCGGGCCGCGGCGAGATCGACCACGTGCTGCTCGGGCCGCCGGGGCTGGTCACGGTCACCACCGAGCACCACCACGGCCGGGCGGTCCGCGTCGACGGCGACCGCATGACCGTCGACCGCGAGCCGGTCGACCACGTGCCCCGCGCGCGGGCCGAGGCGGAGCACGCCGGGCGGCTCCTCGCCGCCGCCCGGCGTGACGACCCCGGGGCGGCGCCGCCGACCACCGGCGCGCTGGCCGTCGTCGCGGCGTCGCTGACCATCGCCCCCGGCGCCACGGCGCCGCCGGGCGTGCTCGTGGCCACCCCGGTGGGCCTCCCGCGGCTGATCACCGCCCTGCCCGCGGCGCTGGCCGACGACGAGATCGACGAGCTCTACACCGTGGCCCGGCGACTGGGTACCTGGACGCGCGAGCTCTGAGGCAGGAGCGGGCAGTGACCAGCCGTCAGAAGGGCGGCGGGTCGGGGTCGTCAGGGGGTGGCGGGCGGCCGGTCGGTGGGCCCGCGAACGGTCCCGACGCAGATGGGCCCGGAGTGGGCGTCTCGGCGCGCGGCGGGGAGGGGTCGTTCTCCCAGATCGGGGCGGGAAGACGCACGAGCGGTCGCGCATCGTGATCCAGCGACGCAGCGCCGCCGACGGGAACCGGGCCAACGCCTCCTGGGCGCGCCGTCGCCGCCGCACGGCCACCCGTTCCCAGACCGAGGCGTTCACGCCGAGCGTCTGCCCGTAGGGCGAGAGCCCGGTGGTCGGACCAGGCGCAGCGCCCTCCTCCGCCGCCCGCGCCTCCGCCTCCCGTGCGGCACGATCTTCGGCGCGGGCGGTGCGCCAGCACGCGAGCTGGTGCTGCAGGTCGGCGATCAGCCGCGCCCAGCCCGTGTGGTCGTCGGGCCGCAGGCCGGCGAGCGCGGCCTCGCCGACGTGGAGCTCGACGACCGTGCGAGGCGCGCCCTCGATCGGCGGTTCCGGCGGCGTCGTGGTGGCCTGGGCCGGGCGGTGCCGGGTGATGAGGGCGGCGACGAGGGCGCCGGTGTGGTCGGTGACCGCCACCCGCCACTCGGCGTCGGCGTAGGCGGCCGCGAGCTCGCGGGCCGTGCCGGCCGGGATGACGCCCCATCCGGGGAGCCGGGCCGGGCGGTCGTCGATGTGCAGCAGCGTCGCGAGACCGACGCGCAGCTCGCACCGGGACTGCCGCGTCGGGCGCCGGGCGGAGGGCGAGTCCGGGGACGGGCTCGGACACGGGTCCGGTGGCGCCTCGGCAGGATCGGGGGTGCGGCGCGGCTGGGGGTCGTCGGGCAGCGCGGCGGCGAGCACCGCGGCGACGATCTCGTCGTCGGTCGCGCCCGCGTTGGCGGGGTGGAACACCGCGAGCACGACGTCGGCCCGGATCGTCTCGATCAGTCCGGTCCGGCCCGCCGCCTGGGCCCGCGCGGCCAGCGCGTTCACCCGGCGCGTGACGCTCACCCCGCCCGGCAGCGGCAGGTCCATCGCCGAGATGTTCACCGTGCCGGCCTCGGTGCAGCGCGCCCGCACGCGGCGCTGGCGGCGGTGCTTGCGGTAGAGGGTCTGCGCCCACTCCGGGTCGAGGGCCTTGGCCCGCGCCTGCACCTCGTCGATCAACCGCGACGGCGTGAGCGACCCGGCCTCGTCCACCAGCCCGTCGATCACCGCGGTGGCGTGCTCGTCGGACAGCGCCGAGGTCCCGCGCACGAGGATCGCCACCCGCTGCTCGTCGATGCGCCCCGCTCGCCAGGCCGCACCCAGCCGGGGACGGCGCTCGGCGGCCTCGGCCAGGTCGAGCACCCGCCCCACCGCCGTGCGCGACGCCGCGAGCACGACCCGCAGCTCGTCGCCCGCGGCGGGCACGTCCGTCTCGGCCCGCCCGCCCGGCTCGTCCGGATCGGCCCGGGAGGCCTCCCGCGCCGCGAGGTGGAAGCACGCCTGCTGGTGCGCGAGCTGGCGGCGCTGCGCAGCCACCAACCGCACGGTGTCGTACGGAGACACCCGCATGGGGTCGATCCGCTCGAGCACGACGGCGAGCCCGGCGCCGGTGGGGAGCTCCTCGAGCCCCGCCGGCACCTCCACGTAGCCGTCATCGAACATGTGTTCGATACTACCGGGCACCCCCGACAGCCGAGCGCCGTTCCGCTCAGATCTGCCGCACCCAGGCGACGACCAGCGCCACGGCGCCGAGCACGACCACGCCGGACACGGGCACGACCCACGGCGACCGCCGGGTGCCCAGCACGGACTCGGTGAGCCGCACGTGCAGCGCCGCCAGCCCCCACCAGACCAGCGCGAGCACCACCAGCACCCCCACCCACGCCCACGCGTGCGCCGCCCACGCCCCCACGAGGGACGGGCCACCCCAGGCGTCGTCGTACGGCCCGGGGACGACGAACCCGTAGAACGGGCCGCGCGCGGTGCCCAGCAGCGCCATCCAGGTCAGCCACCAGAACACCAGTCCGAACACGACGCCGAGCAGGCCGTGGACCATGACGCGGGCGCCGCGGACCCGGTCACGCAGCGACGACGTGGCGAAGCCTCCGCACCCGAGGTGGCGTCGCGCGGCGTCCACGCCCCCGGCCGGCCCGCTGACCGCGACCGCCACCATCACCCCCGCCGACGCCGGGAGCAGCCCGAGGCCGTACGCCAGGCGACGCCCGACGGTGCGACGCCCACCGACGGCCGACCGCGCCGCCGGGGCCGACCGCGCCGCCGGGGCCGACGGGCGGGTGGTCGTCGCGGTGCGGCTCATGCCCGAGGACGGTAGGGACCACCCCCGACACCGCGCATCGACCCGAGGGACCGGATCCGCCTCCCCCGCAGGGATGAGATCAGAGCAGCTCGAGCACGAACGGCAGCTCCTGGACGCCGTACCAGGCGAGCTCGTGGTCCTCGGCCTCGCCGAGGGTGAACTCGGCGTCCGGGTCGCCCAGGTCGGCGGCGTCGACGACGGCCGCCGCGGCCCGCACCGCGCCCCCGGCCTCCTCGAGGTCGAGGTGCACGGCCGCCAGGCGCGCCATCGGGATGGGGCCCGCGACGCGCACGACGGCGTCGTCGAGGTCGGGGCGCAGGGTCACCTCGTCGACGTCCGCGCTCACCACCGCCCGACGAGGAGGCACGGAACCGTCCTCGGCCAGCTCCGTGGCCAGCAGGCGCAGCGACGCCCGCGTGGCCTCGGTCATCGCCACGTACTCGAGCTCCTCGTCGTCCCCGGCGGCGTAGGCCTCCCGCAGGCGCGGCGTCAGGGCGAAGGCCGTGCCGGAGAGCGGCTGCAGCTGCTCGGTCTCGAGCAGCCGCCGCAGTCCGGCCACCGTGGCCGGGACGTAGATCCTCACCGTTCCCCTGTCCTCTCGCGCTCCCACCGCGCGGCGGTCGTCCGCAGCGCGACCTGCGCGACCTCGGCCTGCTTGCGGGGGTCCATGACGTTCCAGCCGGTCACGGCCCGGTCCTCCGCGTCCGGCGCGTGCTCGGTCACCGTGATCCCGGCCGCGCGCAGCCGAGCGATCTCCCCGGCGGTCCGCCCGCCGATCAGCCCGCGCAGCCAGCCGTCGGTGGCCCCGACGGGATTCGACCACACCGTCGGTGTCTCCCCCGACCGGGCCAGCGGCACGAGGACGAGCGCCTCGTCGACGCGGGGCAGGTGGGCGTCGAGCAGGAGGTCGGCCGACGTCGCCGAGCACACCCCGCCGTCGACGTAGCGGCGCCCCGCGATGCGCACCGGCGAGAACCAGCCCGGCACCGCGCACGACGCCGTCGCCGCCTCGGCCATCGACGCCGGCGGCGCCCCGGGCCGCCCGAACGGCACGCGGGCCCCGGTGTCGTAGTCCATCGCCACGATCCGCACCTGGGGCGCCTCCGGCCACTGCTCGCGCGCCCACTTGGTGGCCCAGCGGTGCAGGCCGGTGGTGTCACCCCGGCCGGTCGGGAGCAGCGCCGCCCCGAACGCCAGCGGCGGGAACCGGCGTGGGCGCCGCGCGATCTCGCCCAGCAGCCGCAACGACCCGGGGCCGACCCGCGGCACCGGCGGCAGCCCCCGGCGCGCCGTCGACTGCGGCGCGCCCTTCGGCCGGGTCGGGGCGGGCGGCGGGTCGAGCAGCTGGGCGAGCATGTCCGCCACCGGCACCCCGCTGGCCAGCGCCGCCGCGATCACCGAGCCCGCCGACGTCCCGATCAGCACGTCCGCCTCGCGCGCGTCGCGCCCGGTCTCCTGCTCCCAGGTGGTCAGTGCCGCGATCGTCCACGCGTAGCCCAGCTGGCCGCCGGTGCCGAGCACCAGGCCGAGGCTCACCGCAGCCCCGTCATCGCGGCACCGTCGCGCGCAGCTCCGCCAGCGACTCGGTGACCAGCTCGCCCAGCTCGTCCACGTCGGCCATCGAGTCGCGGTCGGCGTTGAAGCCGTAGAACACGCCGCCGTCGTACGAGGTCAGCCCGACCGCCAGCGACTGCCCCTTCGCCAGCGGCACCACCGGGTACATCTCGAGCATCCGGGCCCCCGCCGCGTACAGCGCGTGCTGCGGGCCCGGGACGTTGGAGATGACGAGGTTGAACAGCCGGCGCGCGAAGCCGTTCGCGGCCCGGGCGCCCAGCGCGTGCAGCGTCGGCGGCGCGAACCCGCCCACCCGCACCAGCGCGTTCGCGCCGACCGACTGGCCCGACTCCTTGTGCTCGCGCATCGCGTGGGCGACGTGGTGCATGCGCAGCACCGCGTTGGGCTCGCCCACGGGCAGGTCGACCAGGAACGACGCGATCTGGTTGCCGAGCAGCCCGGCGCCCTGGATCGACCCCGTGGTCTCGGCGTCCCCGCGCACCGACAGCGGCACCATCGCCCGCATCGTCGTGGTCGGCGACACCGTCGCGCCCCGCGAGAGCAGCCAGTTGCGCAGGGCCCCGGAGATGACGGCCAGCACGACGTCGTTGATCGTGCCGCCGTGCGCGCGGCGGACGGCGCGGTAGTCCTCGAGGTCGGTGCGGGTCATCGCGAACCGGCGCTGGGTGGAGATCGGCACGTTGAGCGGGCTCACCGGCGCCGGGCGCACAGCCGTGCGCACCGCCGAGAACAGGCCCCCGGCGACGCCCGCGACCTTCGTGACGGTGTCCGCCGCGTCGCGCACCGCGTCCCGGGCGGCCTCGACCGCGTTGCCGGGACGGGAGACGTTCTCGCTCATCGCGTCGTAGATCAGCCGCCACGACGACGGCTCGGTCCGCGCGACCCACTCGATGTCCGGGGTCGGACGGCCGTTCGCGGTGTCGTCGAGCACCACCTGGCCGATGTCGATCGAGGCGACCCCGTCGACCATTGCCTGGTGCGTCTTGGTGACCAGCGCCACCCGCCCGCCGGAGAGCCCGTCGACGAGGTACATCTCCCACAGGGGCCGGGTGTGGTCCAGCGGCCGCGACATGAGGCGGGCGACCAGGTCGCACAGCGCCCGCTCGGTGCCCGGCGACGGCAGCGCGGAGCGCCGCACGTGGTAGGTGACGTCGAAGTCGACGTCGTCGATCCACACCGGCCGGGCCATCCGCCCGGGCACCTCGCGGATCTTCTGGCGGTAGCGCGGCACCAGCCCGATCCGGCTCGAGATCAGCTCGACCAGGCCGTCGTAGTCGAACCCGGACCGTGGCTTGCGGAAGACGGACACGCTCCCGACGTGCATCGGAGTCGTCGGTTGATCCATGTAGAGGAACGAGGCGTCCAGCGCCGACAGGCGGTCCGGCATGGTCGCGATCGTCGCACAGGGACCGAACCGCGGCCGGGGGTCGGGGCGTCTGCCAGGCTGGTCGTGATGTCGCCCTCACCGCGCTCCTCCCGCGATCGTCCGGTGTCGCCGAAGGACGCGTTCGTGACGGTGTACGGGCGCAAGCCGGTGCTCGAGGCGCTCGGCGACCCCGCCCTCGAGGTCGACAAGGTCGTGCTCGCCGAGGGCGCCGACCGCGACGCCGTGCGCACCTTCACCGAGGCCGCCCGGGCGCGCGGCCTGGTGCTGCAGCGGGCGTCGGCGCAGCGGGTGAAGGTCCTCGCCGGCAACGGTCGCCAGGACCAGGGTGTGCTCGCCGACGTCGTCGCCCCGCGGATGCGCCCGCTCGAGCACTTCCTCGACGACCTCGCGCCCGAGGCGCCCGCGCGGGTCCTGGTGCTCGACGGCCTGACCAACCCGGCCAACGTCGGGATGATCCTGCGCTCCGCCACCGGCGCGGGGCTCGAGGGCGTCCTGCTGCCCCGGCGCGGGGTGCCCTCGATCGACCCGCTGGTGATCAAGGCCTCGGCGGGGGTCGCCTTCCACGCGCCCGTGCTGCGGGCCCGCACCGCCGCCGACGGCCTCGCCGCCCTCGCCGAGGCGGGGTTCGTGCTCTACGGGCTGGACAGCGGTGGCGACACCTCACTCTTCGACGCCGAGCTCCCGGACCGGGTCGCGCTCGTCGTCGGCGGCGAGACCGACGGCCTCACCGACGAGGTCCGCGCCGAGCTGCACGGGCCGGTGACGATCCCGCTGGCCGAGGGCGTCGAGTCGCTCAACGCCGCCGTCGCCGCCTCGGTGGCCTGCTTCGAGCTGGCCCGCCGCCGGGGCTGAGTTCTCCGGAACGGCCCTCGCCCCGCGCCCCGCGCTGCCTACGCTCGGTCCCGTTCCCGCGGACCGGTCCTCCCCCGGCCCCGCCCCGCTCGCGTGTGCCGGGAGGACCCGTGACAGCCCCTGCGACCGTGCCCGTGACCACCCCGGCCCGCGCCCGCCGGGTGGGCGCCGTGCCCGCCCCGCGTGTCCGCCCGCTCGACGAGGTGCTCGCCGAGCCCTCCCCGCCGACCCGTCCGGCCCCGGTGCTCGACCCATGGCGCGCCCAGCACGAGCTCGACCGGCTCGCCGCCTCCTTGCGCCCGCTCGCGGCGCGCCTGCTCACCGCCGTGGGCGACGTCCTGGCCGGGCGTCGGCCGGCCCGGCACCTCGACACCCTGCTCACGCCGGACGCGCTGGCCACCCTCGCGCGCGCCGCACCGTCACCGGGCACTCCGGGTGCATCGGGCTCGCCGGGACGAACGCGCCCGGGCCCCGCCGGCGCGGCCCTGCGCGGGCTGCGGGTGTGCGCCGTCGGGCCGCGCGCCGCCGAGGTGGCGGCCGTCGTCCCCGGTCACGAGCGCGTGCGGGCGGTCGCGGCCCGGCTCGAGCGCGCCGACGACGGACCCGCCGACCCCGGCCGGTGGCGCCTGGTGGCGCTGTGGGCGGGGTGACGGCTCGCGTCCGGGATCAGCCCGGCGTCCGGGGCGGCGCCCCGTGGCACTGCTTGTACTTGCGGCCCGAGCCGCACGGACAGGGCGCGTTGCGCGACGGGGTGTCGGCGCGCCGGGCCTGCTGCGGGTTGGCGCGCGCGGCCCGGCCGCCGCCGGTGGCGCCGTCGCCCGCCGCGTGCCGGGCGGCCTGGCCGTCCTCGTCGGGGCCGCTGTAGTTCAGCTCCTGCGGGCGGCGCCCGCCCAGGCCCGCGCCCCGGAAGGCGTCGGGCATCGCGCCCTGACCGAGCTGCGAGAGCGCCGGACCCGCGGCCGTGACCGGTCCGCCGTCCTGCGCCTCCTGCGGGGCGGGCTGGGCGGCCCGGCGACCCCCGTTGCCGGGGCGCTGCGTCGCCGGCGCCGGGCCGCCGCCGGGCCGGTTGCGCCCGCGGCGACCGGTCGGCGCCGACGCCGCCGGAGCGGCCGGAGCCTGGGGCGGAGCGCCCGCGGGGGGCATCGCGCCGGGCGGGACCGGACCCGCCGGGCCGCCGGGGGCGCGCTGCGGCACCGGGATCGCGCTGGTCGGCGCGCCGGTGAGGCGCGGGTCGACGGGCAGCGGCGCCGCCCCCGCGGTGGTCCGCGTCTGCGTGGTGCGCGGGTCGGGTGTGTCCGGCGTGATCGCCGCCTGGACGTTGGTGTCCGTGGAGGGGTTCGCCCCCGGCACCGCGTCGACGGGCGCCTGCTCCTCGACCTGGATCACCAGGTTGAACAGGAACGCGACGGACTCCTCGCGGATGCCCTCCATCATGGAGGTGAACATCTCGAAGCCCTCGCGCTTGTACTCGATCTTGGGATCGCGCTGCGCCAGCGCCCGCAGGCCGATGCCCTGCTTGAGGTAGTCCATCTCGTACAGGTGCTCGCGCCACTTGCGGTCGAGCACCGAGAGCACGACCTGGCGCTCCAGCTCGCGCATCCCGCCCGCGGGGGCGATCTGGTCGATCTCCGCCTCGCGGCGCGCGTAGGACGCGAGCGCGTCCTCGGTGAGCACGTCGACCAGCAGGTCGCGGTCGATGTCGTCGTGCTCCTCGACGAGGTCCTCCCACGCGATCCCGACCGGGTAGAGCTGCTTGAGCCCCGTCCAGAGCTTCTCGAGGTCCCAGTCCTCGCTGTAGCCCTCGGCCGTCGCGCCGTCGACGTAGGCCGTGACCACGTCGACGATCATGTTCTGGACCTGGTCGGACAGGTTCTCGCCCTCGAGGACGCGGTGGCGCTCGGCGTAGATCACCGTGCGCTGCTGGTTCATCACCTCGTCGTACTCGAGGACGTCCTTGCGGGCCTCGAAGTTCTGCTGCTCGACCTGCGTCTGCGCGCTGCGGATCGCCCGCGAGACCATCTTGGCCTCGATGGGCATGTCCTCGGGGAGGTTGAACCGCGTCATGATCGACTCGACCATGGCGCCGTTGAACCGCCGCATGAGCTCGTCGCCCAACGACAGGTAGAACCGCGACTCACCCGGGTCGCCCTGGCGGCCCGAGCGCCCGCGCAGCTGGTTGTCGATGCGCCGCGACTCGTGGCGCTCGGTGCCCAGCACGTAGAGCCCGCCGGACTCCTTGACCGACGCGGCCTCGCGCTCGACCTCGTCCTTGACCGCGGCCAGCGTCTCGTCCCACGCCGCCTCGTACTCCTCGCGGGTGTCGACCGGGTCGAGGCCCTTCGCCCGCAGGCGCTGGTCGGCGATGAAGTCGGGGTTGCCGCCGAGCACGATGTCGGTGCCGCGACCGGCCATGTTGGTGGCCACCGTGACCGAGCCGCTGCGCCCGGCCTCGGCGATGATCTGGGCCTCCTGCTCGTGGAACTTGGCGTTGAGCACCGAGTGCGGCACGCCCCGTTCGGTGAGCAGCTTGGCCAGGTACTCCGAGCGCTCGACGCTCGTGGTGCCGATGAGCACCGGCTGCCCGCGCTCGTAGTGCTCGGCCACGTCGTCGGCGACGGCCTCGAACTTGGCCGGCTCGGTCTTGTAGACCAGGTCGGCCTGGTCGATGCGCTGCGGCGGGCGGTTGGTCGGGATGGTGACCACGCCGAGCTTGTAGGTCTTCGAGAGCTCCGCCGCCTCGGTCTGGGCGGTACCGGTCATCCCGGAGAGCTTGTCGTAGAGGCGGAAGTAGTTCTGCAGCGTGATCGTCGCCAGCGTCTGGTTCTCCGGCTTGATCTCGACGCCTTCCTTCGCCTCGATCGCCTGGTGGAGACCCTCGTTGTAGCGGCGGCCCACGAGCACGCGGCCGGTGAACTCGTCGACGATCAGGACCTCGCCGTCGCGGACGATGTAGTCCTTGTCGCGGAGGAAGAGCTCCTTGACCTTGATCGCGTTGTTCAGGTACCCGACGAGCGGGGTGTTGGCGGCCTCGTAGAGGTTGTCGATGCCGAGCTGGTCCTCGATGAAGGACACGCCCTCCTCGGTGACACCGATGGTCTTCTTGCGCTCGTCGACCTCGTAGTGGACGTCGCGCGTCATCTTCGGCGCCAGGCGGGCGAACTCGGTGTACCAGCGCGCGCTCTGCTCGGCGGGCCCCGAGATGATCAGCGGCGTGCGGGCCTCGTCGATGAGGATCGAGTCGACCTCGTCGACGACGGCGAAGGCGTGCCCGCGCTGCACGCACTCGGCCTTCGACCAGGCCATGTTGTCGCGCAGGAAGTCGAAGCCGAACTCGTTGTTCGTGCCGTAGGTGATGTCGGCCCGGTAGGCCCGGCGGCGCTCGTCGGCGGGCATGCCGGAGTAGATGGCGCCGACCTCGAGCCCGAGGAAGCGGTGCACGCGGCCCATCCACTGGGAGTCGCGCTGGGCCAGGTAGTCGTTGACCGTGATGACGTGGACCGGCTCGCCGGAGATCGCGTTGAGGTACGCCGGGAGCGTCGAGACCAGCGTCTTGCCCTCGCCGGTGCGCATCTCGGCGACGTTGCCCTCGTGCAGCGCGGCCCCGCCCATGATCTGCACCGGGTAGTGGAACTGCCCGAGCGTGCGGGACGCCGCCTCGCGGACGACCGCGAAGGCCTCGGGCAGCAGGTCGTCCAGCGACTCGCCGTCCGCGTAGCGCTCGCGGAACTCGTCGGTCTTGGCGCGCAGTTCGTCGTCGGTCAGCTCGGCGATCTCGTCGGCGAACGTGTCGACGTAGTCCGCGATCTTGCCGAGGCGCTTGACCGTGCGCGTCTCCCCCGCACGCAGCAGTCGGTTCAGGACCACGGTGGTGACCTCGCTCGTCCTCGTCGGCGCCACGGTTCCCGGGCCCGATCACGTACACCGGCGCACACGACGGCACGGGCCCGTTCCCCATCGTAGGCGTTCGGGGAACGGGCCCGGCCGGTGCGGTGTCGAGGCGGACCCGGTGTGGACCCGCTGAGGGAGAGGGTCAGACCAGGGCGATGACGCCGTAGGCGTAGCCGTGGCGGCGGTACACCACGCTCGGGCGGCCCGTGTCCTTGTCGGAGAACAGGAAGAAGTCGTGCCCGACGAGCTCCATCTGGGAGAGCGCGTCGTCGACGGTCATCGGGATCGCGTGGTGCTCCTTGGTTCGCACCACCTGTCCGGGCTGGTACGGGTCGACGTCCTCGCCCGTCGCGGAGGCGTCGTCGACCGGGGTGCGGGCGGCCGGGACATCGATGTCCCAGCCCTCGCTCCCCTCGGGAGCCTCGCGGTCGAGCAGCTCGGTGGCCGTCGTGGCGGACGAGGCGAGGGCGGCCTCCTGGGCGGACAGACCGCCCGTGGCCTGCGCCACCGAGGTCGGCACGCGCCGCCCGTGGCTCACGCGGCGGCGGTCGTGCGCGCGCCGCATGCGGGCCTCGAGGCGCGCGACGGCCTGGTCCATCGCGCAGTAGAAGTCGGCCGAGCATCCTTCTCCGCGCACCACGGGGCCGCGTCCGCGACCGGTGATCTCCACGCGCTGGCAGTTCTTGGATCGACGGGGGTTCGGCTCGTGGGAGAGCTGGACCTCCATTCGGACGATCTTGTGGTCGTAACGTTCGAGACGGCCCAATTTGTCTGCCGTGTGCTCGCGGAAGTGTTGCGGGACCTCGACGTTCCGTCCGCAGACAACGATCTCCAAGACGACCTCCCGGTCTGGGGGTACGGTGCGCGGCCCGCTCGTCGGGGAGGGATCGGATCGGCATGCCTCGCCGGGACCGGGACCGCGTCGAAACTGCGTTCGCGCCTCCTGTCGTTCACCGACTCAGGATGTGAGGCGTCACCGTAGTGACAACTCCCGTTCTCAGGGAAGGTCCGATCTGTCCGGAGAGGAGCGTCCGGACGACACCCGCGCGGGTGGCCCACCCGCCGTGCCGAGGTCCGGGTGGGTGATCACCCGGCGATCCCGCGCTCCCCCACCCGGCCGCAGCGGGGTGCGCGTCCGGCGGGTGCGCGGGTCGGCGACGGTGAGCACCACGACCACGTCGACCGGCCGTCCCGCCGCCGCGAGCAGGCTCGTCGCGGCGCGGGCCGTCGCCCCGGTGGTCAGCACGTCGTCGAGCAGGGCCACCGCGCAGCCCGGTGGCGGCAGCCCGCGGGGCCGCAGCCGCAGGTGGCGGGCGAGGTTGTCGGCGCGGGCCGCGGCGTCCAGCCCGACGGCGTCCGCGGCGCCGCGCCCCAAGGCCAGCGCGCGGGACACGCACGGGAGGGGCGGCGGCGCGGAGCTCGGCGCGCCGGCGGGGGCGGTCCCGCCCGACCGCCCCGCCACCACCGCCCGCGCGAGGCGCAGCACGTGGTCACCGCCCCGGGCCCGCGCCGCCGCCGGCCGCGACGGCGCGGGCACGATCGCGGCGGGCGGCACCGCCCCGGCGCGCAGCGCCTCGGCGACGAGCCCGGCGAGCGGTCGCGCGAGCTCGCGGCGGCCGCGCTCCTTGTAGCCCAGCAGGACCTCGCGGGGACTGCCGGCGTAGGGGGCCAGCGCGAGCACCGGCGGCAGTCCGGGCACGTCGAGCAGCGCGGGGCTCCGCCACCGGTCGCGGCACGCCGCGCACCAGCGCTCGCCGTCGCGCCCGCACCCGGCGCACGGCGCGGGCAGCACGAGATCGGCGAGGGCGAGGAACGCGTCCCCCAGGGTCGTGGGCACACCGACCAGCCTCGGCCCGCGCCGCGCCGGGCACCAAGCAGCACGCTCCGGACCCGGGGACGCATCCGGCGGATGGGGACGGCGGTCGGACCAGGACGGGCGGACCAGGACGGGCGTCAGCCCGGGTACGCGGGCACCGTGCCCGCGCCGAAGCCCGGCACCGACTGCCACACGTCGCCGCCGGCGGTGCTCCCGCCGTCGAGGGGCAGGGTCCAGGTGCCGCCCTGGTCGGACACGACCAGCGGGCGTCCGGGCCGGGCGGCCACGGCGGTGACCGGCGGTGTCAGGTTCGTCGTCGAGAGGGACTCGACGTCCAGGCCGTCGACCGAGGCGAGGGTGACGGGCCGGTCGGCGCGGTTGCCGACGACGACGAGCTGGTCGGTGCGCGTCCAGCCGACGTCGAGAACCTGGTCGAGCGCCTCGGGCCGCAGCTCGGTGACCGACCCGAGCCGGGCGCCGCCGGCGCCGTCGCGGGCGATCGCCGCCACCAGCACGTGGCCCCCGGACACGAGCGCGATCCGGGACCCGTCCGGCGAGATGCGCGCCGCCGACACCGGCCCCACCGCCCCCGGCGACGCGGTGACGCCCGCGGCGGCCAGGGCGGCGGCGTCGACCCCGACGGGCCGTACCGCGCCGCCGGGACCCTGGCGCACGGCCCGCACGACGGTGGTGCCGTCCTGCACCGACCAGACCTCGGCACCGTCCGGGGTCCACGTGGGCCGGGACAGCGAGCGACCCTCGATCCCGCTGACGGCGAGCTCGGAGCCCCCGGCGCCGGTGAGCAGCCGTGCCCGGCGCGCCATCGGGTCGCCGGTCGGGGTGTCCTCGGCGACCACGGCCACGTCGCCCTCGAAGCTCGCCGACGCCGACACGGCGCGGTAGGCACCCCGCCCGGCCGGGCCGCCCGCGGGCTCGCCCGAGAGCAGGCGCAGCGCCCCGCCGTCGGCCACCAGCACCGGCACCTCGGCGTCGCCGGGGCCGCCGACCACCGGGTCCACCGGCAGGTCCGGGCGCCGGGCGACCTCGGGGGGCAGCCCCGCGAGGGTGTCGGCGACGGCGATCTCGGGGGTGCCCGGGAGCAGCGGCTCGCCGTCGACCAGCAGGCGCACCTGCGCGACCCCGATGCCCGCGAGCGTCAGCGTCACCTGCTGGGCGATCTCGCGGCGGCGCGGGTCGTCGAGCGGGCCGGTGCGCGACAGGTCGACCACGGCCGTGCCCTCGGCGGTGAGCGTGACGTCCGAGCGCAGCGAAGTGCCCACCGGCAGCGAGCTCACCGCCGCGCCGGCCAGCGACGCCGACGGCCCGGCGAGCAGGTACTGCAGCGTGCGCGTCGGCACCGACCGCGCCGGGCTCGTCGCCAGGTAGCGCGGGTCGGACACGGGCCCGGCGCGCCGGGTGTCGAGGAACCAGGTGCGCACCGGGCGGGTGTTCGCGCGCAGGTCCGAGCGCCGCACGATCGTGCCCGTCGGCAGCGAGGAGATGCGCCACTGGCCGTTCTGCTCGGTGAGGCCCACGTCGACCTCCACCGGGCGCACGCCGGCGACGAACACGCCCTCCGGGGTGAGGACGCCCAGCGCGGTGGCCCGGATGCGCACCGAGGACTGGCCCACCGGGGCCGGGCGGTCGGTGAACACCGTGTCCACCTGGTCGTTGACGACGACCGGCGCGGCGCCGTCGTCCCAGGTCCCCGCCGCGGCGGGCGTGAGGAAGGCGCGCGCGGCCTGGTGGCGCTCCGCGGTCGACCCCGACGCGAGCACCCAGCCGCGCACGGTCTCGAGCGGACCGGCGTCGCGGGCGGGTCCCGGCGGGGCGGTCGGCTCGGCCGCGTCGCCCACCCGGCGCAGGACGGTGACGTCCGACGACCCGGGCACGGACGCGCAGCCCGCCGCGAGCGCCAGCAGCAGGGCCAGGGCGAGGAGCGTGCGCCTCACCGCGCCACCGACGTGCCCGGGTCGGACGGCGGGGAGGGCTCGGGGAAGGTCACGGCGTCCAGGTCGTCGATCTCGTCGAGGTCGTCGTGCTCGTCGCGCAGGTCGCGGCCGTGGTCCTCGGCGCCGCCGTCGGCCTCGTCGGCGTCCATCGGCGGCAGCGCGGTGCCGGTGGTGGGCGCGGCGTCGTGGATGCCGGGCTCGGCGGCGGCCGGCGCGGCGGCCACGGGCAGCAGCGGCAGGGGGCTGGTGCGCAGGCGCTCGCCGTGGCGCAGCGGCAGCGTCAGCCGGAACACCGCGCCCCGGTCGACCTCGCCCCACGCCTGCAGCCAGCCGCCGTGCAGCCGGGCGTCCTCGAGGCTGATCGCGAGCCCGAGCCCGGTGCCGCCGCTGCGGCGCTGGCGCGACGGGTCGGCGCGCCAGAACCGGTTGAACACCAGGCCCGCCTCGCCGGGCTTGAGGCCGATCCCGTGGTCGCGCACCACCACCGCGAGCGCGCCCTCGCCGGCGGCGAGGCGCACCTCGATCGGCCGGCTCTCGCCGTGGTCGATGGCGTTGGCCAGCAGGTTGCGCAGGATGCGCTCCACGCGCCGGGGGTCGACCTCGGCGAGCACGGGCTCCTCGTCGTCGCCCAGGTCGAGCAGCAGGGGCGTCGCGGTGTCGTCGACGAGGTGCCGGACGGTCTCGGCCGCGCGGCGCACCACCGCGGCGACGTCGACGAGCTCGAGGCCCAGCTCGGCCATGCCGGCGTCGAGGCGGCTGATCTCGAGGAGGTCGGAGAGCAGCGTCTCGAACCGGTCGAGCTCGTCGACGAGCAGCTGCGCCGAGCGGGCCGCGGTGACCTCGGAGGGGTCGACCTGCGCGTGCAGCACCTCGGCGGCCATCCGCACGGTGGTCAGCGGGGTGCGCAGCTCGTGGCTGACGTCGGAGGTGAACCGGCGCTGCAGCGCCCCGAACTCCTCCAGCTGGCGGATCTGCGACTGGATGCTCGCCGCCATCTCGTTGTACGACTCCGCGAGCCGGGCGACCTCGTCGTCGCCGTGCACGGGCATGCGCTCGTCGAGGTGGCCGTCGGCGAACCGTTCGGCGACGTCGGCGGCCTGGCGCACCGGGCGCACGACCTGGCGCGTCACCACCGACGAGATGCCCGCGAGCAGCACGAGCAGCACCCCGGCCGCGAGCGCGAGCGTGCTCTGGACGAGCGCGAGCGTGCGCTGCTCCGCCGAGAGCGGGAAGAGCAGGTAGAGCTGCAGGTTGCGCCCGGCGGTGCGCACGGGCTGGCCGACCACCAGCGTCGGCACCGGCGCCGCCTGCCCCGACGAGGCCACCGTGAGGTACTTCGTGGCGAGGAAGCCCTGGAGCACCGACGCCCGCAGCTGGGGCGGGATGACCTGGGCCGGGCCCGCGCTGATCTCGCCCGTCGTGCCGCCCGGCACGGTGGGCAGCGTGCCCGGGACCGCCCCGAGCGTGTCCGAGCCGGCGATGAGCACCGCGTCGAACGCGCCGGCGTCGCTCACGGGGTCGCTGCCGCGCGTCAGGCCGTTCGAGCCGGCGTCCTGGCCGCTGGTGGACAGCCGGTCGAGGACGTCGTCGAGCACCGCCTGGGCGCCGTCGCGGTCGGGGTCGATGCGGGCGAGGTCGCGCTCGAGGGCCTGGCGGGAGATGTCGGCCTGGATGAGCGCGGCCTGCTCCTTGCCCTGGACGAGCCGGTCGGCGATCTGGGTCTGCAGCACGAGGCCGAGCACGGTGACCACGACGATCGACATCGCCAGGGTCGAGAGCACCACCCGTAGCTGCATCGAGCGGCGCCAGAGCACGCGGACCTGGCCGACGCGCTCGGCCACGAACCGGTCGAGGCGGCGGCGCAGCCCGGTCAGCAGGCCCGCCATGCCCGCACCTCCTGGATCAGGGCGGCCCGGCCTTGTACCCCACCCCGCGCACGGTCAGCACGACCTCGGGGTGCTCCGGGTCGACCTCGACCTTCGAGCGCAGCCGCTGGACGTGGACGTTGACCAGCCGGGTGTCCGCCGCGTGCCGGTAGCCCCAGACCTGCTCGAGCAGCACCTCGCGGGTGAACACCTGGCGCGGCTTGCGGGCCAGCGCCACCAGAAGGTCGAACTCCAGCGGCGTCAGCGGGATGGTGCGCCCGTCGCGGCGCACCTGGTGGGCCGGGACGTCGATCGTGACGTCGCCGATCTGCATCTGCTCCGCGGGCTCGGAGGGGAACTGCCGCAGCCGCGCCCGGATGCGCGCGACGAGCTCCTTGGGCTTGAACGGCTTGACTACGTAGTCGTCCGCGCCGGACTCCAGCCCGAGCACCACGTCCACGGTGTCGGTCTTGGCCGTCAGCATCACGACCGGGACCCCGGACTCCGCGCGGATCGCCCGGCAGACGTCGATGCCGTTCATCCCCGGGAGCATGAGGTCGAGCAGGACGAGATCCGGCGCGCTCTCGCGCAGGGCCGGCAGCGCACCGGGGCCGTCGTTCACGACGGTCGTCTCGAAGCCCTCGCCCTCGAGGACGATCGTCAGCATCTCCGCCAGCGAGGCGTCGTCGTCCACCACGAGGATCCGCGAGGTCATGTCTCAATGGTGTCACTTCTCACCGACGATCCGGAGGCGATATCGCCGGACCTTTCGGTCCCGAGGCGTTCTGCGACGATTGACTCAGCCGTTCGGGTGAGCGCCGCCTGCCCCTCGTCGGCACCCACGACCGACCAGGGCGCGAGCCATGTCCGCGCGACGAGCTGGTCGTACAGATCCGCGCACCGGGCCTGCAGCGCCGCGTCGGACTCGTAACCGTCGGGGGTGCGCGACGGGTCGGCCGCGGCGCGCTCGCGGACCCGCCGGGCGGCCACCTCCCCCGGCACGCGGACGAGCACCTGGGCGTCCGGGGCCGGCACCCCGAGCCGCGCGATCTCGAGGTCGTGCACCCAGGCCACGAACTCCCCGTCGGCGTCCTGCTCCCGCCGCGCCGCCCCGTAGGCGGCGTTGGAGGCGACGTAGCGGTCGACGAGGACGAGGTCGTGTGCCGCGCGGGCGGCGCGCAGCTCGTCGGCGGCGCCCGCCCGGTCGAGCGCGAACAGCACGGCCATCGCGTGCACCGAGGAGCGCAGGTCGCCGTGCGCGCCGTGCAGCGCCTCGCCCGCCAGGCCGGCGTGGACGTCGGCGTCGTAGCGGGGGAACGCGTGCGTGCTGACGCTGGCGCCGCGGCGGGCGGCGGCGTCGGCGAGCGCGGCGACCAGCGTCGCCTTGCCCGCACCGTCGAGCCCCTCGACGGCCACCATCACGCCCACGCCATCACACCCACGCGATCACACCCACGCCGTCCCACCCACGACGGAACCCTATGCGGCGGGCCCGTGGGTCCTGAGCGAAGGGCCCCGTCGCGCGAGTGGACGGGCGAGGGGCGCCCGTCGCCGGCACACCCGCAGGGTCGGTGGCGGCGCCCGCTCCGGTGAGCACGGAGATCAGGAGTGCGTCATGCACCTCGTGGCGCTCCCCGGGGCGTCCAGCGCACTCCTGATCTCCACGGCCCGGCCGTGTCGAGCGGAGGGCCCCTTCGCTCGGCATGGTTCGAGCGAAGGGGCCCTTCGGTCAGGTCGGACGCGCCGCGACAGCGCGCGCTGCCTCAGTAGCGGTAGTGCTCCGGCTTGTACGGGCCCTCGACGTCGACGCCGATGTACTCGGCCTGCTCCTTGGTGAGCTTGGTCAGCTCCGCGCCGAGCGCCTCGACGTGGACCTTCGCGACCTTCTCGTCCAGGTGCTTGGGCAGGCGGTAGACGCCGATCGGGTACTCGTCCGGCTTGGTCCAGATCTCGATCTGGGCGATCGTCTGGTTGGCGAACGAGTTCGACATGACGAAGCTCGGGTGCCCGGTCGCGTTGCCGAGGTTCAGCAGGCGGCCCTCGGACAGCAGGATGATCGAGTGGCCGTCGTCGAACTTCCACTCGTCGACCTGCGGCTTGATGTTGATCCGCGTGGCGCCCGACTTCTCGAGCTTCTCGACCTGGATCTCGTTGTCGAAGTGGCCGATGTTGCCCAGGATCGCCTGGTGCTTCATCCGCTTCATGTGGTCGAGGGTGACGATGTCCTTGTTGCCGGTCGTCGTGATGACGATGTCGGCCTCCTCGATGACGTTCTCGAGGGTGTTGACGTCGTAGCCCTCCATGAGCGCCTGGAGCGCGCAGATCGGGTCGGTCTCGGTGACCGTGACGCGGGCGCCCTGGCCGCGCAGCGACTCGGCCGAGCCCTTGCCCACGTCACCGAAGCCGGCGACGACGGCCTTCTTGCCCGAGATCAGCACGTCGACGGCGCGGTTGATGCCGTCGATGAGCGAGTGGCGGCAGCCGTACTTGTTGTCGAACTTCGACTTGGTGACCGAGTCGTTGACGTTGATCGCCGGGAAGAGCAGCTTGTCCTCGTTGAAGAACTCGTACAGGCGGTGCACGCCCGTCGTGGTCTCCTCGGTGACGCCCTTGATGCCCGACGCGACCTTCGTCCAGTGCTGCGGGTCCTCCTCGAGGCTGCGGCGCAGCGTCGCGAGCACGACCTGGTACTCGGCCGGGTCCTCGGCGGTGACGCTCGGGACGACGCCGGCCTTCTCGAACTCGACGCCCTTGTGGACGAGCATGGTGGCGTCGCCACCGTCGTCCAGGATCATGTTCGGGCCGCGGGTCTCGGCGTCCTTCCACGCGAGCATCTGCTCGGCGCACCACCAGTACTCCTCCAGCGTCTCGCCCTTCCAGGCGAAGCAGGAGATGCCCTTGGGCTCCTCGGGAGTGCCGTGGGGGCCGACGACGACCGCGGCGGCCGCGTGGTCCTGGGTGGAGAAGATGTTGCAGGAGGCCCAGCGGACCTCCGCGCCCAGCTCGACCAGCGTCTCGATGAGGACGGCGGTCTGCACCGTCATGTGCAGCGAGCCGGAGATCCGGGCGCCGTGCAGCGGCTTGGCCTCGGAGTACTCGCGGCGCAGGGCCATCAGGCCGGGCATCTCGTGCTCGGCGAGCCGGATCTCGCGGCGGCCGAAGTCGGCCTCGCCGAGGTCGGCCACGGCGAAGTCGATGCCGTTCTTCTCGGCGTACTTCTCGTTGGCGGTGCCCACTGCGTTCGTCATGACTCCTCGTCTTCTCGGGTGTGTCGGCGGCGACGGACCGTGCGGCCTCGCCCGTGCCCGGGGGCGGTGTCCTCGACCGGCGGACGGGACACGCCGGGAGGTCACGGGACTGAGAGCACGGTCCACCACCATCCAGGCGCCCTTGCGATGGTGCGGACCACTGCCGAGCGTGGCGGACCGGACCGGCCCGTTGCAGCGCCACTCGACAGCTTCCGTTCGCACGAGGTGTGCGATCGATGCCGTGGGAGAAGTCCAGCACAGGCCCCATGGACGGTCAACCGGGACGCGCCCCGCCCGGGGCCGGACGCATGCATCCGGTGAGCCGTCCGCGCAGGTCCGCTCCGGGTCACCACGGAGCGCGTCGGCCGGATCACACCGGGCTCCCCGGGACGCCGACGAGGGGGTGATCCTCCACCCCGGACCGTAGGATGCGTGACCGGAACCACAGACACACCCGGTCATACAGGAGGCCACGGACGTGCTCGGACAGATGCAGGACTACCCGCTCGCCCTGCCGCACGTGTTCCACCGCGCCGAGCAGCTGTTCGCCCACAAGCCGATCGTCGGCGTCGGGGCGGGCGGCACGGTGCACCGGACCGACTACGGGGCCTGGGCCCAGCGGGTCCGGCGGGCCGCGGCGGCCCTCGACTCCCTCGGGGTCTCGGCCGAGGGCCGGGTCGGGACCTTCTGCTGGAACAGCCCGGCGCACCTCGAGCTCTACTTCGCGGTGCCGTGCAGCGGCCGCGTGCTCCACACGCTGAACATCCGGCTGTTCACCGAGCAGCTGATCTACATCGCCAACCACGCCGAGGACGAGGTCGTCTTCGTCGACCGCTCGCTGCTGCCGCAGTTCTGGCCGCACGTCGACGAGATGACCACGGTCCGCAAGGTGATCGTCATCGACGACGGCGCGGACACCGAGATCCCCGACGACGAGCGCGTCCTGCGCTACGACGAGCTGCTCGACTCCGTCGAGCCGTTCGAGGGCCGCTTCGAGATCACGGACGAGAACCAGGCCGCGGCGATGTGCTACACGTCGGGCACCACCGGCAACCCGAAGGGCGTCGTCTACTCGCACCGCAGCTCGGTGCTGCACTCGATCGCCGTGCTGATGGCCGACGTCGCGGGCCTCGTCGAGCGCGACGTCCTGCTGCCGATCGTGCCGATGTTCCACGCGAACGCCTGGGGTACGCCGTACGCGGCGGTGTTCGCGGGCTCCTCGATCGTCTTCCCCGGGCCGAACATGACCCCCAAGGCGATCGCCGGCATCCTGCGCGACCAGAAGATCACCGTCACGGCGGGCGTCCCGACCATCTGGATGGGCGTCCTGCCCGAGCTCTCCGAGGGCGACCTGCCTGACCTGCGCCTGCTGCTCTGCGGCGGGTCGGCGGTGCCGAAGTCGCTGTCCGAGGCGTGGCGCCAGAAGATCGGCCTGCCGATCACGCAGGCCTGGGGCATGACCGAGACCAGCCCGATCGCCACCACCGGGGTGCTCAAGAGCGTCCACGACGGCCTCTCCGACGACGAGCTCGCCGACGTGCGCGCCACGGCGGGCACGCCCTCGCCGCTGGTCGACCTGCGCATCTGCGACCCCGACTCCGGCGAGGTCCTGCCCTGGGACGGCGAGACCTCCGGCGAGCTCCAGGCCGCCGGGCCGTGGATCGCGTCCTCGTACTACCGCAACGAGGACGGCGGCAAGCAGTTCACCGAGGACGGCTGGCTCAAGACCGGCGACGTGGCGGTGATCGACCGCTACGGCTACGTCAAGCTCGTCGACCGCACCAAGGACCTCGTCAAGTCCGGCGGTGAGTGGATCTCGTCGGTCGACCTCGAGAACGAGATCATGTCGATGGAGGGCGTCGCCGAGGCCGCGGTCATCGCCATCCCCGACGAGAAGTGGTCGGAGCGCCCGCTCGCCTGTGTCGTGCCGAAGCAGGGCGTCGAGCTCACCCGCGAGGCGGTGCTCGAGCACATCGCGACCCGCGTCGCGAAGTGGCAGGTGCCCGACGACGTCGTCTTCATCGACGAGGTGCCCAAGACCTCGACGGGCAAGTTCTCGAAGAAGACGCTGCGCGAGAAGTTCGCCGGCCACCAGGCGCCCGCGAAGGCCTGACGGGACACGGGAGGAGGGCCGGTCCGTCGGTGGACGGGCCGGCCCTCCTCGCGTGCGCCTACTGCGGCTGGGTCGGCGGCGCCGACGGGCCGCCCGGGTTGGTCACCGACCCCTCCTCGCCCCGCTCGCGCTTGCCGAGCACGGAGTTGCGGCGCGAGTAGGCGAAGTAGATGAGCACGCCCAGCACCATCCAGACGATGAACCGGATCCAGGTCTCGACGGTCAGGTTGATCATCAGCCACAGGCAGCTGAGCACCGCGAGGGTGGCCACGAGCGGCAGCGCCTTGACGGTGAAGCTGCGCGGCAGGTCCGGGCGGCGGCGCCGCAGGTAGACGGTGCCGACCGCGACGAGCACGAACGCGAACAGGGTGCCGATGTTGACCATCGACTCGAGCTCGTCGATCGGGAAGAAGCCAGCGAGCACGGCGCAGAGCCCGCCGATGATGATCGTGATCGTCACCGGCGTGCCGCGGGAGCCGGTCTGGGCGAGCTTGCGCGGGAGCAGGCCGTCGCGGCTCATCGCGTAGAACACCCTGCTCTGGCCGAGCATGAGCACCATGACGACCGTGGTGAGCCCGGCGAGGGCGCCGATGGAGATCACCGTGGAGGCCCAGTCCGCCCCGACGAGCGAGAACGCCGTGGCCAGCGTGGCGCTGTCCTCGCTGCCGGGCGGGGTGGCGAGCTGGGTGTAGTTGACCATGCCCACCAGCACGAGGGAGGTGGCCACGTAGAGGATGGTGACGACGCCGAGCGAGCCGAGGATCCCGCGGGGCAGGTCCTTCTGCGGGTTGCGGGTCTCCTCGGCGGTGGTGGACACCGCGTCGAAGCCGATGAACGCGAAGAACACCAGCGAGGCGCCGGCGAGCAGGCCGTAGATGCCGAAGGTCGAGCCCTCGCTGCCCGCGATCAGCGACAGCAGCGACGCGTCGGCGCCGCCCCCGCTCTGGCGCTCGCCCCCGGGCGGCGGGATGAACGGGGTGTAGTTCTGCGCCTGGATGTAGAACAGCCCGACCACGATGACGAGCAGGACGACGAGCACCTTGATCGAGGTGATGATCGCGCTGACCCGGCTCGAGAGCTTGATGCCGAGCACGAGGACGACCGTGAGGGCACCGATGACGAGGACGGCGCCCCAGTCGAAGGTCACCGCGCCGAGCTCGATCGAGGCGGCGGAGCTGCTGCCGCCGAACAGCTCGCCCAGGTACTGCGCCCAGCTCTTCGAGACCACGGCCGCGCCGAGGGCGTACTCGAGGATGAGGTCCCAGCCGATGATCCAGGCGATGAACTCGCCGAAGGTCGCGTAGGAGAACGTGTAGGCGCTGCCGGCCACCGGCACCGTCGAGGCGAACTCGGCGTAGCAGAGGCCCGCGAAGCCGCAGGCGATCGCGGCGATCACGAACGAGATCGCGATGGCCGGACCGGTGATGTCGCCGGCCACGCGCGCCGTGATCGTGAAGATACCGGCGCCGATGAGGACCGCGACGCCGAAGATCGTCAGGTCGATGGCGCCGAGCTCGCGCCGGAGCTTGCTGCCGGGCTCGTCGGTGTCGGCGATCGACTGTTCGACGGACTTGGTCCGAAAGAGCCCGCCTTGTTGGGTCGACGTCATGCGCGGTCCTCCAGGGTCCAACCGTGGCGGGAACGAGGGTCGGGCGGGACCCTACGCCCGGGTACGGCCCCGATCAGTACGGAGACGGCCAGAACCGTGACGGCGTGTTCACGTCGGTGCGCCGACCGGACGTGCGCCGGCGTCCGGTCGGTGGAGATCAGCGGGGCGAGGGGTCGAGCGCCTCGTCGACCGGTCCGGCGTCGCTGCGGTCGAGGTCGGGCTCGAGGTACACCAGCCGGGCCTCGGGGACGGCCGCGCGCAGGCGGGCCTCCGCGTTGTCGATCGCCTCGGCCACCACCTCGGTCGACAGCGACGACGACACCGCGATCTTCGCGGCGACCAGCAGCTCCTCGGGCCCGAGGTACTGGGTGCGCAGGTGGATGACCCGCTCGACGGGGCCGCCGACGAGCGCGCCGGTGATCGTCCGGACCAGCGGCGCGCCGGCCCCCTCGCCGATGAGCAGGCTCTTCGTCTCGACGATGAGGATGACCGCGATGACGCCGAGCAGCACACCGATGCAGATGGTGCCCACCGCGTCCCACACCGGCTCGCCGGTCAGCGTGGAGAGGCCGACGCCGCCCAGGGCGAGGATGAGGCCGATCAGCGCGCCGGTGTCCTCGAGCAGCACGACCGGCAGCTCCGGGTTCACCGACTGCCGGATGAACCCCCACCAGGTGGCGTCGCCCTTGAGCTCGCGGGACTCGTGCACCGCGGTGCGGAAGCTGAACCCCTCGAGGACGATCGCCACGACGAGGATGACCACCGCGACGATCGGGGAGGTCAGCTCCTCGGGCGACGAGAGCTTGTGGATGCCCTCGTAGATCGCGAACACCGAGCCGAGGCTGAACAGCAGGAGCGCGACGACGAACGAGTAGAAGAACCGGTCACGGCCGAAACCGAACGGGTGCTCGGGTGTCGCGGCCCGCTTGGCGCGCTTGCGCCCCAGCAGGAGCAGGCCCTGGTTGCCGGTGTCGGCGACCGAGTGGACCCCCTCGGCGAGCATCGACGACGAGCCCGTGACGGCGAAGCCGACGAACTTGGCCACGGCGATGCCGGCGTTGGCCGCCAGCGCGGCGACGATCGCCTTGCCGCCTCCGGATGCGGACACGGAGCCCTCCAGGGTACGAACCGGGCAGATGTGAGGGCGGGGTGAAATCCGCCGACCCGAATCTAACGCCCGCGCCCGCTCCGCTACCCGGCGCCCAACCCGTCCGCGGCGGCGAACGCCAGGGCCGGGCCGCCGACCGGGGCGACCGTGACCGGCCCGTCGCACGCCGGCACCCAGGCGGCGGTGCCGCGCGGGACCTCCTGGCTCTGGCCGCGCGCCGAGCGCAGACGCACCGCGCCCTCGACGGTGATCACGATCCGGGGGCCCTCGATGCCGAGGTCGGCCTCGTCCTCGGCGCCGTCGAACGCGCAGCGGGCGAGGCTGAAGAACTCCGACGGCGAGAACCGCCGGACCGGCCCCGCCCCCTCCCCGGACAGCAGCGTCGGGGCGCCGGGCGAGAAGTCGAGCACGCGGAGCAGCTCGGGGACGTCGACGTGCTTCGGGGTCAGCCCGCAGCGCAGGACGTTGTCGGAGTTGGCCATGAGCTCGACGGCTGCCCCCGCCAGGTACGAGTGGGGCGAGCCCGCGGGCTGGTAGAGGCACTGGCCGGGCGCGAGGGCGACGCGGTTGAGCAGCAGCGCGGCGAGGACCCCGGCGTCGCCGGGGTAGCGCTCGCCGAGGTCGAGCAGCGTGCGGGCCTCGGTGGTGAACTCGCCGCGCTCGCGGGCGTGGGCAACGCAGCCGTCGAGCAGGGCGGGCACCAGCTCGTCGACGGCGCGCTGCGGCAGCGTGATCCAGGTGGTGAACAGCGCGCGCAGGCCGTCGGCGTCGGGCTGCGCGGCGAGCAGCTCGGTGTGGTGGTCGAGCGCGCGCACGTCGAGGGCGCGCAGCAGCCGCACGGTCTCGGCCGGCTCGCGGAACCCCGCCAGGGCGTGGAACTCGGTGAGCGCGCAGAGCAGCTCGGGCTTCGGCAGCGGGTCCGGGTAGTTCCGGTCCGCGGCCGTGCGCGGCACGCCCGCCGCCTCCTCGCGCGCGTAGCCCGCCGCGGCCTGCTCGGCCGACGGGTGCGCCTGCAGGCTCAGCGGCTCCTCGGCGGCGAGCACCTTGAGCAGGTAGGGCAGCCGGTCCGACCAGCGCTGCCGGCGCGACGGCCCGAGCGTGCCCGCCGGGTCGTCGCGCAGGGCGTCGGTCAGCGACCGGGCGTGCTCGCCCGTGAGCTGCGAGGGCTCGTCGCGGTGCGCACCGAGCCAGAGCTCGGCCTGCGGGTGCGGCGACGGGACCTCCCCACCGAGCAGCTCGGCGAGGTGTGTCCGGGAGCCCCACGCGTACGTGCGCACGCTGCCCCTGAGGACCTCCACGTGTCGGTGCCCCTCTGTGGTGTCAGGCGGTCCGGACCCCGGAGGCGCGGGCCCCGAGGGCCAGGCCGAGGTAGACCGCGGTGAAGTCGAGCCGGGTGGCCAGCACGGCGGCGCGCAGTGCGTCCCGCGACGGCCCCTCCCCCGCCAGCTCGACGTCGTCGATCTCCAGGACGTCCGCGCCCGGGTGGCGGGCACCGACGTCGCCGACGAGACGGCGGGTCGCGAGGTCCTCACGCACCGCCAGGAGCACCAGCCGGGGCGGCGGCGCCGCCGGGGCCGGGTCGTCGAAGGGGTCGGCGAAGATCGACGCCTCCCCCGTGCTCTCGACCAGCCGGGCCAGCAGCGCCGGCTGGGCGCCCGCCGCGGCCGCGGTCGTGGCCTGCGCGACCACCCCCGCGTGGGTGGCCAGCACGGTCGCGCCGTACCCCGCGAGCAGGCCCGCGATCGGGTCGGCGCCCCACAGCAGCGGGGTCCGCTCGGCGACCCGCAGCGCGAGGCTCTTGGCGGGGTTGACGAACGCCTCGCCGCGCGGGCCGTCGCGCTCGGCCTCGGCGTCGAGGCGGTCGGCGAGGTCGCCGAGGTCCAGGTCGAGGAGCTCCAGCGCGCCGGCCACGGCCAGGCCGGTCGCGAGCACGGTGGCGGTGTCGAGCCCGTCGGCGTCCTCGCCGGGGACCGCGAGCGTCATCCGCGGCGTCACCGCGAGGGCGCGCCCGGCCCCGGCCGCGGCCGCCGGACCCTCCGCGGGGCCGGTGAGCACGACGTGGGCGCCCCGGCGGACCGCGCGGTGCACCGACTCGGCGACGTCGGCCTCGACCGGGTCGCCCTCGCGCCCGCGGTGGGTCGCGACGACCACGTCGAGCGGGCCGAGCCAGGGCGGCGCCACCCCGCTGACGATCACCGGGAGCGGCGCGGTCGGCGTGAGGAGCGCGGCCATGAGCCGGCAGGCGGACTCGGTGGTGCCGGGCCGGGTCAGGAGCACCAGCGCGCGGGGCCGCAGGCCCGCGAGCTCGCGGGCCACGCCGCCCTCACGGGCGGCCTCCGCGGTCGCCCGGACCTGGGCGCCTGCGGTCGCGACCGCGCGCAGGATGCCGGCGTGGTCGGCGGCCAGCAGGCGTGACTCGTCGGAGAGCAGGGCGTCGTCGAGCATCGCGACTCACCCCTGCGACGACGGGTCCGGCTCCGCTGCGCTGCGCGTCCCGGATGATTGCTCGGGGCCCCCGGTCGCCTCGGACAGCAGGAGCACCGGGATGCCGTCGGTGACCGGGTAGCGCCGGTCGCAGACGGTGCAGGTCAGCACGGGGCTCATGGCGGCCTCCGCGTCCTCGGGCGTGCCCGGGCGCAGCGCGCCGTGGTCGGGCGCGGGGCACGCCAGGATCTCCAGCAGGTCGGGGTCCAGACCGAGCGGCATGGGGTCTCCTCCTCGATCGGGTCAGCCGCGGACGAGGCCGAGGACCTCGTCGCGCAGCGCGGCCACGGCGTCGTCGTCGGCGGCCTCGACGTTGAGCCGCAGCAGCGGCTCGGTGTTGGACGGGCGCAGGTTGAACCAGGAGCCGTCGGGCAGGGTGACCGTCAGGCCGTCGAGATCGTCGGTGGTGACGCCGTCGCGGTCCCCGAAGGTCTGCTCCACCTCGGCCATCACCGCGCGCGGGTCGTCGACCGTCGAGTTGATCTCGCCCGACGCGGCGTAGCGGGAGTACTGCGCCATGAGCTCCGAGAGCGGCCGGTCCTGCTCGCCGAGGGCGGCGAGGACGTGGAGGGCGGCGAGCATGCCGGAGTCGGCGCGCCAGAAGTCGCGGAAGTAGTAGTGCGCCGAGTGCTCGCCCCCGAACACCGCGCCGGTCTCGGCCATCGTGCCCTTGATGAACGAGTGCCCGACGCGCGAGCGCACCGGCGTGCCCCCGGCCTCGGCGACGATCTCGGGGACGGCGCGCGAGGTGATCAGGTTGTGGATCACCGTGGAGCCGGGGTGCTTGCCCAGCTCGCGGGTCGCGACGAGCGCGGTGATGGCGCTGGGGCTGACCGCGTCGCCCTTCTCGTCGACGAGGAACACCCGGTCGGCGTCGCCGTCGAACGCGAGCCCGGCGTCGATGCGCCCGAGCGTGGTCACCTCGCGCTGCAGGTCGCGCAGGTTGTCCGGGTCGAGCGGGTTGGCCTCGTGGTTGGGGAACGAGCCGTCGAGCTCGAAGTACAGGGGGTAGACCTCGATCGGGAGCGGGTCGAGCACGGCGGGCACCGTGTGCCCGGCCATGCCGTTGCCCGCGTCGACGACGATCGACAGCGGGCGGATGCCCGAGAGGTCGACCAGCGAGCGCAGGAAGGCCGCGTAGTCGTCGAGGAGGTCGCGGTGGCTGACCGTGCCCCGCTCGCCGGAGACGTCCGCGGTGACCTCGCCGGGCCCGCGGTCGAGCAGCGCGGCGATCTCGTCGAGACCCGAGTCCTGGCCGACCGGGGCGGCGCCCGCCCGGCAGAGCTTGATGCCGTTGTAGCTCGCCGGGTTGTGGCTCGCGGTGAACATCGCGCCGGGCATGTCGAGCGCGCCCGAGGCGTAGTAGAGCTCGTCGGTGCCGGCGAGGCCGATGGCGACGACGTCGACGCCGAGCGCGGTGACGCCCTCGGCGAACGCCTCGGAGAGCTCGGGCGACGACTCGCGCATGTCGTGGGCGACCACGACGCCCCGGCCGCCGCCGAGACCCGACTCCTCGTCGAGCAGCACGCGCGCGAAGGCCGCCCCCACGTCGCGCACGAAGGTCGCGTCGAGCTGGCTGCCCACCAGGCCGCGGATGTCGTAGGCCTTGACGACCTGGTCGATCACCTGGGCCCGGTCCGGTGCCGCTTGTTGCGTCCCCTGCTGCGCACTGGCCACGTGACCAGCCTATCCGCGCGACCGACCCGCTGCGCCCGCCGGGCGGGCACGTCCGCCGATGGGTGAACGGTGGTCCACGACCGTTCGGTGATCGCCGGGAACGGTCAGGAGGAGGCGGGGTCGGGCAGCACCCGGAGGTGGCCGCGACGGCCCGTCGGCGTGCTCGCGACCCCGCCGAGACCGCTCGCCATCCCCGGCAGCGGGGCCGGCGGCAGCGCCCCGCCGACGCCCGTCCCGGCCGTGACCCGCGGTCGCCCGTCGGCGCCGTCGAGCGGGCGGTCGGCCCGGCCGGCCTCGCGGACGGCCTCGGCGAGGGCGGTGAGGTCGTCGGCGGAGGGCTCCGCCGGGAACTCGCCCTCGTAGCGCACGACCTCCCACCCGCGCGGGGCGGTGAGGCGGACGGCGTGGCGTTCACAGAGGTCGTAGGAGTGCGGCTCGGCGCTCGTCGCCAGCGGACCGACCACGGCGGTCGAGTCCGAGTAGACATAGGTCAGGGTGGCCACGGCCGCGTGACCACACCCGGTCCGTGAGCACTTCCGCACTCCTCGCACGAAGCAGGACAGTAGTCCGCCGAACGGCCCTGATCGCGCAGGCGCGCGGGGCGCGTCGGGCTCGTCCGGGCACGTCGCAGCGTGCCGGGACCGCCCCGCGTAGGCTCCGCGGGCGTGACCAGGAGCGCGAGCCGCCGGAGCAGCACGCCGGCGCCCGGGCCGCGACGGCGGCGCCGCGACCGGCGCGGGCGCGGCCTGCGGATGCCGCTCTACCCGTCGGGCTCCCCCGCGTCCCGCACGCGCGCCGAACGCTTCGACGCCCTGGTGCTCGAGGCCCTCGAGCCGATCGAGGAGCGCTGGAGCACCGAGCTCGCCGACCTCGACGTGGCCGTCGACGACGTGCCGGAGGTGCCCGCGGGCACGCGCTCCCCGGTGGACGACGAGGCCGTGCTCGGCGACGGCGAGGTGCCGCTCGCGCGCCTGGTGCCCGCCGGCATGGACCGGCGCGGCGCCGTGACCCGCGCGCGCATCGTGCTCTACCGCCGCCCGCTCGAGGCGCGCGCGCTCGACGGCGAGGACCTCGCCGACCTGCTCCACGACGTGCTCGTCGAGCAGGTGGCGGGCTACCTGGGCGTCGAGCCCGACACGATCGCGGGCGAGGAGTAGCCGGCTACTCCCAGCTGTGGTGGACGGCCTCGACGTTGTGGCCGTCGGGGTCGCGGAGGAACACCGCGTAATAGCCGGGGTGGTACTCGGGGAAGATCCGCGGCGCGTGCAGCACCTCGGCCCCGTGCGCCAGGGCCGCCTCGTGCACGGCGTCGACCGCCGCCCGGTCGGGCGCGGCGAACGCGAGGTGCAGCTCCTGCTCGACGCCGTGGCCGGGCGCGAGCCAGAAGTCCGCGTGCGCGCCGCCGCCGGAGCGCAGGCCGACGACCTCGGGCGCTCCGGGCGGACCGGTGGGGATGCGCAGGCCGACCTCGAAGCCGAGGGGCGCGAACACCGCGGTGTAGAAGGCGACGGAGGTCTCGACGTCACCACAGGGGAAGCCGACGTGGTCGAACATGCCGCGGAGCGTAGGACCGCCCCCCGACACCGGGGCCGCCCGACAGGCGGGCCGCTAGTCGAGCCGTTTCCTCGACGGCAGCGCCGACAGGGCCGTGAACAGGACGAGCGCCAGCTGCAGCAGGAGGAGCAGGAGCCGCACGGTCTCGTCGCGGTCCACGACGACCGGCCCGCCACCCGGCGGCACGGAGACGCCGACGAGGTGGCCCCAGGCGGGCACGACCTCGGCGGGCGCGCCGCCGACGCTCGCCGACCACCCCGACTCCAGCTCCGCGGCGACCACGAGCAGGCGGCGGTCGGCGCCCGGCGACACGCGCACCGCGACGGTGGGCAGGTCCGAGGGCACCGTCGTCAGCCCGGCGGGTCGCCGCGGAGCCGCGCGGGCCTCGGTCGCGTCGTCGGAGATCGGCGGCTCGAGCAGCACCGCGCCGGCCACGGGCAGCGCCACCCGGGCCGTCGGGCGGCCGTCGGACACCGGCGGGGCGTCGGTGAGCAGCGGCCCGGCGGCGGCGCGCACCGAGCGCGCGGTCGCCGCGTCGGGCAACACGATCAGCCCGGTGCCGCCGGTGGCCAGTTCGGCGACACCCGCCTGGGCGGTGGCCGGATCGCCGGAGAGCAGGGCCTGCACGTCGCGCTGCAGGCGCGCGGGGGCCGCGGCGACCGGGGCGAGGTCGTCGTCGCCGTAGCGCGGCAGCTCGGGCCCGGCGCGGCGGGTGGTGTCCGGGTCGCGGGTCACGACGACGACCCGCGCGCCCGCGGCCGCGAGCTCGCCCGCCGCCTGCGGTGCGAGGGTGGGCGCGGCGGTGTCGGCGAGCGCGCCGGAGCCCCCGCGCAGCACGGTGACCACGGCGAGCGCGGCGACCGCCGTCGCCACCACGGGGACGGCGACGCTGCGCGCCCGGGCGGTGCGGTCGACGCCGGCCCGGCTGCGCGGGCGCAGGCGCCCGGCCAGGCCCTCCATCGCCCCGGCGAGCCGCCCGCCGACGCCGGCGCCGCCGAGGTCCAGCTCGGACTCGCCGCGCCGGGCGGGGCCGCGGTCGACCGGCTCGCGGCGGCCGAGCAGCCGGCCGAGGGGCTCGGTGCGCGCGGCCGCGACCTGCGCGAGCAGGCTCCACAGCGCCCCGCACGCGGCGAGGGCGAGCGCCGGGCCGGTCCAGCCGGGCCGGGCGTCGCCGCCGGCGAGTGGGGGCAGCGCGAACGACCCGACGACGCCCGCGGCGACGATGCCGAGCAGCAGCAGGGCGAGCCCCGGGACCGCGGCCCGCCGCGGCGCGACCAGCGCCACGCCGACCGCCAGCACCACGAGCAGCAGTCCCGCCCAGGGCACGGTCGCGTCGCCGCCGGGGTCCAGTGAGAGGACGTCGAGGTCACCCACGAACCGCTCGGGCACCGGCGACCCGGTGCCGTGCAGGAGCACCTCGGGCGCGGCGAGCAGCACGGTCGGCCAGGGCAGGAGAAGCAGCACGGGCAGCAGGACGATCACGGCGAGCGACATGGCGCGCCGACCGGCCGCCCGCGGCGGCGCGGGCACGAGCACGAACCCGATCACCACGACGACGAGCACCAGCGCGTGCACCAGCGGGGCGAACGCGCTGACCACGCCGAGCGCGAGCGCGGTGCCCGCGGCCGTGCTCCACCACGACCCGCGCCGGCCGCTGACGCGCACGCCGCGCAGCACCGACACCACGCCGGCGAGCACCAGCGGCAGCAGGACCGCGGCGACCACGCCGTCGAGGCGGCCCTGGGCCACCGCGCCCGCGGTGATCCCGAGCAGTGCGTAGACCGCGGCCGCCAGGGCGCGCAGCACCCGGCCCACGCGCAGGTCGCGCGTCGCCAGGTACGCCGAGAGCCCGGCGAGCGGCAGCGCCGCGATCAGCAGGATCGACACGGCCGCCGGCGGGCCGCCCAGCGGGGCGACGGGGCCGCCGAGGGTCCCGACGACGGCGAGCGCGGCGGGGGCGGGCGCGCCGGTGCCGCCCGCGATCGGGTGCCAGCCCGCGAGGTAGGACGACCAGAGCTCGCGCAGCCCCGGGACCTCGGCGATGCGGCCACCGGCCAGGCCGAGCCCGAGGCGGGCGCGCTGGGTGAGGACCGAGACCAGCGTCAGGCCGACGACCAGCAGCAGCGGCGGGGCGAGCAGCAGCTCGCGGGCCACCCGGCCCGGGGTGACGGGGACGTAGACGACGCGCTCACCCTCGGGCGCGGGCCGGGGGTCGCTCGGGCGGATCGGCGCGACGGCCTCGGTCGGCGGCTCCGCGTCCGCGGGGAGACGAAGCGGAGCGGAGCTCGACCCATCCCGTGGCGCCCGCGGGCCGGGGAGCGCGACCGCCAGGGCCTCGCCGGGGCGGCGCAGACCGGCCGTGCGCCGGCGGCGCAGGGCCGCGCCGGCAGGCAGGGCCTCGGGACCGACCGCCGGGCGGCGCTCCGCGGCCTCCTCGGCCTCGCCCGACCGCGCGCCCTGCTCGGCCCACTCGGGCACGCGGCCGAGGTCGAGCTCCTCGCGCAGGCGCCCCCGCACCAGCGACGTCAGGCCGCCGCGCACGGCGTTGCGCAGCCGGGTGGTGCGGCTGGTCAACAGGCCCCGCAGCTCGCGGGGCAGGGCGGTGGCGCCGGTGCCGCGCCGCCGGCGCGCGTCGGCGAGGTCCGCCAGCCCCGGCCCCGAGCCCAGCACGCGGGACAGGCCCGCGAGCTCCGCGCCGGCCGCCCGGGTGCGGCGGACCAGCAGGAACCCGAGCGCGCGCAGCACGGCGAGCACCGGCAGCCGGAGCAGGCCGAGCACGAACGCGGGGCTCGAGCAGTTCGCCAGGAACGTCCGCACGCCGTGGGCGCGGTCGGTGGCGCGGTGGCGCGGGTCGACGCCGGCGGTGTCGAGCGTCCGGGCCCGGGTCGTCAGGCCGCGGGCGTGGCGCAGCCGGGCCGAGGGCGCGCAGAGGACGAGGCCGCCGGCGCGGTTGACGCGCCAGCCGTAGTCGACGTCCTCGCGCAGCAGGCCGAGCGCGGTGTCGTAGCCGCCGAGGGAGTCCCACTCGCGGCGGCGCACGAGCGATCCGGCCGACCCGACCGCCAGCACCTCGGAGTTGGTGGCGAACTGGCCCAGGTCGAGCTCGTCGGCGGCGATCCCGGTCTGCCGGGAGCCGGAGGCGTCGATCGAGACGCCCGCCTCGACGACGAGCCGGGGGTCGTCCCAGTCGAGGCACAGCGGGCCGAGCACCGCGGCGGACGGGGACGTCTCGGCGACCGAGAGCAGGACCTCGAGGCAGTTCGGGGCGGGGGCCGCGTCGTCGTGGAGGACCCAGAGCCAGTCGCCCGAGCCCCGCGGCTCCGTGCGTCCCCAGCGGCGGTCGGCGTCGTCGACGGCGGTGTGCACGGCCTCGGCGAAGCCCGTGTCGCGCGGCATGCGCAGCACGACGTCGACCTGGTTGCTCGACGCCAGGATCCCCGCGGTGCCGTCGGCGGAGCCGGTGTCGACCGCGATCACCCAGCGCGGGCGACGGGTCAGGTGGGCGAGCGCGTCCAGCGTGCCGGGCAGCCAGGCCTCACCGTCGTGGCAGACGAGGACGGCGAGCACCGGCGCCGCGCGCGACGAGACCGTCGGAGAGGGTCGAGCCACGGGCGCCGTCCTTCCCCTCGGGCCACCGTCCGAGGGCGCCCACGCTGCGGTCGGCGTCCGAGACTAGGACCCGCCCCGGTGGGGACCCGGCCCGGGTGTCAGACGGCGCGGCGCTTCAGACGCCGCCGCTCGCGCTCCGACAGCCCGCCCCAGATACCGAAGCGCTCGTCGTGCCCGAGGGCGTACTCGAGGCACTCGCCCCGCACCTCGCAGCTGTTGCAGATCTGCTTGGCCTCCCGGGTGCTGCCGCCCTTCTCGGGGAAGAACGCCTCCGGGTCGGTCTGCGCGCACAGCGCGCGCTCCTGCCACTCCTGCTCGTCCTCGGTCACCATGGCGAGCTCGGACAGCACGTCCCTCAGCCCCGCCTTCGGCGGCCCAAATCCCTCGCTACCCAGCACCACCGACCCGCTCTCCGCACCGTTCACGACGCCTCCCTCGCCTCGACTCCCCCGGCCCCCCGCTGAGCGGACGAGGCGTCGGCCCCGCACCGACGTGTCATCGCGTAGGAATTACACCGGTGTCGTTCCATCCGGGTCAAGCCGGGGGCCCCGTGTGGCCGCATGTCGCGACGACCGGTCGTCACGTGCGGTGAACGTCATGCGCTATCCGTAGCAATACACAACAGGTTCGCTACCCGGCTGCTCCGTCCGGCCCCATCGCGTCGGGGACACTGGTCGTGTGGCTCCCCGCGTGTCCCGGCTGCGATCGCCGGTCAGCCCCATCTTCCTGGTCCTCGTGGCCCTCACCGCCGCCGGGGGTGCGCTGACACTGCTGCCCGCCGAGGGCGCGATCGTCGGCGGCACCGTCCTGCTGGTGCTCGCCGGGTGGGCCGTGTCGCTGTGCCTGCACGAGTTCTCCCACGCCCTGACCGCCGACCGCTGCGGCGACCACTCGGTCCGGGGCCTGGGCTACCTCACCCTCGACATCCGCCGCTACGCGAACATCGGGCTGACGCTGGTGCTGCCGCTGCTCTTCCTCGTGCTCGGCGGCATCCCGCTGCCCGGTGGCGCGGTGTGGATCCAGCGCTCGGCGCTGCGGTCGCGCCCGGCGATGAGCGCGGTGTCGATCGCGGGGCCGATCGCCAATCTGGTGCTCGCCGGCGTGATCGCGCTCGCGCTGGCGCTCACCTCGCCGCCGCTGCCGCTCGCCGCCGCGCTCGCGTTCCTCGGTCTGATCCAGGTGCTGACGTTCGTGCTGAACCTGCTGCCGGTGCCGGGCCTCGACGGCTGGGGCGTCATCGACCCCTACCTGCCCTACGGCACGCGGGCCGGCGCGGCGCGGATCGCGCCCTACGCCCCGCTCGCGATCATCCTGCTGCTCTTCCTGGTGCCCGGCGCCTCGGCGGTCCTGTTCCTCGTCGCCGACGCCCTGTTCACCCTCGTCGGCGGCGACTCGCTGCTCGCCGCGGTGGGGCAGGACCAGTTCATCTCATTGTTGCGCTGAGACTCATTGTTGCGCTGAGACGGAGCAACGGCGTCGACCATCGGGCCGACCCGCCGGGCGCCGATGTCGGGGCCGGGGAGCACGATGGGTGGGGAAGCAGTCCCAGGAGCGGGGAGAGGAGCACCCGGTGCAGGTCACCGTTCTGGTCGGGGGCGTCGGGGGCGCCCGCTTCCTGCAGGGCGTCAAGGCCGCCGCGGGCCCGGGCGACACCATCCGCGCGGTGGTCAACGTCGGCGACGACATCTGGCTGCACGGGCTGCGGGTGTGTCCCGATCTCGACACCTGCATGTACACGCTCGGCGCGGGCATCGACACCGAGAAGGGCTGGGGGCGGGCGAAGGAGACGTGGTCGGTCCGCGAGGAGCTCGAGGCCTACGGCGCCGACCCGACCTGGTTCGGCCTGGGCGACCGTGACGTCGCGACCCACCTCGTGCGCACGCGGATGCTGCGCGCCGGCTTCCCGCTCTCGCAGGTCACGGCCGCGCTGTGCGACCGCTGGCAGCCCGGGGTCGAGCTGATCCCGGCGAGCGACGACCGCATCGAGACCCACGTCGTCGTCGACGACCCCGCGGACGGCGCGCGCCGCGCGATCCACTTCCAGGAGTGGTGGGTGCGCCACCGCGCCGCGCTGCCGGCTCACTCGTTCGCCTCGGTGGGCCGCGACCAGGCCACCGCCTGCCCGGACGCGCTCGCCGCGGTCGCCGCGGCCGACGTCGTGCTCGTCGCGCCGTCCAACCCCGTGGTCAGCGTCAACACCATCGTCGACGTCCCCGGCATGCGCCCGGCCCTGACCGCGGCGCCGGGCAGCGTGGTCGGGGTGTCGCCCATCGTCGAGGGGCACGCGGTGCGCGGCATGGCCGAGGCGTGCCTCGCCGCCGTCGACGTCCCGGTCAGCGCCGAGGGCGTCGGGCGCTGGTACGGCTCGCGCCGCACCGGCGGGCTGCTCGACGGCTGGCTCGTCGCCCCCGGCGACGGCGCCGAGGTCCCGGGCGTCGAGGTCCGCGAGGTGCCGCTGATGATGACCGACCCGGACACCACGGCGGCGATGGTGCGCGCGGCGTACGAGGTCGCGGGTGTCTGATCACGCCGCGGGCGGCCTGACCCTCTGGGGTGTCACCGGGCTGCCCGAGTTCCGCCCCGGCGACGACCTCGCCGCGGCGCTGGCCGCGGCGCTGGACGGGACGCTCGCCGACGGCGACGTCCTCGTCGTCACCTCGAAGGTGCTCTCGAAGGTCGAGGGCCGCCTCGTGCGCGTGCCCGCCGACCCCGAGGCGCGCGACACCGCCCGGCGCGCGCTCGTCGACCGGGAGACCGTCCGGCTGCTGGCCACCAAGGGCCGCACCAAGATCGTCGCCAACGCGCTGGGCATCGTGCAGGCGGCCGCCGGGATCGACGCGTCGAACGTCGCCGGCGACGAGGTGGCGCTGCTGCCCGAGGACCCGGACGCCTCGGCGGCCGCCCTGCGCGCCGCGCTGCGCGCACGGCTCGGGGTGGACGTCGCCGTGGTCGTCACCGACACCATGGGCCGCACCTGGCGCACCGGCCAGACCGACGCCGCCATCGGCGCCGCGGGACTCCGGGTCGTGCACCCCTACGGCGGCGCGGTCGACGCGCAGGGCAACGAGCTGGTCGTCACCGAGGTCGCCGTCGCCGACGAGGTCGCCGCGGCCGCCGACCTGGTCAAGGGCAAGCTCGGCGGCGTGCCGGTCGCCGTCGTGCGCGGCCTGCCGGCGGCGCTGCGCTCGGAGACCGCGCGGGGCGCCGACCTCGTGCGCCCGGTCGAGGAGGACCTCTTCTGGCTGGGCACCGACGAGGCCCTGGCGCGCGGGCGGCGCGAGGCGGTGCCGGCCCGGCGCTCGGTGCGCGCGTTCGCCCCGGACCCCGTGGACGCCGACGCGCTGCGGCGCGCCGGGGCCGCGGCGCTCACCGCGCCCGCCCCGCACCACACGCGCCCGGTGCGGTTCGTGCACCTCACCTCGCCGTCGGTCCGGACCCGGCTGCTCGACGCGATGGCCGACGCCTGGCGCGCCGACCTGCGCGGCGACGGGTTCGCCGAGGACGCGGTCGCCCGCCGGGTGGCGCGCGGGGACCTGCTGCGCACCGCCCCCGAGGTCGTGCTGCCGTTCCTCGTCCCCGAGGGCGCCCACGCCTACCCCGACGACCGGCGGAACGCCGCCGAGCACACGATGTTCACCGTCGCCGGCGGGGCCGCGGTGCAGGGGTTCCTCGTGGCCCTGGCCGCCGAGGGGCTGGGGTCGTGCTGGGTGTCCTCGACGATCTTCGCGCCGGACGTCGTGCGGGCCGAGCTCGCGCTGCCGGCGACGTGGGAGCCGCTCGGCGCGGTCGCGGTCGGGCACCCGGACTCCGTGCCGCCCCCGCGCGGCGAGCTGGGCGTCGACGACCGGTGGGTGGAGATCGGATGAGCACGCGCGACACGGAGCGAGGCGGAGCCGGCGCATGAGTACACACGAGCGCACCCTCGCCGCGGGCGTCCGCGCCGCCGTCACCACCGCCGCGGCGCACGCCGACGCCCGCGCGGTGCTCGACCGCTGGCGCCCGGCGGCCCGCGAGATCGACTCGGTGCGGCTGGCGCTGCTGTCCTACCTCGACGCCCGCCCCGACGCGTGCTCGCGCTCCTGCGCGCCGGGTCACCTCACGGCCTCCACGCTCGTGCTCGACGCCACCGGCGAGCGGGCGTTGCTGACGCTGCACCCGCGGGTCCACGCGTGGATCCAGCTGGGCGGGCACATCGAGCCCGACGACGCGACCCTCGCCGGCGCCGCGCTGCGCGAGGCGACCGAGGAGTCCGGCATCGAGGGCCTCGTGCTCGACCCCGAGCCGGTGCACGCCGAGGTGCACGCCCTGACCTGCTCGCTGGGGGTCCCGACCCGCCACCTCGACGTCCGCTTCGTCGCGCACGCGCCGCCCGGCGCGGTGGAGGCGATCAGCGAGGAGTCGCTGGACCTGCGCTGGTGGCCGCTGGCGGAGCTGCCCGACGAGGTCGCGTTCGGGCGCGCGCTCGCCTGACCGGCGCGGTTCAGTACGTCCGGTAGTCCTTCGGCGAGAACCGCGGGCCGAAGCGCGGGCGGCGGAAGCCCGAGGCCTCGATGTAGCGCACGGCCCGCTGGCGCTGGGGCGCGTAGCAGGCGAGGACCTCGAGCATCCCCGCGTCGTCGAGCTTGCGGCCCACCAGCGCCCAGCCGACCGTCGAGGGGATGTGGAAGTCGCCGACGCTGACCGCGTCCGGGTCGCCCCAGGAGCGCTGCGCCACCTCGGCGGCGGTCCAGATGCCGACGCCCGGGACCTTCTGCAGCAGCGCCCGCCCGGCCTCGCCGCGCATCTCGGCGGCCTTCTCGAGGCGGTGCGCGACGGTGGCGCAGGCGAGGATCGCGCGGCGGCGGCTCTGGTCGACGCCGGCCCTGTGCCACTCCCAGTCGGGGATCTCCCGGATGCGCCGCGGGGTCGGCGGCAGCTTCATCGGCCGCGGCGTCGGGCCCGGCGCGTCCTCGCCGAACCGCCAGCACAGCTCGCGCCACGACCGGCGCGCCTCGATGCCGGTGACCTTCTGCTCGAGGATCGCGGGCAGCAGCTGGTCCCACACCGTGCGCGTGGCGCCCAGACGCAGGCCCGGCATGCGGCGGCGGGTCTCGGCGACCAGCGGGTGGTGCCCGACGAACCCGGCGTCGTCGTCCTCGGCGCCCAGCAGCGCGGGCACCCCGTCGACGATCCACGCCGCACCCGGCCCCCAGGCCCGCGCGCGGACCTCGCCGTCGCGGCGGGAGAGGGCGAGCGTCGCCGGGCCCTCGGGGGTCGGCGTGGCGCGCCAGAGCGCCCCGGACCCCCCGGTCGGGCTCCGCGTCGCCGCGTCTCCGCCCTCGGCGCCGTCGAGCTCCGTGTGGAACGTCGGGTCGCCCTTGCCGCGACGCAGCGGGGAGACGAGCGCCCGCACGTCGAGCACGAAGTCGGGCCGCCAGACCCGCTCGGCCTCCGGCGCGGCGACCGCAGTCGACCGTCCGGCTCCTCTATCGGCGTGCTCCCCAAATCGCTGCGCGTCCGCGGGAGCCTCAGGCACCACCCGAGAATCTCAGACCGCCGTCGGGGATCGCGAGGCCGGGCCAGATGCGCACGCCGGCGAGCAGCTCGCACGACGCGCCGATCGTGGCGCCGTCGCCGACGACGGCGTCGGCGACCACGGTGTCGTCGCCGATGGTCGCCCCGGGCCCGATCACCGAGCGCTCGACGACCACGCCGTCGCCGATCCGCGCGCCGTCGAGGAGCACCGAGCCCGAGACCCGGCTGCCCTCGCCGATCTGCACGTCGGCGCCGACCGTCGTGCCGTCGGTGAGCGATGCCGACGCGGCCACCTTCGCCCCGGGCAGCAGCAGCGCCGTGCCGACGGGGCCCGGGAGCGCGGCGGTCGGCGCGGCCCCCTGCACGAGGTCGGCGCTGCCGCGCACGAACGAGGCGGGCGTGCCGAGGTCGAGCCAGTACGACGACTCGACGTGGCCCTGGACCCGCGAGCCGGCCGCGAGCAGGCCCGGGAACGTCTCGCGCTCGACCGAGACCGGCCGCCCGGCGGGGATCGCGTCGAGCACGTCGCGCCGGAAGACGTAGCAGCCGGCGTTGACCTGGTCGGTCGGCGGCGTGAGCGTCTTCTCGAGGAACGCGGTGACGCGGCCGGTGGCGTCGGTCGGCACACAGCCGAAGGCCGTGGGGTCGGGGACCCGCACGAGGTGCAGGGTCACATCGGCGCCCGCGGCGCGGTGCTCGCCGACGACCGCGCGGACGTCGACGCCGGAGAGGATGTCGCCGTTGAACACGACGACCTCGTCGAACCCCGGGGCGAGCGCGTCCGCGGCGTAGCGGATGCCGCCGCCGGTGCCGAGCGGCTCGGGCTCGGGGCGGCAGGTCAGGTCGAGGCCCATCGCGGCGCCGTCGCCCAGGAAGTCCTCGAACACCTCGGCGCGGTAGGCGGTGCCGAGCACCACCGTGCGGATGCCGGCGGCCGCGATCCGTGACAGCAGGTGCGCCAGGAAGGGCACGCCGGCCGTCGGCAGCATCGGCTTCGGTGTGCTGAGCGTGAGCGGGCGCAACCGGCTGCCCTGCCCCCCGACCAGCACGACCGCGGCCGTCCGCGCCGGATCGATCACCGCCGTGTCCCCCGCCTGCATCCCTGATGAACCCCCTCGTCGATGACGAATCGTGACCGCGGGCGATAGTGTGGACCCTCTCCGGGCGCTCTGGCCGCACGACCCCGCCAGGGTCCCGCCCGTCGGGGGAACGAGCAGGAGGGGTGCGGTGGCCTCGAATGCGTGGGAGCGCGCCCAGGATGCCATCGCGCACGCCCACCAGCGGGCCACGGAGCGTGACGAGGACGTGGTCACGCCCGACACGGCCGTCTCGCCCTTCGACGCGTCGAGCACCACTGTGCTGCCGCACGCGCTGAGCTCGCGGCGGGGCCCGGGGCAGGACCCGGACCTCACGCAGCGCCTGCAGCGCGGCGATCCGCGCCGGCCGCCCGGGCAGACCAACGGGCACCACCGGGCGCCGGACGGCCCCGACGACGATGACGGCGACGCCACCACCGTGCGCTTCGAGACGCGGCCTACGGCCCACCCCGGCACCTCGCCGTTCCCGGCGAACCCGTTCCCCGGCGGACCCGGGCCGTCGACCGGTGACGCCGACCGCGACGAGACGCCGGTCGAGGAGCCCGCCCGTCCCTGGTGGCGCCGCCTGTTCGGTCGCTAGGCGGCGTCGACCGACGGCAGCGACCGGACGCCCGGTCGGTCAGGAGTCCGGCAGCGCCGCCACCCCGGGGCGGGCGCCGGCGAAGCGCCGGCCGATCTCGGCGCGCGTCCAGGCGTCGCCGCGGCGTTCGAGGAGCCGGCGGCCGGCGCGGGTGCGGGCGACGAGGCCGGAGAGGACGAGGTTGCGCAGCACCGTCGGCGGGACGGTCCAGGGGAACGCGTCGGGCAGCTGCAGGTCGCGGAGGGCCTCGCGGCCGAGGAACCAGCGCAGCAGGCCGAGCACGTGGCGGCGCTGCCACTCCCCGCGCTGGCCGGCGACGAGCGCGCCCGCGAGCGCCGGGCCGGCCGGCGTCACGTCGTCCTGGACGAGCAGGACGTGGTGCAGGAAGTGGTTCTGCTCGCGTTCGGTGGTGAACAGCCAGTCGTCGTCGACGCCCAGGAGCCAGCCGACGTAGCGCCACAGGTGCATGACCGCGCGCGACTCGGCGGGCGTGACCACCCAGCCCAGGGCCCGCGCCCCGAGCAGGCCGGTGCTGCTGAACAGGCCGAGGGTCGCCGCCTGGTCGGACCGGTTGACCGGCAGGCCCCAGTGCCCGACGTCCCAGCGCCCGTTGGTCTCGAAGCGCCGGTTCACCAGCGCGTGCATCGCCCGCACGTGCACGGTCAGCCGCCAGCCCTCGCCGTCGCGGCGCATCCCGCCCGGCGAGATCACCGCGCGCGCCCACTCCGTCGTCTCCCCGAGCCGGCGCATCGCCGTCGACCCGGTCAGCCCGCCGGTGGCGACGAGCAGGTCGGCGGGCCCGCCGAAGCGGTAGCCGCCGATCAGCGACAGCGTGAGCAGGACGTCGTCGAGCGTGCGCCCCATCCGTCGCAGGGCACGTCCACCCCGCTCGACCTGCGCGAAGTCCACCCACGACGGCGTGTCCTCGACCGCGGCGAGGAACCGCGCCAGCGCGGTGTCCGCCCGGCGGTGCCCCTCCGGCTCGCCGCGGGCGAGTGCGCGGTGGAACGCGGCCATGGTGACGCGCTCGGCGTCACCCCGGGGCCGGCTCATCGCCGCGGCGAGGTCGGCGCCGACCTCGTCGCGCGCGACCATCCGCGTCCCGATGCGGTCCAGCAGCTCCTCGTCGACGCCGCGGACCCGGGCGACCAGGCCCAGGGGCCGCGCGATGCGTCGGGAGCGCTCGGGCGCGGCCCGGAACCGGCCGGGATAGCGCGGCTGCTCGACCTGCTCGCGTGCCACCATGGCGTCCATGCTGAGACGAGTTCCTGCTCGCGTTCAAGTCGCGTTCGGCCGGTGAGGGCGCCGCGGCGACGCCGGCAGCCGCGCCAGGAGCGGTCGCGGGTCATGGTCGAGCGGATCGTGGCGGCCGGGCGCGCCGTGCTGCTCGAGCGCGGCGTCGACGGTCTGACCACCAACCACGTCGCCGCCGCGGCCGGCGTCAGCCCGGGCTCGCTCTACCAGTACTTCCCGGACAAGGACGCGATCGTCGACGAGGTGGTCGCCCGCTACGCCGACGACCTCGAGGAGCGCGTCACCCGGGCCGTCGTCGACACCGCTGCCGAGCGCGACCCCGTCGCGGCCGTGCGCCGGGTGGTGCTCGCGCTGGTCGACGCGCTCGGCGAGCACCCCGCGCTGCTGCGGGCGGTGGCGCAGCGGCTGCCCCGCGCGGGCGACGACCGGCGCGCGGCGTTCGCGCGGCGGGTGGACGCGCTGCTGACGAGCACCCTGCTCGCACGCCACGGCGGGGAGCTGCGCCACCCGGCGGGGACGGTGGCCTGGCTGCTCGTGCGCACCGTCGAGAGCCTCGCCGTGGGCTACGTCCTCGAGGAGCCGCCGATCGCCCGCGAGGCGTTCGCCGACGAGGTCACCGCGCTGGTGCTGGGCTACCTCGGCCGGGCGCTAGAAGGCGGAGCGGGCCCCGGAGCGCGCCCGTAGCCCCAGGCCCGCACGCAGGGCGAGGCGCAGCGGGGCCCAGCGCGCGCCGCGGTAGCGGTCGGCGAGGAACCGGTAGGCGCTGCGGTGGTGCTCGGCGAGCATGCGGGACGAGGTGGGGGCGTCGCGCTCGGTGGCGTGCCCGCCGGTGTGCACGACCTCGGCGTCGGGGACGTAGACGTTGAGCCACCCGGCGCGCCCGAGGCGGTCGCCGAGGTCGACGTCCTCGAAGTACATGAAGTAGCGCGGGTCGAAGCCGTCCACCGAGTCCCACGCCGCGCGCCGCAGGAGCAGGCACGAGCCCGAGAGCCAGCCGGCGGTGCGCTCGGCGACCGAGCCCTCCTGCCGGTACGAGCGCGTCCACGGGTTGGCGGGCCACACGGCCGCGAACAGCGCGTGACCCACGCCGCGGCCCAGGCTCGGCTGCCGGCGCGCCGACGGGTAGACCTCGCCGCCGGTGCGGATCAGCGGCCCGAGGGCGCCGGCGCGCGGCCACCGGTCGCCCGCCTCGACCAGCGCGTCCAGGCTGCCCGGCCCGAACACGATGTCGGGGTTGGCGACGAGCACCCAGCCGACCTCGGCCGGCAGGCCCGCCACCGCGCGGTTCGCCGCCGCGCCGTAGCCGACGTTCTCGCCGATGCGCAGCAGCTCGACCCGCTCGTCGGCGGCGGCCGCGGCCTCCGGGGCGCCGTCGACCGAGCCGTTGTCCGCGAGGACCACGCGGTAGGGCCGGGACGTGGCCTTCTCCAGGGAGGACACGAACTCGGCGAGCGACTCGCCCGGGGAGTAGGTCACGCAGACGACGGCCAGACCGTCGCCGTAGTCATCCGGCACGCCCGCATTGTCGCCGGTCAGTCGTCGTACTCGTCGACCAGCCCGCGATACTCCGCCTCGAGCAGGGCGACCGCGTCCGGGTCGCCGCGCCACGCGGCCTCCTCGACGTAGGGGTGCGCCTCGTCGAGCCGCCCGGCGTCGACGAGGAACCGCCCGAGGTGGAACGCGGCGCCCGGCTCGCCGACCTCGTGCGCGCGGCGCAGCTGCTCCTCGGCGGCGTCGTGGTCGCCGTGGCGGTCGCGCAGGAACCAGCCGTGGAAGATGTGCCCGCACGGCGCGCCCTGCTCCGCCGCGCGGCGGTAGAGGTCGGCGGCCTCGTCGACGCGCTCGGCGGCCAGCCGGCAGTCGGCGAGGGCGAGCAGCGTCGCGGGCTTGGCCTCGTCGAGGAGGTCCTCGGCGAGCTCCGTGGCGGTCACCGGGTCGTCGAGATCCTCGAGGTGCAGCGCCACGAGGTTGAGCGGGGCCAGCTCGTCGCCGAGCCGCACGGCCCGGTCGAGCACGTACAGCGCCTCCTGGGTGCGCCCGCGCTCGCGCAGGAAGACGCCGTAGTCGTTGGTCGCCCCGGGGTCGTTGCCGTCGAGGCCGACGAGGAACGCCGCCTCGGCGCTGTCGTGGTCGCCGATGGCGGCGAGGGTCTCGCCCAGCAGGCCGGCGTGCTCGCTCTCGCGGCGGCCCATGACCAGCGGGGTGAGCAGGTCGGCGGCCTCGCGGCGCTCGCCGATGTCGAGGTGGGCCTGCGCGAGCAGCGCGGGCGCGGACGGCTCCCCGCTGGCCAGCGCCCGGCGCAGGACGGCGATGCGTTCCTCGACGCGGTCGACGGCGTCGGCGCCCGGCGCGGCCGCGAGCTCGCGCGCCTGCGCGCAGAGGGGCTCGTCCTGCTCCGGGACCGGCGGCGGCCCGGCGGATGTCTGCGTGGGTGTCCCGGTCGCCTCCGCCGCGGCCTGCTGCGTCATCGGATCAGTGTGCGCCGTCCGCGGGCGACCAGGAAGGCCTCACAGGCGCGGGCCGCGGGATCCGTCCTCGGCCGTCGGCAGGGTCAGCGGCCAGTAGCGCCAGGCGTCGGGCGAGGCCGAGGGTGCGGCGGTGGTCCGCGCGCGCCGGGCGACCCGTCGCTGCTCGGCCTGCCAGCGCTCGTCGCGGGCGACCCGTGCGCGCAGCCGGTGGCGCTCGCGCCCGGCGTCGATCACCAACCACACGGCGACGAGACCGAGCAGCGCCAGGAGCACCGTCTCAACACCCATGACCGTTCAACGGGCGCCGGCCGCCCGGGGACACGCGAATGACAACGACGGAAGGAGATCGTTAGCCCGTTCAGCCCAGCAACAACTCCGGATGGTGTGTCACCGCGTCGTGCAGGGCCTCTCGCCAGGGTGGTAGGGGCGCCACGCCCGCGGCGCGCCACGACGCGTCCGAGAGCACCGACCACGCCGGGCGCGGGGCCGGGCGCGGGAAGGACGCGGTGTCGCAGGGGCGGACGCGCTCGGGGTCGGCGCCCAGCTCCTCGAACACGGCGCGCGCGAGGCCGCACCACGTGGTGGCCCCGCCGCCGGCGGCGTGACGCGTGCCCGCGGGCGCCGACGACCGGGCCAGGGCCACCAGCCCGTCGGCGAGGTCGGCGGTCCACGTCGGCGAGCCGTGCTGGTCGTCGACGACGTCGAGGGTGTCGCGCTCGCGGGACAGGCGGGCCATGGTGCGCACGAAGTTCGGACCGGTCGCGCCGTAGAGCCAGGCGGTCCGCACGACGTGGTGGGCGCCGGGCAGCGCGGCGCGCACCCGCTGCTCCCCCGCCAGCTTGCTGCGCGCGTACACGCCCGCGGGGCCGGTCGGGTCGTCGGGCTCGAGCGGGCGCCGTTCGCCGCCGGGCAGGGGGCCCAGGACGTAGTCGGTGGAGACGTGCACCAGGGTCGCGCCGCCCTGCGCGCACGCCGCAGCGAGCAGCCCGGGCGCCTCGGCGTTGACCGCCCAGGCCGTCGCGGCCGCGTCCGGGTCGGTCTCGGCGAGGTCCACGGCGGTGTACGCGGCGGCGTTGACGAGCACCGCCGGACCGTCGCCCGGCGCCGCGAGCCACGCGCGCACCGCACCGTGCACCGCGTCGGGGTCGGTGACGTCCAGGTCCGCACGGGTCAGGGCCGTCACGGTGTCGGTCGGCGGGACGTCGGGGGCGCCGAGCCGGGCGACGAGGTCGGTCCCCAGCGCTCCCCCCGCGCCGACCACCATCCACCGCATCGGGACCCCCCTCCCGTCGATCACCCGGTCGGAGTCTCGCAGCCGTGCGGACGGGCGGCGGCGGCGCGGTGCGCGTGCCCGGTGACGACGCGGTCGGCGACCGGCCGGCACCCACCCTGCTCGGGACCGTGTTCCGCCCGGCGCGCTCACCGCGCGTCGCCGCGACGCGCCGACGAGCCGTCCAACGGGTGAGAGCCCCCGATCGAACCGGAGGCCGTCTAGCCTGCGGACCACGACGAACCCGGCCGTCACGGCGGGGTTGCCCAGCCCTGATCGCGGCGCCGCGCCCCGGGCGTGGGGGGTGTCGGAGATCGACGACGGTGACGGAACGGCGGAGGGAGGCGCGACGATGGATCGTGGCGACCCCCGTGACGTCACCCGGGACGCCGCCGCCCCGTCGCGCCGCGACCCGGCCCGCCGGTACGGCCCCTCCGCCGCCCGCCGCAGCCCCGGTCGTGCCGGCGGCCCGCCGGTCGACGACCGCCGTGACGATTCGCCCGACGACTGGGGCCCCTGGCCCGACGACAGCGTCACCGAGCCCGACCGCCGCCCGTCGGCGGCCCGCCGCCGTCCCGCCCGCGAGGACGGCGGGGCGGACGGCGCCGTGCCCGGGGCCCGCCTGCGGCGCCGCGACCTCGCCGAGCTCTCCGCGGCCCCGGCCGGCGCCCGCCGCGGCGGGGCCGGCGCGCCGCCGTCCGACCGCCCGCGCCGCCCCGGCCCGCCGCCCGACCGCGACGACCGGGACCCCCGCGACCGGCCCCGCAAGCCCCCACGCGACCGGGACCGCGACCGCGACCGGGAGCGGGACCGGCAGCGCGGCCGCCCCGGCTCGCCGCCCCCGCGCCCGCCCGGCCGGCCCCGGCCGTGGTGCGAGCCCGGGCCCCGGGACGAGCGGGGCGGGCGCCGGTCGTTCGCGCGGACGCTGCGCCTGGGGCTCGTGGTGCTCTCGGTGCTGGTCTTCGCGCTGTCGGGCACCGCGTGGGGCGCGCTGTCCGGCAGCATCAGCGGCTCGAGCGCGCTGGCCGACGGGCCGGTCGGCAACGCCGCCGACGGCGCCACCGACGTCCTGCTCGTCGGCGTCGACAGCCGCACCGACGCGCAGGGGCAACCGCTGCCCGCCGACGTCCTGCGCGAGCTCGGGGCCGGCGCCGCCGACGGCGTCGTCAACACCGACACGATGATGCTGGTCCGCATCCCCAACGACGGCAGCCGCGCGGTCGCGTTCTCGGTCCCCCGCGACAGCTACGTCTCCATCCCCGGCGCCTTCCGCCGGGACAAGATCAACTCGGCGTACCCCGGCGCGAAGGCCGAGGAGGCCAACCGGCTCGTGCAGTCCGGGGTCACCGACCCGCGCGAGATCGACGTCCGCTCCTCCGAGGCCGGCCGCCAGGAGCTGGTGCGCTCGGTCGCCGACCTCACGGGGCTGACCGTCGACCACTTCGCCGAGGTCAACCTCATGGGCTTCTACACGCTCACCAACGCCATCGGCGGCGTCGACGTGTGCCTCAAGAACCCCGTCGACGACGACCTCTCCGGCGCGCACTTCCCCGCCGGCCCCCGCACCGTCGCGGGCCACGACGCGCTCGCCTTCGTCCGCCAGCGCCACGGGCTGCCCAACGGCGACCTCGACCGCATCCGCCGCCAGCAGGCGTTCCTCGCGTCGATGTCGCGCAAGGTGCTCTCCAGCGGCACGCTCGCCGACCCGGTCACGCTGACCCGGCTGCTCGACGCCGTGCGCCAGTCGGTGGTGCTCGACGGCAACTGGGACCTGCTGCAGTTCGGCCGCCAGATGCAGGACGTCAGCGCGGGCGCGGTCGCGTTCCTGACCATCCCCACCAACGGCACGCGCAACGTCGAGGGCCGCGGCGAGGTCCTCGACGTCGACCCCTCCGAGGTGCGCACCTTCGTCAACGACGCCATCGGCCCCGAGGACTCCGCCGACGCCAACGACGAGGGGCCGGCCCCCGCGACCATCCCGGTCGACGTCCGCAACGCCTCGGACACCCAGGGCGCCGCCGCGCGCGTCGTCGCCGTGCTCTCGGCCCAGGGTTACGCGCGCACGGTGGCCGGCAACGCCGAGGCGCCGGCGCCGCGCTCGGAGGTGCTCTTCGGCCCGGCCGGTGACGGGGGCGGCGCCCGCGTCGCGCGCAGCCTCGGCGACCTGCCCACGCGCTTCGACCCGACGGTGCCGCCGAACGCGGTGCGCGTCCTGCTGGGCGCCGACTACCGCGGCCCGGGCGCCGCCGGCCCGGCCCCCGTGCCGGCCGGCGGCTTCAGCGCCGACGGCGAGGCGGTCGTCGCCCCGGCCCTGCCCCCGCAGCCGGCGATCACCGCCGAGGGCGTGCCCTGCATCGACTAGGTGTCGACTCGGTAGCGTCGTACCCCGATGACCACCGTCACCGACGCCCTGCTCGCGCCGCTGCTCGCCGGCGACCCCGCCAAGCCGCTGATCACCTTCTACGACGACGCCTCCGGCGAGCGCATCGAGCTCTCCGGGGCGACGTTCGGCAACTGGGTCGCCAAGACCGCCAACCTCCTGCGCGACGAGTGCGACGTCGAGCCGGGCACGACGGTGGCCGTGCTGCTGCCCGCGCACTGGCAGACCGCGGCGGCGCTGTGCGCGATCTGGTCGTGCGGCGCGGAGGCGGTCGCCGACCCCGCGGGCGCCGACGTCGCGCTCGCCGACGCGGACGGCCTCGAGGCCGCGGCCGGCGCGGGGCTCGTCGTCGGCTTCTCCCTCGACGCCTTCGGGCAGGGCCTCGGCTCCGTCGACTCCGGGGGGCGGCTGCCCCGCGGCGCCGTCGACTACGCGACCGAGGTCCGCGTGCACGGCGACCACTTCGACCCGCTCGCGCCGGTCCCCGACCACGCCGCCGCGCTCGCGGGCACCGACGCCGGCACGGTCGTCGCCACCGCGCGGGCGCGCGCCGCCGAGCTCGGCCTCGGCCCGGACGACCGGGTGCTCTCGACCGCCGCGTGGCCGGTGGCACCGGCGGGCGGGCTCGTGGACGGCTTCCTCGCGGTGCTCGCCGCCGGCGCCTCGCTGGTGCACGTCCGCCACCCCACGGGCGACCAGGAGCGCCGCGCCGGCACCGAGAAGGTCACCCGGGTGCTCGCGGCGTGATCACGACCGACCTCGCCCCGGACCTCGTCCGGGGCGTGATCGAGCTGGTGCCCGGCGAGCACGGCCTCGTCCCCCACCGGCTGCCCGCGCGGGCCCGCGCCCAGGGTGACGGCCAGATCCTCATGGCCGAGGCCCAGCCCTCGGGCGTGCGCGTCGTGGTCCGCACCCGGGCCACCGTCCTCGAGCTCGACACCCTGCGCACGCGCGTCGGATACGTCGGCCTTCCGCTGCGCCCCGACGGGGTCTACGACCTCCACGTCGACGGCGAGCTGGTCGCGCAGGGCGCCACGTCCGGGGGGAAGGAGCTGCGCCTGGACCCCACCACCGGCGTGGCGCGGACCGAGCCCGGACCGGCCGGCACCGTGCGCTTCGCGGGCCTCCCCGATCGGGACAAGCTCGTCGAGCTCTGGCTGCCCCACACCGAGATCACCGAGCTCGTGGCGCTGCGCACCGACGCCCCGGTCTCGCCGGCGCCGTGCGGGGGCCGGCGCGTGTGGCTGCACCACGGCAGCTCCATCAGCCACGGCTCGAACGCGGCGAGCCCGTCGACGACGTGGCCCGCGCTCGCGGCCGCGGCGGGCGGGGTCGAGCTGGTGAACCTCGGCTTCGGCGGCAGCGCGCTGCTCGACCCGTTCGTCGCCCGCACGCTGCGCGACACCCCGGCCGACCTGATCAGCATCAAGGTGGGCATCAACCTCGTCAACGCCGATCTCCTGCGCCGCCGGGCGCTCGGGCCGGCGCTGCACGGGTTCCTCGACACGATCCGCGAGGGCCGGCCGACGACGCCGGTGCTCCTGGTCTCGGCGATCCTCTGCCCGATCCACGAGGACACCCCGGGGCCCGGCGCCGTCGACCTCGCCGACGACGGGACGATGACGTTCCGCGCCACCGGCGACCCGGCCGACGTCGCGACCGGCCGGCTGACGCTGCGGGTGGTGCGCGACGAGATCGCGCGCGTCGCCGCCGCCCGCATACCCGACGACCCGCACCTGCACCACCTCGACGGGCTCGCGCTCTACGGCGAGGCGGACGCCGCCGCGCGGCCGCTGCCCGACCGGCTGCACCCCGACCCGGCGACCCACCGCCTCATCGCCCAGCGCTTCGCCGCGCACGCCTTCGCGCCGGGCGGGCCGTTCGGGCCGTCCGGGCCGTCCGGGCCGTTCGGACCCTGAGCGGCGCCGCGCGCTGACCCGGACGCCGCGCGCCCGCAGACACGAACGGCGCTCTCGCTGCGACAGGAACAGAAGCAGCGGGAGCGCCGTTCGTTGGTTCTCGGGCGGGCTCGGCGAGCCGCCCGCGTCACGCCTGCGGGGCGCCCGGGTACTGCTGCTGCGGCGGGTACTGCTGCTGCTGCTGCGGGTAGCCGCCCTGCTGCGGGTAGCCCGGCTGCTGCTGGTAGCCGCCCTGGCCCATGTCCTGCTGCTGCGGGTAGCCCTGCTGCGGGTAGCCCTGCTGCGGGTAGCCGCCGGCGACCGCCGCGTCCTGCTTCGGGTCCGGGCCGTACTGGTTGGCGCCGCGGGTGCCCTCGATGCAGTAGAAGACCAGCAGGACGATGCCGCCGACCAGCGGGACGAGGGCGATGAGCAGCCACCATCCGGTGCGGTCGGTGTCGTGCAGGCGGCGCACGGCGACGGCCAGCGACGGAAGCAGCACCGCCAGCGAGTAGAGACCGCTGAGCAGCCCGCCGCCGAACTGGAAGCCCGTGCCCGTGGCCGCGAAGCTGGCCGTCCCGATGAGCACGTCGATCAGGGCGAGCAGGATGTACGCGATCGCGTTGAACAGGACGAACATCCAGAATTCGGTGCGCCGCGCACGTCCGCCGAAGTCGACGTACTGCTTGAGCACCTTCAGGTACCACTGCATGGGAGGACCTCTCACGGAGCGTGGGGAGAGATCGCGGAGATCGCGGCCTCTATCGCCCGGCCAGGCTAGCTCTCCACACGCTCCGTGACGAGTACCCCGAACGGGCTACTTCTTGAGGAGGGACCGCGCCATCACCATGCGCTGGATCTGGTTGGTGCCCTCGTAGATCTGCGTGATCTTGGCGTCGCGCATCATGCGCTCCACGGGGAAGTCGACGGTGTAGCCGGCACCGCCGAATATCTGCACCGCGTCGGTGGTCACCGACATGGCGGTGTCCGACGCGAAGCACTTGGACGCCGAGGCGATGAGCCCCATCTTCTCGCCGCGCTCGGCCCGCGCCGCGGCCGCGTAGACGAGGTGGCGGGCGGCCTCGGTGTTCATGGCCATGTCGGCGAGCATGAACTGCAGACCCTGGAAGTCGGCGACCGCCTTGCCGAACTGGTGGCGCTCGCGTGCGTAGTCGACCGCGGCGTCGAGCGCGCCCTGGGCGATGCCCACCGCCTGCGCCCCGATGGTCGGGCGGGTGTGGTCGAGGGTGGCGAACGCGGTCTTCAGCCCGGTGCCGGGCTCACCGATGATCCGGTCGCCGGGGATGCGGCAGTTCTCGAAGTAGATCTCGGTGGTCGGCGAGCCCTTGATGCCGAGCTTGTGCTCCTTCGGGCCGACCGAGAAGCCCGGGTCGTCCTTGTGCACCACGAAGGCCGAGATGCCGTTGGCGCCCTTGTCCGGGTCGGTCTTCGCCATGACCGTGTACCAGTCGGAGACGCCGCCGTTCGTGATCCAGCACTTGGTGCCGTTGAGCACCCAGTCGGTCCCGTCCTGCTGGGCGCGCGTGCGCATCGAGACGGTGTCCGAGCCGGCCTCGCGCTCCGAGAGCGCGTAGCTGATCATCGACTCGCCCGACGCGATCGTGGGCAGGACCTGCGCCTTGAGCTCCTCGGAGCCCGACAGGATGATCGGCATCGAGCCGAGCTTGTTCACCGCCGGGATGAGCGACGCCGACGCGTCGACCCGCGCGACCTCCTCGATCACCATGCACGCGACGATCGAGTCGCCGCCCTCGCCCCCGTACTGCTCGGGGATGTGGATCGCGTGGAAGCCGTTCTGGGTCAGCGCGCGGCGCGCCTCCTCGGGGAAGCGCGGCGTCAGGTCGACCTCCGCGGCGTGCGGGGCGATCTCCTTATCCGCCAGCGCGCGGATCGACTCCCGCAGGGCGTCGCGCTCCTCGCCGAGGCTGTACAGGTCGAAGTCCGGGTCCACGGCGTTCCTCCACACACGACTCGCCCGTGCTCGTGACGGCACTGCGCCGCCACGATACTCGGACGTCCTACCGTCGTGGGGAGTCGTGACCCAGGTCCGCGTGTGGTCCCCGCTACGGTCGGTCGGCGCTCACCTGTTCCGGGGCCCGTCGCGCGAACGCGGGCGCGCGCTCGGGCCGCAGACCCACCCCGATGAGGTACGCGGGGATGATCGTCGCCGGCGGGAACGCGGCCAGGAGGCGACGGATCGGCTCCGGCGGGCCGCCCCGGCGGCCCTCGAGCACGGGCCGGACGAGGCCGCGGTGCATCACGCGCTGCAGCGTCTGCACCGCGATCGTCGGCAGCAGACGGCGCCGGCGGACGCGGTCGAGGTCGGCCGAGGTGACCTCCCCGGCCCGCAGCGGCTCGGCCAGCAGCGTCGCGGCGGCGACCGCGTCCTGGACGGCGAGGTTGATGCCGACGCCGCCGATCGGTGACATCGCGTGCGCGGCGTCGCCGAGGCAGAGCAGCCCGGGGACGTGCCAGCGGCGCAGCCGGTCGAGCCGGACGTCGAGGTGCTTGACGTCGTCCATGCTCGCCAGGGCGTCGACCCGGTCGGCGAGGTCGGGCGCGATCTCCGCGACGTCCGCGCGGAAGGCCTCGATCCCGCGCTCGCGCAGCGCCGCGTCGCCACCCTTCGGCGCCATGTACGCGATCTGGAAGTACCCCTCGCGCGGGATGACGACGCCGAACCGGCCCGGGGCCATGCGCGGGGTGAGCGCGGGCGCGTCCTCGTCGGCGCGGCGGGGCAGCCGGAACCACCACGCGTCCATGGGGCACGGGAAGTCCACGACCTCGAGGCCCGCCTCCGCGCGGGCGGTCGAGCCGCGCCCGTCGCACGCCACGACGAGGTCCGCGGCGAGCTCGCCGGCGCCCTCGGGGGTGCGATAGGTGACGCCGGTGACGGCGCCGCCGTCGCCGTGCCGCAGGCCGGTCATCTCCGTGCTCATCCGCAGGGTGAACGTCGGCTCGGCCGCGCCGGCGTCGGCGAGCAGGTCGAGGAAATCCCACTGCGGGACGATCGCGATGTAGGGGTGCCCGACCCGACCCTCCAGGCGCCGCAGGTCGCCGACCACGAGCGTCTCGCCGTGCTCGCCCACGGGGAACCCGACCCGGTCGAGGCGGCTCTGCGGCAGCGCCGCGAAGCGCTCGCCCAGGCCCAGCTCGTCGAGCAGGTCGAGCGTCGTCGGGTGCACGGTGTCGCCGCGGAAGTCACGCAGGAAGTCGCCGTGCTTCTCCAGCACCGTGACCTCGACCCCGGCCCGCGCCAGCAGCAGTCCGAGCACCATCCCCGCCGGGCCGCCCCCGACCACGCAGCACGTCGTCCGCTCCATCGTCCCCACCTCCAGCGATCTCAACGCCTGTTGAATCCTATTGTGGACCCTCAGGGGGCGGAAATCAACGGATGTTGAACTAGGGTCACACGGTGCCCTCCATCGACCCGACGCGCCGCGGGCGCCGTCCCGGCGACTCCGGGACGCGGGACGCGATCCTCGACGCGGCCCGCAGGCGCTTCGCGCACGAGGGCTTCCGGGCGGCGACGGTGCGGGCCATCGCCGGGGACGCGGGCGTCGACCCGGCGCTCGTCATGCACTACTTCGGCACGAAGCAGGTGCTGTTCGTCGCCGCGATGGAGTTCCCGCTCGACCCGGCGCAGGTCGTGCCCCACCTCGTCGGGTCGGGCATCGACGGGCTCGGCGAGCGGCTGGTCCGCCTCATGCTCGGAGTCCTCGACGAGCTCGGCGACACCAACCCGATGCTCGGGCTGGTCCGCTCGGCGATGGGGCACCCCGACGCGGCGCGGATGCTGCGCGAGTTCCTCGGCGAGGCGATCCTCGACCCGATCGCGGCTGCCGTCAGCGAGCAGACGGGCGCCGACCGCCCGCGGCTGCGCGCCGACCTGTGCGCGTCGCAGATCGTCGGCATCATCGTCGCCCGGCAGATCCTCGTGCTGCCCGAGCTCGCCGCCGCCGACCGCGAGACGCTCGTGGTCGCCTACGGCGGGACGATCCAGCGCTACCTGACCGTGTCGCTCGCGCCCTGAGCCTCCCCGTGCGCGCGGGCCGCGAGCGCCTCGTCCTTCGCGGCGACGGTCTCGGCGAGCCCCGCCTGGAACCGCTCCATCGCGCGGGCCAGCGCCGGGTCCGACGCGCCCAGCATCCGCACGGCGAGCAGGCCGGCGTTGCGGGCCCCGCCGATCGACACGGTCGCGACGGGGACGCCCGCGGGCATCTGCACGATCGAGAGCAGCGAGTCCAAGCCGTCGAGGTGCGTCAGCGGCACCGGGACGCCGATCACCGGCAGCACCGTCGCCGACGCGACCATGCCGGGCAGGTGCGCCGCGCCGCCCGCGCCCGCGATGACCGCCCGCAGCCCGCGCCCGGCGGCGGCCGCGGCCCAGTCGAGCATGACGCGCGGGGTGCGGTGCGCGGAGAGCACGCGCGCCTCCCACGGCACGTCGAACTCGTCGAGGGCCTCCGCGGCCGCGCGCATCGTCGGCCAGTCGGAGTCGCTGCCCATGACGATGCCGACAGCGGGGGCGGGGGACGGAGCCTGCGGAGCTCGACCCGGGGACGGAGTGGCGGTCATGCGTGCGGGTCCCATCCGTCGCTCCACACACCGGTGGAGAGGTGGTCGGCGGCCAGCCGGGCGCGGGTGCGCACGTCGCCGAGGTCGTCCCCCCGGACGGTCACGTGCCCGACCTTGCGGCCGGGCCGCTCGGCCTTGCCGTAGAGGTGCACCCGCGCCTCGGGGAACCGGGCGAGGGTGTGGTGCAGGCGCTCGTCGACGCCCATCGCCGGGACCGGGTCGCCGCCCAGGACGTTGGCCATGACCGTGACGGGCGCGGTGGTCGCGGTCGAGCCGAGGGGGTAGTCGAGCACGGCGCGCAGGTGCTGCTCGAACTGCGAGGTCACCGAGCCCTCGATCGTCCAGTGCGCCGAGTTGTGGGGGCGCATGGCGAGCTCGTTGACGACGAGGCCGTCCGCGGTCTCGAACAGCTCCACCGCGAGCAGCCCGACGACGCCCAGCGCGGCGGCCACGCGCAGCGCGAGCTCCCCGGCCTCCGCGGCGCGCTCGGGGGCCAGGCCGGGGGCCGGGGCGAGGACCTCGGTGCAGATGCCCTGCTCCTGCACGGTCTCGACCACCGGCCACACCGCCGCCTGCCCGAACGGCGAGCGCGCGAGGACGGCGGCGAGCTCGCGGCGCAGGGCCACCTTCTGCTCCACCATGAGCGGCGTGCCGGCGGCGAGGAGCTCGGCGACCGTGGTCTTCGCGGCGTCGGCGTCGTCGAGCACCCACACCCCGCGCCCGTCGTAGCCGCCGCGGACGGCCTTGAGCACCACCGGCCAGCCGTGCTCGGCGGCGAACGCGGTGACGTCCTCGACCTCGTCGACCGCGGTGAACGGGGGCACCGGCTCGCCGAGGTCCCGCAGCCGCGTGCGCATGACCAGCTTGTCCTGGGCGTGCAGCAGGGCGTCGGGGCCGGGGTGGACGGTGACGCCCTCGTCCAGCAGGGCGCGCAGGTGCTCGCCCGGGACGTGCTCGTGGTCGAAGGTCAGCGCCTCGGCGCCCGCCGCCGCACGGCGCAGGGCGTCGAGGTCGGTGTGCTCGCCCAGCACGACGTCGGGGGCCACCAGCGCGGCGGGCTCGTCCGGTCCGGTCGCGAGGACCCGCAGCGACTGGCCCAGGGCGATCGCGGCCTGGTGGGACATCCGCGCGAGCTGGCCGCCGCCGATCATCGTCACCACGGGCAGGCCGGTGCGCTGGTCCACGGTCGGAGGAGCGTACAAGCTGGTCAGGTGTGATCCGGCTCCGGTTCGGGCTCGGCGTCCCGGAGTCGTTCGAGCAGCGCGCACGCCCCCTCGTGCGTGGCGGGCAGCCGCACGATGCGCACCGTCGGCGACCCGACCAGGCCCTCGGCAGCCGCCAGCCGGCGGGTCAGCAGGCGTCGCAGCACCGCCGCGCGCTCGGGGAGACCCTCGCGCGGGGCGAGCACGACGACCGTGCCCCGCCCGAGGGCGGCGAGCGACTCGCCGGCGTCGAACACCACGCCCGCGGCGTCGCCGGCGATCGACAGCGGCGCGACGCGGCGCCAGTCCCGGACGTCGAGGGCGAGCACGACGAGCGCGCGGTCGTCGCCCGCGGACCGGCCGTGGGCGCGGGCGGCGCGGTAGACCTCGGCGAGGCGGGTGCGCAGGTAGCGGACGCTCGCGAGGCCCGAGAGCGGGTCGACCGCCGCGGTCTCGGCCATGTCCCCGCAGGCCACGTCCGTCCAGGCCAGCGAGACCGCGCGCAGCAGCCGCACGCCGTCGGGACCCCGTCCCGTCGATCGGGTGTCGACGACCGCGGCCCCCTCGGCGTCCGGGGCGCCCGAGACGGCGGTGCTCAGCGCGGCGAGGTCGGTGAGCGTCTCGGCGAGCCCGACGCCGGCGCTCGCGCGGGCCCCCGCCCACCCGGCGAGGGCGCGCTCGACGGCGCGGTCGTGGGCGGCGCGGCTGTCGTGGCGGGCCGTCGCGACCGCGCAGACCACGTCCATGGCGGGGTCCGGCCACTCCGCGGCGGCCGTCCACCCCAGGGCGCTGCTGCACGCGAACCACCGCTCGCGCAGGGCGGCGGCGCGCTCGGGCCGCGGCGTCGCACCGTGCAGCGCGGCGGTCACGGCCCCGGCGGTGCTGCTGACGTCCATCCCCTGGCCGGCCTCCCGTCCCGTGTCCTCGGCAGGAGAGACGCGCGGAGCCGTCGCCCATGACGGTGACGGTCACCGATTCGGCCGTAGGGACCACGACACACTCGACCGGACGGGTGAGGGGAAGTGGGGGCACGTGTCTGCTGACGACGCCGACGGCGGCTCCGGCGAGGACCTCCGCAGCGACGCCGAGCTCATCGTCCGCCTGCGGGGCCGCGGCGCCGACCACGACTCGACCGCCGCCTTCGCGACGCTCTACACGCGCCACCAGCAGGCCGCCAGGGCGCTCGCGCGCCAGCTCGCCCGCTCCTCTGCGGACGTCGACGACCTCGTCGCCGGCGCGTTCACCCGGATGCTCGAGGTCCTGCGCGCCGGGCGGGGGCCGACCGAGGCGTTCCGCGCGTACCTGCTGACCTCGGTGCGCCACCTCGCCTACGACCGCAGCCGCGCGGAACGCCGCCTCGACCTCACCGACGACATGGCCGACGTCCACGGCATCGACCCCGACGGCACCGTCGTCCCGTTCACCGACCCCGCCCTCGCCGGCCTCGAGCGGACGATGGCGGCGCGCGCGTTCGCGACCCTGCCCGAGCGCTGGCAGGCGGTGCTCTGGCACCTCGAGGTGGAGGGCGACAGCCCCGCCGACATCGCCCCGCTGTTCGGGCTTACCGCCAACGCCGTCTCCGCGCTGGGCTACCGCGCGCGGGAGGGGCTGCGCCAGGCGTACCTGCAGGAGCACCTCGCCGCCGGCACCGGACGCTGGGACCGGCGCCACCGCGAGACCGGCGAGAAGCTCGGCGCCTACACCCGCGGCGGGCTGGCGCGCCGCGAGGCCCAGCGCGTCGAGACCCACCTCGCCGAGTGCGCCGAGTGCCGCGCCCTGGCCGACGAGCTGCGCGACGTCAACGCCGGCATGGTCCGCGCGGTGATCGCGCCGCTGGTGCTCGGCGCCGGGCTCCTAGGCTACCTCGCCTCGCGCGGCTCGACCGGCCCGTTCGCGTTCCAGGCGAGCACCGGCGAGCTCGCCGTCGCCGGGGGCGGCGCGCTGGGCGTCCTGGGCGCGCTGACCGGCCTGGCGCCGCGTCCGGCCGTCCCGCCGCGGGTGCGGACCGCGGGCGTGGTGGGCCTCGCCGGCGCCGTGGGGGTGGCGGCGTTCGTCCTCGGTGACGCCCTCGCCCCGCCGGCGCTGCCGCCGGTGCAGGCCGCGCCGGCGCTGGTCCCGCCTCCCGTACCCCTGGTCACCCCACCGACCCTGCCGTCGGGGACGCTCCCACCGGCCGCGCCGCCCCGCGGCGCGCCGGTCGCTCCCCCGTCCCCGGCGGCACCCGTCCCGGCGCGCCCGGCCGGCCCGGCCGGCCCGGCCGGCCCGGCCGGCCCGGCCGGGACCGCCGACGCGGCCCTGGCCCTGCCGGGCCTGCTCGACGCGACCGGACCGGCGCCGTCCTCGCCGACCCCGCGGTCGTCGCCGTCTCCCCCGTCCTCGCCGACCCCGCGCCCCGCCGCCACCCGCTCCCCGGAGCCGGCGAGGGAGGCCGCCCGGTCCGACGCCCCCACCGCGGCGCTGCGCACCGCCCGGGGCGGCGACGGTGACGGTGACGGTGACGGCGACCGGGACACCGGTGCCGGCGCCGGCCGCCGCGACTGCCTGATCACCGCGCGGCTGCCGGTGCTCGACACGCGGGGCGCGATCTGCCGGACCGCCATCGCGGCACGGGAGGCGTCACTAGACTCGCCGCGGTGATCGGGGTCCGCTACGTGCCGGGATGGGCCGCACGGCTCGCCGGGCGCCACGGCGAGCTGGTCAAGTTCGCGACGGTCGGGGCGATCACGTTCGTCGTCGACACCGCGGTGTTCGTGGCGGCGAAGTCCACCGTCCTCGAGCCCAAGCCGGTCACCGCGAAGATCGTGGCGGTGCTCGTCGCCACCATCCTCGGCTACGTGCTCAACCGCGAGTGGTCGTTCCGCCTTCGCGGCGGCCGCGGGCGACCGCACGAGGCGCTGCTCTACTTCGCGGTGTCGGGCGTCGCGCTGGCCATCAACGCCGCGCCGCTGGGCATCTCGCGCTACGTGCTCGACCTCGCCCAGCCCGTCGTGTCGGCACTGACCGAGCACGTCGCCGACCTGGTGAGCGCCCAGATCGTCGGGACCCTCTTCGCGATGGTCTTCCGCTGGTGGGCGTTCCGGCGCTGGGTGTTCCCCGACGAGGTCGGTCCGCTGCGGTAGGCGCGTCCCCGACCCCGCGGGCGAGCACCACCGCCGGGGTATACACCATCGCCGACGCCGAGCCCGTCGAGCTGTTCGTCATGATCGAGACCGGTCTCGCCGCGCGGGGCGTCCCGCCCGCCCGCTGGGGCTCCCGGTGCCGCTGGCACGCGCAACGGCGCTGGTCGCGGAGGTGGAAGCCCGCCTGCGGGGCACGACCCCCGTCCGCACCCGGGACGCGGTGCGCCACACCGTCCCTAGCGAACGCTCGACGTGAGCGCCCTGCGGGCCCGATCGGGGTATGCCCCTCCACCGACGGATGTCCTCCACGCCACCGACTGGTGATCAGGACGACCGCCGGTCTACGACGACGAGCCGGTCGTCGCCCGAACGCGCTGAGGGTTCCAAGGTTCTTGATACCTTCGGTACCGCCCGGCCGTCGGGGCCTCCGCGGTTCCGGGCTCGAAGGACGCGGAGGAGGACCAGCTGTGCCGAAGCTGCCGTGCCCGCACCGGCCCATCGGGCGGGGTGTCCCCGCCGACCCGCTGCTCGAGCCCGACGAGCTCGAGCAGTGCGACGGGCTGATGGTCCTCGTCCTCGATCCCGTCACCGGTGCCGCCGACACCTACGGCCCCTACCCCGCCGGCCGCGCCCGCGAGGAGGCCCACGGCCGCCGCCGGGAGCTCGACGCCGAGGACCTCACCGAGGTCACCGTCGCGCTCGTGCGTCACCACCGCGCCCGCTGAGGCCAGGCAGGGGTCCGTCCGCGGAGCCCGACACCGTGGGCCTCACCGCGGCCCGGTGGTCGGCAGCGGGCGGGGCGCGGCGACGGCACGGTCGGTGCGGGGCACGGGCAGGAACACCGAGAACGTCGCGGGCCGCGTGCGGGCGAGCTCGAGGCGCCCGCCGTCGGCCTCGATCAGCGCGCGGGCCAGGGCGAGCCCGAGCCCGGTGGACGCGGCCCCGGAGACGCCGCGGTCGAAGACGTGGGGCGCGAGCTCGGGCGGCACGCCGTCGCCGTGGTCGCCGACCTCGACGACGATCATGTCGTTGTCGGAGAGCCGGGCGGTCAGCGTGACCGTCCCCTTGCCGTGGCGCAGCGCGTTGTCGACGAGCACGCCGAGCGCCTCGCGCAGGCGTCCCGAGGTGGCGCGCGCGACGAGCCCCTCGGGCGTGCGGACCCGGACCGTGCGCCCCTCGGCGCGCAGCGGGTCGCGCCACTCGTCGGCGACGGCGTCGAGCTCGCCCGCCACCTCGATCGGCGCCGCCCCGGCCGCCCGGGCGGCGCGCGCCGACGCGAGCAGCTCGTCGAGGACCTCGGCGAGACGCTCCGCCTGCTCCAGGGCGGCCGCACCCTCCCCCGCGACGTACTCGTCGGGGTGCGCGGCGAGCTCGTCGAGACGCAGCTGCAGGGCGGTCAGGCGGCTGCGCAGCTGGTGGGACACGTCGCCGACCAGCTCGCGCTCGCGCTGGACCAGCTCGGCGAGCGCGGTGGCCGACGAGTCGAGCACGTCGGAGACGCGGTCGAGCTCGGGGATGCCGTGGCGGTGCGGCGCGGGCCGGAAGTCGCCGGCCCCGAGCCGGGCGGCGCGGCCGGCAACCTGTTGCAGCGGATCGGCCAGGCGCCGGGCGGTCAGGGTCGCCACCACCGCGCCGACCGCCACCGACAGCAGCACCGCGGCGAGCACGAGCGCAGTGGCCTGCAGCTGGCGCGCCCGCATCTCCGTGATCGGCTCCGAGAGCACCGCCGTCCCGCTGAGCCCGAAGGGCAGGGTCTCGCTGACCGTCGGGCCCGGCGCGAGCTCGCCCAGCGTGCTGACCCCGCGCGGCGTGCGGACCACCAGCGACCCGCCGGGCGGCACCGCGATGCCGACCGCGCTGAGGTCGACGGCCCGGTCGACCGAGACCTGCGAGTCGAGGGTGGCGACGACCTGGCGCAGCCGGGAGTTGATGTCCGCGCGGGTGAAGTCCTCCACGAGGCGCCAGGTGGTGAGCGCCAGCGGCCCGCCCAGCACCGCCACGGTGATCGTGACGACGATGAGCGTGGAGACGAGGATCCGGCGTCGCACGAGCTCAGACCTAGGTGTTGAAGCGGAACCCGACCCCGCGCACCGTGCTGATGCGCCGGCCGCCGCCGGCCCCGCCCCCGTCGTCGGCGAGCTTGCGGCGCAACCAGGACATGTGCATGTCCAGGGTCTTCGACGTCTTCATCTCCGGGTCGTTCCAGACCTCGCGGAGGATCTCCTCGCGGGACACCACCTGCCCGGCGTGGGCCATGAGCACCCGGAGCAGCTCGAACTCCTTGTTGGCCAGCCCGACCTCGACCCCGTCCACCGTCACCCGCCGCGCGGACGGCTCGAGGCGCACGCCGCCGGCGTCGAGCACCTCGGGCGCCCGCCGGCGCAGCAGCGCCCGCACCCGCGCGAGGAGCTCGGCGAGCCGGAACGGCTTGCCCACGTAGTCGTCCGCGCCGGCGTCCAGTCCGACGACGAAGTCGACCTCGTCGGTGCGCGCGGTGAGCATGAGCACCGGCAGGTCCGGCTGGTCGGCGCGCACCCGCCGGCAGACCTCGAGCCCGTCCATCCCGGGCAGCCCGAGATCGAGCACCATGAGGTCCGGCCCGGCGGCGCCCGCGTGGTGGAGCGCGGCCTGACCGTCGCCGACGACGTCGACCTCGTAGCCCTCGCGCTGCAGCGCGCGGGAGAGTGGTCCGGCGATCGCCGCGTCGTCCTCGACGAGCAGCACGGTGGTCACGGCGCCACAGTAGACCCAGGACGACGGCCTGCTGGCACGATCGGCCGCCATGTGCTCCGCCGGGCCGACCAGCGACTCCGCCGACCTCGACCTCGCCCTCACACTTGCCGACGCCGCCGACGCGGTGACCCTGCCCCGCTTCCGCGCGGTCGATCTGCGCGTCGAGCGCAAACCGGACCGCACCCCCGTGACCGACGCCGACACGGCCTGCGAGGACCGCCTGCGCGCCGTGCTCGCGACCGAGCGCCCCGGCGACGCCGTGCTGGGCGAGGAGCGCGGAGGGAGCCTCGGCGAGGACCGCGTCTGGGTGATCGACCCCATCGACGGCACCAAGAACTTCTCCCGCGGCGTGCCCGTGTGGGCCACGCTCGTCGCGCTGGTCGAGCGCGGGCGACCCGTCGTCGGCGTCGTCAGCGCGCCCGCCCTGGGCCGGCGGTGGTGGGCCGCCGCGGGGCAGGGCGCCCACACCAGCGACCCCGCCCGCGGCGTCGACGGCGGGCGCATCGAGGTCTCGGGCATCGCCGCCCTCGACGACGCCTACGCCTCCACCACCGACCTCGACCACTGGCGCACCCTCGGGCGCCAGGACCACTGGCTCGCCCTGACCCACGCCTGCTGGGAGAGCCGCGCGTTCGGCGACTTCTGGCACCACTGCCTGGTCGCCGAGGGCGTGCTCGACGTCGCCGTGGAGCCGGAGGCCAACACCTGGGACCTCGCGGCCGCGCAGATCCTCGTCGAGGAGGCCGGCGGGCGGCTGACCGACCTCACCGGCGCCGCACGGCCCGACGGCGGCGACTCGCTGACGACCAACGGGCGCCTGCACGACGCGGCCCTGGAGCTCGTCCGCCGCTAGCCGGAGCCCGCCAGCCGCGCCCACACCAGCCGCCCGAACAGCGAGAAGCAGGCGGCCGACTCGTCGTCGAACCGCGTCCACTCGAACCGCCCACCACGTTCGCACCAGAACACCTCCCAGCCCTCGTCCTCCCCCGGCACCGGACGCACGCACCACGTCCGCTCGACCTCGGCGTCGACGCTGACCGCCGCCCCGCCCACACCGGCGGCGAGCAGCCAGCCCGCCAGCTCACCGGCTCGCACACCGGGTTCGACGCAGCCGGGCGCGGTGCGGTTCCACCGGACACCGCGGGTCGGGACTGGCACGATCACCGCCGTGACCGCGCCCGAGGTGTGGTTCGAGGACCTGCCCGCCGGGCGGCGCATCGCGCTGGGCACGGTGGTCGTCGACCACGACGAGATGCTGGCGTTCAACCGCCGCTTCGACCCGCAGCCCTTCCACGTCGACGAGGAGGCGGCGCGCGCGTCGCTCTTCGGCGGCCTGTGCGCGTCGGGGTGGTTCACCGCCTCGCTGTGGATGCGCTGCTACGTCGACAGCGTCCTGTCGCGCTCGGCGTCCATGGGTTCCCCGGGCGGCGACGAGATCGCCTGGCCCGCGCCGGTGTTCCCGGGCGACCGGCTGGAGGCGGGCATGGAGGTCGTCGCCGCGCGGGTCTCCGCGAGCCGCCCGCAGCTCGGGCTGATCACCCTCACCGGCACGCTGACCCGCGACGGGGCCACCGAGGTGTTCCGGGCCCGCTTCACCGGGATGTTCGGGCGGCGCGACGGCGACGCCGCCACCGGCTGACGCGCACGGGCGCCTCGACGGCGTCCTCGGGCTCGTCGTCGGGCTCGAGCTCGTCGGGCTCGAGCTCGTCGGGCTCGAGCTCGTCGTCCGGCTCGTCGTCCGGCTCGTCGTCCGGCTCGTCGCCGGACCAGACGCCCCACCGGCCGGCGGCGAGCTCCAGCCCGCCGCGGTCGTCCGCCACGCCCTCGACCAGCGAGGCCAGGCGCTCGACGTCCCCGAGGCCGGAGAACTCCCACGGCTCCTCGGTGCCCGCCGTGGACACGATGAGCGTGCCCGCCCCGAGCAGGCGCTCGACGCCGCTGCTGCGGGTGCGCACGCCGGTGATCGTCGCGCCGGCCACGTCGACGCTCTCGCGGGTGAGCACGCCCTCGCGCACGAGCAGGCGCCGGTCGGTGACGACGAGGTGCGTGCAGCGCCAGCGCACGAGCGGCAGGACCGCGAGCCAGACGACCGCGAGCACCGCCAGCAGCACGAGCGCGAGCCGCACGGCCGTGCGCGTCGAGCCCTCGGCGATCCCGCCGGCCAGGCCCGCGAGCAGGGCGGCGAGGAACACCGCGACCGGCGGCACGAGCGCGGGCACGACGAGCATGCGCCAGTGCGGGCGCCGGTGGGCGAGGACGTGCTCGCCGCGGCGCAGGACACCGTCGGGGTAGGCCACCGGCACCTCCTCCCCGGATCGACCCCGAGGTTAGCGAGCCGCGGGCCGCACGTGGACGACGTCGCCCGCCGACACGACGGTGGTCTCCCCGTCCGGGGCACGCACGGCGAGGCGGCCGTCGCGGTCGACGTCCACGGCGCGGCCGGCGAGCGTGCGGTCGCCCGGCAGGGTCACCGACACCTCGCGGCCGAGCGTGGCGCACCGCGCGCGGTAGTCGTCGACGATCCCGGCCGCGACGACGTCGCCGTGCGCGTCGCGCCACCGCCGGTCGAGGTCGGCCAGCGCGCGGAGCACGGCGACGAGCACCGCGGGGCGATCGGGGTCGGCCCCCTCGGCGACGAGCGACGTGGCGCCCGCGGGGAGGTCGGCGGCGGGCGTGGCGACGTTGAGGCCGATCCCGATGACGAGTGCGCGGTCGCCGCCCGTCCCCGCCCCGACCTCGGCGAGGATGCCGGCGCCCTTCGCGGCGGGCTCGGCGCCCAGGAGCAGGTCGTTGGGCCACTTCAGCGCGGCGGGCACGGTGCTGACCCGTCCGACCGCCTCGACCAGCGCGAGGCCGGCGAGCAGCGGGGCCCACCCCCAGCGCTCGACGGCCACCTCGCGCGGGCGCAGCAGCACCGAGAACGTCAGGCCCTCGCCGGCGCGGTCCTCCCACACGCGGTCGCGCCGCCCGCGCCCGGCGTCCTGGTGCTCGGCCACCCGCACCGTCCGGTCCGGCGCCCGGTCGGGGCCGCCCGCGCGGGCGAGGAGGTCGGCGTTGGTCGAGCCGGTGCTGGCGACGACCTCGATCGACGCCCACGGTCCCGACGGCGGGCCGAGGGCGCGTCGCAGCGCGTCGGCGTCCAGGGGTGCGGCCACGAGCGGGCACGGTAGTGCCGCTGGTCACCTCCTCGCCCGCGTGGCCCGGACGTGTCGGGGCCGGTCGCTACAGTGCCGCCCCATGCGCGACACGAGTTCAAGGGAGCACGCCGATAGGGGAGCTGCAGCATGACCGCCGCGACGGAGCCGTTGCCGCAGCCGGACGACGCCTCGGAGGAGCCGGACGTCCACACCTCGGCGGGCAAGCTCGCCGACTGGTACCGGCGCCAGGAGGACGTGGTCCACGCCGGCAGCGAGCGCGCCGTCGAGCGCCAGCACGCCAAGGGCCGCAAGACGGCACGCGAGCGCATCGACCTGCTGCTCGACGAGGGCAGCTTCCTCGAGTTCGACGCGATGGCGCGCCACCGCTCCACCAACTTCGGGCTCGACGCCAACCGTCCCTACGGCGACGGCGTCGTCACCGGGCAGGGCACCGTCGACGGCCGCCCCGTCTGCGTGTTCTCCCAGGACGCGACGGTGTTCGGCGGCGCGCTCGGCGAGGTCTACGGCGAGAAGATCGTCAAGGTCATGGACGTGGCCATGAAGATCGGCTGCCCGGTCGTCGGCATCAACGACGGCGGCGGCGCGCGGATCCAGGAGGGCGTCGTCGCCCTCGGGCTCTACGGCGAGATCTTCAAGCGCAACGTGCACGCCTCGGGCGTCGTCCCCCAGATCTCGCTGGTCATGGGGCCGGCCGCGGGCGGGGCGGTGTACTCCCCGGCGCTCACCGACTTCACGGTGATGGTCGACGAGACCTCGTTCATGTTCATCACGGGTCCGGACGTGATCAAGACCGTGACGGGCGAGGACGTCGGGTTCGAGGAGCTGGGCGGCGCCCGCACGCACAACGCGACCTCCGGCAACGCCCACTACCTGGCCTCCGACGAGGACGACGCGATCTCCTTCGTGCAGGAGCTCCTGGGCTACCTGCCGTCGAACAACCTCACCGACCCGCCGCGCGTGGGCTCGGGCGGGGGTGACGCAGTGGAGGAGTCCGGCTCGGTCCCGGACGGCATCGGCGAGACCGACCTCGAGCTCGACACCCTCGTGCCCGACTCGCCCAACCAGCCCTACGACATCCGCGAGGCGATCACGCGGGTCGTCGACGACGGCGACTTCCTGGAGATCCAGGCGCTGTACGCCGCCAACATCGTCACCGGCTACGGGCGCGTCGAGGGCCGTCCCGTCGGCATCGTGGCCAACCAGCCCACCCAGCTCGCGGGCTGCCTCGACATCGGGGCCAGCGAGAAGGCCGCGCGGTTCGTGCGCACGTGCGACACCTTCAACATCCCGGTGCTGACCTTCGTCGACGTGCCGGGATTCCTGCCCGGCACCGACCAGGAGTACAACGGCATCATCCGCCGCGGCGCCAAGCTGATCTACGCCTACGCCGAGGCGACGGTCCCGCTGGTCACGGTCATCTGCCGCAAGGCCTACGGCGGCGCCTACGACGTCATGGGCTCCAAGCACCTCGGCGCCGACGTCAACATCGCCTGGCCCACCGCCCAGATCGCCGTCACCGGCGCCTCGGGGGCGGTGAGCATCCTCTACCGCAAGGAGCTCAAGAAGGTCGAGGACGAGGGCGGGGACGTCGAGGCGCGGCGCGCGGAGCTGCAGCAGGAGTACGAGGACACCCTCGCCAACCCCTACGTGGCCGCCGAGCGCGGGTACGTCGATGCCGTCGTCCCGCCCTCGCACACCCGCGGCTACGTCGCCCGGGCGCTGCGGATGCTGGAGACCAAGCGCGAGACGCTCCCGCCGCGCAAGCACGGGAACGTTCCGCTGTGAGTGAGGACGAGGCTCCGGCGCGTCCCGTGCTGCGGATCGTGCGCGGCGAGCCCGACGCCGCGGAGATCGCGGCGCTGACGGCCGTGCTGGCCGCGGCGGGCGGCGGGGGCGGCGGGGGCGGCGGGGGCGACGAGGCCCCCGACGACCCCGCGCCGCGATCGGGCTGGGCGCGTCACGTCGACCTCGTGCGGGCCCCGGTGCACCCGGGGCCCGGTGGGTGGCGGGCGTCGGCCCGGCCACGGTGACCCTCCCCTCGATCCCCTGGTGAATCCCTGATGGCCCTGTTGCGCCGACGACGTCGCACCCCGATCGGTGGCGAGACCTATCGCGACGCCGATCACGCGCTGATGCCGATCCCGCCGACCGGCGGGCTGGTCAGCGCGCAGCTGCGCAACGTCGAGGGGCGCCCGCTGCCGGGGGTCACGGTGTCGGTCATCGAGACCGAGGGCCTGCGCCGGGTGGTCACCGAGGCGGTCACCGACCCGTTCGGCTTCTACACCGCGGCCGTGCCCAGCGGCTCGTACACGCTGCGCGCGACTCTCGGCGGCTACACCTCGCTCACCCGCGACATCCTCGTCGGCCGCGGCGACCACGCCGCGCTCGGCGCGCTGACCATGGCCACCGACCAGGGCAGCACGCGCCCGTCGCCCGGCGAGTGGGTGATCGACGACGCCCACAGCCGGCTGGGGTTCGTCGCCCGCCACATCGCCCTGTCGCGGGTGTACGGCCAGTTCACGCGGTTCCGCGGCTCGATCCAGATCGCCGAGGACATCGAGGACTCCAGCATCGACGTCGTCATCGACGCCGCGAGCATCGAGACCCACAACGCGCAGCGCGACGCCCACCTGCGCTCGCAGGACTTCCTGGCCGTCGACGAGCACCCGCAGCTGCAGTTCTCGAGCACGCGCTTCGCGGTGCGCTCGGGCAACTCGTGGACGATCGACGGCGAGCTCACGATCCGCGGGCGCACGAACGACGTCCGCCTCGACACCACCTACCTCGGCACGCAGTCGTGGAACGGCACGCGCATCGGCGCCACGGCCACCACCTCGCTGCACCGCGAGCACTTCACGCTCAACTGGCAGCAGATGGTCGCCCGCGGCATCCCCGTCGTCGGGTCCACCATCCAGATCCACCTCGACGTCCAGGCGGTGCTCCAGCTCTGAGACTTCATGGCCCCCTATCGGTGGCCGCCTGGGCGGATGAGAATTCGGT
>NZ_JAQZAL010000013.1 GCF_028737205.1 Actinomycetospora lutea | reverse complement strand
CGACCCCGACTGGCGCGCCAGGTTCGCCGCCCGCTACGCCGCCAAGTTCGGCACGCGCCGCCGAGGGCCGACACCAGCCCCACCGGCCCCGACACCGCCGGCCCCGCACCACCCCGACGACCCCCCACCCTTCTGAGCCGGCCCCGGAGCCGGCCGACGGAGGCCGGCCGCGCGCCTCCGCGACACCGGCGCGCCGGGGGCAGCACCACCGGTGGACGGGCCGACGTGGACGACCGCCCGCGCGGGACGGGCCGGGTCACGACGATGAGGCCCCGCCCGGCGCCGCTCCCGAGGCGACCTTCTTGCGCAGTTCGCCCACCTCGGTCGCCGAGAACCCGCGGCGGGTGAGCCAGTCGCGCACGGCCTCGGCCTCGGGGTGGCGGGTCGGGACGACGTTGTAGACGTAGTTGAGCTGGCGCGTCGCGGCCTCCCGCTCGAGGTTCTCCAGCACGAAGACCCCGACCCCGGAGCCGCGGACCGCGGGCGCCGAAATGATCAGGATCTCGGCGTCGCCCCACGTGTCGTCGAGCCGGCCGTAGCCGATCGGCGAGCCGGCGCCGTCCTCCACCCGCCACCACGCGTCGCCGAGCGGCCGCCCCACCTCGGGGTGGCCGAGCCCGAAGAGCGTCGGCGGCAGGTCACCCAGCGCCGCGGCCTTGTCCTGGTCCCAGCGCGGGTCGTGCTCGGCGATCCACTGCCACGTCATGTGTCCTCCAACGTTCTACAGCTCTATGCACCAGCGTCGAATTCTCGTAGAGTATGGGCCGCACGACAAGGAGGGACCACCACCGTGACCGTTCTCGAGGATGCGCCCGCCGCGGGGCAAGCCCCGGCGCCGGAAACCGTTCCACAGGTCGACTTCGACACCGACCCCGCGCAGTACCGCCACTGGCGGTACGAGGTCGACGGCGAGACGGCCTGGGTCTACCTGGACGTCGCCGAGGACGGCGGGCTCGTGCCCGGTTACGAGCTCAAGCTCAACTCGTACGACCTGGGCGTCGACATCGAGCTCTACGACCTCACCCAGCGCCTGCGCTTCGAGCACCCCGAGGTGCGCAGCGTAGTGCTGACCAGCGGCAAGGACTCCAACTTCTGCGCCGGCGCGAACATCCGGATGCTCGCCCAGTCGAGTCACCCGTGGAAGGTGAACTTCTGCAAGTTCACCAACGAGACGCGCAACGGCATCGAGGACATGACGGCCAACTCGGGCCAGACCTGGGTGGCGGCGCTCAACGGCACCGCGGCCGGCGGCGGCTACGAGATGGCGCTGGCCTGCGAGACGATCCTGCTGGTCAACGACCGCTCGAGCGCGGTGGCGCTACCCGAGGTCCCCCTGCTCGGCGTGCTGCCCGGCACCGGCGGGCTCACCCGCGTCACCGACAAGCGCCACGTCCGCAAGGACCGCGCCGACATCTTCGCCACCAAGTCCGAGGGCTTCCAGGGGCCCAAGGCCGTCGAGTGGAAGCTCGTCGACGAGACCGTCTCGCGCAAGCAGTGGGACGAGACGGTCCGCGCCCGCGCCGCCGAGGCCGCGCAGGGGTCGCACCGCCCGTCCGACGCGCAGGGCATCGCCCTCCCGCCCCTGCGCCGCGAGGAGACCGCGGACTCGATCACCTACCCCAACGTCCGCTGCGAGCTCGACCGCGACGCCCGCACCGCGACGATCACGGTGCTCGGCCCCGAGCCCGGCACGGTGCCCGAGTCGCTCGACCGCATCCACGCCCTCGGCGCCGACTTCTGGCCGCTGGCGATGACCCGCGAGCTCGACGACCTCATCCTGCGGCTGCGCACCAACGAGCTCGAGATCGGTACCTGGCTGGTCCGCACGCAGGGGTCGATCGAGGGTGCCCTCGCCTTCGAGCGGGTGATCGCCGAGCACTCCGGCTCCGACTGGCTGGTCAACGAGATCCGCCACTACTTCAAGCGCACCCTCAAGCGTCTCGACGTCACCAGCCGCAGCCTCATCGCGCTCATCGAGCCCGGGAGCTGTTTCGCCGGCGCGCTGCTCGAACTGGCCCTGGCCTGCGACCGGCAGTACATGCTCGAGGGCATCTTCGAGGACGCCGACGAGGAGCAGGAGCCGGCGCAGATCGTGCTCACCGAGTCGAACTTCGGCGCGTTCCCCATGGGCAACGGGCTGACCCGCCTGCAGTCGCGGTTCTACGGCGACGACGAGACCGTCGCCGAGCTGCACGAGCGCACGGGAGAGCGTCTGACCGGCGCGCAGGCCGAGGAGGCCGGGCTGGTCACCGACGCGCCGGACGACATCGACTGGGAGGACGAGATCCGCATCCTCCTGGAGGAGCGCGCCTCCCTGAGTCCCGACGCCCTGACCGGCATGGAGGCCAACCACCGGTTCGTCGGCCCCGAGACCATGGAGACGCGGATCTTCGGGCGTCTGACCGCCTGGCAGAACTGGATCTTCATCCGCCCGAACGCCTCGGGTGCCGAGGGTGCGCTGCGCCGCTACGGCACCGGACGCAAGGCCGACTTCGACCAGAAGCGAGTGTGAGCACCCCATGACCTCCGCACGTCCGAAGATCGACTTCGACGCCAAGATCCCGAACAACGTCGACCTCGCGTCCGACCGCAAGCTCCAGCGCGCCCTCGAGCGCTGGCAGCCGAACTTCCTCGACTGGTGGGGCGACATGGGCCCCGCCGTCGACACCAAGGACGTCTACCTGCGCACGGCCGTCGACGTCGGCCGCGAGGGGTGGGCGCACTTCGACCACGTCCCGATGAACGAGTACCGCTGGGGCGTCTTCCTCTCCGAGCACGACCCGGACCGCAAGATCGCGTTCGGCGAGCACAAGGGCGAGCCGGTCTGGCAGGAGGTGCCCGGCGAGTACCGCGCCGACCTGCAGCGCCTCATCGTCATCCAGGGCGACACCGAGCCCGCGTCGGTCGAGCAGCAGCGCTTCCTCGGGGCTACGGCCCCGTCGCTCTACGACATGCGCAACCTGTTCCAGGTCAACGTCGAGGAGGGCCGTCACCTCTGGGCGATGGTCTACCTGCTGCACGCCTACTTCGGGCGCGCGGGCCGCGAGGAGGCCGACCAGCTGCTGGCGCGCAACTCCGGCTCGGACGACTCGCCGCGCATCCTCGGGGCCTTCAACGAGGAGACCCCCGACTGGCTGTCGTTCTACATGTTCACGTACTTCACCGACCGGGACGGCAAGTACCAGCTCGGGACGCTGAAGGAGTCGGGCTTCGACCCGCTGAGCCGCACCTGCGAGTTCATGCTCAAGGAGGAGGCCCACCACATGTTCGTGGGCACCACGGGCATCGATCGCGTCGTGACCCGCACCGCCCAGCTGATGAACGAGCACGACTCCGAGGAGGTCGCCGGGGCCGGCGGCATCCCGCTGGAGATGATCCAGAAGTACATCAACTTCCACTACACGGTCTCGCTGGACCTCTTCGGCAACGAGTCGTCCACCAACGCCGCCAACTACTTCACCGCCGGCCTCAAGGGCCGCTGGCAGGAGGAGCGGCGCAAGGACGACCACGTGCTCACCGACGACGCGGGCGCCGTGGACGCCGTGCGCGACGGGCGCATCACGACCACCGAGGTGCCGGCCCTGCTGGCGCTCAACCAGGACCTGCGCAGCGAGTACATGGGCGACTGCTCCAACGGCCTCAAGCGCTGGAACCGCATCCTGCAGAAGCACGGCATCGACGCGCAGCTCTACCTGCCGCACGTCGGCTTCAACCGCCAGGTCGGCGCCTTCGCGGGCCAGCGCATCTCGCCCGACGGCAAGATGATCTCCGAGGAGGAGTGGACGGCGAACGAGGGCCGCTGGCTGCCCACCGACGTCGACAAGACCCACGTCCGCGGGCTCATGCACCCGGTCCTCGAGCCCGGGAAGATCGCGAGCTGGATCGCCCCGCCGACCAACGGCATCAACGACAAGCCCGTCGACTTCGAGTACGTGCACTTCAACTGACGCGGAGCGAAGCGGAGCCGGACCATCGTCGAATGACACGTCTTCCGCTCGGCCGCGGCGGGGGCCACGATCGGGCGACCGACCACCACCACGAGGACGGGCAGCGCATGGCGGAGTCGTTCAATGCCGCGGACTACCTCGTCGGCCGCCGCATCGCGGCGGGCGACGGCGACCGGGAGGCGGTACGGGCCCCGTCCCGGTCGCTGACCTACGCGGAGCTCGACGCGGAGATCGGGCGGGTCGCGGCGGGGCTCGCCGCGCTGGGCGTCCAGCCCGAGCAGCGGGTCGTGCTGTGCATGGTCGACGAGGTCGAGCTCTTCGCCGGCATCCTCGCGACGATGCGCCTGGGCGCGATCGCCGTCCCGGTGTCGACGATGCTGCGCGGTCCGGAGCTCGCGGTGCTGGTCGCCGACTCGCGCAGCCGGCTGCTGCTGTGCTCGGCGACGTTCGCCGACACCTCCCGCGCCGCGGTGCTCACGGCGCGGGAGCGTGGGGGCGACGTCGCCGAGGTGGTCATCACCGGCGACGACGCGTCGGGCTTCGGCCCCGACGTGGCCGCGCGCACGTGGGCCGAGATGCTCGCGGCCGGCGACGCGCTCGGGACGGCGCCGGCGTACGACACCTGGGACGAGTCGCAGGCCCTGTGGCTCTACACGTCGGGCACGACGGGTAAGCCGAAGGCGGCCATGCACCGGCACGCCGACATCCGCACGGTGTGCGAGACCTACGGCCAGCAGGTGCTCGGGATCCGTCCCGACGACCGGTGCCTGTCGGTGGCCAAGCTGTTCTTCGCCTACGGCATCGGCAACTCGATGTTCTTCCCGCTCTCGGTGGGTGCCGCGGCCGTGCTCGAGCCCTCGCGCCCCACGCCGGCCCTGCTCGCCGACCTCGCGTCGCGGCACCGCGTGACGATGTTCTTCGGGACGCCGAGCTCCTACGGGCCGCTGCTCGCCGCCGCCGATGGGCAGGTCGACCCCACGGCGTTCGCCACCGTGCGCCGCGGCGTGTCGGCGGGCGAGGCGCTGCCGGCGCGGATGGTCAACGGGATGCGCGACGTCTTCGGCGTCGAGGTGCTCGACGGCATCGGGTCGACCGAGGCGCTGCACATCTACCTGTCGAACAAGCCCGGCGAGGTCGTGCCGGGCACGTCGGGCGTCCCGGTGCCGGGCTACGACGTGGAGATCCGCGGCACCGACGGCCGCCCGGTGCTCGACGGCGAGACCGGCACGCTCTACGTGCGCGGCGACTCGATCTGCACCGGCTACTGGTGCCGCACCGCGACCAACCGCCTGATGTTCGAGGGGGAGTGGCTGCGCACCGGCGACACCTACGTCCGCAACGCCGACGGCACCTACACCTGCCTGGGGCGCACCGACGACGTCCTCAAGGTCGGCGGCATCTGGGTGACGCCGGCCGAGGTCGAGGAGCGGCTGGTCGCGCACCCGTCGGTCGCCGAGGTCGTGGTGGTCGCGGTGCCCGATGACGACGGGCTCGACGTGCCCGTCGCCTGCGTCGTGCCGCGCGAGGGCCACACGGTCGACCCGGAGTCGCTGGTGGCCTGGTGCCGCGAGGGCCTGGCCTCGTTCAAGCGCCCGCGCCACGTGATCGCCATCGAGGAGGTCCCGCGCACGGCGACCGGCAAGGTGCAGCGCTTCCGGCTGCGCGAGCTCGCGGCCGGCCTGGTCGCCGCGCCGGCCGCCACCCTCGAGGGGGCGCACTGATGGCGGGCGAGCGCAGCGACCGGACCGACCCGCTCGCCACCGCGGACCAGCCCCCGACGCACGGCGAGCCGCCCTACGAGCCGCAGATCGAGCAGGGCGGCGACGTCCCCGGCGCCGTGCTCGGCTCCGAGCACGAGGAACCGATCGACGGCCCGGAGCCCGAGCCGGAGGCGTGAGCCGCCCCGACCGCGGTGAGCACCTTCCGGGCCCCCGAGCCCGGTCACGTGGTCAGCCCGCCAGCCGCTTCGCCGGGTCCGGCGGCGCGGCGTCCAGGTCCACGAGCGCGTCGGACCACTCGCCGAGCTGTTTGGTGACGGCCCGCAGGTCGTCGCCGATCGCGTCGACGACGGCGTGCTGCATCGCGTCCGTCCGCCCCTCGAGGTCGGCGCGGTGCCGCAGGCCGTCGTCACTGAAGGTGTCGCCGTCGAGCAGCCCCCGCGCCCGCAGCCCGGCCAGCGCCGCCTCGATCTGCTCCGGGCTCCAGCCGCGTGAGGGCGTGTAGGCGCCGAGCGGGTAGCCGCACCACAGCTCGGTGAGCACGTTCATCTGCACCGGGTCGAGCCCGTCGACCGCGCAGACCGCGAGGTGCGAGTCACCCCGGTGCTCCCGCAGTACGTGGCAGGCGTGGACGAGGGCGGCGAGCGGGTCGGACGGCCACGGCTCGGCGGTCAGCCCGGTGAACAGCGGGCGGGCGGTGCGGTCGGCCGCGTCGATCCCGCGACGCAGGGCCCGGGTGACCGTCGCGGCCTCGGCGTCGACGTCGCCGAGCAGTCGCCGCAGGGTCGCGCCCGGCGCGTCGATGCGGACGCGCACGACGTCGGCGAGCGACGCGGCCGCCACGCCGGCCTCGTACTGCGGACCGATCAGCCCGGGCGCGAAGACCCCGAGCGCGCCGACCGCCACCGCCGTGGGCGGCGTCCCGAGCGGCGCCGTGCGCTCGCGGACGTAGGCGGCGAAGTAGTCGTCCAGCCCGACCGCGGCGTAGCCCTCGGCGGCCTCGGGCGACCAGATCGACAGGCAGGCCACCGCCTCGATCGCGTCCCGCAGGGTGCGCGCCGGCGACGGGTCGCGCCGCGCGGGCGGATCGGCGGGACGGGGCCGGTCGGGCGGGGCGAAGAACAGCCCCCGCATCGTCGTGTAGTCCACGAGGTGCTCCTCAGTGGTCGGCGGGGGCCGGGTCGCTCAGGGCGTCCCAGACGAGGGCGGCGGAGACGGCGTCGGGCGCGGTGAGCACGCCCTGGACGCGGGCGATCTGGGCGACCAGCGCCTCGGGCTCGCACCCGTGCACCGCGGCCTCGCGCTCCAGCACGTCGACGAGCACGTCGCGCGTCCCGGTCGCCCGCCACCGGCACACCGAGCGGCCGAGCGTGCGCGCCGCCCAACCGAGCAGGTCGAGGGCCTCCCCGTCGTCGGGGACCGGGGTGCGCGTCGCGGCGGTCCAGCTCCGCAGCGTCACCCCGTGCGTGAGCGGCACCGGCAGCGGGACCCCGCCCTCGACCTCCTCCTCGCGCAGGGCGAGCAGGAGCCCCGACACCCGGCCCAGCGCCGTCACCCACTCACGGTCCGTACCGGGCCTGCCACTCCTGGCGTCCGGTCCCTCGGTGTCGCCCATCTGCCGTCCCCCCAGCTCTTGTCCGGTACGTCCGGTGCCCACGACGCTAGGGACGGGCCGGGCTCCGGAGCGTCGGGGACGACCCCCGAGGAAACCCCCGAGGAGAGGCGGCGATGACGGCGGTCCTGGAGCGCGAGGACGAGCTGGCGGCGGCCGGCGAGCTGGTCGACGGGGTGCTCCGGGGCGAGGGCGGACTGCTGCTCGTCGAGGGCGACGCGGGGATCGGCAAGACCACGCTCGTGCGGGCCGCCCGGGACCTCGCTCGCGGCCGCGACCTCCCCGTCGCCGGGGCGCGCGGCGCCGAGCTGGAGCGCGACCTCGCCTTCGGCGTCGCCCGCGAGCTGCTCGCCCCGGTGGTGGGACCGGCGGGGTCCGGCGCGGCCGCGGCGGTGCTCTCGCCGAGCGCCCCGCCGGCGGCCGGCGTCGACCTCTTCGCCGTGCTCCACGCCCTGTACTGGGCGGTGGTGGACCGGGCGGCGCAGGGCCCGCTCGTGCTGACCGTCGACGACGTCCACTGGTGCGACCTGCCGTCGCTGCGGTTCCTCGCCTATCTCGCCCGACGCCTCGAGGGGTTGCCGGTCGCGCTGCTCGTCGCGGGCCGCCCGGTCACCCTCGACCCCGCCCGCACCGAGGTGCTCGACGCCGTGGCCCGGGAGCCCGGCGTCCGCGTCCTGCGGCCGGCACCGCTGTCCCCGGCCGGGACGCGCACGCTGATCACCGACGTCCTCGGGACGCCCGAGAGCGGGTTCGAGGACGCGTGCCGCCGCGCGACGGGCGGCAACCCCTTCCTGCTGGGCGAGCTGCTCGCCGACCTCCGCCGCACCGGCACGACCCCCCGCGACACCGAGGTCGACCGCGTCGCCGCGGCGGTCCCGCGGGAGGTGGAGCGCTCGGTCCGGACACGCCTGGCGACGCTCGGACCCGAGGCGGCGTCCCTGGCCCGCGCCGCGGCGGTGCTCGGCGACGGCGTCCACCCGCGCCGCGCCGCCGAGCTCGCCGGCCTGTCGCCCGTGCACGCGGGCACGGTCGGCGACGCGCTGGTGACGGCACGCGTCCTCGCCCCGCGCCGCGGGTCCACGGACCTGACGTTCCTGCACCCGCTCGTGCGCTCGGCGGTGGAGGCGGGCGTCGGGCCGTCCGAGTGGGCCGAGGCGCACCGGCGGGCGGTCGAGGTCCTCGTCGCGGCGGGGGTCGACGGTGACGGCCTCGTGCGGCACCTCCTCGCGGCCCGCCCGACCGGCGATCCCGTGGTCGTCGACGCCCTCCGGGCCGCCGCGCGGCGAGCGGCCGCCCGGGGCGTGCCCGAGAGCGCGGTCACCCTGCTGCGGCGCGCCCTCGACGAGCCGCCGGCGCCCGACGTCCGGCCGGCGATCCTCCTCGAGCTCGGCACGGCGGAGATGCGCGCGGGCGACCCGGCGGCCCTGGCCCACCTCGTGACGGCCGCCGACGAGGCCGGCGACGTCGACGCCCGCGCGATCGCGACCCTCCCGCTCGCCCGGGCACTCCTGCACGCGGGGCAGAGCGTGGAGGCCGTGCGCCGCATGGTGGCCGTCCTCGAGGAGCTCGAGGCCGGCGATCCGAGGGGCGAGGGGGAGCGGGCCCTCGAGCTGGAGGCCGAGCTCCTCACGGTCGCGACCCAGAACCCCGCCACCCGACCGGTGGTGGAGGCGCGCCTCGCGCGACGGTCGCGCGATCCGGAGCCCACCACGCGCGGCGGGTGCGTGCTCCTCGCCGCGCTCGCGGTGGAGGAGGTCATCGTCGAGGGCTCGCGCGCCCGGGCCCTGGCGCTCGCCGAGTCGGCGCTGTCCACCGGGATCCTGCTGCAGGAGCCGGTGATGGCGCGCCTGCCGGCGGTCGGCATCACGCTCACCTTCGCCGGACGCCCCGCGCAGGCCGTCGCCATGTGGGACGAGGCGCTCGAGCGGCTGCGCGGGCTCGGCGACGTCCGCAACACCGCGCTGGCCACGGCGTTCCGGGGCCAGGCCGCCACGTTCACCGGGGACCTGGCCGCGGCACTGGCCGACACCCGCCTCGCGGTCGAGCTGACCGAGGGCGATCCCTCCCAGGCGCTGACCCGCGGCTTCGCCGTCGCCTGGCTGGCCGACGTGCTGTCCGACCACGACGAGGCCGATGCCGCCGAGGACCTCCTGACCGCGCACGCGCCCCTGTTCGCCATGCCGTCAGCGGGCTCCTACCTGATGCTCGCCCGGGGGCGGCTGCGTCTCGCGCAGGGCCGGTTCGAGGAGGCCGAGCAGGACCTGCGGGAGAGCGGGCGGCGCGTGGGGGCCACGGGATCGCGGGGCGGTGCGGTGTTCCGGTGGCGCCCGCCGCTGGCGCTCGCGCTGGCGGGGCAGGGCGAGACCCGTGAGGCCCGCGACGTCGCCGAGCAGGCGCTCGCGGCCGCCGAGAGGTGGGGGGCACCGCTGCCGTGGGCGGAGGCCCTGTCGGTCGCCGGTCGGGTGGCGCCGGGCGCCGACGGCCTCCCGCGGCTGCGTCGTGCCGTCGAGGTCGCCGAGCCCGTCCCGGTGGAACGCGCGCGGGCGCTGCTGGCGCTGGGCGAGGCGCTGCGGCGTCGCGACGGCGGGGCGGGTGCGCGCGAGGTGCTGCGCGAGGCGCTGGACGTGGCCCTGGAGCGGAGCGTGCGGTCCGTGGCCCGCCGGGCGCACGACGAGCTCGTCGCCGCGGGTGCTCGGCCCCGGCGGCTCCGGAGCTCGGGTGCCGACGCGCTCACGCCGACCGAGCGGCGCGTGGCGACCGCGGCGGCCGGCGGCGCGACGAACCGGGCGGTGGCACAGGCCCTGTTCGTGTCCGAGAAGACGGTCGAGACGCACCTGGGGAGCGTCTACCGCAAGCTCGGCATCACCGCGCGCTCGCAGCTGGGCGACGCGCTGCGGGGCGCACCGGAGATCAGGCCGCCGTCGCCAGCTGCGGGTACCAGGCGCTGATCTCGAGGTCGAGATCCGCGAGGTCGGGGTGGGCGAACAGGGCGGCGTCGTCCGGGCTCAGGCGCTGCGGGCGTCGCCCGCCGGTCGGGCAGCCGTCCTCGTGGCGCAGGGGGTGGAGCTTCCACACGCGCACGGACTCGCAGTAGTGGCACTCGCCAGTGATCATCCGGACCTCGGGCACCTCGGCGCTGGGGGAGCGGTCCCCGCACGCCGACGCTGAGCACGGGGCCGCTCCCAGTGTGGTGCCCGGACGTGCCCCCGCGATCCCGTTCCGTGACCGCCCCCACCCTGTGACGTGGCCCCCGGGTCGGGGTCAGCGCTCCAGGTCCGCCAGGGCGGTCTCGGCCTGGATGTTGATCGCCTCGGGGCCCGTGACCTCGTCCGGGTCGGCGTCGGCGCCCATGTCGCCCGCGCGGTAGCGGGTCCACACGCCGGCGTGGATGCACGCGGCGCGCCAGCGGGCGAACGCCAGGTAGTAGGCGATGTCGACGTCGCCGAGGTCGCGGGCCTTCGTGTAGCGCGCGATGAGCTCCTCGCGGGTCGGGTAGCCGCCCGCCGGTGTGGGGCTCGACAGCGCCTCGGGCACGGTGTCGCCGGGCTCGCTCCACGACACGAGCAGGTGCCCGAGGTCGCAGAGCGGGTCGCCGATCGTGGCGAGCTCCCAGTCGAACACCGCGACGGCCTGCCCGTCGCCGTCGTAGGAGATGTTCCCGGGGCGGAAGTCGCCGTGCACGATCCCGACCTCGCCCTCGGGGATGCGCCGGGCGAGCGCGTCGTGGGTGGCGTCGATGGCCGAGAGGTCCTCCATCGCCGACGAGTGCGCCTGCCGGTGCCAGCGCTTGAGCTGGCGGGCGACGAAGTTGCCGGGACGGGCGAGGTCGTCGAGCCCGACCGCGGACGGCTCGACGCGGTGCAGCGCGGCGAGCACGTCGATGGTCGAGGTGCCGACGTTCTTGCGCGCCGCCTCGGGCACCGCCTCCCCGGAGGCGGTGTCGTTGAGGACCTTGCCGGGCGCGAAGTCCATGACGTAGAGGTCGGCGTCCCACACGTCGTGGTCGTCGCAGAACGCCCGCGGCGTCGGGACCGGCACCTCGGTGGGGTTGAGCGCCGAGAGGAACCGCCACTCGCGGCCCATGTCGTGCGCGGTCTCGAGCACACCGCCCAGCGGCGGGCGGCGCAGCGCCCACGCGTGCCCGCCCTCGTCGGTGACGCGGAACGTGAGGTTGGAGCGCCCGCCCGCGATGCGGGTGAAGTCCAGGGCGCCCTCGACCTCGTCGACGTTGGCCCGGAACCAGGCGGTGACGGCCTCGGGGATCTCCTCGCCGCTCACCGAGCACCCCCCGGGAGCAGGACGATCTTGCCGACCTGGGTGCCGGACTCGAGGTGACGGTGGGCGTCGACCACCTGGTCGAGCCCCTCGAACACCCGGTCCACCTGCGGGGTGAAGGCGCCGTCCCGCAGGCCCGCGCCCACGAAGGCGCCCGCGCGGCGCAGCCGCTGTGCGTCGTGTGTCATCGCGAACAACGTATAGGCCCGCATCCACAGATCGGGCAACGTCTCGGCCGGGAACGGTGTCGGCTGCCCCGAGAGCAGCCCGTGGATCGTCAGGATCCCGCCCTTCGCGGTGGCCCGGGCCAGGTCGGCGACGCCGGGCCCGGCGACGGCGTCGAAGACGTGCTCGCAGCCGCGCCCGTCGGTGATCTCCAGGACGCGCTCGACGAGGTCCTCCTCGCCGGTCGCGACCACGTGCGCGGCGCCCGCCCGCTCCAGCGCGGCGGCCTTGCTGCTCGACCGGCTGGTGGCGATCGGGATCGCGCCGACGCGCCGGGCCACCGCGAGCGAGGCCAGGCCGACGCTCGAGGTCGCCGCGGTGACCAGCACGTGGTCGCCCGCGCGCAGCCCGCCGGTCTCGACGAGCCCGCCGTAGGCGACGAGGAACGGCATCCACACCGCGGCGCCGTCCACCCAGCTCGTCCCCTCCGGCAGCGGCACGATCGCCCGCGCCGGGACGACGGCACGGTCGGCGTAGACGCCGTGGTCGTTCATCGAGAACGCCGGGACGACGCTGACGCGGTCGCCGACCGTCCACGACGTGACGCCCTCGCCGAGCGCGGCCACGGTGCCCGAGCACTCGTAGCCCAGCCGCGCGGGGAGCCGGGTCTCCTCGATGTAGGTGCCGCGCCGGAACATCGACTCCGCGCGGTTGAGCCCGATGGCGGCGACGTCCACGGCCACCTCGCCCGGCCCGGGCACCGGATCGGGTTCCTCGCAGATCCGCAGCACGTCGGGCTCGCCGAGCTCGGAGAACCGCACCGTCCTCGTCATGGGCGAGAGCTTGCCCTCCGGACGATCACGACGCAGCCCTTGACGGCGGTCGGTGCGGGGTCCACCGTGACTCGTGACCAGATAAGGATTCTGGTCACGGGTCAGGGGAGGTCGTCGGTGGGTCGGGTCGCGCAGATGCTGGACGCGGCGGGGGACCTCCTGCTCGCCCACGGGTACCGGCGCGTCACCGTCGACGACGTCGCGCGCCGCGCCGGCGTCGGCAAGGGCACCGTGTACCTGCACTTCACGAGCAAGCTCGAGCTCTTCGCCGGGGTGCTCGTGCGCGACTCGCTCGGGATCACCGAGGACCTGCTCGCCGCGCTGCGGGCCGACCCCGCGCAGGCCGCCCTCGACGCGACGCTGCGCAGCTCGTTCCTCGCGGTGCAGCGCCGTCCGCTGACCCGGGCGCTGTTCGCCGGCGACGTCGAGCTGCTCGGCGCGATCGCCACCGACACCAAGACCGGGCTCGAGATCGTCACCGACAAGACCGAGTTCGCCCGCGAGCACTTCGCGCTGCTCCACCGGCACGGCCTGCTCGCCGACGACCCGGCGACGACGCCCGACCTGCCGTACCGGCTCAGCGCCGCCTGCATCGGCTTCTTCCTCGACCACCTCGTCCCGGCCGGCGCCGGGATGGACGTGACGGCCCGGGCCGACGCCCTCGCCGCCGTCGTCCGGGCGGGCTTCACGCCGCCCGGCGAGCCCGACCCGGCCGCCCTCGCGGCGGCGGCCACCGGGCTCGCCGCGCTCTACGAGCGCACCCTCCACCACCTCACCGCGGCCCTCCCGGAGGAGCCATGACCACCGCTCTCGACCGCGACCTCCCGCCCGACGTCGCCGACCTGCCCGCCGTCCTCGACTGGCTCGCCCGCCTGCGCGCCGACGCCCCCGTCTGGCGTGATCGCTACGGCATGCACCACGTGACGCGCGCCGCCGACGTCGAGGTCGTGCTGCGCGACACCGCCACGTTCAGCTCGGACTTCTCGGCGGTGATGCCGGAGGCCCAGCAGATGAGCAAGGGCATGCTCACGCGCCTCGACCCGCCGGAGCACGGGGCGCTGCGCCACCTCGTCAGCAGGTCGTTCACCCCGAAGCGCGTCGCCGGGCTCGAGCCGCGCATCCGGGAGCTGACCCGCGAGATGCTGCCGGACGCCCCGGGAGACGTCGAGGGGAGCACGCCGATAGGGCAGCGGAGCTCGACCCACCGATCCGTGTCGTTCGACCTCGTGGACGCACTCGCGTTCCCGCTGCCCGTCACCGTCATCGCCGAGATGCTCGGGCTGCCCGCCGCCGACCGCGGCCGGTTCCGGCAGTGGGCCGACGGGCTGTTCTCGATGCAGGTCGAGGACCCCAAGGAGGCGGTCAACGACCCCGCGATCCGCGACGCGATGGGGGAGATCACCGGCTACCTCGGCGACTGGTGCCGCGCGCGGCGGGCCGCACCGACCGACGACCTCATCTCCGCGCTGGTCACCACCGAGGTCGACGGCCGGGTGCTCGACGACGAGGAGGCCGCCAACTTCTCGATGCTGCTGCTCTTCGCCGGGCACATCACGACGACGCTGCTGCTGGGCAACGCCGTGCGGGTGCTCGACGAGCACCCCGGCGCGTGGGACGCGCTGCGCGCCGACCCGTCGGCGATCCCGGCGACGGTCGAGGAGGTGCTGCGGCTGCGCCCGCCGTTCCCGATGACCGCGCGCGCCACGACGCGCGACGTCGAGATCGCCGGCGTCACCGTCCCGGCGCGCTCGATCGTCATGCCGTGGCTGCTCTCGGCCACCCACGACCCCGCGGCGCACCCGGACCCCGAGCGGTTCGACCCCACGCGCCGCGGGATCGGCGGCGGCGCCCAGACGGCCTTCGGCCACGGCATCCACTTCTGCCTCGGCGCCCCGCTGGCCCGTCTCGAGGCGCGCGTGGCGCTGGAGGAGATGACCGCTCGCTACGCTGGGCTGACCGTGGGCGAGGGGGAGCAACGGCCGTACACGGGTCGTGTGCTCGGCACCCGCCGTCTCCCGGTCGTCGCGACCTGATCGGGTGACCGCCGGTCCTGGTGACCGAGCGTCGACTACACATCACGATCAGTCACGATGTGGGGCGTGTCCCGCGTCGCGATCGCCCGCCTCGTCCTCGGTGTCGCCGTCGCCGTCTGCGCGACGGGTGCCGTGCTGACGCTCGCGAGCGGACCCGTGCCCGCCGGCGCCCCGGCGGCAGCACCCGTGCCCGACCCGGCCGCCGCCCTCGCGGGTCTCGACGCGCGCCCCGAGGGTGAGCGGGTGGTCGTGGAGCGGGTGGTCGACGCGGTCACCCTCGACGTCCGCCTGCCCGACGGCGGCCCGATCGTGCGCGTGCGCGCGCTGGGCGTGCAGCCTCCCGGCGCGTGCTACGGCGAGCAGGCGACGTCCTTCGCCTCGCGGGTGCTCGACCGCCGCGCCGTGCGCCTCGTCGGCGGGTCCGGCCCGGCGACCGACCGCTTCGACCGCCGCCTCGCCACGGTCACCCTCGACGGCGGCGGCGACTACGGCGTCCTCGCGGCCGAGGCGGGCATCGCCCGCGCCTATGCCGCCGACGCCGACCCGGCCGCCATGCCGCCGATCCGCGCCGCCCAGGACCGCGCCCGCCTCGCCGAGCGCGGCGTCTGGGGCGCGCCGTGCCGCGGCGCCACGACCCCGGACACCTCGGACACCTCGGGCACCCCGGCGACGGAGTCGGCGAGCTCCGCGCGCACCACGACCGCCGCCAGCACGACCGGCGGCTCCTAGCGAGGTCCGGGGTGTGCGCAGCGAGGGTCACCCTCGCTGCCTGCCACGCAGCCAGGGAGTCCCTCGCTGCGCACGACGGTGCCCCGAGCAGGCGCCTCAGACCACCTTGCCGGGGTTCAGGATCCCGTGCGGGTCGAGCGCCGCCTTGACCGCGCGCTGCATCGCCAGCACCTCGGGCGCTTGCTCGCGCTCCAGGCCGTGGCGCTTGAGCAGGCCGACGCCGTGCTCGCCGGTGACGGTGCCGCCGAGCGCGAGGGCGTCGCTGAGGATCTCCTCGAACGCCTCCTGTGCGCGGCGCCGGGCCGGCTCGTCGCCGATCGGCGTGATCAGCAGCGGGTGCAGGTTGCCGTCGCCGGCGTGGGCGATGTTGGCGATCGTGACCTCGTGCCGCCGGCCGATCTCCTGGATGCGGCCCAGCATCGCGGGCACCGCCGCGCGCGGGACGCACACGTCCTCGGTGAGCACCGGCCCGAGCCGTTCCAGCGCCGGGTAGGCCAAGCGGCGGGCGGCGAACAGCGCCTCGGCCTCCTCGGCGTCGGCGGCCTGCGCGGCGAACGTCGCCCCCGCCGCCTCGAAGTGGCGCAGCATCTCCGCCGCCTCCGCGTCGCCCGCGGCCCCGGGCGCGTCCGACCGCCCCAGCAGCACCACGTCGGCCTCGGCGGCCAGCCCCATGTTCTTCCACGCGTCGACGGCCTCGAGGCACGTGCGGTCGACCAGCTCGAGCGCCGACGGCGTCAGCCCGGCGGCGGTGATCGCGGCGACCGCGCGCCCGGCGTCGACGACGGAGTCGAAGTAGCCGGCCACCGTGTGCTCGGGCGCGCGGGCGGGCCGCAGCTTCACGGTGACCTCGGCGATCACCCCGAGCGTGCCCTCGGAACCGACCATCAGCCCCGCCAGGTCGAGCCCGGCGACGCCCTTGGCGGTGCGCCGCCCGAGCCGCACCAGCTCACCGAGCCCGTTGACCACCTGCATCCCGAGCACGTAGTCGCGGGTGACGCCGTACTTGACGCAGCACACCCCGCCGGCGTTGGTGGCGACGTTGCCGCCGATCGTCGACCAGGGCGAGCTCGCCGGGTCCGGCGGGTACCAGAGGCCCTGCTCGGCACAGACCGCGCGCAGGTCGTCGTTGACCACGCCGGGCTGCACCACCGCGAGCCGCTCGGCGCCGTCGATCTCGAGCACCTCGGTCATGTGCTCGGTGGACAGGACGACGCAGCCCGGGATCGCGTTCGCCCCGCCGGAGAGCCCGGTGCCCGCCCCGCGCGGCACGACCGGCGTCCGGTGCTCGAGGCACGCGCGCACCACCGCCTGGATCTCCGCCGCCGTGCGCGGGCGCACCACGGCCAGCGGCAGCGCGTGCGGGGCCCACTCGGCGTCGTCGTGGGCGTAGCTCGCCAGCACGTCCGGGTCGTCGATCACCCGCCCGGCGGGCAGGGTCGTGACCAGCTCGCTCACGACGGCGGTGGACGGTGCGGCGGCGGTGCTCATCGGTGCGCATCCCCCTCGTCTCGGCGGGTCCACGGTAACCCGGACGGGACGACACGCCGCGTCGTCGATCGACGACCGAACGTCTCCGGACTGCCAGGATCGCCGCCGTGCCGCGCCCGTTCGTCCGCCTCGCGCTCCTCGTCGGCGGGGCCGCCCTCGTCGCCTCCTGCTCCGGTCCGCCCGCGGCCGCCGCGAGCCCGCTGGTCACCCAGGGCGTGCTCGCCCCGTCCGGACCGGCCGTGACCTACGACCCGGTCGCCGCCCCCGAGGGCGCCCGCGTCGCGGTCGAGGTGACCGCCCACCGCGGCGCCACCACGGCGACGTTCCGCGTCGAGGGGATGGTCCCGGGCCGCGGCTACGCCGTGCACGCGCACGTCCGGCCGTGCGGCCCCTCCGGCGCCGACGCCGGCCCGCACTACCAGGACCGCATCGACCCGGCCGCCACGCCGGCGAAGCCGTCGTCCGACCCCGCATACGCCAACCCGCGCAACGAGATCTGGCTCGACCTGCGCACCGACGCGGCGGGCGACGGGACGGCGACGACCACCGTGCCGTTCGTGTTCACCGACCGGGCGCCCGGCTCGGTGGTGGTGCACGAGAAGGAGATGACCGCGACGGCGCACGGCCAGGCCGGCACCGCGGGGGGACGTCTCGCCTGTCTCACCTCGGTGTGGCGCTGACGCGCGCGGGATAGCGTCACCGGCGATGAGCGCTGCGGCGAAAGGTCCCACCCTCACCGTCTGCCGCGACTGCTGCTGCGGCACCACGCGCAAGCATCCCGGCGTCGACCACGCCGCCCAGCTCGCGCGGTTCCGGGCGGCGGCGCCGGTGCGCGTCAGCGACTGCCTCGACGCGTGCGCCTACTCGAACGTCGTGGTCGTCTCGCCCTCGCGGGCCGGGCGCGCCGCCGGGGCGCGGCCGGTGTGGCTGTTCGGGGTGCTCGACGCCGACACCGAGGGCGAGCTGACCGCCTGGATCGCGGCAGGCGGCCCGGGATCGCCGACCCGCCGGGGATGCTCGACCTGCGCATCTTCACGCCGGCGCGGAGGATCCGGTCGGCAGTGACGTAGGACGGAGGGAGAGCGCCGTGAGCACCGAGCAACGGGTGGCCGTGCTCCACGAGCCCGAGCGCATGACCGTCGAGACGCGGCCGGTGCCGGCGCCCGGGCCGGGCGACGTGCAGGTCGCGGTGCGGGCGGTCAGCGTGTGCGGCTCGGACGTGCACTACTACGACCACGGGCGCATCGGCGGCTTCGTCATGCACGGCCCGCTGGTGCTCGGGCACGAGACGTCCGGGGTGGTCAGCGCGGTCGGCGAGGGTGTCGAGGCGCCGGCGGCGGGCACGCGCGTCGCGGTCGAGCCGCAGCGCAACTGCGGACGCTGCGACCAGTGCGCACAGGGCCGCTACCACCTGTGCCCGTGGATCTCGTTCTTCGCGACGCCGCCGGTGGACGGGTCGTTCGCGCAGTACGTGACGGTGCCCGCGGGCCGCGCGCACCCGGTGCCCGACGCGCTCTCCGAGGACGCGGCGGCGATGATCGAGCCGCTGGCGGTGGCCGTGCACGCGGCGGGCAAGGCCGACATCGGGCCGGGCACGCGGGTGTTCGTCAGCGGCGGCGGGCCGGTCGGGCTGCTGTGCCTGCAGGTCGCGCGGGCCCGGGGCGCGGCGCGCGTGGTCCTGTCCGACCCGGTGGCCCGGCGCCGTGAGGTGGCGCTGCGCTTCGGGGCGGACGCGGTGATCGACCCGGGCGCCGCCGACGTCGACGTCGAGCCGGTGGACGTCGTGCTGGAGTGCACGGGCGTCCAGCCCGCGGTCGACCTCGCGATCGCGGCGACCGCGCCGGCCGCGACCGTCGTCCTCGTCGGCACCGGGGCGACGCTGACGCTGCCGCTCGACGTCGTCCAGGCCCGCGAGCTCGTGATCAAGGGGACGTTCCGCTACGCCCACGTCTATCCGGCCGCGATCGCCCTGGCGGCCTCCGGAGCGGTGCGGCTCGACGAGATGGTGACCTCGCACCACGATCTCGACGGGGCGGTCGACGCCCTGCTGGCGGCGCGCCGCGACCCGGACGCCATCAAGGCCGTGGTGCGCCCGGGCTGAGACACACGTCGGCCGGCACCGCTGCCACCGCGGTGCCGGCCGGGACGTGCGAGCGTGCGGGCCTCAGGCCGCCGCGGAGGCGATCGAGGAGACCGCGGAGCCGGCGCGGCGGGCGATGCCCCGGAGCTGGTCGCCCGGACGCTGCTGCTCGGCCGCCTGGGCGGAGAGCACGACGATCGCGCCGGTCAGCGCCGGGATCGCGTACTGCAGCGCGTGGAGCTGGCGGTTGGCGCGGGCCGCGTCGACCGGCAGCTGCTCGGCGACGTCGCTCGCCGCCTGACCGATGCGCTTGTCGGCCTCGCGCACGGTCTCGCCGGTCGCGGTGGCGCCGCCCTGCTTGGTGGTGGCGTCCGACATCAGCGTCGTGGTCGACGAGGAGACGCCGCTCTGCTGGTGGATCACGGCGTCCTCGACCTTCTTGCCGACGAGGCGGGTGTAGGCCGACGCGGCGAGGGCGGCGACGGTCAGCGCGAGCTTGGCGTTGACGGTGCCGGTGTGGCCCTTCTGGGCCAGTGCCCGCTTGCGGTTCTCGGCGAGCAGCCCGGCACCGCCGACGACGTGAGCGCCGATCGCGAGCGTGTTCACCGGGCTCCACTTGGCCCAGCCGATGCTCGAGACACGGTCGGCCGTGCGCCGGTCACCGGCCTCCTCGGCCGCGGCGTTGAGGCCCGCGAGGCCGAACAGCGAACCGCCGAACCAGGCGGCGAGGCCGACGTCGTGCAGGGCGTGCAGAACGGTGTTGCGCGTGCTCAAGGTGACTCCCTGATGGATCGGGGGCGCGTCGGGACGTCGCGGACCGGCCGCGGTGTCGTGACGGGGGGGCGGCCGGTGGACGGCCGGGGGTGAAGGGGCTGAGCGCTCAACCCGACCCGGCAGGCATAACCGGTGGCGCCCCGGCGAAACCGTCGGCGATCGCACCGATGGCCGTCCCGGTGCCCGGGTAGCCGCCGACGGACCGCACCCGATCCGCGAGGGAGGCGACGTGCCGGACGACGGGACGCGCAGGAACGGCCACGGCGCAGGACGCGACCGTCCGGTGGCGCTGGTGCTCGGCGCGAGCCGCGGGCTGGGGTTCCTGCTGGCGCAGGAACTGGGTCGCCGGGGCCACGACCTCGCCGTCGTGGCGCGCTCGGCCGACGGGCTCGAGGCGGCGCGCGGTGATCTGGAGGCGACCGGCGCGACGGTGCTCACCCTGCCCGCCGACCTCACGTCTCGCCCCGGCGCCGAGGCGGTGGTCGAGGCCGCCGACCGGCACTTCGGGCGCCTCGACGTGGTGGTCGCCAACGCCGGCATCATCCAGGTCGCACCGCTGTCGGCCCTCGACGCGCAGGACCTCGCCGACGCCCACGACGCGATCTTCTGGAGCGCCGTGCACCCCGTGCTCGCGGCGCTGCCGATCCTGCGCCGGGGTGGCGGCGGGCGCGTCGTGGTGATCACCTCGATCGGCGGCAAGGTCCCGACGCCGCGCCTGCTGCCCTACACGGCGGCGAAGTTCGCGACGGTCGGGTTCGCCGAGTCGCTGCGCACCGAGGCCGGTCGCGACGGGATCACCGTGACCACCGTGGTGCCCGGGCTCATGCGCACCGGGTCGACGCGCAACGCGCTCGTCGGCGGCGACCGCGAGGCCGAGCTGCGCTGGTTCACCGCGCTCGCGTCGCTGCCGCTGCTGTCGATGGACGCCGGCGCCGCGGCGCGCCGCATCATCGCGGCAGGGCTCGCCGGCCGCCCGGAGGTCGTGCTGACGCCGGCGGCGAAGGTCGGCCTGCGCGTGCACGGGCTCGCGCCGGGGCTCACGCAGCGGGCGCTGACCCTGCTCGACCGGCTGCTCCCGGCGCCGGGCGGCGACCCGCCGCAGCCGGGTCACACGCTGCCCGAGCAGCCGTGGTGGCAGCGCCTGCTCACCACGCTCGACCGCCGTGCCGCCGTCCGGCACCACGAGCTCGACGACGAGACGCCGCGCCGCTCCGCCGACCGGCGTCCGTGAGCGAAGTCTGGGGCTATCGCCCCGAACGTCGCTCACATCAGAAGTCCCGGGCCACCTCGTGCGGCATGCCCCTGGTGATGCTGCGCAGCTGCACCCGCCGGAAGAAGCGGATCAGCGGCCGGAAGCCGAGCTGGACGCTGCCGATGACGAACAGCGTCACCCCGACGTTGAACAGCTCGTGCCAGTAGAAGGCGATGCTGCCGATGGTGAAGAACAGGAAGATCCCGATGTCGTTGATGATGCTGAGCAGCTCGTAGCGCTGGCGCAGCACGATCTCCTGGTTGCCGAGCGAGATGGTGATGGACTGACCCTCGTGGCCGGCGTCGGGGTCCTGGCCCTGGTCCTCGGTCTCGCTGCTCGTGTCCTGGCTCATCGACCCTCCACGGTGTCGGGATGTGTTCTCGATGGGGAGGGAAGTGGGGATTCCGGGCGTGTCACAAACCCCGGTTTGCGCGAGCGCCGAGCCGGTGACTCCGTTCTCCGACGCCGGTTCACCTCGGGAGCCGGGCGCCCACCACCACCCGGATCCCGACGGAGGCGCCCCCCGTGAGCCTGCCCCGTCGTGCCGCGGACCTCGTCCGCTCCTGGCCGTTGTTCCGCCAGCTCACCGGCCCCGACCCGTTGGGTCGCGGGGCGGCGGTCGAGTCGAACGGCCCGCGCGACCACGCCCGGACCGCCGACGCCGACACGGTGACCCGGTCGGTCTGTCCGTTCTGCGCCGTCGGCTGCGGACAGAAGATCTACAGCCGCGAGGGTCGGGTGACCCACATCGAGGGCGATCCCGATTCGCCGATCAGCCGCGGCCGGCTCTGCCCGCGCGGGTCGTCGAGCCTGTCGCTGGTGACCTCCCCGTCCCGGCTCACCAGGGTGCGCTACCGGCGTCCGGGCGGCACCGACTGGGAGGACCTCGAGCTCGGCACGGCGATGGACATGATCGCCGACCGCATCATCGAGTCCCGCGCGCGGACCTGGGAGGACACCGACGGCGAGGGGCGGGTGCTGCGCCGCACGCTCGGCTTCGCGCACCTCGGCGGGGCGACGCTGGACAACGAGGAGAACTACCTCCTCAAGAAGCTCTACACCGCGCTCGGCGCCGTCCAGGTGGAGAACCAGGCGCGCATTTGACACAGCTCCACCGTCCCCGGTCTGGGGACCAGCTTCGGGCGCGGCGGCGCCACCAACACCCAGCAGGACATCGCGCAGGCCGACTGCGTCGTCCTCGAGGGGTCGAACATGGCCGAGGCGCACCCGGTCGGCTTCCAGTGGGTGATGGAGGCGAAGGCCCGCGGCGCCCGGATCATCCACGTCGACCCGCGGTTCACCCGCACCAGCGCCGTCGCCGACGCGCACGTCCCGATCCGCCCGGGCACCGACATCGCGTTCCTCGGCGGGTTGATCAACTACGTGCTGGAGAACGAGCGCGACTTCCGGGAGTACGTCGTCGCCTACACGAACGCGCCGATGCTGGTCCGCGAGGACTTCGTCGACGCGGGTGACGACGACGGCCTGTTCTCCGGCTGGGACCCCGAGACGTGCAGCTACGACACCACGACGTGGCAGTACGAGGGCGCCGACGTCGCCGCCGCGTCCGGCGACCGGGACGCCTGGGACTCCGACACCCACCAGCCCGAGATGCGCCGCGAGTCGCACCGCCTCACGCACCTGCTCGGCCAGTCCGAGAGCGCGGGATCGGGCGGGGCCACCGTCACCGGCGAGCCGGTCCGCGACGACACCCTGCAGCACCCGCGCTGCGTCTACCAGGTGCTGCGGCGGCACTTCGCCCGCTACACCCCGGAGACGGTGTCGCGGGTCTGCGGGATGTCGCCCGACCAGTTCCGCACGGTCGCCGAGGCGATCTGCGCGAACTCCGGGCGCGAGCGCACCACGATGTGGATCTACTCGGTCGGCTGGACCCAGCACACGGTCGGCGTGCAGTACATCCGTTGCGCCTCGATCCTGCAGGGGCTGCTCGGCAACATCGGCCGGCCCGGCGGCGGCATCATGGCGCTGCGCGGGCACGCGACCATCCAGGGCTCGACCGACATCCCCACGCTCTACGACCTGCTGCCGGGCTACATCCCGATGCCGCACGCCCACAAGAAGATGACACTGGCCGACTTCGTCGAGGCCGACGCCGCGTCCAAGGGCTTCTGGGGCAACATGCCCGCCTACATGGTCAGCCTGCTCAAGGCGTGGTTCGGGGACGCGGCGACGGCGGAGAACGACTACTGCTTCGACCTCGTGCCCCGCATCACCGGCGACCACAGCACGTTCACCACGGTGCTGAACATGATCGACCAGAAGTGCGAGGGCTACCTCGTCCTCGGGGAGAACCCCGCGGTCGGCACGACCAACTCGAAGCAGCAGCGCCTCGGGCTCGCCGCGCTGAAGTGGCTCGTCGTGCGCGACCTGCAGGAGATCGAGACCGCGACGTTCTGGCGCGACGGCCCGGAGATCGAGACCGGGGAGATGCGCACCGAGGACATCGGCACCGAGGTCTTCCTGCTGCCCGCGGCCACGCACGTCGAGAAGGCCGGGTCGTTCACCAACACCCAGCGGCTGCTGCAGTGGCGCCACCAGGCGGTCGAGCCGCCGGGCGACGCCCGCAGCGACCTGTGGTTCGCCCACGAGCTGGGCTTGCGGATCCGGGCGAAGCTGGCCGGGTCCGGGCTGTCCCGGGACGCGGCGATCCAGGCGCTGACCTGGGACTACCCGACCGAGGGCGTCCACGGCGACCCGGACGCCCACGCGATCCTCAAGGAGATCAGCGGCGTCGACGCCGACGGGACGCCGGTGTCGGGCTACACGGCGCTGCGTGACGACGGGTCGACGGCCTGCGGCTGCTGGATCTACTCCGGGGTCTACGCCGACGGGGTCAACCAGGCGGCGCGCCGCGTGCCCGCGGGCGGGGAGAGCCCGGCGGCGCTGGAGTGGGGCTGGGCGTGGCCGATGAACCGCCGCGTGCTCTACAACCGCGCCTCGGCCGACCCCGAGGGCAGGCCGTGGAGCGAGCGCAAGGCCTACGTCTGGTGGGACCCCGACGAGCAGCGCTGGACCGGCCACGACGTGCCGGACTTCGAGGCCGACAAGCCACCGTCGTACCGGCCTCCGGACGGTGCGGTCGCGCAGGACGCGATCGCCGGCGACGAGCCGTTCATCATGCAGGCCGACGGGCGGGTGTGGCTCTACGCGCCGACTGGGCTCGCCGACGGGCCGATGCCGGTGCACTACGAGCCCGAAGAGGCGCCGACCCGCAACGCGCTGCACCCGCTGACCCGGGCCAACCCGGCGCGGGAGCGCTTCGTCCGCGACGACAACCCCTACAACCCGTCGGACCACCAGCCCGGCTCCGAGGTGTTCCCGTACGCGTTCACGACGTTCCGCATCGCCGAGCACCACACCGCGGGCGGGATGAGCCGCTGGACGCCCTACCTCGCGGAGCTGGCGCCGGAGATGTTCGTCGAGGTCTCCCCGGCGCTGGCCGCCGAGCGGGGTCTCGAGCACACCGGGTGGGCGACGATCGTGACCGCACGGTCGGCGATCGAGGCGCGGGTCGTGGTCACCGAGCGGATGAAGCCGCTGCGGATCGCCGGCGAGACCGTGCACCAGGTGGGCCTGCCGTGGCACTGGGGGCCGAACGGGCTGGTCACCGGCGACGCCGCGAACGAGCTCATCGGCATCTCGCTGGACCCGAACGTCCACATCATGGACACCAAGACCGGGACCTGCGACGTCGTCGCCGGGCGCCGGCCGCGGGGCCCGGAGCTGCCGACGTTCGTGGAGGGCTACCGGAAGCGGGCGGGCATCTAGCCCACCCGGATCTCCACCCGCCGGCTCGCGTCGAGCGACGCGAGCGGGCGGGCGGCTCCGACGCCGACGGCGGTGAGGCTGCCGGCGGGCACCCCGGCCGCCTCCAGCCGGCGCACGACCTCCTCGGCGCGCTGCTGCGAGAGCGCCTGCGCGTCGCCGGTGTCGTCGCCCGCGGGGGCGGTGTGGCCCTCGACGGTGACCGGCGGACCCGGCGACGCCCGCAGGACGGCGGCGAGGCGTGACACCGACGCGCCCGCCTCCGGGGCGGGCGTGGCGCTGTCGGCGGGGAAGCGCAGCGGGGCCGTGGCAAGGAGCTCGTCGACCGTGCCCTGCAGGACGGCGGTGTCGGGGCCGCTCCGGCCGGCGGGGCGCGGGGTGGCGTCGGGCGTGTCCGGGGCCGCGGGGGCGACCGACGCGGCGGGGGCGGGCGGGGTCGACGAGCCGCCCTGCGTCAGCGCGACGGTCACGGCCGCGCCACCCAGCAGCAGCACGGCGAGCGCGACGAGCACGAACGGTGTCCGGCGCCGGCGTCCGCCGGGCGCGGCGTGGGTGCCGCCGCCGGAGGGACCCCGGCCGCCCCACCAGTGCGCCCCGCCGGGCACGCCGGTGATGCGGCCGCGATGGTGCCCACCCCCCGTCACCCGCCACCTCCTCCTGGTCGTGACGCACTGTGCCCGTTCGGCACGGCGACGCGCCCGGGAACCGGAAGAAAGCGCCCGGACGGCCGCGTGCACGCTGCGTCGACCGGCCCATGTGAGCGAACTCCGGGCCCAGAACACCGATGTCTCGCTCGCCTCGGGGGTGGAAGGATTGCGTGCCGTGACGACCCCGAGTGCCGAGCCGGCCCTACGCGTGCTGCGCCGCGACGACGTGCTGGCCGCGTCCGCCGCCGTCGACCCCGTCGCGAGCGTGCAGGCCACGCTGCTCGCCCACGCCCGCGGCGCGACGACCCTGCCCGACGAGGCCTACCTGCCCTGGCACACGCCGTCGTCGGGAGTGTTCGCGCGCAGCCTCGCGCTGCCCGGGGCGGTGTGGGGCGACCGGCCGGCGGTCGGCCTCAAGGTGATCAACTCGAGCCTCGACAACCCCTCGCGGGGCATGCCGCGCGCCCAGGGCTGGACGTTCCTGTTCGACCCCGACACCGCGCGCCCGGTCGCCATGCTCGAGGCCGCCTGGATCTCGGCCACCCGGACCGCGGCGTACACCGTGCTGTCGGCGCGCCTGCTCGCCGCGCCGGGGCTCGACCGGATCGCGGTGCTCGGGTGCGGGGCGCTCGCCGAGTCGCACCTGGACCTGCTGGGCGCCGAGTACCCGGACGCCTCGGTGGTCGTCCACGACCTGGATCCCGCCCGTGCCCGCGCATTCGCCGCCCTGCGCCGCGCCGACGTGGCCGACGACCCGCGCGCCGCCGTCGAGGGCGCCGGCCTGGTCGTCTGCACCACGACGACGACCACCGGCTACATCGCCCTCGACTGGCTCGCCCCGGGCGCGCTGGTCGCGCACGTGTCCCTGGACGACGTGCTGCCCGAGGTCGTGGCGGGCGCGGACCTGGTCGTCATCGACGACTGGGACCTCATCGCCGCCGACGACCGGCGCCTGCTGGGACGGATGCTGCGCGAGGGCACGCTCGCCGCGCCGGGGGAGAGCAAGGACGGGGCGCGCACGGTCGACGCGACGCTGGCCGACGTCGTCGCCGGCACGCACCCGGGGCGCGCCCGGGACACCGACGTCGTCCTGTCCAACCCGTTCGGCATGGGCGTGCTCGACGTGGCCCTCGCCGCCGACGTCCACGACGCCGCCCTCGCCCGCGACCTCGGCACCATCATCCAGCCCTGACCCCTCGTGAGCGAACTTCGGTGCTATCGCCCCGAAGTTCGCTCACGTCCCTACTCCGCGCCCGTGCGCGGGGTGAGGCCCGCGGCGCGGATGCCGGCGACGACGACCTCCTCGTCGGCCAGCGATGCGTCACCGCTGGCACCGACCGCGCCCAGCAGCGTCCCCGCGTCGTCGTGGACGAAGACCCCGCCGGGCACCGAGAACACCTTCCCGCCGGCCAGCGAGGCGACCGAGGTGAAGAACTCCGCGGAGTCGGCGGCCCGCGCCGCGATGGCCCGGCTGTCCATGCCGAGCGCGAGCACGCCGTACGCCTTGGCCGTCGCGACATCCGGGCGCAGGAACCCCGACCCGTCCTCGCGGCCCAGCGCCACGAGCGCGCCGCCGGGGTCGAGCACCGCCACGGTCAGCGGCTTGTACCCCTGCGCGCGGGCGTGCGCGAGGGCGGCGGACACGATGCTCTGGGCCTGCTCGAGGGTGATGCTCATGGCGGGCCGGTACCCGCCCGGGGCGCTCGTGTCACCCGGGCCCGTCCGGGGGACGGCGACGGCGACACCGCCACGCCCACCGCTCGTCCGCGACCACCGACGGCTCATCGTGCGGGGCGCGGCGCGTCGGCCTGGTGATGTCGTCGGTCGACTAGGGTGACGCCGACCGTCACGAAGGGAGGGGACGGCCATGGAGGGACGCCGCGGCGCCCCGACCCGTGACGCGACCCGTGTCCCCGGGCCCCCGTCGCCGGCCGCCCCGGTCACCCCCGCGCCGCCCGACGGCCCCGCGCTGCTCGAGGGCTTCGAGGAGGGCGTGGTCGTCTGCGACCGCGCCGGCGTCGTCCGGGCCGCCAACCCCGCCGCCCGCACCCTGCTGCCCGGCCTGCGCGTCGGCGAGGTCGTCGACGTCGCCCACTGCGAGGTCCTCGCCCGCGCGGTGCGCGACGGCGTCCCGGAGGGGTTCGAGGCGGTCGTCGAGCACCCCGGCGGCGAGCGCCACGTCCGGGGTCGCCGCGGTCCCGGTCTCGGCACGTCCCCGCCGCCGCCGGAGCCCCAGGACGGCGACAGCACCTGGTACCTGCGCGACGTCACCGGCGAGCACGCGCGCACCGACACCCTGCTCGCCGCCCAGGAGCGCGCCGCCTTCCTCGCCGAGGCCGGGCGCGCGCTGCACGGCGTGCTGCACCTCGACCGCACCGCCCGCCGCGTCGTCGCCCTCGCCGTGCCCCGCCTCGCCGCGGGCGCGACGCTCGTCCTGCGCCACGACGACACCGTCACCTGGGCCCGCGCCGAGCTGGGCGGCGGACGCCCGCGGCTGGGTCGCGTGGGCGCCGCCGACCTCGCCCGCGTCCCCGCGCTGACCGCGGCCCTCACCGGTGACGAGTCTCTCGGCCCGTGGCTCGCCGACGAGCTGGCCACCCTCACCGGCCTCGGCGCCCGCCCCGGCCCCGTCCGGGCCTGCCCGGTGCCGATCACCGGCGTGGTCGAGGCCGTCGTCGTGCTCGCCGACCCGCGCAGCGCCGACGCCCCGGCCCGGGACGACCCGCTGGCCGCCGCCGAGGAGGACCTGCTCACCTCCTACGTCGCCCGCGCCGGCACCGCGCTGGCCGCGGCCGCCCTGCACGAGGAGCAGGCCCACCTCGGCGCCGTCCTCCAGGAGAGCCTCGCCGCGCCGCGCCTCCCGGCCACCCCGGGCATCGCCTGGGGCGCCGCCTACCGCCCGGCCCGCGAGACGATGCGCGTCGGCGGCGACTTCTACGAGGTGGCGCAGGGCGCGGAGCGCTCCGCGTTCCTCCTCGGCGACGTCTGCGGCAAGGGCATCGAGGCCGCCGTGCTCTCCGGACGCGTGCGCCAGTCGTGGCACGCCCTGCGCCTGCTCGAGGACCGGCCCGGCCGGCTGCTGCCGCTGCTCAACACCGCGCTGCTCGACGCCGTCGCCACCCGCGACGAGAGCCCGCGCTTCGCGACGATGGTGCTCGGCGACGCCCGCCCGGTCGGCGACGGCACCGTCGAACTGCGCCTGGCCACGGGCGGGCACCCACCGCCGCTGGTCCTGCGCACCACCGGCGAGGTCGAGACCGTCGCCGTGTCGGGGATGCTCGTCGGCGGGATCCGCGAGGCCCGCTTCGGCGAGGCCGAGGTGCTGCTGCGCCCCGGCGACGTCTGCCTGCTCTACAGCGACGGCGTGGTCGAGGCCCGCGGTCCCGGCGACTTCTTCGGCGAGGAGCGGCTCGCGGCGGCCCTCCCGCGCTGCGCGGGCGCGCCGGCCGCCGTGCTCTGCGAGCAGCTCGAGCAGACCGTCGTCTCCTGGCTCGACGGGCACGACCACGACGACGTCGCGATGCTGGCCATCCAGGCACCGAGGAGTGAGGCGTGACGACCGCGTCCCCGCCCACCGACGCCATCTCCCTGCGCGCCTCCTATCTCGACCGGCTCGCCGACGCCGACGAGCGGGGGGCGGTCGCCGTTGCGCTCGACGCCCTCGACGCCGGCGTCGACCCGGAGACCGTGCTGCTCGACGTCGTCGCCGGTGCCCAGCGCGAGGTCGGCGACCGCTGGGCGGCGGGGGAGTGGACGGTCGTGCAGGAGCACGTCGCCACCCACATCAGCGAGCGCGTCGTCGCCGCCGTCGCCGTCCACGCGCCGGCCCCGGCGCCCACCGGCGTCGGCACGGTCGCGGTCGCGTGCCTCGACGGCGAGTGGCACGGGCTGCCCGCGCGCCTGCTCGCCGAGGTCCTCGCCCGCCACGGCTGGGCGGTCGAGTTCCTCGGCGCCTCGGTGCCCGCCGCGCAGCTCGCCACCCACGTGCACCGCGTCGGCCCCGACCTCGTCGCGATCTCCAGCTCGCTGCCCTCGCGGCTGCCTGCGGCCCGGCGCATGGTCGAGGCGTGCCGGGCGACGGGCACCCCGGTGCTCGCCGGCGGGCCCGCCTTCGGCACCGACGGCCGCTGGGCCCGCGCGGTCGGCGCCGACGGCTGGGCCCCCGACGCCCGCGCGGCGGCGGCCGTGCTCGCCGCCTCCCCGGACGGGCCGTGGTTCGCCGACGGGCACGACCCCGCCGGGACCCGGGGGACGCCGGGGGACCGGTCCGGGCGCGAGGAGCAGGCGGTGCTGCACGCCCGCCGCGGCGAGCTCGTGGCGCTCGCGGCCGCGGCCGTCCGCCCCGACGCCGGGGAGGTGTCCGAGGAGCTCGCCGACGACCTCGGCCACCTCGTCGACTTCCTCGCGGCCGCGGTGTTCGTCGACGACCCGACGCTGTTCGACGGCTTCGTGCACTGGGTCGGCACCGTGACCATCCCCGCCGGGCTGCGGACCACCGAGGTCGCGCCCGCCCTCGACGCGCTGTCCGCGGCCTTGGCAGACTCGCCGCGCACGGCCCGGTTCCTCCGCGGTGCCCACGGCGCCCACGGAGGCCTGCCCGCCGCGGTGGGATGAGAGGTGGCGTCATGACCGAGCTGATCATCCGTACCGAGCGCACCGACGGGCACGCCGTCGTGACGGTCGGTGGGGACCTCGACTACGACAGCCACGGCCGTCTCGACGACGCCGTCGGGGCCGCCCTCGACGACCCGCCGGCCGGTCTCGTCGTCGACCTCGCCGCCGTCACCTACTGCGACTCGTGCGGTCTGCGCGTGCTGCTCGGCGCCCACCGCCGCGCCACGGAGGCCGGCGCGACGTTCCTGCTCCGGGGCGCACAGGGCCAGCCCGCCCGCGCGCTGAAGCTGACGGGGCTCGACGAGGTCTTCGGTTAGGTGCCCGCCGGGGTCGCCGTCACGTCTTCCTCACATGCGGGTCAGCGCACCGACTCCAGGAACGCGAAGAAGGTCGCCGACCAGCGGTCCGCCGCGTCGACGTGGGGCCCGTGGCCGGACCCGGTGAACATCTCCATCTCGGCGCGCCCGCCCGCCGCGCGGTAGGCCTCGAGGACGTCGCGGATCTGGGCGACCATCGGCTGCGGCGGGAACACGTCCGGGCCCGGCCAGCCCGGCACGGTCCCGGCCGCGCCGAGCGTGCCGAGCTCCAGGGCCGACCCGTCGGCGACGACGACGTCGGCGCTGCCGTGGGTCCACAGCACCGGGGGCTTCGGGTCGAGCGTGGGCAGCCACGACCAGTCGCAGTACTTCGGCGACAGCGCGTTGAGCAGCCCGCGCGTGCCCGGCGCCGCGCCCGGCCAGTTCTCCGAGGGCGCGGCGTCGCCCGGGTAACCGTCGTCGGAGATGTTGGTCAGCAGGATCTCGTCGACGAGGATGTCCTCGCGCTCGGGCGGCTCGCGGTGGCCCGCCGCCCAGTAGGTCGCGTTCATGACGTTGCGCGGCGAGAGCGGGCTGTCGGCGCCGCGGTCGCGGTCGCGCAGGCGCTGCACGAACTCGGGGTTGGCCACCCCCGCGCCCGAGCCCGCGACGTCGGGCCAGCACGGCGAGCCGTCGCGGAACACGCCGCCGAAGCCGTACGGCGACACCGGGTCGAGGAACGTCAGCGAGGCCACCGTGCGCGCGCGGGCCGCCAGCGCGATCGCGGCGCCCGCCGTGGACCAGCCCACGAGGTGGGCGGGCCGGTCGACGCCCAGCGCGTCGAGGAAGCCGACGAGGTCGTCGGCCCAGTCGCCGAGGCCCCGGGTGGCGTCGATCGGGGCCTGCTCCGAGCGCCCGAAGCCGCGCATGTCGGGGGCGAGGATGCGCCAGCGCTCGGGCGCCCCGGGCATGAGGTGCTCGAAGAACCGGCCGGTGGAGAGGTTGCCGTGCACGAACACCACGGGCTCGCCGTCGGACGGGCCGGACTCGAGGTAGTGGGTGCGGATGCGCCCGTCGACCTCGCCGGCGCGCACGCCGGGCATCAGGGAATCCATCAGGCGCTCCGCTCGGTCGAGGGCAGCCGCGAGATCACCGCGTCCGTGTCGACGCCGCGCGGGAGCGTGCCGAAGGCGTGGCCGCCCTCGCCGGCGACGCGGGAGGAGACGTAGGCGTCGGCGACGGCGCTCGGGGCGTGGCGGACCAGCAGCGCCCCGGTCAACAGCACCGCCATGCGCTCGGCGAGGCGCCGGGCGCCGCGCTCGTCGGGCGCCGCCAGCTCGGCCTCGACGTCCTTGAACCCGCCGTCGACGCGATCGTCGACGCCGAGCACCTCGGCGCGGTAGGCCTCCAGCGTGGCGGGCTCGCGGGCGAGCAGGCGCAGCAGGTCGAGGGCGTTGACGTTGCCCGAGCCCTCCCAGATCGAGTTCAGCGGCGCCTCGCGGAACAGCCGCGGCATCCCCGACTCCTCGACGTAGCCGTTGCCGCCGAGACACTCGAGCGCCTCGCCGACCACCGCGGTCTGGCGCTTGCAGATCCAGTACTTGCCCAGCGTCACCCCGATCCGCCGGAACGCCGCCTCGTGCGCGTCCCCGGCGCTGCGGTCCTGCGCCCCGGCGAGCCGCATCGCCAGGGCGATCGCGCCCTCCGACTCGCAGGCGAGGTCGGCGAGCACCTCGCGCATCAGCGGCTGGTCGATCAGGGTGCGGCCGAAGGCGGAGCGGTGCCGGGCGTGGTGCGCCGCCCGCGACACCGCGGCGCGCATCCCGGCCGTCGACCCCAGGGCGGTGTCGAGCCGGGTGCAGGCGACCATCTCGATGATCGTGCGGACTCCGCGGCCCTCGTCGCCGACCCGCCAGGCCACGGTCTCGTCGAACTCGGGCTCGCTCGACGCGTTGGAGCGGTTGCCCAGCTTGTCCTTGAGCCGCTGGATGCGGAACGTGTTGCGGGTGCCGTCGGGCAGCACGCGCGGCACGAGGAAGCACGTCAGGCCGCCGGGGGCCTGGGCGAGCACCAGGAACACGTCGCACATCGGCGCGCTGGTGAACCACTTGTGGCCGGTGAGCCGGTAGACGGTGTCGTCGGACCCGTCGGGACGCGCGACGGTGGTGTTCGCGCGGACGTCGGAGCCGCCCTGCTTCTCGGTCATCCCCATGCCCGCGAGCAGGCCGCGCTTCGTCTCCGGGGTGCGCAGGCCGGGGTCGTGGACGCGGCTCGTGAGCCCGGGGCCGAACCGTTCGAGCAGCTCGGGCGCGGCGCGCAGCGCGGGCAGGACGGCGTAGGTCATCGAGATCGGGCAGCCGTGGCCCGCCTCGAGCTGCGACCACGTCAGGAACCCCGCGGCGCGGGCCACGTGGGCGCCGGGCCGGTCGTCGGCCCAGGGGGCGCCCGCGAAGCCGCGGCCCACGGCCTCGGTCAGCAGCGCGTGGTAGCCCGGGTCGTAGTCGACCTCGTCGATCCGGTGCCCGACGCGGTCGTGGGTGCGCAGCCGGGGCTCGTTGCGGTGCGCGGCGTCCGCCCACTCCTGCGCGCCGGCCGACCCGGCGAGCCGGCCGACGGCGTGCAGCTCGTCGCGGTACCACCCGGCGCCCTCGCGCTCGAGCGCCTCGAGCAGCGGGGGATCGGCGGCCACGTCGTGGCCGACGAGGTCGGGGACCTGGTTGGTGACCTCATGCGTCGCGGGCACCCGCGGATCCGACCACGCCGCGCGCCCGTGATCCAGGCCCGGGCGCCGCGCCGCCCCGCGCCATCGCGACGAGGCCGCTGTGATCGCGGATCTGGTAGACGCCGCGGCCGACCGTCGCGATGATGCCGCGCTGCACGAGCGTCGCGAGCGCCTGGTTGACCGACTGCCGCGCGGGCCCCAGCCGGCTCGCGAGCTCCGCCTGCCGCAGGGTGACGACGACGAGGTCGGAACCGTGCTGCCGGCCGGCCAGCAGGAACTTCGCGACGCGGCGCACCACGGGCAGCGACCCGAGGTCGGTCATCTGCTCGGTGAAGGACTGCAGGCGCTCGGCGATGTGGCGGGCGATCGCGATGCCGAGGTCGCGGTCCGCGTCGAGCATGGAGGGCAGGAGCGTCGCCGGGACGCGCAGGACCCGGGTGTCGTCGAGCAGCCCGCGCATCGTGGCGAAGTACGGGATGTCGGCGACCACGTTCTCCATGCACAGGCTCTCGTGGCGGCGGTCGGTGACGAAGTAGAGCATCGACTCGGGCCCGGTCGGGTCGCCGCGCCACGCCCCGACCCGCCCGCGCAGCAGCACGAAGAACGCGTCGGCGGCCCCGCCCGAGCGGTAGAGCACGGCGTCGCGGGCGAGCGTCACGACCGTGCACTCCTGGGTCGCCCGCGCCACCATCCCGGGCGGCAGCCGGCGGAACCACTCGATCTCCACGAGATCCTGGACCGTCGGCCGCATGGTCGAACCGTAGCGTCAGTTCCGATCAGGGGTCAGGGCGTGCGGCGGAACTGCGGGCGCGCCCTTGTCGCCCGCGGGGCGAGGGGGCACCGTGGGCGACCTCACGGTGATCTCGAGGAGGAGCTCATGGGCGACGTCCCGTCGATGCGGGAACTGCTGGGCGACAACCCCCCGCAGAACTGGGGGAAGTGGGGGGACGACGACGAGGTCGGCGCCCTGAACTACCTCGACGCCGCCCAGGTCCTGCGGGGGGTGGGGAGCGTGAAGAGCGGGCAGGTGCTCACGCTCCAGTGCCCGATGGGCCACCCGCACGGCGATCCCGTCTTCCCGGGGCGCGAGGGCATCAAGCGCGAGATGGTCTGGGACCACGACGTCTTCGAGTCCGGCCAGGGGCCGAGCTTCCCCGGCGGGATCCGCGCCACCGACGACAAGGCCGAGATCTTCCTGCAGGGCTCCTCGCAGTACGACGCGCTCGGCCACGCCTGGTACGACGACACGCTCTGGAACGGGCGTCACGCCGACACCACCACCGGCGGCGGCATGAGCTGGGCATCGATCCTGCCGATCGCCGACCGCGGCGTCGTCGGGCGCGGCGTGCTGATCGACATGGCCCGCCACCGCGGCAAGGACTGGCTGGACAAGGGCGAGACCTTCACCCACCGCGACCTCGAGGACGCCGCCGCGAAGCAGGGCGTGACCATCGAGGACCGCGACATCCTGCTGGTCCGCACCGGCTTCCTGAAGTACTTCTACGCGACACCTGCGGAGGAGTTCTACGAGGGCTTCATCGAGCCCGGCCTGACCTACTCCCGCGAACTCGTCGAGTGGTTCCAGAACAAGGAGATCCCCAACCTCGTCACCGACACGATCGCCAACGAGGTCACCGCCGACCCGGAGAGCGGCGTGCTCCTGCCCCTGCACGCCTCGCTGCTGCGCAACCTCGGCGTCAGCCTCGCCGAGATCATCTGGCTGGACGACCTCGCCGACGCGTGCGCCGCCGACGGGCGCTGGGACTTCCTCTACACCGCCGCGCCGCTGAAGATCCACGAGGCGACCGGGTCGCCCGTGAACCCCGTGGTGATCCGCTGATGGGCACCGCTGAGAAGTCCGTCTACGACGAGCGTCCCTGGCTGCCGCGGTACCGCTCGGAGTACCCGCACGACGTCGAGCCCGAGTTCCCGAGCGCGCTGGCGATGTTCGAGGACTCGCTGCGCCGCGCGCCCGAGACCGAGATCGTCCGGTACTTCGACGGCACGCTCACCCTCGCCGAGCTCGACCGGCTCTCGGACCGGTTCGCCGTCGCGCTGGCCGACCGCGGCTTCGAGAAGGGCCAGCGGCTCGCGACCTACCTGCAGAACATCCCGCAGGTGCTCATCGCGACGATCGGCACGTGGAAGGCCGGCGGCATCGTCGTCTCGATCAACCCGATGAGCCGGGTGCGCGAGCTGACGACGCTGCTGGGCGACTGCGAGGCCACCGCGCTGCTCGCCGAGGAGGACCTGTTCGGCCAGGTCGCCGCGGAGGTCGTGCCGACGATCCCGTCGCTGCGGATCGCGTGGACGACCTCGCCGCTGGAGTTCCAGACCCGCCACGACCCGCGGCTCTTCGGCGGCATGGAGCGGGTGCGCCACGAGGGCACCGAGGACATGAGCGAGGTCCTGGCCGCGGTCGGCGACCGCGAGCCCGAGCCCGTCGAGCTCGAGCTCGACGACCCGGCCTTCCTGGGCTACACCTCGGGCACCACGGGGCCGCCGAAGGGCGCGATGAACACCCACCGCAACGTGGTGTTCAACGCCCGCGTCTACCGCGAGTGGTGCGGGCTGACCTCCGAGGACTCGGTGCTCGGCGTCGCCCCGCTGTTCCACATCACCGGCGTCGTGGCGCACACCGCGGTCTGCCTGCTCGTGCCGATGCCGCTCGTGCTGGCGTACCGCTTCGAGCCGAACGTCATGCTCGACGCGATCCGCGAGCACCGCCCGACGTTCACCGCGGGCTCGATCACCGTCTTCATCGCGCTGATGAACACCGAGGGCGCGGTGAAGGAGGACCTGTCGTCGCTGGAGAAGATCTACTCCGGTGGGGCGCCGATCCCGCCGTCGACCGTCAAGGCGTTCTCGGCGCACTTCGGGCACTACATCCACAACATCTACGGCCTCACCGAGACCACCTCGCCCTCGCACGGCACGCCGCGGGGCTCGGAGGCGCCGGTCGACGAGGCCTCCGGCGCGCTCTCGGTGGGCGTGCCGGTGTTCTCCACCGTTGTGCGGATCATGCGCGACGACGGCACCGACGCCGACGTGGGCGAGGTCGGCGAGATCGTCACCCGCGGGCCGCAGGTGGTGCCGGGGTACTGGAACAAGCCCGAGGAGACGCAGAACGCGCTGCGCGCCCCGGACGGGTCGGTCGAGCTCAAGACCGGCGACGTCGGCTACATGGACGCGCAGGGCTGGTTCTACGTCGTCGACCGCAAGAAGGACCAGATCAACGCCGGCGGCTACAAGGTCTGGCCCCGCGAGGTCGAGGACGTGCTCTACGAGCACCCGGCGGTCCGCGAGGCGGCGGTCGTCGGCGTGCCCGACGAGTACCGCGGCGAGACGGTGAAGGCGTTCGTGTCGGTACGACCCGGGCAGAGCGTCGAGCCCGACGAGCTCATCCAGTTCTGCAAGGAACGGATGTCGGCGTACAAGTATCCGCGCCAGGTCGAGCTCATGGACGAGATTCCGAAGACCGTCACGGGCAAGCTGCTGCGGCGCGCGCTGCGGTAGGTCACTGCGCGAGGATCGGCGGGATGCCCCGTGCTCTCGCCGTCCTCGCGCTGTGCCTCGCGGTCCTCGCGGGGTGCGCCGACGCACCGGTCGCCGGTCCGGGCGCGGACCCCGACGCGGCGTTCCTGTCCGCGATGATCCCGCACCACGAGCAGGCCCTCGCGCTCACGGCGATGGTCGGCGGGCGGGGCGCCTCGCCGGGCCTGGAGGCGATCGCGCTGCGCATCGACCGCGCGCAGGTCGAGGAGGTCGGTCAGATGCAGGGGCTGGCGCGCGCCCGCGGGCTCGCGGTGACGGCGCACCACGGGGCGCACGCCATGTCCGGCATGGCCGAGCCCGCCACGCTCGCGACGCTGCCGACCCTGTGCGGTCCGGCCTTCGAGCGGCTCTGGCTGGAGACGATGATCCGCCACCACGAGGGCGCCGTGGCGATGGCGCGCGGCTACACCGGCACCGACGACACCCTAGGTCGCTTCGCGCAGGTGACCGTCGCGGCGCAGTCGGCCGAGATCGACGCGATGGAGCGGCTGCTCCACTAGCATCGCCGGGTCATGACGCTGCCGTCGCGGCCCGCGGTGCCGCTGCTGTTCGTCGAGGTCGAGGGCGTGCTGCGCAAGACGCCCGAGGACCTCGGGCGCCCGTGGCGCGGTCCGTTCGACATCGAGGTCTTCCCGGACGCCGTCGAGCGCCTGCGCCTGTGGAAGGGCGCGGGCGGCCGGATCATCGGCTTCAGCCAGCAGGGCGGTGTCGCGCTGGGGGAGACCGACGAGCAGACCGCGGTCCGCACGCTGTGGACCGTCCGCGAGCGGGCCGCCAACCTGCTCGACCACGTCGTGCTCTGCCCGCACCACCCCGACGCGGAGATGCCCGACCACTCCCGCTGCTGGTGTCGCCTGCCCAAGCCGGGGATGCTCATCGCCGGCCAGCACGAGGTGTCCCTGCGCCAGCAGGAGCGGTACCCGCTCTGGATGGCCCTGCTCGTCGCCCGCTCGCCCGAGGCGCACCAGGCGGCCGAGGACCTGGACCTCGACCACCTCGACGGCGACCGCTGGCGGCGCGACGGAGGGTCGTGAGCGCTCAGGTCGTGAAGCGCTGCTCCAGGTCGCGGATCTCGTCGAGCCCCTCGCGGGCGGCGAAGGCGTCCAGCCCGCCGATCTCGTCGAGCACGGCGGCCGGGGTGCCGTCGGCGCGCAGGCGGGCGAGCACCGCGCGCATCGCGGTGTCCGCGGCGAGCAGGGTGGAGACCGGGAAGAGCACGAGCGAGAACCCGAGCTCGGCGAGCCGCTCCTGGGACAGCGGGGGCGTGCGCCCGCCCTCGGCCCAGTTGAACAGCAGGCGGTGCCCCTTGAGCGCGGTCGCGACCGTCTCGATGGCCTCCTCGGAGGTGGGCGCCTCGACGAAGAGGATGTCGGCGCCGGCGTCGGCGAACCGCTTCGCGCGCTCGATCGCGGCGTCGAGCCCCTCGACGGCGGCCACGTCGGTGCGGGCGATGAGCACCATGTCGGGGTCGCTGCGCGCCTGGACGGCCGCGCGGATCTTCGCCTCCATGTCCTCGCACGGGACGACGACCTTGCCCGCGAGGTGCCCGCAGCGCTTGGGCATCACCTGGTCCTCGATGTGCAGCCCGGCGACGCCGGCCTGCTCGTACTCGCGGACCGTGCGGATGACGTTGATCGGGTTGCCGTAGCCGGTGTCGGCGTCGGCGATCAGCGGGATGTCGATCGCGGCGGCCATCCGGCGCGCGTTGTCGACCATCTCGGCCTGGCCGAGCAGCCCGATGTCGGGGCGGCCGAGCAGCGAGGCGGTGGTGCCGAAGCCGGTCATGTAGGCGACGTCGAACCCGGCCTGCTCCACCAGCCGCGCGGAGTGGGCGTCGAACGCCCCGGGCGCGAGCACCGGGCGCCCGGCGTCGAGCAGCTCGCGCAGGCGGACACGACGGTTGCCCGGACGGCTCAGCAGATCTCCCACGGCGCGCTCCTTGTGCACAACGGCGGACGGCTGGGAGCGATCGTGCCTTGTCGCGCTCGCCGGCGCACCCTACGTTGCGTACAACATCGAGGAGGCACGGTGACGACCACAGCGGAGCGACGCGGGGGCCGGGCCTCCGAGCGTGCGCTCGCCGACCTGCGCGAGGCCATCCTCGAGGGGGAGCTCCCGGCCGGCGCGCACCTCGGCGAGGTCGAGATCGCCGAGCGCCTCGGCCTCTCGCGGACCCCCGTGCGCGAGGCGCTGACCCGGCTCGCCTCCGAGGGGCTCGTCGAGCTCGAGGCCCACCGCGGCGCCCGCGTCACGCGGTTCTCGCGCGAGGACCTCGACGGCATCTTCGACGTGCGCCTCGCCCTGGAACCGCAGGCCACCGCCCGTGCCGCCGACCACGCCACGCCGGCCGACCTCGACGAGCTCGAGGCCCTCGCCGGGGCCATGCTCGCGGTCGGTGCCCCCGGTCCCGAGCAGGACCTCGACGCGCTGGTCGACCTCAACCGCGACTTCCACGCCCGCCTGCTCGCCCTCGCGCACGCCCCCGCGCTCGCGGCGGCGCTGGCGAACGTCGTGCACACGCCCGTCGTGACGCGGACGTTCCGCACGTACGACCCGGACTCGCTGGCGCGCAGCCTCGCCCACCACGCGGAGATCGTGGCGGCCCTGCGGGCCGGCGACGGCGACTGGGCGGGCGCGGTGATGCGCTGCCACCTCGGCAACGCGCGCGCGGTGATGGTGGGGGAGCGATGAGCAATCCGCACGGGGCCCCGTTCGCCGGCCGCGTGGGGTGGGGCGCGCGGCCCGGGCTGGTCGTCGTCGACCTCGTCCGCGCCTACGTCGAGCCCGACGGCCCCTTCTGGCTGGGCTCCACCGACGTGCTGGGGCCGGCCGAGGAGCTGGTCGCGACGGCGCGCTCGGCCGACGTCCCGGTGGTCTGGACGATCGTGCGCTTCGCCGCGGACATGGGTGACGCCGGCTTCTTCGCCGCCAAGGTGCCCTCGCTGGCCTGCTTCGCCGAGGACGCGCCCGGCGGGTGGGGCGAGCTGGCCCTGGCGCCGCGCGCGGGGGAGCCGGTGGTCGCGAAGCAGCACGCGTCGTCGTTCGCCGGCACGTCGCTGGCCGCGACCCTGCGCGCCCGCGGCGTCGACACCGTCGTCGTCGCGGGGGTGTCGACCTCGGGGTGCGTGCGCGCCACCGCCACCGACGCGCTCGCGGCGGGCTTCCGCCCGATCGTCGTGCGCGACGCCTGCGCCGACCGCACCGCGGCGCTGCACGACCAGAACCTCGCCGATCTCGATGCCAAGTACGCCGACGTCGTCGACCTGGCTGACGCGCTGAGCAACCTCGGAGGTCCCTGAATGCAGTACGGCGTCTTCATCCCCAACGCCACCAACGGCTACATCCTGTCGACCGGCAGCCCGCAGTACCGACCGAGCTTCGCCCACAACGTCGCCATCGCCCAGGAGTCGGAGAAGCAGGGACTGGACTTCCTGCTCTCGATGATGAAGCACCGCGGCTCGGGCGGGCCCAGCGACTTCTGGGGCGAGTGTCTCGAGTCGTTCACGCTGTTCGGCGGGCTCGCGGCGGTGACCGAGAAGATCGGGCTCTACCCGTCGGTGACGACGCTGGCCACGCACCCGATCATGGCCGCGCGGATGGTCGCGACCCTCGACGAGATGTCCGGTGGGCGCTGCGGGCTCAACATCGTCACCGGGTGGAACAAGCCCGAGTACACGCAGATGGGCCTCTGGCCCGGCGACGACTACTACAACCGCCGCTACGAGTTCGCCGCCGAGTACGTCCAGGTGCTGCGCGCGCTGTGGAGCGAGGGTCCGACGACCTTCCACGGCGAGTTCTTCGACTTCGACGAGGCCGACATGCGCCCGAAGCCGGTGCACACGCCGACCGTGGTGTGCGCGGGGCAGTCGCCGGCGGGCCAGGCGTTCACCGCCCGCTACGGCGACCGGAACTTCATCATGGCCGAGCGCTCGAAGGTCGGGTCGATCGCCGCGGGCGTGAAGGACCTCGGTGCGGGGGAGGGCCGCGACGTCGGCACCTTCGCGCTGTACTGCGTGATCGCCGAGGAGACCGACGAGGAGGCCGACCGGCTCTGCGACCACATCGTCGCGAACGCCGACCTCGAGGCGATCAGCTACATGACCACCGGCGCCTCGCTCGACACCAACCCCGACGGCACCTCCGCCCAGCTGCTCGCCTCGCTCGAGCGTCCGGCGGCCGAGGGGAACATGGCGTTCCTCTCGCTGCCGGTGATCAAGGGGAGCTACGAGCGCGTGGCGGCCCAGTTCGACGAGATCGCCGTGACCACGGGCGTCGACGGCGCGCTGCTGACCTGGCCCGACTTCGTCGACGGCGTCACCAAGTTCGGTGAGCGCGTCAAGCCGTTGCTCACGGAGGCAGCCCAGCCGCTGGCGCCTGCCTGAGCCGTCCGACCGAGGGAGCGAACGCGCCGTTCGCTGCGCTGGGAGCAGCGAACGGCGCGTTCGTTTCGTTCGTGGGTGCGCCGGAGGTCACGGCTCGGTCACGATCGTCCGCGGTCCGTGCCTCGCCCTCCCGCGTCGACCGGAACGACCGGTTCGTCGGCTCGACGGAGGTGAACGACAGGTGTATGCCGGGCACTGACGACCTCGTCGCGCCGCACCCCTCGGGCGACCGGGCCGCCTTCGTCGCCGAGCTGCGCGAGGAGCGTGATCGTCATGGGTGAGCGTCCGCTGTCCGACCGTCGTCGCCATCAGCACGCCGAGCTCGAGTGGGAGGTCCGCGGCTGGTCCGACCCGCCGGGCCACCGACCCGACGAGGAGGGCTGGCGCAGCCTCGGGTGGAGCGAGAGCCACGACGACGCCGTCGTGCTCGCGCGGGCCCTCACCATGGCGGGCCAGGTCGAGTACGCCGAGGTCTGGGGGCCGTGCGAGGAGGCCACCCCGGGCCGCACGCGGGTCTGCGAGCGCTTCCCGGAGCCCGACGCCGAGGAGCGCCGGGCCCTGTGGCTGCGCGCGGCCGCCGAGCACTACACCGACGGGATCGACCTGCCGCGCCGCACCACGGTCTGAGCGCTACCCGAACGTCCCGAGCCGCGCGAGGTCGAACCCCTCGGGGTAGGAGCGGACCTCGCGCAGGTCGGCGACCGTGACCATCGCGCGCCGCGGGGGCAGGCGGCCCTCGACGAGCGCCCGCGCGCGCATCCCCGCGTGCGCGGCCGCCCGCTCGGCGCGCGTCGGCACGGGGTAGCGCAGCGCGCGCAGCAGGTGCGGGTCCATGAGGCACGTGGTCAGCCGGCGCGCCACCGCGCCGGGCAGGGCACGGAACGGCGGGAACGTCGAGAGCAGGCCCAGCGTCGCGTCGGCGACCTCGCGCCCGCCGTCGGTGTACGCGAAGCGGGCGGCCTCGTAGCCGTCGAGCAGCGCCGCGAAGCCGGCCTCGTCGTCGGGCACGTCGCGGATGCCCATGTGCCGGGCCAGCGTCCGGTAGTGGGCGACGGCCGCGGCACGCTCGTGCGGGTGCAGCGGGCGCCACCCGAAGGCGTCGAGCCAGCGCAGCGGGGTGACGAAGGTGGCGAGCACGTAGCGCATGTCGTCGTGGCCGATGCCCCAGCGGCGGTGCATCTGGTTCATCCGCCGGATCGCGGTGCGCGAGTCCGGGTCGTCGAAGCCGCGGTCGACGGTGGCGCCGAGCAGCAGGACGGTGTCGTCGTAGCCCGCCCACCGACGGCACCGCGTAGGTGCGGAACAGGGCGAGGCCCAGCGCCTGGCGCACGTCCCACGGGAACTCGATCCCGACCGTGATCCGGTGGATCTCCTCGGCCTCCTCCGGCGTGGCCGGGTCGAGCGCGGCGATGCGCCGCAGCCAGGCGTGACGGTCCACGGTCGCCCCCTCGGGAACGTAACAAATCCTATGTTCGCTGGAACATAGGAGCTGCTACGTTCGCTCGGCAAGGGGGTGGTGGCGTGACGGTGACCAACCGCGAGGGCTTCTTCGACGCCGCGATGACGCTGCTCGCGCGTCGGGGCCGCTCCGGGCTGCGACTGGCCGCGCTGTGCCGGGCCGTCGGGGTGACGAGCGGGTCGTTCTACCACCACTTCGGCGGGTGGGACGGCTTCGTCGACGCGCTGCTCGAGCACTGGGAGGCCGTCGACACGCACCGCCTCGCCGAGATCGCCGCCCGCGAGCCCGACCCCGAGGGCCGGCTCGACGTCCTCAAGCACCTCGCGCTGACCTTCCCGCACGAGGCCGAGACCGCGATCCGCTCGTGGGCGCACGGCGACCCGCGCGTGGCGGTCGTGCAGGAGCGGGTCGACGGGCAGCGCCGGCGCGTGGTCCTCGACGCCCTCGTCGCCGCCGACGTCGAGCAGGAGCGCGCCGGTCGCCTCGCCGACCTCGCCCTCGCGGTGCTCATTGGGCGTCAGCAGCGCCTGGGCACCACCGACGTCGGCGAGCTGCTGGCGCTGTTCGACGAGCTGACCGCGCTCACCGCGAGCGAGGCGTCCATCGCGGGTCGTGGAGCATCTCGACGAAGTTCGGGTTGTTGAGCGCGCCCTGGCGCGCCGTGCGGACGAGGGCGATGGCCTCGTGGGGATCCTGGCCACCGCGGATCAGGGCGGCCGCCGAGAGCAGGCCCGACCGGTTGATGCCCGCCGCGCAGTGGATGAGCACGCGCTTGCCGTCGTTGCGCATGTCGTCGACGAGGTCGGCGAGGCCGCGCAGCGTCGTGAAGTCGGGCGCCGGGCCGTCCTCGATGATCCAGTGGAGGTAGAACTCGACGTCCTCGAGCGGCGGGGCGGCGCCGTGCAGGTCGAACACGGCGTCCCAGTGCTCGCCCGGCTCCGGGCTCCCGGACTGCCAAATCCCCGGCACGATCTCGTGCGGCGGCCATGGGGGTGGCTCCTCGTCGAGATCGTCTCGCAGGTGTGCCGCGACGTACCCGTCGCCCCGCAGATCGTCCACCGGAGGTCCTCCCCGCCGTGCCCGTGTCCCTGTCCATCCTGGCGACCCGCCGGTCGGCCCGCAGCGCGTCACGCGGGCCGGACGGCCGCGGCGAACGCCCGCGCGGTCGCGGTCGGCGCCACCTGCGCCGACCACGCCAGGACGATCGGCAGCGGCGCGGGCTCCTCGGCGATCGCCACCGCGACCACCTCCTCGCGCCGCCCCGCCTCCGGATCGGCCTGGGCGAGCACGGTGAAACCCAGCCCCTGCCCGACGAGCGCCCGCGCGGTCTCGGCGTTCGCCGTGCGGTAGCGCACGCGGGGTGACAGGCCGGCGCCGAGGCAGACGCCGAGCGCGTGCTCGGAGCTCGGCGGCAGGTCGAGCAGCACCATCGGCTCGCCGGCCAGGTCGGCGAGCGCGACCGGCGCGGTGCCGTGCAGCAGCCGGTGCCCGCGGGGGAGCACGAGGTGGGGGGTGTTCGCCGAGAGCGGGGTGAGCTCCAGGGCCGGGTCGAGGCGGTGGTCGTAGAGCACGGCGACGTCCAGTTCGCCCTCGAGCAGGCCCCGGACCAGCAGGTCCTGCGAGCGCTCGAGGAACTCGACGCGCGCCCGCGGGTGGTCGGCGGTGAAGCGGCCGATCGCCGCGGGCAGCAGGCCGGGCGCGAGGGTCGTGTAGCAGCCGACGCGGACGGTGCCCGCGACCTCGCCGGGGTCGCCGGCCGCCGCGTCGGCGAGCTCGCCGGCCTCGCGCAGCAGCCGGCGCGCCCGGCGCAGCGTCTCCTGGCCCGCGGGCGTCAGGCGGATGCCGTGGGCGCGGCGCCGCACGGTGAGCTGCGCGCCGAGCGAGCGCTCGAGCTCGTCGAGGGCCAGCGAGAGCGCCGACGCCGACACGTGCAGCGTCGCCGACGCGCCGGCGAGCGTCCCCGCCTCGGCCACCGCGACGAAGTAGGTGAGCTGCCGGAGCGAATACGCAGGATTGCTCATGTATCAGCCCACATACCTGAACTTTACAAGGGTTGTGGCCTGGCGCACGGTGGTCGCATGACCACCACGCTCGACGGCTCGGCCCCGCCGCGCCGCACCTACGACGTCGGCGCGAGCGACGAGATCGCCGAGCGCGGCCGCCTCGTCGTCACCCTCGGGGAGGGGGCCGACGCCGTCACCGTCGGCGTCTTCCGCTTCCGCGGGCGCCTCCACGCCTACGAGAACCGGTGCGCGCACCAGGGCGGCCCGGCCTGCCAGGGCCGGATCGTCTCGCGGGTGCGCGAGCGCCTCGACGACGCACAGCGCAGCCTCGGCCTCGCGTTCGAGGACGACTCCATGCACATCGTCTGCCCCTGGCACGGCTTCGAGTACGACGTCACCACCGGCCGCCATCCCGGCCGGCCCGACTACGCGCTGCGCCCGGTGACGGTCGGCGAGGAGGGCGGGCGGATCCGTGTCTCGGTCTGAGCGCGCCACCCGCATCACCGCGCTGGTCGACGAGCTGACCACCGAGGTCGACGCCGGCCTCGGCGACGGGGCGATCGCGGCCCTCGACCCGGATGTCGCGCGGCGCCTCGTCGCGGTCGCCGCGCGCCTCTACGCCGTCGGCGTCGAGGAGGACGCGCAGCCGGTGCGCGGGACGGACATGACCCCCACCGAGTCGGTCGTCCTCGCCACCGCCGCGCTCAAGGCGCACGACCTCAACCCCTTCGACCTCGCCCTGTGGTTCTCGAGGACACGCAGCGATCAGGGGAGCACGCCGATAGGGGAGCTGGACCAGCGATGAGGAGCACGTCATGACCATCGACGACGGGGTGCGTCGCCTGCCCACGCAGGAGATCACCACCCACACCGACAGCCGCGAGATCCTCGCGAACGCCGCCCGCGACACCGAGCGCTACGGCCTCGACGAGTACTTCATCGTCGACGTCGACTCCCACCACGTGGAGCTCGACTCGTGGCCGGAGATCCTCGAGTACCTGGACTCCCCGGTGCTCAAGGACACCGCGCACCAGATGATGCGCAACTGGCCGCAGGCCTCCCACCTGGCCCTGCACAACCACCCGCCCGGGCTGACCATGCAGGACGTCTCCGGGCGCATCCCGCACCAGGCCTCACTGGCCGAGGAGACCCCCGGCGCCGCCTCGGGCGCCGAGCGCGACGTGACGCTGGTGCGCCGGGCGATGGACGCGATGAGCATCGACCTGCAGGTCGTCTTCCCGCAGCCGATGCTCGAGACGGGCCTGCACCCGCAGCCGCAGGTCGCGAGCGCGCTGCTGCAGGCCTACAACCGCTGGTTCACCAGCCAGATCCTGCCGCGCGAGCCGCGGGTCAGGACGATGCTCGGCCTGCCCTTCGAGGACCCCGACGCGTGCCTGGCCACCGTCGAGGAGTTCGCCGACCACCCCGGCGTGATCGGTTTCCTCGTCACCAGCCAGCGCCACGCGGGCGTGCACCGGAACGCCTACATGCCGCTCTACCGGATGCTCGAGGAGCGCGGGCTGCCGATCGGCTTCCACGCCGGGCCCAACCAGGCCGACTCGATGACGTCGACGATGAACCGCTTCCTCTCGGCGCACGCCATGAGCTTCGTGACCTGCAACATGACCCACATGACCAACTGGGTCATCAACGGGATCCCCGAGCGGTTCCCCGGGCTCAAGACGATCTGGATCGAGAGCGGGCTCGCGTGGGTGCCGTTCATGATGCAGCGGCTCGACCACGAGTACTACATGCGCCAGTCCGACGCCCCGCTGCTGACCAAGCCGCCGTCGCACTACATGCGCGAGATGTACTACACGTCGCAGCCGATGGAGTGGACCGACGACGCGCTGCTCGAGGCGACGCTGCGCGCGATCGATGCCCCGAACTCGTTGATGTACTCGTCGGACTGGCCGCACTGGGACTTCGACGTCCCCGGTCGCATCGCCTCGCTGCCGTTCCTCGACGACCACGCGAAACGCAACATTCTCGGCGAGACCGCGCGCAAGGTCTTCGGCCTCTGACGCACCACCGGTGCGAGCGATGCGGCATCGCTGGCATGTGACGCCAGGATCGCCACACGCTCGCGGACGCGACACGCCGGCTGCGTCCGAGTGCCCGGTTCGGTGTGTTCCCGGACGCCGTCGGCGTGTCGGCGTGCCCGGCCTCCCGTTCGGCGCCCCGGACAGGTCCCGGGGTGGCTCGATCGAGGTTGGTGAGGCTAGCCTTCCTCGCATTCGGGCGATCGGGAGGTGAGCGCGTGGCGAGGATGGCGGTGCTGCCGGGCCTGCGCGTGACCGGGTCGTCGCAGCTCACGCCCCGGATGCGACGCGTCACGCTGGGCGGCGACGCGCTGCACTCGGTCGAACCGATGGCTCCGGGCGCGCACGTCCGCCTGCTCTTCGGCGACCCCGGGGCGGACGTGACCCTGCCGGTCGCCGGGCCGTCGGGTCTCGTCTGGCCCGCGGACCGTCCGCGGCCCTACGCGCGCAGCATGACGCTGCGCCGCCTCGACACCGCCCGCGGCGAGATGACCATCGACATCGCGCTGCACGGCGACTCGGCGGCCGGCCGCTGGGCCTGCGCCGCCCGCCCCGGCGACCCCGTCGGCGTCGTTGGCCCCGGCGGCGGCTGGACACCTCCCGCCGACGCCCGCGCGGTCCTGATCGCCGGCGACGAGGCCGCGCTGCCGGCGATCGCCGCGCTGCACGAGGCCCTGCCGGCCGAGCTGGAGGTCCGCACGGTCGTCGAGGTCGCCGAGCCCGACGACGAGCTGGCCCTCGCGCGGCCCGTCACCTGGGTGCACCGGACGCTCGGCGGCACGCTCGAGGAGGCCGTGCGCGGATGCGCGGTCACCGCCGGCGTCGCCGCCTGGGTCGCGGGGGAGGGGCACGCGGTCAAGGCGATCCGCGAGCACCTGCGCCTCGACCGCGGCCTGGCCCGCAGCCACTGCCACGCGATCCGCTACTGGACGCGCGGCCGGTCGCACGAGGACTCCGACGCGACGTTCGGCGCCGCCCGCGCCGAGGCCGCCCGCCGGGGCATCGACCTCGTCACCACCCAGGACGTCCACGAGATGAGCTACGAGCTCATGACCGGCGGTTTCCGGCTCCCGGCGGTCTGACCCGACGTCGCCCACATGATCGCCGCCCGTCTCGGGCAGACTCCCGACACCGGGCGGGACGAGGCGAGGAGTGGCGGGTGGCCGACGAGGGCGAGCTGATCGCCGATCGCTACCGCGTCCTGGCGCGCGTCGGGCAGGGCGCGATGGGTGTCGTGTGGCGCGCCGAGGACGAGCGGCTGCGCCGGGAGGTCGCGCTCAAGCAGGTCTCGCTGCCGGCCGGCGCCGACGAGCAGGCCCGCGAGCAGGCCCACCGCCGCGTCTTCCGCGAGGGCCGGATGATCGCCCGCCTGCACCACCCGCACGCGATCGCCGTGTACGACGTCGTCGAGCACGCCGGCGGGCCGTGGCTCGTCATGGAGTACCTCGAGTCGCGCAGCCTCGCCGAGGTCCTCGCCGCCGAGGGGCCGCTGGCGCCCGACCGCGTGGCCCGCGTCGGCCGCCAGGTGGCCGACGCGCTCGCCGCCGCGCACGAGGCCGGGATCGTGCACCGCGACGTCAAGCCCGGCAACGTGCTGCTCGCCGCGGACGGGCGGGCGAAGGTCACCGACTTCGGCATCGCCCGCGCCGTCGACGACGTCACCCTCACCTCGACCGGGATGATGGCCGGCACCCCGGCCTACCTGGCCCCCGAGGTCGCGCGCGGCGGCACCGCCGACTTCCGCTCCGACGTCTACTCGCTCGGGTCGACGCTCTACGCCGCGCTCGAGGGCGCGCCGCCGTTCGGGTCCGGCGACAACCCCCTCGCCGTGCTGCACCGCGTCGCGTCCGGGGAGTACGCGCCGCCGGAGCGTCGCGGGCCGGTGTCCGGGCTGGTCGAGGCGCTGCTGCGGCCGCGGCCCGAGGAGCGCCCGACGATGGAGCGGCTCCGCGACGACCTCGCCGCCCTCGTGTCCGCGGAGGCCGGCACCGAGGAGGGGCCGGTGACGCCGATCCTGGCCCGCCCCGACGCGGCGCCGACCGCGCCAGCCGCGCCGTCACCTGCTCCCGCACCGGCTCCCGCACCGGCCCCGGCACCCGTCGCCGCGGCACCCCGCCCCGTCGCGGCCGTGGGGCCCGGGTCCGCCCCGGATCCGCCGCCGGCCGCCCCGGACACCCGTCCGGCCACGACGGCGCCGGTCGCCGAGAGCGCACCCGCCGCCGCGCCGGACGTCGAGGAGGCCCGCGGGCGGCGCTGGCCGTGGGTGGTGGCGGTGGCCGCGGTGCTCGCCGTGGTCGTGACGATCGCGGTGGTCGCCCTGCTCGGCACCCCGGGCGGGCGGCCGGGCGCCTCGGTGCCGGGGAGCACGGCGACGCCGCAGGCCGGGGACGAGGGCGCGCCGAGCGCGGGCGGGTCGACCGCGGGCGGGAGCGGCGGCGGATCGGGCACGCTGGCCGGCAGCCCCGAGGACCAGGCACGCCAGCAGGCCGTGATCGACTACTACGCCCTGATCCCGACCCGGCTCGACGAGGGCTGGCAGCGGCTCACGCCGTCGTTCCAGCAGGGCACCGCGGGCGGCTTCGACGGCTACCGCGGCTTCTGGAGCACGATCGAGCAGGTCACGGTGCGCGGGGTGTCGCCCGCCGGGGGCGACGAGGTCGACGCGACCGTGACCTACCGCTACGCCGACGGGCGCGAGGTCGACGAGCGCACCGTCTTCCGGCTGGTCGAGTCCGACGGCATCTGGAAGATCGACGGGCAGCGCCAGGGGAGCTAGCCGTCCTCCGGGGCGAGGAAGACGCGCTCCGGGTGCGGGTGGCGCAGGAAGTCGTGGTGGGAGATGTCCCAGCCGTAGGCGCCCGCCGCCTCGAACACGACGACGTCGCCGGCGCGCAGGCGCTCGACGGGCGCGCGGGCGAGCGTGTCCTTCGGCGTGCAGAGCTCCCCGCAGATCGTGACCTCCTCGCCGGCGACCTCCGGGCGCGGGCGGCCCGCCGGCCACGCGTCGGCGGGCACGACGTGGAACGGGTGGCTGTGCGCCCATGACGAGGGCAGCCGGAAGTGGTGGTTGCCGCCGCGCACCAGGGCGTGGGCCTGCCCGTGGATGTGCTTCACGTCGAGCACCTCGGCGGCGTAGACGCCGCAGCGCGCGACCAGGAATCGCCCGCACTCGAAGTCGACCTCGCGCCAATGGGTGGGGAAGGTGCTCAGCAGGTCGTGCAGGCCGCGGCAGAACGCCGGCCAGTCGAAGGGCGTGTCGAGCGCGGCGTAGTCGACGCCGATGCCGCCGCCGACGTTCACGACCTCCGCCCGCACCCCGAAGCGCTCCTCCCAGGCCAGCACGGCGTCGCGGTAGTGGCCGAGCATCGTCAGGTGGGTGGCGGGGTCGAGGTTGTTCGACAGCGAGTGCAGGTGGAAGCCGGCGAGGCGCACGCCCGGCAGGTCGGCGACGGCGGCGATCGCCTCGGGCAGGGCGGACTCGTCGATCCCGAACTGCGTCGGTCGCCCGGCCATCGCGATCGTGGCCGCCGGGAACGGGCCGGCGAGGTTGACGCGCAGGAGGACCTCGGCGGTCGTGCCCGCGGCCGTCGCGGCGTCGGACAGCCGGTGCAGCCCGAGCGCGCTCTCGACGTGGAAGCGCGTGACGCCGGCCGCGACGCCCGCGGCGAGCTCGGTGTCGGTGGGCACCGGGCCGCCCATGAGCACCGACGCGTCCGGGGCGGCGTCGCCGACCACCCGCAGCTCGCCGCCCGACGCGACCTCGAACCCGGCGACGATCCCGTCGAGCGCCGCGACCACACGCTCGTCGGAGTTCGCCTTGACCGCGTAGAACATGCGGCACCGGTCGGGCAGGGCGGCGACGACCGCCTTCGCGTGCTCCTGCAGCGCGCGCAGGTCGTAGGAGAACAGGCACACCGGCTCCGGACCGTCGACCGCGTCCGCGATCACCTGGGCATGTGAGCGAAATTCCCGGCAATAGCCGGGAATTTCGCTCACACGGGACCGGAAGGCGCGGACGGCCAGGGAGCGCTCCTCGCCGAGGACGACGTCGGTGACGCCGCGGGCCTGCCAGCGGGCGTGGTCGGCGGGGACGCGGGGGATCGCGCAGAACCGCACGCCGTGGCGCGCGCACGCGGCGTGCACCTGGTCGACGGCCGCGCGCACGTGAGGGTGCCGCGTCTGCCACGGGACCCCGAGCGACTGGGACAGGTCGGCGGCGCCCTCGAGCACCATGTCCAGCCCGGGCGTGGTGACGATCTCGTCGATGACCTCGAGCGCCTCGGCGTCCTCGATCATGGCGACGACGCTGACGCGCCGGTTGGCCTGCGCCACGTGCGTCGCGAGCTCCGTGCGGCCGTGGCCGACCATGCGCCCCGAGTTCAGCGACCGCAGACCCTCAGGGGCGTAGCGCGCGGCGCGCACGACGGCCTCGACGTCGGCGCGGCACCGCACGTGCGGGACGACGATCCCCGTCGCGCCGGCGTCGAGGACCCGCAGCACGAATCCCGGGTCGTGCTCGGGCACGCGCACCCACGGCGCCACCCCGGACACCTCGGCGGCGCGGATCATCTCCTGGAGGGTGTCCGGGGAGACCAGCGCGTGCTCGGCGTCGAGGATCGCCACGTCGTACCCGGCGGCGCCGACCATCTCGACCAGCGCGGGCGACGGCGTCGCCACGAAGAGCCCGTTCACGTGGCGGCAGTCTGCCCGACCCCACCTGTGTGCTCTTCTGGGCCGTCGCGCAGGAGATCACGCACGCATTAGGACGCGAACCACCCCGACGGGGCCAGGGCCCCGCCCTCGACGAGGTGCGGGACGTGGTGGTCGCTGTACACGCGCGCGATCAGCTCGCGGCGGCTGCGCACGCCGACCTTCGTGAAGATCTTCTTGAGGTGGTCCTGCACCGTGTAGGCCGAGAGGTGCAGGCGGGCCGCGACGTCCGCGGTGTCGACCCCGGCCAAGACCAGGGCGACGACGTCGCGCTCCCGTCCGGTCAGCCCGTAGGACGCGACGATCAGCGGGATCACCTCGGGCGGGCGGGCGTCCTCGAGGGTGACGACGACGTCGGTGCCGGAGCCGTCGCGGCGCAGCAGTGGCGAGGCGTGCGCGACCAGCCAGCGCCCCGTCCGCGAGCGCAGCCGGGCCCGGGGCACGGCGGCGGTGGGGTCGGACGCGCGCCGCCGGGCCGCGCCGACGATCGCGCACACCACCTAGGGCAGCGGGGAGTCGCCGAGCGGCCCGCCGCCGAGGTCGGCGATGCGCGCCTCGGCGCCGACGTTGGCCTGCACCACCTCGTCGTCGGCGCCCACCACGAGCACCGCGGGGCATCCGGCGTCGCCCGCGGCGGCGAGGTCCACCGCGCCCGCCACGAGCCCGCTGCGCATCCCGCGCCCGAACCCGGGCGCCACCGAGCTCACGAACTCCTGCTCGGCGAGCGTGAACGTCCGCCCGCCCTGGTGGAACAGCGCGAGCCCGCCCCAGGTCGCCCCGTCCGCGGCGAGGCCCGCGCGCAGCTCGTCGGAGTAGTCCCAGATCGGCGCGAACATCTCGGCGTAGCGCCGCGAGCGGATCGGGTCGCCGCCGGTCTCGGCGCCGAGCGTGGCCACCGCGCCCGGCCGGCGGGACACGGCGCGGAAGTCGTAGACGTCGTCGACCTCGTACTCGTGGTACGACCACTGCAGGTCGTGATCGTCGTCGACGTCGCCCCACTTCACGGTGGCCGTGACGCGACCCGCACCACCCCGAGAGGACGCACCATGACCACGTCGATCACCGCCCCCGCCCTCGTCCGCCCCGAGGACCCGGCCTACGCCGCCGCCGTCGCCCCGTTCGTCACCACGACGGCGCCACGCCCCGACCTGGTCGTGGAGGCCCGCAGTCCCGCCGACGTCGTCGCGGCGGTCGGATGGGCCCGCGAGGAGGGGCGCGCGGTGACCGTCCAGGCCACCGGGCACCAGCTCCTCGCCGACCTCGCCGGCTCCGTGCTGATCTCCACCCGTCACCTCGACGACGTCCGCGTCGACCCCCTCACCTGCACCGCCGTGGTCGGCGGCGGCGCCCGGTGGCAGCAGGTGATCGCCGCCGCGGTGCCGCACGGGCTCGCGCCGGTCTGCGGCTCGTCCTCGCACGTCGGCGTCGTCGGGTTCTGCCTCGGCGGCGGCCACGGCCCGCTCTCGCGCGCGTTCGGCGCGGGCGCCGACCAGGTCCGCCGCGTCCCCATCGTCACCGCCGACGGCGTCGAGCGCGACGTCGACGCCACCCACGAGCCCGACCTGTTCGACGCCCTGCGCGGCGGCAAGACCGGGTTCGGCGTGGTCACCGAGATGGAGATCGCCCTGCACCCCGTGGCCCGGCTCTACGGCGGCGGGATCTTCTTCCCGGGCGAGGCGTCGCCACAGCTGCTGCACGCCTGGCGGGAGTGGGTGGCCACCCTGCCCGACGACGCGACGAGCTCGGTCGCCCTGCTGCGCCTGCCGCCGGACCCCTCGCTGCCGCCGCCGTTGCAGGGCGCGTTCGTGACGCACCTGCGCTTCACCTTCCTGGGCACCGCCGCGGAGGGGGCCGCGCTGCTCGCCCCGATGCGGGCGGTGGCCACGCCGATCGCCGACATGGTCGACGAGATGCCGTTCGCGGCGATCGACGCGGTGCACGCCGACCCGACCGACCCGATGCCGATCTGGGACGACTCGGCGACGCTGGGCGCCCTGCCGGCCGAGGCCGTCGACGCGCTGCTCGCCGTCGCCGGGCCGGGCGTCGACACTTCGCTGGTCATGGCGGAGCTCCGCCATCTGGGCGGGGCGATCGCGCGCCGTCCCGGACGCGGGCACGACGCCGTGGCCGGCCGGGACGCGGCGTTCAACCTCTACGCCCTGGCGCCGATGGTCCCGCCGGTCGCGGCGATCGCCCCGGCGGCGGCGCGCGGTGCGGTCGACGCGGTGCGTCCGTGGGCGACCGGCGGCCTGCCGAACTTCCAGGGCCCGGCCGCCGGTGGACGCCTCGGCGCGCTCTGGGACGACGCGACGGCGGCCTTCCTGGCCGGCGTGCGCGAGCAGTACGACCCGGCCGGCATGTTCCGGACGGTAGGGCTCCTCGGCTGACCGTCGTACGTGAGTGAACTTCGGGGTTATAGCCCCGAACTTCGCTCACATGGCGAGGGGGTTCGAGAGGGCGTGCTCGCGGAGCTCGGTGTCGGGCCAGAGGCGGCGGGTCGTGAGCTTCTCGATCGCGACCGTCGGCGCGAAGACGTCGAACACCGCCAGCCGCGCCGCGAACCCCGGGTGCCGGGCGGCGTGGCCCCGGACCGCCCGCGCCGCGACCGCCCAGAACTCCTCCTCGGCGAACCCGTACTCGCCGGCCAGCAGGTACGCGATCTCGGCGAGGTTCACGAAGCACAGGCAGTCGAGCAGGAACCCCGTCACCTGCGCCGGGTCGGAGGTCTCCAGGAACGAGTTCGCGTTCGGGTGGTCGGCCGGCGGGGCCTCGAGCGCCGGCCCCGGCGCGGCGAGCAGGTCCCGGGAGAAGCGCACCCCGTCGTGGAAGTCCTTGAGCGCCACGCGCGTCGGCAGTCCGCCGGAGTGCACGAGCAGCATGTTCTGCGCGTGGGCCTCGAGCGCCACGCCGTGCACGACGAGCAGGTGCACCAGCGGCAGCACGGCGGCGGTGACCAGCCGCTCCGTCCACGCCCGCGCCCCCTGCGTCCGGATCCACGGGTCGACCAGGGGCACGCCGTCGGTGGAGCGCGAGGTCAGCCCCGGGAACGGCACCGCCCGCTCGGCCGGGTGCAGGTGCGGGTGCAGGCTCTCCCGCCAGATCGCGCCGAGCCCCGGTTCGACGCTGACGCCGAGGAGCTCGCGCAGGACGATCACGCGCGCCTTCTCCGCGAGGACGGGGTCGGAGGCCACGAGCCCGGCCAGCCAGTCGGAGATCGGGGCGGCGTTGCGCACGGTGTGCGGCGCGAGCCCCCGCGACGTCGACGTGTTCGTGATCGCCAGCGGCAGCTTCACCGACGGCGCCGCCGGGACGTCGACGCGCGCGAGCGTCCGGATCGACGCCTGGGGCCGGTACGCGGCGCCGGAGCCCGCCACCCGCAGCGCCCCGGACGCCAGCGCGTCCGCGTGCGTGACCGCCACGTGGTGGTCCCACTGCCACGGGTGCACGGGGACGCCGACGCGCCCCGCCGGCGCGCTCCACACCGACGCCGGGTCGAGCCCCGCCGACCCGACGACCCACACCAGCGCCGGGTCGGCGTCGAGCAGCACCGGGTGCACGGTCGGCGCGAACTCCGGGCTGTAGGCGAGCAGGTCGCCGACCCCGAACCCGATCCGCGACTTGTACGCCGGGTGGTAGCGGTGCCCGTCGGCGGTCAGCGCCTCGAGCACGTCGTGCCCGGCGTCCGGGTCGAGCGGACCCGCCGGACGTCCGTGCTGAGCCAGCGCGTCCCCGAGCACCGTCGCCGCGAGCTCCCGGCCCAGCCGCGCCCGGCACGCCGGATCGGCGCGCACCGGCGCCTCGGCGAGGAACTCCCCGGGCGTCACCGGCGCCCCCGACCGCGTCACCGGGGACGTCAGCCGCACCCGCCCGAACGACGGGGTGCGGACGAACGTCAGCGCGAACGGGCCCGCGCGCGTGCCGGGCCCGCCGTCGCCGTCGACCTCCACCGCGTCCTCGAGCACCAGTGACTCGACGAGCTGGGTCAGGACGCGCTCGCGGACCGGCCCGGCCGCCCTCAGCGCCGCGACGACGTCGCTCATCGCACCGCCCGCAACGGGTTCGGCACGCGCACGACCCCTGCGGGCATGCTCGTGCCCCGCGACGGCCCGCGCTCGAGCAGCGGGCGCAGCACGGAGCGGTAGGGCCAGGTCTCGGCGTCGAGCAGCACGGCCTGCAGTGTGCTGCGCACGACCGGCGTGCGCGTGGCGTCGACCGCGTCCTCCACCGCCCGGCGGATCCCCGCCCACCAGTGCGCCTCGGGGCGTCCCGTCGCCCGGACCTGCGCGTCGACCACCCCGCCGAGCCCCACCTCGAGCGCCAGCGTCGCGAAGAACCCGATCAGCGCGCCGGGGGTGTCGAGCCGCAACGACTGCGTGCCGCCGGGCGAGAGCCGGTACGCGGGGTCGGGCACCGAGAGCCAGCGCGGGTGCACGCGCACGGCGTCGTGGTCGCGCAGCACGACCCGCGCGACCCGCTCGCCGGACAGGTCCAGCAGCACGTTCTGCCCGTGCATCTCGGGCAGGACTCCGTGGCGCAGGAACCCGATCCCGGCCCCGACGACGGCCTCGACGACGGACCCGAACAGCTCCGCCGACGCGCCGCCCCACGCCAGGGCGCCCAGCGGCACCCGGCGCGTCCCGGCGGGCGGGGGCAGCCGGCGCAGGGCGGCGGCGAGGTGCCCGGGACGGTCGTGGAACTCGTCGCCGCCGTCGGGCGCCGCGAACCCCGACCACGACGTCTCGTCGGCGACGGCGACGCGCGCGGCCAGGTCGGGGTCGGCGGCGAGCACGCGCCGCAGGACCTGCTCGCCGCGCTGCCCGTGGTCCAGCGAGCGCGCCCCGAGCAGCCGCGCCGACCCGAGCGTCGTCACCCCCAGCGGCAGCTTGAGGTGCCGCCCGTCGCCGAGGTCGAGGGTGCGCAGCGACGCGGTCGCGACCCCCGCGCCGACCCCGCGCGCCAGCGGGACGACGACTCCCTCGGCGAGCTCGCGGGCGAACGCCGCGGGCAGCACGTGCTCGCGGTCGAACGGGTGCACGGGCAGCGCCTCGTAGCCTTCCGGGGCCTGCGGGGCCTCCGGGGCCTCACCGACACCGAGAGCGGAACGACCGTGCCGCAGGTGGTCCGACCGCACCGCCACCCAGTCCAGCGGGACCCGGCACCCCGGGCCCCATCGGTCGAGGTCAGCCCGCGTCCAGCCGCCGACGGCCCGCGCGGTGGGGTGGAACGGGCGCCCGCGGGCGGCGGCGCGCTCCTCGCCGGAGGCTCCGGGGTCGAGGACCGTGTGCTCGACGGCGGTCGTGAGGTCCCGGGCCACGGCGTCGAGGTGCGGCGCGCCCGGGGCGAGCAGCGCCACCACCTCGGCGGGGTCGGTGACCTCGCGCAGCGCCGTCCCGACCGACACCGGCCCCACGAGCACCGGCCCGTCGGCGTAGCGCGTGCGCTGCACGACCCCGCCCGGGCGCGCGCACCACGCGATGCAGCCGCCGTCGGCGAGCCGGTGCCGCACCCACGTGCCGGGGCGCCCCTCGGGCCCGGGGCCGAGCGAGGCCGACGCCAGGCCGGCGACGTCCTCGGCGACCGCGGCGTCGAGCAGGTCGCGCAGGACGAGCGTGCGGGCGTCGGTCACCGGACGCGCCGAGCCCGTGCCCGGTCGAGCCACGCGTCGTCCCACACGCGGTCGAGGTAGCGGTCCCCGCGGTCGGGGAAGATCGCGACGATCCGCGCCGGCGGGGTCACGTCGCGCACGACCCGGCGCACGGCGGTGACGACGGCGCCCGTCGAGCCGCCCGCGAAGATCGCCTCGCTGGCCAGCAGCTCGCGGCACGCCTCGGCGGCGGTGGCGTCGTCGACGGACTCGACGCGGTCGATCTCGGCGGGGGAGTGCAGCTCGGGGACCCGGCTCGACCCGAGACCGGGCAGCTCGCGCCGCCCGCCGGGGCCCCCGAAGATCACCGAGCCGACGGCGTCGGCGGCGACGACCTCGAGCGGGTCGCACACCTCCCGCAGCCGGCGCGCGCAGCCCAGCAGGCTGCCGGTGGTCGACACCGCGCCGACGAGGTGCGTCGGCGGGAGGACCACCGCGTCGGCGATCTCGGCGCCCGTGCCGTGGTAGTGCGCCAGCCAGTTGCGGTCGTTGGCGTACTGGTTGATCCACACGGTGTCGGGCGTCGTCGCGAGGATCTCGTGCACCCGCGCGAGCCGGGTGTGCAGGTAGCCGCCCGCCTCGTCGGGCTCGTCGACGGTCTCCACGTCGGCGCCGAGCCCTCGCATGATCGCCACGTTGGCGGGGCTCGCGTGCGGGTCGACGACGCACGTGAACGCCAGCCCGTGCAGCCGGGCGACCATCGCGACGGCGACCCCGAAGTTGCCGGAGCTCGACTCGACCAGGCGGCTGCCCGGCGGGATCGACCCGTCCGCGAGCCCGCTGCCCACGATGTAGCGCGCCGAGCGGTCCTTCATGCTGCCGCCCGGGTTCATCAGCTCGAGCTTGGCGAGCACCTCCACCCCGGGCTGGGGGAACAGCCGGCCGAGCTGCACCAGGGGCGTCGTCCCGACGGCGCCGAGCACCGAGTCGTGGACGGCGAGCCCGGCCCGGTCATCCGAGAAGTCACCGGCGGGGCCCGGACGGGGCCCACGGGCGAGGGTCACTCACACCTCCGTCGCGACGCGGCTGGGCCGGGGTGGGGACCTCGTGCGGCGGTCCCGCCCCGACCCAGGCAACCCTAACCACGCGGAGGGGCGTGCCGATCGGGTGATCGGGAGGGGCGGTGGTCAGCCCGCGTTGTCGGGGACGTCCGAGGCCTTGACCTGGCCCCATCCGTGCCAGCGGTCCACCTCGATCCACGCCGCGACGCGTGCGCGGTCACGGATGGGGTAGGGCTCGCCGGTGTAGTGCTTCGCGGCGCGGTCGATGATCGCGAGGTCGGTGTCGTCGGCCCACTCGACCACGCGGCCCTGGATGCTGACGTGGGTGTACCAGTCGTCCTCGGCGAGGATGGTGATCGAGGCCCGCGGGTCGTTGCGCAGGTACTCGACGCGCTTGCGCTGGGCGTCCATGTTCACCAGCACCCGGCCGTCGTCCCAGAGGTACCAGGTGGCGACCGAAACGGGCTGGCCGTCGCCGCGGACCGACGTGATGACGCTGGGGTTGGGGCGGGCCAGCAGCTGCTGGACCTCGTCGGGCAGCGGGGGCTTCGGCATGGCGTGGTCCTCTCGACGGGTGTCGTGCGCGGGGGGAGGGTGCTCGGTGGGCGCCCGTTCCACACCGGCTCAGGCCTCGACGCACTCCGGCGCCGCGTGGCGACGGGCGCGCAGGACGAGTGCCCGCGTCACGACCGCGATCACACCCAGGGCGACGACGACCAGCCCGTAGGCCTCGGCGACCGGCCGCAGGCCGACCCGGACCGTCGCCATCCCCGCGATCACCGCGGGCACGCTGAACGCGGTGTAGGCGATCGTGTAGGCGACGGCCATCAGCTCGCCGCGGTTCTCGGGTGCCGCGATGCGGGCGAGCGTGCCGAAGCAGGCGAGCGACGCCGACCCGAACCCGAGCCCGGCGACGACCGTGCCCACCACGCTCGTGAGGGGCGAGCCGAGCACCAGGCCGCTGAGCGTGATCAGCGTGCCCGCGGCGAGCAGCCCGCCCGCCGGCGCGAGCAGCGACTCGGGGGTGCGGCGGAACGCGACCACCGCGGTCGCGGCGCCCACCCCGCAGAGCAGGGTGACGACGACGCCACCGACGACGTGGCTGCGCAGCCCCAGGAGCTCTGCGGCCACCGACGGGCCCAGCGAGAGGTAGAGCCCGCCCAGCGCCCAGCTCGCCGCGAGGACGGGGGTGATGGCGAGGACGTCGGTCCGCAGGCCGGCGGGGATGCGCACGCGCGGGCGCAGCGAGGCGAGGGCGCCCGACCGTCGCGCCGCGGTCTCGGGCAGGACGGCGAGCACCACGGCGACGACGGCGAACCCGGCGAGCAGCACGATCCACACCAGGCGCGTCGGGGCCGGCGCGTACTCCACGAGCAGCCCGCAGCCCAGCGCGCCGAGCGCGAGGCCGATCAGCGGCGTCGCGGCGTTCGCGAGGCCCGCCCGGCGCGGGTGCAGGTCGACCAGGGTCGCGGCCATCGCGGTGATCGCCGCGCCGGTCGCCGCGCCCTGCACCGCCCGGGCCACGAGCAGCATCGTCACGCTCGTCGCGACGAGGAACAGGACCACTGCCGCCGTCTGCACCACCAGCGCGACGGCGAGCACGGGACGGCGTCCGACGTGGTCGGACAGCCCGCCGACCACCAGCAACGAGGCCAGCAGGAACAGCACGTAGACCGCGAAGACCACCGTCAGCGTCGCGGCCGAGAAGCCCCACTGCGCCTGGTAGACGACGTAGAGCGGGGACGGCACGCTCGAGGCGGCCAGGAAGAGCACGACGACCCCGGCCACCGCGGCGAACAGCCGGCCGCGGCGGACGGGGTCGAGGGCGTCGGCGGGTGCGCTCACTCCGGAGGTCAACGCCCGCCTCGTCGGTTCTATGTCCGGGCGTAGCGGGAGAGGTAGCGCTCACGCTTGCGCGGATGGATGTTCGCCAGCGTGACGTCGCCGTCGTAGTGGGCGAGCACCTTGCGGTCCATCATCGCGCGCCAGATCGGCGGGAAGAGCGCGACGACGATCATCGAGCCGTAGCCGCTGGGCAGCTGCGGCGACTCCTCGAAGTGCCGCAGCGTCTGGTAGCGGCGCAGCGGGTTCGCGTGGTGATCGCTGTGGCGCTGCAGCTGGTAGAGCAGCAGGTTCGACACGGTGTGGTCGGCGTTCCAGCTGTGCCGCGGGTCGGTGCGCTCGTAGCGCCCGTCGTCGCGCTTCGCCCGCTTCAGACCGTAGTGCTCCAGGTAGTTGACGACCTCGAGCAGCGAGAACCCGACGACCGCCTGCAGCACGAGCCACGGCAGGACGACCCAGCCGAACGCGGCGACCAGCGCCACGAACAGCGCGACCGTCATCGCCCAGGCCACGAGGATCTCGTGGTCGAGCGGGGTGTGACGGCCCTTCGAGCGGCGCTTGTTCTCCAGGTGCCACGACGAGCGCAGGCTGCCCCACACCGTGCGCGGCAGGAACGCCCAGAAGCCCTCGCCGAGCCGTGAGCTCGCCGGGTCCTCCGGGGTGGCGACGCGGACGTGGTGGCCGCGGTTGTGCTCGACGTAGAAGTGCCCGTACGCGGAGCTGGCGAGCGCGATCTTCGAGAGCCAGCGCTCGACGTCCTCGCGCTTGTGGCCCAGCTCGTGGGCGGTGTTGATGGCGACGCCGGAGACGACGCCCATCGTCAGGGCGAGGCCGAGGTCGGCGTGCCAGGCGAGGTCCCACGTGGCCCAGACCCAGCAGCAGAACACGAGGCTCGCGTACTGGATCGGCAGGAACAGGTAGGTGACCCAGCGGTAGTAGCGGTCGGCCTCGAGGCGCTCGCGCTCGGACTCCGGAGGGTTGTCGTCGGTGGCCCCGAAGACCAGGTCCAGGGCCGGGAGCACGATGAACAGGATCATCGGGCCGACCCACCACCAGCCGGCCCACCCCGTGGCGGACACGAGCCCGGCGCCCAGGAACGGCATCGCGGGCATCACGGTGGCCAGGGGCCAGAGGTAGCGCTTGCGGTCACGCCACGGGCGCTGCGATGCACCCTCGGCGTGCTCTTCGCTGGTGATTTCGGTCGTGCTCATGGGCCTGTCTCCCTCGACGCGACGGCTCGCGACCGAGTGTGGAGTGTGGCCCGTTCAGAAACAAGACCCTATTTTTGTCTCAGTTTGGCGTTCGGAGTAGTGCCGTGACGAGGTGGGAGACGCGCTGGCCGACGTCGACGGGGTCGAGGGAGGGGGCGACGACGTGGGAGATGACCAGGCGGACCACGGCGTCGACGGTCTCCTCGACCAGGGTCGGCAGGAGGTCGGGGCGCCGCTGCACCATCCACGTGGCGAGCAGCGAGCGGGCCGACTCCCGGATCGACTCCGAGCGCGAGGTGAGGAACGGCAGCAGCCCGGCGTCGCCCGACCGGCTCCCCGTGAGCACCGCGAGGAGCAGGGGGTTGTCGGCGGCCTCCTCGAGGGTCAGGCGCGTCGCGGCCGCCACGGCGTCGCCGATGTCCTCGTGCTCGGCGAGCGCGGCGCCGATCGCCGTGAAGAACCGCTCGGCCTCGCGCGTCATGAGGGCCTCGCCGAGGCCGTCCTTGTTGCCGAACTCGCGGTAGAGGGTCGGGCGCGAGACCCCGGAGTCGACGGCCACCTCGCCGACCCGCACCCGCTCCCAGCCGCGCTCGACGGTGTGTTCGTGGGCGGTCGTGAGCACGCGCTCGCGCACCTGGCGTCGGAACTCCAGACGCAACGACTCGCCGGTCATGCGATCAGTGTCACGCACTGCAACCGGCGGCGAGCGTGGAGCAGACCGCGGACACCCGGTCGGGCCCGAGGGTCGGCGCGTGGGGCCCAACCTCTTGGTGCTGGTGAAACCTCGCGAGCGGACCAACTGTCACGGCCATCTGATCCGCTGACGTTGCACTGGAGGGAGTCATTTCCTCAGGTGAGCCAACTGGCGAGTAACGACACTGACCGATTGCCGATGAGCGCGCAGACCATCCGGGGTGCGCCTGGTGGTCCACCATCCGGCCGAAGGGGTCCGTGCATGATCGTTCGTCGAGGTCGCCTGCTCCCCAGCGTGATCGTCGGTGCTCTCGTCGCCGGTGCCGTGACCCTCGGTACGGGGGTGGCGTCGGCGGAGCCAATTGGCGTCGACGACCTTCTCGACGGTCAGTGCATCGATCCGGTCACTCGTGAGCCGCGAACAGTCGTCGCCGGGGTGATCCGCGATCTTCTGACCGGGGTGTGCGAGGTCGCGGCCGGAGCGCGAGAGCCTGCGAGCGACGTACCCCCCGCATCGGTCGATCCCGCCCCGACACCGTCGAGCACGCCGACGACCTCCACGACCGCCGCGAGCCCGTCGACATCCGCAACTTCGCAGCCGGTCGCGGGGCCGAGAGCGGCAGCCCCCGTGGCGGCTGCCCGGGCCCCGGTCGCCGTCGTTCCGCCCGCCGCACTCGTCGCACCGGCAGCGGCGCCCGGCGGGCTCGCCGCCACGGTGCCGTTCCTGAGCTTCGGCACGCCGAACCCGGCCCTGCTCCTCGCGCCGCCGGGGAGCCCGCTGCGGACGCTCGCCGGCGCGGACACGGGCTCGCCGGTGACGACCACGAGCGACGTCCAGGCCATGGCGTTCGACAACATGCCCGGCGGGATGGGCACGCCCGCCGTCGTCGGCGTGCTGATCCTCTCGACCCTCGGGGCCTTCGCCCTGCGGTACCGGGTCCTCCGTCGCGCGCGCACGTCCGAGTCGCGGAACGGCTGACGCAAGATCGCGGGCGACCGTCACCGGAACAGCGCTCACGGGCGACGCACCCATGCCGCGTCCTCGGAGATCCACCGTTGTGGAGCGGACGCTCCGGTCAGCGGAACGAACGCTCCACGAACCCGGATCTCGCCGTCGTCGGCGTGTCGCTGCGGCGAGCATGTGGCGATCCTGGCGTCAGACGCCAGCGATGCCGCATCGCTCGCACGGCCGGGCCCCCCATCACCCCGTTCCGACCGAAGGGCCCTTCGCTCAAGCGCCCCGCGCCGCGTCCGTCCCCGCCAGTGCGACCGGCAGGTGCTTGATGCCGTTGACGAAGATGCTGCGCAGGCGGTCGGGCTCGCCGACGACGCGCAGGTCGCGCATGCCGGCGAAGAGCTCGCGGAACATCACCGCGATCTCGCGGCGGGCGAGGTGCGCGCCCAGGCAGAAGTGCGGGCCGTGCGCGCCGAAGCCCTGGTGCGGGTTGGGGGAGCGGCGCAGGTCGAGGGCCTCCGGGTCCGCGAACACGGAGGAGTCTCGGTTCGACGCGCCGTAGACCAGCAGCAGCTTGTCGCCCGCGGACACCGGCACGTCGCCGACGGTCGTGTCCGAGACCACCGTGCGCCGCATCCAGTTGATCGGCGAGGCCCAGCGCACGACCTCGTCCACGGCGGTCGGGGTGACGCCCTCGACGTCGCCCGACCACAGCTCCCACTGCGCGGGGTCGCGGTGCATGCCCCAGACGCCGTGGGTGATCGCGTTGCGCGTGGTCTCGTTGCCCGCGACGCAGAGCAGGATGAAGAACGACGCGATCTCCTGGTGCGTCAGTCGCTCGCCGTCGACGGTCCCGTGCACGAGTGCCGACGTCACGTCGTCCGTGGGCCGGGCCTCCCGGCGAGCCGCCAGCTCCGTCATCAGCGCCGACAGCCCGGCGCCGGCGGCGAGGTAGTCACCGAGCGGGTTGTCCGAGGTCACGTACTCGGGATCGTCGCCGGCGAGGATGACGTTGGAGTGCGCGAAGACCTCGTCGCGGCGGGACTCGGGGATGCCCATCATCTCGCAGATGATCAACAACGGCATCGGGGCGGAGACGTCGCCGACGAGGTCGAACGAGCCGTCGCCCGCCAGGGCCTTCGCGCGCGCCGACGCGATCACCGACCGCGCCACACGCGTCACGTCGTCCAGCAGCGCCTCGGTCCGCCGGGGCGTGAACGCCTGCGCGGCGATGCGCCGGATCTTCGTGTGCCGCGGCGCGTCCATGCTGATCAGCGAGCCGAAGAACTCGCCGGCCTCGGGCGGCAGGTCGAGGATCGACACCGCGCCCCGCCCCGAGCAGAACAGGTCGGGGTGGCGGCTCACGTGCTCGACGTCGGCGTGCCGGGTCACCGCGCGGAACCCCGGCCCCGGCGGGAAGCCGGGGAACTCCGGCTCGGCGAACAGCGGCAGTCCCTCGCCGGCGCGCAGGGCCGCGAACGCCTCGTAGCGCTGCGCCCAGGGGGCCGCCCAGAACTCGCGGTTCCCGAGGTCCACCGAGGAGGCCGTCACCGTTGGCAGGCTGCCAGCAACGGGACGGCGGCGCCACGCGCGGGGACGTGACCGAGGCGACCCCCGAGGGGGTCGTGTTGTGCCCCGTGCCGGGCAGGCGGGAGGATCATCGCCGTGGTGCGGGCTGATCTCGAAGGGTTCTGGCCGAGTCGTCGTGTCGACGCGTTCGACGAGTGGTGTCGCTGAGGGGCAGCACCCCACCGGACGGCGAGCACGATCCGACATCCCCGAGTCACCGACGATGGAGAGCACCTCATGACCGACGCGAGCACCGGCTGGTCGTTCGAGACCCAGCAGGTCCACGCCGGCGCGGCCCCGGACACCGCCACGGGCGCCCGGGCCACGCCGATCTACCAGACGACGTCGTACGTCTTCCGCGACACCCAGCACGGCGCCGACCTGTTCAGCCTCGCCGAGCCGGGCAACATCTACACGCGGATCATGAACCCGACGCAGGACGTGCTCGAGCAGCGCGTCGCCGCGCTCGAGGGCGGGGTGGCCGCCCTCGCGTTCGCGTCGGGCAGCGCCGCCACCACGGCCGCGATCCTCAACATCGCGCAGTCCGGGGACCACTTCGTGTCCAGCCCGAGCCTCTACGGCGGCACGTACAACCTGTTCCACTACACGCTGCCCAAGCTGGGCGTCGAGGTCTCGTTCGTCGAGGACCAGGACGACCTCGAGCAGTGGCGCAACGCGGTGCGGCCGAACACCAAGCTGTTCTTCGCCGAGACGATCGCGAACCCGGGCTCGAACGTCCTCGACGTCGCGGGCGTGGCCGGGGTGGCGCACGAGATCGGCGTGCCGCTGGTCGTCGACAACACCGTGCCGACGCCGTTCCTGCTGCGCCCGATCGAGCACGGCGCCGACATCGTCATCCACTCGGCGACCAAGTACCTCGGCGGGCACGGCACCACGATCGCGGGCGTCGTCGTCGACGGCGGCACCTTCGACTTCGGCGCGCACGGCGACCGCTTCCCCGGCTTCACCGAGCCCGACCCGAGCTACAACGGGCTGAAGTACTGGGAGGCCCTCGGCCCGGGCGCCTACGCCGCGAAGCTGCGCGTCCAGCTGCTGCGCGACACCGGCGCGGCGATCAGCCCGTTCAACGCCTTCCTGATCATCCAGGGCGTCGAGACGCTGTCGCTGCGCCTCGAGCGCCACGTGCAGAACGCGCAGGCCCTGGCCGAGTGGCTCGAGGCGCGCGACGAGGTCGAGAAGGTGTACTACGCCGGCCTGCCGTCCAGCCCCTGGTACGAGGCGGCGAAGAAGTACCTGCCCAAGGGCGTCGGGGCGATCGTCTCGTTCGACCTGCGCGGCGGCGTCGAGGCCGGGCGCGCGTTCGTGGACGGCACCACCCTGCACTCGCAGCTGGTGAACATCGGCGACGTCCGCAGCCTCATCGCCCACCCGGCGTCGACGACCCACAGCCAGCTCTCCGAGAACGAGCAGGAGTCCGCGGGCGTGACCCCGGGCCTCGTGCGCCTCGCCGTCGGCATCGAGAACATCGAGGACCTCAAGGCCGACCTCGAGGCGGGCTTCACCGCGGCGAAGTCGGCCCAGTGAGAGATCTGGCGGCGTGACGGACACAGTGCAGACGGTCCCGGTCCTCCCTCCCGCCACCGGTGCGTGGCGGGAGGGGGACCCGGTCGGTGACCGGCTCTTCCTCGACGTCGGCGCCGTCACCCTCGAGAGCGGCGAGACGATCCCCGACGTGCGCGTCGCGTACGAGACGTGGGGCCGGTTCGACGGGTCGAACGCCGTGCTGGTGCTGCACGCGCTCACCGGCGACAGCCACGTCACGGGGGAGGCGGGGCTCGGGCACCCGACGCCGGGCTGGTGGTCCGGCCTCATCGGGCCGGGCCGGGCCGTCGACACCGACCGCTGGTTCGTCGTCGCGCCGAACGTCCTCGGCGGCTGCCAGGGCACGACCGGCCCGTCGACGCCCGCGCCGGACGGGCGGCCGTGGGGGTCGCGGTTCCCGCGGACGACCGTGCGCGACCAGGTCGTCGTCGAGGAGAAGGTCGCCGACGCGCTGGGCATCGACCGCTGGGCCGCGGTGCTCGGCGGCTCGATGGGCGGCATGCGGGCGCTCGAGTGGGCCGTGATGTACCCGTCGCGGGTGGAGCGGCTGCTGCTGCTGTGCTCGCCGGCGGCGGCGTCGGCGGACCAGATCGCCTGGGCGTCCCCGCAGATCGCCGCGATCGTCGAGGACGCCGGCTGGCACGGCGGCGACTACCACGACCTCGCCCGCGGCGAGGGCCCGCACCGCGGCCTGGGCGTCGCGCGGCGGATCGCGCACAACACCTACCGGACCGCCGAGGAGTACGACACGCGGTTCGCGCGGCGCCCGCAGCCGGGCGAGGATCCGGACGCCGGCGGACGCTTCGCCATGGAGAGCTACCTCGACCACCACGCCGAGAAGCTCGTGCACCGCTTCGACGCCGCCAGCTACGTCGAGCTCACCCGCGCGATGAACGGGCACGACGTCGCCCGCGGGCGGGGGTCATCGGCCGAGGTGCTGGCGGGCGTGACGGCGCGGACGGTCGTCGCGGGGTCGATCTCCGACCGGCTCTACCCGCTGCACCAGCAGGAGGAGCTCGCCGCCCTGATCCCGGGCGCGGGCGAGGTGTGGCGCATCGAGTCGCCGTTCGGGCACGACGCGTTCCTCATCGAGGCGCGCCGGCTCACCGAGATCCTCGGGGAGCTGTTCAGAGCCTGACGGGGTGCTCGACGACCTCGTGCAGCAGGGCGTGCACGGTCTCGTCGGCGAGGCGGTAGCGCACGACCCTCCCGGCGCGCTGCGTGGCGACGAGCCCCTGGGCGCGTAGCAGCCGCAGCGCCTGGGAGGTCGTGGTGTCCTTGAGCCCCGCGGCCACGGCGAGGTCGGACACGCAGATCTCGCCGGCGGCGTGGATGCAGAGCAGCAGCGTCAGGCGCGTCGGGTCGGCGAGCAGCGCGAAGCGGGTGACCCACGCGTGCATGGTCTCGCCGCTCGGCAGGGCGGCGATCGCCTCGCACACACCGTGGTTCTCGTTCAGCGCGCGGTGGCGCTGCTCGAGACGGGCGGCGTCCTCCGACGTGCCGTCCGGGGGTTCGGTGAGGTGCACCGAACCATGGTGTCATCCTCACGCCGCTGCCGGTCGGCGGCACGGATCACGGCAGGAGGTTCCCGGGTGACCGGACCGACCGGGCTGGCCACGCGGAAGACCACCCCGGACCTCGCGCGCGGGCTCCTGCTCGTCCTCATCGCGGTGGCGAACGCGCACCTCTACCTGGTCGACCGCCCCATCGGCTACCGCGGCTACCCCGCCGGGCTCAGCGGCGCCGACGCCGTCGTCGCCGTGGTGCAGATGGTGCTCGTCGACGGGCGGGTCTTCCCGTTGTTCGCCGCGCTGGTCGGCTACGGCGTCGCGCGGCTGGCCGAACGGGCGCCGGAGGCGGTGGTGCGCCGGCGCGGGCTGGTGCTGATCGGGATCGGGGCGCTGCACGGCCTGCTGCTGTTCCCCGGCGACATCATCGGCGCCTACGGGCTGGTGATCCTGCTGATGGCGCCGGCGGTCGCCGTCGGGGCGTCCTCGTCACGGGGTCTGCTGGCGGTCGCCGGCGCGATCGCCGCGTTCGCGGTGCTGCTCTCGTCCGGCGCGAGCGGGCCGCAGGGGGTCCCGACGGTGCCGTCGATCGCGGCGCCGACCCTCGGCGCGTTCCTCGCCGCCCACCCGACGGAGTGGCTCGCGACCACGATCTTCTCCGCGCTGCTCACGGCGCCCGCGGTGCTGGTGGGCGTCGTGATCGGGCGCTCGGGGACCCTCGACGACCCGGCCGCTCACCGGCGCCGGCTCGCCCTGTGGGCGGTCGGCGGGCTGCTCGCCGGCGTCGCGCTGGGGCTGCCGCTCGCGCTCGCCGTGGCAGGGTGGTGGGCACCGACGGGCGCGGTCGGCGCGGTGGTCGCGGCCGCGCACGTCGCCGGCGGGTACGCGGGCGCGCTCGGCCTGCTCGGGCTCATGGGGCTGCTGGGCAGCGTGTCCTGGCCGGGGCGGGACCTCGTCGCGGCGGCGGGGACGTGGTCGATGACGCTGTACCTGTCGCAGTCGGTGGTGTTCGTGGCCGTGTTCGCGACGATCGCCGGCGGGCGGGGGTCCACGGCGAGCCTGACCACGGCGACGCTGGTGGGGCTCGCGACCTGGCTCGTCGGCGTGCTCGTCGCGGGCCTGCTCGCCCGCGGCGGGCACCGCGGCCCCTTCGAGCTGCTCGTGCGGCGCCTGACCTATCCGCGGGCCGCACCCGGCTAGGCCGTTGGGGTGATGGGCCCAGGTCTCTTCTCGGCCCGCGTTCGGCTTCCTACGTTGCTCCCCATGACCATGTCATCGGCGCGGCGAGGGTCCGCGAGGCCGGGCCTGCTGGCGCGGCACCCGGTCGTGGCGTTCTTCGTCATGGCCTACGCGTTCTCGTGGATCGTGTGGTCGCCGTGGGTGCTCGGGCAGGACGGCGCCGGGCTGCTGCCGGTGCGGATCGATCCCGGACTGGTCGGCTACCTCAACGCGGCGGCGATCCTCGCCGGCCCGACCGTGGCCGGGCTGGTCATGGCGACGGTGACCGGCGGTCGCGGCGGGGTCCGCGCCCTGCTCGCGCGCCTCGTGCTGTGGCGGGTCCCGCCGGTCTGGTACCTGGTCGCGCTCGTCGGCGTCCCGGTGATCATGCTGCTGGGCACGATGGTCTACGCGGGCACCGCGCCGTCGTCCGGCGCCCTCGGTGGTCCCTCCTACCTGCTGAGCTACCTCGTCTCGTTCGTGCTGGTGACGGTCCTGGGCGGTCCGCTGTTCGAGGAGATCGGCTGGCGCGGGTTCGCCCTGCCGCACCTGCAGCGCTCGCTCGGTCCGCTCGGGGCCTCGCTGCTGCTCGGGGTGCTGTGGGCCCTGTGGCACCTGCCCGAGTTCCTCGTCCCGTCGTGGGCGGCATCCTCCGGCGGCGGCGGGCTGTCGGGCATCGTGCTGTTCACGATCACGGCGGTCACGTTCACCGTCGTCATCACCTGGGTCTTCAACAACACCCGGGCGAGCGTGCTGCTCGCGGTCCTCGTGCACTCCTCGATCGACACCTTCACCGGCACCCTGGGCGCGATCTTCCCGCCCGAGGCCGTGGCCAGCGCGTTCCCGTACATGATCGGCTTCGGGGTCGTCGCGCTCGTCCTGATCGCCGTGACCCGGGGCCGGTTGGGCTACCGACGTCTCGAGGAGACCGCTGACGTGCCGTGACCGTGCCGGAGCCGCCGGTCACGGCCTCCGGCGCGGTCTCGACCCGCATCCGGCGGCGTGCCACCGTGATCACGTGGACCTCGGGGGGCGACGGTCGAGCGCGGCGACGCGCACCCTGCGCCTGGCCCTGGTCGCGCTCGTCGGCGCGGTGGTGCTGTGCGCGGCGATCGAGATGGTGCTGCTCGTCGGCAGCCCGGAGGGTCCGTACGGCGTCCTCGTGCTGCTCCCGCTCACCGGCGTCGTGTACGCGGGGGTCGGGGCGGTGGCGTGGGCGCGGCGCCCGAGCAACCGGACCGGCGCGATCCTCGTCGCCGGCGGGCTCGCGTGGCTCGCGGCGGCCCTCGTCAACACCCTCGTCCCGGCGCTGATCGCCGTCGGCCAGATCACGGCCTGGATCCCGATCGCGATCGTGCTGCACGCGCTGCTCGCGTTCCCGTCCGGGCGCCTGGGCGCCCCGGGCCCGCGGGCGCTGGCGGCGGCCGGCTACCTCGTCGCGGTCCTGCCGCAGCCCGCGCGCTACGCGTGGCGGCGCCTGGCCCCGCCCTACGACCCGCTGGTCGTCGCCGACCGGCCCGACCTCGCGGCGGCGGCGACGCTGGCCCAGACCGTGGCGGCCACCGCCCTGCTCGCGGTGGTGGCCGCGGTGCTGGTGCGGCGCCTGGTCGTCGCCGACCGCGACCGCCGCCGGGCCCTGCTGCCGGTGTACGCCTACGGCGCGGTGGCGGTCCTGGGCATCTCGGTGCTCAGCGCGCTCACCCGCTACGCCGGCGCCGACCCCCTGCTCGCCCCCGTGCTGCAGCTGCTCGCGCAGGCCGGGGTGCCGGTGGCCTTCGCGGCGGCGATGCTCCGCGGTGGGTTCGCGCGCACCGGGGAGCTCCAGGAGCTGGCCGCCTGGCTGGCCCGTCCCGGGCGCGAGGGCGATCTGCGCGGCGCGCTGGCCCGCGCGCTCGGCGACGAGTCCCTGCGGCTCGCGTTCCCGGTGGAACGCCCCGAGGGGCCTGGCGGGTCGTGGGTCGACGAGGCCGGCACCCCGGTGACGCTCCCGCCGCCGGGCGGGGACCGGGTGGCCGTCCCCGTCGTGCTGGGGGAGCGCGAGGTGGCCGTCGTGATCCACGACCGCGCGCTGCACCCCGACCCCGAACCGGTGCGCGCGGCCGGCAGCATCGTCGCGCTCGCCGCGGACCGGGAGCGGCTGACCGCCGACCTGCTCGCCAGCCGGGAGGACCTGCGGGCCTCGCGCGCCCGCCTCGTCACCTCCGGCGACCGGGAACGCCGTCGGCTCGCCCGCGACCTGCACGACCGCCTGCAGAGCCGGCTGGTGCTGCTGGGCGTCGCCGCGTCGCACGCCTCGGTGGCCGAGGAGGGGTCGCTGGCCGCCGTGCGCCGGGGGATCGAGGACGCGGTCACCGAGCTGCGCGACCTCGTGCAGGGGGTGCTACCGGCGCTGCTGATCGAGCGGGGCCTGGTCGCGGCGGTCGAGGATCTCGCGGAGCGCAGCCCGCTGCCGCTCGTGCTGACGGCCGAGACGGGCGCGGACGACGACCTCCTGCCGGCGGTCGAGAGCACCGCCTACCACGTGGTCGTCGAGGCGGTCACCAACGCGGTCAAGCACGCCGGGGCCACGAAGGTCGCCGTGGACGTCGCCCGGGTGGCCGACCGGCTGCGTGTCGAGATCGCCGACGACGGGGTCGGCGGCGCGGAGCCCGGCCGGGGCGCCGGCCTGCGCGGCGTCGCCGACCGGGCCGGGGCGCTGGGCGGGGCCGTGGCGCTCGACAGCGCCGAGGGGCGGGGGACCCGGCTGGTCCTGGAGGTGCCGTGCGGGTCGTGATCGGCGAGGACGAGGCCCTGCTGCGCGAGGGTCTCGTCCTGGTGCTGGAGCGGTCCGGGATCGCGGTGGTGGGCAGCGCCGGGGACGCCGACGAGGTCGTCGCGCTCACCCGGCAGTGCCGGCCCGACGTGCTCGTCACCGACATCCGGATGCCGCCGACCGGCACCGACGACGGGCTCCGCGCCGCGGTGCGCGTCCGCGCCGAGGTGCCGGGCACCGCGGTCGTCGTCCTGTCCCAGCACGTCCAGCGCCGCTACGCGCGCGAGCTGCTCGGGGACTCCGCGGCGGGTGTGGGCTACCTGCTCAAGTACCGGATCGCCGACGGCGCGGGGTTCTGCGACGACCTCCGCCGCGTCGCCGCGGGCGGCACGGCGCTCGACCCCGAGGTCGCCGCGGCGATGATGTCCCGCCGCGACGACGTCATCGCCGACCTGGGCCCCCGCCGGCGGCAGGTCCTCGCCCTCATCGCCGAGGGCCGCACCAACAGCGGGATCGCCCGCCGGCTCGGCATCAGCGAGAAGGCCGTGGTGGCGCACTCGTCCGGGATCTACGACGCCCTCGGGCTGGCGGTGACCGACGACGACCACCGCCGCGTCCTGGCCGTCGTCCGTTACCTCACGTGCTGACGGTTATGCCGAACGAGTGATGCTCGCCGCCGTCGGACCAAGGGGCGACCACACTGGGCGACCCGTGGCGTCACCAGCCGCGGAGAACAGGAGACCCGCAGAGGAGATCGCGATGCCCGCCATCGAGCACCGGAACATGGGCGCGCCCGACGAGACCCGGACGCCCGACAAGACCACCCTCGAGGTCGTGCAGCTGGGCGACGCCAGCGTCGCCCGCCTCACCCTCCAGCCGGGATGGCGGTGGTCGGAGTGCATCCGTCCGGTGGTCGGCGGGGAGAGCTGCCAGGCGGCGCACCTGGGCTACCTGGTGTCGGGCACGATGCACATCGTCGCCGACGACGGCACCGAGGCGGACATCACGGGGGGCGAGACCTACCGGCTCACGCCCGGCCACGACGCCTGGGTGGTCGGTGACGAGCCCGCCATCGGCCTCGAGTTCGAGACCAAGACCGCCGAGACCTACGCCCGCAGCTGACCTGGTCATGTGAGCGGACTTCGGGGCTATAGCCCCGAAGTCCGCTCACATAGGGTCGGGTCGTGAGGGAGCTGCCGCCGCCCGTGCGCTGGTGGGGACGTCCCTTCGGCGAGGCCCGGCTGCACCTCGAACTGACCCGCCTGCTCCTGTCCGGCGTCTGGCGCGGCGAGGACGTGCCCCACGGCACCGGCGCACCCGTCCTGCTCGTGCCGGGGTTCCTCGCCGGCGATCTCTCCCTGGCCGTCCTGCACGACTGGCTGCGCCGCATCGGCCACCGCTCCTACCGGTCGGGCATCGCCTGGAACGTCGACTGCTCCGAGGCCGCCGTGCGCCGCCTCGAGCGCCGTCTCGAGGAGGTCGCCGACCGGGCCGGCGCGCCCGTGACCCTGATCGGGCACAGCCGCGGCGGCCTGTTCTCCCGCGCGCTCGCCGCCCGGCGTCCCGACCTGGTCCGGCGGGTCGTGACCCTCGGCAGCCCGCTGGCCTCCCAGCTCGACGCGTCGGTCCTGACCCTCGCCGCGGTCAGCGGGGCGCGGGTCGCGCAGAACCTCGTCCGCCCGCACCGGCCGCACTGCCTGACCGTGCGCTGCCCCTGCGCCTTCTCCGCGGACCTGGTCGCCCCGGCGCCGCCGCCCGTCGTCGCGATCTGGAGCGCGCAGGACGGCATCGTGCGCCCCTCCTCGTGCCGCCCCGACGACGCCGAGGGGATCGAGGTCCGCGGCAGCCACGTCGGGCTGGGCGTGAACGTCGAGGTCTACCGCCGGCTGGCCGAGATCCTCGTGCGACCGTGACCACCGTTTGGATCAGCAGGGCGCCGGGCACTGGACCGGCATGACCGCGTGGACCCCCGCCGACATCGGCGACCAGTCGGGCCGCACCTTCGTCGTGACCGGCGCCAACTCCGGGATCGGCCTCGAGGCCTCCCGCGACCTCGTCCGGGCCGGCGCGCGCGTCGTGCTCGCCGTGCGCGACACCGAGAAGGGCGCGCAGGCCGCCGCCGAGATCGGCGCGGGTGCGCGCGGCACCACCGACGTCCGCCGCCTCGACCTCGCCGACCTCGCCTCGGTGCGCGCCTTCGTCGCCGACCTCGACGGCCCGGTCGACGTGCTGATCAACAACGCCGGGCTGATGGCGGTCCCGGAGCGGCGCACCGCCGACGGCTTCGAGATGCAGGTCGGCACGAACTTCCTCGGCCACTTCGCCCTCACCGGCCTGCTGCTCGACGTCCTCACCGACCGCGTGGTGACGCTGTCGAGCGTCGCCCACCGCCTGGGCAGCATCGACCTCTCCGACCTCAACTGGCGCCGCCGCCGCTACCAGCGCTGGCTCGCCTACGGGCAGTCGAAGCTCGCCGACCTCATGTTCGCCTACGAGCTCGAGCACCGGTTCGTCGCCGCCGGCTCGCCGCTGCGCTCGATGGCCGCGCACCCCGGCTACAGCGCCACCAACCTGCAGAGCCGCACCGAGTCGGTGCAGGACGCGGTGATGGGCGTGTTCAACAAGATCGTCGCGCAGGGGCCGGCGATGGGCGCCCAGCCGACGCTCTACGCGGCGACCATGCCCGACCTGCCCGGCGGCACCTTCGTCGGCCCGAGCGGGTTCCAGGAGATCTCCGGGCCGCCGGTGCCGGTCGGGTCGACGGTCGCCTCGCACGACCGCGAGACCCAGGCCGGGCTGTGGGACCTCGCGGTCGAGCTCACCGGGGTGACGCCGCGCATCCGCGCCGGCGCGCGGTCCTGAGCACCGCCCTCGAGGCGCCGCTGGCGCAGCTGCAGCGCTGCGTCGACGACGACCTCGCGCTCGCCCCGGTGCACGCCGTCGTCGGCGCGCGCCTGCGGGCGATCACGCCCGGTCGCGCCGTGGCCACCGTGCCCGCGCCCGACGTCGGTGATCTCGACGCCGGGGGTCTCGACGCGGCGCTCTGGCTGCTCGCCGACTTCGTCTCCGGGCTCGCGGTCACCGGCACGCTGGCCGCGGGGGAGCGGATCACGACGCTGCGGCTGACGGTGCACGTCCTGCCACGGCATGCCGTGACGGGCGGACTGCACGGCGTCGGCACCCTCGACGAGAAGGCCGACGGCCCCGGGAGCACGGCCCTGAGCACCGCGGTGATCACCGACGAGGCCGGGCGGACGGTCGCGCGCGCGGTCGGGCGCAACGCCGTGCTGGCCGACGAGGTGGCCACGGCGACCCGGCCCGGAGCCGCGCCGGACTGGTCCGAACCGCCCCGGCGCGCCGCCGACCTCGTCGTCGACGGCGCGCCGCCGGACCCCCTCGCGGTCAACTACGCGGGCGTCGTGCAGGGCGGCGTCCTCGCGTCGCTGCCCGTCGCGGCGCTCGGCGACGTGCTCGGCGGGCCCCCGGACGAGGCGACGGCGACGTTCCTGCGCGCCGTGCCCGCCGACGGCCGCGCGGTGCACGTCACCACCGAGGTCGAGCACGGCGGGCGGCGCCTGCGCAGCGGCCGCGCCGTGCTGCGCAGCGCCGGCAGAGGGGACCGCGACCGCACCGTGCTGACCGTGACCGGCCTGCGCTATGCCGCCGGCGGGTGACGTTCCTCCCGGCGACGCACGGCGGCCCGCATGATGAGGTGGCGCGGTGAGCGTGACCGTGGTCGGCATCGGTGCCGAGGGCTGGCCCGGGCTGGGTGAGCCCGCCCGCCGGGCCCTCGAGAAGGCCGACGTCGTGCTCGGCGCGCCCCGCCAGCTCGCGCTGCTGCCCGCGCTGTCGGCCGAGCAGGTCACGTGGCCCACGCCGCTGGTGCCCGCGCTACCCGGCCTGCTCGCCGAGCACGCCGACCGGGAGCTCGCCGTCCTGGCCAGCGGCGACCCGACGTTCTACGGGATCGGATCGTCGGTCCTCGCGCACGACCCGACCGCATCGGTGATCCCGGCGCCGTCCTCGGCCGCGCTCGCCTGCGCCCGCCTGGGCTGGGCCGCCCAGGACGTCGAGGTGCTCTCGACGGTCGGGCGCCCGCTCGCCGCCGTCCGCGCGGCCCTGGCTCCGCGCCGGCGCCTGCTCGTGCTCGTCCCCGACGGCGAGGCGCCCGCCGCGCTCGCCGCCGCCCTCACCGCCTGGGGCTACGGCGCGGCGACCCTGACCGTGCTGGCGTCCCTCGGGGCTCCCGGGGAGAGCCGGGTCGACGGCCGCGCCGACGCCTGGGCCCACCCGGCCGGCGACCCGCTCGCCGTCGTCGCCGTCGCGTGCCCCTCGGCTCCGCAGGACGCGCTGCTCGGGCGCGCGCCCGGCCTGCCCGACGACGCCTACGCCCACGACGGCCAGCTGACGAAGGCCGAGGTCCGCGCGCTGACCGTCGCCGCGCTGCGCCCGGTGCCCGGCGCGCTGCTCTGGGACGTCGGGGGCGGGGCGGGCAGCGTCGGCATCGAGTGGATGCGCCACCACCCGGCGTGCCGCGCGGTCAGCGTCGAGGTCCGCGAGGACCGGGCCGCGCGCATCAGCGCCAACGCCGGGACCCTGGGCGTGCCCGGGCTGCGCGTGGTGGTCGGGCGGGCCCCGGAGGCGCTCGCGACGCTCGACCCGCCCGACGCCGTGTTCGTGGGCGGCGGTGCCTCGGCACCCGGCATGCTGGACGCCGTGTGGGCGGCGCTGCGCCCCGGCGGGCGCCTCGTGGTCAACACCGTCACCGTCGAGGGCGAGGCGGCGCTCGTCGCGTTCCGGAGCGCGCACGGCGGGGCGCTGCGCCGGATCGGCGTCGAGCGCGTCGCCCCGGTCGGGCGCTTCGGCGGCTGGCGGGCGCTGGCCGGCGTGACCCAGCTGATCCACCGGAAGGACGCCTGAGTGACCGTCCGCTTCGTCGGTGCCGGCCCCGGCGCCCCCGACCTCATCACCGTGCGGGGGCTGCGGGCGCTCGCCACCAGCCCCGTCTGCCTCTACGCCGGCTCGCTCGTACCCGAGGAGCTGCTGGGGCAGTGCCCGCCGCACGCGCACAAGGTCGACACGGCGCGGATGACCCTCGACGAGATCACCGCCGAGCTCGTCGCCGCCCACGAGGCCGGGCACGACGTGGCCCGCCTGTGCTCCGGCGACCCGGCGGTGTTCTCCGCGGTCGCCGAGCAGACCCGCCGCCTCGACGCCGCCGGCGTGCCGTGGGAGATCGTGCCCGGCGTCCCGGCCTTCGCGGCCGCCGCGGCGGCGCTGCGCACCGAGCTGACCGTGCCCGGCGTCGGGCAGTCCGTGGTGCTCACGCGCGACGCGGCGAACGCGACGCCGATGCCGGCGGGGGAGTCGCTCGACGTGTGGGCGGCGGCGGGCGGGACGCTGGTGCTGCACCTGGCCGTGCAGCGCTGCGCCGCGGTGGTGGAGGCGCTCCGGAGGCACCGCCCGGCGTCCGAACCGGTCGCGGTCGTGGCGCGGGCGTCCCGCGACGACGAGGTGGTGCTGCGGGGGACCCTCGCCGACATCGCCGAACGGGTCGAGGCCGCCGGGGTGCTGCGCACCGCCGTGATCGTCGTCGGCCCCGTGGTCGGCGTCGCCGAGGGCTGCGACTCGCACCTCTACTCCGCGACGCGCGCCCGGCCGTGAGCCGCCGGGTCCTCGTGCTCGGCGGCACGGCCGAGGCGCGCGAGCTCGCGACGCGGCTCGCCGGGCGCGGCGACGAGGTCACGACCTCGCTCGCCGGGCGCACGCGCCACCCGCGTCTGCCCGGCGGCGAGGTGCGCACCGGCGGCTTCGGCGGCGTCGACGGGCTCGCCGCGGCGCTCGGCGACGTCGACGTGCTCGTCGACGCGACCCATCCCTTCGCGGCGACGATGACCGCGCACGCGGCGGCCGCGGCGGCGCGCACCGGGACGCCGCTGCTCGTGCTGCGCCGGCCGGGCTGGACCGCCGGGCCGGGGGAACGGTGGACGCGGGTGCCCTCGCTCGCGTCGGCGGCGCGCGCGATCCCGGCGGGCGCGCGGGTCCTCCTCGCCACCGGCCGCCAGGGTGTCGAGGCGTTCGTCGACGTCAACGCCTGGTTCCTCGTGCGCGCGATCGAGGCGCCCGGCGTGCTGCCGGCGCGCGCCGAGCTGGTCCTCGCCCGCGGCCCGTTCGCCCTCGACGACGAGCGCGCCCTGCTCGACCGCCACGCCATCACCGTCGTCGTCGCCAAGGACTCCGGCGGCCCCACCGAGGCCAAGCTCGTCGCGGCGCGCGAGCGGGCGCTGCCGGTGCTGCTCGTGGACCGCCCGCCGCTCCCGGACGGTGTGGACGTCGTGACCTCGGTCGAGGCGGCGCTCTCGAGGACGGCGCCCTAGAACGCCAGCCCGACCGCGAGGATCGCGGCGACGACGAGCAGCAGCACGAGGTCGCGGCGCCCGGGACGCTGGTCGGGGCCGGCGATGGCGCCCAGCCCGCCGCGCGCCGTGATCGCCTCGCCGGTCTCCGCGGCCCGGCGGGCGGCCATCGCGCAGGCGAGCATCGCCGTCCGCACCCCCTGGCGGAGCTGCTCGCGGGCCGGGACGGTCGCGCGTCTCACGGGGCGGCGCTGGCCCAGCAGCAGCCAGGCGGTGCGCCCCTCGGCCAGCAGCAGCGGCACGAGGCGCAGGCCCAGCGCGATCCCCGTCGCCGGCGTCCGCAGCGGGATCCGCAGGCGCCGCCCGGCCCGGACCACGCGCTCGAGCAGCGGCGGGAACGCGCCGAGCGGCGTGGTGGCCACGAGCAGCGCCGCCCCGAGCAGCGAGACCAGCGTGGTCGCGAGGAACAGCACGACCCGTTCGAGCCCGCCGATGCTGAGCTCGGTGCCGAGCACGTCGACCAGGGGCGGACGCGTGCCGAGCGTCGACAGCACGATCGCTGGCAACCACAGCAGCAGCCAGCGCGGCGGGCGCGGGACGGCGCCCCGGGGCAGGCGGGCCGCCACCGCGCCGACCAGCAGCACCGCGGTCGCGGCGCCCAGCGTCGGCCAGGTCGGATCGATGAACAGCGCCCCGGCGACCCCGACCAGCGCCGCGATCTTCGTGCCCGCCCAGGCCCGGTGCAGCGGCGACGGCCGGGGCAGCGTGCGCACCGCACCGAGGGCGCCGCGGACCCGGCGCTCGGGTGCGGCGCGGTCGACCGGCGAGGTCCCCACCAGCGACGCCGGGCCGTGCACGACCCCGTCCTCGACGCGCAGGACGGCGTCGGCGAGGTCGGCCACCGGCGCGGTGTCGTGGGTGACGATCACGAGCGTGGTGCCGGCCGCGCTGGCGGCGCGCAGGGCCTCGCGCACCGCGCTCGCCGCGTCGGCGTCGAGGCCCGCGAGCGGCTCGTCGAGCACCAGCACGCGCGGCCCGGCCCCGAGCAGCCCCGCGAGCAGGACGCGGCGCTGCTCGCCGCCGGAGAGCTCGTCGACGGGGCGGTCGCGGTAGACGGCCGGGTCGAGCCCGAGCGCGGCGAGCGTGGTGTCGGCGGTGCGCGGGCCGACGCCGGCGGCGTCCTCGACCTCCTCGCCGACGGTGGGGCGCAGCAGCGCCGGGCGGGCGTGCTGGACCGCGAGCAGCGCCCCGTCGCGCCCGTTGCGCAGCGGCGCGCCGTCGAGCGTGACGGTGCCGCGCGCCGGGGTGGCGAGCCCGGCCAGGAGCCACGCGAGGCTCGTCTTGCCGGCGCCGTTCGGGCCGGTGACAAGCACCGTCCGCCCGGCGGGGATGCGCAGGTCCACGCCGTGCAGCACGGGGCGCCGCCACGGCGTGCCCGCGTCGTGGACGACGTCGACCCCGCGCAGGCGCACCGCTCCCCCCGATGGCGGGCGGGGCGGGCCCCACGAGCCCGGCGCGGACGCGGGCGGCAGGTCGGGTCCGGGCAGCGCGACGGTGACGTCCGCCGAGCCGGGGTCGTGGTGGGTGATGTGCAGGGCCGCGACGCCCTCGGTGCGCGTGAGGCTGCGCAGCAGGTCGGTGACCTCGGCGCGGCCGTCCGGGTCGAGCATCGCGGTGCTCTCGTCGCTGACCACGACCGCCGGGCGCCGGGCGAGCAGCGCGGCGACGGCGAGGCGCTGGAGCTCGCCGCCCGAGAGCGTCGCCGTCTCGCGGTCCCCGGCGCCCTCGAGCCCGACGCGCGCGAGCAGCTCGTCGACCGGCACGGGATCGCCGGGCGGGAGGCCCCAGCGCAGGTCGTCCGCGGCGCGCACGCCGAGCACCTGGCTGTCGGGGCGCTGGAACACCATCCCCGTCCCGCCGACCACGCCGAGCCCCGCGTCCCCGGGCCGCTCGGCGGTGCCGCCGGTCGGCGGGCGTCCGGCGACCACGCGCCCGAGCGTCGACTTGCCGGCCCCGTTGGGCCCGGTGACCACGGCGAACGTGCCGGCGTCGAGGTCGAGGTCGACCGACGGGCCCGACGGCAGCACCACGCCGCGCAGGTGCAGCGGCAGCGGGGCGACCGGGTCGGTGCCCCGGCGGGTCGGCAGGCGCCCGGCGAGGTCGGTGGGCAGCAGCCGCTGCACCGCGCACAGCGGGCGCGCCAGGACGAGGGCCGCGATCGCCACCCCGAGCAGCGTGCTGACCACGGCCAGCGCGGGCAGGGTCACCCACCAGTAGTCGGTGATCGCCTGCACCGCGCGGTCGCCGTCGGCGACGAAGCCGGGAGCGACGCCGCGCAGCAGGCGCGCGATCCCGCCCCACGAGGTGCGCAGCTGGTCGAGGACGAGCTCGCGGTAGTCGGCGAGCAGGGCCAGCAGGAGCATCCCGACCGCCGAGGTCGGCAGGGCGAGGACGAGCACCCCGGTCAGCGCGGTGCGCACGGTCGACCACCCTCGCCGCGTCCCGACCCCCAGCAGCCAGCCCAGCGACGCGGCCGTCGCCGCGGCCCCGGCGGGCCCCACGCCGCCGGTCAGGAACGCGACCACCACCGCGACCAGCACCCCGATCGGCCCGGCCCGCCCGGGCCGGCGTGCGGACAGCACCGCCGCCGGGAAGGCGGCGATCACCGTGCCCAGCGGGCCGATGGGGAACAGGCGGGTCAGGACGCAGACCACCGCGACGAGGTCCCCGAGGGCCGCCGCCTCGGCGAGCTCGACCGCGTCGAGGGGCCGGCGCGGAGGCGACCGGCGGAAGCGCCGCACGCGTCGAGTATGCCCGCCCCAATCTGTCGGTTGACGCTAACGAAAGCTATGACTAACGTTAGCGTCGTTCCGCACACCACCACCGAGGAGATCACCATGGGCCGGCCCGTCGCCTACTTCGAGATCACCAGCACCGCCCCCGAGAAGATCCGCGACTTCTACACCGCGCTGTTCGGGTGGACCGCCCACGCCGACCCCTCCATGGAGGGCTACGCGATGGTCGACACCGGCGCCGGGCCGGACGCCGTCGGTGGCGGCATCGGCCCCTCGCAGGCCCCCGGCGACACCGGCGTGAAGATCTACGTGCGGGTCGACGACCTCGAGGAGGAGCTCGCGCGGGCCGGCGAGCTGGGCGCCGAGACCCTCGCGCCCCCGATGGACCTGCCCGAGGGCTACGGGCGCATCGCGGTCGTCGCCGACCCCGACGGCAACCCCGTCGGCCTCTGGGCATGAGCACCGAGCGCCGCGTCCTCGTCGCGCTCTGGGGCGCGGCGCTCGAGACCGCCCGTCAGCTCGTCCACAGCTCACCCCGAGGAGGAACCGTGTCCCGCGTCCTGTTCCAGGTCGTCCACTACCCCAAGCCCGAGTACCGCGACGACATGCTGGAGGCGATGTCGGTCATCCGCGAGACGTCGGCGCGCATCGACGGGCTCGACGAGATCGGCGCGTTCGAGGAGCCCGACCGCTCCCGCATCGTCGCCATCTCGGTGTGGGCCTCGCCCGAGGCCCTGCAGGCCGGCGCCGCCGAGCTGTTCGCCTCCATCGCCGACCTCCCGTTCGACGTCTGGGAGACGCGCCCCGCCGAATCCGCGACCCTCACCCAGGTCGCCTGACACGATCGTGTCCATGGCTGACGATCGGTGGCTGTGCCTGGGCGGGCTCCAGCACGCCTGGGTGGTGACCAGCTGGGACAGCGGCAACGAGTTCATGGCCGCCGACGAGCTGTTCTGCCCGACCTGCGGACGCCTCGTCGCCCGCGACCGGCCCGACCAGGACTGGAACTGGATCCCGCTCGAGGGCGATCAGCCGTAGCGGCGTGGCGTGTAGACCGTGCCCGGCGCGGGCCAGCGCGACGTCGACGCCCCGACGATGAGCAGGGTCCGCATGTCGACCTCGGCGGGCACCAGGTCGGCCAGCCGCACCACGCGCACCGACTCCTCGGGGCCGTCGACGTCCCGGCCGACCACCACCGGCGTCGACGGGTCGCGGTACTTGAGCAGCAGATCGCGGGCGGCCTCGACCTGCCAGGTCCGCGAGCGCGACGCCGGGTTGTACAGCGCGATCGCCATGTCGGCGTCGGCCACCGCGGCGAGCCGGCGCTCGACGACGTCCCACGGCTTGAGCCGGTCGGACAGCGAGATCATCGCGTAGTCGTGGCCCAGCGGGGCGCCGACGCGGGCGGCGACGGCCTGGGCCGCCGACACGCCGGGCACGACGCGCACGGGCACGTCGGGGTAGTCGGCGGCGGCGACCTCGACCACCGCCGACGCCATCGCGAACACCCCGGGGTCGCCGGACGACACCACGGCCACGCGCCGTCCGCCGCGGGCGAGGTCGAGGGCGAAGGCGGCGCGCTCGGACTCGACCTTGTTGTCCGAGCCGTGCACCCGCTGGCGGGGGTTGGGGGGGACCCGCGCGGTGTAGGTCGTGTAGCCGACGACGTCCTCCGCGGCGGCGAGGGCCGCGGCCGCCTCCGGGGTCAGCCGCTCGCGGGCGCCGGGACCGAGCCCGACGACGACGACCTCGCCGCGCCGGGTCCCGTCGATGGCCGCCGCGGTCTCGGCCCGCGCGGTCGGCTTGGTCTGTGCGTGCACCCGCGACGGGACCAGCCCGACGCTGAAGTAGGGCACCGAGGCCGGGTCGACGTCGGCGAGCGGGGCCGTGCGCTGGTCCGCGGTCGAGGCGCGCTCCACGTAGTGCGCCTCGTCGAGCCGGCCCGACGTCGCGAGGGCGGCGCGCACGCCGGTGAACGTGCGCCCGAGCTTCATCACCGCGGCGGCGTCGGTCGCGGCGAGGCGGGCGGCGAGCTCGTCGGGCGGCAGCGTGCCGGGCAGCACCGTGAGCACCTCGTCGCGCTCCACCAGCGGGCGACCGAGTGCGGCCGCCGCTGCGGCCACCGAGGTCACCCCGGGCACGACCTCGGTGGGGTAGCGGTCGGCGAGGCGCTTGTGGAGGTGCATGTAGGAGCCGTAGAAGAACGGGTCGCCCTCCGCGATCACCACGACGTCGCGGCCGGCGTCCAGGTGCGCGGCCAGGCGGGCGGCGGCCTCGGCGTAGAAGGCGTCGAGCCGGCCCTGGTAGTCGTCGGTCTCCTCGGTCGTGACCGGGTAGGTGAGCTGCTCCTCGACCTGCTCGCCGAGGTACGCCGCGACGATCGCCCGCGCGTTCGAGCGGCCGTGCCGCGCGCAGTGGTAGGCGACGACGTCGGCGCCGCGGACGAGGTCGACCGCGCGCACGGTCATGAGCGAGGGGTCGCCCGGGCCGACGCCCACGCCGTAGAGGGTGCCGGTCACGCGCCGGCTCCGGGGGTCGAGCTCCGCTGCGCTGCGTCTCCCGCTCCGAGGGCCAGCGCGTTCACGGCACCCACCGTCATCGCCGAGCCGCCGCGGCGGCCGTGCACCACGACGTGCTCCAGCCCGGCGGGGTGGGCCACCAGCGCCGCCTTCGACTCCATCGCCCCGACGAACCCGACGGGCAGCCCGAGCACGACCGCGGGCCGCGGCGCGCCGTCCTCGATCATCTCGAGCAGCCGGAACAGCGCGGTCGGGGCGTTGCCGATCGCCACGACGGCGCCGTCGAGGTGTTCGCGCCACAGGTCCAGGGCGGCGGCGCTGCGGGTGGTGCCCGCCGCCGCGGCGAGGTCGGGCACACGCGGGTCGTTCAGCGTGCACAGCACCGCGTTGCCCGCGGGCAGGAAGCGCCGGGTGATCCCGCTGGCCACCATCTCCGCGTCGCAGAGCACGGGGGCGCCCGCGCGCAGGGCGCGGTGCGCGGCGGCGATCGCGCCGGGGGAGACCTCGGTGTCGGCGGCCAGGTCGACCATCCCGCACGAGTGGATCATGCGGATGACGGCGTCGTGGGCGTCGGCGGGCAGGTGCGCGAGGTCCGCCTCGGCGCGGATGATCGCGAACGACCGCCGGTAGATCTCCGGTCCGTCGGCGATGTAGGAGGGGACGGCGGACGATCTCGTCCCCGTTCCCGTCGGACCGGCGCTCACGGGCACACCTTCCCTGCTCGGACGATCGTGCGATAGGTGCCGCCGGGCGTGCCCTCCACCACGGCCACGGGGCCGGCCGGCGTGCCGCAGGCCCGCGCGCAGCCGACCCAGTGGGCGGGCAGCGACCCCCCGGCGCGCCCTGCGGCGACGGCGCGGGCGAGGTCGCCGCGGACGTCGGTGTGCGACTTCGCGCAGCGGGGCGCGCCGACGCAGGCCGAGAGCGTCGACCACGGCGACGGCCCCGTCTCGACGAGTCCCGCGAGGCGCCGGCGGGCGTCGGCGGGCGCATCGCGCAGGACCACCGTGCGCCAGGGCGTCACGCGCAGCACCGCGCCGGCGTCGCCGAGCTCGGCGAGCACCGCGGCGGTGCTCGTGTCGACCTCGCCCAGTCGCGGGAGGACCTCGAGGGTCTCGTCGCACTCCGGGGCCGCGATTACTGGCTGGTATCGCTCGCTCGGCGAGCGATACCAGCCAATAACCGCCTCCGCGACGGCGGCGGCGCCCACCTCGGCCACGCGCCAGGCGTCACCGCGCACGGCGAGGAAGGCCTCGACGGCGGCGAGGGCGAGGGCGGCGGGCTCCCCGGTCAGCCCGGTGGGGGTACCGGCGAGGTGGAGGGTCCCGCCGAGGACGACCGTCACGTCGGCGTCGAGCCCGAGCACGTCGCCGGAGCCGTCGTCGAGCGCGACGAGCAGGCGTCCGGGCACGTCGGTGCGCCCGCGCAGGGCGTCGGCGACCGTCCGGGCCGGCGCGTCGAGGGCCGGCGAGCGCGGGGACGCCACGACGCTGCACGGGACGTCGCGGCCCCGGGCGTCCAGCAGGGGAGCGGCGCCGCCGACCCGGGAGAGCGCGGCGGCGAGATCGTCGGCACCCTGGTCCGACAGGCCCCGTACCTGCCACGATCCCCGGGAGGTCACCTCCAGCGGAGCGGTGCCGGCAGCCGTGCCAGCGGCACGGGCCAGCAGGCGCAGCTCCGCGGGTGCGATCGCCCCGCCCACCGGGCGGAACCGTGCGAGCGCGCCGTCGGCGGCCTCGTGGCGCCGCCAGGCACCGGGGCACGCGTCCGGACGGTCGCGGACCGCGGCCGGCGAGGCGGCGTCACGTCGTCGGGCTGCGGACATCCGTGACAGAGTAAGGGTGTTAAGCCCTCAACATCTATCTAGGTGTTCAGACATTCACGCCTGGAGGCGCGGTGCTCCTGCTGCTCTCGACCTCGGACACCGACCTGCGCTCGGCGCGCGCCGGCAGCCCCGAGGAGGGCGGTGGCTGGCGCTGGGCCAACCCCGCGCGGGTGGCGGTCGGCGACGAGCTGGACGCGCTGCTCGACGGCGTCGACCTCGTCGTCGTGCGCCTGCTCGGCGGCCGGCAGGCGTGGGAGGCCGGGCTGGACGCGCTGCTCGCGCCGTCCCAGCCGCGCCCGGTCGTCGTCCTCGGCGGTGAGCAGAGCCCCGACGCGCAGCTGATGGAGTCGTCGACGGTGCCGGTCGGTGTCGCCACCCAGGCGCACCTCTACCTCGCGCAGGGCGGGCCGCAGAACCTCACCCAGCTCCACCACTTCCTCTCCGACACCGTCCTGCTCACCGGCCACGGGTTCGAGCCGCCGGCCGAGATGCCGAGCTGGGGGCGCCTCGAGGGCTGGGACCCCGCCGGGGACGCAGCGAACGGCGCGTCCGCCGCGCACGAGAGCCGCCCCCGCGTCGCGATCGTCTACTACCGCGCGCACCACATGGCCGGGAACACCGCGTTCGTCGACGCCCTGTGCCGGGCCGTGGTCGAGGCCGGCGGCGTGCCCGAGCCGGTGTTCTGCTCGTCGCTGCGCAGCCCGGACGACGACCTGGTCGCCGTGCTGCAGCAGGCGGACGTCGTGATCACCACCGTGCTGGCCGCCGGCGGGTCCAAGCCCGCGACCGCCAGCGCGGGCGGCGACGACGAGAGCTGGGACACCGGCGCGCTCGCCGCGCTCGACGTCCCGATCCTGCAGGCCCTGTGCCTGACGCGCAGCCGCGACGAGTGGCTCGCCGACGACGACGGCGTGAGCCCGCTGGACGCCGCCAACCAGGTGGCCGTCCCGGAGTTCGACGGCCGGATCATCACCGTGCCGTTCAGCTTCAAGGAGACCGACGCCGACGGGCTGCCGGTCTACGTCGCCGACCCCGAGCGGGCCGCGCGCGTCGCGGGGCTCGCGGTGAGCCACGCCCGCCTGCGCCACGTCCCGAACGCCGAGAAGCGGATCGCGCTGGTCCTCTCCGCCTACCCGACCAAGCACGCCCGCATCGGCAACGCCGTCGGTCTCGACACCCCGGCGTCGGTCGTGCGCCTCCTGGGCGCGATGAAGGACGCGGGCTACGGGATCGGCGACGTCCCGGGGCTCGCCGAGGGCGACGGCGACCTGCTCATCCGCGCCCTCATCGACGCCGGCGGCTACGACCAGGACTGGCTGACCGAGGAGCAGCTCGCGGCGAACCCGGCGCGCGTGCCCGTCGAGGAGTACACGCGCTGGTTCGCGAGCCTGCCCGACGACTTCCGCGAGGGCGTCGAGGAGCACTGGGGCGCCGCGCCCGGCGCGATGTTCATTGACGACTCCTCTGGCAACGACCGCGCGATCACCGTGGCGGCCCTGCAGCGCGACAACGTCGTCGTGATGATGCAGCCACCGCGCGGGTTCGGCGAGAACCCGAACGCGATCTACCACGACCCGGACCTGCCGCCCTCGCACCACTACCTGGCGGCCTACCGGTGGCTGCAGACGACGTTCGGCGCGCACGCGCTGGTGCACGTCGGCAAGCACGGCAACCTCGAGTGGCTGCCCGGCAAGACGGTCGCGTCGAGCGCCTCCTGCGCGCCCGACCCGATCCTCGGGGACCTGCCGCTGGTCTACCCGTTCCTCGTCAACGACCCGGGCGAGGGCACGCAGGCCAAGCGCCGCGCGCACGCCACGCTCGTCGACCACCTCGTCCCGCCGATGGCGCGCGCCGAGTCGTACGGCGACCTCGCGCGGCTCGAGCAGCTGCTCGACGAGTACGCGTCGATCCAGGCCATGGACCCCGGCAAGATCACCGCGATCCGCGGGCAGATCTGGCAGCTGATCCAGGCCGCGAAGCTCGACAGCGACCTCGGCGTCTCCGACCAGCCCGACGACGAGCGCTTCGACGACTTCGTCATGCACCTCGACGGCTGGCTGTGCGAGATCAAGGACGCGCAGATCCGCGACGGCCTGCACGTCCTCGGGCGGGCGCCGTCCGGGCAGGAGCGCGTGGACATGGTGCTCGCGGTGCTGCGGGCGCGGCAGCTGTGGTCGGGCACCCAGTCGCTGCCGGGGTTGCGCGAGGCGCTGGGGCTGGTCGAGAACGAGGCCCCGCGCGCCGAGGTCGACCGGGTGGAGGAGCTCGCGCACTCTCTCGTGCTGGGCATGGAGAAGCGGGACTGGGCCCTCGACGTCCCCGCGCCGGTGACGCTCGAGGTGCTGGGGCGCGCGGACCCGACCGTCACCGACATCCTGACCTTCGCCGCCACCGAGGTCGTGCCGCGCCTCGACGCGACCACCGGTGAGATCGACAGCGTCCTGCACGCCCTCGACGGCGGGCACGTGGAGGCGGGGCCGAGCGGGTCGCCGCTGCGCGGGCTGGTCAACGTCCTGCCGACCGGGCGGAACTTCTACTCGATCGACCCGCGCGCGGTGCCGTCGCGGCTGGCCTGGGAGACCGGGCAGATGCTCGCCGACTCGCTGCTCGAGCGCTACCGCGCGGACCACGAGGGGGAGTGGCCGACCAGCGTGGGGCTCTCGCTCTGGGGCACGGCGGCGATGCGCACGAGCGGCGACGACGTCGCCGAGGCGCTCGCGCTGATGGGCGTGCGGCCGGTGTGGGACGAGGCCTCGCGGCGGGTGACGGGACTCGAGGTCGTCCCGTCGTCGGAGCTGGGGCGCCCGCGCGTCGACGTCGTGCTGCGCATCTCCGGGTTCTTCCGCGACGCGTTCCCGCACGTCGTGGCGACGATGGACGACGCGGTGCAGCTGGTGGCCGGGCTCGAGGACGAGGCCGACGAGGACAACTTCGTCGCCGCGCACGCCCGCGCCGACCGGGCGGCCGGCTCGGACTGGCAGGCCGCCACGACCCGGATCTTCGGCTCGCCGCCCGGGGCGTACGGGGCGGGGCTGCTGCAGGCGATGGACTCGCGCGAGTGGCGCGGCGACGCCGACCTCGCCGAGATCTACACGACGTGGGGCGGGCACGCGTACGGGCGCGGGCGCCAGGGCGAGTCGGCGGTCGACGAGATGCGCGCGGCGTACCGGCGGATCGCGGTGGCGGCCAAGAACATCGACACCCGCGAGCACGACATCGCCGACTCCGACGACTACTACCAGTACCACGGCGGCATGATCGCGACGGTGCGGGCGCTGACCGGGGCGGCGCCGGCGGCCTACGTCGGCGACTCGACGCGCCCGGAGAACGTGAAGACGCGCTCGCTGATCGAGGAGACGGCGCGCGTGTTCCGGAGTCGCGTCGTCAACCCGCGGTGGATGGCCGCCATGCGCCGGCACGGCTACAAGGGCGCGTTCGAGATGGCGGCGACCGTCGACTACCTGTTCGGCTGGGACGCGACGGCGGGCACGGTCAGCGACTGGATGTACGGCTCGCTGACCGAGAACTACGTGCTCGACCCCGAGAACCGCGCGTTCCTGCGCGAGGCCAACCCGTGGGCCCTGCACGGCATGGCGGAGCGCCTGCTCGAGGCCGTCGACCGCGGACTGTGGGCGTCGCCGGACCCGGCGATGGTCGAGCAGCTCCGCGAGGCGTTCCTCGAGGCCGAGGGCGACGCGGAGGGTTAGCCCGAACGTCGTATGTGAGCGATATTCCGGGCTATAGCCCGGAATATCGCTCACATACGCTGAACGGCTCAGTAGGGGGCATAGGCCCATCCCAGCGGGCGGCGGAAGCGGCAGCGGACATCGGTCACCTCCGTCGCCGGCCCGGTCGGGGAGCGGGGGAGCGTGACCGGGCCGTGATGCGGCGGAGATCAGCCCACCATTCTCGGTGCGCCACCGCGAGATATCATTCTTTCCGCCATCGCGGGCGACGCTTGAACAGTTCTTGAGAATTCAGGCGCGGGCCGCGGTGTCCCGGTTGACCCAGCTCATGTCGCCGGTGCGGTTCCCGGTCGGCACCAGCGAGGACAGGGTGGCGACGTCGTCGGCGTCGAGCGCGACGTCGCGGGCGCCGAGGTTCTCCTCGAGATAGGTCCGGCGCTTGGTGCCCGGGATCGGGACGACGTCGTCCCCCTGCGCCAGCAGCCACGCCAGCGCCACCTGCGCCGGCGTCGCGCCCCGACGCTTCGCGACCTCCCGGACCTGCTCCACCAGCGCCAGGTTCTCGTCGAGGGCGCCCTCGGCGAAGCGGGGCAGGGTGCGGCGGAAGTCGTCGCTCGCGAGGTCGCGCACCGACGCGTCGGTGAGCATCCCGCGCCCGAGCGGGCTGTACGGGACGAGCCCGACGCCGTGCTCGCGGGCGGCCGGCACCACCGAGTCCTCGATGTCGCGGCTGAACAGCGACCACTCCGACTGCAGCGCCGCGATCGGCGCCACCGCCGCCGCCCGGTGCAGGGTCGCCGCCGACGCCTCGGACAGCCCGAGGTGGCGCACCTTGCCGGCGGTCACGAGCTCGGCCATCGCGCCGACGGTCTCCTCGATCGGCGTCGCCGGGTCGGGCCGGTGCAGGTAGTAGAGGTCGACGTGGTCGACGCCGAGACGCGCCAGCGACGCGTCGATCGAGCGCCGGACGTACGCCGGCGACCCGTCGACCCGGCCGTCGGGGTAGCCGGTGGTCGGGTCGGTCTGGATGCCGAACTTGGTCGCCAGCGTGACCTCCTCGCGGCGCCCGGCGATCGCCTCGCCGACGAGGCGCTCGTTCTCGCCGCCGGCGTACACGTCGGCGGTGTCGAGGAACGTGACGCCGAGGTCGAGGGCGCGCCGGACGGTCGCGATCGACTCGTCGCGGTCGGCGGGCCCGTAGGCCCAGTTCAGGCCCATGCAGCCCAGGCCCGGTGAGGGCACGGACAGCGGGCCGAGACGGCGGTCGGACATGTTTCTCCTCCGGGGCGGCGGGCGCCTACGAGCCGCAGGCCCCGCCGTAGGTCGTGATCTTGTAGTCGACGACGGCCAGCGCGGCCTGCAGGTCGTGCAGGCGGTTGAGGATGTCGTCGCGATGGGCCTCGAGCAGCGCCAGGCGCTCGGGCTCGGTGTCCCGGCCACGCTTGACCAGCTCGACGTAGCGGGCGATGGCGGCGATCGGCATGTCCGAGTCGCGCAGCCGCGTGATGAACACGACCCGCCCGACGGCGTCGCGGTCGTAGAGGCGGCGTCCCGCGGCGTCCCGCGGCACCTCGACGAGCCCGATGCGCTCGTAGTAGCGCAGCGTGTGGGCCGACAGGCCGGTCAGCTCGGCCACCTCGGCGATCGTCATGTGGTCGGGGATCTCGAGGTCGCGGACCAGCTCGACGGTGAGCGGGGGGAGCTCGCCCTCCGTCGTCTCGATGAGGCCCCGCAGCCGGTCGGTCGTCACGCTCACGACAGCGACCGTAGGACTTCGAGCGCGCTCGAAGGCAAGCGTGCCCGGGCAGGATGGTGCCCGTGAGCCAGGCCACCGCGGTCTTCACCGAGCAGCGCCCCCGCCTGTTCGGCCTCGCCTACCGGATGCTCGGCTCCGCGCACGACGCCGAGGACGTCGTCCAGGACGCGTGGCTGCGCTGGGCCGGGCACGGCGACACGGTCGACAACCCCGCGGCCTGGCTCACCACCGTCGTCACCCGGCTCTGCCTCAACCGCCTCGACTCCGCCCGCGCCCGCCGCGAGACCTACGTCGGTCCGTGGCTGCCCGAGCCGATCCTCACCACCGACCCGGCCGCGGGCCCGGCGGCCACGGTCGAGGAGCGGGAGTCGGTGTCGCTCGCCCTGCTCACCACGCTGGAGCGGCTCACCCCGCCCGAGCGTGCCGTCTACGTGCTGCGCGAGGCGTTCGGGCACAGCCACGCCGAGGTCGCCGCGGTCCTCGACGTCACCGAGGCCGGGTCACGCCAGCTGCACACCCGCGCGCGACGGCACCTCGCGGCCGTCCCGACGGTGTCCACGGTGTCCACCGCCCCCGCCGACGTCGGGCCCCTGCTCGCCCGGTTCGTCGCCGCGGCCCGCGAGGGCGACCTCGCCGGTCTCGAGGACCTGCTGGCCGCGGACGTGACGGTGTGGTCCGACGGCGGCGGCAAGGTTAGCGCGGCGCGCCGGCCAGTCCGCGGGCGCGACGCGGTGGCGCGGTTCCTCGTCGGCATCCTCGGGCCCGGCCGATGGCGCGGGACCGGCGCGGCGGTCGAGATCAACGGCGCGCCGGCCGTCGTCGCGTTCGTCGACGGCGAGCTGGCGGGCGTCCTGACGATCGAGGGCGACGGCGCCGTGCAGACCGTCCGCATCCTCCGGAACCCCGAGAAGCTGGCGTTCCTCGCCGGGCAGCTGTCACGTTCGGCGGGGCTGTCCGGTCGACCCTCCTGACGGGCGCCGCCGGGGCGCTCCAGACACCGGGAGGACGTCGTGACCGTGCTGGTGACCGGGGGGACGGGGACGCTGGGACGCGCGCTCGTGCCGCTGCTCGAGGAACCGCGGGTGCTGAGCCGCCGGGACGGGCCCGGGCGCGCCGTCGGCGACCTCGACACCGGCGAGGGGCTCGACGCCGCGATGGCCGGGATCGAGACCGTGCTGCACCTGGCCGGCCGCCCGAGGCGGGACGCCGCGTCGACCGGGCGCGTCGTCGCGGCCGCGCGGCGCGCCGGGGTGGGGCACCTCGTGCACATCTCGATCGTCGGCGCGGACCGCATCCCGCTGGGCTACTACCGCGAGAAGGTGCGCAGCGAGCAGGCGGTCGCGGACTCGGGGCTGCCCTGGACGATCCTGCGCGCCACCCAGTTCCACGACCTGCTCGCGGCGCTGTTCGCCACCACCGCCCGCGCCGGGTTCCTCCCCGTGCTCGCCGGGGCGTCGTTCCAGCCGGTCGCGGTCGCCGACGTCGCCGCCCGCCTCGCCGCGCACGCCGTCGGCCCGCCGCAGGGCCGGGTGCCCGACCTCGGCGGACCGCGGATCCGGACGATGGCCGACCTCGCGCGCACGTGGGCGCACGCCACCGGGCGCCGCCGCCCCGTGGTGCCGCTGCGCGTGCCCGGCGCGGTCGCGCGCGGGTTCCGCGAGGGCGCGAACCTCGCGCCCGCGCACGCCGACGGCGTCGGCACCTTCGAGGAGTTCCTCGCCGCGGAGGTGGCCCGGTGATCACCCGCGCGCTCCTCGCGGTCCTCGCGGCGTTCCAGGTCGTCATCGGCTCCTGGGCGCTGCTCCTGCCGCAGGCCTTCTACGACGCCTTCCCCTACGGCGGCACGCCCTGGGTCGCCCTGCTCCCGCCCTACAACGAGCACCTCGTGCGCGACCACGGTGCGGGCACCCTCGCGCTCGGCGTCGTCCTGGTGTTCGCGGCGTGGTGGCCCGAGCGCCGGCTGGTCATCGCGGCGGTCGTGGCGTTCCTGGTGTTCGCGGTGCCGCACGCCGTGTTCCACACGTTCCACCTGGCGCACTTCCCGCTGATCGACGCCGTCCTGCAGCAGGGCGCGTTCGCGGTGGAGATCGTGCTGGCGGTGGCGGTGCTCGTGCTCCTGGGCCGCGAGCGGGTCAGGACGCGGTGAAGCCCCGGACGACGTCGCCGATCGAGGCCCGCAGGCCGGCATCGTCGCGCGGCGGGCGCCCGGCCCCGGCGAGCTGATCGAACGCGAGGCCGTCGAGGCAGGCGACGAGGTCGTCGGCGCGGCGCCGTGGCTCGGCGATCCCCAGCGCGGCGAGGGTGTCGGCGACGCGCTCGCGGATCGTCGCCCCGGCGGCGCGCAGCGCGGTCTCGAGCTCGGGGCGCCGGGTCGACTCCAGCGCGAGCTCCCAGCGCGCGAGCAGCCGTTCCCGGTCCTTCGCGAGCCAGTGCCCGACGGTCGCGACGCAGGCGCCGACGAGCTGATCGACGGTCGTGACCGCGGGCGTGCCCGTGGTCATCTCCTCGAGCGTGCGGGCTGCCATCCGCTCCACGCAGGCCTGCAGCAGCGCCGAGCGGGTGCGGAAGTAGTACGAGCTCGTGCCCTCGGCGAGGCCGGCGGCGGCGTCGACCGCGCGGTGGGTCAGGCCCCGGCTCCCGGCCCGGGCCAGCACGGTGATCGCCGCGTCGGCGAGGACGTCCCGACGGTCCACGGCGGCCCTTCCCCTCGTTGCTCTACAGTCGTAGAGTACAAACTACTACAGACGTAGAGGAGCGTGGGGTCATGGCGCGGGCCGTCGTGGTAGGAGCGGGGCTGGGTGGTCTGGCGAGCGCGATCGCGCTGCGCCGGCGCGGCTGGGACGTGACGGTCCTCGAACGGCGGGCGCACGCCGCCGAGGCCGGCGCGGGCATCGCGCTGTGGCCCAACGCCCTGCGCGCGCTCGACGTCCTCGGGCTCGGGGCGCGGACCCGCGAGCTGGGCACCGTCGAGATCGGCGGCGGCATCCGCACGTCGTCGGGGCGCTGGCTCGTGCGCACCGACGCCGCGGACCTGGCCCGCCGCCAGGGTGACGGCGTCGTCGTGCTGCCGCGCCCCGAGCTCCACGCCCTGCTCCGCGCGGCCGCCCCCGACCTCCGGGAGGGCCTCGGAGTCCGGCGGGTCGATCCCGGGGGTGCGGGGGCGCCCGCCGTGGTCCACGACGAGGCGGGCGGGCGGCACGAGGCCGAGCTGGTGGTCGCCGCGGACGGGGTGCGCAGCACCGTGCGCGCCTACTGGCCCGAGGCGACGGTGCGGGACACCGGGCACACCGCGTTCCGCCTGGTCGCCCGCCACCGCCTCGACGCCGGGGGCGAGAGCTGGGGACGCGGCGACCTCGTCGGGCTCGCGCCGCTGCCGCGGGGCCGCACCTACCTCTACGCCATGGTCCCCACCGCCGACGTGTCCGCGGGCGACCCGCTGCCCTGGCTGCGCGCGCGCCTGGCGGGCTGGCACGACCCGATCCCCGCGGTGCTCGACGCCGTCGACGGGCGCGTCCTCGTGCACCGGCTCGAGGACCTGCGCCCGCCGTCGTCGTGGCACCACGGCCGGGTCGCCCTGCTCGGCGACGCCGCCCACGCGATGACCCCGAACCTCGGGCAGGGCGCCGCGCAGGCCTTCCTCGACGCGGTCGTCCTCGCCGAGGAGGCCACCGCCGACCCCGCGTCGCTGGCGGCCTACGAGCGTCGGCGGCGCCCGGTCGCCGAGGCCGTCGCGCGCCGGTCCCGCGCCGCGGGCGACGTCGCGGCCTGGCGCTCGCCGCTCGCCGTCGCGCTGCGCAACGCCGTCGTCGGGGCCCTGCCCGCCGCCGCGTCCGCACGGGCCCTCGACCACCTGCTCGGCACACCAGCGACCACGAAGGAGATGGCATGACCAGCACGCACGTCGTCGTCGGCGCCTCGGGCGGCATCGGGCGCGCCGTGTGCGCGGAGCTCGTCCGCCGCGGTCTGCCCGTCCGGGCCGTGACCCGGTCCGGCACGCCGGTCCCGGGCGCCGAGGCGAGCGCCGCCGACGCCACCGATCCGCCGGCGATGCGCGCGGCCTGCCGCGACGCCGCGGTCGTGTACCACTGCGTGAACCCGCCGTTCGCGATGTGGCGCTCGGCGTTCCCGGCAGCGACGCGCGCGCTGCTCGAGGCGGCCGGCGCGGCCGGGGCCCGCCTCGTCCTCGCCGACGACACGTGGATGTACGGGCTGGTCGACGCCCCGATGCGCGAGGACACGCCCGTCGCGCCCGTCTCCGGCAAGGGCGTGCTGCGGGCCTGGCTCGCCGAGATGGTCCTCGCCGCCCACGCCCGCGGCGACGTCGAGACGGTGATCGGCCGGGCGCCGGAGCTCTGGGGGCCGGGCGTCGAGTCGCTGATCGGCGCGGGCATCTTCGCGAGCGCCGCCGAGGGCCGGACCGCGCGGTGGCCGGGCGACCCCGACCTGCCCGTGACCGCCGGCTACACCCCCGACGTCGGCGCCGCCCTCGTCGAGCTCGCCCTCGCGCCGGCGAGCGCGACGGGCCGCGTCTGGCACACCCCGGTGCCGCCGCCGACCACGGGGCGCGCGCTCGTCGAGCGGGTGTTCGCGGCGGCCGGCCACCCGCCGCGCCTCGGGCGGATCACCCCGGCGATGGTGGCGGGCCTGCGCCTCGTCTCCCCGGTCGCGCGGGAGGGCGCGGAGCTGCTCTACCAGTTCGAACAGCCCTTCCTCGTCGACGACTCCGCCTTCCGTGCGACGTTCTCGACGCGCGCCACCGGCTGGGACGAGGGGATCGCGGCGACGCTCGCCTGGTACCGCGCCGACCCCGCCCGCCGCCGCCTGGTGCCGGCGTGAGCGGCGTCGGCGCGCGCGTATCCGAGCGAAGGGCACCTTCGTTCGGATGGACGGGCGAGGGGCGCCCTTCGCCGGATGCCCCCGGCGACCGAACAGCCGGCGAGAGGCGCATCGCGCATGATCGACACGCGCCGCGACCTGCGCACCGTGCCCCTCGACCCCCGTCGCGTTCGCGAGGGGTGGCGGCTCCTGGTGCCCGCCGCGCGGGCGCCCGCCGGGTCCCGGAAGGCCGCCCCGGGGTGGGCGAGGACAATCGACACCGTGAGCACGCCCCTGGTCCTCGGCATCGAGACGTCCTGCGACGAGACCGGCGTCGGTCTGGTGTCCGAGGGCCGCCTGCTCGGCGACGCGCTGGCGTCGAGCATGGAGGAGCACGCACGGTTCGGCGGGGTGGTGCCCGAGGTCGCGGCGCGGGCGCACCTCGAGGCGATGGCGCCGATGGTGCGCACGGCCCTGCAGCGCGCGGAGGTCGACCTCGCCGACGTCACCGCCGTGGCCGTCACCGCCGGGCCCGGGCTGAGCCCGGCGCTGCAGGTCGGGCTCGCCGCGGGCAAGGCGTACGCGCTGGCCGCGGGCGTCCCGCTCTACGCCGTGCACCACCTCGCCGGGCACGCCGCGGTCGACGTCCTCGACCACGGCCCGCTGCCGGAGCGCTGCGTCGCCCTCATCGTCTCGGGCGGGCACACCTCGCTGCTCAGCGTCGGCGACCTGGCCCGCGACGAGGTCGTGCACCTCGGCGACACCGTGGACGACGCCGCCGGCGAGGCGTTCGACAAGGTCGCGCGGCTCATCGGCCTGCCCTACCCGGGCGGCCCGGCGATCGACCGCGCCGCGCGCGAGGGCGACCCGCACGCCATCGCGTTCCCGCGCCCGCTGACCGGGCCGTCCGACCCGCCGTGGACGTTCTCGTTCTCGGGGCTCAAGACCGCGGTCGCGCGCTGGGTGGAGCGCCGGGACGGCCCGCTGCCCGTGCCCGACATCGCGGCGTCGTTCCAGGAGGCGGTCGCCGACACGCTGGCGCGCAAGGCCGTCGCCGCCTGCGCCGACCAGGGCGCCGACACCCTGCTCATGGTGGGCGGGGTCGCGGCCAACTCGCGGGTGCGCGGACTGGTGGAGGAGCGCTGCGCGGCCGCCGGGATCACCCTGCGCGTCCCGCCGATCCGGCTGTGCACCGACAACGGCGCGATGATCGCCGCCCTCGGTGACCTGCTCGTCCGCGCCGACGTCGAGCCCGACCCGCTCGACGTCGCGGCCGACCCGCGCGCGCGGCTCACCGGCGCGCTGCTCCACGGGACACGGGCGTTAGCCGTCGGCTGAGATCGACGTTGTCGGACCCCTCACGTTGTCCCCCGCACGGTGCACCGGTACCCGTGGAGGCGTGCCCGGTTTCCGCGCGGTCCTCGACGAGGAGCGCTTCCCGCTGCGGCGGTGGCAGATCCTCGCGGTCGCCGACGACTACGGCGTCGACGCCCGCACCCGCACCAAGCTCGAGCAGATCCCGGACCGGGACTACGCCGACGCGGGCGACGTGATGATCGCGCTGGCGATGACCCCGGCCCACCTGGCGGCGCGCACCCCGCTGTAGAGCTAGCCGGCGGGGGCGAGCGCGAGCAGCACCGCGGTGGCGTTGTCGTGGCCGCCGTCGTCGAGGGCCGCCTCGACCAGCGCGCAGACCCCGGCGTGCACGCTCTCGGCGTCGGTCGGCATGCCGTCGAGCAGGGCGGCGAGCACCGCGGGGTCGGGCAGGTGGTTCCACACCCCGTCGCTGCACAGCAGCAGGACGCCGTGCTCGTCGAGCTCCCAGGTGCGGTGGCGCGCCACGACGTCCGGGGCGTCGGCGGCGAGCCAGCGCGTGATCACGTGCGCGCGGGGGTCGGACAGCGCGTCGTCGGCACCGACGATGCCGGCCGCGACCATCTCGGCGGCCCACGAGTCGTCCTCGGTGAGCACGGCGGACTCGTCCGGCGCGCCCGGGCACAGCCAGTACGCCCGGCTGTCGCCCGCCCAGCTCACGACCGCGCGGCCCGCGTCGAGCACCGCGGCGACGTAGGTGCACGCCGGCGACTGGCCCGTGGCCGGCGCCAGCGCGGCGACCGCCGTGCGGGCCGCCTCGGCGGCGGTGGCGGCGGCGTCGTCGAGGTCCTGGCCCCCGGTCAGCGCCTCGTGCCCGGCCGCGACGGCGACGTCGCACGCGGTGCGCGAGGCGGTGTCGCCGCCCGGGACCGAGGCGACCCCGTCGCAGACGACCGCGACGACCGTCGCCGTGCCCTCGGGCGTGGTCGCGCGGGTGAGCGCGAAGGAGTCCTCGTTGCGCCGGCGGCGGTGCCCGCGGTCGGTGACGCCCGCGCCCAGCACGACCGGCCCGTGCGACGTCTCGGGCGCGTCGAGGACCTCCTCGGCGTGCTCGGCACCCGCGAACGACGGGGACGACGCGGGTGATGCGGACGCGGGCTCGATCGGCACGGGCACTCCCTACACCCTCGGGACCCGGTGCACCGGGACGACGCGGTGGGGTGGGCCGGGCGTTGCGCCCAGCGGGTGAGTGACGACGGGGCCCGGTCGCCGGACGGACGAGCGGGACGGCGAACCGATCACGGACGCCCCCTTCCACCGGCGGCCCGGCCGCGCCGGGTCGCTGCATCGGAGGGTAGCCGTTCCTGCGAACGGGTGGAGGGGCGCGGGGCGGTCAGTTCCAGCCGTAACCGCTGCGCAGCTCCGCGGCCACGCGCTCGAACCGGTCGGCCGGGATGACCGCGCCCTCCCGCCGGATGCCGTGCTCCGGGATCTCCAGCACGCGGTCGAGGCGGACGAACGAGTCGCGGCCCTCGCGGTCCCACGGCCCCGAGCCGACGGGCAGCCAGTTCTCGTCGTCACGCCGGTGCTCCTGGCTGGAGAGCATGAGCCCGAGCAGGTCGCCGTCCTCGGCGCGCGCCACCACCAGCACCGGACGGTCCTTGCCCTGCGAGGCGTCCTCCTCGTAGGGCACCCAGGTCCAGACGATCTCGCCCGGGTCGGCGGCGCCGTCGAGGTCGGGCTGGTAGGAGACGGTGCGCGCCCGGTCGCGGGAGGGCGCCGCGCGGACCCCGCCGTCCGGCGCGGACGGTCGCCCGCCCGCGGGACGGCGCTGCCGGCCGTCCACCTGCTTGTTCAGCAGGTCCAGCCCGGCCTGCAGTGCCCGCCCCACGACATCCCGGAATCCCGCCACGGCGCACAGCTTGCCGGGCCGCGTCGGCCGGCGGCCGCCGGGGTCTGCGGCGCCCGGGTCCTCCCGGCGACGAGGAGACGGCCCGACAGCCCTGCCGCGACGCGGGGGACCGCGCCGACTACGAGCAGCGCCTCGAGACCCTGCGGGCCGGTGGGGCCTCAGCGCCCGAGCACGCCGCCGAGCGCCTCGACCGCCGGGCCGAGCACCTTCCTCGGCGCGGTGGTCGTGGTGGTGGTCGTCGTGCCGCCGGCGGCGGACGACGTGGCCTCGGACGTCGCCGCATCCGAGGTCGCGGCCTCGGAGGTGGTGGCCTCGGAGGTGGTGGCCTCGGAGGTGGCCTCGGAGGTGGTGGCCGGCGACGTCGTGGGGCGCTCGGACTCGGTGGCGCCGGGCGTCGTGCGCGTGGTGCCGCCGGGTACCGGCACGGTCGGCAGCGACGGCACGCCGGGCAGGAGCGGCTGCCGGGAGGCCGAGGTCGAGGTCGAGCTCGGGGTCGGTGAGGACGACGAGGACCCGGTGGGGGAGGTCGTCGACGACGTCGGCCGGGGCGTGGTGCTGCTCGGCTCGGGAGGGGCGCTCGACGCGGACCCGCCGTCGGTGACCGGTGCCGTGCTGGGCGCGCGCTCGGCCATCGCCTGCCGATCGCTCCGGGCGTCGTCGGAGCTGCGCGTCCGGTCGCCGTCGTCGTCGGAGGAGCTCGAGGATCCGGAGGACGAGTGCCCGCCGCCGCCCACGGAGCCGCCGCCGGGGTCGGCGACGACCTCCGCGGTCGGCGGCGGCACGGTGGCCGCCGGGGGCGTCGCGGTGTTGACGCGGTCGACCGTCCAGGCCGAGGCCACGACGACCCCGCCCGCGAGCAGCACCGCGGCGGCGACGGACGCGGCGACCATGAAGCCGCCGGCGTCGGCCAGCCGGCGGCGACGGCGCCGCTCCGGGACCGCGGTGAGGTCGAGCGGCGTCTCGGCGTCGAGGGCGCGGGCGGCGTCGCCGGCGGTCGCGGCGACGGGGCGCAGGTTCGCGGTGGTCGCGTCCGGGGTCCCCGCGCCGACGATCGGGGCCATCGCGTACGGCGGCGTGGCCGTCTCGGCGGCCAGAGCGGCCCGGCGCAGGCCGATGCAGACGTTCTCGGCGGTGGGCCGGTGCGCCGGGTCGTCGGCGGTCATCGCCTCGAGGAGGGCGACCACCTCGAACTCCAGGCCCGCCGGCATCTCGGGTCGGCGCTCGAGCCGGGCGCGGGCGGCCTCCAGCGGCGCGCCCCCGAAGGCCGGGCGGGCCGTCAGCGCCTCGATCATCACGAGCCCGAGCGCGTACACGTCGGCCGGCGCCCCGACCGTCTCGCCGCGCACCTGCTCGGGCGCGAGGTAGGGCGCGGAGCCGACGACGATGCCGGTGTCGGTGATCCGCGGGGCGTCGGCGACGAAGGCGACGCCGAAGTCGGACAGGTGGGCGCGCCCGTCGCCGTCGAACAGGACGTTGCGCGGGGTGACGTCGCGGTGCAGCACCCCGCCGCGGTGGACGTGGCTCAGGCCGTCGGCGACGGAGGCGACCGCGAGGAGCGTCTCGCCGACCCCCAGGGGGCCGTCGGCGAGCCGGTCGGCAAGGCTGCCGCCCTCGAGCAGCGCCATCACCACGAACGCGCGGCCCGCGTCGTGGCCGACGTCGTAGACCGGCACGAGGCTCGGGTGGTCCATCGACGCCATCAGCCGCACCTCGCGCCGGATGCGCGGGTCGTCGGCCACCGGGAAGATCTTGACGGCGGCCTCGCGGTCGAGCAGCAGGTCGTGGGCCCGGAAGACCTCCGAGCACGTGCCGCGGCCGATCAGCTCACCGAGCTCGAAGCGCTCGCCGAGACGGTCGGGGAGCGGGCCGGGCGCATCGGACGCGGGCAGGGGCGGTCGGACGTCGGTCATCGACTCGATCCCCCCTCCGCCTTCCGCAGATCACCATCCTTCCACCTCTCATACCCGGATCGGGGCACAACGACATACCGGATTCCTGAATTCGGGTGATCGACCGGTGATCGACGACCGGGCGTCGCCACCCGGTCGCGCTGGGCTCATCCCCGGGTGGCCCACCACGCTCCGGTGAACCCGGTCGCACGCCCTGCGGGAGCATTGACAGAAATTGCAGTCGCGAGTAGAACTTCGGGACGTCCGCCCTGCTCATGGTGGGTCGGACTGTGCAGAGCACGAACGCAAGGACGCGACGGAAGCCGTGGGCGCCGAGAGCCTCGACGACGAGGAGACCCCCGCTCTGACCACCGGTCGGGCGGCGGAGTTCCTCGGGGTTCGACCGGCGTTCCTCCGGAGTCTCGACGCGGGTCGGATGGTTCGCCCGGAGCGCTCCGCAGGCGGACATCGGCGCTGGACGCGCCGGCAGCTGGCCCTCGCCGCCCGGATCCGCGAGCTCTTCGACGAGGGCCTCACCCTCACCGCGGCCGCGATGGTCGTGACCCTGCAGGACGAGGTGGCCCTGATCACGCGCCAGCGCGATCAGGCCCACGACGAGCTCGAGCGGACCCGGCGCGAACTGTCACGGGTGCAGCGAGAGCTCGCCGCGGCCCGGGAAGAGCAGACCGTTCGACCCGTGCCGTCCGCACGCACCCACCGTGCGTGCGGGCCCGGAGTGCCCACGACCGCTCTTCGACCGCCCTTGCCGACCCCTCCACCTCAACGGACTCCTTCGACATGAAGCTCATCGACCACCGTCGGTCCCACCGTCCCCTCCTCCGCGCGCCGATGCCGCCCTCGCTGGCCCGCGTCCCGCTCGTGGACCTGTGCAGCTGCAAGCACCCGCGCGAATCGCACGAGCACTACTACCTCGGCGACGACTGCGCCCAGTGCGAGTGCGCGCACTTCCGCCGGGTCGACCCGGCCCGCGCCTGAGCCGCGCCTCCCGCGCCACCGCCACCGGCCCCGCCACCTCCCAGCAGGTGGCGGGGCCGCGTGCTGCCGGCGTGCGACTGAGGGCCAGCCCACGCCCGGTGCGGCGGCCGGACCCCCGGTCCGCGCTTACGCTGGAGATCGTGGAGCGCACCGGGCGTGAGGGACAGCCGCGGGCGCTCGTCGTCGGCGCCGGCGTCGCCGGCCTCGCCGCCGCCACCTCGCTGCACCGGGCCGGCTGGTCGGTGGTCGTCTGCGAGCGCGCCGGCGCCCGCCGCACCGGCGGGTACTTCGTCCGGCTGGCCCCGGAGGGTCTCGCCGCCGCCGACCGCCTCGGGGTCTCGCACGCGCTGCGCACCCGGCTGCCCGCCGACGGGATCATCACCGGGGTCGACGGCCGCGGCCGCACGGTCTCGCGCGTCGAGGCGTCCCTCGCCGAGGACCCGGACGCGCTCGCCCTGGTCCGCGGCGACCTCGAGGCGGCGCTGTGGGCCGCGCGCCCCGAGGAGGTCGCGGTGCGCTTCGCCACCGTGCCCCGCCGCCTCGACCTGCGCCGCGACGGCGTGGACGTCGTCCTCGACGGACCCGACGGGCCCGCCCCCGAGCGCTTCGACCTCGTCGTCGGCGCCGACGGGGTCCGCTCGGCGGTGCGCGGCATGGTGTTCGGCCCCGAGTCCGAGTTCCGTCACGAGTTCGACCACGTCGTGATCTCCGCGGTCCTGCCGCGCCTGCCGGGCGGGCTGCGCGAGGGCGACTACGTCGTGCCCGCCGAGGTCGGGCGCACCGCGCACCTCATGGCCGTCGAGGAGCACGCCCCGGTCGTGTTCTTCACGTTCCGGGCCGACCTGCTGGGCGCCGACTGGCGGGACGCGGCGGGCCGGGCGGCCGCCGATCCGGTGGGCGCCCTGCGGCGCGTGTACGGCGACTTCGCGGGGCTGATGCCCGAGATCCTCGACGGCGTCGAGGAGGCGGGCACCACGCACGTCGACACCGTCGCGCAGATCCGTCTCGGGTCGTGGCGCCGCGGCCGGGTCGTGCTCGTGGGCGACGCGGCATGGTGCCCCACGCTGTACTCCGGGCAGGGCTCGGCGCTCGCGCTCGTCGGCGGCGAGACGCTGGGCACGCACCTCGCCGCCCACCCCCACGACGTCGAGGCCGGGCTCGCGCGCTGGGAGGAGGCGCACCGCCCCGCCGCGCTCGCCGCCGGCAGCGCGGCGCGGCGCTCGCGGCACTTCTTCCTGCCCGGCAACCGCCTCGTCGCGGCCGTGCGCCGCGCCGCCCTGTCCGTCGCCTCCTGGCGACCGGCGGGGCGCCTGCTGCACTCGCTGGCGTCCCGGGCCGCGGGGCCCGGCGGGCCCGGGTCCGGCGGTGGTTCCGGTGCGGGTTCCGGTGCGGGCTCCGGTGCGGGCTCCGGAACGCCACCCGATCGGCGCGACGTTCACCCGACGGCCACGTCCGGGACGGGCTCGCTACGACCTTCGAGCGTGGCCCGACCGTAAGCTGTGGCACGCCGGGTACCGGATACTGCGCTGTCCGTACCCGCGGGTGTGCACCCGGCGAGCCGAGATCGGGTACGTCGTCGCGTACCCCCGGTCCACCCAGCCCGAGCCGACGAGAGGACCACAGCCACCCCCATGGCTTCCCACCCCGCACCCCGTCCGTCCCGCGGCCTCCTCGCCCGCGTGGTGGATCCGCTCGGCATCGCGAGCGGCGTGCTCGACCGCGTCGATCCGTCACGGCACCGCGGGCGCCGGGTGTGGCGTGGGGCGGGGCGGGTGCAGATCGGGGTGCCGGCGGCCGTCCGCGAGTCCGGGACCGAGCTGGCGCGCGCCGTCGAGAAGGCCCTGGCCGCGCACCCGCAGGTCGAGTGGGCCACGGTCAACGCGACGCTCGGTGCGGTGGTCGTGGGCCTGCTGAGCGAGGGTGACGGTCCCGCCGGGCTCCCCGACGACGCGGTCGTCGACGACCTCGTCGACCTGGTCGAGATCCTCGAGGAGCGCGAGGGCGACCACGCCGTCGCGCTCGCGGGCACGGCGTCGATCGGTCCCGCGCAGCAGGCGTTCACCGTGCTCGCCGCCGACATCGCCGGGCTCGGTGTCGCCGCGATCGGCCGCGTCCTGCGCCGCACGCCGCTGCCCACCGAGCTCGCGTCCTCGGCCACCTTCGTCGACCACCAGCCCCGCCTGCGCGCGGCGGTCGAGCGCGCGCTCGGCGAGGACCGCGCCAGCGTCCTGCTCGCGCTGTCCAACGCCGCCGCGCAGGCGCTCGGCCAGGGCACCACGGGCCTGCTCGTCGACGCCGCCTACCGCGCCCTGCAGGTCGCCGAGGCCCGGGCGCGCACCGGCACGTGGTCCGGCGCGGAGCCGCGCCTGCTCGAGACCGCCGACCACGCCGCCGCGCCCGCCGACGACGACCTGCTCGACGAGCGCCCGGTGCCGCTGCCGTCCGGGCCGATCGAGCGCCACGGCGACCAGATGGGCATGGCGGCCGCCGGCGGGTTCGCGGCCACCGCGGCCGCCACCGGCGACGTGCGCAAGGCCGCCGGCGTCGCGCTCTCGACGCTGCCGAAGGCCGGCCGGCTCGGGCGCGAGGGCTTCGCGACGACGTTCGGGCGGGTGCTCGCCAAGCGCGGCGCCGTCGTCGTCGAGCCGAGCGCGCTGCGGGCCATGGACCGCATCGACACCGTCGTGCTCGACGCCGAGGCGCTGACCACCGGCGTGCTCATGCTCGGCGACCTCGTCGCGCTGCCGGGTCCCGACGGCACCGCCGACCCGCTCGACGAGCTCGTCCCGCGGGTCCACGAGCTGTTCGACCCGGACGAGGCCACCGCGCCGCACCGCCTCGTCGCGGACGACGGTCACTGGCTGCTCGCCGGGCTCGACGACGTCCCGGACGGCGACACCGTGGCGGCCGTCGAGGCCGCGGGGGCGCTGGTCGAGGACGGCGCCACGCTCGTGCTGGGCCTGCGCCGCGACGACCGGCTCGCCGCCGTCGTCGGCGTGCTGCCCGAGCCCGCCTCGGCCGCCGAGGCCCTGGCCGCGGCCGCGCGCCGCGCCGGGGTCACCCTGCTCGTCGGGGGCGAGGGAGGGGGCATCGGCGATCGCGCGATCCCCGGTGGCGAGGCCCTGCGCTCGTCGGTGCGCGACCTGCAGGCCGCGGGCTGCGGCGTGCTCGTCGTGTCCCGCGACCGGCGCGCCCTCGCGGCCGCCGACCTCGGCGTCGGCGTCTCCCGCCCGGACGGCGTCGTCCCCTGGGGCGCGCACGTCCTCGTCGGCGACGACCTCGGCACGGCCGCGCTGCTCATCGAGGGCGTCAAGGTCGCGCGCGGGGTGTCGCGCCGGTCGGTGAACCTGGCCCGCGCCGGCACCGTGCTCGGCGCCGTCATGGCCACCGCGGGCACGACGCCGCGCGGGCCCGGGCTCGCGGGCCTCGCGGTCAACGGCGCCGCGGGCGTCTCGCTGGGCGCCGGTGCGTGGTCGGCGACCGAGCTGGGTCGCCGTGTCGTCGTGCCCGGCGTGAGCCGCACGCCGTGGCACGTGATGCCCACGAGCACCGTGCTCGCCCGCCTGGACGTCACCGAGCGCGGCCTGACCAGCGCCGAGGCCCACCGGCGCCACCGCGACGACCCGGCCGCGGCCGAGACCTCCACGACGCTCGGGCGCGCGTTCCTCGACGAGCTCAACAACCCGCTCACCCCGGTGCTCGCCGGTGGCGCGGTGCTCTCGGCCGCCATCGGCGCGGTCGTCGACGCCGCGATCGTCGTCGGCGTCACCGCGTTCTCGGCGCTGATCGGCGGCGTGCAGCAGGTCGCCACCGACCGCGCCGTCGCCGGGCTGCTCGAGCGCTCGTCGATCCGGACCCGGGTGCAGCGCGACGGTCACGCCCGCGGGATCGCCGCCGACGAGGTCGTCGTCGGCGACGTCATCGAGCTCGGCCCCGACGACGTCGTGCCCGCCGACTGCCGTGTCATCGAGTCCGACGCCCTCGAGATGGACGAGTCGTCGCTGACCGGCGAGTCGCTGCCCGTGCTCAAGACCCCCGCGCCGGTGATCGCCCGGACCGTCGCCGACCGCCGCTCGATGGTCTACGAGGGCGCCACGGTGGCCACCGGCCGCGGGCGCGCCGTCGTCGTCGCCACCGGCTCGAGCACCGAGGTCGGCCGCTCCACCGCGGCGGCGAGGGCGAGCGCGCCGGTCGCCGGCGTCGACGAGCGCCTGGCGGGGCTGACCCGCATCACCACGCCGCTGGCGGTCGGGTCGGCGGCCGCGGTGGTGGCCGCCGGCGCGCTGCGCGGGCTGCCGTTCCAGCAGAACCTGCACTCCGGGGTCGGCCTGGCCGTCGCCAGCGTCCCCGAGGGCCTGCCGTTCGTCGTGTCCGCCGCCCAGCTGGCGTCGGCGCGGCGGCTGTCGGCGGAGGGCGCGCTGGTGCGCAACCCGCGCACCATCGAGGCGATCGGGCGCACCGACGTCCTGTGCTTCGACAAGACCGGCACGCTCACCGAGGGCCGCCTCGCGCTCTCGGCGATCTCCGACGGCATCAAGCTGCGGCCCACCGACCGGCTGCGCAAGCGCCAGCGCCGCGTCCTGGCCACCGCGCTGCGCGCCACCCCGCGCCCGGCGCCGGGGGAGCGGCTCGCGCACCTCACCGACCGCGCGGTGGTCTCCGGCGGCCAGCAGTTCGACGTGGACCCGGCCCACAAGCGTGCGGGCTGGTGGCCGGTCGCCTCGCTCGACTTCGACCCGTCCCGCGGCTACCACGCCACCCTGGGCGAGATCGACACGCCGGAGGACGCGAGCGAGGGCGACGGGCCGTTCCGCCTGGTGTCGGTGAAGGGCGCGCCCGAGGTGGTCATCGCCCGCGCCACGAGCTGGGCCGGCACGCCGCTCGACGAGCAGGCGCGCCAGGGCCTCGTCGAGCACACCGAGCTGCTCGCCGGTCAGGGCATGCGCGTGCTCGCGGTCGCGGAGAAGGTCCTCACCGCCGAGGAGCACGCCGCCCGCGCGGCCCAGCGCGGTGCCGACGGGGCCGACGGTGGCGACGAGAACGACGTCCTCGACGACGACGACGTCGCCGACCTCGAGTTCACCGGCTTCGTCGGGTTCACCGACCCGGTGCGCGCGGGCTCGCAGGCCACGGTGCGCGACCTCCGCGACGCGGGCGTCCAGGTCGTCATGATCACCGGCGACCACCCGAGCACCGCGGAGGCGGTCGCCGAGGAGCTCGACGTGCTCAACGGCGGGGTCGTCGTCACCGGCACCGAGCTCGACGAGCTGGACGACGACGCGCTCGACGAGCTGCTGCCCAAGGTCCGGGTGGTGGCGCGCGGCACGCCGTCGCACAAGGTCCGCATCGTCCAGGCCTTCCAGCGCCTCGACCGCACGGTCGCGATGACCGGCGACGGCGCCAACGACGCCCCGGCGATCCGCCTGGCCGACGTGGGCATCGCGCTCGGCCGCCGCGGCACGCCCGCGGCCCGGGCCGCCGCCGACCTCGTCATCACCGACGACCGCCTCGAGACGATCCTCGCCGCGCTGGTCGAGGGCCGGGCGATGTGGGCGTCGGTGCGCGAGGCGCTCGGCGTGCTCGTCGGCGGCAACCTCGGCGAGATCGCGTTCACGGTGCTGGGCGCGACGACGACCGGCACCTCGCCGCTCAACGCGCGCCAGCTGCTGCTGGTCAACCTGCTCACCGACCTCGTGCCCTCGCTCGCGCTGGCCGTGCGCGCACCCCAGCCCGAGTCGGCGGCCGAGCTGCTCGCCGAGGGTCCCGAGGCCTCGCTGGGCGAGGCCCTCAACCACGAGATCGGCCTGCGCGCCATGGCCACGGCGGGCGGCGCCAGCCTCGCCTGGCTGCAGGCCCGGGCCACGCCGTACGGCAGCCCCGCCCGGGCGCGCACGGTGGCGCTGACCGCGCTCGTCGGCACCCAGCTCGGCCAGACCATCGTCGCCGGCGGCGGCCGCAGCCCGCTGGTGATCGGCGCCAGCGTCGTCTCGGCGGGCGCCCTGGTCGCGGTCGTGCAGACGCCCGGCGTCAGTCACTTCTTCGGCTGCGTGCCGCTCGGGCCGGTGGCGTGGGCGCAGGCGGCGAGCTCCGCGGGCGTCGCCACCGCCGCCTCGGTCGTGGGCCCGGAGCTCGTGCGGCGCTACGGTCCTGTGGTGGTGCCGGAGGGGTCGCCCCAGGCGGGGTGGATGGAGCGTCTGGGCGAGGTCCGCGACCAGGCGACCCAGCGCTACCTCGAGCTGCAGCACCGTGCGGCGGATATGCTGAACGGGTGATCGAGGTGTCGGTTACTGGTGCGTTTGTGCAGGTCGTGGCCTGGGCATCAGATCCGTCGAAGACACCGTCGAACAGGAGTTGAGACCGTCATGGCCGACCGGTACGTCGTTCCCACCGAGGACGGCTGGCAGGTACAGAAGAAGGGTGCCCAGCGAGCCAGCGCCAAGGCGGCGACGCAGGGCGAGGCCGTCGAGCGCGCCACCGAGATCGTCACCAAGGACGGTGGCGGCAAGGTCGTCGTGCACGGCACCGACGGGAAGGTCCGCGAGACCCGCGAGGTGAAGGCCGGGACGGACAACCCTCCCGCCGAGGCGGCCAAGGCCACTGCGAAGGCGAACGCCGAAGGTGCCCGCGCGAAGGCGCAGTCGGCGTCGGACAAGGCGTCCACCAGCGCGAAGAAGGTCGGCGACGACGCCAAGGCCACCGCGCAGAAGGACGCCGACCGGGTGCAGGAGTCGGCGAAGAAGGCCGCCGCGCAGGCCGAGGCCGGTGCGAGCGGAGTCGCCGACCAGGCGTCGAAGGCCGCGTCCGGCGACAAGTCGCCGTCGGCGGCGGCCAAGGACGCCGCCACCGTCGCGCAGGTCTCCGGCGAGCAGGTCGCCACCACCGCCTCGCGGGCCGGCGAGCGCGTCGCCAAGGACGCCACCCGCGTCGCCCAGCACGCCGGCTCGGAGGCCAGGGCCCGCGCCGACGAGGCGGGCGCCTCGGCCGCCGAGGCGGGCGACCGCGCCGCCACCGTGTCCGCCGGCGTCGCCTCGGAGCTCGAGGGCGCGGGCGACACCGCGGCCCAGCGGGTCAACCGGGCGAGCGAGGCCGCCGCCCAGCAGGTCGACCGGTCCGTGCGCGAGGCCGCCGACCAGGTCCGCGACAACGCGCCGACCTACAACCCGGTGCGCATCGTCGGCAACGCCGCCTCGATCGCGGTGAAGACCGGCTTCAGCCTCGCGGGCGCCGTGATCTCCACCGGGGGCCAGGTGCTGCAGTTCGCGGCCCGGAAGGTCACCGGGCGGGGCTGAGTCCGCCCGCACGCCGTCACGACGAAGGGCCCGCCCCCCGGGAGGGGGACGGGCCCTTCGTGTGTGCGCTGCGGCCGTCTCAGGCGGCGTGCGGGCCCGCCACGGAGCCGACGCGCGCGGCGCGGCGCATGGCCCGCCGGTCGTCCTCGCTGGTGCCGCCCCAGATGCCGGCCTCCTGGCCGGTGTCGAGGGCCCACTGCAGGCAGCCCCGCTGGAGCGGACAGCTGTGGCACACGGCCTTGGCCTCGGCCACCTGGGCGGAGCCCGGGCCGTGGGTGGTCAGGGGAAAGAACAGTTCGGGGTCGTGGTCGCGGCAGGCCGCGAGCTCCCAGTCCATCGTCGTGCTCGTCCAATCTCGCTCGTCGGGGTCAGCTCGGCCGTGCCTGCTCGGGCGAGCAGGGCGGCCGTGGTGCCGCCGGGCCCGACGCGGGACGCGCACGCGCGCATCTCGCGACGGCCCCTGCGGCACGGGTCGTGCGCCGGGCGTCGGTTCGTATCCGGGGGTCGTGCGGGTACGGTCCTCGGAGCGGCCCGGGGAGGGCCCGCGCCCCGGGGTCCGGAGCACCTCGTTCGCGCCTCTGGGTACTCATCTATGACGTCGAGGCGACCGGAACGGTTCCCCTCGGCCCGCGACGTGTCGTCACGGACACGGCCTCCGGGCATGCCGGTGCCGCGTATCAGCGAGCCCCCATGATCTATCCGTACAGCGCGTCGGGCAAACGCATTTGATCCGCGCCACCCTGACGAACGTGTGTGTCGTTTGTCACAGTGTCTGCTCACGTTCCGCCAACAGATCCTCGCGAACGGGTGGGGACCGATGTCCTGTGGAGCGATGCGCTGCGATTCCGTCCCCTGCGCGCGACACTGGAGCGGTCGGTTTCCCCGATCGGGCGACGGTCGGGCCGAGACCTCTGCGGGAGGGCGGACCGGTGAAGACAGCGCGACGGGCAGCACGCGACATCGTCATCTGGGTGACGATGACCGGCGGGATCGTCGCCCTGGTCCTCGGCCAGACGGTGATCGGCCTCATCGTGCTCGCCTTCGCGATCTGGCAGCTGGTGCTCGTCACCCGGCGCGGCGGCGGGCTGTTCGTCGACCAGCGTGCGGCCGACCGCCCGGGCAAGCCCACGGTCAGCTAGGCGGAGAGGTCACCCGGGGGTGCCGGGGTGATCGGGCGCGCTCCAGGATGGCGGCATGCGCTGCGCGGTGATCGGGGGGACGGGGTACGTCGGCGTGCGCCTCGTGCGGCGCCTGCTCGAGGAGGATCACGACGTCGCCGTGCTCGTCCGCGACCGCGCGAAGCTCGCGGCCACCGGGTGGGACGAGCAGGTCGACGCCGTCGACGGCGACCTGGCGGACCCGGCGGCGGTCGCCGCGCTCGTCGCCGGCGCCGACGCGGTGGTGCACCTCGCCCACGCCCTCGAGCGCCCCGACTTCCCCGAGCGCGACCGCGCCGCCGCCTGGACGGTCAGCACGGCGGCCGCCGACGCGGGGGTGCGCCGCCTGGTCTACCTCGGCGGGTTGCGGCCTGCATCCCCGGACCCCTCGCGGCACCTGTCCTCCCGCGCGGAGGTCGCCGACGTCTTCCTCGCCGGGGACGTCCCCGCCGCCGCGCTCGAGGCCTCGATCGTCGTCGGATCCGGCTCGGCGAGCTTCGAGATGATCCGCTACCTCGCCGAGCGCGTCCCCGTGCTGCCCGCGGTCCCGTGGCTCGCCCACCGCACGCAGCCGATCGCGATCGCGGACGTCCTGCACTACCTCGTGGGCGCGCTCCACCTGCCCGCCGACGTCAACCGGCGCTTCGACGTGGGTGGCCCGGACGTCCTGAGCTACCTGGAGCTCATCCGCCGCTACCTGCGCCTCGCGGGGCTGCCGCAGGGCGTCGTGGTGCCGGTCCCCGTCCCCGTTCCGCCGGGCGGGCCCGCGCTCGCCGGCCGGGTCGTCGAGGCCCTCACGCCCCTGTCGCGGCAGCTGGCGACGCCGCTGATCGAGTCCCTCGCCGACGACCTGGTCTGTGCCGAGGAGGACGTGCTCACCGTCATCGGGCCGCCGCCGGGCGGGCGCACGACCTACGACGCCGCGGTGCGCGCGGCACTCGGCCGGCGTGACGAGCCGCCGGCCCCGGACGACGACCCCGCCCTCGCCGGACCCACCGACCCCGCGGGCTCCGGGGGCACGGTGTACCGCTGGAGCACCACGGAGCCCTCGCCCGCCGACGTCACGGAGCTGTGGGCGGTGGTGGACGGCATCGGCGGCGAGGCGGGCTGGTTCGTGCCACTCGGCGTGTGGACGGTGTGGGGCTGGACCGACCAGCTCCTGGGCGGCGTCGGCGGGTACCGCGGACGACCCGCGCGCCGGGCGCTGGCCATGGGCGACGTGGTCGACGGCTGGTGCGTCGAGGTCGTCGAGCCGCGCGTGCGCCTGCGGTTCCGCTCGGAGATGCGCGCGCCCGGCCGGCTGACCCTCGAGCTCGCCGTCGACCCCGACGTGTCGGGCCACGGCTCGCACCTGCGCCTCGCCGTGCGCTTCGTCCCGACGGGCCTCGCCGGCCTGGTCTGGGGTCGCGCGCTGCTCGCCGGCGCGCCCGCCGTCTTCGGCGCCATGGCCCGCGGTATCGCCGCCCGCGCCGCCGTCATCCCCCTCGCGCCCCCCATGTGAGCGAAATTCCCGGCTATAGCCGGGAATTTCGCTCACATACGCCGAACGACCTACCCGGGCAGGAAGCGCGCCACGGCGTCGTGGACCGCGGCCGCGGGGTCGCCGCCGGCCCGGCCCGTGGCCGCGCGCTGGCGCGCCGCGCCCGTGCCGTCGGCGAGCAGGCGCGCGAGGCCGTCGCTCGCGCGCTCGTGGTCGCCGGCGTCGGTGAGCGCGTCGGCGACGTGCTCGCGCAGCGCCTCGAGCACCGCGGCGGCGGGCGCCGGGCGGCCGGTGCGCGGGTCGACGAGGTGCTCGCCGAGCCCCCGGCGCGACGCCCGCCAGTGCGCCAGCCGCAGCGCCTCGACCGGCGTGGCGGGCAGCGGGCCGCCCTCGCGGTGCTCGCGCGCCGCGGTGAGCACGAGCGCGCGGGCGAGCACCGCCACCAGCACGGCGTCGTCGACCTCGAGCGCCACGTCGGTCACCCGGATCTCCACGGTGCCCAGCTCGCGGGACAGGCGGGCGTCGAAGTAGACCATCGCGTCGTCGAGCACCGTGTCCGTCGCGAGCATCGCCGCGACGGCCTCGTCGTACGCGGCCAGCGACCCGAACACCCGCGTCGGGCCCGCGGACGGCCAGCGCGACCACACCACCGACCGGTAGCTCGCGTAGTCGGTGTCGTGGCCCCGCCAGTGCGGGGAGTTCGCGGCGAGCGCCCGCAGCGCCGGCAGCCAGGGACCCACCCGGTCGAGCACGCCGACGCCCTCCTCCGGCGAGGCCACCTCGACGTGCACGTGCTGCCCGCTCGTGAGCTGGGAGGTCGCGATCGCCCCGAAGCGGTCGGCGATCCGCCCGTAGCGCCCCTCGGAGACCGCGCCGGGCTCGCTCTCGACGTCCGGGGCGACCGGTGAGGTCGCGAGCCCCACGACGTCCACCCCCGACGCGCGGGCGGCCTCGCGGGCCTCGCGGCGGCGCCGGCGCAGGTCGTCGGCGAGGTCGTCGGCCTTGTGGTGCGGCGCGGTGGCCGTCTCGACCTGCTCGGTGCGCATCTCGCCGTCGAGGTCGCCGTCGGCCTCGTCGCGCACGGTGCCGGCCCGCCCGCGGGGCGCGCCGCTCGCGGGGTCGACGAGCAGCAGTTCTTCCTCGGCCCCGAACGGGGGCACCTCGGTCATGGTCTCCGTCTACCCGCTGGCGCTCGCCCGTCCTGCCCCCGCACGCCCGACGGCCTAGCGTGATCGGTGTGCGGGGAGACATCGAGGGGAGCACGCCGATCGGGGAGCGGAGCTCGACCCGTGGACGGGGTGACGGCGACGGCTGGGTGGTCTGCGACGCCGGGCACCGGCACTGGGGCCGGTACGGCGCGGCCGGGCTGCTGCTGCGCCACGGCGACTGCGTCCTGCTCGCGCACCGCGTCTGGTGGAGCCACCACGGCGACACGTGGGGCATCCCGGGCGGTGCGCGCGACAGCGGCGAGACGGCGCACGACGCCGCCCTGCGCGAGGCGGTCGAGGAGACCGGCGTCGACGCCTCCCGGGTGCGCACCACCGGCGAGACCGTCGACGACCACGGCGGCTGGTCCTACGTCACCGTCCACGCCCGGCTCGAGACCGGCGACCCCCCGGCGCTCGCCCCGACCGACGGCGAGGCGACCGAGCTGCGCTGGACGCCGGCCGACCAGGTGTCGGACCTGCCACTGCACCCCGGATTCGCGGCCTTCTGGGCCGGTGAGGACGCCGTCGACCGCCTACCGTGAGGGCATGGCGCCCGCAGCTCCCGCCCCCAGCGACTTCCTCGCCGTCGACGCCGACCTGAGTGCCGAGGAGCGCGACATCCGCGACGCGGTGCGCGACTACGCCGCCGCGGAGCTCTCCCCGCGCATCGCGGAGTGGTACGAGTCGAACACCCTGCCCCGCGACATCGCCAAGGGCCTGGGCTCGCTGGGGCTGCTCGGCATGCACCTCGAGGGCTACGGGTGCGCGGGCACCAACGCCACGAGCTACGGGCTGGCCTGCCGCGAGCTCGAGGCCGTCGACTCGGGTCTGCGCTCCTTCGTCAGCGTGCAGGGCTCGCTCGCGATGTTCGCCATCCACCGCTGGGGCTCCGAGGAGCACAAGCAGCGCTGGCTGCCGTCGATGGCCACCGGCGACGCGCTCGGCTGCTTCGGGCTCACCGAGGCCGACGCGGGCTCCGACCCGGGCTCCATGCGCACGCGCGCCCGCCGCGACGGCTCCGGACCGGACGCCGACTGGGTGCTCGACGGCTCCAAGATGTGGATCACCAACGGGACGCTCGCCGACGTCGCCGTCGTGTGGGCCCAGACCGACCCCGACGCCGGCTCGGCGGGCAGCAGTGGCATCAGGGGCTTCGTGGTGCCCACCGACACCCCCGGGTTCACCGCCAATGAGGTCAAGCACAAGCTCTCGCTGCGCGCGTCGCTGACCGCCGAGCTCGTCCTCGAGGGCGTCCGGCTGCCCGCCGACGCCGTGTTCCCCGAGGTCAGCGGGCTCAAGGGGCCGCTGTCGTGCCTCAACGAGGCGCGCTACGGCATCCTCTGGGGCGCGGTGGGCGCGGCCCGGGCCTGCTTCGAGTCGGCGCTCGCGTACGCGACCGACCGCGAGCAGTTCGGCCGGCCCATCGCCGGGTTCCAGCTGACCCAGCGCAAGCTCGCCGACATGGTCGTCGCGGTCAACCAGGCCGGGCTGACGGCCGCGCGGATCGGGCGGCTCAAGGATGCCGAGCAGCTGCACCCGGCCCAGGTCAGCTTCGGGAAGATGGCCAACGTCCGGGCCGCCCTCGACGTCGCCCGCACGGCGCGCACGGTGCTCGGCGGCAACGGGATCACGCTCGAGTACCCGGTGTTCCGGCACATGACCAACCTCGAGACCGTGCTGACCTACGAGGGCACCGAGGAGATGCACGCCCTGTCGATCGGGCAGGCGCTGACGGGCATCGCCGCGTTCCGCTGAGCCACCGGACCTAGCGCGGGGGAGCGCACTCCACGCGGTTGCGCCCCCCGTGCTTGGCGGCGTAGAGCGCGGTGTCGGCGCTGACCATGAGGCCGTCGAGGTCGTGCGAGGCCTCCGGGTACGACGCCGTGCCGATCGAGGCCGTCAGGCCCCGCACGACGCCGCCGCCGAGCGTGGGGGAGACGGCGACCTCGCACTCGCTGATCCGCCGGCGCAGGCGTTCGGCGGTGGCGCCGACCTGCTCGCGCCCGGCCTCGGCCACGAGGACGACGAACTCCTCGCCGCCGAAGCGCCCGACGGCGTCGTAGGGACGGACCTCGGTGCGCAGGGTGTCGGCGACCGCGCGCAGGACGGCGTCGCCGACGAGGTGCCCGTACCGGTCGTTGATCGCCTTGAAGGCGTCGATGTCGACCATGATCACGCCGAGCTCGCCGCCGCGGCGCCGCAGGCGGGCGAGCTCGCGGTCGGCCTGGTCGCGCCACGCCGACGCGTTCGCGAGCCCGGTCTTGGGGTCGGTGCGCGCGGCGCGGGCGAACTGCTGGATGAGGAAGCCGCGGTGCATGCCCATCACCGGGATGAGCAGCACCGGCAGCAGCCACGGCGTCGTCAGCGCCACGACGGCCAGCGCGGCGCCGAGGGCGAGCGCGCCGAGACCGATGAGCGTGTCGGTGGGCGCCCCGAGCCGCTTCCACCACGGCGTGCCGGGGGCGTTGAGGCAGATCATGAACACGACGAGGCCGTGGTTGACGACCCAGCGCGTCAGACCGGCGGCGACGAGCACGGCGAGCCCCACCGGGCCCGCGACCTTGGCCAGCAGGCCGCCGGGCATCAGCTCGAGCACGCCCCACGCGGCGACCGAGGCGATGAGGACGGTCGCCGCCGAGTAGGTCCACCGGTGCACGACGGGGCGTTGGCTGACCCGGAGCCACCAGTACGCGAACGTGATGACGACCAGGGCGAGCGCGAGCCCGAGGGGGAGCAGCAGCAGGCCGGCGAAGCTCCACACCGACTTGAGCTCGATGTAGGGCTGCCCGTCGGCGACGATCTCGCGGCGCCGCTCGATGCCGCGGGCGGTCTCGACGTGGACGACCAGCCCGAGGACGAGCAGGGCCAGCGCGCGCCAGTCGGCCGTGCCGATCGGCTCGAGCCCGGCGACTGCCACCGAGAGCGCGACGGCCAGGACGTCGATGACGAGCACGGCGACGACGACCCGGCGGGGTGCCTGCCACAGGCTCCAGCGCCGGGGGTCGAGGCGACGTCCCGGTGTGGTCTGCGCGACATCGGGCGTCGCGGACGAGCCGGACCCCGTGCCCGACCCGGTGGCGCCGTGACGGTGCCGACGAGCGGGACGCCAGGGACGCACCGACCCGCCCGGACCGGCCGGGAGGTCGGCGTCGGTGACTGCGCGTACCGAACGATCGGGCGGGACTGCTCCGGGCGCGGGAGTGAGCGCGGACCCGGGGTCGATGGGACCCCTCCAGGGTTCACGCGCCGTCACGATGAGTGACCTCCTCCCGGTCCGGCGGCACTCGCCACCGGTGGTGTCCGCGTGCGGAACACGGTACCGACGACCTGTGGATCTCGGCAGGAGGCGTCACCCATTGGGAAGAGATCACTCCGATGGTTGACGCCCAGTCGCCGTCTGGTCACACACCGCTTCTTTGACCAACATCGAGGGGCGGACGTGACGCGGAGTGCGGCCGGATGTGACAGTGCGGTCGCTCTCCGTCAACGCTGCGCGACCTGCGCACGGCGCTCGACGCCGTACTCGGGTTCACCACTCAGCGTGTGCGTTGGGCCACTTCCGTGTCGGCGGGACGACCCGTCCCGGCCGGCGCCGCGATCCCGACGAAAGGAACTCCCGTGGCCGACTCGAACTGGCACCGCGACTCCAACTGGCACTACGCGGACTCGAACTGGCACCGGGACTCGAACTGGCACTTCGCCGACTCCAACTGGCACTAGGAGTCGTGGCAAGGCCCCGCGTCGCGCGCCCCTCGGGCGACGCCGGCCCACCGTGGGAGCGAGGGACGCCCTCACTGCGCCCGACGCAGCGAGGGCGTCCCTCGCGTCACCCGGCCCGGGCACGCGCCCACGCCCTGGCGCACCCGAGCGCGACGAGCACGCCCAGCGCGCCGGCCAGGGCCACCGCGACCGCCGGTCCCGTCGCCTCGGCGAGCACGCCGGCGAGCAGGACGCCGAGGCCTTGGGTGACGCGCAGGGCGGTCACCGCGAGCCCGAAGGCCTGCCCGCGGTGGGCGTCGGGGACCGCCGCGACGAAGGCCGCGTTCGCCGGCACCTGGTAGGCGCACGCCAGCCCCGACACCACCCACAGGGCCACGACCCCCGCGAGCGGCGGGTCCAGCGCCGAGGCGATCAGCGGCACGCACGAGGCGACCGCGAGCGGGCCCAGCAGACGGTCGCGACGCCCGGGCGGCACGAGGCGCGCGAGCAGCACGATGCCCAGCGCCGCGCCGAGCGGGTTCGCCGCGAGCAGCAGCCCCACCGCGACCGGGCCGCCGCCCAGCGCCGCCGCGTACGGCGCCGCGAGCCCCTCGATCGTCACGACGAACGCCGACACGCAGGCGAGCGCCACCAGCGCCCGCAGCTTCCGGTCGCCCACGACGATCCGGGCGCCGTCGCGCAGGCCGGCGGCGCGCTCGGAGGCCCCGGTGGCGCGCTGCTCGCTCACCCCGAACTGCAGGATGGCCGCCGAGACCACGAACGTCAGCGCGTCGCCGAGCAGCGCGACCGGGACGCCGACCAGGGCCACCAGCGGTCCCCCGAGGGCGAAGCCGAGGACCTGGCCGCTCTGGTACGTCGTGCCCGAGACCGCCGAGGCGACGACGTAGCGCTCCCCGGTGAGCACGTGCGGCAGGATCGCCGCGCGGGCCGCCGCGAAGGGGGCGGCGATGAGCTGGCCGGCGACCACGAGCAGGCACAGGGCCCAGAACGGCACGCCTGGCACGGCCATCAGCGCGAGGATGCCGGCGCGCAGGAGGTCGCTGACGACCATCGTCAGCCGCCGCGGCGCCCGGTCCGCGATCCCGGAGAGCAGGGGGCCGGCGACGAGGTCGGGGAGGAAGGTCAGCGCGTAGGTCAGCGCGGTCAGGCCCGCCGACGCCGTCTCGGTGAAGACGAGCACCGCGAGGGCGACCCGCGCCACCTGGTCGCCGAGCACCGAGAGCAGCTGGGCGAGCCAGAGCGCGAAGAACTGGGGGTCGGTGAGGACGTCCCGGAACCGCGCACCGCCCGTGTGCGGACCGTCATCCTCGGTCACGGTGGGACGACTCTACGGTTCCCGGCGGCGACACGCCCGGAATCCGGTGACACTGGCGCCACAACAGCATCACGGTGCACACTGCACGGCGGTTGCGATCAGTTCGATCTCTGCCCGCGGACGAGGACGTTGGGGAAGACGCTTCTCGTCGAGTCGGAGGTCAGCAGTGAGCACCCGTGGCGTGATCTACGTCCACTCGTCGCCGTCTGCGGTCTGTCCGCACGTCGAGTGGGCGATCTCGGGCGTCCTCGACGCCCGTGTCGTGCTGGACTGGACCGCCCAGGAGGCGGCGCCGGGGACGGCGCGTGCCGAGGTGTCGTGGGCCGGGCCCGTGGGCACCGCGGCCCGTGTGGCGACCGCGCTGCGCGCCTGGGGCATGGTCCGCTTCGAGGTCACCGAGGACCCCTCGCCGGGCACCGACGGCGAGCGCTTCAGCCACGTCCCGGGGCTCGGTCTCTGGCACGGACGCACCAGCGCGAACGGCGACATCGTCCTCGGTGAGGACCAGGTCCGCGCCGCGCTCGCGGGCGCGAGCACCCGCGAGGCGCTCACGCGACGCATGGACGACATGCTGGGCACACGCTGGGACGACGCCCTCGAGGAGTTCCGTTTCGCCGGTGAGGGCGTGGCGCCCGCGCGGCTGCACCAGGTCGGCTGACCACGCGGCGCAGGACGCCCACCGATCGTGTCGGGGGAGGCTGGCAGGCTGGACGGCATGCTCGGGCGGCTCCGTGACGGTGCGCTGGCGGACCGCCTGCGCCCGGGAGTCGTCCTGCCGGTGGTCCTCGCCGTTGCGCTCGTCATGATCGTGATCGCCGGCGCCCTGCTCGGGGCCCGTGCCGCGGCCGTCGGCCGGGCGGCGGTGGGCGACACCGGGCCGGTGCTCGTGGGCGCCGAGCTGCCCGCGGACGGCTCGGCGGGCTCGCCGGCCGTGGTGCTCTCGCCGGCCGCCGCCGTCCACCCCGACTCGGCCGCGGTGCGCGACCTCCTCCAGCGCTGGACCGACGCCCGCAACGCCGGCGATCTCTCGGCCTACCGCGAGACGCTCGTGCCGGACGCGCGGATCGACCCGACGACGTTCGCCGACACGGCGCGCACCCAGCGGGTGGGCTCGGTCGTGATCCGGCGCATCGACCCGGTCGCCGGCGGCGAGCTCGTCGTGCCGCTGGGCTACGTCACCACCCAGGACCCGGCGGTCGCCCCGCCGGACGTGCGCGTGCCGCGCCTCTGCTGGCAGATCAGCGCCGTCGTCGAGACCGCGGGCGGCCGGCCCCGCCTGCTCGACCCGCGGCCGGGCAGCCAGCTGCGCTCGCCCTGCTAGCCGTCGGGCGGACGCAGGACGAGCGCAGCGAGCTCGGGCGAGGCCTCAGGCCGGCGTGATCGCCAGGCAGACGTTGTGCCCGCCGAAGCCGAAGGAGTCGCTGATCGCGGCGTCCAGCGACTGCTTGCGGGCCTCGCCGGCCACGACGTCGAGGGTGACGTCGGGGTCGAGCTCCTCGAGGTTCGCGGTGGGCGGGATGAGCCCCTCGCGCACCGACAGGATCGTCGAGATGGCCTCGACCGCCCCGGCGGCGCCCAGGAGGTGACCCAGCGAGCCCTTCGGCGCCGTGAGCACCGGGTGGTCGCCGATCGACTTCTTGACGGCCACCGTCTCGGCCACGTCGCCCACGCTCGTCGCGGTGGCGTGGCAGTTGACGTGACCGACGTCGGAGGGCTCGAGGCCCGCCGTGCGCAGGGCCGCGGCGATGGCGCGGGACTGCCCCGTGCCCTCGGGATCCGGGGCGGTGATGTGGTACGCGTCGGCGCTGGTGCCGATGCCCGCGAGACGCCCGTGCACGGTCGCGCCGCGGGCCTGCGCGAACTCCTCGCGCTCGAGCACCACGATGCCCGCGCCCTCGCCGAGCACGAAGCCGTTGCGGCCGGTGTCGAACGGCCGCGAGGCGCGCTCGGGCTCGTCGTTGCGCAGCGCCATGGTGCGGGCCTGGCTGAAGCCGGCGAGCGTGATCGGGTGGATGCACGCCTCGGTGCCCCCGGCCACGACGACGTCGACCTCGTTCGCCATGAGCATGCGCCAGCCCCAGGCGATGGCCTCGGCGCCCGACGCGCAGGCCGAGACGGGCGCGTGCACGCCCGCCGCCGCCCCGAACTCCAGGCCGACGTGCGCGGCCGGGCCGTTGGGCATGAGCATCGGGATGGTCAGGACCGCGACCTTGCGCAGGCCCTGCTGCTCGAGGATGTCGTCCTGGCCGAGCAGGGTCAGCGCCCCGCCGATGCCGGTGCCGACGATGACCGCCAGCCGCAGCGCGTCGACCTTGGGCGACCCGTCCTCGGCGTTCGGGTAGTCACCGAGGTCGGCGTGCTGCCAGGCCTCGCGCGCCGCGATGATCGCGGTCTGCTCGCTGCGGTCGAGGCGGCGGGCCTCGACGCGCTTGATGACCTCGGTGGGTTCGACGGCGAGCTGCGACGCGATCTTGACGGGCAGTTCGAACGTGTCGACCCAGTCTTCCTCGATCTTCGAGGCGGCGCCGCGACCGGCCAGGAGGCCGTCCCAGGTGGTCGCCACGTCGCCGCCGAGCGGGGTCGTCGCGCCCATACCGGTGACGACGACCCCCTGGCCGGTGCTGCTCACGAAGTCGCCCTCTCTCAGGAGTGGTTCGAGATGTAGTTGACGGCGTCCTGGACCGTCGTCAGCTTGGCCAGCTCGTCGTCCGGGATCTTGACCCCGAACTTGTCCTCGGCCTGGACCGCGATCTCGACCATCGAGAGCGAGTCGATGTCGAGGTCGTCCACGAACGACTTCTCCGCGGTGACCTCCGCGGCGTCGACGCCGGCGACCTCCTCCACGATGCTCGCGAGGTCGGGCAGGATCTCTTCGTTGGTCGCCACGGGCTCCCTTTCTTCGTGCGGACTTCTCAGGACGGCAGTGCTCGGGTCGGCACCGTAGGGCAGATCAGGGCAGGACGACGACCTGTGCCGCGTACGACAGGCCGGCGCCGAAGCCGACCAGCAGCGCGACGTCGCCGGACTTCACGCGGCCGGCGCCGCGCATGTGGTCGATGGCCATCGGGATCGAGGCCGACGACGTGTTGCCGGAGTACTGGATGTCGTCGGCGACGCGCAGGTCGTCGCGGCCCCCGACCTGGCGCAGGCGCTTGGCGATGGCCTCGACGATGCGCAGGTTGGCCTGGTGGGGGACGAGCACGTCGATGTCGGAGGGCTGCAGGCCGGCCGCCTCGACCGCGCGCAGGGCCACCGGCGCGATCTTGGTGGTGGCCCAGCGGAACACGGCCTGGCCCTCCTGGCGCAGCGCGTCGGTCTCGTCGATGTGGATCGTCGAGACGAGGTCGCCCGCGGCGCCCCAGATGACCGGGCCGACGCCGACCTCCTCCTCGGTGGCCGCCGGTCCGATCACCGCCGCGCCCGCGCCGTCGGCGAAGATGATGCAGGTCGAGCGGTCGTTCATGTCCAGCCAGTCGGAGAGCTTCTCCGAGCCGATGACCAGCACGTGCTTCGCGGTACCCGAGCGGATCATGTCGCCGGCCAGCCCGGCGCCGTAGCAGAAGCCGGCGCAGGCGGTGTTGACGTCCATCGCGCCGATGCCGTTGACCCCGATGCGGTCGGCGGTCTGCGCGGCGGCGTTGGGGATCGGCTTGGACATCGTGCAGGTCGCGACGATGACGGCGTCCAGGTCGGTGGGGGCGAGGCCCGCGTCGGCCAGGGCCTTCGACCCGGCCTCCACGCCCATCGACACGACCGAGTCCTTCTCGGAGCCGAACCGCCGCTCGACGATGCCGACCCGGCTCTGGATCCACTCGTCGTTGGTCTCGACGATCTTCTCGAGGTCGTGGTTGGTGATGACCCTGTCGGGCTGCATGCTGCCGAGCCCGAGGATGCGGGCGCCGGGCGCCTGCGGGGTGAGCTGGAGCCTCACGAGTGCTCCCTGATCAGTTGCACGGCCTTCTCCAGGTCGTCGGGCGTGTTGATGTTGTGGGTGGGCGTCCCCTTGACCTGGCGCTTCACCATGCCGGACAGCGTGCCGGCGGGGGTCAGCTCGATCGCCGCGCCGAGGCCGCGATCGCGCATGGTGTCCATGCAGGCATCCCAGCGCACCGAGCGCGTCACCTGGGCGACGAGGCGGTCGAGGAACTCCGACCCGCTGGTCACCACCGCGCCGTCGGCGTTCTGCAGCAGCGGGTGCAACGGGTCGGCGGGGGCGAGCTCGCCGCGGTGCTCGGCGACCCACTCGCCGAGCGCCTTCTCGGCGGGCTCCATGAAGCGGGTGTGGAAGGCCCCGGCGACCGACAGCGGCCGGACGCGGGCGCCCTCGGGCGGCTCGGCGACCAGCTGGTCGACCGACTCCTGGGGGCCCGCGGCGACGACCTGCCCGGAGCCGTTGCGGTTGGCCGGCTCGAGGTCGAGCTCGGCGAGACGGGCGAGCACGGCGTCGGCGTCGCCGCCGAGGACCGCGGCCATCGTGGTCGGCTCCTGCGCGCACGCGGCGGCCATCTCCCTGCCGCGCACGGCGGCCAGGGCGACGGCCTGCTCGGCGTCGATGACCTCGGCGATCGCGGCCGCGGCGAGCTCGCCCACGGAGTGCCCGGCGACCAGCGCGTCGTCGGGGACGGTGACCTCCAGCCGCAGCTGGTCCCAGGCGAGCAGCGCCGAGGCGACGAGCAGCGGCTGGGTCACCGCGGTGTCCTCGATGGCGGTCGCGTCGGCCTCGGTGCCGAGGTGGACGAGGTCGAGCCCGGCGGCGTCGGAGAAGGCCTCGAGCCGCCCGCGGGCCTCGGGGCGGTCGAGCCACGGGGCGAGCATGCCGGGCTTCTGGGCGCCCTGACCCGGGGCGAGGATCGCGATCACGTAGGCCACCTCATCACGGCTCGGGGTCGGTCCGAAGGTGTCGGGGCGACGAACTCCGGTCCGTCGCGGTTGTCGAGTTCCCACAATGCCCTGGCTCACACACCTCGCGCGAGACCTCCGCCCGCGCCGTGTCCGCCCTGCTCAGGGCTCATTCGGGGTGTCCGTCCGGGTGGAGACGGTCGAGCCCGATCGCCAGTCGCAGGACCAGCGCACCGCGCGCCTCGCCGGGGTGCACGCCCGTGAGTTCGGCCACGCGGCGCAGGCGGTAGCGCACGGTGTTGGGGTGCACGAAGAGCGCCCGGGCAGCTGCCTCGAGCACGCCGGCGACGTCGAGGTAGCACTCCACGGTCGCCGCGAGCTCCCCACCGGCCTCGCGCAGGGGCGTCGCGACCTCGCGCCGGAGCTGCTCGACGGCCTGCGCGTCGCCGTCGAGCACGCGCTCGGGCAGCAGGTCGTCGGCGGCCACCGGACGCGGCGCGCCGGGCCACGCCCGCACCGCGCGGTGCCCGGCGAGCGCGGCGGCGGCGCTGCGGTGGGCCTCGGTGAGCCCGGCGACGGTCGGTCCGGTGACGACGGCACCGGGCCCGAACGACGTCGAGAGCTGCGCCAGCGGCGCCCCCGGCCCGGCGATCATCACCAGGCGCGCGCCGTGGGTGCCGAGCAGGACCGTCGCGCCCGCCCGGTGCGCCGCGCGCCGCACGGCGTGCAGCGGCTCGGGCGGCTCCTCCGACGGCGGTTCCCCGACCACCACCGTCGCCTCGGCCGCCGGGTCCCAGCCCAGCGCCGAGGCGCGGGAGAGCAGCGTCGCCTCCGCCTCGCCGAGCACCACGGCGTCGACGACCAGTGCCTCGAGCCGGGCGTCCCACGCGCCGCGGGCCTCGGCGGCGCTCGCGTAGACCGTGGCCGCGGAGAACGCCACCTCGCGCCCGAAGCGCAGCACGGCGTGCACGAGGGCGGCGCGCTCGGCCTCGTCGGCACCCAGCGGCGGGATGCTCTCCTCGAACACCTCGATGGCGATGCGCACCAGCTCGACGGTCTGGCGCAGCGTCACCCGGCGCGCCAGGTCGAGCGGGGCGGAGCGGAAGGCCTCGGCGGTCAGGCGCGGGGTGGCATCGGGGTCGCGCAGCCAGGCGGCGAAGTTGCCGGCCCCGGTCTGGGTCACCAGCAGGACCCCGGAGCGCTGCTCGGCGGTCAGCCGGCCGAACCACGCCAGCCGCTCGGCCATCGCGGCGACCCCGGCGGCGGCGATGTCCCCGGACGCCTTCTCGACGCGCCGCAGGGTGGTCAGGCGGACGCCCGCCCGCGCCGCGGCGCTGTCCATGACCGGGGAGCATGGCACGGATGCCGACCGTGCGACGCCTCCCGAGCAGCGAGCGCCCCGTCACCGAGGGGGGCGGCGTGTGCTCGCGGCACGGGCTGTCGTTCGGGCACCACTACGACCCCGCGCGCACCTCGTTCGGCGCCCTCGTCGCGCACAACGACGACGTGCTCGACGCCGGCGTCGCCTACGGCGCCCACGAGCACCGCGACGTCGAGATCCTGGCCTGGGTGCTCGACGGCACGATGGTCCACACGGGCCCCGACGGGACCGAGACCCCGGTGCCCGCCGGCACCCTGCAGCACCTCGTCGCCGGCACCGGCTGGCACCACGACGAGCGCGCCGCCGACACCGGCCCGGCGCACCTCGTCCAGGTCTGGGTGACGCCGGGGATGGACGACCCGCCGCCCGGGGAGCCGTCGCTGACCCACCACCGCGTCGACGGCGACCTCACCCTGGCGCTGCGCCGCCCGGGCGTGACGGTGACGATCGCCCGGATCGGGCCGGGGGAGTGGAGGCCCGGCGACGGCACCTTCCGGCACGTGCACGTCACGCGGGGCTCGCTGGGCGACGCCGTGGCCGGCGACAGCCTCGAGATCACGGGCGCCGGCCCGGTCGCGCTCGACGCCGGCCCCGACGGCGCCGAACTCCTCGTCGTCACCACCGCCTGACCGCGCGGGGCGGGGGCGGGGCGAGGTCACCCTCGCTGCGTGCCACGCACTCAGGGAGCCCACCACCCCGAGCGCGCCCGCCACCCCGAGCGCGCCCGACCCCGGACACACGACGGGGGCGGTGCGTCTCCCGACGCACCGCCCCCGTTTTCGAGAGGTAACTCCGCTGGTTCTGCTTACAGCGGCGTGACCTGAACGGCCTGCAGGCCCTTCTGGCCCTGCTCGACGTCGAACGAGACGCGCTGACCCTCGTCCAGGGTGCGGAAGCCGCGGGCCTGGATGGCCGAGTAGTGGACGAACACGTCAGCGCCACCACCGTCGGGAGCGAGGAAGCCGAAGCCCTTCTCGCTGTTGAACCACTTGACGGTGCCTTCTGCCATTCCTGCTCCTCATACCGATGTCACGAGGCGATGTTCTTCCGCCCCGACCTTCAGATCCGCCGCCGGAGCCGTGGCTCCCTACGTCGGAGTCCCGCTGCTCGGATCGTCCGGGGACGTCCGAGCGACGTGACGCCGACAGCCTATCCGGAAGGACGGGGGCCTCTGCCAGCCCCGATCGCCGATCTCGCGACGAACGGTCACCGCACGATCACCGCTCGCCCCACGAGGGGCCTCAGGCCACCCCCGAATCCGAGGTCTGCGGACCCGCGGCCTGCGGGTCGTCGATCTGGTACTGCTCGGCGGCGCGGATCACCGTGTCGCGGCCGACCTCGCCGCGGCGGGCCAGCGCGGCGAGCACGCCCACCGTGATGTTCTGCGGGTCGACCCCGAAGTGGCGCCGGACCGCCGGGCGGGTGTCGGAGAGCCCGAAGCCGTCGGTGCCGAGGACGGAGTAGTCGCCGGGCACCCACTTGCGGATCAGGTCCGGCACGGCCTTCATCCAGTCCGACACGGCGAGCACCGGGCCCGCGGCGTCGGAGAGCGCCTCGGTGACGTACGGGGTGCGCACGTCGGCCTCGGGGTGGGAGTGGTTGTGCTCGTCGCACTCGACGCCGTCGCGGCGCAGCTCGCCCCACGACGTCGCCGACCACACGTCGGCCTGCACGCCCCACTCCTCGGCCAGCATCCGCTGCGCCTCGAGCGCCCACGGCATCGCGACACCCGATGCGAGGATCTGCGCGCGGGGACCGGGGCCGCCCGGGGCCTGGGCGTAGCGGTAGAGCCCGCGTAGCAGGCCGTCGACGTCGAGGCCCTCGGGCTCGGCGGGCTGCCGGTAGGGCTCGTTGTAGACGGTCAGGTAGTAGATGACGTTCGGGTCCCGGTGAGGGTCGGCCTCGCCGTACATGCGCGCCAGCCCGTCGCGCACGATGTGCCCGATCTCGAAGGCGTACGCCGGGTCGTAGGCCACGACGCCGGTGTTCGTGGCCGCGAGCAGCAGCGAGTGCCCGTCGTTGTGCTGCAGGCCCTCGCCGACCAGCGTCGTGCGCCCGGCCGTGGCGCCGAGCAGGAAGCCGCGCGCCATCTGGTCCGCGGCCGCCCAGATGCCGTCGCCGGTGCGCTGGAACCCGAACATCGAGTAGAAGATGTAGATCGGGATCATCGGCTCGGCGTGGGTGGCGTACGACGTCCCCACCGCGGTGAACGAGGCGACCGACCCGGCCTCGTTGATGCCCTCGTGCAGCAGCTGGCCCGCCTCGGACTCGCGGTAGGCGAGCAGCTGGTCGTGGTCGACCGAGGTGTAGAGCTGGCCCTGCGGGTTGTAGATCTTCAGGTTGGAGAAGAACGAGTCCATCCCGAAGGTCCGCGCCTCGTCGGGGATGATCGGCACCACGCGCTTGCCGACCTCCGCGTCGCGCGTGAGCTCCTTGACCAGGCGGACGAACGCCATCGTCGTGGCGATCTCCTGCTTGCCCGAGCCGCGCTTGACGACGTCGTAGACCTTGTCGCCGGGCAGCACGAGCGGCTTGTTGCGCAGGCGGCGCTCGGGCAGCGGGCCGCCGAGCTGGCGCCGCCGGTCGAGCATGTACTCGATCTCCGGCGCGTCGGCGCCCGGGTGGTAGTACGGCGGCAGGTAGGGGTCGCGCTCGAGCTCGGCGTCGCTGATCGGCACGCGGACCTCGTCGCGGAACGTCTTGAGGTCCTGCAGCGTCAGCTTCTTCATCTGGTGGGTCGCGTTGCGGCCCTCGAACGTCGGGCCGAGCGTGTAACCCTTGATCGACTTGGCCAGGATGACCGTCGGGCGGCCCTGGTGCTCCATCGCCGCCTGGTAGGCCGCGTAGACCTTGCGGTAGTCGTGCGCGCCGCGCTTGAGGTTCCAGACGTCGGCGTCGGAGAGGTCCTTGACCAGGTCCTTCGTCCGCGGGTCGCGGCCGAAGAAGTGCTCGCGGACGTAGGCGCCGTTGTTGGCCTTGTAGGTCTGGAAGTCGCCGTCCGGGGTGGTGTTCATCAGGTTGATCAGGGCGCCGTCGCGGTCGGCGTGCAGGAGCCGGTCCCACTCGCGGCCCCAGATGACCTTGACGACGTTCCAGCCGGCGCCGCGGAAGAACGACTCCAGCTCCTGGATGACCTTGCCGTTGCCGTGCACCGGCCCGTCGAGGCGCTGCAGGTTGCAGTTGATGACGAAGGTCAGGTTGTCCAGGCCCTCGGCCGCGGCGACGTGGATGGCGCCGCGCGACTCGGGCTCGTCCATCTCGCCGTCGCCGAGGAACGCCCAGGTGTGCTGCTGGGAGGTGTCCTTGATCCCGCGGTTCTCGAGGTAGCGGTCGAAGCGCGCCTGGAAGATCGCGTTGATGGGGCCCAGGCCCATCGAGACCGTCGGGTGCTCCCAGAACGCCGGCATGAGGCGCGGGTGCGGGTACGACGGCAGCCCGCCGCCGGGCCCGGCGTGCGAGAGCTCCTGGCGGAACCCGTCGAGGTGCTGCGCGCCGAGGCGGCCCTCGAGGAACGCGCGGGCGTAGATGCCGGGGGAGGCGTGGCCCTGGATGTAGACGTGGTCGCCGCCGCCGGGGTGGTCCTTGCCGCGGAAGAACCAGTTGAAGCCGACCTCGTAGAGGCTCGCCGCGCTCGCGTAGGTCGAGATGTGGCCGCCCACGCCGACGCCCGGCCGCTGCGCGCGGTGCACCATCGCCGCCGCGTTCCACCGGATCCAGGCCCGGTAGCGCCGCTCGGTGTCCTCGTCGCCGGGGAACCAGGGCTCCTGGTCGGTCGGGATCGTGTTGACGTAGTCGGTGGAGTACAGCGACGGGACCGAGACGCGGCGCTCGCGGGCGCGCTGGAGCAGCTGCAGCATGATGTAGCGGGCCCGCTGCTCGCCCTGGCCCTCGAGCATCGCGTCGAACGACTCGATCCACTCGGAGGTCTCGTCCGGATCGATGTCCGGCAGGTGGGACGAGAGCCCGTCGCGGATGATGTGGACCCGGCCGGTGTCCGCGCCTGCGGAGCCCTTGTGGGTGGTCACGGATCGCTCTCCCTGTCGCTGGTTCGTCGACGGCGCGCGGCCGAGCCCGGATCGCGGGCTCCGGCCGGATTTCGGAACCGATTCTGCCCGGTGGTCCCCGGTGGCGCCGCGCCGCTGATGGTCGTGCTGACGTGCCTGGTCACCCCATCGTCACCCGCGATGACCTCCGCGTCACGTCTACCCGCGAGTAGCCCGGTGCGGGTCGTCGGCGGTGGTTCCGCGGCACGGACACGGGCACCCGACCCGCGTGGCTGGTTGCGCCCGCTGCGGCAGCCGTGTTCGCTGGGCGCTTCACACGGGTGACGTGCACCGCACGTGACCCCCGGACGAGGAGGAGGCACCGCGCGTGGTGGCGGCCACGGGGGATTCGGACAAGTCCGATCTCGCCGGCAAGCTCGGCATCGAACCGGGCATGATCGTTCAGGAGCTGGGCTGGGACTCCGACGTCGACGACGAGGTCCGGTCCGCCATCGAGGACCGATGCGGTGAGGACCTCCTCGGGGAGGACGCGCAGGAGGTCGTCGACGTCGTCCTCCTGTGGTGGCGCGACGGGGACGGCGACCTCGTCGACACCCTCATGGACGCCCGCTCGCCGATCACCGACGACGGCGTGATCTGGGTGCTGACGCCCAAGACCGGCAACGACGGACACGTCGAGCCCTCCGACATCGCCGAGGCGGCGCCGACCGCGGGGCTCTCGCAGACCTCGAACATCAGCCTGTCCGAGGGCTGGGTCGCGACCCGTCTCGTCGCACCGAAGGCCTCCGCCCAGCGCCGTCGCTGACCTGCGCATCTCGTAGGCTGTCCGGCCGGTGACCCGGACGGACAGGAGACAGGTCGACATGACCGTCGAGGTGGGCGCGCAGGCCCCCGACTTCACGCTCAAGAACCAGGACGGCCAGGAGGTCTCCCTCAAGGACTTCCGCGGCGAGCGGGCCGTGCTGCTGGTGTTCTTCCCCTTCGCGTTCTCGGGCATCTGCACCGGCGAGCTGTGCTCGGTGCGCGACGACCTCCCGTCCTTCCAGAACGACGACGTCCAGGTCGTGGGCGTCTCGTGCGACACCACCTGGTCGCTCAAGGTCTGGGCGCAGCAGGAGGGCTACGAGTTCCCGCTGCTCTCGGACTTCTGGCCCCACGGCGCGACCGCCGAGAGCTACGGCGTCTTCAGCTCCGACCTCGGCTTCGCCTTCCGCGGCACCTTCCTGATCGACAAGGACGGCGTCGTGCGCTTCGCGGAGCACAACGGCCCCGGCGACGCCCGCGACCAGCAGGGCTGGCGGGACGCGCTGGAGCAGCTGGCGGGGTAGAACTCGCTCGCCTCCGGAGCGGACGTGGGGTTCGCTGCTCCTGTACAGCGGAAACCCCCATTTGCTCCGGACCGGGGCGCGTAGCTCAGCGGAAGAGCACCGGCCTTACAAGCCGTCGGTCGCAGGTTCGAATCCTGCCGCGCCCACGCAGGTCAGAGGCTTATCAGCCTCTGACGATCAAGCTTCGTGTCATCAATCGTGGTGCGAGCCGGCGCCAGGGTCGCATCATGACGTCCTCCTCGGCCCCGGCGCGGCGCCGTCGCGGGACAATCCAACAGCTGCCGAGTGGGTCGCTCAGGGTCCGGGTCTACGCGGGCTATGACTCGGTCACGAAACAACGGCACTACCTCACCGAGGTCGTGCCGGGCGGTCCGAAGGCCGCGACGCAGGCGACGCAGGAGCCGGTCACCGGGCCACCGGGCGGCGCGCTCGGTGGCCCACCGGCTCTGGTTCGTGCTCGTCGCGGCGCCGCTGTGCCTGACCGGCCTGCTGCTGGTGGCGACCGACCTCAGCCGCACCGTGCTCATCGTCGGGGCCGCCGCGTACTTCGTCGGGCACTTCGCCTACCTCACGCCGTACGAGGCGCTCTACCCCGACCTGGTCCCGAAGGAGGTCAGCGGCCGATCCCGGACCGCCGCCTCCTCCTGGCGCTTCGCCGGGTTGGGCGCGGCCCTGGTCGGCGGTGGTTTCCTGCTCGACCTCTGGGCGCCGGCGGTGTTCCTCGTGGCGGCGGGCGCCGTGGCGATCGGCACGGTCGCGCTCCTCGCGGGACTGTGGTCCTCCCGTCGGGAACCGCTGGCGGGCGCGGCGCCCTCGTCGGGCGGGCTGCGGGCGGTCGTGCGGCTTGCGGGACCGGGAGGTCGCCGTCGTCCTGGGGGCGACCCTGCTGTGGAACGTCGCGCTCCAGGGCCTCAAGGTGTTCGTCGTCCTGTTCTTCACCGTCGGGCTCGGGCGTAGCGCGAGCTTCGTGTCCGGGGTGGTGTTCCCGCTCGTCGCCCTGGGTCTCGTCGTCGCGGTGCCCCTGGCGGGGCGGGTCGCCGACACCATCGGGCACCGGCGGGTCCTCGCCGTCGCGTCGGCGGTCTACGGTGCGGGGCTGATCGGCGCGGGGCTCTCCCACAGCGCGTGGATGATCGTGCTGGTCCCGCTGCCCGCAGCCGGTGCGGGTGTCGTGATGACGCTGAACTACTCCGCGCTGATGCAGGTGCTGCCCGCCGAGCACCACGGTGGCGCCGCCGGCCTCTTCCTGCTCAGCCGCGGCACGGGATGCCTGGTCGGGCCGCTCGCGGTCGGCGCCGCGGTGTCGCTGGCGGCCCCGTTGTTCCCCGCCACCCAGGGCTACAACGCGATGTGGTTCGTCATCGGACCGGCCGTGCTGGCCGCCGTGCCGCTGCTCCTGTGGGCGCGCGGGAGCCGGACGTGACCGGCGGCGTCGAGGACCCGGGGCGGGAGCTCGTCCCGCGATGGTTCCGCCGTGCCGTCGTCGTCTGCGCCGGCCTGTTGGTCATCGGTGCGACGGTGTGGGTGCTCGGGTGAATCGCCTGCAGCTGGCCCTGGTCACGCTGTCGGTGGCGACGGCGCTGCTCCTAGACCGTATGGAGGCCGGCGCCTCCGCTCGTAAGTTGGCGCGGGTCACCGTCGCTGGTGGCGGTGCCGCATTTACGGGGAGGCGCCGGTGCCTGGCAAGGGTAGTTGGGGCGGGTTGGACGTTCACGCGCGTTCGGTGGTGGGCTGCGCGATCGACGAGTCGACCGCTGAGATCCGGACCGCGCGGATCGGAGCGCGGACCGAGCAGATCGTGGACTGGGTCAGAGCCCAGCCCGGCCCGGTGGTGGCCTGTTACGAGGCCGGGCCCACGGGGTTCGGGCTGGCCAGAGCGCTGAGCGCCGCCGGGGTGCATTGCGATGTGGTGGCGCCCTCGAAGCTGGAACGCCCGGCCGGGGACAGGGTCAAGACCGACCGCCGCGACGCGGAGCGGCTCGCCCGGCTGCTGCGCATCGGTGAGGTTCCGGGGGTGCGGGTGCCCACCGAGGCCGAGGAGGTCGCCCGGGACTTGGTGCGGGCCCGCGAGGACTGTCGGTCGGACCTGATGCGCGCGCGCCATCGGCTCTCGAAGCTGCTGCTGCGCCAGGGCCTGATCTGGGACCGCTGCGCCTGGACCGGCGCGCTGAAGCGCACCGGGTCTGGTGGAGGCTCTGATCCCACGGGAAGGTGGCGATCGTGCCGGCGCCGAGGAAGTTCAGCGAGGAGATGCGTCAGCGGGCCAAGCGGTTGGTGCGCGAGGCCCGCGAGCAGGAGCCCGGCCTGTCGGTCAACGAGGCCTGCAAGCGGATCGGGTCGCAGCTGGGGATCGTCCCGGACACCCTGCGCGGCTGGTGCAAGCAGGCCGACATCGACGACGGGCTGCGCCCAGGTCCGACGACCAGCGAGCACGACGAGCTCAAGCGGCTGCGCCGGGAGAACGCCGAGTTGCGGCGGGCGAACGAGATATTGAAGACCGCGTCGGCGTTTTTCCGCGGCGGAGCTCGACCGCCATACCCGTTGATCGTGGACTACATCGATCAGCACAAGCACCGGTTCGGGGTCGAGCCGATCTGCGATGCCCTGCAGGCTCAGGGCGTCGCGGTCGCTCCGAGCGGCTACTACGCCCACAAGTCCCGCCCGCCGGCGCCGCGGACGCTGTCCGACGCCGCCCTGGCTGAGGTCATCGAGGCGACGTTCTGGGACCGCGGCAAGGGCCGCGGGGTCTATGGGGTCCGCAAGATGTGGCACCAGCTGCGCCGCGACGGCGTCACCGGCCCCGACGGGAGCTCGGTCGCGCGCTGCACCGTCGAACGCCTGATGCGCACGCTCGGGCTGCGCGGCGTGCGCCGAGGCCGATCCACGATCACCACCCGACCGAACCGCCAGTCCGAGCGGGCCCCGGATCTGGTCGACCGGGACTTCCACGCCCAGCGCCCCAACCAGCTGTGGGTGGTCGACCTGGAGCGCCACGAGGCGCTGTCGAACCGAGTGGAGGTGGGAGACCTTCGCCGCCGTGTCGTCGCAGCGGCGCGGTGAAGCTGGGGGCAGTCCTGCTCTCCGGGACGGGAAAGCAGGGCGGTAAGCAGCCCCAACAACGACGAGACGGACCAGCACTGCCAGATGGTCCGGGCTCGGCAAGCAGGACGGGACGGTGTACGTGAGGAACCAGCGCCTGAACGCCTCTCAAGCGCACCCACCAGCTCCAACCTGGCGGATATGGGCTGGTCAGCGGTTTGTCCCCGCGGTGATGTCGCGGCGGGGAACTCCTGGGGCGGGTCAGATCGCCGCCCGGGAGACCACGGTGAAGGTCTGCGGCGTAGCCGTGGCAGGGCCGCAGGGGCATAGCTGGGCACCTCGCCCGTCGAGCGGTTCGACAGTGAACGTGGGAACCCATCGGGCGGTCCCCGACCCGCGTCGCGGCCAGCGGCGTGGAGGGAAGGCTCGTCGTCGGCTGATGCCGCCGGGTGGGGGCGGAGGACCCGTAGTAGTCCGAGGTCGGGAAAGCCGGCCACATGGCGAAGGGGTCCAGCGGATTCGCGGTAGGCAACGCATCGCCGGGAGGCCGCTGGTGAATACCGGCGCGTCGTGGCCGGACCTGGATCAGGCGTGGCTGCGGGTACGGCAGATGCAGCGCAAGCTGCACCAGTGGGCGACCGAGGACTCGGGTCGCCGGTTCGATGATCTGTTCAACCTCGTCTATGACCCGTCGTTCCTGGTGGTGGCCTGGGACCGGGTGCGCAGCAACCGCGGCAGCCGTTCGGCCGGGATCGACGGGGTCGCACCCCGCCAGGTCGGTCTTCGGTCGGGGCGGATGCTCGCCGAGCTGCGCGAGGAGCTCAAGACGCGGCGGTTCACCCCCGTGGCGGTGCGGGAGACGATGATCCCGAAGGCGAACGGCAAGACCCGCCGACTGGGCATCCCGACCGCGACCGACCGGGTGGTGCAGGCCGCGCTCAAGTTGGTGCTCGAGCCGATCTTCGAGGCGGACTTTGCGCCATCGTCGTATGGCTTCCGCCCGAGGCGCCGGGCCCAGGACGCGATCGCCGAGATTCACTACCTCGCTTCACCCACCCGTAGCTACGAGTGGGTGTTCGAGGCCGACATCGCGGCGTGCTTCGACGAGATCGACCACAGCGCCCTGATGAGACGGGTGCGGGACCGTGTCTCCGACAAGCGGGTCCTGGGGCTGGTCAAGGCGTTCCTGGCCGCCGGGGTCCTCGGTGAGGACGCCGTCCGGCGGGACACGATCACCGGCACTCCGCAAGGCGGGATCCTCTCGCCGCTGCTGGCCAACATCGCCCTGTCCGCCCTCGACGAGCACTTCGCGCGCAAGTGGGAAGCGCTCGGCCCGGAGTGGACGCGCGCCAAGGCGCGTCGCGCCGGTCGCCCGGTCATGAAGCTCGTGCGCTACGCGGACGACTTCGTGGTCATGATCGGGGGCCGTCGTGAGCACGCCGAGGCGCTCTGGGACGAGGTCGCGGCGGTGCTCGCCCCGATGGGCCTGCGCCTGTCGGTCGAGAAAACCAGGGTCTGCCACATCGACGAGGGCTTCGAGTTCCTGGGCTGGCGCATCCAGCGCCAGACCAAGCCGGGAACCATGAAGCGGTACGTCTACACCTGGCCGTCGAAGAAGTCGCTGACCTCGATCACGGCCAAGGTGCGCACGTTGACGCGCCGGAACCGTCATCGCACGCTCGCCGACCTGCTGCGGCAGGTCAACCCCGTCCTGCGGGGATGGTGCAACTACTTCAAGCACGGGGTGTCCAAGCGCACGTTCAGCTACGTCGACCACTTCACCTGGTGGCGCATCGTCGGCTGGCTACGCAAACGACACCTCGGCCTGAACTGGGGAACCCTGATTCGCCGGTTCCTTCCCGGATGGAAGATCGCCGACGGTCAGGTCGAGCTGTTCCGACCACCCGCGGTCGCGGTCACCCGCTACCGCTACCGGGGCACCCGAATCCCCACACCATGGGCGAGCCCGGCCACCGAACCCACCGCCACACCGGCATGAACCCGTGGAGAGCCGGATGCGCGGAGACGCGCACGTCCGGTTCGGAGGGCGGGCCGCGGAAACCCACCGGCCGAGAGACCGGCAGGGCGCCGCGGCCCGACCCCTACACCTACGTGCCCACCTGGTCGGGGACGGTGTTCACCGCGTTCGTCTCCGACGTCTACTCCCGGCGCATCGTCGGGTGGCGCTGCGCGGCCACGATGCCCACCGAGCTGCCCCTCGACGCCCTGGAGATGGCGCTGTGGACCCGCGAACGCGCAGGCCACACCACCGCCGGGCGCCTCGAGGGGCTTGTTCATCACTCGGATGCCGGCAGCCAGTACACCGCGATCCGCTACGGCAACCGGCTCGCCGAGGCCGGCGCCGTCGCCTCGATCGGTTCGGTCGGCGACAGCTTCGACAATGCGATGGCCGAGTCGGTGATCGGGCTCTACAAGACCGAGTGCGTGCGCCGCGACGGTCCCTGGCGCACCGTCGACGACCTCGAGCTCGCCACCCTGTCCTGGGTGCACTGGTTCAACACCCAGCGCCTACACACCGGGATCGGCAACATCCCGCCGGTCGAGCACGAACAGACCTACTACCGTCAACAACAAGCCCGAGAAGATCCGATCTCGGGAGAACCCAGCCTCCACTGAACCCGGTGCGCTTCACTCGGGAGAGCCCGCCGGCCACCGCGGCGTCCCTGCTCGCCGACGCGCTGAACCTGTGGCGCGGCGAGCCGCTGGGTGACGTCGCCGGCAACCTGGCGTTCGCCCCCGATGTGGCGCGCCTCGGGGAGTGGCGCGCCCACCTGCTCGCCGACTGGCTGGAACTGCGCCTGTCGCTCGAGCCCGTCGCCGAGCTGCTCCCGGAGCTCGAGCACGCCGCTCGCACGCACCCGCTGCGCGAGCGGATGCAACTGCTGCTCATGCGCGGGCTCCACCGCGACGGGCGGACCGCTGAGGCGTTGGCGGTGGCCGACGGCTACCGGCGCGCGTTGGCCGAGGAGTCCGGGCTCGATCCCGGCCCGGAGATGAGGGAGTTTGCCCAGCGCTTGCGCACCGAGGACGCCAGGACGCCCCGCACCCGGCCGACGGCCTCGCCGACCACGCCGATCGTTCGACGCCGGCACGCGCCGCTGAACCGGTTCGTCGGCCGGTCCGCGGAGCTCGAGCGGCTGGCGGGGGCTGTCGGGTCCCCAGGGCTGGTGACGATTACCGGCCCGGGTGGGGTGGGCAAATCCCGGCTCCTGCGGGAATTCCTCGACCGGCGACCCCACGGGGAAGCGACGGTCCTGGTTGCGCTGGGCGAGGTGCTCGCGCCCGGCGACGTCGCGACGGAGGTCGCGGCGGGGCTCGGGCTGCAGGCGGCGATCGGCGGTGCGGCCGTCGCGGTCGCCGAGGTGATCGGCGCGCAGCCGCTCGTGCTCGGCCTGGACAACTGCGAGCACGTCCTGGCTGCTGTCGGCCGGTTGGCCGGGCACCTGCTGGCGTCGTGCCCGCAGGTCCGGTTGGTGGCGACGTCCCGCCGGCGCCTGGGCGTGCCCGGTGAGCGGGTGCAGCGGCTCGGACCTCTTGCCCCCGCCGAGCAGGTGGAGCTGTTCGTCGACCGGGCGACGCGGCTGCGCAGCGACTTCGACGCCGCCCGTGCGTCGCCCGAGGTGGAGGCGGTGTGCGCCCTGGTCGACGGCCTGCCGCTGGGGGTCGAGCTCGCGGCCGGGCGCGAGGCGGTGTTCGGCGTGACCGCCCTGCGAGAGCGGCTGGCCGGCGGGCTGGCGGTCCTTGAACCCGCGTCCGGCGGGGACAGGGCGACCGCGCTCGGAGCCACCGTGGAGTGGTCGTACCGGCTGCTCGGGCTCGATGCCCGGGCGCTGTTCGATCGCGCGGTCGTCTGCCGCGGGGGTTTCGGGTTCGAGGCCGTCGCCTTCCTCGCTCCGGGCGGCCACGCCGAGGGCGCGCTCGCCGAGCTCGTCGAGGCGTCGATGGTGGTGGTCGACCACGATGTCGACCCCCCGCGGTACCGGGTGCTCGAGACGATGCGCCGGGCGGGCCTGGGGCACCTGGATCCCGGCCGGCGTGAGGACGCGGTCGACGCGCACACGCGGTGGATGCAGGCGCACGTCGAGACCGTTCGCGCGCGACAGGACGAACGCTCTCCCGACGCGGCGCGCCTGCTGCGTCGGGAGAGGGCGAACCTCGCGGAGGCGTTGGCCCACTCGATCGAGCTGCGGGATTGGGACGCCGCGGGCCGGCTCGGGGCGCCCCTGGCGGTCGCGGTGTCCGACGACCCGCACCTTGATCTATTGGCGCAGCTGTCCCGGCTGGAGTCCGCGCCGAGCGACGTGGCCGGGGACGCGGCGCTGTGTCCCCTCGCGGCGGGGGCCGCGGCGTGGCTGGGCGGCGACACCGGGCGCGGCGAGCACCTGCTCACCGCCGCTCTGGAACGGTTGCCGCGGGATCATCCACAGCGCTGGGCCGGGCGGTGGTTCCGGGCGATGACGAGGGTCTACGCCGGCGACACGGCGGCGGTGGAGGCCGACACGGACGAGCTGCTGGGGGATCCGGCGGCGCCGGGCTGGGTCCGCGCCACAGCGATCTGCAACGCGGCGCTGATCTGCCTGTTCACCGGCGACCGCGCGGCCGCGGAGGCGTGGCTGCAGGCCCATGCCGGGCTGCTGGCGGAGGTCGGGGAGGTGGACGGTTTCGTCGCGTACACGCGCGGTGAGCTCGCCGCCGAGACCGACCCGGACGCGGCGTTGGCCTGGTTCGACCTCGCCCACCGCCGCAACGACGAGCGCGGCGACACGTTCAACCGTGAGGTCGCGGGGATCGGACGTGCCGCGGTCCTGCTGCGGCTGGGCCGACACGATGAGGCGGCGGCCGCGCTCCGGGAGCTCCTCGAGTCGCTGCGCCGCCTCGGGATGTGGCCGCAGGTGTGGACCACGCTGCGGTTGGCCGCCGAGCTCCTGGCCGAGCTCGACCATCCCGGGCGAGCCGCGGCGCTGCTCCTGACCCTCGAGCAGCTGGCAGCTGCCTTCCGCGGGTCGGGCGGCATCGACTACGCCACCCTCCCGGCCTCGATGTTCGAGGGCGTCGAGCGCTTCTTCCGCACGGCCTACACCCACGAGATGGCCTCGGTGTGGTTCCCGGCCGTGGAGGGGCTCGTCGAGCGGTTGGAGAGCGGGGCCCGGGTGGCCGACGTCGGCTGCGGCCACGGGCAGTCGAGCCTGCAGGTCGCCGGGCACTGGCCGGCGTGCACCGTCACCGGCTTCGACGTCCACAGGCCGTCGGTCCTCATCGCCCGGGCCGCGGCGATCGAGGCCGGGGTGGACGACCGGGTGGGCTTCGTCGTCGCCGACGCCTCAGAGATCGGCCCGGGGCCCTTCGACGTCGTGCTCTTCTCCGACGCGCTGCACGACATGGGCGACCCGCCGGCGGCCCTCCGGCGCGCCCGTGAGGTCCTCGCCGACGACGGCGTCCTCGTCATCGTCGAGCCCTGGTCGGTCGACCGGCTCATCGACGGCATCGGCAACCCGTCGGTGCGCCTCGACTACGCGATCTCGACGTCGGTCTGCACGCTGGGCTCACTGGCCCAACCCGGGGCCTACGGGCTCGGGACCCAGGGCGGTCCGACGGTGCGACTGCGGCTGCTGAGCGACGCCGGGTTCCGCGACCCGCTGCTCTCCGCCGACACCGGGGCCAACCTTGTCCTCGCGGCGAGGAAGTGAGATGACGACCGTGGACACCGAGACGATCAATCCCGCCGTGGGCGCCCGCGACCTCGCCGTGGTTGCCCGCGGGCTCACCTTTCACGTCCGTGAGCTCGGCAATCCTGCCTCCCCACCGGTCCTGGTTCTTCACGGCATCATGGGCCACGTCCGCGAGTGGGACCCGCTCACCGACGCCCTCGCTGCCGATTTCCACGTCCTCGCGGTCGACCAGCGCGGCCACGAGGAAACCCCCTGGGCTGCCGATTACACCGCCACCGCACTGGCGGACGACGTGGCAGAACTGATCTGCGCGCTCGGCGTCGGTCGGGCCCACTTGGTCGGGCATTCGATGGGTGCCATGGCCGCCTCGCTCTGCGCGGCGCAGCATCCCGACCTCGTCGACCACCTGGTCCTGATCGAACTCCCACCCGACGTGCCCGACACGGAGTTCGCGACGCGAGAGCTGCCCGCGATGCTGACCGCGTTGGCCGGCGCCTCCTACGCCGGCGTGGAGGAGCCGTTCGAGGAGTGGCTCGCCGCGAACCCGCTGGCGAACCCCGGCCACCTGCGCCACTACCTGCGGCACGGCCTCGCGCCTCGGGACGACGGCCGGCTCGCATGGCGCTTCGACGGGCACGGCCTCGCTCGCTTGGTCACCGACGGGGTGACCTCGGCGCAACTGTGGGCTGGTCTCGACCGGCTCACGGCACCAACGTTGTTGATCCGCGGAGAGCACAGTCCCCTGCTCCCGTGGAGCACCGCGCTCGGGATGGTCCGGCGGCTCGGCGGGGGCAGCCTCGTCGAGATTCCAGGCGCGGGCCACGACCTCGGCGTCGAGCAACCGGCGGCGGTGGTCGCGGCAACCTGCGCCTTCCTCCCCGGGCGCACCTGAGAAGCGTGGTCGGGCCCCGGGGCGAACGGCGATCGTCGCCGAGGCCGAGGACGCGCACGGCGTCGCCATCATGGCGGTCGACCCCGACGACCCGACGACCGTCGAGATCCCGGCCTCGGTCGGTGCCATGGAGCCGTGGTCCGGGCGGCGCATCCCGCGGAAGAACTCGATCACCCACGAGGTGGTGGCGAGCGGTCGTCCGTTGGTCATCGCCGATGCCGTGACGGACCCGCGCGCGGCGGGGTGCCGAGCGAGTCCCTGAGGTCGGCCCGGTCGCGGCCGACCCGTCATCGATGGCGACGGAGGGACGCTCGAGGCGGCGCTGATCGTCGCGCGGACCCACGAGCAGGCTCCGTTCGATGACGCGGAGACCGAGATGGTGGGCGTCCTCGCCGCTGAGGCCGGCGCAGCGCTCGCCCTGGTCCGAGCGCGTCACAACCGTGCGCAGCTGCGGCGGTTCGAGGAGAGGGAGGAGCTCGCCACCGAGCTCAACGAACGACGTGCAACGACTCATAGGGGGTCGAGGTCGCCCTGTCGGGCCTGCTGGCCACCTGCCCGGCGCCGGAGACCACCACCGACGACTCACTCGCCAAGTTCGAGGAGGTCAGTGACCTGGTGAAGGACATACGCAGGACGGTCTTCGAGGCGATCAACCACCGGGACCCGCCCGGCACCTCGTTGACAGGCTCCGCTGTCTCCGGCTCCTGCACTGAGCGTGGAGGGCCCGTGCGCATCGGTTTCACCCGTTCGGGACAGGCGCCGGCGCCAGGAAGCGCACTTGGTGCCGTTCGACCAGGTCCAGGAAGGACGCGGGCTCGACGTCCGAGTCTCCTCGCGGCGCCTGCGCTCGGCGGCCAGCGGTACCGCCGACCGATCGGGCGGTGCCCGAAACACAACTGGCGCCTGGTCGATGTTGACCGGCGCGACGAAGGCCATTCGCGACCCGACGCCGCCATTCGGGGTCGACGCGGAGGGCGGCCGTTCGTAGCCTCGCCAGCACGCCCGACGATCCGGCCTCGGAACGAATCGTCCGGTTTCCGGGCTGAGGGGAGCGCGGCTTGCGGGTGGGGATGGCCCTGCTGCTGGCCCGCGCCGGCGCGCGGGTGCAGCTGGTCGAACGCGAGACCTCGCCGGGTGGGGTCTTCCGCGGCGAGGGCCTGATGCCCCTCGGGCTCGACGCTCTCCTGCAGATGGGACTGGCCGAGGTGCTCTCCTCGGCGCCGCAGCGTGTAGTGCGCAGCTGGCGGATCTAGATCGACGGCGAGGAGGTCCTGCGCGTCCCGGAGACCGCCGAGCTCGGTGACCGCGCCTTTCGGGTCGTCTCGCCGAGGGCGCTGCTCGAGGGGGTCCTCCGCGAGGCGTCCTGTCACCCGGACCTGGCCTACGATCCCAGCACGCGATTCACCGGGGTCCTGCGGGACCCGACGGGCCGGGTCGTCGGCGCCCGAGTGGTCCGCAACGGCGGCCACCTGGAGCTGCCGACCGACCTTCTGGTCGGGTGCGACGGGCGCGGCTCCTCGGTCCGCACGCACGCCGGGCTGGCCCTGGCGCCGGCCCGCGAGGCCTACGACGTGCTGTGGTTCAAGGTCTCGCCCCCGCCGGATGAGCTCGAAGCCTGTGACTTCCACATCAGTGTCCGCAGCGGGCAGCACCCGTTGGTTGCCTACACCTCGTGGGACGGCCAGTGGCAGTGCGGGGTGATCATGCCGAAGGGCGGCATGGCCGAGTTCCGAACGGCTGACTGGCTCACACCGGCGCTACGGGCGGCTCCCACCGCGTTCGCCGAGCACGTGCTGGCCCACCGCAACGCGGTGTCTCGTCCGGTTCGGCTGAACGTGACGGTGGGACACGCCCCGTCATGGAGCGCGCCGGGGGTGTTGGTCCTCGGCGACGCCGCGCACCCGATGTCGCCGGTCCGGGCTCAGGGCATCAACCTCGCGCTACGGGACGCCGTGGTGGCCGCGAACCACCTCGGGGGCTTGGCGGCGGGTCGTCCGACGCCCGATGCGGTCAACCAGGCGTGCGCGGCGATCCAGGCCGAGCGCGAGCCCGAGATCCTGCGCGCGCAGCGCCTACAGCGCCGGGAGGCGAGGGGACAGGGCGACGCCCGGGCGGGCACATGGAGATTCACCCTCGCCAAACGGGGCGCACGCGCCGTCGGCCGATACCGGTGGGCCCAGCGCGCGTGGCTGAGCCGCCAGCGCGGTCTGCGCTTCGGGACGACCCGTGTGGTGCTCGACGCTCTGCCCGACACATGAGCCACGTGCCTGCGCCCCGGCCGCGTGCCAAGTGTCGTACGCGACGACCTGGCTCGCGCCGCACCTGCCCCGGCTCCAGGCCGAGCACCCGAGATCGACCTCCGACTGGTGTGCTCGGTCTGGTGAAAGCCTTGTAAGAAGCCTCGTCCCTGGCGATGGTCGACATCCACCAGGGCGGCGGGGCCTGGCCCGGCGTCCACGCCCAGCTGTGCATCACTACGACGCCGTCGTCGTCTACGGACCCGGCCACCTCGAGCGCTGGGGGCCGATCGGCGACGCCGCCGACCGCGCTGCACGACCCCGCATCCAGGTCCTCGGCGTCGACGACGTCTGGCAACGCCTGCTGCGCGCGAACCGACGAGCCCTCCGCCGGGCCGGGCGACCACCGTCGACTCCACCATCGCCGCCCTGGAACTGGTCATCGCGGGTGAAGCGTGCGCCGTGGTTTCCGAACGCTTCGCCCGCACGCCGTGCCGTGCGGGGCGGGTCGTTCTGAGCCTCGCGCAGTCCTTCCCCATGCGTCAGGCCCACTACCTGCTAAGACCCTCGGCGCCCCCGCTCCCCATCGACGCACGCGCGGACCTTCGTCGCCTGGCTCGCCCGCCTCGGCCGGGAGCACCCTCGTCCTCGTACCGTCCGCTCCCTCGCTGTTAGGGAACGGGCCGGTCAGCACAGGTCCCGCCGTGTGTAGCCGACGAGGCCGGCCAGACCGAGGATGACCCCGATGCATGTCAGGATGGCCACCCCCGCCCGGTCCGGCGGCTGGTCGGGGACGGCGGCGAGGTGGGCGAACGGGGAGATCGTGGCGACCCAGGCTGGAGCGCCGGAGCTCTCCGCGGTGACGTGCAGGAGGAAGCCGCCGACGGCGGGCAGCGCGCCGAGCGCGGCGACCGCTCGCGGGACCCACCCCAGGGCGGCGACTGCCGCCCCGAGGCAGAGCACCGCCACGGGGAGGACGTTGAGCGTGCCGGAGAGTGCGGCGGGCCACGTGAGAGGCGCACCGACGATCGCGGCACCGAGCGTGCTCGCCGTCGCGGCCGTGACCGCGAGCCCCACCGCGCCGAGCAGGGTGGCGACCACCTCGGCGAAGAGCAGGGTGAGACGGCGGACCGGTCCGGTGAGCAGCAGCCACAGCCGCCCGGCCACCTCGTCGTGGGCGAGCGCGGCCATCCGCACCGCGACGAACGCCCCGAGCGGGATGGCCAGCAGGGCGAACAACGAAGCGACGTAGCCCTCGACCCTCACGAGCCCCCCGAACCCCGCGGCGTCGGCCAGGGCGGCGAACCGTGGGTTGTCGCGCAGGAACGCGGGCATCGACGCCGCGAGCAGCCCGATGAGCAGGAACCAGGCGGCGATGCCCGTCGCCCACCCGAGGAACGGTCGTGTCGCCCGGCGCAGCGCGAACGTCCACAGGGAGCCGAGCAGCCACCGACGGGGGCGACGGTGGGTGGGCGTGGAGAACCAGGCGCCGCGGACGTCGCGACGCGCGGCGAGCACCGGGGCCAGGCCGATCGGGACCACGGCGAGGACGCCGAGCACCACCAGCGGGAGCGGATCATCCTCGCTGTAGGGACGGGTGAGAGCGACCAGACCAAAGGGCGTCGCCCACCGCGCCCACGCCAGGGCCTCCACACCGTCACCGACGACGCGGGCGAGCAGGGCGAGGCCGAGGACCGCCGCACTCGCCCCCGCGGCCGCGCCGCGGGAGGACAGCAGCTGGGCGGTCACCGCACCCGTGCCCGCGAAGACGGCCCCCACGAGCGCCAGCCCCAGGCCGTGCAGCACAGCTCCGGTCGCTGCGGTGCCTGCGGCCACCAGGGCGCCAGCCGCCGCCGCACCGGCGAGGACGTCGGCGGCCACGAACACCGCGAGGTGGCGCGACACGATCGCGGGTAGACTCACGCGGCCCGCCAGCAGGAGGTCCCAGCGTCCGGCGTCCTCCTCGCCGCGGGTCACGCTCACGACACCCAGGAAGCTCCACGCGGCGAGGACGACCGCCAGGGCAGTCCCGGTGCGCCAGACCGTGAAGCCGCCGGCGCTGTCCAGAGCCACCGGCTCCCCGAACAGGGTGCGGATCGCCGGGCTCCCGGCGAGCGCGGCCAGGGCCTGCGCGTCGAGGTCGTCGCCGACCGTCGCCCGATAGCCGGTCGCCACCACGGCCGTCATCGCCCCGGCGAGCAGCACGACGACCAGCGCGCCGCGCCAGGTCTGTCGCACGGCCAGGTGGACGACCGCGCGGGCGGCGCCGCGCCCGGCGCGGGTCGTGTGCCGGGGCGAGGCCGAGGGCGCCGACACAGTCGTGGCGGCGGCAAGGTCGGTCACGACCCACCGGTCCCGTAGTAGGTGAGGAACACGTCCTCGAGGCTCGGTTCCGTGATCCGCAGCGTCGTCACGTCGGTCGCGGCGAGGGCGGCCATCGCCGCGCCGGGCGGACCGCTGAGCAGGAAGCGGACCCGGCCCTCACCGAGTGCCTCGAGGCCGTCCACCCCCGGGACCGCCTCGAGGGCGGGCACGACGCCGGCGAAGCTCGCCTCGACCTCGCTGCGGTGCAGGCGGCGCAGATTCGCCATCCGGGCGACCTCGACGAGCCGGCCCGACCGCAGCACTGCGACGCGGTCGCAGAGGGCCTCGACCTCGTTGAGCTGGTGGGAGCTGAGCAGCACGGACTGCCCGTTCTCCCGTGCTTCGCGCACCACGGCGCGGAACACCTGTTCCATGAGCGGGTCGAGCCCGCTGGTGGGCTCGTCGAGCAGCAGCAACGGCGCCCGGGTGGCGAACGCCGCGACCAGGGCGACCTTCTGACGGTTGCCCGTCGAGTAGGTGCGCGCCGGACGGTCGACGTCCAGCTCGAAGCGGGCCACGAGCTCGTCACGGTAGGCGCGGTCGGTGCCCGGCCCGATACGGGCGAGTAGCTCCAGGCACTCCGCGCCGGTCATCCCCGGCCACAACGCCACGTCCGCCGGCACGTAGGCCAGCAGCCGGTGCGCGGCCTCGACGTCGCCGGCGGCTCGATCGAAGATCCACGCGCGTCCCGACGTGGGCCGGGCGAGGCCGAGCAGTAACCGCACGGTGGTCGACTTGCCGGCACCGTTCGGACCGAGGAGCCCCAGCACCTCACCGACCGCGACCTCGAGGTCCAGCCGGTCGAGTGCTGTGATGCGCCCGTAGCGCTTGGAGAGGTCCACCGTGCGCAGCGCGGGTCCGGACATGGGGTGCTCCCTGGTCAGCAGGATCACGTGTGCCGACCAGGCTTCCCGGCGCTCCACCGAGGACGGTACGCCCGCCGATGACGGGCGGGAAGACTCCTCGGCGCCGCGCCGGGCCGCCCCGAGGAGGCCTTGACCAGCGGTCGGCCCGGAGTACCGTCCGCCTCGGTGTGCCGGGAAGCCTGGTCGGCGTCCCTGTCGGATATCCCGGACGGAGCGCACCATGGGCACCCTCACCGTCGGCCGGACCGTCGTGGATCTCGCCGAGGTGGACTCGACGCGAACCGACCTCGTCGGCGGCAAGGCCGCGGGGCTGGCGGCGCTGGTCCGCGCCGGCGAGCGCGTGCCGTCCGGGTACTGCGTTACGGCTCCGGCGCAGGAGGGCGCAACGGAGACCGTCGGTGTCGCGGTGCGCCGGGAGATTGTGGAGGCCTACCGGCGTCTCGGCGCGGGACCGGTCGCGGTGCGGTCGAGCGCCACCGCCGAGGACCTGCCGCACGCCAGCTTCGCCGGCCAGCACGAGACCGTCCTGGACGTCCGGGGCGAGGCCGCGCTGATCGACGCCGTGGAGCGGTGCTGGGCGTCGTTGACCGGTGAACGCGCGGTCGCCTACCGCGAGGCGACGCCCGTCGGCGGGCCGGTGGCGATGGGTGTCGTGGTGCAGCGCATGGTCGAGCCGGCCGCGGCCGGCGTGATGTTCACCGCCAACCCGATCACCGGGTGCCGCACGGAGATGGTCATCGACGCCGTGCCCGGGCTCGGTGATGCCGTCGTCGACGGCAGCGTGAGCGCGGACCACTACGTCCTGCCGGAGGGGCGGCCGGTCGAGGAGGCGGGCGGTTGCCTTGACCCGCACCGGCTCGCGGAGCTGCGGGCCGCCGGCGAGCGGCTGCAGCGCCTCGCCGGCGCCCCCCAGGACGTCGAGTGGGCGTTCGACCGCGACGGCGTGCTCTGGCTGCTCCAGAGCAGGGCGATCACCACGTTGTTCCCGCTGCCCCGGGCACCCCGCCCCGGCGACCGCGTCTACCTCGAGGCCGGGCACATGCAGGGCATGCTGCGGCCGTTCACGCCGATGGGCATGTCCGCGATGCGGGTCGCGACGGCGCAGTACCTGGAGAGCATCGGCGTCCCGAGCGACCCGTTCGGCCACCCCCTGATCGTCGACGTGGCCGGACGCATGTACCTCGACATGACCAGCGTGGTCCGTTGGGGCCGCGTCCGGACCCGGCTCCCGGCCGCCATGACGATCTACGGCCCACGCGTGACCGCGGCCCTCGAGCGCGTGCTCGAGGACCCCCGTTTCGCTCCGGTGCGGGGCCGGCCCTTCCGGTGGCGGGCGGTGGCGCCGGTCGCCGCCCGGGTGGCGCCGGGCCTCCTCGTCGGGTTGGTCGGGGCTCTCGCCCGGCCACGTCGCGCCCGGGCCCGGGCGATGCGCGCGGCGGCGCAGGTCCGGCACGACAGCCGGCCGCCCGCGGGCCTCGCCGACGCCGCCGACCGCGTCCGCTTCGCGATGGCGGTCCAGGGCGCCTTCCTGCGGGCTGGGATGGGCGACATGCTCGGGCCGATCTACGCGATGATGGTCTGCCGATCGGCGGCGCTGGCCCTGCTCGCGGGCGTGGCCACCGAGAGCGAGGTCGACGAGACATTGCGGGGGATGTCGCACAACGTCACCACCGAGATGGACCTGGCCCTGTGGCGGCTGTCCGCGGACGCGGGCGAGCACCGCGACCTGCTCCTCGCGACCACACCCGCCGAGCTCGCCGCCCGTTACCGCGCCGGGGCGCTGCCCGACCTCGGGCTCGACGAGTTCCTGGCCCTGTACGGGCACCGCAGCGCCGCCGAGATCGACGTCGGCGTGCCGCGCTGGAGCGAGGACCCGACCCCCGTGTTCGCCGCGATCGCGAACTACCTGCGCCTCACCGATCCCACCCAGGCACCGGACCGGCGCTTCGCCGCCGCGTCCCGCGAGGCGGAGGCGAAGATCGACGAGCTGGTGCGTCGGGCCCGCCGCACCCGCCCGGTCCGGGCCGTCGGTGTCGCGTTCTTCCTCCGCCGGTCCCGGGCCCTCGCCGGGCTGCGTGAGCTGCCCAAGTTCACGTGGCTCCATGCCTTCGCCGAGATGCGCCGCCAGCTCCTCGCGGTCGGGGAGGAGCTCTACGGACGCGGGCTGCTGGATCGGGCCGACGACATCGTGTTCCTCGATCTCCGGGAGGCCCGCGACGCCGTGGACGGCGTGGACCTGCGGGCGCTCGTCGGCGACCGCCGCCGCGAGTACGCGCGGGAGAGCGGGCGGCGGAGCGTCCCCGGGCTCCTGCTGTCCGACGGCACCGTGCCCGAAGCCCTCGCCCCGGCCGGCCCGGCCGCGGACGGGAGCCTGGTCGGGGCCGCCGCCGCGCCAGGGGTCGCGGTCGGACGGGCGCGCGTCGTGCTCGACCCCGGCGAGGCGCACGTCGAGCCAGGGGAGATCCTCGTCGCCCCGACCACGGACCCCGGCTGGACGCCCCTGTTCATGACGATCGGCGGCCTCGTCACCGAGACCGGGTCACCCATGGCTCACGGTCCGACGGTGGCCCGGGAGTACGGCATCCCCGCCGTCATCTGCGTCCGCGACGCGACCCAGCTGATCAGGACCGGACAGGTCATCAGCATCGACGGCGCCGCCGGCACCGTCGTGGTCGAGGAAGGCGACTGACGCCGACTGACGTCGGCGGGCGCGCAGCGCGGCCTCACCAGAGGCGACCCGGCAGGTCCTTGGTCAGCTCGGCCAGCTCGGCCGTGTCACCGCGGCGTGCGCCGAGACCGCGCGGCTGTCGAACTCCGCGAGGCTCAGCCGCCCCTGTCCGAGCGCGCGGTGAGCCGTTCGACGACCAGCTCGCGCTCGCGATGCGACGCGCGGACGTCGTCCTGGTGAGCCGGTTCCATCTGTGGACCTCCAGCGGCTCGGCTGAGGGCACGGACAGCAGGACCTCAACTCGACCGCTCCACGCTCAGTCGTTTCTTAGACACGAGGAGCACACTCGACAGCGGAGTGCCGGGAAGTCTGGTCGGCGTCGCCGTTGTCGCGCGCCGAACGGGACGGGTCGTACCTGTCGCCCCACCTCGATGCGTCCTCGACGGTGATGCCTCTGCACATCGACGGGGTGGGTTCATGAACAGCGTACTGATCGTGCTCTTAGTGGCCGTGCTGGCGGGTCTGCTGCTGGTCGCGTCGAGCGTGCGGATGGTCCAGCAGTACGAACGGGGAGTCGTCCTGCGCTTCGGACGTTTGCTGCCCCAGGTCCGGCAGCCGGGCCTCCGGGTGATGGTCCCGATCGCGGACCGCATGCGGAAGGTCCCGGTGCAGACAATCGTGCTGGACGTCCCGTCGCAGGGGACGATCACGCAGGACAACGTCACGATCGGGGTCGACGCGGTCGTCTACTTCCGGGTGGAGGACCCGGTCCGCGCGGTGATCAACGTGGACCACTACCTGCAGGCGACGTCGCAGGTGGCCCAGACGTCGTTGCGGTCGGTCATCGGTCGGGCCGACCTCGACACGTTGCTCTCCGACCGGGACCGCATCAACGCCGAGCTGCGCGACGTCATCGACGCTCCCACCGAGGACTGGGGAATTCACGTCGACCGCGTGGAGATCAAGGACATCTCCCTGCCCGAAGGGATGCGCCGCTCGATGTCCCGCCAGGCCGAGGCCGAGCGCGACCGGCGCGCTCGGGTGATCAACGCCGACGGCGAGCTGCAGGCCTCGGCCAAGCTGTCTCAGGCCGCCGCGGCCATGGGGGAGACCCCGGGGGCCCTGCAGCTGCGGCTGCTCCAGACCGTGACCGACGTGGCCTCGGACAAGAACAGCACGCTGGTGATGCCGTTCCCGGTGGAGATGCTGCGCTTCTTCGAGCACGCCGGCGGTACGTCGAAGGGTGACGCCCCCACGGGCGGACCTCGGGAGCTCGCGGAAGACCTCCCCACGGTCGGCCTCCCACCGGCCGCGCCGGAGCCTGCTGAGCAGGCGGACCACCGGTAGGACGGCGCAGCGGCGGCGCGGAGGTCAGAGCATGCCGCGCCGCATCGCCCACAACGCGGCGCCGAGCGGGCCGACCAGCACCATCACCGCGACCAGGCCGCCCAGCCATCCGCTCGGCAACAGCAGCACGGCCAGGACGACGACCACCACGACCTGGATGATGAGGTCCCGCACGCGGGGGCTCACGCGGCGCCGCGGGGGCAACGACGCCGCGAGGTGGTCGAACCACTCCGGATCGTCACGTCGGGTGTCGGCGGCGAGCCTCGACAGCGCGGCCTGCTCCCGTTCAGTGAGCGGACGCGAAGGTTCAGGTGGTGTCGGTGCTGCTGCGCCGGTGGTCATCGGTCGCCGTCCTCGGTTCGTGCTCACTCCCGTCACGCCGACCAGACTTCCCGGCACACCACGCACCAGTGTGCCTCCTCCCGCCGTGAAACCCCAGCGAAGTGCCTTCGCACGGATTGTCGAACGTGGGGAACTTGTCCGGTTCTGGCTCGGGGGCGCGTGGTGCGGTGACGAGTGGAGGGCGCGATGAGCGAGGTCCAGACGGATGCGCCCACGGCGGGTCCGAAACCCGGAGCCCGGATCAAACCGATCGTCTTCTACGGGTCCGCCGCGGTGACGCTCGCGGTCGCGATCTGGGCGATCATCGCTCCGACGTCGGCCGCGGACACCATCGGCGCCGTGGTGAGCTGGACCTCGGAGTGGTTCGGCTGGTTCTACATCCTGCTGACCACGCTGGTCCTGGTGTTCGTGATCGTCGTGGGCGCCTCCCGCCTCGGGCGGACCCGGCTCGGGCCGGAGCACTCGCGACCCGAGTTCAGCACGTTCGCGTGGGCGTCGATGCTGTTCGCCGCCGGCATCGGCACCGATCTGATGTTCTTCGCCGTCGTCGAGCCGGTCACCCAGTACCTGACGCCGCCACGCGGCGAGGGCGGCACCCTGCTCGCGGCCGAGGACGCGACGGTGTGGACGCTGTTCCACTACGGGATCAGCGGCTGGGGGCTCTACGCGCTGATGGGCATGTCGCTGGCCTACTTCGCCTACCGCCGCAACCTCCCGCTCGCGATCCGGTCGGCGTTGTATCCCATCTTCGGCAAGCGGATCCACGGCGGCATCGGCACCGCCGTCGACCTCGCCGCCGTACTCGGGACGATCTTCGGTGTCGCGGCGTCGCTCGGGATCGGGGTGGTACTGCTCAACTACGGGCTCACCTTCCTGTTCGGGATCCCGGAGGGCACGGGGGCCCAGATCGGGCTCGTGGCCCTCGCCGTGGTCATGGCCACCGTGTCGGCCGTCAGCGGGGTCGACCGCGGCATCAAGCTGCTGAGTCAGCTCAACGTGCTGCTCGCGATCGGGCTGGCCCTGTTCCTGCTGGTCGCCGGGAACACGGTGTTCCTGCTCAACGCGCTCGTGCAGAACGTCGGTGACTTCGTCAGCTCCTTCCCCGCACTGACGCTCGAGACGTTCGCCTACGACCAGCCCGTCGACTGGCTCAGCTCCTGGACGCTCTTCTTCTGGGCGTGGTGGATCGCCTGGGCGTCGTTCGTGGGGCTGTTCCTGGCCCGCATCTCCCGGGGCCGCACCATCCGCCAGTTCGTGGCCGGGACGCTGATCATCCCGTTCACCTACATCGTCATGTGGATCTCGATCTTCGGAAACAGCGCGATCGAGATCATCCGCAACGGCGACGTGGCCTTCGGGCAGAACACCCTGGACAACAACGCGCAGGGCTTCTACCAGCTGCTTGCGCAGTACCCGGCGGTGCCGTTCATCGCCGGGGTCGCGACCTTCGTCGGCCTGCTGTTCTACGTGACCTCGGCCGACTCGGCGGCCCTCGTCATGGCCAACCTGAGCTCCCACCTGAAGACCCCGCAGTCGGACGGCTCGCGGCCGGTGCGGATCTTCTGGGCCGTGGCCACCGGTCTACTCACGGTGGGGATGCTGGCCGTGGGCGGCGTGCCCGCGCTGCAGAACGCCACGATCATCATGGGCCTGCCCTTCGCGTTCGTGCTCCTGCTGGTGATGTACGGCCTCTACAAGGCGCTGCGGTGGGCGGCCGCCGGGGGACGTCGGCCGCCGCCGCAACGGTCGGGCGGGAACGGGTCGCCCCTCGACGCCCGGGAGGTGGTCGTAGAATTGGGACTCGTCGCACGCGGCGGGCAGCAGCTTCGAGGTCGAGGACTGCACGCCGATGCCGATGACGCGCTTGTCCATCTCGCGCAGCTTGTGCATCAGCGAGGACATGCACGCGGCAGCCAGCAGTACGCCCTGCGGTCGTCCATCTCGGGTCGCAGCCCGGCCGACGGGCACCACCACGGTGGGCTGGGGTGGCGGCAGCAGTTGGACCGGGCGATGTCGTTCCCCGGGAAGGACCGTGCGGAGGAGTTCCTGGAGGAGGTGGCGTTCCCGGCCGTGGAAGAGGTGGCCACGCACCTGCGAGAGCGCTGCGTCGAGGCCGAGGCGCGGACGGACCGCGACGCGGACGGCACGACGATCGTCGAGCTGGTCGCCGAGCTGGGGGAAGGGCATCAGTTCCTGTACCGGATCCGGCCGCGCGAGGTCTCCATCCCCGTCTACGGCCACGCCGTCCTGAAGGACACCGACACGTACTGCCGCCTCGAGGTGCACCTCCAGGCTGGCGGCCAGGACTACGACGTCATGGGCTACACGTACGGGCAGCTCACCGACGACATCCTCGATGAGTACGAACGGCACCTGGAGTACGTCCGCATCCAGCAGTTCAGCAGCTGAGTGACCGCTAATCGTCCTGGGTTACGTCGTCGGTCGCGCCGCGCTCGGGGTCGAGGTGCGTCGTCGTCTGCGGCTGACAGTCGTGATCGACCCCGGCCTGAGGGGCCATCGACGCGCCCAGGTCGACGTGCTCGGCGACGGTGAGCAGCCCAGGGGTCGGGGCGTGGTGGCGTACGCCGACGCCGACCGAACGCAGGAGGCTGGCGACCGTGTCGAGGTTGGCGGCGAGGTCGGTGGCCGGGGTCTTGTAGGCGGTCTCGGTCAGGTCGGCCTCGGTGGTGCCGACTCGGCGGACGTTGAGCGCCTGCGTGGCTTCGCGGAGAGCGGCGTTCGCGCTGGTGTGGGTCTCCGAGGTGCGCATGAGCTGTCCCCTCGCGATGATGATCGCGTTCTGGGTCGAACCCCGTCGTGGTGGAGGCCATTTGCCATGGTGCCTTCGCTTCCCTCGTGCGTGCGGCGACGCGTACGGGCTACGCGGCGGACGAGGCGGCGCTCGAGCTCGCTCTCGACGCCCGGCGAGCTCTGCAGGTCCTGACCGTTCGTTGCGGGCTCCTCGCACGGGCGCTGGCCGGGGGCGGCTCAGGGGGCGGACATGAGCGGTCGCCGTCCGGGAGATCGCCGATCAGATCGCGCAGGTTGCCCAGCGGGCTCATGGCGCACCTCTCCACATCGGGTTCGTTCGTCTCGGGTCGCCGGGGATCCGCCCCCACAGGGCACCACGAGCATCGCCGCCACCGGCTTGCAACGACCTGACGATCTTCGGGACCTCGTCCGGGGCTCGGTCCGTCTCATCAGCACGGGCGCGGCCAAGGCGAACGAGTCGGGTGCTGACGGCGTGAGCGCCCGTCGTCTTGCGATCCCCTGACGTCCGGCGACGGCGGTGGCGCCGCAGGTGCCGCGGGCGGTGGACTCGACCGGACGACGAGGAGTGGAGCGAGGCATGCGCACCGCCGGCCCGGCACGACGCCGGTTCTCGCGCGCCGTCGTCCGGGCGCCGATCCTCGTCTACCGCTGTGGCCTGGGCTGGGTGTTCGGCAGGCGTTTGGTGCTGCTGACCCACGTCGGGCGCCGGTCGGGGCGGCCGCGGCAGGTGGTGCTCGAGGTCGTCGGACGAGGCTCGACACCCGGCTCGTACATCGTCGCGTCGGGCTACGGGTCGCGCGCGCACTGGTACCGCAACGTGCTCGCCCACCCCGAGGTCACCTATCAGGTCGGCCGTCGACGGCGGGACGGCTGGGCGTACCCGTTGCCGTCGGCAGAGTCGGGTCGGCGACTCGCCGAGTACGCGGGGCGGCGGCCCCGCAGCGCGGCTGCCCTGATGCGGATGCTCGACCGCGACGTGGCCGGCTCGCGGGCGACCTACGAGCGCCTCGGCGCCGACGACGAGGCAGGCGTGCCCCTCGTCCTGCTCGCCGCGACTCCGCCACCGGCCCGCGAACGACGACCGGCCCGAGAGAGGACCTCGCCGTGATCCGCTATCTCCGCGAGCACACCAGCCCGCCGGTGTTCCTCTCGTCGGCGATGATCGCGCTCGCGCTCGTGTTGTGGGGCGTGCTGTCGCCGGCATCGCTGTCGTCGGCGGCGAGCGCGGTGAACGCCCTCATCGTCACGAACTTCGGCTGGCTCTACATCTTCAGCGCCAGCGGGTTCCTGGTCTTCGTCGTCATGCTCATGGCGTCGCGGTACGGACGCATCCGTCTCGCGCCCGCCGACTCGACGCCGGAGTACGGCACGACGTCGTGGTTCGCGATGTTGTTCACCGCGGGGATGGGCATCGGTCTCGTGTACTACGCGGTCAGCGAGCCGGTCAGCTACTTCCAGGAGCCGCCGGTCGACCCGGGCGGCGGCCCTGAGGCCGCGACGAACGCGATGTTCCTGACGTTCTTCCACTGGGGCCTGCACCCGTGGGCGATCTACATCGTGCTCGGCCTGGCGCTCGGGTACTTCGCGTTCCGCAAGGGCCTGCCGCTTCGCCCGGCGTCTGCGCTCTACCCGCTGCTCGGGGACCGCATCAACCGCTGGCCGGGCTTCGTGGTCGACGTCCTCGCGGTGTTCGGCACCCTGTTCGGCCTGGCCACCTCGCTCGGTCTCGGTGCCCAGCAGGTCGGTGCCGGCCTGGAGACGCTGTTCGGCATCAGCAACACCACACCGCTGCAGATCGTGCTGATCCTCGGGATCACCGCGATCGCGGTGACCTCGGTGATGCTCGGCATCGACAGGGGCATCCGGAACCTGTCGCTGATCAACTTGTGGCTCGCGTTCGCGTTGATGGTGTTCGTGTTCGCGTTCGGGCCGACCCGGAACCTGCTCAACACGACGGTCAGCAATGTGGGGACCTACCTGCAGGACCTGCCGGTCCAGAGCTTCCAGACCTACCCCGGCAATCCCGCGGCGCAGGAGTGGCAGGCCAGCTGGACGCTCTTCTACTGGGGCTGGTGGATCTCCTGGTCGCCGTTCGTCGGCATGTTCCTGGCGCGCATTTCCTACGGGCGCACGATCCGCTCGTTCATCGGCGGGGCGCTGTTCGCGCCGGTCGGCGCGTCCATGGTGTGGCTGACCGTGTTTGGCGAGTCGGCGCTGAACGCGCTGCAGCAGGACCCGGCCAACCCGCTGGCCCAGGCGTCCACCGACACCGGGATGTTCGTGCTGCTCCAGCAGCTGCCGGTCGGGGCGATCGCCGCCGCCCTCGCATCGGTGGTCGCGATCATCGTGGTGGTGCTCTTCTTCGCGACCTCGTCGGACTCCGGCTCCCTCGTGGTCGACATCCTCACCAACGGCGGCGACCCGCGCCCGCGCTGGCAGCAGCGCCTGTTCTGGGCAGTGATGGAGGGCGTGATCGCGGCGGTGCTGCTCGGCGCCGGTGCGGTCAGCGGTGCCGACGCCCTCAGCGCCCTGCAGACCGCCTCGATCCTCGCCGGACTGCCGTTCTGCCTCGTCCTGATCGCGATGTGCGTGGGGCTGGTCAAGGCGCTGTCGACCGAGCGGTTCGTCGTGCGGTTCCCGTCCGAGGCGTCCCCGATGCCGGGCCTGCGGGCCGCGGCCCGGCCGGCAGGTGCGGTGCTGAGCACAAGGGGCGCCGGCGAGGGCAGGCACCGCGAGGACACATCGGCGCTCGAGGAGCCCGCCGATGGCGCGGGCCTCGACGACGAAGAGGTCGACCCGTCGCTGGCGGAGACCACGGTCGCCGAGTTCTCGCAGGTCCCGGCGGCGTCGTCGCGGCAGGACTGATCTACAGGAGACACCGACGCTCGAGGAGGAGCGATGGAGCAGGAGAACCGGCGCGCCGCGGAGCGCGCCCACGACAACGTCGGGCTGCCCGACGAATACTACGACGACGAGGGCCGTCCTGCGGCCGCCCGTGCTCGGGAGGCCGATCCCCCGGAGCGGCGGCGTGAGCACACCTCGCGGTCGGACGACGAGGCGTCCGGGGAGGGCTGAGGGCGTCACCGGTGCAGCGGCGGGGATCGACGCCACGGCTGATGTCGTCAGCCAACTGCAAGGTGCGGAGCGGGGTCGCGGGCCCCTGTGGTTGAGAAGGTCCGGGCGTGGATCCGTCGCACGGGGCGTGGCGTCAGCCGCGCGTGGGCGGGCAGAGGCCCGACGGACTCCCGCTGGCGCGCGGAGCTCGGCCGGCCCGGCGGATGAACCCCGCGGTCCCGGGATCACCCCGACCGAGCAAATCCTCGTCGGCCCTCGGCGCGGACCGGACCTCGCCCGGTCGGGGGGCCTTCCCGCCGGTCGACGGCGAGCCCCGGGGGTGCCACCGGTACCTCGGGACGTTCCGCTCCTGTCCTCACCGCGGACCCGGCCGCCCCAGCTGCCGACAGCTCCGCGTGCGCGAACTCTCCCGTTCGTCGCGACGGCCGTCGGCGCCCTCGCCGTCGGTGTGCTGATCGGTGTGCTGGTCGCCTGGGCCATCGGGGCGGCGGCCGGCCCGCTCCGACCCGGCGGCGACGCGGTGCCTGCCCGGGTGGACCACGAGCCCACCGCCGACGTCGGGCGGGCGCCTCAGCCATGGCCTCCCTGATCCCGCCGATCTCCGTGAGGAATCGGGAGGCGGCGCCGGGCCAGCGCGGCGGCGGGGTGCTCGATCGGGTCGTAGCTCGCCGGGGCCCGCACCATGCCGGCCAGCAGCGCCGCCTGGGGCACGGTGAGCTCTGCGGCGGTCGTCGCGAACCAGGTCCGGGCGGCGGCCTCGATGCCGTAGGCGCCGCGGCCGAAGTAGACGAGGTCCAGGTAGCGGGCCAGGATGGCGTCCTTGTCGAGGCGGTCCTCGACGCGGTGGGCGAGCCGGACCTCGGTCAGCTTGCGCGCGACGGTGTCGGCGGTGGCGACGCGGCGTTCCTCCGCGGTGTCGGCGAGCGTGTAGAGCCGCTGGTTCTTGACGTACTGCATGGTGATCGTTGACGCGCCCTGGCCCTCCAACGGCGTGCGGCTGTCCAGTCGTCGTGTTACCGCCGATCGGTCGTCTAGATGACCTTGTTTGAGCCTTGCCAGCTCTTGCTGCGCCCGGCCCAAGGTCCTCGTGGCGGCGGCTCGCGGTCAGTGAGGCCGGGCGTGGCTGAGCAGCCATCGAGCGCAGGGTTGAAGTCGGCGCGGCCTCTCCAAGGATGAGGGCCGCAGTCCAAGATTCGCGTCCGGCGGGCGTCCTCCTCAGCTCGCGGGAGTGGAAGGCTTGACGACGATGCAGGGCGCTATGTGTGAGCCGCTCTCGCTGCGTGCGCACGGTCGGGTGTCAAGGGCCGCACTAGATCGCGACGTGCGCGCGGCGTGGCATTCACGCGCGGAACCGCACGCGGCTCGTGGTGCGGGTCGTGGTGCGAAAGACCCGCTATGGGTGGGGCATGGTGCGGACCGAGAGATCGAGGCCGACACTGTTGTTGCTGGTAGAGCATGCAGTGGCCGGGTAGCGGTGATCTTTTAATCCGTTGATTGTGGGTTCGAGTCCCACGGGGCCCACCCCATCCAACCGCGGGCTTGCGTTGCGCTGCGCGCCTGACCAGCACGTCGATGCGCGACGAGGCGCGCTGGGGAAGGTCGTCCCACAGGCGGGACGGCACGTCGCTGCGGTGCGGAATACGTCTCGACGATCTCTGAAGGTCGCGGCCTTCTCCTGTCGTTGCGCCGGAAGGGCGGCCGGCCACAGGTAGGACTCGCTCCGACCGACGAGCGCGGCAAGGGCTCCCCGATGGTCCCAGCCTTGGTGTCGAAGTCGGGGGGTTTCGTTCGTCGAGGAGGTGAGAGCACGCCGACCCGCGAAGGGAGCCGATCATGACCACGACGACCCACGAGCCGCTCAGTCAACCGTGATCGCGCGGTCCTGCGCGCGGTGGCGGGCGGTCGCTGCCGGCACTCCGGGGAGATCGGCACGCCGCTGCTCGTCGACGGCGTCTACTGCGCCGACCAGCTCGTCGGTCACCGGCTCGCGGCCGCCGGGCTCATCGCCGAGGAGCCCGGCCCGGGCGTCCCGAGGATCACCGACAGCGGTCGGGCGGTCCTCGCCGCCGCGTAGCGCGGGGCGGCCCAGCGGCTCACTGCTGGGCGAGACCGGCCGGCGCGAGTCGCTCCGAGAGCACGCGGTCGACCGCGGCGGCGCCCGAACCCGACCAGAGCAGGAACACCATCGTGAGCAGCAGCAACGGCGCGACGCCGAGGTGGAACGCGCCGCCCACCTGGACGCCCGCGGTCGCGACGGCACCCGCCATGTTCGCGGCCAGCCCCAGCGCGGCCAGGCGGGTCGCCACGCCGAGTACGAGCATCAGCCCGGCGACGAGCTCGAGGGTGCCGACGAGGTAGACGATCGCACTCGCGTCGGGGAGCCCGTAGCGGACGAACTCGGCGAGCTCCTCCTCGTGGCGCAGGAACTTCGGCAGCGAGAAGAGCACGAACACCGCCCCGGCGACGATGCGCAGTGCGGCGGTGGCCGACGCGGCACGGCCCTGGACACGGGTCGTCAGGAATCGCTGGATCCCGCGGGGCCGTGGAAGGTCGACGTTCCCGTTGCCGCTCATCACGTTCTCCCGCCTCTCGGATCCCCGCGAGCCGCGGTCAGCGTCGTCGTCCGGGTACCGGTGAGCAAGAGAGTGCGCTGCGCGGTGACGGGTCAGCGCGCGCGGATGCGGTTGTTGCGGCTGTTGTGCTCGAGCTCGGCGAGACCGAGGGCTTCGAGGACGGGAGGGACGTAGTTGCCGAAGCGGCCGCGCAGTCCCTTCTTCAGGCCGTACCACCCGCCGACAGGGTTGTCGGCCGACCGCCCCCACGCCTCGACCGTGTCGGGCTTCGCCGGCTTCTGCTCGTCGGCGTTGCCCAGCGGCATCCAGTCCCTGCGGGCGACCAGCATCTGGTGCAGGTCGTCGATGCAGCGCAGGTGGTAACGAAGCTCGGTCGTCCCGACCCTCACCACCAGGGCCGGGGGAGCCGCCTGCGGGTCACGGTAGCTCTCGAACTGCGAGGTGCCCGGTGGTGTGGACAGCACCCAGGGGTCCACCGGGGTTCCCGATCCTTCGACGTCGACAGCGGTCATGGTCACGTCACCTTCTCCGCGGGGGAATCGATCGCTCCGGCACGCTAGACGCGGTGGGTGACATCTCTTGTCACTCACTTCGCAGGGCGGCACACTCAACCAATGCGCGCCGGCCGGTTGGTGGCCCTGGTGTCGTTGCTGCAGAGCCAGGGGCGCCTCACCGGCGCGGAGCTCGCCGCACGCCTGGAGGTGAGCCGGCGCACGGTGTTGCGCGACATCGAGGCTCTTTCCGAGGCTGGCGTGCCGATCTACTCGACGCACGGGCCCCGCGGCGGGTTCGCGTTGCTCGACCAGCACCTGCCGCTCCCCGCGGTCGGCTTTGGTTGGCGGGCACCACGGCGGCAGCCCCGGCGGGCATGCGCGCTGATAGCGCCGCAGGGCGCCACGATGGCGGCGGTGCTCGGCCGCCTGCAGCCCCTCCGGTCGCGATCTGACGCCGTCGCCGACACCCGCGGGTGGACGGAGGTCAGCTTCCGGTGGCACTCCCTCGAGTACACCGCGGCCGACGTGCTCTCCCTCGGGCCTCTGATCGAGATCACGCATCCACCGGAACTGCGAGACAGCGTCGCCGCCCTCGCCGGCCGCACGCACGCGCTCTACGGCCCGGCCGCAGACACACAGCAGCGGCCCGGCTTGCGCTGAAGCGGCCGAGCAGGTCGCCCGCTCCGGTCAGAGCGCCAGCGTGACACGGCTCGCGATAAGGGACACGGGCCAAAGCGACGGCGGCTCGACGGGCTGCCACTCGCGATCGAGCTGGGCGCGGCCCGCGCCCGGACCTTGGGACTGGACGGCCTCGCCGGACGGCTGCGCGAGCGGCTCGACCTCCTCGCCGGTGGGCGCCGAACCGGGGCCGCCCGCCACCGCACGCTGCGCGCCGTCGTGGACTGGTCCCACGAGCAGCTCACCGCCGAGGACGCGCGGCTGTTCCGCCGGCTGGCGGTGTTCCCGGGTGCGTTCTCCCTCGAGCAGGTCGAGGCCGTCTGCGTGGACGTGCCGCCGTCCTCGGCCGCCGTCGCCGGTGTCGTCCGCCTGGTCGAGCAGTCCCTGGTCCAGGCCGGCGACGGGCGGTTCTGGCTCCTCGAGACACTGCGAACCTATGCGCAGGAACAGCTCGCCGCCGCGGGGGAGGAGCGGGTCATCCGCGGGCGGCACGCTCACGACACGGCCGCGCGACTCGCCGAGCTCGCCCGCGCGATGTGGACCCCTGCCGAACCGTCGGCCGTCGCGGCCACGAGCCGGCTGCTCGCCGACCTGCAGGTTGCCTGGGACCACGCCGTTGAGCACGACCGAGCCCTCGCCGTCGGGCTCGCCGGGGACGACTACGACTACGCGTACGGCCGCCAGCGTCTTGACCTGCTGGCGTGGGGGCGGCGCGTCGCCGAGTGGGACGTGGCCCACCCGTGCCGACCGCGCGCCTTGGCCGCGGCCAGCGCGGCGGCGTGGGCGGGCGGGCGGCTGGCCGAGGCCGACGAGCATGCGGCGGCCGGGGTCGCCGCCGCCGAGCCGGACCCGCCCGCGGGCGCTCGCGGGCTGACCCAGCGCGGCAACATCGCCATGTTCCAGGGTCGCGTCGACGACGCGCTCGCGTACTTCCGCGCCGGCGGCGAGCTGCACCGGGCGGCGGGGGAGGAGGGCCGCGCCCTCGCCGACGAGGTCTCGGTGGCCCAGACCCTGGTCTACGCCGGTCGCGCCGCCGAAGCGCGGGAATTCCTGGACGACATCCTCGCCCGGAGCTCGCGCGCTCCGAGCCCGAGCCTGCTGTCCTGGTCGCACTACATTGTCGGCGAGGCGTTCACTGACACCGACGTCGAGCGCGCACTCGCCGCGTACGCCACCGCCATCGCACACGCCGGCGAGGCCGACTGCCGCCTGTTCGAGACCCTCGCCCGAGCGTCTTCGGTGGCCCTGGCCTGCCGTAGCGGTGCCCCGGCGGCGACGCTCGACCGGTTCGACCAGTTGTTCGCGCAGCAGGAGCAGGTCGGCAACGAACTCGTCGAGCTCTGGCTGTTGCGATTCCTCGTCGTGCTCCTCGAACGGCTCAACGCCGCCGACGACGCGATGGTGCTGGCAGGCGCGCTCCTGACCGTGCAGGACCGGTACCCGAGCTTCGGGCCCTACGCATCCCCGATCGAGTCGGCTGTCGAGCGCCTCCGGGCACGGCGAGGCGCAACAGCGACCGACGAGGCGCTGCGCCGCGGTGCCCGCCTCACCCCGACCGAGACCGTCGCACACGCCCGCCGTGCCATCCGCGCCGCGCGCAGCGCGATCCCGCACTGACTCCGGGCCCTGCGCCGCAACGACAGCACGCTGCGATAGGGCTAAGTCTGTGACGACCCAGTCACACGGACGGCCTCGCAGCATGATCGACTGAAGTGACTGCGGAATCTGACAGCGAGTGAGACGCGACTGAGGGCAGCACAAGCAGAATCGCCGTCGCGTAGGTCATGGTGAGCAGCAACAACTACCGCAACCGCCGCAGAGCCCCGCTCCCTACCCCGTAGGTTGCGGGTTCGGGGCCCACTTCGCACGATGGTCTGCCGGGAGGCTGCACCGATGAGCTCGCAGGTCGTCCATGACCACGGAGGACGGCCCCTAGAGATTGAGTACACGAGTTGCAGCCGATCCGACCGCAGTGGAGGACCTCTGGGGTGCCGCACGCACCCCCCGGTGGGCTGCCCACGCCAGCAGCGGCGCCCGATGACCCCCGCGGTCACGCGCCGCGACCGCATGACGGCATGACGGCGTGACGGCATGACCGACGCCGCGGCCGGCCGTCGCCCGTGGATCCGCAACGGGGCCGATGGGACGGTCGGCCCACTTGGCGGAGAGCCTTCATCACAGAGGGCAGGCTGCGGGACGGCCGACTTGTTCGATGATCGACTCCACGGCGCGATCGATCTGGAAGCGGTGAATGGCACCTCGGCGTGACTTCTGGCGTTGCCGCTGTCTGCTTGCTGGTAGAGGTCCGCGGGCCCTCCGATGCCTGCCCTGGACAAGCTCGCCAAGCGCGTCCAGCTGACCGGGCATAGGCACATCGTTCCGTCAGCCCGGGTCGCTGTCATGGCGGCCAGGCTGCCGGAATCGTTCTGGCGTGCTCCGTCCATCACCCATCCCCACTCACTCGTGGTGAGCGTCCAGGTCCCGACCGTGATCGTTATTCCCTGCACAAGATCACGCGAGCATGCTGGGTGGCGCAAGCGGTCGAGGAGGTGCGCGGGATGTTCGTCCAGGTGATCGAAGGCCGGGTGGGTGATCGCGAGGGCTTGCGCCGCCAGATGGACCGGTGGATGACCGAGCTTCGGCCAGGAGCTGCCGGGTACCTCGGAACGACCGTTGGGATCGCCGACGACGACCGGGGCTACGCCCTGGCGCGTTTCGAATCCGCCGTGGCTGCGAAGGCCAACAGCGAACGACCGGAGCAGGGCCGTTGGTGGGCCGAGGCCGAGAAGTGCTTCGACGGGGAGGTCACGTTCGCCGACTCGAAGGAGGTCGACACCTTCCTGGCCGGTGGCTCCGACGCCGCGGGATTCGTCCAGCTCATGAAGGGCACCGCACCGGACCGCGAGCGGCTGCGGCACCTGGACTCAAGGCTCGCCGAGCATGCCGCCGCGTTCCGGCCCGACCTCATCGGCGGAATCCGGATCTGGACAGGCGCGGACACGTACGTCGAGGCGGCGTACTTCACCAGTGAGGCCGACGCGCGGGCCAACGAGACCAACGAGCCCCCCGCCGAGCTCGCAGCGGAGATGAATGAATTCTCCGAGATGATGGCGAACATCGAATTCATCGACCTGCGGGAGCCCTGGTTGTATTAGGCGCCATCGGTCACCTGACAGCGGCGCGCCGGTTCCGGCAGTGCTTTGCGGGCTCACCGAAGAGCCACGACGGCTCGGCGCGGATATTGAGGACAGCGGACAGCGGACAGCGGAGCGCGGAGTTGAGAAGGTCGTTCATCCGAGCGTTGGTCGCCGCGGTGATCTGTGTACTGCTCATGGCAACGGCGTGCAGCTCGGCGGCGTCGAGCGCACCACGTCCTGGGAGCGATGAATTCGCTGGCCTCGTCGATGTCGGCGGCAGGAGGATGTACCTCGAGTGCCGCGGCACGGGCGGCCCGACCGTCGTCCTGATCGCCGGCTACGGGAATCGCGGCAGCGCATGGAGCGCGCTGTCCCCTGGTGTGCCGTCACCGGCGGTCCTCCCGGGAGCTTCCGGGTTCACCCGGGTCTGTGCCTACGACCGGCCCGGTACCGTCGGTGAGTCGGTCGACGACCCGGCCGAACGCAGCCGCAGCGACCCGGTGCCTCAGCCTCGCTCGGCCGAGGACACGGTCGCCGACCTGTATGCCCTGCTACACGCTGCCCGTGTCCCCGGCCCCTACGTGCTCGCGGCCCACTCACTGGGCGGCCTCTACGCCCGCCTCTACGCCGCTGCCCATCCCGAAGACGTCGTCGGGATGGTCCTCGTCGACGCCGCCCACGAGCGGTACAACTCAGAGCTGCGGCGCCTGTTGACCCCCGAACAGCTCGCCGAGGTGCAGGGTGGGCCTTCCTCCCTGCGAGAGCAGTATCCCGACTTCGAGCTGGTCGACGCCGACCGCAGCGACGCCCTGCTGGCCCAGACCCGGACGGCGGTGCCGCTGCGGCCGATCCCGTTGGCCGTGCTCACCCGGGGCCAGGCGGTCGAGGTCCCCATCCCGGGATTCCCGGTCGCGGAGCTGGAACGGAGCTGGCGGACGTTGCAGGACGACCTCGCCACGCTCACCCCGGCCGCTCGACACAGCATCGCCGCCCGCAGCGGCCACGACATCTACCAAGACGATCCCGCTCTGGTGGTGGAGGCGATACGGCAAGTGGTGACCGGAGCCCGCGACCCCGGCACCTGGTACAGCCTCACCTCGTGCTGCGCGCAATAGAACGACGTACCAGAAGTTCCCACCGCAGCCCGAAGGAATACGCAATGCGTCGTGGCGGTGGTCGACGTGCTCCCCCGGTCGCTGGCGCCTACCCGCCCCGCGAGCGCCATCGACATCTTCACCACGCCAGCCGGAGCGAACCGTCAATCAGGGCTCAGGCCGATGATGGTCTCGATTCACGAGCTGATGCACGAACAGCATCCCTCTAACTTCATGTCTCTTGACTTGCCCGGGTGCCTTGCCTGCCCCCCGACCTTGAGATGGCCCTGCATCGTCAGCTGAACTGTCTTGCGGCCGGGCTTCCCTCGGCGATCGTCTAATGGAACAACCGGCGGACCGCGTCAGGCTGGTCGTCGAGCTCGCCCGTCGTGAAAGGCGGCGAGAGGACCGCACGACCAGGTGGCTCTCGAAGTCAGTGGCACTCACGGTGCGCCTCCGCTTCCAGGTCCACGTCTCTGTGTCTCGCGTCGTGCTCCTTGCGACGAGCGCCGCGGGGACGGCCGAAGACGTCGAGGGTCACCGCAGGAAGGGCGAAGTGGCTCGGTCAGCGGTTGTCCGCGACCGGCGTTGGTGGAGCCTTGAAGCCCCTGACGATGAGGTACACGCCGAACGACAGCTCCCAGATGAACTCGGGGATGGTCGCCAGGCCCTGCACGGTGCCGCCACGATCGATCACGTCGAACATGACGGCCACACTCGACAGGACGAGCAGCGGACCTCCGACCAGTCCCACCACGGCCAGTCCTCGCGGTACGAGTCCTGACCGGTACATGAGCAGGCCGAGGATCATGCCGTTCGCGACGCCCGCGAAGATTCCCGGGCCGATCAGGAAGGCGCGATCATAGATCGCCGCGAAGACCAGTCCCAGACCAGGGTCGGCAACTGCAGCGCCTTCCTGTCGCATGAAGATGAACGTCAGCGCGCTGACGATGCCGATGGCGATGAAGACGGCCTCGACCAGGCGAGCAGCGACGTAGCCCAGCGCGAGGCCTTCGCTGTACCGCCGGAAGATCGCGTACGGCACGACAGCTGTGCCGATGTTGGCGACGATCAGGATGAGCTCGAGGAGAGCGCCCAGCGCAATACTGGCCGTGGGATCGATGCCCGACCCCGAGATGGACTCGGGAGCCTCCCGCAGAGGTGCGTAGAAGAAGAAGTACGCCGGTATCGATGTGACAAAAGTGATCACCATCAACCAGCCCGTCAGACTGGCGAGCCTGCGCGCATTCCTCGGCGGTTGTTCGGTGGTCTCCCTGGGGGCAGTGGTGGTCATGATCGCCCTTCCCGGCGCTGCACTCCGTGTTCGCACGGGAGGTGACCTGGGAACGCCCTTCTGGCCGTCGAGACCGCGATGGGCAGTGACCGACCACGACGATCGTGCGTCAACGCGACATACCTGGTTCAAGGTCCCGCTCATCGGACACCGTGCCTAGCCACCGTCTGGCCGAAGGACGGCGCGAAGCCACACCGAAACTCGCGGAGCGTCATGGCGCGGTGGCCCACCGCACAGACTTCTCACCGTCAGGAAATGATGCGATACATGCCGTGATTGAGGCGGTCTAGACTTTTCGAGCTGGTCGCCCTCTTTTCGCTCGTCGCCGTGAGGAAGGAGAAGACAGCGGGGCGCTCGCCACCCCCTCACTCCAGGCGACCTCCGGGGAGGGGCACGGCTGGTCTCCCCGCCGGCCACCGCGAGGGCGTGGAACGCCCTGGGGCGCTCCAGGAGGACCTGGTCGACGTGGAGACCAGCCACCCGCGATGAGGTGTGACCGACGTCGAACTGCTTCGGGCAGCGTGCCGGACATGAGCGGGGAGGAACGGACTCAACCCCAGGGCGAGCAAGACGCCCAACTGCGCTCGCTGAGGCCACTGGCAGATCGCCGGCGGCGGGATGCTGACCGCGCGGCCGCTCGCGGAGGGGTCCCGAGGGCCGACCCGGTTGAGGAGAAACCAGGGGGACGTGCAGCAGCCGGTAGAGCGAAAGCATCCCGGCTATCACGAGCAGAGCGCCCGCGAACTGGACGGTGTGGCCCGTGATCCAGGCGGCTGCCTCGACTGCGCCATCAACCGTCGGGAGCTCGTAGACCGTCAGGGTCGAAGGTCCCTGACCGACCCGATCGCACGGACAGTTCCTGACGGTGCAAATCCGGTCGTCTGGCCCTCCTGGAGGCATCCGAACGGCCGTGCAATCACTGGTCGTGGTGGCTCCTCACCACACCGGACGAGGGCGGCCCCGCCTCGGTCAGGAGAGCGACATGACCACCATGAAGGCCATCGTGCAGGACACCTATGGGTCGGCCGAGGTCCTCGAGCTGCGCGAGATCGACCAGCCGACTGCAGGGGACGGTGAGGTGCTGGTCCGGGTGCACGCGGCCGGGGTCAGTCGCGGGGACGTGCACCTGATGACCGGTGAGCCCTACCTCGTGCGGTTGCTCGGCTTCGGCGTGCGCAGGCCGAAGAACCCGGTTCTCGGCCAGGACGTCGCCGGAGATGTCGTCGCCGTCGGTCCGAACGTCACCCGCTTCGGCGTGGGCGACGAGGTGTTCGGCATCGCTCGCGGCTCGTTCGCCGAGTACGCCGTCGCGCGGGAGGACAAGCTCGCCCACAAGCCCAAGAGGCTGAGCTTCGAGCACGCAGCTGCCATGCCCATCTCCGGACTCACGGCGCTGCGCGCGCTCGACGCCTCCGGCGTGACGGACGGACAGTCTGTCCTGGTCCTCGGGGCCTCCGGCGGTGTCGGCACCTACGCGGTCCAGCTCGCCGTCGCGGCCGGGGCGACCGTCACCGGGGTCGCCAGCACGCCCAAATTGGCGCTCGTGCGTGACCTCGGAGCCACGGAGGTCATCGACTACACGCAGGAGGACATCACCGATGGCTCGCGCCGCTTCGACGTGATTCTCGACATCGGCGGCGTCACGCCGATCAACAGGCTGCGCCGCGCCCTCGCACCCACCGGCACCCTGGCGATCGTCGGCGGAGAGAACGGCGCCAAGTGGAGCCCCGGCATGGGGCGCCAGCTGCACGCCACGCTGCTCAACCCCTTCGTCTCCCAGCGGCTGGTCATGGTCACCAACAAGGAGCACTTCTCCGGCCTTGATCGTCTCGCGGCGTTCGTTGACGACGGGGCCGTCGCCTCGGCCATGGACCGTTCTTTCGCGTTGGGCGACGCCCCCGAAGCGGTCGAGCGCCTCGCGGCCGGCCGCGTCATGGGCAAGGTCGTGATCACTGTCTGAGTTCGACTCTGACCTCGGCAAGTTGCCTTCTTCCCGATCATGGACACATGCCCGACGTCGTTCGGGGCTCCTTCCCACGGACCGACAGCAGGGGTCCGTCTGAACGTGGAACAACAGGTTCGGGCCCAGGGTGAGCAGGATGCCGCGATCGCGCTCGCCGAAGAGGACCACTGGCAGATCTCCGGCGGCTCGCTCACCGTGCGCCCGGCCGAGCAAACGGTCCCACGAGCCCCCCGGGGGGTGGGCCTACCTCGAGGCGTCGCGCTCCGCCGGCGTTCGGCTACCGGCCGCTCGTCATGGACAGAGGTGGATCGGGCTCGGCTTCGGCGCCCCGGCGACAGGAAGACGAGACCTACTTGACGCCATGGACAGTGCATCCGGTCGCCAACAGGCCGCTCATCCCCAGGGAATGTCGCCTGCCACGAGCATGGGACCGGGTGAGCCCTCGTTCTGCCACGGGCATGGGACCACTTGTTTGCCAGTGATGGGACCACCCGGCGTGGCTCCCGTCCGGTAGGTCGCGCGGCCGTTGTGGTCGCTGCGTGTCCTACCGGGAGGTGTCCGTGGTCGAGGTGAAAGAGATCCTTCGGTTGTGGCTGGACGGTCGCTCGCTGCGGGATGTGACCCGACTGGCCGCGGCGGACCGCAAGACCGTGCGCCGCTACATCGAGGCCGCCCAGGCCGCCGGCGTGGATCGCGACGACGGGCCCGGCCAGCTCGGCGACGAGCTGTTGAGCACGGTGATCGCCGCCGTGCGCCCGGACCGGCCCCGGGGCTACGGCACCTCCTGGGAGACCATCGCCGCGCACCGCGAGCAGATCAACACCTGGATCGAGCAGGGCCTGACGCTGACCAAGGCCCATGTGCTGCTCGAGCGCCGCGGCGTCGTGGTGCCGTATCGCACCCTGCACCGGTTCGCGGTCACCGAGCTCGGGTTCGGACGACGTCGTGCGACGGTGCCGATCGCCGACGGCGATCCCGGCGTGGAGCTGCAGGTCGACTTCGGTCGGCTCGGGCTGGTGCCCGACCCGGTCCGCGGGACCCGCCGGGTCACCCACGGGCTGATCTTCACCGCGGTCTACTCCCGGCATGTGTTCGTGTTCCCGACCCACCGCCAGACCCTGGAGGCGGTGATCGCCGGGTTCGACGCGGCGTGGGCGTTCTTCGGCGGGGTGTTCGCGGTGGTCATCCCGGACAACCTCAAACCGGTCGTGGATCGGGCCGACCCGCTCGAGCCGCGGTTCAACGACGCGTTCCGGGAGTACGCCCAGGCTCGCGGGTTCGTGATCGACCCCGCCCGGGTGCGTCATCCGCAGGACAAGCCCCGCGTCGAGCGCACGGTGCAGTACGTGCGGGGGAACTTCTTCGCCGGGGAGGACTTCGTCGATCTCGCGGACTGTCGCGCCCGCGCCGAGGCGTGGTGCGCCCACGTCGCGGGGATGCGCATCCACGGCAGCACCCGCACGCGGCCTGCCGAGGTGTTCGCCGCCCAGGAAGCGCCGCTGCTGGCCCCGGCGCCGCAGGCGCCGTTCATGATCCCGGTGTTCAGCACACCCAAGGTGGCCCGGGATCGACATGTCGAAGTGTCCCGGGCGCTCTACTCGGTGCCCGGCGAGCTGATCGGCACCCGGATCACCGCGCGGGCGGACGCGGCCACGGTCAAGCTCTATCACCGCGGGCAGCTGCTCAAGGTCCACCCCCGTCAGGAACCCGGCGGGCGCTGGACCGACCCGGCCGACCTGCCCGACGAGGTCAGCGCCTACGCACTGCGCGATCTCGACGGGCTGGCCCGCCGCGCCGCGGGCTACGGCGAGCACGTCGGCGCCTACGCCACTGCGATCTTGGAGCACCCGCTGCCCTGGACCAAGATGCGTCAGGTCTATCGGCTGCTCGGGCTGGCTCGCCGTCACGGCGCCGCCGAGACCGACACCGCCTGCGCCCGCGCCCTCGAGGTCGAAGTCATCAACGTCGGGCTCATCGAACGCATGCTCACCCGCGGCCTGGCCGGCATCGACACAATGGCTCGCGCCGAGCCGGCACCGCCCGATGATCAGATCACCAGCACCGACGCGACCACCGATGCCGCAGTGGTTGCGGCCGCGGGACGGTTCGTCCGCGATCCCGGCGAGTTCAGCACCCGGCGGCCCTCATGACTGCAGCTGGCAAGCAGCCCGCCCGCAAGACCACCAGACCCGCCGGCACGGCGACGACGGCCGCGGGCCCGGGGCGCATCGAGCCCTCCGCAGAGCTCAAGAACCTGATGCGCCGGCTCAAGCTCGGCCGGCTGCTCGACACCCTCCCGGAGCGGCTGGCGCTGGCCCGCAGCGGGCAGCTCGCCCACCACGACTTCCTGGAGATGCTGCTCGCCGACGAGGTATCCCGCCGCGACCGTCAAGCCGCGCACCTGCGCGCCCAGAAGGCCGGGCTCGACCCCGCGATGATGCTCGAGGCCTGGGACGACACCACCACCGTCGCGTTCGACCGCGCGCTGTGGTCGGAGCTGTGTTCGCTGCGTTTCCTCGCTGATGCCCACAACGCGCTGGTCATGGGACCGGTCGGGGTCGGCAAGACGTTCCTGGCGACCGCGCTCGGGCACGCCGCGGTCCGCCGCAAGCATTCGGTGCACTTCGAACGCGCCGACAAGATGTTCAAGCGTCTGCGGGCCGCCCGCCTCGATCAGACCTACGACGAGGAGATGCGCCGCCTGCAGCGCGTCGATCTGCTCATCCTCGACGACCTCGCCCTGCACCCTCTCGGACCGACCGAGACCAGCGACTTCTACGAGCTCGTCGTCGAGCGTCACCGCAGCGCCTCGATGATCACCACGTCCAACCGCGACCCGGGCGAGATCGTGACCATGATGGCCGACCCGTTACTGGCCCAGTCCGCGATCGACCGGCTGCAATCCGCGGCCTACGAACTCGTCGTCGAAGGCCAGAGCTACCGCCAACGTCAGAAGCCCGTCCCCGGCTCCGCCGCCGACGACTCCGACACCGCGAGTTGACCACCGGCGCCACCACCGCCACGCTCCACACCACGGCCCGCGACCACCGAGGTGGTCCTTAGCTCGTGGCAGAGACGCGGTCCCTTCTCGCTGGCAGGCGACAGGGAACGGCCACCGCGTGCGAGATTGATATTCAGTGATGATGACAGGCCGAATGGGGTCAGTTCGGCTCAGTCACTCACACGTTCAACGCAGACACCACAAACAATAGTTGCACTATGCTGCTTCATTCTCGATGGTGAGCCGGCCTGTTCCGGCTCGGCGGGCCGCCACCGACGATCGACCCTGGTGGGGTTCGTCATGGTTCCCGAGCACCAACAATGCGCCCGGTGCATCTGTCACGAGCGCCGCAGCGCCGAGAGCGAGGACCGGTACTGCTCGCAGGGCTGCCGGACGATCTCGCGAGCGGTCAACGGCCCGCCGCTGCCCAGCCTGACCGAATGGTCCTGGGCCCCGCGCCGCCCACCGCGTACCTCGGCCGGCATCGAGCTGGTGAGCGCGTGGCACGAGCGGTTGCTCGCCCATATGTGAGCGGAGGTCCGGGCTGTAGCCCGGAATCTTCGAGTGCCCAGGTCGTGGGCGGCGGCGGCATTGTGGACGTCGGCAGCCATGGCCGCCGGCACCACCCGCCCACCAGTAGATCGTCGAGAAGATGCGCGTCAACGGGATCGAGGACCCGAGTACGACGTAGGGTCGATAATGAGCGACCCGGCCTCCTCCCCCCCGAGGTCGGGCCGCTCACCTGCTAGTTCGGGTCCCGAGCGGTTCGCGTTCCCCGCGGGGGTGAAGTTCATACGGATGCCTCTAATCCGCTCGCGGGCGACCCAACGAACTCACCCGGGACGGTGATGCTGGCCGGCGTTCAAGGCGAGATGAGACGCTGACCTGAGCCGCGCGAAAGAGCACGCTAGTGGACACGCACTGCTGCGGGGACGCGGTGCCAGTTCCGTCGGGAAGGCCGCGGCTAAGCCTGTAGGACGTCGCCCAGGGCTGGTCGCCGCGACGAACTCGAGCAGCTCGAGGAAGACCTCGCCGCAGCACCGAACCTGGCCCCACGACCAGGCAAGTACAGCCAGCGGTGATACGGACTCGTTGACCCGGACGGAGACGAGGACCAGCCGTTCGACGGCTATCTGCGCCGCGGTAGCAGGGACCAGTCCTGGGTCGGAGAGAGCGTGTTCAGGTACCAGATACAACATAGTGTCGTGGGCGCACGACCCGGTCCCGGCCCCTGTGGAGCGGGTCGTTCCCTCCAAACGGCCCCCACCTCCGTGTGACCTTCCCCCAGTTCCGCGGACGGGTGCGGTTGGGGGATGAGGCCGCTGCGGTAGCGACCGGTTGGAGGTTCTCGTACTCGACCGGGCTGCGGTAGCCCAGTGCGGGGTGCCGGCGGCGCGGGTTGTACCAGGCCTCGATCCACTCGAAGATCGCATTCGCGAGCTGCTGACAAGTGGCCCCGCTGCGGCGGTCGTGTAGCTCGACTTGCAGGCTGGAGAAGAAGCTCTCGGTCAGGGCGTTATCGAGGCAATCCCCGATGCTGCCCATCGAGCCCAGCAACCCGGCGGTGCGAAGCCGTTGCCCGAAGGCCCACGAGGTGTACTGACTGCCGTGATCGGCATGGACGATCGTGTTCTGGCCTGCGGTTTGCGGCGCCAGCAGGCCATGTCCAGGGCGTCGACGACGATCTCGGTGCGCAGGTGGTCAGCGATCGACCAGCCCACCACCCGGCGCGAGTACACGTCGAGCACGACCTACCCAAGATCCTGGCGCCGCAGTACACCCAGCCCTCGCCGGTGCGGTGCTGAGTGTAGGGGCGCAGCACCACAGCTGATCGGGCGCCTCGGCGCGGAAGCGACGCTCGACCAGGTCGGCGTTCGGCGCGGCGGCCGGGTCCCGTCTTGTGACTTCACCGCGGCGCCGGCGGTGCACCCCGACGATCCCGTGGACGCGCATGAGGCGCTCCACGCGGTTGCGGCTGACCGTGAGCGCCGGGCACCCAGGCGCACCTCGGCGTGCACCCAGGGTGCGCCGTAGGTTCCGCGCGAGTCGGCATGGATGGTCTTGATGACCTCGACCAGCTCGAGGTTCGATCGCTCCCTCGGGCTGGCGGGGCGGTCGCGCCAGGCGTAGTAGCCCGAGGTCGACACGTGCAGGACCCGGCAGGCCGTCGCGACGGGAACACCGTCGGCGGCGAGCTCACGGACCACCGGGTAGATCATTTTGGGAGGACGTTCTCCCGCGCGATGTAGGCCGCAGTCCGGCGCAGGATCTCGTTCTCCACCTCGAGGCGGCGCTTGTCGCGCCGCAGCTGGGTCAGCTCGCTGCGCTCGTCGCGGCTCACACCCTCGACCCGGCCGGTGTCGACCTCGTCCTGGGCAGCCCAGCGCCGCAGGCAGGACTCCGAGATGCCGAGCTCGGCAGCGAGCTGGGCGACAGGCTTCTCGCGTTCGTGGAACAGCTCGACAGCACGGCGCCGGAACTCCGGCGGGTACGCAGGAGGCACGAGGACATCCTTCCCGGCGACCACCGTCGCCTCAGGGTAGGTGTCCGCAGAACCGGGGGAAGGTCAGGAAGTGTTTCGGGCGCTGCCCAGGACTCGAGGCGGGGGATCAGCGCGCCAGTCGACCTCCGTGAGCTCCGATAACCGGCTTCTACGTCGACAGCGACGTTGGCGCTGGCAGGACCCGGTCCGCCACCGGCTGAGCCTGAAGTCAGCCGTATAGCGTGACCTTGTGGCGGTGCGCGAGCTGGCCTTGGTTGTGGTGATCGTGGGACGAGGCGTACCTACGAGATGAAGATCGCGACCTACAACGTGAACGGCGTGAACGGGCGGCTGCCGGTCCTGCTGGAGTGGCTGGGGGAGGCCGGGCCGGACGTCGTCTGCCTTCAAGAGCTGAAGGCGCCGCAGGAGAGGTTTCCTGCGGCCGCCATTCGCGACGCCGGGTACGAGGCTGTCTGGCTGGGACAGAAAAGCTGGAACGGGGTCGCGATCCTGGCTCGCGGCGAGTCGCCGACCGAGACCCGCCGCGGTCTCCCGGGCGAGCCCGATTCGCGGCAGTCGCGCTACATCGAGGCGACGGTGAACGGCATGTTGATCGGCTGCCTCTACCTGCCCAACGGCAACCCGGCTCCCGGTCCCAAGTTCGACGACAAGCTGGCCTGGTTCGAGGCGTTCATCGGCTACGCCGCGAGCCTGCTCGCAAGCGGCGTTCCGGTCGTCCTGGCCGGCGACTACAACGTGATGCCGACCGACCTCGACGTCTACAAGCCGGAGCGCTGGGTCGATGACGCCCTGTTCCGCCCCGAGGTGCGCGACGCGTTCCACCGGCTCGCCGCGCAGGGCTGGACGGACGCGCTGCGGACGCTGCACCCGGGCGAGCGGATCTACACCTTCTGGGACTACTTCCGCAACGCGTTCGGTCGCGACGCGGGCCTGCGGCTCGATCACCTGATGCTCAGCCCGGCCGTCGCGGCCCGGCTCGTGGCCTCCGGGGTCGACCGCGACGTCCGCGCCAAGGAGAAGACCAGCGACCACGCGCCGACCTGGATCGAACTGACCGACCCGCTATAACGCGCCCACGTCGCGCGCTGCAACGGACCTGTCGACTGGCCGGCCCTGGTCGGGGTCGCGCGCGCTCCACCGGGCGGCCGCCGATGCCAGGCCTTCGCCGATGTCCGCGCCGGGGCGTCGGGTGCGGACCCTGTGCTCGGCGAGGGCAAGGGCGGCCTACTGAGCTTGACGATCTCCGTGTGGTGCGGGTCGTGGTGCGGTAACGGCCACTGCAAGCCCGTGGTTCGGTCGGAGTGGTTGGCTCCGACACTGTTGTTGCTGGTGGAGGGCGTAGTAGCCGGAGTGCGGTGATCTTTTGATCCGTTGGTTGTGGGTTCGAGTCCCACGGGGTCCACTGCGGTCCGTTTGCTCAGGCGACGCAGGCCCGTGGCATCGCCGACGCAGGCGGTGCTCATATCCACTTCCTCACGAGTGGGGCTCGGGGACCCGCGCTCTCAGAGGGCAGCGAGTTCGCCGATTCGGCGGGCCATGGCCGTCGCGCCGCATTCTTCCGCCGCCCGTGCTGTGTCGGCCGCCCACGCGGCGCAGCGGGGGTCACCGCGAGCGGCGGCGAGCTCGATCCGTGCCCAGCGGGCCTCGTGCTGTCCGAGCCTCGGTCCGGTGCGCAACGCGAGCCTCACGTTGGCCTCGGCGTCGTCGAGCCTCCCTTGCGCGACGGCGACCAGTGCGGACCGCGCGGCGGCCCAGGAGGCGAACAGGCTCAGTGCGTCGCCGGCGACGGCGGCCGACTCGGCGAAGGCCACGGCCGCTGCGTCGAGGTGGCGTCGGGTCTGCTGAGCGATGCCCAGGGCCCGGAGGGCGGTGGCGGTCCAGCCGCGGTGCCCGGCATCGCGGGCGAGCCGCAGCGCCTCGAGGGCGTCGGCCTCGGCCTCGTCGGGCAGTCCGAGCGCTGAGTAGGCCTCGGAGCGGTGCCACAACGCGTAGGCCTGGCCTTCCGGGCTGCCGAGCTCCCGAGCGAGTAGGAGGGCGGCGTCGGCCTGGGCGCGTCCCTCGGCGGGGCGGTCGGCGAAGACCAGGCCGTGGCCGCACGTGGAGCGTGGCGTGATCACCCGCAGCAGGTCACCGGAGTCGGTGAACAGCTGGGCTACGCGGGCGAACAGGGCGACGCCGTCGCGGACCCGTCCGTCGAGGAAGGTGGCCATCGCGCGGCCGTCGAGGATGCGGGCGACCCCCCTGCCGTCTCCGAGCTGCCGATACAGCTCGAGGGCCTCGTCGGCGCGGATGCGCGCTCGGTCGGTGTGCTCGAGGTTCATGTCCAGGATCGCGGCGGTCTCGAGGGCGACAGCCCGTTCGCCAGGCTCGTCGCCGGCCTCGACCAGGGCGAGCTCGACCAGCTCGCCGGCGCGGCGCAGGTCCCGGGCACCGGAGGTGTGCATCGCGAGCCGAGCCATCCGGTGAGCTCGGCCGGGCGCGTTCTCAGCGAGGGCGTCGTGGAGGTCCGTCAGAGCGCCGTCGAGGTCTCCGAGCGCTGCGCGTGTCTCCGCTCTGACGTCGAGCAGCTCCGCGCGCACCGCTCGCTTCGGGTGCAGCACCAGCCCGGCCGTGGCGAGCTCACCGGCCTCCCGGAGGGCGTGCTGGTCCAATGCTTGGCGAGATGCCCGACCATAGGCGCGGGCCGCGGCGACGACATCGCCCGCGTCTCGATGGTGGGCCGCGATCTCGGCGTCGTCCGCGCCCTCCGCCTCGAGGGCGGCGGCGAGCTGCCCGTGCAGGTGTGCGCGTTCACCGGGCTCGAGCTCGACGTCGACGGCTTCGCCCACGAGGTCGTGCGCTGGTGCCCAGCCGAGTTCGCCGAGACGCAGGAGCCCGACGTGCGCAACCTCCGAGAGCTCGGAGAGCGTCGTGAGCGGATCGCTGTCGGTGGCGGCCGCCAGGGTCCGCGCCGGCGCCTCTCGCTTCAGGAGAGCGACGAGCGCGAGCAGGGCGTAGCGGGCGGTGCCGAGACGGTTGACGCGGCGGACGATGGCGCGTCGCTGGCCTTCCCGGCCGAGCAGGGCCGCCAGCCGAGCAGCATCGGGAGTGTGCAACACGCCGCGGACGGTGAGCTCGCGCAGCACCTCGACGATGGCGAACGGTGTGCCGTCGGTCGACGTCCGAAGGGCCAGGGCGAGTTCCGGGTCGTCGACCAACCCCTCGATCGCCCCGGGAGGCAGGGCGCCGAGCGGGAGCATGGTCACCACGCGGTCGCCGGTGATCTCGGTGAGGACGGTCGGATCGAGCTCATCGGGCCGGTAGGTCAGTACGGCCGCGAGACTGGGCAGGCGAGCCAATGCGGAAGCGAGCAGGGTGATGCTGCTGGGGTCGGCCCACTGGAGGTCGTCGATGACCAAGGCCGTCCCGTCGCCGACGACCCCCTCGAGGACCCGCAGCGCCGTGGCCAGCAGCAGCGCGCGTCGGCTCTCGCCGTCGGCAGGCGTGGGCGTCTCGGTCGCGGTCTCGGGCAGCAGCCAGCCCAGGACGTCCCGCATCCGGGGCGGAAGGCGCTCGATGACCGTCAGGTCGAGCGCCGCGGCCTCACCGAGCACGCTCCGAGCGAGCGCCCAGGACTCCGCGCGCTCCGAGGCGAACGCTCGTACCGCCACCACGGGTACAGCGGAGCCGCGCAGCGCCTCCGCGACGAGCCGGGACTTCCCTGACCCCGCCGAACCGGGGACGACGAGCACCGCCCGCTCGGCCACGCCACGACGCAGCGCGACGATCTCCCGGTCGCGGCCGGTGAACGGGAGCCCCTCGAATGTCGCGGCCGTGTACGGACCCTCGGCGGGCACCGAGTGCGGGTCGCCGCGCAGCAGCGCCGCCTGCAGGTCGTCGAGCGATGACGACGGGTCCAGCCCGAGCTCGTCGGCGAGCCGTCCTCGGAAGCGGGCGATGGTGTCCAACGCCGCCGCGCGGTCGCCAGCAGCGTCATAGGCCCTGGCCAGGAGGTGTACGGCCTGCTCGCGAAGAGGCTCCGCGGTCACCGCCTCGATCGCCACCGCTGTGGCCGCCCGGGCGTCGCCCACCGCCAGGGCTGCCTCCGCGGCCAGCTCGCAGACCTCGAGACGCTCCCGGCGAAGCCGCTCCCGGAACTCCCGCGCCCAGTCCGAGTAGGTGTCCTCGACGAGCGGCTCGCCCCACAACGCCAGGGCCGTCGTGGCCGCACGCAGCACGGCGGCCGCGTCGCACGCGCGCCTCGCCTCCCGAACGGCGGCCTCGAACTCGTCGAGATCACAGGACACCGAACCCAGGGCGTACCCGGACGTCCCGGTGATGATCACGGCGGGGTCACCAACCGCACGCCGCGCTCGGTTGACCAGAACGTTCAGGTTGGCGACCGGATCGGCAGGCGGCCGGTCCGGCCACAGGGCCTCGACCAGCACGTCGTGAGGCACGAGATTCGGGCGGCGCACAGCGAGCACCCGCAGCAGGGCGCGGACCTTGCGGCCGCCGAACGCGGTGGGGGGCACCTCGTCGCCCTCGCGGCGCACCTGGAAGCGCCCGAGGAGCTGGAGGTGCACCTGCGGCACGGCACCAGTGTGGGCCGCCGCCAGGGAACCGCAAGGTGCTGTCCCTAGCGTGCGTGAGCGTCCGATCCCGCTCGATACGGAGGACGTCATGGGCACCAGCTACGAGCAGCAGGACTTCGCCGAACCCGCCGAGACGCGCGAGTTCCCGCACGGGCGGGTCGACATCGTGCGCATCGGAGGAGCCGAGATCGGCCGGCTCACCCTCGCACCGGGTTGGCGGTGGTCGAACGACGTCCGGCCACTAGCGGGCACCGAGCTTTGCGATGCCCCGCACTTCCAGTACCACCTCGCCGGCACGTTACGGATCCGGATGATCGACGGCGAGGAGTTCGACGCCACACCCGGACAGGTCACCGCACTGCCGTCGGGCCACGACGCCTGGGTGGTCGGCGACACCCCAGTGGTCGTCGTGGACTGGTGGGGCGCCTCGAACTACGCCCGGACATGACCGCCGATACCGGCCACCAGCCGACCGACGCCGTACTCCGCTTCCAGACCGCTTTCGACGCCCGCGACATCGACGGCGTCATGGCCGCGATGACCGAGGACTGCGTCTTCGACGACACCACGCCACCCGACGGAGTTCGCCACGTCGGCTCGGGCCCGGTGCGGACGGCATGGGAGCGGCTGTTCCACGCGTCACCAGATGGTGTCTTCGACACCGAGGAAATGGTCGAGGCCGCCGACCGGGTCGTCGTGTTCTGGCGCTACACCTGGGGCGACGGGCACGTGCGGGGCATCGACGTCTTCACCGTTCGAAACGGCCTGGTCTCCGAGAAGCGCGCCTACGTGAAGGGTTGAGACCGACATCGCCGCAGATACAGCCGATGGAGAAGGACATGGACCACGACACAATGCTGCATCTCTTCCGGAGGCACCGTGACGCCGAGGCTGCCCGCGACATCGACGCGATCATGGCCACGTTCGTCGACGACTGTTACCTCGATACCGTGGCTCTCGGGCTCCGACGAGACGGTCAGGCAGGAGCCCGAGCTGCGTACAGGAGCTATTTCACGGCGTTCCCGGACTTGGCGCCGGAAGACGACGCCTTGGCGTTCGGGCACGACACTGTCGTCACCTGGGGCACACTTCGCGGAACCAGCAACGGCGATTGGCTCGGAATCCCTCCGTCGGGACGGTCCTTCGCCGTTCGATTCGTCAATGTCGCTCCGGTGCGTGGCGCGTTGATGGCCGGGGAGAGCATCTATTTCGATCTTGCGACACTGTGTGAGCAGGCCGATCTACCGCTCGATGCCATCAGGGAAGCCGCCGCGAGAGCGCGTGCCCCGGCTCCGGGCGCTCTCGAGTGAGGCCGACGAGCGGGCGCTTGCACCGGACCCCACGCCGCCGGACGGCCCGCACAGAACGTGCGTCTTCCTCCCGAGCCGATGACCGGCTTCTCCGTCGCGCCGATCGCGAGGCCGCGTCCTCGAGACCGTATAGCTCGATCCGCCGGACCTGCACCCACCGCCATCTCCGTCACGCGTGACTGCCCTGGGCCGCCGTCGAGGTTCGGAGACCCGGGGTGGGTGCCCCAGTCGTCGAAGGTCACCCCACAGCGCTCGACGATACCGTCCAGAGTCGAAAGATCCTCGTCGGTCAGCTCCGCGGCCGCGGAGTACCCGTGGAGCCACCAGGCCCCGTCCCTATCGCGCGGCTGACCCTTCACCAGGTCGCCGGCACACTCCAGGCGGACTCTCAGGCGCAGGAGCGGTCTTTTCTCCTGGTCACTCCGACCGCGACGACCGCACCACGGCCGGCGACCGGTAGCGCGAGAACGACGGGTGCAACCGTGGCGCCAGCGTCGCGGAGCCCGCCGGGGTGAGCTCGGATTCGATCTACACAACCACGTCTCGTGAGACGAAACGACGGCGACCCGGTGTTGACGACGCCGACGGTTGGACCAGGCTTGAGCACGTTGCTGATCGAGGCCCCGCTCAACGCATCTCGGGCGACTGGGCTGGCAGGAGGCTCTGCATTCGCCCGGCCTCGACCGTCTTCCGTGCCACCACACAACACCTCGTGAGCGTCCGACTCCCTACGGGAGTCACAGCCACGGTCGGGCGGGAAGTCCACTCCCTTCGGCATCGCGGTCTCTACGAGTCCGGGCAACAGCGAGCGAGTCCGGGGCACCTCGATGGGTCGCAGAGGGTCGTCCATGCAGCAACAAGTAGCGCACGGCTCACAGTGTGCGCCTGCAGCTGGGCTGTTCGTGTGACGCTGCTCGACCTCAAAGTCCGCAGGCGCGCACGCTTCGCACCGAAGGTGTGATGGGTACCGCCGTCGACGGGGAGACCTCATGACGAGAGCACCGTCGGGGTCCTGACGGCCGAGTGTCGCGGCCCCGATCTCGCGCCCACCATCGCCGCTTCGCTCGAGAGCGGCACTTCGCTCGCTCCGCATCCCCCAACTCACGTCCGCGTCCCGCGGATCGCCAGCCTGGGTGATCCCTTTCGTGTCCTGCGTGCGGCACAGTCGATTCTGTATCGAGGTGAAAACGATGTCCGATTACTACTCGGAAGAGCTCCACGGACCCCACCAGTACTTCGATCTGGGCAACTATGAGCTCGAGAGCGGCCTCACGCTGCCCTCCGCCCGGCTCGCCTACAAGGTTCACGGGACGTTGAACGAGGCCCGGGACAACGCCGTGCTGTTCCCGCATATGTGGTCGGGTACCCCAAAGGCTATGGAGATCTTCATCGGTCCCGGACGGCCGCTCGACCCGGAGCGATGGTTCATCATCCTGCCTGGTCAATTCGCCAACGGGTTCTCGTCCTCACCGAGCAACACGCCCCCGCCGCTCAACGGCGGCGCCTTCCCGAACGTCACGATCGGCGACGACGTCCGGGCTCAGCACCGCCTCGTCACCGAGCAGTACGGGATCGAGCGGCTCGAGTTGGTCCTGGGCTGGTCCATGGGCGCCGAGCAGACCTACGAATGGGCCGTGCGGTACCCGGAGATGGTGCGGCGCGCGCTGCCCATTGCCGGCACCGCGAAGACCACCCCGCACGACTACCTCTGGGTCCGCTCGCACGAGGACGCCCTGAAGTCGGACCCCGCCTGGAACGACGGCTTCTACGAGCATCAGAGCGACGTCCACGTCGGCCTGCGCAGACACGCGCAGCTGTGGTCAGTGATGGGACTGTGCCCCGAATTCTACAACACTGAGGCGTGGCGTCCTCTCGGCTTCACATCCCTCGACGACTTCAACCACCGTTTCTGGGAGGCCTACTTCGCGCCGATGGACCCGAACAACCTGATCTGGATGGGCTGGAAATGGCGGCACGGCGATGTCAGCCGCCACACGAACGGCGACCTGCCCGCTGCGCTGGCGCGCATCAAAGCGCGCACTCACGTGGTGGCCTTCTCGCGCGACATGTTCTTTCCTCCCGCAGAT
>NZ_JAQZAL010000012.1 GCF_028737205.1 Actinomycetospora lutea | reverse complement strand
ACGGTGCCCTGGCGCAGCCGCCCGGCCCGCGGCTCGCGCGGCGCGGGCGCACCTGGCGCCGGCTCGCTGTCGGGTGGCACGTCGGGCAGGCCGGGCAGGCCGGGCACGTCGAGGGCGCCCTGCTCGGCGGGCGTACCCGGTGTGGGCAGCACAGCTCTCGCCGTACCGACAGCCTCGTCCGGGGCCTCGTCGTCCGGCCCGCCGTCGTCCGGCCCGCCGTCCGGCCCGTCGTCCGGCCCTTGGTCCGGCCCCTCCTCGGGTCCGTCCTCGGGCCCGTCGTCCGGCCCGGGTCCGTCGTCGGGGTCGTCGTCGGGGTCGTCGTCGGGGTTGGTGGTGGCGTGGTACTCGGCGGCGAGCAGCACGGCGATGTCGTGGTCGGTCATGCCCGCGGTGGACCCGTCGAGCAACCGGGTCCCGACCTGGCAGCGCAGCAGACCGATCGGGGTCAGCACCCCCAACCCGCGCACCACCGCGGCCAACGCCTCGATCCGCGCCATCGAGGCGATCCCGTCCACGACCGGGGCATCCAGCACCGCCCGGGTCGCGGTCCCCGACGCGGTCATCGACAGCTCCACCCGCCCCCGGGACTCAGCCCGCCGCCGGCGCCGCTCGGCCCACTGCGGATCCAGGGCCAGCACCACCTCCTCGAGCCGCTCCCGCAACGCCATCACCGCCAACCCCGCCGCCTCGGGCAACACCACCGCGACCGCGGCGCGCGCGTGATCGACAGTCAGGTCCCCGGTCACCTCGCTGATCGCCCGCACCTTGGGCTCGTCGAGCCCGCCCCGCCACAACGCCTCCCCCAGCGCCGGCAACCGACCGAACAGGTCATCGGCCAGATCCAGGCGCCGCGAAGCCATCGTGCGCGACCACCCGAACAACGCCGCCACCTCGTCACCGGAGAACTCATCCGAGCTCGCCAGCCGCCCCGTACCCCCGTCCTGGGCCATCCCCAGCTCGCGCATCCCGGCCAGCAGCAACGCCTCGGCCCGGTTGTGCACCCGCCACCGCGCCCGCACATACGCCGCGAGATCCTGCCCGGTCAACGTGGACGCATCGATCCCGTCGAGCACCCCCGCCAGCTCCGCGCCCGGCTCACGACCAGCCAACCCGGCCAGCCCGCCGGCGCCCAGATCGTGATCGATGCTCACACCCAGAACGCTAGAACCGACCCCCGACAACCCCGGCCCCCCAGAAACCCCCCGAGACCCCCACGCCAGATCACGGAACGGTAACGATCCCCAGCTCACGGGCGGGTGAGAGCAACTCAGCCCGACGGGTCGACCCGGATCATCCAGAGGTGCCCGTCGGGGTCGGCGACGGTGCTGCTGTACCCCCAGCCCGGGTCGCCGGGCTCGACCCGCACCGTCGCCCCTGCGGCGCGGGCCGCCTCGGTCACGCGGTCGACGTCCGCGGCGGACGGGACGAGGTGCGACAGGATGCACTCGCTGTGGCCCGCCTCGGCGACGTCGTTGCCGGCCGCCACCCACCCGAAGCCACCCCGCGGCACGAGGACGAGGACGGCGCCGGGCCCGAGCACGAACTGCAGGGGCTCCGGCAGACCGTCGTCCGCGAGCTCGCCGACGGTCTCCAGGCCGAACGCGGCCCGGTAGAAGTCATGGGCGACCCGGCGGTCGGCGATGGGCAGCGCGACGGCGACGGCCACGGGGCGATCGTACCCGGCGCCGACCCGTCAGCGGTGCCCCGCGACGCCCCGGGGCTCGTAGCGCTCCTCGAGGCCGGCGATCTCGTCGTCCTCGAGGCGCAGGTCGACGGCGGCGATCGCGTCGGCGAGGTGGTGCTCCTTCGTCGCGCCGATGATCGGCGAGTCGACGACGGGGTTGGCCAGCACCCACGCCAGCGCGACCTGCGCCCGCGAGACGCCGCGCTTCTCGGCGACCTCGGCGACCTTCTCGACGATGTGCCGGTCGGTGTCGCGGTACAGCGTCTTGCCGAACTCGTCGGTCTCGCCGCGGGTGGTGGACTCGTCCCAGTCACGCGTGAGCTTCCCGCGGGCCAACGGGCTCCACGGGATCGCGCCGACGCCCTCGTCGGCGCAGAGCGGGAGCATCTCCCGCTCCTCCTCGCGGTAGAGCAGGTTGTAGTGGTCCTGCATCGTGACGAACCGGCTCCACCCGTTCCCGTCCTGCAGGTGCAGCGCCTTCGAGAACTGCCACGCCCACATCGACGACGCCCCGATGTAGCGCGCCTTGCCCGCCTTGACGACGTCGTGCAGCGCCTCGAGCGTCTCCTCGATCGGCGTGTCGTGGTCCCAGCGGTGGATCTGGTACAGGTCGACGTAGTCCATGCCGAGGCGGCGCAGCGAGGCGTCGATTCCGGTCATGATCGCCTTGCGCGACAGGCCCGCCCCGTTGGGGCCCTTCCGCATGCGGTTGAAGACCTTGGTCGCGACGACGATCTCGTCGCGGTCGGCCATCCGGTTCAGCCAGCGCCCGGTGATCTCCTCGGAGGTCCCCTGCGAGTAGACGTCGGCGGTGTCGAAGAAGTTGATGCCGGCGTCGAGGGCCTGGCGGAAGAACGGCTCCGCCTCGTCCGCCCGCAGGGCCCAGGGCCACCGGTCGTTCGGCTCGCCGTAGCTCATGCAGCCCAGGCAGATCCGTGAGACGTCGAGCCCCGTCATGCCGAGCTTCGTGTACTCCATGACGGCAGCGTGCCCCGCCGACCGCCGGTCGATTCCGCTCCCGGCCCGGGAATCGACTGGACCTCGACCGCGCTCGAGGTCATAGCGTCGAGAACAGGCCGCGCCGCACGGCCGACATCTCCCCACGAACCCGACAGAATGGTCGTGCCCCTGTGACCAGCACCGCTCCCGTCGCGCCCGGCGGACGCCGCTGGGCGATCCTCGCGGTGATCGCTGTGGCGCAGCTCATGGTCGTGCTCGACAACACGATCGTGAACATCGCGCTCCCGTCGGCCCAGGTCGACCTCGGCTTCGACGACGCCCAGCGCCAGTGGGTCATCACCGCCTACGCGCTGGCGTTCGGCAGCCTCCTGCTGCTCGGCGGGCGCATGTCCGACCTCTTCGGCCGCAAGCGCGCGTTCGTCACCGGGCTCGTCGGGTTCGCCGTCGCGTCGATGGTCGGCGGCGCCGCGACCGACCTCGTCATGCTCGTCGCCGCCCGCGCGGCCCAAGGGGTCTTCGGCGCCCTCCTCGCGCCGGCCGCACTCTCACTGCTGACGACGACCTTCCCCGGCGGCCGCGAGCGCGCCCGGGCGTTCGGCATCTTCAGCGCCATCGTCGGCGCCGGCGCGGCGATCGGTCTGCTGCTCGGCGGGGTGCTCACCGAGTACGTCGACTGGCGCTGGTGCATGTACGTCAACGCCGTGTTCGCGGCGGTCGCACTCGTCGGGGGGCTCGTCCTCCTCCCCAGCCTGCAGCGCCAGGGCCGCCCGCGGCTCGACGTCGGCGGGACGCTCGCCGCCTCGGCCGGCCTGTTCGGGCTGGTCTTCGGGCTCGCCAGCGCGGAGACCGACGGCTGGGGCTCGCCGGTCGTGTGGGCCTTCCTCGCCGCCGGCGTGGTGCTGCTCGGCGTCTTCGTGCTCATCCAGCGCCGGGTGTCCGCGCCGCTGCTGCCCCTGCGCGTGATCCTCGACCGCACCCGCGGCGGCGCCTACCTCACCGTGCTCGTGCTCGCGTCGGGGATGTTCGGGGTCTCGCTGTTCCTGACGTTCTACCTGCAGCGCAACCTCGGCTTCTCCCCCGTCCTCACCGGGGTGGCGTTCCTGCCGATGGTGGCGTCGATCGTCACCGCCTCGACGACGGTGCCCAACGCGCTGCTCCCCCGGTTCGGGCCGAAGCCGCTCGTGATCACCGGCCTCGTGCTCGGCACCGCGGCGATGCTGTGGTTCTCGCAGCTCACCGTCGACAGCACCTACGCCGCGGGCGTCCTGCCCGGCCTCGTGCTCATGGGCCTGGGCATGGGCACCGCGATGTCGACCGGTATCAACACCGCCACGCTCGGCGTGCAGCCCGCCGACGCCGGGGTGGCCTCGGCGACGGTCAACACGATGCAGCAGGTCGGCGGCTCGGTGGGCACCGCCCTGCTCTCGAGCATCGCGGGCACCGCCACGGCGGCGGCCCTCACCACGGCGCCCGGCGACCCGGGTGCCGCGACGGTCAGCGGCTACTCGGCGGCGTTCACCGCGGCCGCCGTCCTCTTCGCCGTCGGCGCGGTGGTCTGCGGGCTGCTGGTCCGCGGCGGGCGCCCGCAGAGCGCGGAGACGACGGAGACGACGGAGACGACGACCACCGAGGCCGTCAGCACCGACAGCACCGGTCTCGCCGGCGCGGTGCGTGACGCCGACGGCGGCGCGGTGACCGGTGCGACCCTGACGCTCGTCGACCCCGCGGGCCGCGAGTCGGGGCGGGCGGTCAGCGACGCGGCCGGCGACTTCGACCTCCGCGCCGCCGGCCCGGGCGACCACCTCCTGGTCACCGGCGCACCCGGGCGCGCCCCGAGCGCGCAGCGGATCGTGCTCGCCGACGGGCGCACCACCTGCGCCGACGTGGTCCTCGACCTCGCCGAGGTGTCCGTCGGGGGCTGAGCACCACGGCGCGCCCGGGGCGCGTCTGCTCGGGTGCGTCGAGCGCACCGGGATGGTTGCGTGGCCGCGTGAACGTTCGCCCGCGCGCGCCGACGGCAGAGACGGTGGTGTCCGAGGCGCTGCGGTCCTGGTCGGGCGCGATCAGCGAGCTGGCCCGCGCGGTCAAGGCCGCCGAGCCCCTCGAGGTCCTGCTCGGCCGGGTCGCGGAGCACGCCTGCCGGCTGATCGGGTTCGACTTCGGCGCGGTCATGCTCGCCGACCCCTCCCGCGAGCGTCTGATGGTCCGGGGCGCGTTCGGGCTCTCGGACGCCTACGTCGAGCGCCTCAACACCGACGTACCCCTGCGGGTGCACGCACCGGTGCCCGGCGTCGACGCGCCGGCCGCCCGCGCCGTCCGCGAGGGCGTCACGGTCACGGCCGCCGACATCGCGGGGCTGCCGGACTTCGACCGGCTCCGTCGTCTGGCGCAGGACGAGGGGTACCACGCGCTGCTGGCCGCGCCCCTGCTCACGGCGGAGGAACCGATGGGGGTGCTCGTGGCCTACTCGGCGCGGGCCCGCGACTTCAGCGCCGCGGAGGTCGAGCTGGCCGAGCTCCTCGCCGAGCACGCGGCCGTCGCGGTCGAGACCGCCCGGCTCCGCGAGAGCGAGCAGCGCGCGATCGACGAGCTCTCCCGCGCCAACGACGCGCTGCGCCGCCACCAGGACGTGGTCGATCGTGCCGAGCGGCAGCACCGGCGTCTGCTGGAGCTCGCGCTCGACGACGTCGGCCTGCCCCGGCTGGTCTCCTGGCTGGCCGCGACCGTCGGCGCCTCGGTCACCGTGGAGGACGTCGACCGCACGGTGCTCGCGCACGCCGGCGCCGACGGGTACGTCCCGCCGCCGGCGTCCGCCCCGCCGCAGGAGCTCCGACGGCCCTCCTCGGTCCGCGAGCGCTACGAGCTCGTCGAGCTGCGCCCGTCGACAACCGTGGACGGGTCGGCGACCGCGTGGGAGACACCGATCGTCCTCGGCGGGGAGGTCGCGGGCCGGCTGTGGCTCACCGGTGCGCCGTCCGCCCCGGAGGCCGTCGAGCGCCGGACCGTCGAACGGTTCGCGCTGGTCGCGGCCTTCGAGCTCCTCAAGGAGCGGCACGGCATCGAGGTCGAGGCACGGCTGTCCCAGGCCGTCCTCACCGAGCTCCTGCGCCAGGACGGCGACGACGTCCCCGCCGGGCTGGCCGGGCGGGCGGCCGCCCTGGGCTGCGACCTCGCGGCACCGCACACCGTCGTCGTCCTCGACGTCGGCACCCCGCCCCGCGAGGACCGGTACGACACCCTGGCGCGCGTGGCCCGGCTCGCGGAGTCCGTGGTGGCGCAGGAGCGGGACCGCGCCGGACGGACCCTCGTCGGGATCCACGACGGCGCGCTCGTGCTGCTCGTGCCCGCCGGGTGGATCGACCGCGAGCGCCTGCGCCGCCTCCTGGCGCGGCTCGAGCAGGTCACCGCGCCGCAGCCCGTGTCGGCGGTGATCGCGGGCACCGGCACCTCGCCGGCCGCGCACGCGGCGTCCTGCCGGGCGGCGCGCAACGCGCTCGCCCTGATGCGGCGCCCCGACGAGGGCCGGATCCTCGACCTGGCCGACCTCGGGGTCCACGGCCTGGTGCTCGAGGCCGGGGTCGCGAGCGGGCTGTCGGCCTTCGCCCGGCGGCTGCTCGACCCCCTGGAGCGCCACGACCGGCGGCACGGGGCGGCGCTGGTCACGACGCTGCGCGTCTGGCTCCGCGAGGACTGCTCGGCACCGGCCACCGCCGCGGCGCTCGTGGTGCACCGCAACACGGTCGCCCACCGGCTGCGCCGCATCGAGGCGCTCCTCGGCCACCCCCTGCGCAGCCCCTCGGTCCTCCTGCAGCTCCAGCTCGCCGTCGTCGTCCGAGACGTCGAGGAGGTCGGCGTCGACCCCTAGGCACCGGCACAACATCGAGCGACCAGTCGGTGTCGCGAGCACATAGTCGCCACCCCCGGACGCCCAGCACGATGGCGTGGGTCACAACGAGGTGCGCCGGAGGCGACGGTGGGCGAGCGACTGCACGGCCAGGTCGTGGTCGTCACCGGGGCGAGCCGCGGGATCGGGCGGGCCATCGCGGTCGGGATGGCCGCCGAGGGCGCCGGGCTCGCCCTGACCGCCCGCGACGAGGACACCCTCGCCGACACCCTCGCCGACATCGAGCGGCTCGCCCCGGGCACCGACGTCCTCACCGCCTCCTGCGACGTCACCGACGAGGCCTCGGTGCAGCGGCTGGGGGACGCCGTGGACACGCGTTTCGGGCGCGTCGACACGGTGATCGCGAACGCCGGCATCGCCGGCCCCACCCGCCGGCTCCACGAGATCAGCCTCGCCGAGTGGCGCGAGTGCCTGGCGACCGACCTCGACGGCGTCTTCCTGACCTTCCGCCGGTTCATCCCGCGGCTCGTCGAGCAGCGCTCGGGCAGCCTCGTGGCGATCTCGTCGATGACCGGCAAGCGCCCGCTGCCGGGGCGCACCCCCTACGCCGCCGCGAAGACCGGGCTCATCGGTCTCGTGCGCACCCTCGCCACGGAGCTCGGCCCGTTCGGCGTGCGGGCCAACGCGGTCTGTCCCGGTGCCGTCGACGGGCCCCGGATCGAGGCGGTGATCCGCGACCAGGCCCGGCAGCGGGACATCAGCGTGGACGCGGCCCGCGCCGCCTTCACCGACCCCTCGCCGCTGGGACGCCTGGTGCGCGCCGAGGAGGTCGCCGACGCCTGCGTCTTCCTCGCCGCCCCGCAGTCCTCCTCGATCACGGGCGAGGACCTCAACGTCAGTGCCGGCGTGGTCATGTACTGAGGAAGGAGTCCCACCGATGCGTCTGATCGATCTCTCGCAGGACATCTACCAGGGGATGAAGGTCTATCCCGGACACCTCAAGACGGTCGTGTTCGAGCACGCGACCCACGAGGAGACCTCCCAGCGGTTCGAGGGCGGGTTCTCCTTCCAGACGACGGGGTTCCTGCTCAACGACAACGGCCCCACCCACGTCGACTCGTTCTCCCACCTCGACCCGGACCCGACCGCCCAGACCATCGACCAGATGTCGCTGGACCTGTTCTACGGCGACGCGGTGTGCCTCGACGTCTCCGACGTCCCCGCGCACACCGACATCACCGCTGAGCACCTCGACGAGGTCGAGAAGGCGTCCCCGGTCGACGTGCGCCCCGGCGACATCGTGCTGTTCCACACGGCGACCTGGAACCGGTACGTCGGGCGCCGGGAGTACCTCACCGACTTCGCGGGCTTCGGCGAGTCGGGCAGCGAGTGGATCCGCGACCGGGGGATCAAGACCTTCGGGGTCGACAGCCCGACGCCGGACAACCCGATCAGCCGCACCTATCCCTGCCACATGATGTGCCGGCGCGAGCACATCACCCACTACGAGAACCTCGCCAACCTCGACCAGGTCGTCGACACCCGCTTCACCTTCGTCGGCTTCCCGCTCAAGCTGCAGGGCTCCCACGGGGGACCGACGCGCGCCGTCGCCGTCGTCGAGCACTGACCACACCCGCCCACAGCCCGTGAGGAGAACATGATGCGCAAGGTCGTCGACACCGTCCTCCCGACGACGATGATCGGGTCCTATCCCAAGCCCCGGTGGTACTCCCGCTACAACCTCGCGGGGGCCGACCTGCTCGAGTGGTGGAAGCTGGAGGAGAACTGGCACGCGTGGTGGGACGCCACGACGGCGTGCATGAAGGACCAGGAACTGGCCGGGCTGGACATCGTGACCGACGGCCAGATGCACTTCGACGACTACGGCGGCGCGATCGGGTCGTTCGTCTGGTACTGGTACGAGCGCCTCGGCGGGTTCACGAAGGCGAAGCTGCCCAACCCGCTGGCCCGTCAGATCGAGGCCAGCGGGGACGGGGACCTGAGCCAGGCCGCCTGGATGCACAACTGGGGCGGGACGGCGGTCACCGAGACCGTCAGTCGCGGGATCCCCGGACGCCTCGGCGAGATGCACAGCGCGGCGCGCCTGCTCACCGACCGCCCGATGAAGGTCTCGGTCGGCGCCGGCCCGCCGAACCTGACCTACCACGTGGACTTCGCCCACCCGCACTCCGCGTACTCCGACGCCCGGCGGCTCGCCGAGGACCTCGTGCCGATCTTCAACGAGGACCTCAAGGACCTGGTGGCGCACGGCGCGACCTTCATCCAGATCGAGGACCTGGGCGCCTGGAAGCTGGCGCTGGACGACGACAGCGACTGGGTCATCGACGTCATGAACGCCTGGATCGACGGCGTCGACGCGAAGATCGCCTGGCACTGCTGCCTCGGGGCCGGCTACGGCAACACCTTCCGCGCCGTGGAGGACGCGCTGCCCCGGGTGCTCGAACGGTGGATGGACGTCGACGTCGAGCAGTTCGCGCTCGACTTCGCGCTGCGCGACATGGCCGACGTCAAGGCCCTCGAGGTGGTCGCGCCCGACCGGGAGGTCCAGGTCGGCGTGATCGACATCCGCAGCCTGTACGTCGAGTCGGACCAGGAGATCGTCGACCGCATCCACAAGGTGCTCGAGCACATCGAGCCCGAGCGCGTCTACCTCTCCACCGACTGCGGCCTGAAGGCCCTGCCCCGGTTCTGCGCCTACGAGAAGCTGCGCGCGCTCTCGCGGGCCGCCCAGCGGGTCCGCGCGGAGCTCGGCGCCTGACGACGGACGGGCAGGACGGGGTGCACCGGCACCTCGTCCCGCCCGCCCGCACGCCTACGCGGTGTGGTGCACCTCCTGCTTGCCGAACACCGGGGTCGGGATGCCCTCCGAGCGCGCCTTGAGCTGCAGCGCGAGGTAGAGCGAGTAGAAGCGCGACTGGTGCAGGTTGCCGCCGTGGAAGTACAGGTTGTCCTGCTGGGTCGGCTTCCACATGTTGCGCTGCTCGCCCTCCCACGGACCGGGATCCTTGGTGGTGTCCGAGCCCAGGCCCCAGACCTTGCCGACGCGGTCGGCCATCTCCTGGCCGATGATGTCGGCGGCGCGCTGGTTCATCGAGCCGTAGCCGGTGGCCAGCACGACCAGGTCGGCCTCGAGGCGGGTGCCGTCGTCGAGCACGACCTCGTGCTCGGTCAGCTCGGTGATCTGGCCCTTGGCGAGCTTGACCTTGCCGTCGGCGACGAGCTCGGCGGCGCCCACGTCGATGTAGTAGCCCGAGCCGCGGCGCAGGTACTTCATGAACAGCCCGGAGTCGTCGTCGCCGAAGTCGAGCTCGAAGCCGGCGTCGGTGAGCTTGCGGTAGAACTCCGCGTCGATCTCGCGGGCCTTGTCGTAGGTGGGCTTCTGGAAGGTGTGCATGATCCGGTACGGCAGCGACGCGAAGATCATGTCCGCGGTGTAGGTGTCGATCCCCGACGCCAGCGCGCGCTCGGAGTACAGGTCGCCGAGCCCGTACTCCATGAGCGTGTCGCTCTTGATGATGTGCGTGGAGCTGCGCTGCACCATCGTGACGTCCGCGCCGACCTCCCACAGGGCCCCGCAGATGTCGAACGCCGAGTTGTTCGACCCGATGACCACGACCTTCTTGCCCTTGTAGGCGTCCGGCCCGGGGTGCTGGCTGGAGTGCTGCACCTCGCCCTGGAACTTCTCGCGGCCCGGGATGTCGGGGATGTTCGGCTTGCCCGAGACCCCGAGCGCGAACACCAGCTGCTTCGGCCGGAGCGTGACCTCCTCGCCGGCCCGGTCGACCACCACCGACCACTCGCCGGAGGCCTCGTCGAACGTCGCGCTCTTCGCCGTCGTGGAGCCCCAGTAGTTCAGCTCCATGACGCGGGTGTACATCTCGAGCCAGTCGCCGATCTTGTCCTTCGGCGCGAACACCGGCCAGTTGTCCGGGAACTTCAGGTAGGGCAGGTGGTCGTACCAGACCGGGTCGTGCAGGGCGAGGCTCTTGTAGCGCTTGCGCCAGGAGTCGCCGGGCCGCTCGTTGGACTCGACGATGATCGCCTCGACGCCCAGCTGGCGCAGCCGCGCGCCGAGCGCGATCCCGCCCTGCCCGCCGCCGATGATCACGACCTCCGGCTGGCGCGTGTAGCCCAGCTCCGCGGCCTCGGCCTCACGCCGCTCGCGCCAGGTCACGCGGTCCGGGTTCGCGCCGTGCTCGGTGCCGAACGGGCGGCGCTCCCCCCGCGGCTCCTCGTGGCCCTTGAGCTCGTCCAGCGTGGTCAGCAACGTCCACGCCTTGCCGTCCGCGTTCAGCCGCAGGTGCCCGGTGCCCCGCCCGATCGCGGTCTCGAACGTCAGCCACGCCTCGGTCACCCCGTCGGACTCCGTCGGCGCGCCGCTGACCTCGAAGCTCACCGGCGAGGCCTGCCGCGCGGCGTCCGACCGCGCCAGGTCCGCGACCCCGGCCGGCCCCTCCACGGTCACCAGGTTCCAGGTGAACGACACCAGGTCGCGCCAGTAGGACTCGTCCGCGAACAGCGCCGCCGTGCGGTCACCGTCCCCGGCCGAGAGCGCGTCGGCGAACTCGGTGAGCCAGCTGCTCACCCGCCGGTCGGTCTCGGTGCGCCCGCTCTCCGCCGTCTGCGTCACTGCTGCCTCTCTTCGACGGGCGACATCCCGTGCCGACCGTGGGCGGCCGCCCGGATCTGCCCACGGTCCTGTCGCGTGGAGACAGTGAAGCCGATCACGCGCCCCGTGGGCAGGGGTTGCAGCCAGGTTGCAGCGGTGCCCGCCGCTCAGAAGATCGAGTAGGCGCCGTCGACGACGATCTCGTCGCCGGTGTGAAAGCCCCCGGCGCCGCCGGCGAGGTACACCGCGAGGCGCGCGAAGTCGTCCGGCTCGCCCCAGCGCCGCTGCGGCATCCGCGGCATCACGGCCTTCTCGAAGCGCTCGTCGTGCAGCGTGCGGGACGCGAGCGGGGTCTCGGTCCAGCCGACCACCAGCGAGTGCGCGTTGACGCGGTGGCGGGCGAGCTCGATCGCGAGGCCCTTGATGATCGCGGTCAGGCCGGCCTTCGACGCCGCGTACGCCTGGTTGCGCGGGGCCCCGTGGACCGTGGACACGCTCGAGGTGCCCACCAGCACCCCGCCGTCCCCGCGCTCGACCATGTGCCGCGCGGCGGCGCGCAGCGTCAGGAACGCGCCGTCGAGGTCGATCCGGGTGACGCGCCGCCACTCCTCGAGGGTCGTGTCGACGAACCGTGCCCCCGACCCGCCGATCCCGGCGTTGGCGAAGCACGAGTCGACGCGCCCGAAGTGCTCGAGCACCCCGCCGAACGCCGCCTCGACCGCGTCCTCGTCGCCGACGTCGCAGCGCCACGCCCGCGCCCGGGCCCCCAGCCCCGCGAGCTCGTCGACGGCCGCGGCGTTGCGCTCCTCGTTGGTCCCCCAGATCGCGACGTCCGCCCCGCAGCGGGCGAGCCCGCGGGCCATGCCGAGGCCGATGCCGGAGTTGCCGCCGGTGACCAGGGCGACGTGCCCGGTGAGGTCGAACAGGCTCACCGGACCGCCCACTGCCCGGTGAAGTGCGGCTCCCGCTTATCGCGGAACGCCGCGAACGCCTCGGGCGCGTCCTCCCCGGCGAAGTTGACGGCCTGGGTCCGGGCCTCGGTCGCGAGCGCGTCGCGCAGCGTCCGGTCGGCGTTCTCGTGCAGCAGCGCCTTCGACTGCGCGACGGCGACCGGGGCGTTCGCGACGAGCCGGGCGGTGAGGTCGGCGACGAAGGCCTCGATCTCCTCGGGCGCCACGATCCAGGTCACGAGGCCCAGCCGCAGCGCCTCCTCGGCGTCGATCATCTCGGCGAGCAGCGCGAGGCGCTTGGCCTGCTGCATACCGACCAGGCGCGGCAACAGCCACGACCCGCCGAAGTCCAGCGACAGCCCGCGCTTGGCGAAGATCTGCGAGAAGCGCGCCGTCGGGGTGGCGACGACGAGGTCGCAGCCCAGCGCGAGGTTCCAGCCCGCCCCGACCGCGACGCCGTCCACCTGCGCGACCGTCGGCTTCGGCAGCTCGTGGAGCAGCAGCGCGATCTCGTTGATGAACCGCATCCGGTCCAGCGGGTGCCCCTCGCGGGCACCGGAGAGATCGGCGCCCGCGCAGAACGCCCCGCCCGCCCCGGTGATCACCACGGCGCGCACGGCGTCGTCGTCGCGGGCGGCCGACAGCTGCGCGTGCAGCGCCTGCCACGACGCCGTGTCGAGCGCGTTGCGGCGCTGGGGACGGTTCAGGGTCAGGGTCAGCACGCCCGCGTCGCGGCGGGCGAGCAGGACCTCGTCGGGATCGGTGGGGTCCATGGATGCGGCTCCGTCCCGAGACAGCAGATACGCCCGGAACCTATCGATCGATCGTTCACCCGGCCACTACGCTGTCGCGATGAGCTCCCCGGCCGTGCCGCGCGGGAGCGGCCGGGACGCGATCACCCGCGCCGCGCGCGAGAGCTTCGCCGAGCGCGGCTACCACGGGAGCTCGATCCGCGACATCGCCGCGCGCGCGGGCCTCTCGCTCTCGGCGCTCTACCACTGGCACTCCGGCAAGCAGGAGCTGCTCACCGCCCTGATCGAGGAGAGCACTGCGGAGTACTTCCGGCGCTGCGACGAGGCGTTGCGCACGGCCGGCGACGACCCGGCCGCCCGGCTCGGGGCGCTGGTGCGCGCGACCGTGGAGTACCGGGTCAGCCGGCAGGTCGAGAGCACCATCGCCGCGTCCGAGTGGCGCAACCTCGACCCGGCCGACCGCGAGCGCCTCGACGGCCTGCGAGCGGCCGCGAGCCGCCTGTGGGCCGACATCGTCGCCGACGGCGTGGCGCGCGGGGCGTTCGCGTGCGAGCACCCGGACGACGCACGCCGCGCGATCGTCGCGGCGTGCAACGCCATCGCCCACTGGTACGAGCCCGAGCAGGGGTACGAGCCCGATCAGGGGGATGAGCCCGACCGCGGGCTCGCCGTGCCCGATCTCGTGGACCGGTACACGGCGATCGCCCTGCGGGTCGTGGACTGCCGCTAGAGGTGGGTCAGGACCACCTCGGCGGTGGACTTCTCGTGATCCGGCGGGGCGGCCTCGACGTCGATCCAGGTCAGCGTCCCGTCGTCGATGATCGACGCGTAGCGCTGCGACCGGACCCCGAGCCCGAAGTCCGTGCCGTCCAGGTCCAGGCCCATCGCCCGGGCGAACAGCGCCGAGCCGTCCGCGAGCATGACGACCCCCTCGACGGCCTGGTCCTTGGCCCACGCGCCCATCACGAACGGGTCGTTGACCGAGACGCAGACGATCCGGTCGACGCCCTTCGCCGAGATCTCGCCGGCCTTCGCGACGAAGCCCGGGAGGTGGGCGTCGCTGCAGGTCGGGCTGAAGGCGGCGGGCACGCCGAACAGCACGGTGCGGCCCGTCGCGAAGAGCTCGCCGGAGCGCACGGACTCGGTGTTGCCCTCCGCGTCGACCGTCGTCAGCGGCACGTCGGGGATCTTCTCTCCCACAGCGATCATCGCCGGGGTCCTCCTTCGGGGAGTCGTCTGGTTGCCGACAACTAGTAGCCCCCCACGGCGGCCGCGTCCAGCAGGTGCGCGAACTTCCGGCGCGCCTCCTCCCGGCGCGTCGGCACGTGCTCGCTCGGCACGTCCCGGGGCTCGTACCCGCGCAGCACCCGGCGGGCGACGGTGACCTTGTGGACCTCGTCGGGGCCGTCGTAGATGCGCGCGGCGCGGGCGTGGCGGTACATGCCCTCGAGGGGCAGGTCGGTGGTGAAGCCGAGCGAGCCGTGCACCTGGATGGCCCGGTCGATCACGTTGTAGAGCACCGTCGCGCCGAAGAACTTGATCATCGCGATGTCGGTGAGCGCCGCCTCGGTGCCGCCCTGGTCCATCTTCCAGGCCGCCTGCAGCGTCATCAGCCGCGCCGCGGTCATCTCCGCGGTCGAGGTCGCGATCCAGTCCTGGACCATCTGCTTCTCGGAGAGCACCGAGCCGTGGGTGTAGCGCGAGACCGCCCGCTCGCAGAGCATGTCCAACGCGCGCTGCGACTGCCCGAGCCAGCGCATGCAGTGGTGGATGCGCCCGGGCCCCAGCCGCTTCTGGGCCAGCACGAAGCCGTCGCCCTCGGCGCCGATGAGGTTGTCGGCGGGCACCCGCACGTCGCGGTAGACCACCTCGGCGTGCCCGCCGGGCTGACCGGTGCGCTCCTCGGGGTGCTCCATCGTCGGGATGTCGCGCAGGACCTCCACGCCGGGGGTGTCGGTCGGGACCACGAACATCGACGCCCGCCGCCGCGGGGCGGCGTCCGGGTCGGTGACGGCCATGAGGATGAGGAAGTCGGCCACCGACCCGTTCGACGTGAACCACTTGTGCCCGTTGACGACGTACTCGTCGCCGACGCGCTCGGCCCGTGTGGTCAGCAGGGTGGGGTCGGCGCCGGCGTTCGGCTCGGTCATCGAGAACGCGCTGCGCAGGGTGCCGTCGAGCAGCGGCTCCATCCACTGCTTCTTCTGCACCTCGTTCGCCCCGAGGGCGAGCAGCTCGGCGTTGCCCGAGTCGGGGGCGTTGTTGCCGAAGACCGACGGGGCGTACGCGCAGCGCCCGAGGATCTCGTGCATCAGACCGAGCTTGACCTGGCCGAACCCGCCCCCGCCCAGCTCCGGGGGCAGGTGCGCGGCCCACAGCCCGCGCGCCTTGACCTCCTCCTGCAGCGGCGCGGTCGCGCGCTTGAGCGTCGCCCCGTCGAGGTCGAGGGTCTCGAGCGGCTCGATCTCCTCGCGGACGAACGTCCGCATCCACGCGAGCTGCTCCTCGAACTCCGGCTCGGTCGAGAAGTCCCAGGCCATGTGCGCCCTCCTCCTATGCTGTGAACGCCAGGTCGAGTCCCGGGCCGTCCCACTCCAGGGCGTACAGGATGCCGCGCCCCGACGAGGTCACCCAGGCCGTGCGCGAGTCCGCGCCGGCGAAGCAGATGTTCGTGACGTACGGGTCGTGCTCGGGCACCGGGACCTGCCGCAGCAGCGTGCCGTCGGGCGCGATCACGCTGATCGCGCCGGTCATCAGGGTCGCGACGCAGACGTTGCCCTCGCCGTCGACCGCGAGCGAGTCGAGCAGCTGGTAGCCGCCGAGGCCGTGCAGCAGCGCGGCGCCGCGGGGCCCGACCGGCTCCGCGGCGCGCGCGAGTCGACCCGGCCCGGTGACGTCCCACGCCCAGACCCGGCCGGTGACGGTCTCCGCGACGTAGAGCCGCGACCCGTCCGGCGACAGGCCGACCCCGTTGGGCTGGGTCAGCGGGTGCACGACCTCGGTGATCGACGACCCGTCCGGGCGCGCGTGGTAGAGCGCGCCGGTGTCGCGGTCGCGCTCGCGGCTCTTGCCGATGTCGGTGAACCAGAAGCCGCCGTCGGCGTCGAAGACGATGTCGTTCGGTCCGCGCAGCGGCCGGCCGTCGCAGGCGGTGTAGAGCTCGGTGACCGCGCCGGCGTCGGGCCCGTCGAGCACGACGCGCTGGATGCTGCCCCCGCGGTAGTCGTCGGGCTGGTGGCCGGGCGCGGTGACCCCGTCGCGGTCGTGCCAGGTGAAGCCGCCGTTGTTGGCGACGTAGACCGCCCCGTCGGGGCCGATCGCCGCCCCGTTGGGGCCGCCGCCGAGCTCGGCGACGACCCTCGTCGTGCCGTCGGGCGCGACACGGGTCAGCGTGCCCCGACGGATCTCGACGACGAGGACGTCGCCGCCGGCCAGCGCGATCGGGCCCTCCGGGAACTCCAGCCCGGTCGTCACGGTGCGCATGGTCCTCCGCTCGTCATCCGGGCAGGGTCAGGTAGCGGGGGTTGGCGACGGCGAGCCGGTCGGTCACCGCCGCGCGCACGGTCGCGAGCAGGGCGGGGTCGGTGTCGTCGATCTCGCCCTCGCGGATGGCGGCGGCGAGGCCGGCCTGGTCGGTGTAGCCCAGGGCGGCGAGCCGCTCGCGGTGGCGGCGCTCGTGCCCCGGCCCCAGGCGCAGCTCCCGCCCGACGCCGCCGAGGACGTTCGCCGCGACGCGGGCGAGGTAGGCCAGGCGCTCGTCGTCGGCGGCCACGACGGCCTCGCGCAGGAACGCCGTCACCGCGTCGACGAGGTCGACGGCGCTCGGGCGCCCGAACAGGTCCGAGCGCGGCGCCTCCTCCCCGGCGCCGCTCTCCTCGGCGGGGACCCCGAGCAGGAGCAGCAGGTCGTGCTCGTTCTCGGCGACTCGGCGGCCGATGGCGGCGAGCTCCACCGACGGGGTCACGCCCGACAGGTGCCGCCCGGCCATCTCCCGGCAGGCCAGCGCCCACCACGTCGTGCGGTGGACCTGCCACCAGCGCACCGCGTCGGGATCGGGTCGCTCGCCGGCGACCTCGGCGTACCCGTCGAGCAGCTCGTCGAGCGTCCCGAGGCCCGCGACCGGCAGCGGCGCGCCGAACCGCCAGCACTTCACGCACAGCCAGCCGAGGTCCTCGCGCGGGTCGCCCCGGTGCACCAGCTCCCAGTCGAGCACGGCCGCCAGCCCGGTCTCGTCGACGATGAGGTTGCCGAGCCGGAAGTCGCCGTGCACGAGGGCGTCGGCGACCGGGGCGGGCCGGTGGCGGTCGAGCCACCGCAGGGCGATGTCCACGGTCGGCAGCGGCTCGTCGAGGGCGTCGTAGGTCGTGCGGAGGTCCTCGACCGGGTCGGCGTGCGGCAGGCCCGGGACGGCGTCGAGCGGGACGGCGTGGATCCGGGCCAGCGTGCGCCCCAGCTCGGCGGCGAGGCCCGCGCGGGCCCCGGCGTACCGCTCCTCGCGCAGGATCCGCGGGCCCAGGGTCTCGCCGGCGACGTGCGCGGTGACGAGGTAGGGCGTTCCGACCGTCGCGGGGTCGCTGCCGCTGTCGACCAGCGGCGGGACACGGACGCCGGCCTGCGCCGCGGCCGCGATCGCCGCGGCCTCGAGCGCCATGCCGTCCGGCCGGTCGGCGCCGGGCGGGTCGCGGCGCAGCACGAGGTCGCGGCGGCCGCCGGCGTCGGTCGCGGTGAACGACCACGTCTCGCGGCTGGCGCCGGCGGTGAGGCGGCGCAGGCCCTCCACCGCGACGTCCCGGCCGGTGACCTCGGTGAGACGGCGCGCGAGCCGGTCGCGCAGGTCGTCGGCACTCACCGCTTGTTCGGGCCCGCGAAGCCGAAGAGGTACCCGGCGACCTTGCGCATCTGGATCTCCTCAGCGCCCTCGGTGATCCGGTAGCGGCGGTGGTGGCGGTAGATGTGCTCGAACGGGGTGTGCCGCGAGTAGCCGAGCCCGCCGTGCACCTGCATGGCACGGTCGGCGGCCTCGCAGACGAAGCGGTTGGCGCGGTAGTTGCACATCGAGACGCGGTCGCTGATCTCCATGTGCGGGCGGCGGTCGAGCTCCCAGGCCGTCTTGCGGACCAGGCCGCGGAGCATCTCGGCCTCGGTCGCCAGCTCGACCAGCGGCCACTGGATCGCCTGGCGCGTCGCCAGCGGGGCGCCGAACGTGTGCCGCTCGCGGGCGAAGTCGACGCTGCGGTCGACGCAGTACTGGCCGGCGCCGACGCCCGAGGCGGCCTGGCGGATGCGGTTCTCGTGGACGAACGTCTGCGCGACGGCGAGCCCGGCGCCCTCCTCGCCGAAGATCGCGTCGTCGGGGACCCGGACGTCGCGCAGGCTCACCTCGGCGTGGTCGGTGGGCATGTTCAGCGTCCACCAGTGGAAGTCGACCGAGAAGCCGGGCGTGTCGGTGGGGACGAAGAACGCCGTGATGCCGCGCGCGGCGCCGTCCTGCCCCGACGTGCGCGCGAATACCACGTCGTGGGTCGCCGAGTGCATCCCGGAGTTCCAGCGCTTCGCGCCGTTGATCACCCAGTCGCCGCCGTCGCGGACCGCCCGGGTCTCCATCCAGGTGGCGTCGCTGCCGTGGTCGGGCTCGGAGAGACCGAATCCGAGGCGCGCGGTGCGGGTGAGCATCGGCTCGAGGAACTCCTCGCGCTGCGCCGGGCTCCCGAACTCCAGGAGCATGTGCGCGAACGGGAAGTTGCCCACCACCGACGACTCGTTCTGCAGGTCGTTGTGCAGGCCGAGCCCGCGGTGGGCGAGGTGCTCGCGGATCACCGCCATGTCCAGGTTGGTGCCGTCGGACCCGCCCACCTCCGCCGGCAGCCCGTAGCGCAGCCAGCCCGCGGCGTCGGCGCGGCGGAACATCTCGCCGAGCAGCTCCTCCCACTCCGCGCGCGGGACGCCGCCGTTCTCGAAGTCGGTGCGGGCGTACTCGCGCCGGTGGTCGAAGAACCGCTGGTTGTCGTCCTGCTCCTCCAGCGGGCGGATCTCGGTCTCGATGAAGTCGTCGAGCGCCGCGAGCCGCCGGGTCAGCTCCGCCGGGAGTGCGAAGTCCACACCGACCTCCTCCTGAACGACCGTTCAGCGAGCATGCCAGCGGGGCGCGGCTCGCGGGAAGGACCGGCGCCCGGTGACCGGGACCGCCGGCGTCATCGGCGGCCGCCCGCCCCGGCGTGTCGCGCCGGCGAGGATGTGGCGATCCTGGCGTCAGATGCCAGCGATGCCGCATCGCTGGTACACCCCGTGCCATGAGCAACGAGGAGCGCGTGCGGGTCGAGGTCGTCGACGGGGTCGCCGACGTGCGGCTCGCGCGCCCCGACAAGCGCAACGCGCTCGATCCCGCGATGTTCGAGGGCCTCGTCGGCGCCGGCGAGCGACTGAAGGCCGACCCCGCCGTGCGGGTCGTCGTGCTCTCGGGCGAGGGTCCCGACTTCTGCGCCGGGCTGGACTTCGGCTCCTTCCGCGCGATGGCGGACGGGGAGCGGCTGTCGGCGTCGGCGCAGCTCCCGCCCTCGGACGGGCCGGCGCGCGCCACGGGGCAGCGGGCGGCGTGGGTGTGGGCGGAGCAGGAGGTCCCGGTGATCGCCGCGATCCAGGGCAACGCGCTGGGCGGCGGGCTGCAGATCGCGCTCGGCGCCGACATCCGTATCGTCGCCCCGGACGCGAGGCTCTCGGTCATGGAGGTCAAGTGGGGCCTGATCCCCGACATGACCGGCACCCAGGTGCTCCCCGAGCTCGTCGGCCGCGACGTCGCCAAGGAGCTCACGCTGACCGCGCGGATCGTCAGCGGCACCGAGGCCGCCGCGCTGGGGCTCTGCACACGCACCGACCCCGCGCCCCGCGACGCGGCGCTCGCCCTCGCCCGCGAGATCGCCGGGCGCAGCCCGCACGCCGTCCGGGCGGCCAAGCGCCTGCTCGACGTCGCCGGCCGGGTCGACCTCGCGACCGGCTTCGCCGCCGAGCAGACCGAGATCGGCGCGCTGATCGGGAGCCCGAACCAGGTCGAGGCGGTCACCTCGGGCTTCGAGAAGCGCGCCCCGGTGTTCCGCGACGCGGAGTGAGCCCTCGTGAGCGAACGTCGGGGTCATAGCCCCGGAGTTCGCTCACATCAGGCGTCCAGGACCCCCAGCAGCACCGACGCGACGTCGTCGCCGAGCTCGCGGGGCGAGCGGGGGCCGGCGGGGTCGAACCACTTGTAGGTCCAGTTCGCGGCGCCGAGGCAGGTGCTGACGTAGGTGCCGACCGACATCGGCAGGCTCCGCCCGGTCTCGCGCAGGTGGGCCTCCACGGCGTCGCGCACGACGCGCTCGAACTCGCGGCGCCGCTCGAGGATCGGCTCGGCGAGCTCGGACGGCAGCGCCGACTCCTCGTGGAAGCAGATCGTCAGCAGGTCGCGGTGCTCGCAGGTGTAGCGGACGCGCTCGACGATGAGCCGGCGCACGGCCTCCCGCGTGGTCGGCGCCTCGGCGACGATCGTGCGGGCGCTCCGGAGGCTCTCGTCGAGGACCTCCTCGTAGACCGCCACGAGGAGGTCCTGCTTGGTCCGGACGTAGTGGTAGAGCGTCGGCTTGCGCAGGCCGACCTGGTCGGCGACCTCGTTCATCGAGGCCGCCCGGTACCCGCGCCTGCTGAAGACCGCGACGGCGCCGGCGAGGATCCGCTGCCGCTGCTCGTCGGCGCGACTGCCCCCGCCGCTCCCCCGTGTCGCCATCGCCTGCCGGTCCCCCTCGCACGCCTTGACCGCACGTCTGTGATGTGGGGTACTTTCGCCCGACCGGTCGGTCGAAGCAAGGAGCAGCGTGTCCCACGACCTCGACGAGGTGCACGAGGACTTCCGGGCGACGTGCCGGGCCTTCACCGACCAGCGCGTCCGCCCCGTCGTCGCGGAGGCCGAGCGCGAGGGACGCCCGCCCGAGCGCCTGTGGAAGGAGCTCGGCGACGCGGGCCTGCTCGGGCTGCTGACCCCCGAGGAGTTCGGCGGGTCCGCGGGCCAGGGCGGCGAGGCTGATGGTCGGGCGCTGGCGGTCGCCGTGCTGTCCGAGGAGCTCTCCCGCGCCTGCGGCGGCATCGCGGTCAGCGCGCTGGTCAGCGCGTACATGGCCGCCCCGCACCTCGTCCGTCACGGCACCCCCGAGCAGCGCGAGCGCTGGGTGGCGCCGCTGGCCGCCGGCGAGGCGATCGCCGCCATCGCCGTCACCGAGCCCGGCGCGGGCTCCGACGTCGCGGGCATCACCACCCGCGCCCGGCGCACCGACACCGGCTGGGTGCTCGACGGCCGGAAGATGTACATCACCAACGCGGGCCTCGCCGACGTGCTGGTGGTCGGCGCCAAGACCGACCCCGACGGCGGCCACCGCGGCATCACGACGTTCGTGGTGCCCGCCGGCACGCCCGGGCTGTCGATGGGCGCCCCGCTGGCCAAGATGGGCTGGCACTCGTCGGACACCCGCGAGGTCGTCCTCGACGGCGTCCAGCTCGGCGAGGACGCCGTGCTGGGCGTCGAGGGCCGCGGCTTCCACCAGATCATGTCGGCGTTCCAGCTCGAGCGGGTCGCGCTCGCCGCGATGGGGATCGGCCACGCTGCCGAGGCCCTCGACACGGTCACCGAGTACGTCCGCGGGCGCGAGGTGGCGGGCGAGCCGCTGACCGCGCGCCAGGCGATCCGCCACCGCCTCGCCGCGATGGAGATCGAGCTCGAGGCGGCCCGGGTGATGACCTACAAGGCGGCCGACCGCCTCGACCGCGGCCACCCCGAGGCCGACCGCTCGGTCGCCGCGGCCAAGTACTTCGCGGCCAAGGCGGCCGCCTGGATCGTCGACGAGGCCGTCCAGCTCTTCGGGGGCGCCGGCTACCTCGAGGAGACGCCGGTCGCGCGCCACCACCGCGACGTGCGCATCCTGCGCATCGGCGGCGGCACCGACGAGATCCAGCTCGAGATCCTCGGCAAGCGCCTCGCGCCGTGACCGAGACCGAGACCGCCCGCGGCACACCTCCCGCGTGGGAGGTGTCGGCGCCCCATCCCCCCGGGGCGCCGGCACCTCCCTCGGGGGAGGACGTGCTCGCGGCCGCGCAGCGGGCCCGGCGGGGCGGGGACACCGGCCGGTGGCCGGACAAGCTGCCGGTGCGCGACCGGCTCGACGTGCTCCTCGACCCGGGCAGCTTCGTCGAGGACGGCGTGCTGGCCTCGGCAAGCACGCCGGGGATGCCCGCCGACGGCGTCGTCACCGGCGTCGGCACCGTGGACGGGCGCCCGGTCGCCGTGATCGCCCACGACTTCGGCGTCAAGGCCGGCTCGTGGGGCGAGCGGACGTGCGAGAAGCAGATCCGCATCCTCGAGCGCGCCGACCGCGACCTGCTCCCCGTCTTCTACCTCGTCGACTCCGCGGGCGGGCGGCTCACCGAGCAGATGGGCTTCTTCCCCGGCCGCCGCGGCGCCTCGAGGATCTTCCACCTGCAGGTCGCGCTGTCCGGGCGCGTGCCGCAGATCTGCTGCCTGCACGGGCCGTCGGCCGCCGGCGGGGCGTACATGCCCGCCTTCACCGACTGGGTCGGCATGGTCGACGGGCAGGCGTCGATGTACCTCGCGTCGCCGCGGGTGGCCGAGAAGGTGACCGGCGAGCGCACCACCGCCGAGGAGATGGGCGGCGCGCGCATGCACGCCGAGGTCTCCGGGTGCGGCGACGCCGTGTTCGACGAGGACTGGCAGGCGATCGCGGCGGCCCGGCTGCTGTTCTCGTACCTCCCCGCCCACTTCGACGCACCCCCGCCGAGCGCCCCGGCGCGCGAGCCCGAGGCCACCGGCTGGGACGGCCTCGTGCCCGAGGACCCGACGGTCGGCCACGACGTCACCGCGGTGATCGACCGGCTGGTCGACGGCGGCTCGTTCTTCGAGGTCAAGCCCGACTGGGCGCCCGAGATCGTCGTGGGGTTCGCGCGCCTCGAGGGGCGGGTCGTCGGGCTCGTCGCCAACCAGCCGCGGGTGCGCAGCGGCGCGATCCACGTCGACTCCGCCGACAAGGCCGCCCGGTTCATCAGCCTCTGCGACGCGTTCAACGTCCCGCTGGTGTTCCTCCAGGACGTGCCCGGCTTCATGGTCGGCGTCGACGTCGAGCGCCAGGGCATCATCCGCCACGGCGCCAAGATGATCACCGCGATGTCGTCGGCCGAGGTCCCGAAGTTCACGGTCGTGCTGCGCAAGGCCTACGCCGCGGGCTTCTACGCCATGTGTGCGCCCGGGTTCGAGCCGCGCGCGACGCTCGCGCTGCCCAGCGCGTTCATCGGCGCGATGGGCCCGGAGGCGTCGGTCAACGCGGTGTACGCGGGCAAGATCGCCGAGATCGCCGACCCGGAGGAGCGCGAGGCCTTCGTCGCCGCCCGCGTCGAGGAGCACCGCGGGGAGATCAACCTGCTGCGCATGGGCGACGAGCTCGTCGTCGACGCCGTCGTTCCCGGCGAGGAGCTGCGCGGCGAGCTGGTCACGCGCCTGCGGCACGCCGACGGCTGGACCCGCACCCGCGGGCGCCGTCACCACCCCGTCAGCCCCGTCTGATCCCGTCCCAGGAGCGACCATGGACGACCGCGACACCCTCGCCAGCCTGATCTCCGCGCCCCTGCAGCCCCTCGACGAGAGGTGGCGTTCCCCCGAGCGGGCCGCCGAGCTCGCGCAGGCCCGCGCTCTCCACGACCGCGACCCCGACGACTACTGGGTCTGGGTCGCCGAGAAGCACCGGTGGATCACCAAGTGGCAGAGCGTGCGCGCGGGCGAGCTCGGCGACTTCCGCTACTTCGAGGGCGGGCGCATCAACGTCGCCGACAACTGCGTCGACCGCTGGGCCGAGAACCCGGCGACCGCGGACCAGCCGGCCGTCGTCTGGGAGGGCGAGCCCGGCGACACGCGCACGCTGACCTACGCGGAGCTCTCCGACGAGGTCGGCCGCCTCGCCGGCGGGCTGCGCTCGCTCGGCATCGGGCACGGCGACGTGGTCGCGGTCTACATGCCCAACCTCGTCGAGGCCTTCACCGCGATCCACGCCTGCAACAAGATCGGCGCGATCTACACGGTGCTGTTCTCCGGGTTCGGGCGCGACGCCGTCGCCTCGCGGCTCGCGGCGGCGCGGGCGAAGGCCGTGGTCGTCGCCGACGCGATCTACCGGCGCGGCAGGCCGGTCGAGCTGCTCGAGACCCTGCGCGCCGCCCTGCCCGACGCGCCGACCGTCGAGAGCGTCGTGGTCGTCGACCGCACGCAGCGCGGGGTCGAGCTGGCGCCCGGCGAGGTCTCCTACGCCGCGCTGCTCGCCGAGCACCCCGACGGCGCGGCGACCGTGGCCCTCGACCCCAACGAGCCCGCGTTCCTGATCTTCACCAGCGGCACCGAGTCCCGCCCCAAGGGCGTCGTGCACTCGGTCGGCGGCTTCCTGCTCGGGACCTGGGCGAACGTGCACTGGCAGGCCGGACCCGTCGAGGGCGACGTGTACTGGGTGGCCGCCGACGTCGGCTGGCTGACCTTCCCGATCCAGGCCGTGATCGGCGGGCTGGCGCACGGCTCGACGATCGCCTGCTACGAGGGCGCGCTCGACACCCCGGGGCCGTCGCGGTTCTACGACATCTGCGAGCGGCACGGCGTCACCCAGGTGCTGTGCGCGCCGACGGTGCTGCGGATGCTGCGGAAGTTCGGTGACGACCTGGCCGCGGACCACCCGCTCCCCCGCCTGCAGCTGATCACCGTGCAGGGCGAGCCGCTCGACGGCGAGACGTTCGCCTGGGCCACCGAGACCTACGGCGTCCCGATCGTCAACGCCTACGGGCAGACCGAGACCGGGTCGACGTGGACCTATCCGGTGACCGGGGTCGACGACCTCAAGGCCGGCTCGGCAGGCACGCCGGTGCCCGGGCACGCGTTCGCGGTGGTCGACGAGGAGGGCCACGAGGTGCCGGCCGGGGTGAAGGGCAACCTCGTCATGACCCGCCCGTTCCCGACCCTCGCGCGCACCGTGTGGGACGACCACGAGCGCTACCTGTCGACCTACTTCGGGCGCTTCCCCGGCCGCTACGCCACCAACGACGAGGCCGTCGTCGACGCCGACGGGCACCTCTGGGTGCTCGGGCGCGCCGACGACGTCATCAACGTCGCCGCGCACCGGCTGTCGACGATGGAGATCGAGGCCGTCGTCACCACGCACCCGCGCGTGGTCGAGGCGGCCGTCGTCGGGATTCCGGACGCGACCAAGGGCACCGTGCCGGTCGCGTTCGTCACCGTCACCGGGGGGAGTGCCGACGAGGTCCCCGACGAGGTGCGCGCGCTGGTCGGCGACACCATCGGCGGCATCGCGCGACCCGACCGCGTGATCGTCACCGCAGCGATGCCCAAGACCCGCACCGGCAAGATCATGCGGCGGCTGATGCGCGAGGTCCTGCTGCACGGCGAGGCCCGCAGCGACACGAGCGCGCTGGAGGATCCGGGCAGTCTGGACACCCTGTCCGCCGCGGTGAAGGGATGAGCGGCGGGAGACGGAGCGAAGCGGAGCTCGACCCATGAGCGGACTGTGGTTCGAGGACCTCACCGAGGGCCTCGTCGTCGAGCACGCGACGCGGCGCACGGTCACCGAGACCGACAACGTCCTGTTCACCACGATGACCATGAACCCGGCCCCGCTGCACCTCGACCACGCGTACGCCGCGACCACCGAGTTCGGGCGGCCGCTGGTCAACAGCATGTTCACCCTGGCCCTGGTGGTCGGGCTGTCGGTGCCGGAGCTGACCCTCGGCACGATCGTCGCCCAGCTCGGGCTCGACGAGGTGGCGTTCCCGGCGCCGGTGTTCCACGGTGACACCGTGCGGGTGGAGACGGAGATCGTGTCGGCGCGGGAGTCCCGCAAGCGTCCGGACGCCGGGATCGTGGTGTTCGCCCACCGGGCGTACAACCAGCGCGACGAGCTGGTGTGCTCCTGCCGGCGGACCGGCCTGATGCACCGGAGGCCCACGTGAGGGTCCCGCGCAGCCTGCTCTTCGTGCCCGGCGCGCGGCCCGACATGGTCGCCAAGGTGCCGCGCTGGTCGCCCGACGCGGTCGCCGTCGACCTCGAGGACGCCGTCGCCGCCGCCGACAAGGAGACCGCCCGCGAGGCCACCGTGGCGGCGGTCGGCGAGCTGTCCGGCGGCGACGTCCTCGTCCTCGTCCGCGTCAACGGCCCGACGACGCCCTGGTACGCCGACGACGTCGCCGCGGTCGCGGAGTCGGCGGCGCACGGCGTCGTGCTGCCCAAGCTCGAGTCGCCCGAGCAGCTCGCCGACCTGCGCTCGCGCCTCGACCTCCCCGTGATCGGCGGGCTGGAGAGCGCGCGCGGCATCGCCCGGTGCCGCGAGATCCTCGCCGGCGGCGACCTGCTCGCCGCCTACTTCGGCGCCGAGGACTACATCGCCTCGGTCGGCGGGCGGCGCACCGCGGGGTCGCTCGAGGTGCTGCACGCGCGCAGCGAGGTCGTGCTCGCGGGCGCGCTGGGCGGGGTCGGGCTGCTCGACCAGGCCGTCGTCGCCGCGCACGACGCGGAGGCCTTCCGCGCCGACGCCGCCGCCGGCCGGGACCTCGGCTACGACGGCAAGATCTGCATCCACCCCTCGCAGGTGGCGCTGGCCCACGAGGCGTTCACGCCGACCGACGACGAGATCGCCCATGCCCGGCTCGTGATCGAGGCCGGCCGCAGCGGGGTCGGGGTCGTCGACGGCGAGATGGTCGACGACGTGCACTTGCGGATGGCGGCGGCGGTGCTCTCCCGGGCCGGGAGACGGAGCGAAGCGGAGCTCGACCCATCGACGGGACTGGAGGCGTGAGGGTCGGGCTGATGATGCCGCCCACGATGGAGCCGGGCGACGCGCAGCGGGCCGAGGAGCAGGGCTTCGACATCATCGCCGCCGGGGAGCACGTCCTGTTCGGCAGCCCGACGGCCAACGCGTTCGTCACCCTCGCCGCGGCCGCGTCGGTGACCCGCCGGGTGCGGCTGCTGTCGGCGGTCACCCTGCTGCCGCTCTACCCGCCGCCGCTGGCCGCGAAGATGGCGACGACCCTCGACCGGGTCTCGGGCGGGCGCCTCGAGCTCGGGATCGGCGTCGGCGGCGAGAACCCCGTGGAGTTCGCGGCCTGCGGCGTGCCGGTGCGCGAGCGCGGTCGGCGCACCGACGAGGGCCTCGACGTGCTCGGGCGCCTGTTCGCGGGCGAGGCGATCGACGTCGACGGCACCCCGGCGGCCCTCGACCCGCTCCCGGTGCAGCGCCCGCGCCCGCCGGTGTGGGTCGGCGGGCGCTCGGCGGCCTCGATGCGCCGCGCGGGCCGCGCCGGCGACCTCTGGATGCCCTACCTCGGCAGTCCCGACCGCGTGGCCCGCGGACTGCGCACCGCGCGCGAGGAGGCCGAGCGCCACGGCCGCGACCCCGCCGCGGTCACCGGCGCCTACTTGGCCTGGAGCTGCGTCGACACCGACGCCGCCGTCGCCCGGCGCCGCGCGCTCGACGCCCTCGCCGGGACCTACGGCCAGGACATGGAGCGGATCGTCGACACCTGCGTCCCCCACGGCACGCCCGAGCAGGTCGCCGCCCGGCTCGCCGAGTACCGCGACGCGGGCGCGGAGTCCGTCGTCGTCGCGCCCGCCGTCGCCGCCGACGACCGGGAGCGCATGCTCGACCTCCTCGCCGGCGAGGTCCTCCCCCGCCTGCGTCACGGCCGAGAGGAGCGTCCATGACCGCGGAGTTCGTCAGGGCGGACGAGACGCCCCGCAGCACGCTGCCGGGGCGCCCGGCCCCGTTCGTGCTCGCGGCCGGCGAGGGCGAGCGGGCGCACCTGTTCGACCAGCTCTTCACCGTCCTGCTCTCCGGCGACGAGACCGAGGGACAGTTCGGCGTGTTCACCATGGAGGCGCCGCGCGGCCGGGCCATCCCCGTGCACGCCCACGACGACGTCCACGAGATCTTCTACGTGCTCGACGGCCAGGTGCGGGTCGCCGTCGAGGACGCCGACGGCGCGGTCCTCGACCGGGTGCTGACAACCGGCGACTTCGGCTACGTCCCGGCCGGGCTCAAGCACTCCTTCCGCGTCGAGTCGCTGCGCGCCCGCACGCTGGGCGTCAGCACCGGCGGCTTCGAGCGCTTCTTCGCCGCGGCCGGCGAGCGCACCGAGGCGACGGCGCCGCCCGCGGTCCCGGTGATCCCGTCGGGCGGGCAGCTCGGCGAGGCGGCCCGCCGTTTCCGCAACGAGTTCCACCACGATGTCCGCCTCATCGACTGAGGTCCACGAGTACGCGGTCGTCCCGGGCTTCCGGCCGTTGCTGCTCGACCTGCACCGCCCCGCCGCGACCGGGGCGCCGCTCGTGGTGTTCCTGCACGGTGGCGGCTGGCGGGCGGGCACCCGGGCCGCGCTCGGGCCGATGTACGCGGACTGGTCGCCCTCGCCGTTCGCGCGCCTCACCGCGGCCGGGTTCGCCGTGGCCTCGCTGGACTACCGACTGTCCGGCGAGGCCCTCTTCCCCGCGCAGCTCGAGGACGTCACCGCGGGGCTGGCCTGGCTGCGCGCGCGGGCCGACGCGCTCGGCGTCGACGCGTCGCGGGTGGCCCTGTGGGGCGAGTCGGCGGGCGGGCACCTCGCGGCCCTGCTCGGGCTCGCCGACCCGGACGTACGCGCCGTCGTCGACTGGTACGGCCCCGCCGACCTCACCACGTTCGTCGCCGACGCCGCGGCCGGCGGGATCAGCGCGATCGATCCCGCCGCCCCGGACTCCCGCGAGGCCCTGCTGCTCGGCGCCACCGCGGCGGCGGACCCGGAACGTGCCCGCCGCGGGAGCCCCGTCGCCCACGTCCACGCCGGCGCGCCGCCGTTCCTCCTGCGCCACGGGACGGCCGACCGCCTGGTGCCCACCCGGCAGTCGCAGCGCCTCGCCGCGGCGCTGGAGGGCGTGGGTGCCGACGTGCGCCTGGACCTCGTGCCCGGCGCCGACCACCTCTGGCGCGGTGACCCCGACGACGCCCGCGCGGCGTTCGACGAGGCCGTCGCGTTCCTGCGCGCTCACCTCGGCGTCTGAGGCAGCGCCGGCCACCCGACGAGGACGCCGACGACGGCGAGCACCCCGAGCACCGGCCCGGACGGCCGTCGCCACGCCGCCGCCCCCGCCCCCGCCGCCATGGCCGACGAGCGTGCGCCGTCGGGGACGTGCTCTCCAGTCCGATCTCCCGGGAGAGCCGCCAGTGCTGTGCACTGACGGCTCCTTGGAGAGATCAGGATGGAGAGCTCCCCTCGACGGCGCGGGCGGGCCGGGCGAGGGTCGTGGCCTCGTCGTCGGTGATGAACGGGGCAGGACGACGCGGTCATCGCCGAGCGTTCCGGTGCACGTCCATCTAGAAGGTCTGCCCGACGCCGTCGATGTCGACCTGGCGGCGCGGCTCGGCGAGCCTTCGCTGGTGCGCTGCGGCCGCGTCTCGAGGGCCGGGTCTCACGAAGGGTGACAGCCCGGGGGGGCGAACCCACGGGAATCCGGTTCCGCTCGACGGAGTAGAGCGCACGCACTCGCCGTCAGTGCCGTGACGAGGGCCGTCGTCCCCCGACGGACCCCGCGACCGCGAGCCCACACACCGCGGCCGCCGCACCCTGGGTGAGGAAGGCGCGCGCGAAGTCGGTCGACGTGGCCGCGGCGCCGAGCACGACCGCGAGGGCGGCGACGGCGAGCGCGCCGGACACGTGGGTCGTGGTCTCGAAGACCCCGTAGGCCGCGCCGCGCTCGCCGTCGGCGCTGTCGAGGCCCGCCGCGACGTTGAGGGTCACCACCGCCAGGGCGAGCGCGGCGCCGAGGACGGTCAGCACGGGCAGCACGACCCCGGCGTACGGGGCGTCCGGCGCCAGCCCGAGCACCACGAGCGCCGCCGCCGCGACGAGCAGCCCGACGACCGCCCCGCCCCGCCAGCCACGGCGCGCGAGGACCACCATCGCGAGCCGGCTGCCCGTGATCGCGCCGATCCCGACGGGCGCGAACGCCAACCCCGCCTGCCAAGGCGAGAGGCCGCGGGCGACCTGGAACCACAGCAGGCCCACGTAGACGATCCCGTTGTAGGCGACGACCTGCCCCGGCATGCCGAGCAACGCGCCGCGCAGGCTGCGCTGCGCCACGAGTCCACGCGGGACCAGCGGCTGCGCGCGCCGCCGCTCGGTGACCACGAACCCGGCGAGGGCGAACGCCGCCACCGCGGCCGTGAGCCAGGAGCCCACGTCGCTGACGGTCAGCACCACCGACGCCGCGGTCACGACGAACCAGGCGCTCGAGGTCCACGGCAGCGACACCCCGCGGTCGCGGGCCTCGCCGGGCAGCATCGTCCACAGCCCCGCCGCGGTGGCCAGCGCGACCGGCACCGCGACCAGGAAGACCGACCGCCAGCCGAGGCCGTCGACCAGCAGGCCGCCGATCACCGCGGCGCCGGCACTGCCGCTGCTGCCCGCCACCGCGCTGGCCGCGAACACGGCGCGGCGGCGGCCCGGCGCGGGGATCGCGGCGGCGAGCGAGAACGTGTTCGGCAGGGCCAGCCCCGCGCCGAGCCCCTGGAGCACGCGGCCCGCGACCAGCACGGGGAACGTGCCCGCGAGCCCTGACGCGAGCAGACCGAGCGCGAACAGCGCCATCCCGCCGACGAAGCAAGGCCGCGGCCCGACGCGGTCACCGAGCCGGCCGCCGAGCAGCAGGGTCCCGCCCAGGGGGACCGCGAAGGCCGTGATCACCCACGACGTCGCCGACCCCGTCGTCCCGAGGGACTGCTGCAACGCCGGTAGCGCGACCGTGACGACGAGGCCGTCGAAGACGACGAGCAGGTTCAGCGCCGAGAGCGCCGTCGCGACCGTCACGAACGCGGCCGCGGACATCGTCGCCACGGCCCGTGCGGCGGCGCTGCGGGGCATGACGCGGGCTCGGCGGCGCGCCGATGCCGTCAAACCCGGATGTGGGGATGGCAGCATCGGCGCCCGTGGCGTCGACGCAGGTGCTCGTCCTCGGGCTCGATCCCCGCTCGGTGCCGGGGTACGCCCCCGAGCCGGTGGTCGCCCGGATCGAGCAGGGCCGGCGGCGCTTCGCCGAGCTCGGCCTCACCGAGCACCACGAGCTGCTGCCCTACGACGCGGACGACGCCGAGCAGGAGCGCCGGGTCGTCGCGGCCCTGGGTCGCGAGCCCTGGGCGTGCGTGGTGATCGGCGGCGGCCTGCGCACCGACGAGCCGCGCCTGGGGTTCTTCGAGCGCGTCGTCAACCTCGTCCGGCAGCACGCCCCGCAGGCCGCGATCGCCTTCAACGCCGGCGCGGGCGACAGCGCGGACGCCGCCCGGCGCTGGATCTGAGCGGCGGTCGGCGCCCGGCGAGGCGCCCCCGCGGTGTGCGCTCCGCCCGGTGACGCACCGTCGGTGTGGTGCTGACGGCCCACTCCTTTGACTGTTCCTTGGCGAGGCCTTGACCCTGGTCGGTCACCCACCGTCTCATGACGGTCACCCGACGACGCCATCGTCGACCGCCTCGACGAAGAGGAGCCCTCATGGCCAGCGCGTCCCTGCGCGTCCCCCGTCGTGTCGCCGCCGCGAGCCTGGTGGGGACGACGATCGAGTGGTTCGACTTCTTCATCTACGGGACCGCCGCGGCGCTGGTCTTCAACAAGGTCTTCTTCCCGTCGGTCGACCCGGCCGTCGGCACGATCGCCGCGCTCGGCACGTTCGCGACGGGCTTCATCGCCCGCCCGATCGGCGGCGCGGTGTTCGCGCACTTCGGCGACCGGGTCGGGCGCAAGCCGATGCTGGTGTACTCGCTGCTGCTCATGGGGGCGGCCACCGTCGGCATCGGCCTGCTCCCCGGCTACACGGCGATCGGCATCCTCGCCCCGGTGCTGCTGATCGTCCTGCGGTTCGCGCAGGGCTTCGGCGTCGGTGGTGAGTGGGGCGGCGCCGCACTCATGGCCGTCGAGAACGCCCCGGACGGCCGCCGCGGCTTCTACGGCAGCTGGCCGCAGGTCGGCGTCCCGCTGGGGCTGGTCCTGGGCACCGGGTCGTTCCTCGTGCTCGACCTGACCGTGTCCGAGGCGGCGTTCCTGTCCTGGGGCTGGCGCATCCCGTTCCTCGCGAGCGCGGTGCTCATCGCCGTCGGGATGTGGATCCGGCTGACCGTCGCCGAGAGCCCGGTGTTCAAGCGCGACCAGGAGAAGCGCGAGGCGAGCCGGATGCCCGTGCTGCAGGTGCTCCGCGAGCACCCGAAGCTGATCTTCCTGGCCGCCGGCTCGTTCGTCGCCACCAACGCGACCTTCTACATCAGCTCGGTCTGGCTGGTGTCCTACGCGACGACCCAGCTCGACTACGAGCGCAGCGCGATCCTCGGGGCGAACACGCTGCTCTCGGCGTCGGACATCCCGATGATCCTGCTGCTCGGCCTGCTCTCCGACAAGGTCGGCCGGCGCCCGATGTTCCTCGCCGGGATGGCGCTGCTGGCGCTGTTCTCGATCCCGTACTTCCTGCTCGTGCAGACCGGCGTCATCGGGCTGTTCATCCTCGGCGGGCTCGTCGTCCAGCTCTGCCGCAGCTCGGTGTACGGGCCGCAGTCCGCGTACTTCGCCGAGCTCTTCCCGACCCACCTGCGCTACAGCGGCGCGTCGCTCTCGTACCAGATCGCCTCGATCGTCGGCGGGGTCGCGCCCGCGATCTGCGGGCTGCTGGTGCTCTGGACGGGCAGCCTCATGGCCGTCGCCGGCTTCACCGTCCTGCTCGCGCTGATCTCGCTGGCCAGCAGCTGGGGCATGACCGAGACGCTGACCCGCGGCCTGGACGGGTCGATCGGGACCGAGCGGGTCACCGCCCAGGCGTGACGCCGGCCGACTTGATCGTCTTCATCGTGAGGTGCGAGTCGATCTTCGCGAGGCCGGTGGTCCGGCCGAGCCGGTCGGTCATGAACGCCTCGTAGGCCTCGAGGTCGCGGCAGGCGACCCGCATGAAGTAGTCGGGCAGGCCGAACATGCGCCTCAGCTCGATGACCTCGTCGAACGCCGCGACCTGCTCCTCGAAGGCCAGGAAGACGTCGCGGTGCTTGCTGGCGAGGTCGACGTTGACCAGGACCTCGAACGCCCGGCCCTCGAGCGCCGGGTCGATCTCGGCGCGGTAGCCGGTGATCACGCCCTCGTCCTCGAGCCGGCGCACCCGGCGCAGGCACGGTGCGGGCGTGAGCCCCACGCGGTCCGCGAGGTCGACGTTCGCGATGCGGGCGTCGACCCGCAGCACCTCGAGGATTGCGCGATCGATAGCGTCCACGCACTTATGATGCGTCACGACGCCCCTGGACGCCTTGATTCGCCATCGCGTGGCGCCCGGCCCGACCTAGCATTGCGGCGTGGACGACCAGGCGACCCTCACCGCCGACCTCCGGGACGCCGCGCGGGACGTCGGCCCGGTCGCGGCCGGCATGTTCCTGCTCGGCACCAGCTTCGGGCTGCTGGTCGTCGGGTCGGGGCTCGCGTGGTGGTGGGCGCCGGTCTTCAGCGGGATCGTCTTCGCCGGCTCGGCGGAGTTCCTGCTGGTGGCGCTCGCGGTGGTCGGCACCCCGCTGGCGACCGTCGCCGTCACCACGCTGCTGGTCAATGGCCGGCACGCGTTCTACGGGCTGTCGTTCCCGCTGCACCGGGTCCGCGGGCGGGCCGCCCGGGGCTACGCGGTGTTCGCGCTGATCGACGAGGCCTACGCGCTGGCCACGTCCCGCCCGACCGCCGACCTGACCGGGCGCCGCATCGTCACCGGCCAGGTGATCATGCACGTGTCCTGGGTCGCGGGTGGGCTCACCGGCGCGCTGGCGGGCGCGCGGTTCTCGCTGCAGGTCCCGGCGCTGGAGTTCGTGTTCACTGCGCTGTTCGTCGTGCTCGCCACCGAGGCCGTCCGCGCCGGGCGGGAGGCCACCGGTCCCCTGCTCGCCGTCGTGTGCGCGCTGGTCGCCCGCCTCGTCGCGCCCGGCGAGATGCTGCTGGTCGCGATGGGGCTGTTCCTCGGCGTGCTGCTGGTGCGCTACCGGTTCGCGATCCCGAAGGAGCCCGACCGTGCCCGGCACTAGCTACCTGGCCGCCGTCGTGGCCGTCGGCGCGGCCGTGACGTTCGCGCTGCGGGCCGCGCCGTTCGCGGTCATGCGCACGCTGCGGTCGTCGCCGCTGATGGCCTACCTCGGCCGCCACCTGCCGGCCGGCGTCATGCTCGTGCTCGTCGTCTACCTCCTGCGCGACCTGCCCGTCGACCGCCCGCTGCTCGCCGCGCGCGAGCTCGTGCCCGTCGCGGTCACCGCGGCCGTGCACCTGTGGCGGCGCAACGCGCTGCTCAGCATGGCCGCCGGCACCGCGGTGTACGCCGTCGCGCTGGCGGTGGCGCCGGGGTAGCGCCCACGCGGGCACCGGGCCCGGCAGCACCGGGGGTGCTGTCGAGAACCGGCGGTCGGCTCCGTCCCGGGGTGTCAGGCCACCGACGGCACAGGGAGCAGGTCATGGAACAGCACGAGATCGACGCGGAACTGGCGACACCCGGGGCGCAGGACCTGCTCACGACGACCGCCATGGCCCACCTCGCCTACACCGGCGCGGACGGCACGCCCCGGGTGGTGCCGGTCGGCTTCTACTGGACGGGCCGCGAGCTCGTCGTCTCGACGGCCGCCACCGCTCCGAAGGTCGCGGCGCTCAGGGCCCGCCCGGACGTCGCGGTGTCCATCGACGCCGGCGACACCCCGGACGGCGCCCGCGCCCTGTCGATCCGCGGGCGGGCCGACATCGGGATCGTCGACGGCGTCGTCGAGGAGTACCTCGCCGCGTCGAGGATCAGCATGGAGCCCGACGCCGCCGCCGCGTTCGAGCGCGACGTCCGCGGCTTCTACGACCGCATGGCGCGCATCGCGATCACCCCGACCTGGGCGCGCTTCTACGACTACGGCGCGGGCCGCGTGCCCCGCTTCCTCGCGGACCTCGCCGAGCGCGCGGGCTGGTGATCGTCTGCTCCGCTGGGGCGCGCCCCCTCAGGCGGCCGCGTCGGCCGGCGGCGCGAGGACGGCGGGCAACCGGACGACCTGCGCCGCGAACGTCAGCCCCGCACCGAACCCCATCAGCAGCGCGCCGTCGCCGGGCGCGGCGCGACCGGCGGTGAGCAGACCGTGCATGGCCAGCGGTACCGAGGCGGCCGAGGTGTTGCCGGTGTCGACGACGTTGTCGGCGACGGTCACGTGCTCGGGCAGCGCCAGCGCGCGGGCGAGCGCGTCGGTGATGCGGGCGTTGGCCTGGTGCGGGACGAACGCCGCGAGCTGCTCGACCTTGACCCCGGCGAGCTCCATCGCCTCCTGCGCGAGCGGCACCATCCTCGTCGTCGCCCACCGGAACACCGCCGGGCCCTGCATGCGCAGGCCGGGGAACGCGTCGTCCGCCCCGCGGTCGCGCCACGTCGGCTCCTGGACGATGAGGTCGGCCTGCGACCCGTCGGCGCCCCACGCCACCGGACCGATGCCCGGCTCGTCGGAGCGGCCCACGACCACCGCGCCGGCGCCGTCGCCGAAGATGAAGGCGGTCGAGCGGTCGGCGGGGTCGACGATGTCGCTCATGCGCTCGACGCCCACGACGAGGACGTGGTCGGCGGTGCCGGAGGCGATCAGCGAGGCGGCGAGCTCGAGGCAGTAGCAGAAGCCGGCGCACGCCGCGCCGACGTCCATCGCGGGGCCGTTCACCGCCCCGAGGGCGTGCGCGACCTGCGTCGCCACCTGCGGCGAGGTCGCGGTGTGGGACATGGTCGCCACGAGCGTCACGTCGACGGCGCCGGCGTCCACGTCGGCGGCTGCGAGGGCGTCGCGCCCGGCCGCGGCGGACATCGCCACCAGCGACTCGTCCTCGGCGGCGAACCGGCGGCTGCGGATGCCGGACCGGGCGAGCACCCAGTCCGGGTCCACGTCGAGCAGACGGCAGACCTCGGCGTTGCCGACCTCCCGTCGCGGCCGGTACGCGCCGAGCCCGAGCATGCGGGCTCCGCGCACGGTGTTGCGGGAGATCATCGGTGGGTGTTCCTCCGAGACATCGTGGGTGTCCTGACCACGGTGACCCCGACGTCCGGTTACTCGGAAGTCCTACTATTCGGTACGGACGTGGCTCCGATCACAGGGTCCCGACCTCCTCCCTGAGGCGGAGGCGGCCGGGCGGGATCGTCCCGCCGACCGACGCCGGGGACGGGCCGCGGTGCCACCGTGGTGTCACGGTGGGCGGACGGCTTGACCATGCCGCAACGGCACGGTGTCGACTGCTCCCCGGACATCGCCGGACAGACGGGTGGAGCAGGAGATGACTGGCGCAGGCACCGGCACGGACCGGGACGACCTCACCGGACCGGCGGACGACACGGGCCCCGAGACCACGGGTCCCGGGAAGAAGCGCTTCCGGTGGCGGAGCAAGGACTTCACGCCCGAGGAGCACGAGGAGGCGCGCGAGGCGCTGCGCAAGGTCAAGCCGTGGGACGGCCCGATGGCGCGGGCCGACAAGTTCATCGTCGTCGCGACGCTGGGGATCATCGCGCTGAACCTCGCGTCGATGCCGTTCCGGCCGTTCCTGCTCGCGTCGCACCCGATCGGTCTCGCGGCCGTGACCGGCAGCCTCTCGGCGGTCGGGGCCGGCGCCGCGTTCGCCGCCATCGGACAGGGCCCGCTCTGGCTCGTGATCGTCGCCGGGGTCTTCGGGATGATCAAGTTCGACTGGCTGTTCTGGCTGGCCGGGCGCCGGTGGGGCGCGAAGATCGTCCAGATGTGGGCGCCCGGTGACGTCGCGCAGCGCTTCGTGGGGTGGGTCCAGGGCGCTCCGCGCTGGGTGCTCGGCCTGGCCGTGATCCTCTCGGCACTGCCGGGGATCCCGGCGCCTGCGGTGTTCGCGCTGGCCGGGATGGGCCGGATGCGCCTGGTGCCGTTCCTCGTCCTCGACGCCATCGGCGCCGCGCTCATCGCGGGACTCGTCGCCGGGCTCGGCTACGGGGTCGGCCAGCACGCCGTCGACCTCGTGCTGACGATCGACAAGTACGCACTCTGGATCACCCTGGGCCTCATCGTCGTGGTGTCCGTCCGGGCGAGCATGAAGGCGCAGAAGGAGCAGAAGGCGAAGAAGGCCGGGCAGGCCGCCTCCTGAGTCATGCTCCGCGGGTGAGGCGCCCGCCGTCCCGGCGACGCACGCTGGGACCCGCGCTCCGGGGAGGTGGTCGACCGTGCTCGACGATCGCGAACGAGGCGAGCTCGAGGAGATCGAACGAGCCCTGCTCGCCGACCCCGAGCTGCAACGACGGTTGCGGGCACCCGGAGCGCGACTCCGGACGAAGCTCGCGACGCCGGCGCTGATCGCCCTCGTCGTCTTCCTCGCGGTGGCGGCGGCGGGCCTCCTCATCCTCGGCCTGCCGCTGCACGCGATCATCGTCGCGCTGATCGCGTGGTGGCCGTGGTGGGCCCTGCGCCGGCGCCTGCGTCGCGCGGGACACCGGGGCCCGGTCACGCCGTAGCCGCGACCAGCTCGTCGACACCCGCGAGGTGGTGGTCGAAGCGGTCGTCGGGCGCGGGCGGGTCGGCGCCCGGGCGGGGCAGGAACGCGGTGCGCATCCCCGCCGCCCGGGCCGCGCGCAGGTCCCACGCGTGGGCGGCGACCATGAGGATGCGCTCGGGCCGACGGCCCACACGCTCGACGGCCAGCCGGTAGACCGCCGGGTCGGGCTTGTAGCTGCGGACGGCCTCGGTGGAGATCGCGGCGTGCCAGCGCAGGCGGGCGTGGGCGCTGAGCCGCAGCAGGGTCGTGTGGTCCGCGTCGGAGAGCGCGACGACCTCGTGGCGGGCGGCAAGGCCTTCGAGCAGCCGCGCCGTGTCCGGCCAGGCGCGCAGGCGTCCGGTCACCGCGGAGGCGTCGTCGAGCGAGGCCGGCACGGGGCGGCCGGCGGCCGCGACGACCTCGCCGGCCGCCTCGCGGTCGAGCACGTCGGCGGGGACGTAGGCCCGCTCGCCGGCCACGACGCGACGGTGCTCGGCGCCCACGTACCGCTGCCAGCGCGCGACGGAGGCCTCGACGAGCTCCGGGGGCACCAGGGCAGTGAGCACCTCCCGCAGCCCGCCCTCTTGGTCCACGAGGGTGCCGAGGACGTCGAAGACCACGGTGTCGACGGTCATCGTCGGACCTCCCTTGCCGTCACCGGTCCAGGCGGTGATGGTGGACGACGCCAGCGTCACCGGTCAAGATGGTGACGTGGAGTTCGCGCTGGTGAGCGGCAACCTCGCCCTGGACCTCGCGGGGACCCTGCGCTGGCGGCGCACGGCGCCCGAGGAGGTGCTCGTCGACCCGGACACCCTGCGGTCGTGGCTCGTGGCGTCGGGCGCGGCCCCGGGGCCGGTGGACGTCGACGCGGCCGCGCTGACGAGGGCGCTCGCCCTGCGCGAGGCCGCCTACCGCCTCGCCCGCGACCGGCTCGAGGGCCGCGCGTTCGATCCGGACGCCCTCGACGTCGTGAACGCGGCGGCGGCCGGGCCCGCGATGGCGATCGCCCTGACCCCTGACGGTCTGGTGCGGCGCGGCGGCGTCGACGCGGCCCTCGGCGACGTGGCGCGCTCCCTGATCACGCTGCTCGGCGACCCGGCGGCGCCGCCGCTGAAGGAGTGCGGGCGGGACGCCTGCACCCGGCTCTACCTCGACCGTTCGCGCGGCGCGCGCCGGACCTGGTGCGGCATGGACGAGTGCGGCAACCGCGTCAAGGCCGCGGCGTACCGCGCGCGGCGGCGTGGGGCCGGCTGACGACCGTCGCCCGTCGCCGCGGGGGCTGACATCCTGGGGGCGTGGGACGGGTCGACGTCGAGAGCGCCATCACGATCCGGCGCCCCCGCGACGAGGTGGCCGCGTTCGCGAGCGACCCCGACAACGCCACGCAGTGGTACGAGAACATCGCATCCGTCGAGTGGGAGACACCTCGGCCCGTGCGGCCCGGCTCGCGGATCGCCTTCGTCGCCCACTTCCTGGGCCGGCGGCTCGCCTACGTCTACGAGGTCCGGGAGCTGGAGACGGCGCGCCGGTACGTCATGAGCACCGCCCACGGGCCGTTCCCCATGGAGACCACGTACTCCTGGGAGGACACCGCGGACGGCGGGACCCGGATGACCGTGCGCAACCGCGGGGAGCCGTCCGGGTTCGCCGGCCTCGGAGCGCCGCTCGTGTCGGCAGCGATGCGTCGAGCCACCGCGAGGGACCTGCGGGCACTCAAGGACCTCCTCGAGGCGAGGGCCACGAGGCAGGCCCGCTAGGAGCACCCGGCGACGCGCCGGGGCCGCGGTGGGGCAGGTCGGGCTCGAACCGACGACCTGACGGATGCTGCGTCAGCTCATCCGAGCCTTCACCGTCGGTACCGGACACCGCCGCTGAGCTGGGCACGAGGTCCACTCCGGACTCAGCCGCCATCCGACCACTCCTCCCCCGTTCCGGCTCTTCCGTGGGGGAATCGTGGGGGGATGATCATGCGCCCCGGCGAGCCCTACGCAGGCTGATCCCGGCGCACCCCGAGAGTGCGTCGAACCGCCACGGTGGAGTGATCGCGGCAGGCACGAAGGGTGTGCGAGACGCGGCCGGCCCTCCGCAACGCCCCCCTGAAAGCACCGGTGGTGCGCGCACGATGAGGAGAGCCGGACGCCCGGCAAGCATGGACCCCGCCGACGGGCCTGTCGATGGTCAACCCGCTCAGTGGCGACGGACCGGTCGGACGGAGAGGCGACACCCCCGCTGGTCAGGGGGGCCAAGCAGCGGAGGCGCCGCCTCAGGCGATCCGGCTCGACGCCGGACAACAACTGATTGTGCGCAAAGCCAAGTACTCGTCAAGCGGCCGGAACGACGAGTCAGGGAGCGGACAGCCCACGGTTCAGGAAGGGCGCGACCGCTACGACTCAGATCGCCTTACGGCATCGACTGCACGGTCGAGCAGGACGCGTGGATCGGGAGCGTCTGGAACATCCGAGGCGCGCAGGGTCTGGCTCGGAGAGCACCCGAAGACACGCTTGTACTCTCCGGCGAACCGCCCGGCGTTCGCGAAGTGCCATCGGCTGGCGATGTCGCCGACCGTGCACTGGTTGCTTCGGTGACCGGCGGAGAGGTCGCGACGGGCGCACTCCATGCGGACCTGGCGCAGGTAGCCCAGCGGTGTCTGCTGTCGTTGATCGCGGAACGCCTGCTGCAGCCCGCGAACGCCGATGTGAGCAGCTGCGGCGATCTCCTCGACGCCGATCTCGTGATGGGCGTTGGCGTGGATGAACGAGACCGCGCGAGTCACCGTGTGCGAGGCGGCGTTGGCGTGCTCCTCGCGTGGCCCTGTCACCAGCGCTTCGGCGAACTCCTTCACACCTCGGTCGTGGTCGCGCGCCATCGCCACCAACATCGTCGACGCCTGCTCGACGTCCCGGCGGTAGCGCTCCATGAGCACGCCGAGGGCCACGTCGATCGGATCATAGGAACCCGGCATCTCGCCCTCCTGACGTCATCCGGCCTGCACGCGCAGGAGCCGGTGACGCGAGAGCGCACAGCCGCGACACCGAAGACGAGCACCACCATCGCACGGACTACCCTCGGAACGCACGAGCTGTCGCGGCTGCGCACCGCGCTGCTGCTCCGAGCCTCCGCTCCAGGCGAGCCTCGGGTCACTCTCGTGACGTCCACTTTCACCACGCCTAGCCAGTGGCCCACCCGGTCTCCGAGGTGTCGAAGGTCCTCCGCGGGGGCGGCCTTGAACGCCGTCGTCGACAGCAGCGCGGCCGTAACGATTCGGTGGTGGCTCCATGATCCGCGCACCAACGTCGGGGCACAGCGACGAAAGGTGCCGGTCGGTGCCGCACCGGCCACCCAGGCAGGAGCAACCTCAGGCAATCTCGTGGTGGCCGTGTGCACGTTCCTCGCGACGGATCGCGAGCCACGGGCTAACGGTCGTCACGCTGGCTCTCGCTGCCTGAGGTGTGTTGACCTCGGCGGCGACGACGGCCTCGGTGCGACGCCGGAAGCCAGTGTCGGCACCGAGGCCGTTTCGCGAGGCTGCGGTGGTGAACCTCGGGCCAGCTCGGGTTGCGCACCGGCCGTCGGCTCCATGGGTGGACCGACCATCGAGGAGCCCGATTCGGGATGGTGCCCCCTTGATCAGCCTCTGCAAACGTGTTCCCCAAAGGTCGGCGAGCCGCGTCGTTCTGCGGCTCGACGCCCCAGTCGTCGTTTCGCTGAGCGACCGAACAACACCGGATCAGGAGAGGCCGGGTGCGGGCCGGGGCAGAAGCGTGCGGACGGAATCGCACAGCCCCTGCATCTCGACGATCGGCGCAGCGCCGAGCAGCTGCATGAAGTGCCGCCACTTCGCTCCGTCGACGGTGACCGCCATGCCTCCAGGTCCGGCAACCAGCGCGAGCAGGCCATCCAACCCCTCTCGGCCGCAGTGGGTGACAGCCGCCATGTTCAGATGCAGGTCCGTCTGGCCGCCCCGCTCGAGGTGCTCGCAGTAGTTGGCGAGACTGAGCATCTCGGATGCACCGATCGGACCAGCCAGGACGATCGTCCGCGGCGTGGTGGCGTCCACCGGCGGCCCCCGCTCGGGTTGGCGAAGGCTAAGCGTCCCGCTCACCCGAGGTATCCGCAAGTACACGGACTGTTTCTACTCACGCTTCTGCTGGCGATGGCGTTCGGACACCCGGGTCCGTGCGGCCGAGGTGCCCGCTGGCCAACCGTCACCCGAGCAGTGAGAAGCGGGGTCTCTCCCTCGGCGGCGCGAGCTCTGCCCTGCCAGGCCGCTCGTGCGGGTGCAAGCGCCCCGTCCATCGATGACCGGCGCTCACGCTGTCTGGTGGCGCTTGCGGCTGTGCGGGCGGTCTGGCAGCCCTCGGGCGCGTCGTCGTGGGTGAGGCCCTGCCCCGACCACCACCTCTGCCCCGAGCTCGTCGCACTCGGGGGCTCTCCTGAGGTCGGTGCCCTGGTCCAGGGCGGAGCGCCTGGCCGCCGGAGGCCGAGTCCCGTGCTGCTCCCGGTGCCCGCTGTGGTCGAGGTCGTCGCTGTCGCTGTCCGGCTGGTGGTCTGGCCCGCCCGGGTCCGCCGCCCCGCCCCCGACGCAGTCATTGGGGGTGCGGGGAGGCGTGGCCCGGCAGGGCCGGGCCACGCCGGCGCGCCAGCGCCGGCCCTGATCGCTGGTGGTGCCCGGTGAGCGAGCGGGTTCTCGGTAACTGGCGAACAGTTCTTCCGACCGGGCCGCAGGGCCACACCGCAGAGATGACCGCGGCCGTTGACCAGGCGGCGGAGTCGGTGCGGCGTGAGGGTCGCGCCTCCCGTTGGCGTCGTCGTTCGCAGGTGCAACGGATCAGCTCGATCGGCCGGGTCCGCCGGTGCGGGATGCAGCGCGACCCCGAGGCCGGGACGGTGCTGGCGATCTCGAACCGTGCGGAGGGTCGCCGTGCCGGGGTCGAGGGCATGGTCACGTGCGGGTCGGTGTGGTGTTGCCCGGTGTGCGCCGCGAAGGTCGCCGCCAAGAGGGCCGACGAGCTGGCGAGCGTGCTCGACGCGGTTCACGCCTCGGGCGGGTCGGCGTTCATGCTCACGCTGACGATCAGCCACCACGCCGGCGACCGGCTTGGGCTCTCGCGTGATGAGCGGGAGCGACGCGGTCAGCTCGACCAACGCCGGAAGTGGCGCAACCGCCTCGACAAGATCGACCAGCGCCGCATGAGCCGGGAGCTGGCCGAGGAGAAGGGCTGGGACGTCGACGAGCACCAGGCCGAGGCCGACGACATCGCCGAGACCAGCCTCCGCCGCGACATCGCCACCTCCGACCCCCAGTTCATCGCGGTCGGTCCGCAGGCCCGCGAGCAGCGCGACAGCGACACCCATGAACTCGAGGAGCTGAACGCCCGTCGAGGCTGCTGGGACGCGGTCACCGACTGCTGGCAGGCCACTACCGGCGGCCGCGACTGGGGACCCGACCAGGACGACGCCGGACTGCTCGGGTGGGCCAAGGTCACCGAGGTCACCGACGGCGGCACCCCCGCGAGCCTGGCCGGCCAGCCGGCCGGGCACGGCTACTCCGGCAATGGGTGGCACGTGCACGTCCACGTCCTGCTGTGCTTCGAGCGCGACGTGTCCGAGGAGTACGTGGCCGCGAAGATCGCGGGCGGGATGCACGCCCGGTGGGCCAGGAAGGCCCGCGCACTGGGATTCGACTCCTCCGATGAGCACGGCTGGGACCTGCGCAAGACCTACCGAGGCGCGGGCGACAACCTGCACTCGTACTTCGTCAAGCAGGCCCACGAGATCACCGGCGGCCACCGCAAGGAAGGCCGGCGACGCGGTGGCCGCACCCCGATGCAGCTCCTCGCCGAGGCGGTCGACACCTACCGCGTGGAGGACGTCGCCCGCTGGTGGGAGTGGGAAACCGCGTCCGAAGCACGCGGCCAGCTCACCTGGTCGACCGGGCGCCGATCCCTGCGCGGCTTCGCCCAGCTCGGCGTCGAGAAGGACGACCAGGAGGTCGCGGATGAGACCCTCGATGGTGAAGAGCGCCTCGGGCTCCCCGACGACACCGCCCGGTGGCTGGGCGCCAACGATCAGTACCCCACCCTGCTCGACGTCGCCGAGACAAGCGGCCTCGCCGCCGCCCGCCGCTGGCTAGCCGCTCATGACCTCGACTGGGACGACGATCCGCCGCCACGATCAGCCGCAGGCCGCGATGGCACGACCTGAGACACTCCTCTGCGGATGTCCAGATGGCCACTGTGATGAGGAAGCCTTGGGTGATCCCTCGACCCCTACGTCCTTGATGCAGTGCGCCGACTACGCTTCGGAGTTATGGCGAGCGACTCACCGAGCGAAGGGGCCGCCAGTGGACGATTTCAGCGGATGTGGCGACTCGCTCCGGGTCAGGTGACACTAGGAGCACTGTTCGTCGCTATGTGTGTTGCCATCTTCATCAGCGGTTATACCATAGCGAGCGTACGAAACTTCACGAATCTAGAGAATTTCTTCTTCCAGGTCTTCTTCGGACTGTTTGGAATCATTGGGGGATGGCTCATAGCCAGTGTTCTCTCTCGTTCTCAAGAGCGCGACAGAATGGAGCGCCAGTCCTCGTCGGCAGTTAGACGGAGCGTACACCTACTGAATGGGATGCGAGAGATACAAGAAGTCTCCGTGAGGTCGATTCAGGAACTGAAGGCCTCCGGTGCAAGTTTCGATAGAAGCTAGCAAAGTCGAGTCTTGGCTAACGGTGGTCGGCATTCACGCACAGGCACGCATCACGACCGCGGAGGACGCTATCAGCGATTGGCGCGACGTAGCACCAAGGGCTGTTGACGATGAGGTGAGTCGACTCCACGAGGAGCACGATCGAGCCAAGCGGCGAGCGAGGTAGAGACGATGATCGGTGATAGAAAGATCGAAGGGAAGGTTGCACGGGTTCTCAACGAGCGCGAGCTTGTCGTGAATCGTGGCGCCGATCACGGCGTGACCGAAGGCATGTTCCTTGAAGTAGTGGACCGTGACCCTGAAGATATCCTGGACCCCGAAACGGGAGAGGTTATCGGACAAGTTAGTCCAGTGAAGAACTACGTCAAGGTGACGGAGGTGCAGGCGAAGATGAGCGTCGCCGCCACCTACCTGTCATGGAAGACTGCGGGGGGCGCACTGAGCAGCCTGAGTGTCCTCCCGAACCTTTTCGCTCCGTCGCGAACTGAGTACGACGTGATCGAAACCGACGAACCGTCGCTCGGCGACGATCGGGATACGACCGTGCACGTTGGCGACGTTGTGCGTGAGTCGCGAGACCTCCCCAGCTAGAGGGCTGGCCCCGGTTCATGGGGACAAACCCTCCAGCTGTGGCATCGAGCTACCTAGCAGTTGACCAGCTCAGGCTTTTGATTCAGGAGCTGGGCACGGTTCGAGACGAACTCGGCGTGCTGCTCCTCGGCTCCGGGCTTGAAGACTCCGACCTTGCAGCAGTTCTGGAAGGCGAGCTTGATGCCGTAGTGCCGTTGGACGGCGCCGCGCATGGCGTCGCTACCGAGGAGGCGCAGCAGCTCGCCGCGCTCCTTCTCGGTCGGCGGCTCCTCCTCCAGTTCGGCGGTGAGGTCGTCGCCCAGGTCGCCGACGACTCGGCTCACGATTGACCAAGCGTAGGGCAGCGACGTGCGGACGCACTCGACCATCTCAGCGTCGGAGACCTCGCCGGCCTCGGCCTTGGCCTGCAGTTCAGGGGAAACGGTGAGCGACATGGCGACGACCCTGCTACCTCTGCCGTGCAGATTCAACACGATCACTCCGACGGGCTAACTATGGCCGGATGCGCATTCTTCGATGGCTATTCCGCAGGGGCGACAGTGGTGACGTTCCGCAACTTGTAGTGGCTGGAATCAAGTAGAATGTCAGCCGTTTCGAGGATTGTGCGCTCGCCGGCTCGCTCGCAGACGGTGTATCGCGTCATGACGATGACCGGCGTACCCGGCTTGATCTGTAGCTCCTCCAGCTCGGAGGGCCGGGGCATGCGAGAGGTCAGCTCCTCGATCACGGCGGTGGGCCGGCGGTTGATCGCAGTGAAGCGCTCGACGAGGCCGGCACCCATGAACGGGCCCCACTCGGGATTCTCGATCGGCGTTCCGCCCGTGATCGCTCGCGGCTCATAGGACCGGGTGATCATCATCGGGTCGTCGTTGGCGTACGACACGTAGTCGGTGTGCACGACCTCGGAGGCGGTCGGGATGTCGAGCCGGCGCGCGATGTCCTCGGAGGCCGGCTCCACCTTCGTGTCGTGGCTGTAGCGCGGGATGCGGTCCGCGGCCAGAGCCTCCTCGGCGAAGGGCAGACCAGGGTTGGAGCGGTAGTGCTTGGACGCGTCGCGCACGAGCGGCTGGTAGCGCCGGACGAACGCCCCGCCACCCTGCACACGGTCGATCAGCCCTTCGGCCTCCAAGAGGTCGAGCGCGCGGCGGACCACGATCCGTGACACGTCGAAGCGCTCGCAGAGCACGTCCTGGCTCGGCAGCCGGTCACCCCAGCCCAGGGCACCGTTCACGATCTGCTCGCGCAGCGATCCTGCGACTTCCTCGTACTTGTGCTGCTCAGCCACCGTCTTGACCTCTCCACCGCAACATCGAGTTGCGATCTGCGACGCGTCGGGCGCGAACCCTAGCGAAAGTTGGTATGGCAAATCTGGCATACCAAGTGCTAGACTTGGCATGCCAAGTCAAGCACTCGCAGTGAAGGAGCCAGTCATGGCAGAGCCGGTGTTCAGCTACAGCACCCAGGTCGTCCTCGATCACCCCGCCATCGGCACGGGTCACGTCGCAACCTGCATGGCATGGGAGGACGGACAGGACGGCAAGCGCCGCCCGGGCAGCACCCCCGAGCAGGACGAGCACGGGCGCTTCGGCCACGTGATCGACGTGCTGCTCCCCCTCGGCCGCGACGGCGCCCCGACCGTGTTCGGCGTGACGGTCTGGATGCGGGACTTCGAGGTCCCCCAGGTCACGCCCTATATGCCGGTGGAGTTCGACGGGCTGCGCGCCTTCGTGCGGGCGCACCGCTCCGGCAAGGGCGTGGACGTCACCTTCAGCGCCGACGGGATGCGGCAGGCCGACCAGTCCGGGAAGGGTCGCCGCGCCGCCGCTCCTGAGGGCGAGGCCGCGTGATGCGGCGGCGCGTGTTCGGTCTCGACTGGCAGGCACGAGCGGCGTGCCGAGATGTGGACCCGGAGCTGTTCTTCCCGGCATCGCAGGACTACACCGCGTCCCCCAACGTCCGCGCCCTGATCGCAGCCGGCGAAGTGTGCGGACGGTGCCCGGTCCGGCGGGAGTGCCTGACCTACGCGGTCGACTCCGGCCAGACCTTCGGCATCTGGGCAGGACGCTCCCCCGTCGAACTCCGCGCCATCCGCCGCGCTCGGATGGGCGGTGATCCTGACCCGGACGTCGACCGGGACCCTATGTGCCCGGGCTGCTCGCTGCTGTTCGCCCTGCCGGTAGTCGACGGCACCGCCTGTTGGCTCTGCCAGGAGCGGGGGGTCACCTGATGCCGCGTCCGCTGCGCGCCCACGGATTCCGCACCACCGGCGGCTACCACTGGTGCGCCGCCTGCCAGGGCTCCGGCCGCGCACGCTGCCCCAACTGGGGCCGACGCGGCTGGGAGTCCAGCTACGGCCGCTGCGCCATGTGTCGCGGCAAGGGCGGCCGGTTCCAGAACCACGACCCACTCGGACGCGGGAGGATGCGATGACCACCGACCACACCGGCGCGCTCGCCCCGCGCCGACCGATCTGCGACGGCGACGCCGGACGCCGCTCCGGGCTCGGCCGGCTGATCGACCGCCACCGCGCCCGGGTCGCCGAACGGCGCTACCTCGAGGAGTGCAGCCAGTACGCCGCGGCGGTCCGCTGGGAGTTCCGCGACGCCTGCGAAGCCCTCCGGGTCTGCCAGTGGATCGACACCCCCACCGGCATGTTCGTGCGTACGCCGCTGGTCAAGCACGTGACCGTCGGCCCGCCGGTGTCCTTCACCGTCGAGCTGATGCCCGGCCAGCGCTGCGCCGACATCGCCGAGCACGGCGCCCGCCTCGCTGAGTCCCTCGGCGGCGCCGGGCTGCGGGTCGAGCCCCTGGCGGGTCGCTTCGCTCGGGTGACGCTGCTCGACCGCGACCCGCTTGCCGACGGGTTCACCCTGCCCTCGATCTCTCTCGACTCCGCAGCGGACTTCCTGCTGCTGGGCCGCGACGAGGCGGCCACGACGCTCGGGCACGCACCAGGCGACGCGGTCCACATCGCGGTGCAGGGCATGACCCGCTCCGGGAAGTCCACCGCCTGCTACGGGTGGCTCTCTTCTCTCGCCGCCACACCGGACGTCCTGGTCGCCGGCGTCGACCACACTGACCTGCTGCTCGGGCGGCCGTGGGACGGCACCGTGCACCGCGCGTGGCAGTCCACCGGGACCACGCCCGACGACATAGCCGAGCACGCCGCGCACCTCGACGCCCTGGTGGCGGTCATGCGCGGGCGCCGCGACGGGATGGACAGGTACTCGGACAAGGTCGGCACCGGCCCTGGCTGCCCGGTGATCCTGTGTGTGCTGGAGGAGTACCCCCAGCTGCTCGACCTCGCCGACGCTCAGGCCAAGCAGCTCGGTCAGCGCATCCGGATGGCGGTCAAGGCGATGGTCGCCGAGGGCGGCAAGTACGGGCTGCGCGTGCTGATGCTGGCCCAGCGCTTCGAAGCCACCGCCGTCGGCGGCGGCTACGTCCGCGACCAGTTCGGGCTGCGAATCTCGTTCTCGGTGCCGACCGATTCGCTGGTGATGCTCCACGGCGACGACGCCCGCGAGCACGCCGGAACCCACGCCGTCGCCGACAAGGGCATTGCTCTGGTGTCCGGCCCCGGCCGTCCCCTCACGCGGATGCGGGTGCCCTACCTGGGTGGCTACCGCGAGTACGTCCAGCGCATCGAGACCACCGGACGGGCCGCCTGATGAGCCTCTTCGCCCTGGTCGTGATCGCAGGACTGGTCACCGCGCTGCTCGTCAAGTGCCACAAGACCGCGCCCGCCCTCGTGGCCGGCCTGGTCACCGCCGGGCTGGTGTTCGCCACCTTCCCGGCGCTCGGCCCAGCCGTCACCAGCGGCACAGCCGAGTTCGCCCACCAGCTCGGCGCCGCCACCGACCGCGCCGCTGACGTCCCGCCGGAGGTTGAGCGATGACCAACGTCGTCGCCCGCGACATCGAGCGCGCCGCCGATGCCGTCCGCAGCGCCAACCACGCGACCATGCGCGGCGCCCTCGACGGCCCCGAGACCTACGCCGTCGTCGGCAACCTCGCCGAGCTCATCCACCGGCTCCCGCAGCTCCTCGACTACCTCGCCCGAGGACTCCGGCGCGCCGCCCCCGCCCAGCACTACGACGACCGCGGCGCCGAACCGGCCGGCGCGCTCTGCCACGCCCAGGGCCACCTCACCGACGCCCGCGCCCTGGTCGACGCCCTCGGCGACCACCTCGACCACGCCCACAACCACCTCGGCCACCTCGGCCGGCTGACTCTCCGGAGGAGTGAGCCATGAACCCTCGGCTCGCGAAGCTGTGGACGGTCCAGGACCTCGCCGAGTACCTGGACGTGCCAGTGAAGACGATCTATCAGTGGCGCTGCGACGGCTACGGTCCACGCGGCCGCAAGGTGGGTCGCTGGGTGCGCTTCGACCCGGAGGACGTACGCATCTGGCTCGACTCGCTCCCCGACCGGGTGGCCTGAGCGATGGGTCGACCTCCACTGCCGGTCGGTTCGCACGGCAAGGTCCGCATCTACCCGTGGCCGGCTGGCGGGTTCCGCGCCAAGACCAAGGTCCGCGACTCGGACGGCGTCACCCGCGAGGTCGAGCGCTCGGGTCGCACCGGCGCGGCCGCCGAACGCGCCTTGAAGGCTGCTCTCCGCGAGCGCACAGCCCCGACCCGCGGCGCGGTCACCGCCGACACCACCGTCGCCGACGTGATGGCGCTGTTCCTCGAGGACGTACGCCGCCGACGCCGTGGCACCACGCACGACACGTACGCCCTGCACGCTCGCAATCACGTCGTCCCCGCCATGGGTGGTCTCCGGGTCCGTGAGGTGAATGTCGCTCGGGTCGATGCCTTCCTGCGGGCCTGCGAGGTCCGGCTGGCCGCCAACACCGTCCGCAGCGTGCGCACGGTGCTGTCCGGGGCGCTCGGCTTCGCTGCCCGCCTCGGGGCAATTCCGAGCAACCCGGTTCGGGACGCTGGCCACATCGAAGGCACGGCCTCCAACGTCCGCGCCCTGGTCCGTGCCGAGCGTGTCGACCTGCTCGCCAAGCTCGACGCCGACGAGGACGCGTACCGCCACGACATCCCGGACCTGACCCGATTCATGCTCGGGACCGGCTGCCGGATCGGCGAGGCCATCGCCGTCCAGGACGACGCGCTCGACTGGTCCGACCGCACCGTCTCGGTCGTCGCCAACATCGTCCGTGTCCGACGTGTCGGCCTGGTCCGCCACGAGGGCAAGACCTTCGCAGCGCAGCGGGTCCTGCCGCTGCCGGGCTTCCTGCTCGACTGCCTCTCCGAGCGCCGTCCCGACGACGTGATGCCTAGCTCGATGGTCTTCCCGAACTCGCGCGGTCACGCCCTCGGCCGCAAGTCCTGGCGCGACCCACAGAACACCGGAGCACGGCTCCGGGACGCTCTGGACGCAGCCGGCTACGAGTGGGTCACCAGCCACGTGTTCCGCAAGACGGCGGCCACCGTCCTCGACCAGGCGGGCCTCTCCGCCCGAGCCATCGCCGGGCACATCGGCCACGCCCGGCCCTCGATCACGCAGGACGTCTACATGGACAAGCGTGCGGACGGCCGCGACGCCGCCGACGCCTTCGACGCGGCCTTCGGATCAGCCGGCCCGACGGAAACTGTGCAATAAGTGGGGAAAGAGTGGGGATCGATCTTGCCTGAAATGATCGCGCGCGTCGCTGACCTGCGGAGATGGTGGGGCAGGTCGGGCTCGAACCGACGACCTGACGGATTATGAGTCCGCTGCTCTGACCAGCTGAGCTACTGCCCCCCGAGAGCCGTGCAGTCCCGCGGGACGTCCACGACCGGGCGAAGCGTACGACACCGCCGGACGGGCGGCCGACGCGATCGAGCTGGTCCCGAGGGCCCGGATCGCCGGCGATCCGGGCCCTTCGCGCGTCGTGGATCTGGACATCGCGCGGTCGGCGGACGACGCTGGAGGCACGTCACACCGATCTCATCCCGATCGCTCGGAGGCCGCCATGCGCCTGGGACGTCGACTCTCCGCCGGTATCGCCGAGGACCCGCCCGCGCCACCCGAGACGCCGCAGGTCGAGGAGCAGGTCGAGCGCGAGACCCGCACGGAGCACCGTGAGCCGGCCGAGCAGCTGGTCGATCGGTAGGCAGCGCCCGCGGCCGGAGGGGCCGCTCACCGGGTACAAGATCGCCTACCCGATGATCTCCGCGGACTCGCGCCGCGGAGGGTTCAACGGCGTCGCCCTCGGCCGCTCGCAGGTCTACGGGGCGGTCGCCGATGCGGTGTGCATCCAGAGCCCGCGCCACCGCTGCCCGTCCTCGTGGTGCGACTGCGGGTTCTACTGCTTCCACGCCCTGTCCGACGCCCGCGACCTCGCGTGCGACCCGCAGTACCAGCACTGCGTGCTGCTCGAGATCGCCGCGTCGGGCCGGTTCGTCCGCTACGAGCTGGGCCTGCGCTACGCGCGCCAGACCGTGCGCTCGGTGCGCCTCGGCCGGTGCGGCTGCGGGCGGCCCGCGACCGCGCTCGCCGACGGCGGCCCCGGCGTCGTCGGGTGGCGGCGCCTGCACCCGGTGTGCGGGCTCTGCGCGGGCCCGCGGCCCGTGGTCACCCCGGAGGCGTTCGGCGTGCTGTGCGGGAACGTGCCGGTGCGCGCCGAGGACACCCTGGACGGCGCCCTCGCCCCGCTGAGCGGTGTCGGTGCGGAGCTGGACGAGGCCACGCTGGTGCCGTTGCTGAGCGCCGAGGTGGCCCTGCTGCAGGCGCGGCTCGATCAGGTCCAGAGCCGCCTGGAGCAGTTGACCCACCGCTCGGACTGACGGTGGCATCCGGGCGTGGCGCGCTCCCCCGGTTCGGGTAGGCAGGACACGTGATCTCCCTGGAGCTGGGTCCCCTGCTGCGCCACGTCGGCACCACCACGGCGACGATCTGGGTCGAGACGAGCGCGTCGTGCACCGTCGAGGTGCTCGGCGCGAGCGCGCCGACGTTCGAGGTGTGCGGCCAGCACTACGCGCTCGTCGTCGTCGAGGGACTCGAACCGGGGACCTGCCGCCCCTACGAGGTGCACCTGGACGGCGAGCGGGTCTGGCCGCTCGAGGGCACCGGCACGCCGCCGAGCTACCTGCGCACGCGCGCCGGGGCCGACGACACCGGGCGCCTGCGATTCGTCTTCGGATCGTGCCGCTACCCCCCGACCGACGACCCCGAGCTCGAGGCGTCGCTGGGCATCGACGCGCTGGACGCCTTCGCCACGCGGCTGATGGACGAGGTCGCCGGGGCCGACGACCCGGTCACCGTCCTGCCCGACACGCTGTGTCTGCTCGGCGACCAGGTCTACGCCGACGAGATCACGCCGCGGACCGAGCAGTGGATCCGCGAGAACCGCGACCCCGACGACCCGGCCGGGCCCGGGCTGGAGATCGCGGACTTCGGCGAGTACTCGCACCTCTACAGCGAGTCGTGGAGCGACCGCGAGCTGCGCTGGCTGCTCTCGACGGTCCCGACGGCGATGATCTTCGACGACCACGACGTGCGCGACGACTGGAACACCTCGCAGGTCTGGCGCGACCAGATGGCGGCCAAGCCGTGGTGGCCCCAGCGCATCCGGGCCGGCCTCGCCTCGTACTGGGTCTACCAGCACCTCGGCAACCTCGACCCGGAGACGCGCGACGCCGACCCGCTCTACCGCAAGGTGCGCGAGGCCGACGGCGACGTCTACGAGCTGCTCGCCGACTTCGCCGCCCGCGCCGACGCCGAGGTCGGCCACCCCTCCGGCGTGCGCTGGAGCTACCGCTGGGACCTGGGACGGACGCGGCTGCTCATGGTCGACTCGCGCTGTGCCCGGGTGCTCAACGCCCAGGACCGCCTGATGATCAACGACCACTCCTTCGCCTGGATCGAGGAGAGCGCCGCCGACGGGCCGCTCGACCACCTGCTCATCGGCTCGTCGATCCCGTGGCTCATGCCGCCCGCCGTCAGCCACGTGCAGTCGCTGGACGAGTGGGCCGCCGCACGGGGCAGCAAGCTCGCCGAGAGCGTCCGCCAGGCCGTCGACCTCGAGCACTGGCCGGCCTTCCGCGCCTCATTCGACCGCCTGGCCGACCTCATCCGCGGGGTCGCCTCGGGACCGTCCGCGCCGGCCACCGTCTGCGTGCTCTCCGGCGACGTGCACCACAGCTACGCCGCCGAGGCGCGCTGGCCCTCCCCCACCCGCTCGCGGGTCTACCAGCTGACCTGCTCGCCGGTGCGCAACGGCGTCCCGTGGTTCATGGAGTACGTCTTCGCGCTCGGGTGGTGGCGGCGCCTCACCGGCGTGCTGGGGCGCCTGTCGCGCGCGGCGGGCATCGGCGACCTGCCCCTGGACTGGTCGACGATCGGCGGGCCGTGGTTCGGCAACGCGGTGTCGACGCTGGAGGTCACCGGCCGCGACGCGCGTCTGCGCGTGGAGCGGTCCGGGGCGCGCGGCGGGCTCGAGGAGGTCGCCGAACTCCCGCTCACCTGAGGGAACCGATCGGGGGACCGCTGCGTCGAACCCCGTGTCGCTGCCCGTCCGGGCGGCGGAACCGTTCTACGGTCGAGAGTCGAGCAGCGGAGGGAGCACCGGCGTGCGGTTCGTGCACACCGCCGACTGGCAGCTCGGCATGACGCGGCGGGTCCTGGGGGCCCGACCGCCCAAGGAGGCCGCCGGGGGGCTGACCGGCGAGGCCCAGGCCCGCTTCGCGCAGGCCCGGCTCGACGCGGTGTCCGCGCTCGGGCGCCTCGCCGACGAGCGTGGGGCGGCGTTCGTGCTGGTCTGCGGCGACGTGTTCGAGTCCAACCTCGTGGGGCCCGACGTCGTGGCCCGCGCCTGCGAGGCGCTCGCCGCGTTCCGCACGCCCGTCCTGCTCCTGCCCGGCAACCACGACCCGGCCGACGCCGCCTGCGTGCTGCGCCGGCCCGACTTCGCCCGCCGCTGCCCGCCGCACGTCACCGTGCTCGACACGCCCGGGGTGCACGAGGTCGCGCCGGGCGTCGAGGTCGTCGCGGCGCCGTGGCGCTCCAAGCACCCGCTCACCGACCTCGTCGGCGAGCAGCTCACGGCCCTCGAGCCCGCTCCGCCGGGAACGCTGCGGGTGCTGGCCGGGCACGGCGAGCTCGACGTGCTCGACCCCGACGACGACGAGCCCGCCCGCATCCGCCGCGACGGGGTGCTCGCCGCGCTGGCCGACGGCCGCGTGCACTACGTCGCGCTGGGCGACCGGCACTCCACCTGGGTCGACGCCGCCGACGACCGCATCCGCCACGCCGGCACCCCGGAGGTCACCGACTTCGACGAGGTCGACCCCGGCAACGTGCTCGTCGTCGACCTCGACGTGCACGCCGCGCGAGTCACCACCGAGCCGGTCGGCCGGTGGCGGTTCGTGCGGCACGACGCGCGCCTCGACACCGACGACGACCTCGAGGCGCTCGACGCCTGGCTCGCCGCGCAGCCCGACAAGGAGCGCGCCGCGGTCCGCCTCGCGCTGGTCGGCACGCTCTCGCTGCGCCAGCGCGGCCGGCTCGACGACCTCCTCGCCGCCCACGAGCATGCCTTCGCCGCGGTGGAGGTCCTCGCCCAGCACTCCGACCTCGCGACCGTCCCGGACGACGCCGACCTCGACGACCTCGACCTGCACGGCTTCGCCGCCGACGCCGCGACGGAGCTGTTCGCCGCGGCGCGCGGGGCCCCGGGAGAGACCCCGGACGAGGCCCGCGACGCCCTGCGCCTGCTGCACCGCCTGGTGGGGACGCCGCGATGAGGCTGCACCGCATCCGGCTGCGCGACTTCCGCGGCGTGCACGACCGCGAGGTCACCCTCGCCGAGCGCGGGGTCACGGTGCTGCAGGGCGACAACGAGGTCGGCAAGACCTCCACGGTCGCCGCGCTCGACCTGCTCTTCGACGCCGCCGACTCCTCGCGCCGCGCCGAGATCCGCGCCGCCCAGCCGGCCGGGGTCGACGCCGGTCCCGAGGTCGAGGCCGAGGTCTCCACCGGGCCCTACCGCTTCGTCTACCGCAAGCGCTGGCTGCGCCGCCCGCGCACCGAGCTGCACGTCCTCGCGCCCGTCCCCGAGCAGCTCACCGGCGCCGACGCGCACGCCCGCGTGTCGGCGATCCTCGACGAGACCATGGACCGCGTGCTCTGGCGCGGGCTGCGCGTCGAGCAGCACACCGCCGTCGGCCAGGCCGATCTCGGCGGCCAGGACGCCCTGACCCGCGCGCTCGACCGCGCCGCGACCGGTGGCTCGGCCGCCCGGCCCGACCCGAGCGCCGACGACGGGCTGGTCGAGCGGGCGGTCGAGGAGCTGCGCCGCTACCGCACCCCGAGCGGGCGGGCCACCGGCGAGCTGCGCGCCGCCGACGTGCGCCTCGCCGCCGCCGAGGCCGAGTACGACCGGTGCCGCGCTGCGCTCGAGGCGGTCGAGCGCGACGTCGCCGCCCGCGACCGTCTCGACGGCGACGCCGCCTCGGTGCGTGCGCGCCGGCGCGCGCACGCCGCCGAGGTGGCCGAGCTCGAGGACCGGTGGGCGGGCCTGCAGTCGCGGCTGCGCGAGGTCGAGACCGCCCGCGGGCGCGCCGTGCTCGCCCGCGAGCGCGCGGAGACCGCCCGCGAGCGCCGGGAGGCCCGCGACGCGCTGGTCGCCGCGGTCGAGGCCGACGCCGACCTCGCCGCCCGGGCGGCCGAGGCCCTCGCCGCCCACGAGGGCGAGCACACCGCGGCCCGCGACGAGCGCGACGCCCGCCGCTGCGCCGACGCCGCTGCCCGCGAGGCGTCCGCCACCGCGCGCCGCCGGGCCGACGACACCGCCCGCGCCGTGTCCGCCGCCCGCGACCGCGCCGAGCTGGCCGACCTCGCCGAGCGGCTGCGCCGGGTCGAGGAGGCCGAGGCGGGCCGGACGGCCGCCGAGCGGCTGCTCGCGGCCACGAGCGTCGACGCCGACGACCTCGCCGACCTCGAGGACCTCGCCCGCGACCTGCTGCGCGCCGAGGCCGCCCGCGACGCCGCCGCCGCGCGGGTCGAGCTGGTGGCGCCGGCAGCACTGACCGTCGAGGTCGACGGCGAGACGGTGGTGCTCGCGCCCGGCGAGACCCGCGTGCTGCCGGTCGCGGGGTCGCGGTCGCTGTCGGTGCCCGGCGTGCTCGACGTCCGCGTGCGCCCGGGGCTCGACGAGGCCGGCCGCGACGACGCGGTCCGCGAGCGGGCGCGCGAGCTCGCGCAGCGGTGCGACGAGCTGGGCGTCGCCGACCTCGACGCCGCCCGCGCCGCCCGGCGCCGCGCCGACGACGCCGCCCGGCGCGCCGACGAGCACCGCGCGGCGCTCGCCCGCGAGCTCGCCGGCCACGGTGACGCCGCGGCCCTGCGCGCCGCGCACGACGCGGTGCGCGAGCGGCTCGGCGACACCGGGCCCGCCGACCTCTTCAGCGTCGCCGAGCCCGTCGCGTCCCCGGTCGACGTGGCCCCGCTGCGGCGCGCCGCCGACGGCGCGCGCGAGGCCGCCGACGACGCCGCCCGGCGCGCCGACGAGGCCGCGGCCGCGTGCCGGGCCGCCGAGGACGCGGTGCGCGACGCCGACACCCGCGCCGCGGTGCTGGCCGAGCGCGCCGCCGACGCCCGCCACGCCCACGTTCGCCGGGCCGAGGAGCTGCGCGCCGCCCGCGAGGCCGAGCCCGACGCCGACCTCGCGGCCGCCGAGGACGAGCGGCGGGCACGGGCCCGCGACGCCGAGCGCGAGCACGAGGCGATGGCCGCCGCGCTCGCCGACGACGACCCCGACACCGTCGAGGCGCGCGTCGTCAACGCCCGCGCGGTCGACGAGCGCCTCGCCGCCGAGGCGGCACGCCTGGAGCGCGAGCACGCCGAGACCACCGGGCGCCTGCAGGCCGCCGGGCTCGAGGGCTGGCACGACCAGCACGCCGCCGCGGCCACCGAGCTCGAGGCCGCGGTCCGCGACCACGACGCCGTCGCCCGGCGCGCCGCCGCCGCCCAGCGCCTGCACGACACGCTCGCCCGCCACCGCGAGCGCGTGCGCCGCTCCTACGTCGCGCCGTTCCGGGCGCAGGTCGAGCGGCTGGCGCGCATCGTGTTCGGGGCCTCGCTGTCGTTGGAGATCGACGAGGACCTGCGGATCACCCACCGCACGCTCGACGGCACCACGGTGGCCTTCTCGGCGCTGTCCAGCGGGGCCCAGGAGCAGCTCGGGCTGTGCGCGCGGCTGGCGTGCGCCGCGCTCGTCGACCCCGCCGACGGGGTGCCGGTGGTCATCGACGACGCGCTGGGCCACACCGACCCCGAACGCCTCTCCCGCCTCGGCGCGGTGTTCACCGCGGCGACCGCGGCCGACGGCGCGGCCCAGGTGATCGTGCTGACCTGCACCCCCGAGCGCTACCACGGCATCGGCGCCGCGACGGTCGTCGCGCTGGCCCCGTCACGCCGGCCCGGGGAGCGCGAGCGCGACCGCGAGGCGCCGCCGCCGGTCGACGACACCCCGCTCCGGGCGCCGGGCACGGTCGTCGACCTGCCCCGCGCCCCGCGCGCCGGCTGACCGCGCGCCGATCACGAGCGGCGGCGACGCCACCACGCCCGCCACCGGGAGCGACGGTCGTCGGGCTCGGGCAGCGGCACGAGCGGCGGAGAGGGCGGCGGAGAGGGCGGCGGAGAGGGCGCCGACCTCGAGCCCCGCTCCGCACGCCACCGCGCCACGACGTCGTCGGCACGCGGCATCGACACCGAGACCTGGGGGCCGTCCGGGAAGCGCAGCCATCGGGCGACGCGGGCGGCCAGGGCGGCCACGGCGTCGCGGACCTCGCGCTCGGTCTCCATCTCGCGGACGGTCTCGGGCAGGCGGTCGATCTCGCGGCGCAGGCGCAGCGGGGTGGGCAGGAGCACGTCGTTGGGGATGCCCTCGCGCTCCAGGTAGGAGCGCAGCCACCAGTTCTCGTCGTCGGGCCGGTCCCCTCCGCGCAGCGGCCGGCCGGCGCCGCGCAGCCCGTCGAACTTGCCCTCGTCCTGGGCGTCGCGGATGCGCTGCTCGACGATCGACTCGTAGCTCTCCCACCAGGCCTCGTCGCGCATCAGGCACCCCGCGCCGGCAGCGCGATCGCCGTGATCACCAGACCGTCGCGCACCATCCAGCGCCCGTCGAACCCCGTCACCTCGGCCCCGTCGACCACCGGACCCGGCACGCGCAGGGCGGCGCGGAAGGTCCCGTCCGGCGCGGGCACGAGCTCCGCCTCCTCGAACCCCAGCCAGCGCCCGGTCAGCGGGAACCACGCCTTGTAGACGCTCTCCTTGGCGCTGAACAGGAGCTTGTCCCACCGCACCTCCGGCGAGGCCGCGGCCAACGAGGCGAGGACGGCCCGCTCGCCGGCGTCCGACACCGCCTCGAGGACGCCGTCGGGCAGGGCGACGTGCGGCTCGGCGTCGAGGCCGACGGCGCGCACGGCGTCGCGCCACGCCACCGCCGCGCCGCGGAAGCCGGCGCAGTGCGTGATCGCGCCGACGACGCCGTCGGGCCAGACCGGCGCGCGGCGCTCCCCCACCGGGATGGCCGCGGCCGGTGCGCCGAGGCGGACGAGCGCGTCGCGCGCGCACCCCCGCGCCGTCGTGAACTCCGCGCGCCGCGACGCCACGGCCCTCGCCACCGCGGGCTCCTCCTCGGCGGCGAGCACGGCCTGCGGGTCGTCGTCGGTCCGCGCCGCGGTGACCACGGCGCCGGGGAGGACGGCGTCGAGGGCCGCCACACCGGTGGTCACGTCCGCGCCCACTGCGCGCGCTGCTCGGCGGCCCAGACGGTGAACGGGTCGGGCCCGTCGCCGCCGGGCCCCGGCAGGATCTCCCGCAGCGCGCCGCGCACGAGGCCGTGGCGCTGCCACTCGCGCGGATAGCCCACCGAGACCTCCTCGCAGCGCACGCCGTCCTCGACGGTCGTGCGGGGGATGTGGAGGTGCCCGTAGACGACGACCGCCGCGTCGTGGCGGACGTGCCAGTCGGCCGTGGCCGTCGTGCCGCACCAGAGCGCGAACTCGGGGTGGCGCAGGATGCGCGTCGGGTGCGGGCTCAGCGGCCAGTGGTTGACCAGCACGGTCGGCAGGCCCGCCGGCCGCTCGGCGAGGCGCGCCTCGGTGCGGGCGAGGCGGTCGGCGCACCACGCGGCGGCACCGGGGAACGGGTCGCACGACATGAGGACCTCGTCGGTGCACACCACGCCGGCCTCGCGGGCGACCTCGAGCGCCGCGTCGTTCGACCAGTCGGCGGGGATCGAGGGCGGCCGGACGCTGTAGTCGTAGAGCACGAACATCGGGCACACGAGCGCCGGCCCGCCGGCTCCCTCCCACACCGGCCACGGGTCCTCCGGGGTGAGGACGCCCAGCCCCCGCGCCATCTCGACGAGGTGGTCGTAGCGGGCGGGGCCGACGAGGTCGACCTCGTCGCCCGGCGGCGTCCACAGCTCGTGGTTGCCCGGCACCCAGATGACCTGCGCGAAGCGCGCGGCCAGGATCTCCAGGGTCCACGCGACGGTGGCGACGCGGTCGCCGATGTCGCCGGCGACGATCAGCCAGTCGCCGGGGTGCGTCGGGTGCAGCTCGCGGACCAGGTCCTCGTTCTCCGAGCGGTTGACGTGCAGGTCGCTCGTGGCGAGCAGGCGCGGGCCGCCGGTCATGGATCCTCCCGTGTCTCCCGACCCCGCCACGGTACGCAAGGCCGGTCACGAGATGTCGGGCTCGCACCCCGCTGGCACCATGAACGACGTGCCGCCGCGACCCCGCACATCCCTGCCCATCCCGGCACGGATCCGGTCGGTGATGGCGGAGGGCGACTACGAGCGCGCCGGGCTCCTCGACGGGCTGACCGGCGACGCGCGCCGCACCCGGGTCTCGGTCCTCGAGTCGCTCGCCGCCGACGGCGTCGACTTCGAGGCCATGCGCGACGCGATCGCGCGCGACCGGCTCGGCCTGCTCCTGCTCGAGCGCACCCTGCGTCCCGAGGACGGCCACTCGCTCAACGACGTCTGCCGGATCGCCGACATCGACATCGAGGTCGTGCGGCGCTGGTTCCAGGCCCTCGGGCGCCCCCTCGCGCCCGACCCCGACGAGCCGATCTACACCGACGAGGACGTCGAGATCGCCGAGCGGATCCACCGCTACCGCAGCCTGGGCTTCTCCGACGAGGAGATGATGCCCGTCGTGCGGGCCGTCGGTCGCGGCGTGCTCAACATCGCCGACGCCCTCGGCGGGCTGCTCGGCGAGGCGCTGCTGCGGCCCGGCGAGCCGGAGCCGGAGATGGCCCTGCGCTACGCCACCGAGGCGCGCCGGATCGTCGAGGACGACTCGCTGCACCTGGTGCACCTCGTGGCCGCCGCGCTCGCCGACCGCATCCGCTCGCACGCGCTGGCCGTCGAGGAGTCGAGCGCGGGCCGGCTGCGCGGCGCGCAGGACGTCACCGTCTGCTTCGCCGACCTCGTCGGGTTCACCGACCTCGGCGAGTCGGTCTCGGCCGTCGAGCTCAGCGAGGTCGCCGAGATGCTCTCCGCCTGCGCCACCGAGGTGTCGGCGTGGCCGGTGCGCCTGGCCAAGACGATCGGCGACGCGGTCATGCTCGTCTCACCCGATCCCACCCTGCTCGTCACGGCCGCGCTCGACCTCGTCGACGTGTGGTCGAAGGAGGGGGACGGGCGCCCCGGCCTGCGCGTCGGGATCGCGAAGGGCGTCGGGGTGCCGCACGCGGGCGACTGGTTCGGCCCGCCGGTGAACCTCGCCAGCCGCGTCACCGAGACCGCGCGCCCGGACCACGTGACGATCACGGCCGCGGTCCGCGACGCGGTGGTCGCCGCGGCGCCGGACGATCCGCCGTTCCACTTCCGCGCCGCGGCACCACGCAAGTTCAAGGGTGTCCGCGGAGCACAGCGCCTGTACCGCGTCCAGCGTCGCCCGACCGGGACGGCCGGCAACGGCGCGCCCATCGATGCGGTGTAAGACCGGGACGAGCCGATGACCAGTGAGGCCGAACGGCGTGTTCCGTCGCCGCATGTCGGGGAAGGGCCGACATCGGCGCACCGACGCGACGACGACCACCGTGTCCACGCCGCCGGGTACGACCCCGACGACCCCGACGACCCCGACGACCCCGACCTGAGGACGGTGCGGGTGCGATGATGGTGGGCCGGGGGCCCGCTCCCCAGCTGCCTGGTCCGGCCCACCACCTCGCCGTCGGCGCCCCCCGGGCACCGGTTCACCGGGACTCCCTCACCGGCTCGAGGCAGAGCGTGCCCGGACGGCCTCGGCGGCACCAGAGGCCTGCGCCCAGGTTCACTCGACTCGGGTACGGGTTCACTCGACGTGGTGAAGATCAGCTGGCCGTCAGGCCACTCGCCGGCCCCGGGCGGTCACCATCGGCGACGTCGCGAGGTCGGGCAGGCGGCCGGCCCGGAGGTTCTCGAGGTGCCGGTCGACGTCGTCGGGCGACGCGACGCCGCTCTCGACGAGACGCGGGCGGATCTGCTCCACGGTCGCGATCTCCAGCGCCGTGCACGCCGGCCCGGCGATCGGGAAGAAGGCGTCGGCGACGACGTCGACGAGTCCGTGCTCGCGCAGCCGCCGGGGCAGGGTCCGGCCGAGGGCGAGGTCGGCGTCGCGGTCGGCCATCAGCGCGCGGAAGCCCCGGCGTAGGCGGTTGGCCAGCTGCTCGGCGGGGCCGCGGTCCTCCGGGCAGAGCAGGGGCTGCAGGCCGGGGTCGGCGTCCTCGACCACGAGCCACCCGCCGGGGCGCAGCGACGCCACCATCGCGGCGAGCGCGCGGTCCCGCGCCGGCACGTGGGTGAGGACGAGCCGGGCGTGCACGAGGTCGAGGTCCGTGGCGGGCGGCGCGTCGCTCCCGACGTCGTGGCGCCGGACCTCGAGCACGCCGTCCGAGGTGCCGAGCCATGACGTGTCGACGTCGGTGGCGATCACCGAGCCGTCGGGGCCGACGCGCTCGGCGAGCCCGACCGGGACGCTCCGCCCGCCCGCGCCGACCTCCCAGCACCGCCAGCCGGGCCCCACCCCGAGCGCGTCGAGGTGCCGGAACGTGGAGGCGTCGAAGAGCTCGCCGAGCGCGGTCAGCCGGTGCCCGGCCGGGGTCCGGCGGTTGTCGAGGAGGTAGCCGTCGTCGGACGTCACAGGAGGATCATCGCGCGCCACACAGAGAAAAGCCCCAGGTCAGGAGACTGACCCGGGGCTTTCGGCTCCTCCGACTGGACTCGAACCAGTAACCCTTCGATTAACAGTCGAATGCTCTGCCGATTGAGCTACGGAGGACCGCTGTGTCCGGGACGGCTCGCGTTCGGACTCCTCCACGCTACCTCACGGGCCCCACCGCCCCTCCGCACGGGGTGGGGCAGGATGGGCGCCACCAGACGTCGGGGAGGAGAAACGCATGAAGATCATTCCGTTCCTGCTGGGTGCCGGCGTGGGGTACGTCCTCGGTGCGCGGGCCGGCCGCGAGCGCTACGAGCAGATCGCCCGGGCCTACCGCCAGGTGGCCGACCACCCGAGCGTGCAGGGGGCGGCCGGTGTCGCCCGCGCGAAGGCCGGCGAGGCCGTGCAGACGGGCGTGGCGATGGCCAGGGAGAAGGTCGCGTCGTCGGGTCCGTCCGGGGGCGGGCAACCCTCCGCGCCCGGTCGGGCGGCCGCCAACGGGAACGGGCGCTGACCCCGGTCGCCCGGGACCCTCAGAGGCCCAGCACCGCGAACACCCGGCGGAACCCGAACCAGGTGACGCCGGCGTCGTCGGGCGGGTAGGCGTCGCGCAGGCGGGGTGCGAGCTCCGCCCGCAGGCGCTCCCACCCGGCGTCGTCGAGCACGTCGCGCACCGGACGCAGGGTGGTACCGGCGATCCAGTCGCCCACCGGGTCGTCCCCGGTCAGCGGGTGCAGGTACGTCGTCTCCCAGCAGTCGACGACCCCGCCGGGGCGGGCGGCCGCCAGCAGCCGGGCGTACTCCTCGGGCGTGCCGACCCCGTAGGCGGGCAGGCCTTCCGGCACGAGGTCCGTCCAGGCCGGGGTGGCCAGGAGGTCCCGGGCGATCACGTGCGAGGGCGACTGCTCGTTGCCCGGCACCTGCACCGCGAGCCAGCCGCCGGCCGGCAGCTCCGCGGCCCAGCGGGACAGGAGCTCGCGGTGCTCGGGCACCCAGTGCAGCACCGCGTTGCACACGACCACGTCGGTCTCGGCGCCGGGCGCGAAGTCGCGGACGTCGGCCTGCTCGGCGTCGACCCCGAGCTCGCGCGCCGCGGCGACCATATGCGGCGACGCGTCCGAGGCCCGCAGGCGCGCGTCCGGCCACCGCGCCGCGAGCACCCCGGTGAGGTGCCCCGGCCCGCAGCCGAGGTCGACCACCTCGCGCGGGGCCGTCGCGCCCACCCGGCCGACGAGGTCGAGGAACGGGCGCGCCCGGTGGTCGTCGTGGCGGCGGTAGAGCGCCGGGTCCCACGTGAGCGTCACGGGCGGGCGTCCCCGGTGGTCCGGCTCCGCTCCGCGTCGCGTCCGGCCCGCAGCTTCTCGCCCACCCCGGCCGCGACGGTGCGCACGACCTCCGGGTCGGTACCCGGGTCGGGGCGCACGTGCAGCACGATGCCGGCGCCGGGCACGCGGCGCTGGACGAACCACGCGCCGCCGTCCCCGAGGTCGTGGTGCTGGCTGTCCTTGACCGCCACGGTGACCCGCTGGTGCACGGTCTCGGGCACGCGGCCCGGCTCGGTCAGCGGGACGCGGCGCGGCGCCCGGTCGGCGAGCACGACCACGCCACCGGCCAGCTCCGCGACCTCGTCGGCCTCGACGACCTCGAGCGCGCCGGAGGCCCACCGGGCCCTGGTGACGAGGTGCCAGGCGACGCGGCGCGCCCCCTGCCCCGAGGCCGCCGGCGGCAGCCAGAGCCCCAGGTCGGTGGCGAGCACGATCGAGCCGCGCGGCCCGCGGCCGTCGGCGATCACCCGCTCGCCCTCGTCGAGCGCGCCCGCGAAGCCCTCGGGCACGGGCTCGCGCCCCGTGAGCAGGGCGCTGATCCGGTCGAACACCCCGCTCACAGCGACACCGCGCCCGTCGCCCGGCCGCGCAGCGCCTTCTTGTACTGCTCGAGGGCGACCAGGTCGCCGTAGAGCTCGTGGTACTCGTCGGCGTCGTTGATCGGCGACAGGCGCTGCAGCCGCGACTTGATCTCCGAGACCTGGCGCTCGACCAGCGTGCCCTGCAGCGCGCTCATCATCGAGGTGATGTAGCGGTGCTCGTCGGTCTCGCGGGTCTGCAGCGGCTCGACGGCGAGCTCGTGGACCAGCGTGCGGTAGCCGCTCGGCACCTCGCGGCCCACGGCGTCGATCCACGCCGAGCCGGACCACCCCGCCGACGTGCCCCCGGCGGCGAGCACCGCCCGGTGCACCGCGAGGTAGGCGTCGTTGTTGAACGCGTCCTCGGGCAGCGAGTCGTACAGGGGCCCGGCGAGCGCGGGCGACTGCAGCGCGGCCTTGAGCACCTCGCGCTGCACGCGCAGGCGCGGGTCGTCGCGTCCGGGCAGGGCGGGGCCGTCGGTGCCGCGCTGCGCGCCGTTCGTCGCCGCGCTGCGCCGCGGGGTGCGGCGAGCGGGGGCGTCGGCCGGGGCTCCGGCGGTCTCGCGCACCCGGCGCACCACCTGGGCCTCGTCGGTCCAGCCGACCCAGCCGGCGAGCCGGCGCGCGTAGCCGTCGCGCAGGTCCTCGCGCCGGATGCGGGCCACCTCGGGCACGGCGCGCTGCAGCGCCGCCACCTGGCCCTCGACGGTGCCGAGGTCGTGCTCGTCGAGGATCGCCCGGATGATGAACGAGAACAGCGGCGCGCGCTGGGCCACGAGATCGCGCAGCGCCACCTCGCCGCGGGCCTGCCGCAGGTCGCACGGGTCCATCGCGTCGGGCGCGACGGCGATGTAGGTCTGGGTGGCGAACTGCTGGTCGCCCTCGAACGCCTTGCGCGCCGCGGCCTGCCCGGCGGCGTCGCCGTCGAAGACGTAGATGACCTCGCCGCGGTCGAACGAGTCGTCCATGAGCAGCCGGCGCAGCACCGCGACGTGGTCGTCACCGAACGCCGTGCCGCAGCTCGCGACCGCGGTCGTCACCCCGGCGAGGTGCATGGCCATGACGTCGGTGTAGCCCTCGACGATCACGGCCTGGCGGGTCTTCGCGATCTCCCGCTTGGCCTTCTCGAGCCCGAAGAGCACCTTCGACTTGTGGTAGACGGGCGTCTCGGGGGTGTTGAGGTACTTCGCCTCGATGCGGTCGTCGTCGAACAGCCGCCGCGCACCGAACCCGACGACGTCGCCGCCGAGGTCGCGGATCGGCCAGAGCAGGCGGCGGTGGAAACGGTCCATGTAGCCGCGCTGACCCGGCCGCGAGAGCCCCGCCTTCTCGAGCTCCTCGAGCGTGTAGCCCGCGGCGAGCAGGTGCTTGGTGAGCTTGTCCCAGCCCGACGGCGCGAACCCGCAGCCGAAGTCCTCGGCCGCCGCCTGGTCGAACCCGCGCTCGGCCAGGAACTCCCGCGCCTTCTGCGCCTCCCCCGGCGCGCGCAGCTGCTCGGCGTAGAACTCGGCGGCCTGCTTGTTGGCGGCCAGCAGGCGGGCGCGGGTGCCCCGGTCACGCTGGACGCTCGACCCGCCGCCCTCGTAGGTCAGCCGGTAGCCGATGCGGTCGGCGAGCTTCTCCACGGCCTCGACGAAGCCCAGCTGCTCGATCTTCATGACGAAGTCGATGACGCTGCCGCCCTCGCCGCAGCCGAAGCAGTGGAACGTGCCGTGGGTGGGGCGGACGTTGAACGACGGCGTCTTCTCGTCGTGGAACGGGCAGAGCCCCTTGACCGACCCCGCGCTCGCGCGGCGCAGCGCCACGTACTCGCCGATGACCTCGTCGACCCGGTTGCGGTCGCGCACCTCCGCGATGTCCGCGTCCCGGATGCGCCCCGCCATGCCCCCGAGTGTAGGGACCCGCTCGGGGAGGTCCGGGCCGGATCGGCTCTGTTGCTCCCCCAGCACCGCGATCACGAGGAGGACCGCGCTGGTCCGGGGGCGGGAGCGGACCGACGAGGCCGTGGCCGGCGTCCGCGCGGAGACCGGCGGCGAGGCGAGGTCGTCGGGGTCGCAGCGAGGGCGCCCCCCGCTGCCTGCCACGCAGCCAGGGCGTCCCTCGCTCCACGATGCCCGGGGGATCGCTCGCGTCAGACCGAGAACGTCGCCCGGTCCACGACGACGCGGTCGATCTCGCCGTCGGCGACGTAGTGGCCGTCGCCGTCGATGGCGCTGACGTCGAAGGTGAGTCGGTCGCCCTCGGTGGTCAGGGTGGCGTAGACGTCGACCGCGCCGCCCACCGGCGTCGGGCGGCGGTGCCGCACCCGGATCGCGGCACCGACCGTCGTCTGCCCGTCCGCGAGGCGGGAGGCGGCCTCGGCCACCGTGGCCGCCTCGAGCCAGGCGATCAGGCGCGGCGTGCCCAGCACGGGGACGTCGCCACTGCCCAGGGCGAGCGCGGTGTCGTCGTCGGTGACCTCGTACCTCATCGCGGCGATGGTAGGTCCTCCGCGGGGGTCCGCGGGGCGTTCGCGCCGTCGTCGACCGAACGCGGCACGAACAGGACGAGCAGGCCGCCGACGAGCAGCACGACGCCGAAGGGGTAGACGCTCGAGGCGGTCGACCCGGTGAGGTCGGAGAGCCAGCCGACGAGCGAGGTGGCGACGGCGCCGCCGATGTTGCCGATCGAGTTGACCAGCGCGATGCCCGCCGCCGCGCCGGCGCCGGAGAGCAGGGCGGACAGGATGCTCCAGAACGCGGCCTGAGCGGTGGAGACGCCGGCGGCCACGAGCATCATCGCGCCCACCGCGAGCGCGGTGTTCTGCAGGAACACCGCGGTCAGCACGAGGCCCAGGGCCGTGACCACCACGCGACCATGGCGACGACCGCGACGACGTAGGGCACGGCGGTGAGCAGCCCGATGGTCAGCGTGTCGTCGACGCCGCTGTTCTTGATGATCCTCGGCAGCGTCGGGTGATCCGCGCGTAGACGCGGTCGGCCCCCGTCCCGGGGGAAGTCGATGTCATGACGATTCCTCTCGCTCCCCCGGGAACGGGGCCGATTCACATGGTCGGCGCGTCGGCGTTGCTCGGGGTCGTCTTCTGCGCGGTGATGTGGTCGACGTTGCGCAGGATGTACTCGCCCGTGCGCTGGGAGAGCGCACCGATCGTCGAGGTCGGGTTGACCGCGGCGCCGGTGGTGAGCGTGCTGCCGTCGACGACGAACAGGTTCGGCACGTCCCAGGTCTGGCACCACTTGTTGAGCACCGAGTCGTCGGGCGTGTTGCCCATCCGGCAGGTGCCCATGAGGTGCCAGCCCGGCGGCGGGTAGAGCACGCCGGTGTCGTTGGTCTCGGTCGCCCCGACCGCCCGCGTGGCCTCGAAGATCTTCTCGATGCCGTACTCCGCGAGCGCGATGTCGTTGGGGTGCAGCGCGTAGTCCACGTGCGCGGCCGGCAGCCCCGAGGAGTCCTTGACGTCCGGGTCGAGCGTGACCCGGTTCGACTCCACGGGCAGGTCCTCGCCGAACATGAAGACCATGAGGTGGTTCGCGAAGTGCCCGTCGAAGAACTCGCGGTGCTTCTCGCCCCACGGCGCCGTGTAGCCGGTGTGCGTCCCCATCGCGGCGTAGGCGGGCCCGAAACTGCGCGCGACCTGCATGCCGAAACCGTTGACGAATCCCCGGCTGACATCGGTGTGGTAGAACTCGTGCGAATACAGCGGCGCGCCGAACGAACCCTTGAATCCCTCGATCGGCTCGTCGAACCACGAGTCGCAGAACGCGAACACGTGGTGCATCAGGTACTTGCCCACGATGCCGTTGGAGTTCGCGAGTCCCTCGGGGTGGCCCTTCTGCGCGCTCTGCAGCAGCAGGCGCGGGGAGCCGATCCCGTTCGCCGCCAGCACGACGATCTTGGCGCGGATCTCGTGGCGCTCCCCGGTGACGCGGTCGAGGTACGTGGCCCCGGTGGCCTTGCCGCCGTCGGCGTTGATCGTCTCGACGCGGGCGTTGGTGCGCAGGTCGGCGCCGTGGCGGATCGCGTAGGGCCAGTGGGCGTTGGCCGGCGTGGACAGCGAGCCGGTCGGGCTGCCCGAGAGCTCGTTGCCCATGGCCTGGTCGGCCTCGCGGTTCTCGCGCGGCACGGTGATGATCGCGTTGTCCGACGGCCACCAGTGCCAGCCCAGGTCCTTGGACGCCTTGGCGTACTTGAGACCCAGCTTGCCGGGCAGCACCTCGGGGTCGCGGACGGCCTGCTTGCGGTCCGGGTAGGACGGGTCGCCGATGCGCCCGGAGATGCCGTAGATCTCGTCGTTCTCGTCGTAGAACGGCGCGAGGTCCTCGTAGGAGATCGGCCAGTCGATCGTGCCCTCGAGGCCGTGCTCGGTGCCCTTGCGGAAGTCGACCGGCTTGTAGCGCGGCCAGTGGCCCGCGTAGTGCACGGTCGAGCCGCCGACGTTGTTCATCATGTACGGCGTCGTGGTGCCGGTGACCGGATAGTCCTCGGGCAGCTGGCGGACGTTGGGGTCGTAGGCCCACCCGCGCTGCTTCTCCAGCTCCCACTCGTCGTGGTAGTGCGGGTGCTCGCTCGGCTTGACCCAGGGGCCCTGCTCCAGGCAGGTCACCTTCACGCCGGCCTTGGCCAGCTTGAGCGCGATCCCGGCCCCGCCCGGGCCCGCCCCGATGATCAGGACGTCGGTCTCCTCGTATGCGGCCATCGTTGCCTCACTTCGTCCAGGACAGCTGGGACAGGTCGACGCGCACGACGTCGTCGGTCTCGAGGTAGGAGCCGTTCTCCTGCGCCTGCGTCAGGAGGTCCTCGTCCCAGGGCTCAGTGGTCTGCAGGTAGCCGTAGGGCAGCGGCGGACCGTGGTAGTCGCGGCCGGCCGGGAGGTTCCGGTTGATCGCGAGCGTCACGACCGGGCGCGAGTAGTAGCCGTAGTAGACGAGCGCCCGCAGCTGCTCGAACAGCGGGTCCGTGCCCTCCTGCGAGGCCTTCTCGAGCGCGGCGATCGCGTCGGTCCGGCCCCGGGTGTCCGCGTCCACGAACGCCTGCCCCAGCCGGTCCAGCCCGGCCTTGAACTCGTCCTCGGTGGCGAACGGGAAGTGCTTGTTGCGGTAGCCGCTGGGCGTCACGTAGCGACCCACGAAGGTCAGGAGGTCCTGCTCGCTCGCCGTCGGCCAGTCCGGGTGCGGCGGGATGAGCGTGTCGGCGGCGGCGTCGATCACGGCCGCCTGCGTGTCGCTGAAGGTGATCGGGTTCTGCAGGCCGCCCAGGCGCGGTCGGCCGGTCTCGAAGAAGCCTCCCGCCTCGCCTGGCGTCGCCGTGGTCTCCGGTGCGCCGTGGGGCGCGGGCTTCTCCCCGAGGGCGTTGTTCACGAGGTACTCCCCTCTCCGCTGAAGGTGGGTCCGTGTGGGTGACGTGAGCGGAGTTCGGGGCTATCGCCCCGAATTCCGCTCACATCGGTCAGCGCTTCGTGTGCTCGCGCTCGTCGACGACGCGGCGGGACTTGTGCTCGGCGCGCTCGAGGGTGTTGGCGTCGACGGACTCGAAGGTCACGCGGACGCCGAGGAAGGACTGCAGCCCGGAGCCGGTGCGGCGCTCGAACTCGTCGCGCTGCCCCGCCGGCAGCGTGCACTCGGCGCGGACGATCATCTCGTCCATCGAGCCGGTGCGGCGCACGACGATCTGGTGCTCGCCGCCGTAGTCCTCGACCCCGCGCAGGTAGTTGTCGACCTCCGTCGGGTACACGTTCTCGCCGCGGATGTGGATCATGTCGTCGATCCGGCCATACACGCCGCTGGGCAGCTTCGGGTAGGTGCGCCCGCAGCCGTTGTCCTCCATCACCCAGCGCGTGAGGTCGTTGGACGCGAGCCGGATCATCGGCTGCGACGTGCGCTCGAGGTGGGTGTAGACCGGCGTGCCCTCGCTGCCGTAGGGCACCGTGCGGAACGTGGCCGGGTCGCAGACCTCGTGCCAGACGATGTCCTGCCAGAGCAGCATGCCGTCGGGCGTGCCCTCGGTGGCCGACGCCGACATGAACGGCGTCATCTCGGCCATCGTCCCGCAGTCGACCACGCGGGCGCCGAACGCGGTGGCGATCGCGTCGCGGACCGCCGGCACCGACGCCCCGGGCTCGCCGGAGAAGAACATGACCTCCAGGCCGAACTCCTTCGGGTCGATGCCCTCCTGCTCGGCGACCTCGGCGAGGCGCAGCGCGTACGACGGCGTCGCGTAGAACGCCTTCGGCCGGGTCCGGGCGAGCCAGGTGACCGCGCGGGCGGTCATGCCCTGCGCGCCGGCGCCGAACGGCAGGACGCGGCAGCGCAGGCGCTCGGCGCCCGCCATCGCGCCCCACGAGCCCAGGTACAGGCTGAACAGCGCCGCGACGAACACGGTGTCGCCGGGTCGCACGCCCATCCCCCAGAGGATGCGGGCGTGGTTGTCGGCGATGACCTCCCAGTCGCGGCGGCCGATCGCGAACGCCGTCGGCATGCCGGTGGTGCCCGACGTGCCGTGGATGTGGTGGATCTCGGAGTCGTCGACGCAGGTGTAGTCGCCGAAGGGCGGGTGCTCGTGCTGCGCGGCCCGCATCTCCTCCTTCTGGATCACCGGGACCTGCTCGAACGCCTCGAACGACGTGATGTCGGCGGGCTTGAGGTCCACGGCGTCCCACTTGCGGCGGTAGAACGGCGAGGTCGAGTACGCGTACTCCATGACCTCGCGCAGCCGCACGAGCACGGCGGCGTCCCGCTCGTCGGGGTCCATCGTCTCGCGGTGCGGGAACCAGTACGGCGACTCCGGGTCGGGCAGGTAGCCCTGGTCGTAGCTCGCCGGGAAGTGCCACTCCTCCATGGCCGTCACTGCTGCCTCCGCTCGATCTCGGCGTCGTTCCAGGGCGTGAGGGCCTGGTAGTCGGGGACGAAGCCCAGGCCCTTGTCGGCGTCGGGCGAGGGCGCGTCGCGGCTGGTGACGACGTCCACGACGGCCGGCGCGTTCTCCAGCGCGCGCCGCAGGGCGTCCGGCAGGTCGGCGGGGTCGGTGACGCGCTCGCCGTGGGCGCCCAGGCTGCGGCCCAGCGCCGCGTAGTCGGAGAACGCCAGCTCGGTGCCGACCACCAGCCCGTAGTTCTCCTGCTGGTCGTAGCGCTCGATGTTCCAGGCGGCGTTGTTCGAGACGACCACGACGATCTTCGCCCCGTGCCGGACCGCGGTGTCGATGTCGGTCGCCGAGATGCCGAACGCGCCGTCGCCGGTGACCGTGACGACCGGGCGGCCCGGGTCGGCCAGCGCCGCGGCGATCGCGAACGGGGTGCCGACGCCCAGGCAGCCGAAGGCGCCGGGGTCGAGGTAGCGCGCGCAGCGGGTGATGCCCAGCCGCGCGAACGACAGCAGGTCGCCGCCGTCAGCGATCATGACGGTCTCGCCGAGATCGAACGTGCCGCCGTCCAGGGCCGTGCCGTCCAGGGCATCGAGCGCGGCGAAGATGCGGTTGGGGTGCATGAGGCCGTCGGAGCCCGCGGGCGCCTCCGCCATCGCCGCCTTGTACTCGGCGCTGCGCTTCTCGTGCTTGGCGCGCAGCTCGTCGCGCCAGGAGGTGTCGGGCGCGTGCCCCTCGAGCGCGGTGGTCAGCGCCGCCAGCGCGGCCGCCGGGTCGGCGAGGATCTCCACCTCGCCGCGCCGGTTGTCGATGAGCTCGCTCGCGGTGTCGGCGATGCGCACGACCGTGGCGTGCCGGAACACCGCCGGCGAGCCGAAGCCGAGCTGGTAGTCGAGCTGGCGCCCGACGGTGATCAGCAGGTCGCAGTCGCGCATGACGGCCGAGCGCGCCGAGCCGACGCCCGCGGGGTGGTCGGCGGGCACGAGCCCGCGCGACTCCTGGGTGTCGAGGTAGGCGGCGCCGCTGGCGTCGAGGAAGCGCACGAGGGCTGCACTGTCGTGGTCCAGCTCCGCTGCGCTTCGTGTCCCGCCCGCGGTGACCCGCGCGCCGCGCCCCGAGATCACGGCCGGCTTGCTCGCGCCACGGACCAGGTCGGCGACGGCCGCGACGTCGTCGGGGTGGGGCTGCGGGCGCCGGCGGGGCTTGGCGCGCAGGTGCTCGTCGGTGATGAGCGCCGGCGGGACCTCCTGGCGCAGGACGTCGGTGGGGATCTCGACGTAGACCGGCCCCGGCTCGCCGCGGTCGCCGGACGCGCGCGCCCAGGCCTCGTCGAGCTCGCGCAGCACCTGGTCGTGCTGGCGCAGCGTGCGGGACAGCCGCGTGACGGGCGCGAGGATCTCGGTGTGCGGAATGTCCTGCAGCGGGCCCATGTTGGCCTGCGGGCGGGGCGGGCAGCCGCCGAAGACCAGCAGCGGCACCCGGCTGATCGAGGCGTTGGCGACGGCCGTGACCGTGTTGGTGACGCCGGGCCCGGCGGTCACGAGCGCGACGGCGGTCTCGCCGGTCAGCTCGGCATGGGCGTGCGCCATGTGCACCGCCGAGCCCTCGTCCCGGACGTCGACGATCTCGACCCCGAGCCGGGCCAGCTGGTCCCACACCGGCTGGATGTGACCGCCCTGCAGCCCGAACACGCGCCGGACCCCGTGGTCGCGGAAGAACCGCGCCACCAGGTCGGCGACGGGCGCCGACCCCGCTGACCCCCCTGACCCCTCCGCCATCCGTCCTCCTCCTCGTCGAGCCTCGCGAGCCGACCGATCCGGGTACGGATCGGTTGCGTGGAACCGGCGAGGCGGGGCATCCCCCGGATGCCTCGTGATCCACGCCACGTGATGCGGCCCACGCCCACCGTGACGCATTCTGAATTCAGAAGTCAAGAGGCGCGACGCGATGCGCGCTCCGGCCAGCGGCTACGCTGGGCGGTCGAGAAGTCCTGCCGCCGGATCTCCGAGGAGGCCGTCCGTGCCGCTCGCGGAGCCGCGCCGGGAGTGCCGGCGATGACCGCGCTGCCGACCCCTCCGTCCCGGACGGAGCAGGTGTTCGACGCGATCGTCGACGACATCTGCACCGGTCGGCTGACCCCCGGCACCCCGCTGCGCCAGGAGCAGCTGGCCGAGCGCTTCAACGTGTCCCGCCAGCCCGTGCAGCAGGCGCTGCTGCTCCTGCGCAACCAGGGGCTGGTGCGCGAGTTCGGGCGCCGCGGCCTCGAGGTCGCGCCGCTCGACCGCGAGTTCGTCAGCCACCTCTACGACCTGCGCGAACTGCTCGACGGCTACGCCGCGCGGCTGGCCGCCGAGCGCCGCACCGAGGCGTGGCTGGAGGACATCTCCGGGGTCGTGCGGATGGGCGAGCAGGCCTTCGCCGAGCGGGCGTTCGCCCGGATGATCTCCGCGGACGTCGAGTTCCACCGGGGCGTCGTCGAGGCCTCGGGCAACCCGTTGCTCGTCGAGAGCACCGCGGTGATGTGGCGCAACGTGCAGCGCGTCATGGGCGAGGTCCTGCTCCAGGGCGGCTCGCCCGCCTGGGTCTGGGAGGACCACGCGGCGATCCTCGACGCGATCACCCGCGGCGACGCCGCCCACGCCGAGGAGCTCGCCCGCCGCCACGCGGCCCACGGCGAGCAGCTCATCCTCGACGCGATGGGGCCCGCGCAGGACGACGACCGGGTGGCCGGCGGGTAGGCACGGTCATCCCGCGCGGGTGATGTGGACGTCCGTTTCGCACCGCCATCGTCGCCGGGGTCCGCATTCGCCGGCCCCCGAGGTGCGCCATGATCACGACGGGCGCCCCGCCGGTCGCCGACGTGCCGGTCCGCGGCGCCGTGGCGTGGTGGCGCTTCCTCGCCGGGTTCGCGCTGCTGTGGGCGGTGCTCCAGGGCCTCGCGGCCCTCGACCCGACGGCGCGCTGGGGCCTCGTGGTGCTGGCCGGCGTGCTGGTCATCGGGCTGGTCGTCGAGCGCGTGCTGCACGGGGTGCCGCCCCGCCGGGCCCTGCGCGCCCTGGGGTTCGGCCGCCCCGCGCCCCGCGCCCTCGTGCTCGCCGCCGCCGTGTCGGGCCTGGTCGTGCTCGTGTTCCCGGTCGCCGAGGCGCTCGGCCTCGGGCCGATCACCCTGCGGCCGGGCTGGCCGTGGCTGCTCGTCGGCGTGTTCGCCCTCCACGGGCTCGCCGAGGAGCTGGTGTGGCGCGGGTACGCGTTCCGGCGCCTGCGCGCCGGCCGCTCGTTCCCGCGCGCGGCGGCGTGGACGATGCCGCTGGTCGCGGTGACCCACGTGCCGATCCTCGTCACGTCCGGGGTGGCCGTGGGGCTCGGGGCGATGGCCGTCGCGGCCACGACCTCGATCCCGTTCGCGTACGTCTTCGAGACCGGCCGCGGCACGGTGTGGGCCCCGGCGCTCCTGCACACCGCGATCGACGCGTTCAAGCTCGTCGAGATCCCCGCCGCGGGTGTACCGGCGTTCTCGCTGCTGCTGGTCGGGGTGTCGATCCTCGTCCCGCTGCTCGCCCTCGCGGTGCCGCGCCGGGTCCTGGGGCGCTGACGTGCTCGCCACGATCGGCCTGCTGGCCGCCGTCGTCGCCACGGCCCTGTGGTCGGGGCTGCTGCTGATGCTGACCACCGTCCTGCACCCGGTGTACACGGGACGGGACGCGACCGGCTTCGCGCACGAGATGCAGCGCTTTCTGCCGATCGCCCAGCGGTCGCCCACCAACTACGCCCTCGTCATCGCGATGGTCGTCGCCCCGGTGGTCGCGCTGGTGGGCCTGTGGGGCGAACCGAGCGGGACGCCGTTCCTGCTGACCACGCTCGGGCTCGCGGCCATCGTCGCCGGCCCGCTGCTCACCTCGCGCTTCGGCGCCGAGCCCAACTACGCGGTGATCCTCGCCTGGGCGCCCGACGCGCCGCCCCGCGACTGGCGGCAGGTCCGGGCGCGCTGGCTGCGCCTCAACTGGATCCGCGCGGCGGCCACCTGGGGGGCGCTCGTCCTCTTCGTCACCGCGACCTGGCTGTACCTCGATCGCTGACCCGCGCACGGGAACGGAGACCTGATGGAGACGACCGACGTCCTCGTGATCGGGGCCGGCCCGACCGGCCTCATGCTCGCCGGGGAGCTCGCCCTCGCCGGGGTGCGCTGCCGGGTGCTGGAGCGGCGCGCGGAGACCTCCAACCTCACCCGGGCGTTCGCCGTGCACGCCCGGACCCTCGAGCTGCTCGACGCGCGCGGGCTGGCCGACCGGCTCCTGCCCCGTGGCATCCCGGTGCGCGAGATCGCGCCGGCGCCCGGGGCCACCGTCGACCTCGGCGAGCTCGACTCGCGCTTCCCCATGGTCCTCATCGCCCCGCAGAGCGGCACCGAGCGCGTCCTGGAGGGCCGCGCCGACGAGCTCGGCGTGCCGATCGTCCGCGGCGCCGAGGTGACAGGCCTGCGCCAGGACGCCGAGCGGGTCGTCGTCGAGCTCGCCGACGGCGGCGAGGAGTCCGCGCGCTGGGTGGTCGGGTGCGACGGCGCGCACAGCACGGTCCGCGGCCTGCTCGAGGTGCCCTTCACCGGCACCGAGTACGCGACGCACATCCTGCTCGCCGACGTCCGGCTCACCGCGCCACCGCCGGAGGCGATGTTCGCCGAGACCGGCCCGTCGGGGGCGGTGGTCGTCGTCCCGTTCGGCGACGGCTGGTTCCGCGCGATCGCCTGGGACCGCGAGCGCGAGCAGGTGCCCCTCGACGTGCCGCTGCCGGTCGAGGAGATGCGCGATGCCTTCGGCCGGGTCGCCGGCACCGACTTCGGGATGTCCGAGCAGCGCTGGAGCACCCGGTTCCTCTCCGAGCGCCGGCAGGCCGCGCGCTACCGGGTCGGGCGGGTGCTGCTCGCCGGCGACGCCGCCCACGTCCACTCCCCGCTCGGCGGGCAGGGCATGAACACCGGGATCGGCGACGCGATGAACCTGGGCTGGAAGCTCGGGGCCGCGGTGCGCGGGTCCGGGCCGCCGTGGCTCGTCGACACCTACGCCACCGAGCGCCACCGGGTCGGGGCGCAGGTGCTCGCCCTCACCGACACCTTCAACAACCTCGTGCTCGGGTACTCGCCGGTCCGGCAGTTCCTCCAGCGGCAGGCCGTGCGGCTCATCGTGCGGGTCGGTCCGGCGCGCCGCATCGTCGTCGGGCGGCTGTCCGGGATCGGGATCGCCTACCCGCGCGGCCACGGCACGCACCCGTGGACGGGGCGGCGCGCCCCGGACGTCGCGTGCGGGGCCCAGCGGCTCTACGAGGTGCTGCGCGAGGGGCGCTTCGTCCTCGTCGACGCCACCGCCGCCGGCGCACTCGCCGAGGAGGTCGAGCCGTCCCTGCCGGTGACGACCGTGCGGGCGCGGCCGACCCCGGAGCGCCCCGACGCGATGCTCGTGCGGCCCGACGGCTACGTCGCCTGGGCCGGCGACGACGAGTCCGACATCGCGGCGCGCCTGCGCCACGGCGTGGGCCGCTGGTGCGGGTCGCCGGCGCGCGTGTCCTGACCGCCGTCAGGTGGTGGCGTCGCGGTGGACCCCGAGCAGGTAGCGGTACGTCGCGGCGCTGGCGGCGATCATGGCGCGCTCGTCGTCGGTGACCTCCCGGCGGACCTTGCCCGGGACGCCGGCGACGAGCGAGCCCGCCGGCACCGTCACCCCCTGCGAGATCACCGCGCCCGCGGCGACGACCGACCCGCGGCCGACCGTCGCGCCGTTCATGATCACCGCGCCCATCCCGATGAGGCAGTCGTCCTCGACGGTGCAGCCGTGCACCACGGCCCGGTGCCCGACGGTGACGTTGTCGCCGATCGCCGCGGGGAAGCCGGGGTCGGCGTGGACGACGGTGCCGTCCTGCACGCTCGTCCCCTCCCCCACCGTCACCGACTCCATGTCGGCCCGGACGACCGCCGTGTACCAGACCCCGGTCCCGGTCCCGATGCCCACGCGGCCCGCGACGACCGCGCCGGGCGCGATCCACGCGCCCTCGGCGATCTCGGGGTGGTGGCCGAGGACGGTGATCAGCTGCACTCCGGTGCTCCTCTCAGCGCAACACTCTCAACCGGCTACGGGACGGGTCGCTCGCAGACGTGCGCACCAGCGCTCGGCGCCCGCGTCGGTGAGCACCGCGACCTGGTCGACGACGACCCGCAGCCGGGCGGCGTCGTCGGCGGCAGCCTCCCACGCGGGCACGAAGGCCGGGTCGAGGGCTCGGGGGGCGCCCGCGACGAGGCGCTCGACCAGCTCGGTGACCAGGTCGCGCTGCTGGGCCTGCACCGCGAGGCGCGCCGGGTCGCTCATGACCCAGCGCAGCGCCGCGGCCTTGAGCACCGCGACCTCGGCCCCGATGCCCGCGGGCACGACCAGGTCGGCGGCGTGCCCCGCCGGCACGACGTCGCCGAGCGCCTCCCGAGTGGCCTCGACGGTGCTGGTCACGAAGCGTCCCACGAGCTCGCTCGTCAGCCGCTTGAGCGCGGCGGTGGCGGCGAGCGAGCCGTCGTGGGCGCCGTGGGCCGCGGCGGCGCCCACGGCCGGCAGCTCGGCCAGCACCCCGGCGGCGTCCTCGAGCTCGGCGCGCGGGGCGTCGGAGAAGGCGTCGGCGGCCAGGGTCGCGAGCGCGGCGCGCTCGGCGGGCCGCGCCAGCCAGGCCAGCACGATGCGCCCGGCGAGGATGCCGTCCTCGAGGTCGTGCACCGAGTAGGCGACGTCGTCGGCCCAGTCCATGATCTGCGCCTCGAGGCAGCGCCGGTCGGGCGGCGCGCCCTCGCGCACCCAGCGGAACACCGGCAGGTCGTCGGCGTAGACGCCGAACTTGCGCACGCCCGGGCGTCGCTCCCACGGGTACTTGAGGCAGGCGTCGAGCACCCCGCGCGTGAGGTTGAGCCCGCGGCAGTCGTCGTCGTCGAGCACCTTGGGCTCGAGCCGGGTGAGGATGCGCAGCGTCTGGGCGTTGCCCTCGAAGCCGCCGCAGTCGCCCGCGAGCGCGTGCAGCGCCCGCTCCCCGTTGTGGCCGAACGGGGGGTGGCCGATGTCGTGGGCGAGCCCGGCGGTGTCGACGACGTCGGGGTCCGGCCCGGAGGAGAGTCCGCCGAGGTCCTCGGCCATCCCGCGGCCGATCTGGGCCACCTCGAGCGAATGCGTCAGCCGCGTGCGCGGCACGCCGGTGACCGCGGCGTCCTCGTCCGGCCCGACGACCTGGGTCTTGCCGGCGAGGCGGCGCAGGGCCGCGGAGTGCAGCACCCGGCCGCGGTCGCGGGCGAACGGCGAGCGCAGGTCGCGGCCCGGCTTCGGGGCCTCGTCGAACAGCCGGGCCGCCCGGGCGTCCACGGTCAGCCGAGCCCCGGGTCGGAGAAGTCCGACGACCCGTGCGTGAGGTGGTAGTAGATCAGCGCACCGGTCTCGCGGACGATGTAGCGCAGCTGGGTCTCGCGGGTCTGCACCACGGGGCCGCGCTTGGTCGGCGACGTCGTGGCGTCGAGACCGACGTCGTCGGCCATCGTGCGGGAGCGCAATGAGTGCCACGGGTCGCTGACCAGCACCGCCGAGGACCACCCCCGCTGCTCGGCGACGGCGGCGACGGCCTCGAAGCTCTCGTAGGTGTCGCGGCCCTCGTCGACCGGCAGCAGGGCCTGGCCGGGCACGCCGTTCTCGACGAGCCACTGCTCGCCGGCCTGGGCCTCGGTGAACGCGTCGCCGGCCGCGGCCCCGCCGACGGTGATGATGCGCGGGGCGACGCCCTCCTCGTAGAGCTCGAGGGCGTGCTGCAGGCGCGCGCGGAACACCGGGGACGGCTCGCCGTCGTACTGCGCGGCGCCGAGCACGACGATCATGTCGACCGGGCGGCGCTCGTCGACCCGGCCCAGCTGCCACACCCGGAACGCGGTGCCCCCGACCAGCAGGAGCGCGACGACGATCGCGCCCACCACCACCCGGGGCGCCCACGCGGCGGCGGCGCGGGCGGTGCTGGGCGAGGTGGGGCCGGCGGCTCGCGGGTGGCTCATGCGCCGATCGGCCCGGCGGCGCGGCCGAGCGCGGACGGGTCGCGCCCGCTGCGCACGGCGAGGACCTCGCCGACGATCGACACGGCGGTCTCGGCGGGCGTGCGGGCACCGAGGTCGAGTCCGACCGGGCCGTGGATGCGGGCCAGCTGCTGCTCGGTGACCCCGGCCGCGAGCAGGCGCTCGCGGCGCGCCGCCTGGGTGCGCCGCGAGCCCAGGGCGCCGAGGAAGCCGCGGCCCTCCAGCCCCGTGCGCAGGACGGCGTCGAACGCGGGGTCGTGGTCGATCAGCACGAGGACGTCGGCGTCGGTGAACGTGGCGACCGCGGCGTCGGCCTCGGCGACGGTGTCGGCGCGGCGGGACGTCCAGCCCAGCACCCCGGCCTGCGCGGCCAGCGCGTCGGCGATCGCCCCGCCGCCGACCACGGTGATCGTCGGCACCGGGACCCAGAGGTCGACGAGGACGTCGGCGCCCGCCGCGAGCGTCACGCGCTCGGTGACGGTGGCGCCCCGGCGCAGCAGGCCCCGGACGTGCGCGGCCGCGGCCGCGTCGACCGTCGCGAAGCCGAGGGAGCCCTCGACGGTGCCGAGCTCGTCCCCGGTGATCGCGAGCGACGCGGACCCGTCGGCGCGCGAGATCAGGGCCGCCGGTACGCCGCTCGCGAACGCCGCCGCCAGGGCGCGGGCCGGCGCCGCGTCCAGCGGGTGGCCCAGCAGCGTCGCGCCGCCTGCGCAGGCGAGGCCGGCGGCGACCGCGGCGTCCTCGGCGACGTGGGCCTCGACGGTGGCCGGGTGATCGCGCGCGTCCTGCGCCAGCGCCGTCGCGCGCTCGTCCAGCGCGCCGCGCAGCAGCATCCCGCCGAGCGTCCCGTCGGCGCCGGCGACCAGCAGCTGGCCGGGTTCGACGGTGCCGAACCCGTGCCGATCGAGCACGCGGACCACCGCCCGCGCCGCGTCGCCGCGCGCCAGGACCTCCGCCACCGCCGCCAGGTCGCTCACGACGTCCAGGGTAGGCGAGGCCCCCGACCGCGCCGGGGCGCCGGGCCCGGGGTTCCGCGCCCTGCGCCCGCCGGTGACGAACGAGCGACGATGGGCCCCAGCGCCCGCGGCCGGCTCAGCAGCCGATCAGGCGGGCGGCGAGGTAGGACTCGAGCTGGTCGAGGGCCACGCGCTCCTGGGTCATGGCGTCGCGGTGGCGGACGGTGGCGGCCTGGTCGTTCAGCGAGTCGAAGTCGACGGTCACGCAGAACGGGGTGCCGATCTCGTCCTGGCGCCGGTAGCGGCGGCCGATGGCGCCCGCGTCGTCGAACTCGACGTTCCAGTGCTGGCGCAGGGTGGCCGCGACGTCGCGGGCGACCGGCGAGAGGTCGGCGTTGCGCGACAACGGCAGCACCGCGGCCTTGACCGGCGCGAGACGCGGGTCGAGGCGCAGCACCGTGCGCTTGTCGACGCCGCCCTTGGCGTTCGGGGCCTCGTCCTCGGTGTAGGCCTCGAGCAGGAACGCCATCATCGGCCGGCCGACGCCCGCGGCGGGCTCGATGACGTAGGGGCGGTAGCGGGAGTCGGTGGCCTGGTCGTAGTAGCTCAGGTCGACGCCCGAGTGGTTCGTGTGCGTCGTGAGGTCGAAGTCGGTGCGGTTGGCGATGCCCTCGAGCTCGCCCCACTCCTGGCCGGCGTTGAACTGGAAGCGGTACTCCACGTCCACCGTGCGCTTGGAGTAGTGGGAGAGCTTCTCCTTCGGGTGCTCGTAGTGCCGCAGGTTCTCCGCGCCGATCCCCAGGTCGGTGTACCAGCGGGTGCGCTCGTCGATCCAGTACTGGTGCCACTGCTCGTCGGAGCCCGGCTCGACGAAGAACTCCATCTCCATCTGCTCGAACTCGCGCGTGCGGAAGATGAAGTTGCCCGGCGTGATCTCGTTGCGGAAGCTCTTGCCGATCTGGCCGATGCCGAACGGCGGCTTCTTGCGCGCCGCGGACATGACGTTGGCGAAGTTGACGAAGATGCCCTGCGCGGTCTCGGGCCGCAGGTAGTGCAGGCCCTCCTCGGACTCCACCGGGCCGAGGTAGGTCTTGAGCATCATGTTGAACTCGCGCGGCGCGGTGTACTCGCCGCGCACGCCGCAGTTCGGGCACGGCACCGTCGTGAGCTCGTAGCCGACCTTGCCCTCGGCATCGACCGTCTCCAGCGACGGGCCGCCGGTGCGCTCGGAGAAGTCCTCGGCGAGCTGGTCGGCGCGGAAGCGGCGGTGGCAGTTGGTGCACTCCACCAGCGGGTCGGTGAACACGTCGACGTGGCCCGAGGCGACCCACACCTGGCGCGGCAGGATCACGCTCGAGTCGAGGCCGACGACGTCCTCGCGGCCGGTGATCATCGACTTCCACCACTGGCGCTTGATGTTGTCCTTGAGCTCCACGCCGAGGTGGCCGTAGTCCCACGCCGAGCGGGTACCGCCGTAGATCTCACCGGACGGGAAGACGAAGCCGCGGCGCTTGCAGAGGTTGACCACGGTCTCGATACGGGCGCTGCCGGTGGGGGTGGGCACGGTGGATACTCCGGGATCGCTCGGTCGTGCGGGTGCACCCAGCGTAGCGAGCGGACCGACGGCGGCCGTCGACCGGAGGCGGGCGCCGCGGGGGCTCAGCGGTCGGTGAGCAGGCTCGGGTGCTCGGTGACGCCGCCGGGACCCGCGACGAGGGCCCGCTCGTGCGCGGCGGGCTCGTCGGTGCGCGCCTCGGAGAGCAGCGGGACCACGTGCTCGCGCACGTCGAAGGGCTGCAGCGCCCGGCGGTAGGCGGTCACGGTCGCGAAGCGCGCGACCAGGACCCAGCTCCCCGGTTCCTCGATCGCCCGGCCCAGCTCGACGCCCTCGCAGCCCGGCTGCGCGGCGAGCAGCGCGACCGCCCGGCGGGCGCGCTCGAGGAACGCCGGCGTCTCCGCGGCGGCCGGCGCGAAACGGCAGACCAGCAGCATCCCGGGCGTCCTCCCCCGTGCGTCGACAACGGATACCATTATCGGGAGATGGCGCGCCGGGGTGCAGGCCCGGGGCGGCGGGACACCGAGGGCCGGGAGGCAGCCGTGAGCGGTCGCGGACCGGGGCGCTCGCCCTTCGCGGGGCGGCGCGGCCGGGCGGTGCCCGGCGACGGTCCCCTGGCGCGCGTGCCCGCCGTGGCCGTGTTCGCCGTGGTGGTGATCGTGTTCGCCGCGGGCGTGATCATCGGCGGCCCGGTCGGTGCCGTGCTGCTCGGCCTGCTCGCGCTCGGGGTCGCCGGGCTGCTCGCCGCGACCTGGCCGCGCCTGGGACCCCGCGAGCGGGTAGTGCGCGTGCTCGTCCTCGTGGTGCTCGTCGCGATCGCGCTCGGGCTGGCGCTGCGGTGAGCGCGCCCCACGTCGGCCGGACCGCGGTGCCCCCGCCCGGCCACGTCCACGACGGCGCGCCCGACCTGCCGGCGCCGGGCCCGGAGACGCCCGGCTCGGAGACGCCCGGCTCGGAGACGCCCGATTCTGGGGCCCTGGTCGCGGCGGGCGACCTGCTGCGGGCGCTCGCCGCGCCGGTGCGGATCGCGATCGTGCTGCAGCTGCGCACCTCGCCGCGCTGCGTCCACGAGCTGGTCGACGCCCTGGCGGTGACCCAGCCGCTGATCAGCCAGCACCTGCGCGTGCTCAAGGCCGCCGGCGTGGTGCGCGGCGACCGACGGGGTCGCGAGGTCGTCTACCGGCTGGTGGACGATCACCTCGCACACATCGTCGTCGACGCGGTCGCGCACGTGGAGGAAGAGTCGTGACGGCATCCGGCTCGCGGACGCCCTCGGTGCCCGGCCTGCGCGCGACCAAGCAGCGGGCCGCGATCGCCGGGCTCCTCGACGAGCTGAGCGACTTCCGTTCCGCTCAGGAGATCCACGAGGAGCTGCGCCGCCGGGGCGAGGGCATCGGGCTGACCACCGTGTACCGGACGCTACAGGCGCTCGCCGACGCCGACGAGATCGACGTGCTGCGCACCGGCACCGGCGAGGCGTCGTACCGCCGGTGCTCCGAGCACCACCACCACCACCTGGTCTGCCGCGTGTGCGGCAAGACCGTGGAGGTCGAGGGCCCGGCCGTCGAGCACTGGGCCGACCGCGTCGCCGCGCAGCACGGCTTCGCCGAGATCTCGCACACCGTGGAGATCCTCGGCGTCTGCGCCGACTGCCGCATCGCGGGCTGAGACCTCTCCTCCCGGGAGCTGCGTCGCGGTCCGGGGGTGGCAGCGAGGGCCTCCCTCGCACCGCAGGGTGGGCCGGAAACCCCCGGGCACGCCGGGCACCCCCGGGAACCCCGGACACGCCGAGAGCCGGGCCCCCGGTGCGGGGACCCGGCTCTCGGGACGAACCGGCGACCTACTCGCGGTCGGCGCTCGGCCGCCCGGCGGTCTCGGCCGTGGCGCCGGGACCGGTGTCGACGACCTCGGTGCCCGCCGGGTCGTCGTCCTTGGGCACGGACCGGGCCCGGGCCCGCGCCTCCTGCGGGTCCGCGGGCACGACCGGGGTCTCCCCCGTCGAGAACGGGTCCTGCACGCCGTACACCTCGGCGTACGTCGGCCCGCCCGACTCGCCGGCGGACCGCTGCCGGGACCGCGTGGCCGGGAAGGCCTGCACGTGCAGGTAGAAGTCCTCGCCATGCTTGTCGGTGCCGTGGTCGATGGCCTGCTCCATGACCTCGAGGCCCTTGCGCTCGCGCAGGATCACGGGGTCGTGGTTGAGGTCGCGCATGAAGGCGACGCACAGGAACACCATGATCACGACGAACGGGGCCGCGACCAGGATGGTGAGGCTCTGCAGGCCGGACAGGGCGTCCTCGCCGCCGACGAGCAGCATGATGATCGCGACGGCGCCCATCACGGTGCCCCAGAAGATCACCACCCAGCGGGACGGCTCGTCGGTGCCGCGCTGCGAGAGCGTGCCGGTGACGATCGACGCGGCGTCGGCGCCGGAGACGAAGAAGATCGCGACGAGCACCATCACCAGCAGGCCGGTGAACGTGGCCCACGGGTAGGCCTGGAGCACGGCGAACAGCTGGGTCTCGGTGTCGGCGGCGGCCGGGTCGAGTCCCGCCTGCTGCTGGCTGATGGCGGTGCCACCGAAGATCGAGAACCAGACGAGGCTCACGAGGCTCGGCACGAGGATCACGCCGCCGACGAACTGGCGGATCGTGCGGCCGCGGCTGATCTTCGCCAGGAACATGCCGACGAAGGGCGTCCAGGAGATCCACCACGCCCAGTAGAAGACCGTCCAGGAGCTCAGCCAGTCGAGCATGGCCTCGCCGCCGGTGGCCTCGGTGCGCCCGACCATCTCGGCCCAGTCACCGATGTACGCGCCGACGGCGGTCGGCAGCAGATCGAGGATGATCACCGTCGGGCCAACGACGAAGACGAACAGCGCCAGGATGCCGGCGAGCACCATGTTGATGTTCGACAGCCACTGGATGCCCTTGGCGACGCCGGACACCGCCGACAGCACGAAGGCCGCGGTGAGCACGATGATCAGCGGGACCAGGACCTCGTTGCCGGCGTCGGGCAGGAAGCCCGTCGCATCGAGGCCGCCGCCGATCTGGAGCGCACCGAGGCCCAGCGAGGCCGCGGAACCGAAGATCGTCGCGAAGATCGCGATGATGTCGATGACCCGGCCGACGGCGCCGTTGGCGGCACGCTCGCCGATGAGCGGGATGAACGCCGAGCTGATCAGCTGGCGGCGACCCTTGCGGAACGTCGAGTACGCGATGGCCAGGCCGACCACGGCGTAGATCGCCCAGGGGTGCAGGGTCCAGTGGAAGAGCGAGGTCGCCATCGCCGTGTTGAGCGCGCCGACCTGGTCGCCCGGCATCACCGAGCCGGGCGGGGGCTCGGTGAAGAACGACAGCGGCTCGGCGACGCCGTAGAACATCAGCCCGATGCCCATGCCGGCGCTGAACATCATCGCGATCCAGGAGACGGTCCTGAACTCGGGCTGCTCGTCGTCACGCCCCAGCCGGATCCGGCCGAAGCGGCTGAACGCCAGCCACAGCGCGAAGACCACGAAGCCGGTGGCGGCGAGGATGAAGCCCCAGCCGCCAGCGCGGATGACTCCGCTGAGCATGGCGCTCGACGCGGCGCTCAGGCTCTCGGTGCCGATCACACCCCAGCCCACGAACACCACGGCGAGGGCGGCCCCGACCCCGAAGACGACCCAGTCGGTGCCGTGCTTCCGGTCCGCGGCGCTCACCGCCGGCGCGTCCGGTTCCCCGGACGAACCGCCCGGGGGTCCCGGCGGTGATGAGAGATCCTGTGTCATGGCGAGTCGCGCCTCCCGGGCCTCGGGAAACGCCCCTCCTCTCCGGGTCGGCAGCGGACGGCGAGTGTACGTCGGGTTGGAGCGGGTTCTCCCGCTTCGGCCGTTTGGTGTCGCGTCGCCTCGTTCCGGAGGTCAGTATTCGTACACCGGTTCGGGTGTGGCAACCGGCGACGACGATGTCACCGAGAGTGTCGGCACATGGCCGTCGCTCGCAGTACCTGTCCCGGGAACGACCCTTCCGCGCACCGCCACCCAGTGATCGCCCTCCGGACCGCCCGGGCCGGTGTCCCGCAGCAGCCCCTGCGGGTCCGCGAGGTGGACCCGCACGGTCGAGGCGTCGGCCGCACAGCACGTGATCACGAGCCGCGCGAGGTCGAGCGCGGCGCCCCCCGCGGGCGCTCGCGCCGGCACGAGGAACCCCGTCACCGTCACGTCGCGGGTCGTCACCTGCCCGTACGGGTCCGCGGCGGCGCGCGAGACGACGTCGAGCAGCCCGAGCGCCGGCGCGTCGCCCGCGGGCAGCGGGTCGTCGGCGACGGTGGCCACCGGCGCCGCGCGCGCGCCGATCCCGGCGACCGCCGCCGACCCCAGCGCCGGCGGCACGACGAGCAGCAGCGCGAGCACCGGCAGCACGAGCATCCACGCCGACGGCCCGGCCCGGGAGCCGTGGCCGTGCCTGTGATCGTGACCGTGCCCGTGCCCGTGTCCGTCGGTGACCGCGCGCCCGCGCAGATCGCGCACGATCCCCACCACCGCGACCGTGACGAGCACGACACCGGCGACGAGCACCGGGACCGCCGACCACGGGCGCACGTAGCGCAGGTAGGACCCGTCGAGCACGATCTTGACGAGCACCCCGCCGACGAGGACGAGCAGCACGTGCTGGGTGTCCCTGCTCATGACGAGCTCATCCCGCACCCCCGAACACGAGCAGCCCGGCGACGACGGCGCTGGTCACCGCGACGACGAACGTCAGCGGGGCGAACCGCGCGGCGAACGCCCGCCCGAAGGTGCCGGCCTGCAGCGCGATCAGCTTGACGTCGACGGCGGGCCCGACCACGAGGAACACGAGGCGCGGCAGCAGCGGCAGCGTCGACAGCGACGCCGCGACGAAGGCGTCGGCCTCGCTGCACAGCGCGAGCAGCACCGCGAGCAGGGCCATGACCGCGCAGGCGAGCACCAGGTGCCCGGCCAGCCCGTCGAGCCACGACGAGGGCACGAGCACCGTCAGGACCGCGGCGGCCAGTCCCCCGACGACCAGGAACCCGCCGGCGTCGACCACGTCGTGGCGCACGGTCTCGGCGAACACCGCCCAGCGCGGCGTGCCGTCGTCCGGCGGGGGCCGGCGCACCCGCGCGGCGATCCACTCCGCCCGCCCGCCGCGGGCCCACAGCCAGCCGACGCCGACCGCGGTGGCCGCCGAGCCGAGGAGGCGGGCGCCGACCATCTCGGGGTGGTCGGGGAACGCGACCGCGGTGGCCACGAGCACCACGGGATTGATCGCCGGCGCGGCCAGCAGGAAGGCGAGCGCGGCGGCCTCGGGCACGCCCTGGGCGACGAGGCGCCGGGCCACCGGCACCGATGCGCACTCGCACCCCGGCAGCACGAGCCCGGCGGCGCCGGCCACGGGGACGGCGAGGGCGGGGCGCGCCGGCAGCACGCGGCGCAGCACCGCGGGCGAGACCCACGCCGCGAGCGCCCCGGACAGCAGTGTGCCGAGCACCAGGAACGGCAGCGCCTGCACGCACACGGCGACGAACACGGTGGCCGCCGTGCGCACGAGGCCGACGTCGAGCAGGCGCACCAGCGGGCCCTGCAGCGCCGTGGCGGCCAGGAGCACCCCGCACAGCACGACCAGCGAGGTCGAGCCGCGCGTCTTGGTGGTCGGGGGCGGGGAGCTCACGGGCCGTGATGCTCCCAGCCGTCGCGATCAGCGCCGAGGACTCGCCGCGGACCCTGGGGACGCGAACGGCGGATGGGGACGGCGGACGGGGGAACGGGGTCCTCAGGCGTCCGCGGCCAGGTCCCCCCGGACCCGCGCCGCCGTCGACACGACGAGCATGAGCAGCGTGCCCAGGGGCCCGACCGCGAGGCCCTCGGCCGGGAACGCGTAGCGCAGGGTCACGTCCCACCCCTGCTCGGTGGCGACCGCGCCGAGCGTCCCGAACAGCCCCTGACCGGCGCGTTCGGCCACCCGCCGCGGCGTGTCGGTGTCGGCGAGGTCCCAGGCGACGACGCACGTCAGGCTCAGCACGGCGAGGCCCTCGACCAGCTCGACCCCCTGGATCGCGCACGGCACGCCGGCGTGGCGGAAGGACAGCGCGCCGTCGTCGTCCACGTGCACGTCGACGAACTGCTCCATCGCCTCCCGCGCGATGATCAGCAGTCCGGCGGTGGTGGCGGCCTCACGGCTCACGAGGTACCGGTCCCTTCCGAGCGGTCCATCGCGCCGCCGTAGCGACGGTCGCGCCGGGCGTAGATCTCGCACGCCTCCCAGAGGTGGCGGCGGTCGAAGTCGGGGAAGAGCGTGTCGAGGAAGACCATCTCGGCGTACGCCGACTGCCAGAGCAGGAAGTTCGACGTGCGCTGCTCCCCCGAGCTGCGCAGGAACAGGTCGACGTCGGGCATGTCGGGCTCGTCGAGGTGCCGCGCGAGGGCCTTCTCGTCGATGCGCTCGGGGTCGATCTCGCCGCGGGCCGCGCGACGCGCGAGCTCGCGGGCGGCGCCGACGATCTCCGCGCGGCCGCCGTAGTTGACGCACATGGTGAGGGTGACGACGTCGTTGTCCTTCGTCAGCTCCTCGGCCGTCTCGAGCTCCTTGATCACGCTGCGCCACAGCCGCGGGCGCTGCCCCGACCAGCGCACCCGCACGCCCATCGCGTGCATCTCGTCGCGCCGGCGGCGGATGACGTCGCGGTTGAAGCCGAGCAGGAAGCGCACCTCGTCGGGGCTGCGCCGCCAGTTCTCGGTGGAGAACGCGTACGCCGAGATCCACTTGACGCCGATGTCGATGCAGCCGCGCACGACGTCGAGCAGCTGGCCCTCGCCCTGGCGGTGGCCCTCGATGCGCGGCAGGCCCCGCTGGTTGGCCCAGCGCCCGTTGCCGTCCATCACCAGTGCGACGTGGTGGGGGACCAGCTCGCGCGGGATGTCGGGCGGGGTCGCCCCGCTGGGGTGCGGCGTCGGCGCCATCACCGTTGGGTCGTCGCGTCCCCGCAGGCGGCGGTCGTCCGTCCGGCCGCGGGTGGGGCGCAGGCGGGGGCTCACAGGGGGACTCCCGGTTCCGAGCGACGGGCACCTTCGCTCGGCTCTTCGGGGCGAAGGTGCCCTTCGGTCGGATCGTGGGTCTCGTCCGGCTCGACGTCCAGCGGGGTGCCCGTGAGGTCGACGCGCGGGACACCGCCGCGACGGTCGACGAGCGGCAGCGAGCGCAGGGTCCGCTCGAGGTGCCACTGCAGGTGGGCGGCGACGAGACCGGCGGTGTCGCGGCGGGCGGCGGCGTCGGTGCCCTCCGCGGTGTCCCAGTCGCCGCTGCGCAGGGCCTCGAGCAGGCGCCAGGTCGGCTCGGACGGGACGATCGCCCCCGACGGGCGGCAGTGGTCGCACACCGCGCCGCCGGCCGGCACGGAGAAGCGCCGGTGGTACGGCGCGCCCTCGACGCCGCAGCGCGCGCACTCGGTGATCGCCGGCGCCCAGCCCGCGATGACCATGGCGCGCAGCAGGAAGGCGTCGAGCACGAGGTAGGGGTCGCGGACCCCGCCGGCGAGACCGCGCAGGGCCCCGACGAGCAGCAGGAACAGCTCGCGCGCCGGCTCGCCCTCCTCGGAGGTCAGCCGGTCGGCGGTCTCGAGCAGCGCGCACCCCGCCGTGTACCGCGGGTAGTCGCCGGTGAGGCCGCCGCCGAACGCGTCGACGGTCTGGACCTGCGTGACGATGTCGAGGCTGCGCCCGGTGTGCAGCTGCAGGTCCACGTGCCCGAACGGCTCGAGCCGCGCGCCGAACCGCGAGCTCGTCCGGCGCACCCCCTTCGCGACCGCGCGGACCTTGCCGTGCCGGTGGGTCAGGAACGTGACGATCCGGTCGGCCTCGCCGAGCTTCTGCAGCCGCAGCACCACCCCGGTGTCGCGATAGAAGCCCACCGGCTCATCGTCGCACCCCTACGGGGCGGGTGCGTTCACCACGGGTCGCAGATCGGGGTAGTTCGTGATCTCCCAGCCGCCGTCGACGACCAGGCTCGTGCCGTTGACGTACGACGCGTCGTCGCCGGCGAGGAACAGCGCCGGCCCGGCGATCTCGTCGGGATCCCCGGCCCGGGCGGCGACGATCCGCGTCAGGAAGTCCTTCTCGATCGGCCCGCCGTCCATGAACCCCGCCGTCAGCGGGGTGCGGATGAGGCCGGGCAGGATCGCGTTGACGCGGATGCCGCGGTCGCCGAGCTCCAGTGCCGCGTTCTTGGTGAACATCTCGACGCCCGCCTTCGCCGCGGCGTACGAGCTCGCGCCGTAGAGCGGGACGTGGGCGTTGAGCGAGGAGATGTTGACGATCGAGCTGCCGGGCTCCATCACCCGCGCCTCGTGGCGGGTGCTGAGGTAGACCCCGCGCAGGACGAGGTCGACCGTCCACGCCCAGTCCTCCTCGTCACCGTCGACCACGGTGCCGAAGCGGGCCGAGCCGGCGACGTTGAAGGCCGCGTCGAGGCGCCCGAACCGCTCGACCGTGCGGGCGACGGCCCCCTGCACCTGGGCGGAGTCGGTGACGTCGGCGACGACCGTCTCCGCGTCCCGCTGCCGGCCGAGCCCGACCTCGTCGATGTCGACGAGGACCACCGACGCGCCCTCCGCGACCAACCTCGCCCCGATCGCGGCGCCGATGCCCGACGCGCCGCCGGTCACGAGGGCGACCTTGTCCCGGTATCGCTGCATGCCCGCAACGTAGGACGATCAGGCCATGAGCGGAATCGAGCGGCGGGTCCTCGACGCCCTGGCCGACACGTCGTCCGAGGTGCCCGACGACCTCTTCGCCCCCGGCGCGGTCACCTGGCACTCGTTCGACGAGGTCGAGGCGCCGACGGTGCCGGACACGTTCGCGACCCTGCGCGCGATCCGCGAGAAGGTCCCCGACTTCACGATGACCGACGTCCGCACCGGTGACGGGTTCGCGCAGTACGTGATCGTCGGGACGCTGCCCGACGGGTCGGCGCTGCGCGCGCCGGCGGCGCTGGCGATCCACGTCGAGGACGGCCTCGTCACCCGGCTCGAGGAGTACGTCGACACGGGTCAGCTGGCGGGGCTGTTCGCGCTCCTGGGCTGACGTCGGCGTGTCGCGCATCGAGGATGTGGCGATCCTGGCGTGAGACGCCAGCGATGCCGCATCGCTGGTACGCCCCTCAGAACCCCAGACGGCGGAGCTGACGGGGGTCGCGTTGCCAGTCCTTGGCGACCTTGACGAACAGGTCGAGGTGGACCTTCTCGCCGAGCAGGGCCTCGATCTGACGGCGTGCTTCGGTGCCGACGTGCTTGAGCCGCGAGCCGCCCTTGCCGATCACGATCGACTTCTGGCTGTCGCGCTCGACGAAGATCTCCGCGCGCACCGTGAGGACCTTGCCCGGCGTCATCTCCTCGACGACCACCGCCAGCGAGTGCGGGAGCTCGTCGCGCACGCCCTCGAGCGCGGCCTCGCGGACGAACTCGGCGATCAGCGTGGTCTCGGGCTCGTCGGAGAGCTCGCCGTCGGGGTAGAGCGGCGGGCCGGGGGGCATGCGGGCGAGCAGGAGGTCCGCCAGCAGCGAGACCTGGTGCCCCTGCGACGCGGACACCGGCACGATCTCGGCGAACTCGAGCCCAGTGGTCGAACTCAAGCGCTCGAGCGCGAGCAGCCGCTCCGCGATCACCTCGGGGCGCACGAGGTCGGTCTTGGTCAGGATCCCGATCAGCGGGGTCGTCGCGGTCACCTTCGCCAGCTCGGCGGCGATGAACCGGTCGCCCGGCCCGATCTGCTGGTCGGCGGGCACGCAGAACCCGATGACGTCGACCTCGGCCCACGTGGTGTGCACGACGTCGTTGAGCCGCTCGCCCAGCAGCGTGCGCGGCCGGTGCAGGCCGGGGGTGTCGACGAGGACGAGCTGGCCGTCGTCGCGGTGCACGACGCCGCGGATGGCGTGCCGTGTGGTCTGGGGCCGCGACGACGTGATCGCCACCTTCGACCCGACCAGCGCGTTCGTCAGCGTCGACTTGCCCACGTTGGGCCGCCCGACGAAGCAGGCGAACCCGGACCGGAACTCGGCGTCAGGGGCGGTCACGCGGCCTTCCCCTCCAACCGGGCCACGATCTCGCGCCCGATCGGCAGCGCCGCGGTCGCCGCGGGCGAGGGCGCGTTGAGCACGTGCAGCACGCTCGGGCCGTCCTCGGGCGAGCCGTCCTGCACGAACAGGAAGTCGTCCACCAGCGAGCCGTCCGGCCGGATCGCCTGGGCCCGCACCCCGGCGCGACGGGGGACGTCGTGCGGCGTGCGCAGGTCGCCGGCGGTCACGCCGGGCAGCATCCGGGCCACCGCCGCGGCCATCGCGGACCGCGACAGCGAGCGGTGCATCTCCCCCAGCCCGTAGCGCCACTGGCGCCCGGCGAGCGTGAGGAATCCGGGATCGGTGAGCGTGCCGACGAGCTCGCGCACGCGCAGCGTCCGCCAGTCGTAGCCCTCGCGGGCCAGGGCGAGCACGGCGTTCGGGCCGACGTGGACCGAGCCGTCGACGCCGCGGGTGGCGTGCACGCCGAGGAACGGGAAGGCCGGGTCGGGCACCGGGTAGACGAGCCCGCGCACGCTCTCGCCGATCGGGCCGACCAGGTCGGAGTACTCGCCGCGGAACGGCACGATGCGCACGCCGGGGTCGAAGCCCGAGGCGCGGGCGATCTCGTCGGAGCGCAGGCCCGCGCACACCACGACCTGGCCGGCGCGCAGGTCGCCGCGGTCGGTGTGCACGACGACGTCGCCGCGCCGGCGCTGTACCGAGCGCACCGCGCGTCCCGTGTGCAGGACCGCGCCGCGCTGCACGGCCAGGTCGGCGAGGCGCCGGGTGATGGCGCCGTAGTCGCAGATGCCGGTCGAGGGCACCCAGAGCCCGGCGATCGCGGCGACGGCGGGCTCGCGCTCGCGCACCCCGGCCTCGTCGAGCTCGTGCACCTCGACGCCGTTGGCGCGCCCGCGGCGCACGAGCTCGGCCATGCGCGGCAGCTCGTCGGCCCCGGTGGCGACGACGACCTTGCCGCACTCCTGCCAGGGCAGGTCGTGCTCGGCGCAGAACGCCTTGGTCTCCGCGCAGCCCTCGACGGCCAGGCGGGCCTTCAGCGACCCCGGCGCGTAGTACAGCCCGGAGTGGATGACGTTGGAGTTGCGGCCGGTCTGGTGGGTGCCGGCGGTGTGCTCGCGCTCGACGAGGGCGACCGACGTGTGCCCGGCGGCCAGCAGCTCGTGCAGCACCGCCAACCCGACGATCCCCCCGCCCACCACGACGACGTCGTGGTGCGGGCTGGGCGCGACCGGGAGCGTCACGACGCCACCCGGTGCACCGCCGCCGCGTCCGGGCCCGCCACGAGCACCGCCGCGCCCGCGGTGACCTCGGCGACGGCCGCGAGGCCCGGGTCGTCGAACGACCCGCCGTCCAGGTCGTCGACGCCGACGACGGCGGCGGCCTCGAGCCCGGGCGCGCCCGCCGACACCGCCGCCGCGACCGCGGCCTGCAGGGCGGTCAGCGACAGCGAGGGCAGGCTCACGGTGCACGCCGCGTAGGTCCGGCCGTCGCTGTCGCGCACCGCGGCGCCGTGGGCCGCCCCGGTGCGGGCCCGCGCCGAGCGGGCGAGCGTCACGATCTTGGCGTCCTCGGCGTCGAGGGCGTCGGGGGCCACGGGCTCCGTGAGCGCGGCAGCGTCAGCCACGGTCGTCCTTTCCGTCGCGGGCGCCGGTCTGGGCGAAATCGCCCTCGGTGCGCTGCGCATCGTCGCCGGTGGCCGCCTCGGGCTCCGCGGCGGGGGCGGGCTCGGCCTCCTCGTCGGGCTGGCGCCACACCAGCAGGCTGCGGATCCGCATCCGGCCGCGGGAGTCCTCCCCGCCCTCGGCGCGCAGGCGCAGCCCGGAGATCTCGGCCTCCGCGCCGGGCAGCGGCACGCGGCCGAGGCGCTGGGCCAGCAGCCCGCCGACGGTGTCGACGTCCTCGACGTCGAACTCCACGCCGGTGGCCTCCTCGAGGTCCTCCACCGGCAGGCGGGCGGCGACCCGCCACGTCGCGGCGTCGAGGTGCTCGAGCGGGCGGTGCTCGGCGGCGTCGTACTCGTCGGTGATCTCGCCGACGATCTCCTCGAGCAGGTCCTCGATGGTCACCAGGCCCGCGGTGCCGCCGTACTCGTCGACGACGAGCGCCATGTGGTTGCGGTCGCGCTGCATGTCGCGCAGCAGGGCGTCGGCGCGCTTGGAGTCGGGCACGAACGCCGCGGGGCGCATGAGCTCGCCGACCGCGCCCGGCCGGTCCTGCGGCGCGCTCTCGTCGACCGAGCGCCGCACCAGGTCCTTGAGGTAGACGACGCCGACGGTGTCGTCGACGTTCTCGCCGATCACGGGGATGCGCGAGTAGCCGCTGCGCAGGGCCAGGGCGAGGGCCTGGCGCACCGTCTTCTCGCGCTCGATCCACACCATCTCGGTGCGCGGGACCATGACCTCGAGCACGCGGGTGTCGCCGAGGTCGAACACCGATTGGATCATCGCGCGCTCGTCGTCGTCGACGAGACCGCCGCGCTCGGCCATGTCGACCAGCTCGCGCAGCTCGACCTCCGAGGAGAACGGCCCCTCGCGGAAGCCGACGCCAGGGGTGATCGCGTTGCCGACGACGATCAGCAGCGAGGCCAGCGGCCCGAGCAGCCGCACCAGCAGCCGCACCAGCGGGGCCACCGCGAGCGCCAGGCCGTAGGAGTGCTGACGTCCCAGGGTGCGCGGCCCGACCCCGATGAGCACGTACGACACCAGCACCACGACGAGCCCGGCCACGAGCAGCGCGAGCCAGTCCGGGCCGATGAGCTGCAGGGCGACGAAGGCGCCGAGGACGTAGGCGGCCGCCTCGCACGTCAGCCGCAGCAGTACGAGCAGGTTGAGGTGGCGCGGACGGTCCGCGACGACCGCGGCCAGCGACTTCGCGCCGGTGGCGCCCTCGCGCACCAGACCGTCCACCCGCGCGCGCGACACCGACGAGATCGCCGCGTCGGCGGCAGCGAAGACGCCGGCGAGCGGGACCAGGAGGATCGCGGCGACGAGCTGGCCGACCAGCCCGGGGGTCACTGCGAGGCGCTCCCCGGTTCGTCCAGCCCGACCGTGCCGAGCAGGCGATCGTCCTTGGCGCGCTCGCGGGCGGTGCGCGCGGCGGCCGCGCGCTGGGCGCGCCAGTCGGCGAGCAGCTCGGCCTGCAGCCCGAACATCTGGCGCTCCTCGTCCGGCTCGGCGTGGTCGTAGCCGAGCAGGTGCAGCACGCCGTGCACGGTCAGCAGGTGCAGCTCGTCGGCGAGGCCGTGCCCGGCGGCGGCCGCCTGGTCGGCCGCGAACGCGGGGCAGAGCACGATGTCGCCGAGCAGGGCCGGCCCCGAGGAGGGCGCGTCGGGGCGGCGCGCCGAGTCGTACTCGTCCATCGGGAACGACATCACGTCGGTCGGCCCGGGCTCGTCGAGCCAGCGCTCGTGCAGCTCGGCCATCGGCTCGAGCTCGATGAGCATGATCGACAGCTCGGCGAGCGGGCTCACGCCCATGCGGTCGAGGGCGTAGCGCGCGACCTCGACGATCGGGCCCTCCGCCACCTCGACGCCCGACTCGTTGGCGATCTCGATGCTCATGGGGTCCTCGTCGGTGTGGGGAGTCATCGACCTCGTCGCTCGCGGTTGCGCGGACCCACCGGCGGACCGGTGCGCGGGGCGCTCGACACGGCCTGGGGGCGTCGCTGCTGGGCCGCGTCGTAGCGGCCGTACGCGTCGATGATGTCGGCGACGAGCCGGTGGCGCACGACGTCGTGCGAGGTCAGCTCGGCGAACTCGACGTCGTCGACACCGTCGAGGATGTCGCGGACCACCCGCAGGCCGGACGTCGACCCACCCGGCAGGTCGACCTGGGTGACGTCGCCCGTGACCACCATCTTCGAGTTGAAGCCCAGCCGGGTGAGGAACATCTTCATCTGTTCCGGCGTCGTGTTCTGGGCCTCGTCGAGGATGATGAAGGCGTCGTTCAACGAGCGGCCCCTCATGTAGGCCAGCGGGGCGATCTCGATGGTCCCGGCGGCCATGAGCTTGGGCACCGCGTCGGTGTCGAGCATGTCGTGCAGCGCGTCGTAGAGCGGCCGCAGGTAGGGGTCGATCTTCTCCGAGAGCGTGCCGGGCAGGAACCCGAGCCGCTCGCCCGCCTCGACCGCGGGCCGGGTCAGGATGATCCGGTTGACCTGCTTGGCCTGCAGCGCCTGGACGGCCTTGGCCATCGCCAGGTAGGTCTTGCCGGTGCCCGCCGGGCCGATGCCGAAGACGATGGTGTTGACGTCGATCGCGTCGACGTAGCGCTTCTGGTTCAGCGTCTTGGGCCGGACGGTGCGCCCGCGGCGGGAGACGATGTCGAGGCTGAGCACCTCGGCGGGCGAGGTCGCGCCGTCGCCGCCGTCCTCGTGGTCGTCCTGCAGCATGCGCACCGAGCGCCGCACCGCGTCGGGGTCGATCTGCTGGCCGCGGCTGGCGAGCACCACCAGCTCGGCGAACACCCGCTCGGCGAACGCCACGTCCGCGGGGTCGCCGGAGAGGGTGAGCTCGTTGCCGCGGACGTGGACGTCGGCGGCCAGCAGGCTCTCGGCCTCGCGCAGGTTCTCGTCGCGCTTGCCCAGGAGCGCCAGGAGCGCCGCCTCGGGCACCACGATCCGGGAGGTTCCGTCACCGGTCACGTGCTGAACTGTCCTGCTTCCTACTCGACATCGGGCCGTCGGTCCCTTTCACAGTGATCCTAGCCTCCTCCCGCGGGTGCCCGGGCGCCGCTCACAGCAGCCCCTCGACCTCCTCGCGCACCACGGCCCAGGCCGGCAGGGCGGGGTCGATGACCGCGAAGTGGTCGACCCCGGGCAGGACCCGCAGGCGGGCGTCGCCGCGGGCGGCCGTCGCCGCGGCCACGTAGCGCTGCGACTGGTCGAGCGGCACGACGGTGTCGGCGTCGCCGTGCACGCACACCACCGGGGCGGGCGCCGGCGCGAGCGCGGCGGGCGAGGCCAGCGCGTAGCGGTCGGCGACGGCCTCGGGGAGCCCGCCCAGCAGGTCGACGACGGCCCCGCCACCGAGGTCCGCGGCCGCACCGGCGACGAGGTCGAGCACGCCGGCCTGGCTCACCGTGCCGACCGGGCGCACCCGCGGGCCGGCGCCGAGCCGCCCGGTGTCCAGTCGCTCACGGCTCGCGGCCCAGGCGACGAGCTGGCCGCCGGCGGAGTGCCCGAGGAACACGACGCGGTCGAGGTCCAGACGCCCGTCCGCGGCCTTCTGCACGCTGTCGGGCAGCAGGTCGACCGCCGCGGCGACGTCGGTGAACGTCGTCGGCCAGCCCCCGCCGGCGCCGACGCGGCGGTACTCGACGTTCCACGCCGCGATCCCGCGGTTGGTGAGGTCGACCGCGAGCGGCGTGCCCAGCTCGAGCCCGTAGGAGGCGCGCCAGTAGCCGCCGTGCACCACGACCACCACCGGGACGCGCTGCGCGCCGGGCGGGAGGTGCAGCACGCCGTACTGCGCGGGGTCCGGGCCGTAGGGCAGCGGGCGCGGGTCCGGGGTCCCGGGCCGGGGCGGCGGGACGACGACGTCGCCGGCCGGGGTGGGGACGCGGGCGCAGGCGGCCAGCCCGGCCAGACCGGCGAGCCCCCCGAGCAGCGATCGACGCGCCACCTCCGGACTCCTGGCCGTCACCCCCATCGCCCGGTCCGCGCGCCCAGCGCCCCGAGCGCGACCGCGGCGGCGCTCGACGTGCGCAGGACGCCCGGGCCCAGGCGCACCTCGCGCGCTCCGGCGCCGGCGAGCAGGGCGCGCTCGTCGTCGGTCACCCCGCCCTCGGGGCCCACGACCAGCACCAGCTCGCCCCGGTCGGGCAGCGCGACACCGGCGAGCGACTCGGTGGCGGTGGCCTCGAGGACCAGCACCGCGTCGGCGTCGCGCGCGGCGAGGTCGCGGGTGGTGGCCGGCGGCGCGACGTCGGGCACCCGGGCCCGGCGCGCCTGCTTGGCCGCCTCGCGGGCGGTCGCCCGCCAGCGGGCCAGGGCCTTCTCGCCGCGCACACCGTCGTCCCAGCGCGCCACGCACCGCTCGGCGCGCCACGGCAGGATCGCGTCGACGCCCGCCTCGGTGGCCAGCTCGACGGCCAGCTCCGCGCGGTCGCCCTTGACCAGGGCCTGCGCGAGCGTGATCCGCAGCGGCGGCTCGTCGTCGGCGCGCCGTTCGAGCACCTTGGTGGTCACCCGGCTCTTGCCCACGTCGGTCACCCGGGCGCGGGCCCGCGTGCCGGCCCCGTCGCCGAGCAGCACGACCTCGCCGGAGCGCACCCGGCGCACGTCGGCGGCGTGGCGCCCCTCGGCGCCCTCGAGCACGACCTCGCCGCCCTCGGGCACGGCGTCGACCCAGAACAGGGCCGGCCGGGACCAGGCCTCGGAGACCGCGTGCGTCACCGCGTGCGACCGCCCGAGCGCCGGCGCCCGAACAGGCCGTTGCGGTGGGCCGCGAGGTCCGGGCGCTCCTCCCCGCGGAGCTCGGCGAGCTCGCGCAGCAGCTCCGTCTGGCGGGTGTCGAGGCGGTCGGGCACCTGGACGTCGAGGTGCACCAGCAGGTCGCCGCGCCCGTCCGTGCGCCCCGTGGAGCGCAGGCGGGGCATGCCGCGCCCGCGGAGCGTCAGCGTGGTGTTCGGCTGCGTGCCCGCCTCGATCGTCAGCTCCTCGTCGCCCTCGAGCGTGCGCTGCGGCAGCGTCGTGCCCAGGGCGGCCGCGGTCATCGGCAGGCTGACGTGGCAGTGCAGGTCGACGCCGTCGCGGGTGAAGTACTCGTGGCGCTCCTCGGAGACCTCGATGTAGAGGTCACCGGCCGGCCCCCCGCCGGGCCCGACCTCGCCCTGGTTGGCCATCCGGATGCGCATGCCGTCGCCGACACCCGCCGGCACCTGCACGGTGACGGTGCGCCGCGAGCGCACGCGCCCGTCGCCGCCGCACTGCGCGCACGGGCTGGGGATGATCTCGCCGGTGCCGCGGCAGACCGGGCAGGCGCGGGCGGTGACGACCTGGCCGATGAACGAGCGCTGCACGTTCTGGATCTCGCCGCGCCCGTCGCAGGTGTCACAGGTCTCGGTGCGCGTGCCCGGCTCGGCGCCGCCGCCGTGGCACTTCTCGCAGAGCACGGCGGTGTCGACGGTGAGGTCGCGCGCCACGCCCGTCGCGCACTCCTCGAGCGTGAGGTCGATGCGGATCAGCGCGTCCTCGCCGGGCTGCACGCGGCTGCGCGGGCCGCGCCCGCCGCCGGCCCCCGCGGCGCCGAAGAACGCGTCCATGATGTCGCCGAGGCCGCCGAAGCCGGCCGCGGAGAAGCCGCCACCGCCTCCGCCACCGCCGCCGCGGGTCTCCAGCGGGTCGCCGCCGAGGTCGACGATGCGCCGCTTCTGCGGGTCGGTCAGGACCTCGTAGGCGTTCTTGACGTCCTGGAACCGCGCCTGGGTCTCGGCGTCGGGGTTGACGTCGGGGTGCAGCTCGCGGGCGAGTTTGCGGTAGGCCCGCTTGATCTCGCCGTCGTCCGCGTCCCGGGAGACACCCAGGATTCCGTAGTAGTCCTTCGCCACGCTGGTCCTCGTCCGTCCTGTCTCATCCGTGCCGGCGCCCGTCCGGGGCTCGCCCCGACTGTGCTCAGCGTCCCCCGACGATCTCACCGACGTAGCGCGCGACCGCACGCACCGCCGCGATCGCGCTGGGGTAGTCCATCCGCGTCGGTCCCACGACGCCCATCCCGCCCAGGGCGGTCGTGCCCGCTCCGTACCCGATCGACACCGTGGAGGCACTCCACAGGTCCTCGGACTCGTTCTCCTCGCCGATCCGCACGGTGACCGTCCCGGGGTCGCTCGCCGAGGTGAGCAGGCGCAGCACCACCACCTGCTCCTCCAGCGCCTCCAGCATGCCCCGCAGCGCCGCGGCGTCGGTGCCCGCCCGCGTGAGGTTGGCCGTGCCGCCCAGCACGAGGCGCTCCTCGGGCCGCTCCAGCAGGGCCTCCAGCAGCACCGCGGCCACGCTGAGCAGCGGCGACCGCAGACCGGCCGGGGCGTCGTCGGGCAGCTCGGACATCCGCGCCGACGCCGTGGCCAGCGGCTGGCCGACCAGCGCGTTGTTGAGCAGCGCGCGCAGCCGCGAGACGTCGTCCTCGTCGAGGACGTCGCCGAGGTCGACCACGCGCTGGTCGACCCGCCCGGTGTCGGTGATGAGCACGAGCATCAGCCGGGCCGGCGTCAGCCGCACGACCTCGAGGTGGCGCACCAGCGAGCGGGTCAGCGTCGGGTACTGGATGACGGCGACCTGGCGCGTGAGCTGCGCGAGCAGCCGCACGCTGCGCTTGAGGACGTCGTCGAGGTCGACCGCGCCCTCGAGGAAGGTCGTGATCGCCCGGCGCTCCGCGGCCGAGAGCGGCTTGACCTGGTGCAACCGGTCGACGAAGAGGCGGTAGCCCTTGTCGGTGGGCACCCGGCCGGCGCTGGTGTGGGGCTGGGCGATGTAGCCGTCCTCCTCGAGCGCCGCCATGTCGTTGCGCACGGTGGCGCTGGAGACGCCGAGGTTGTGGCGCTCCACGAGGGCCTTCGAGCCGACCGGCTCGTTGGTGGCCACGAAGTCGGCCACGATGGCGCGCAGGACGGCGACGCGGCGCTCCTCGGCGTTCACCGCGCCCACCTCCCACGATGGTCGAGCTCCGTCCGGTCCGACCCTCCATGGTAGGCGAGGTGGGCCGGGGCGTCCGGGGGACGGCGAGACCGGGCTCACGACAGCTGCGTCCGTCCGACTCAACCTCGGACTCAACCTCGGGAGCGTTCGGCGAGGATCCCCTCCACGCCGCGGACGACGACGCGCCGGCCCCTCAGCGTTCCGCCAGGGCCAGCGCGACGCCGTCGGCGAGGAGGCGTCCGCGCCGGGTGAGCACGGCGCGTCCGCCGGCCCAGGCGTCGGGGGCCAGCAGCCCGTCGCGCGCGGCCCGGTCGCCCGCCGCGCGCCCCGACGGGTCGAGGGCCGACGCCTCGACACCGTCGATGGTCCGCAACTCCAGGAGCACCTGCTCGAGGTGCGCCTCGTCGGGCGTCACGCGCTCGCGGGCCTCGGCGGGCGAGCGCCCCGCGGCCAGCGCCGCCGAGTAGCGGGCGGGGTGGCGGACGTTCCACCAGCGGGTGCCGCCGACGTGCGAGTGCGCGCCCGGCCCGGCGCCCCACCAGTCGCCGCCGCCCCAGTAGCCCAGGTTGTGCCGGCACCGCGCGTCCTGCGAGCGCGCCCAGTTCGACACCTCGTACCAGCCGAACCCCGCGGTGGAGAGCACGTCGTCGACGATCTCGTAGCGGTCGGCGAGCACGTCGTCGTCGGGCATCGGGATCTCGCCGCGCGCGATCCGCCGCGCGAGCGCCGTGCCCTCCTCGACGATCAGCCCGTACGCCGAGACGTGGTCGGCGCCCGAGGCGAGGACGGCGTCGAGCGAGCGGCGCAGGTCGTCGTCGGTCTCGGTCGGCGTGCCGTAGATGAGGTCGAGGTTGACGTGGCGCAGGCCGGCGGCGAGCGCCGCCGAGGCCACGGAGACCGCCGCGCCCGGGGTGTGCCGGCGGTCGAGGACGGCGAGCACGTGGTCGACGTCGGACTGCATGCCCAGGCTCAGTCGCGTGTAGCCCGCGTCGGCGATCGCGCCCAGCAGCTCGGGGGTCGTCGACTCGGGGTTGGCCTCGGTGGTCACCTCGGCGCCCGGACGCAGCCCGAACGAGGCGCGCACCGCGTCGAGCACGGCGACCAGGCCCTCCGCGCCGAGCAGGGACGGGGTGCCGCCGCCGAGGAAGACGGTGTCCGCGGCCGGCGGCCCGCCCAGGACCGCGGCGGCCAGGTCGAGCTCGCGGCGCAGACCCTCGAGCCACGACGCCGGCGAGGCGGGGTCGTCGCTGCTGGTCAGGCCGAGGTCCGAGGCGGTGTAGGTGTTGAAGTCGCAGTAGCCGCAGCGGGTCGCGCAGAACGGGACGTGCACGTACACCCCGAACGGGCGCGTGCCGAGCCCGGTGAGCGACCCCGGGGGCAGCGCGCCGTCGGCGGGCGCCGGCTCGCCGGACGGGGGGACGGAAGGCACCGGTCCATTCTGCGCCCGCCCGACGAGGAGCCCCTCCGCCGCATCTGAGGAGTTCCCCCGGCGGGCGCAAACCCCGCTGCGGCGAACGTCACCGAGATCGCCGTCCCGCTGGAACCGGTCGATCACGGATGGCACGGTCGATCCGTGCGCGCCCCCCGACTGCTCCTCGTGGCCCGGCGCCACGTGGATCTCGGTCGGGTGTGGAGCGCCCTCTGCCCGGCGTGCTGAGCCCCCGCCCGCACGCCACCGCAGAGGACACCCATGACCACGGCGACGCCTGCGCTCGAGGCGCAGGACACCACCAGCCGGCGCACGGTGCTGGTCGCGAGCCTCATCGGCACGACGATCGAGTGGTACGACTTCTTCCTGTTCGCCACGGCCGCGGGGATCGTGTTCCCCGCGCTGTTCTACGGCGCCGACGATCCGACCGTCGCGACGCTGCTGTCGTTCGCGACGTTCGCGATCGGCTTCGTGGCCCGCCCCATCGGCGGCCTGATCTTCGGCCACATCGGCGACCGGGTCGGACGGCGCGAGACGCTGATCGTCACCATGGCCCTGACCGGCCTCGCGACCGCCGGCATCGGGTTCCTGCCGACCTACGCCGCGATCGGCGTCGCCGCCCCGGTCCTGCTCGTGCTGCTGCGGATCATCCAGGGCGTCGCGATCGGCGGGGAGTGGGGCGGCGCGGTCCTGATGGCCGTCGAGTACGCCCCGCACGGCAGGCGCGGCCTCTACGGCGCCACCCCGCAGATCGGGCTGGGCCTCGGGCTCGCGCTCGGCACCGGCGTGTTCGCGCTGCTCGGGCTGGTCATGGACGACGCCGCCTTCCTGTCCTGGGGCTGGCGCGTCGCGTTCATCGCGAGCCTGGTGCTCGTCGGCGTCGGCCTGGTCGTGCGCCTCGCGGTGATGGAGACCCCGGCGTTCCGCCGCATGCAGGCCGCGGCCGAGACCTCGCGCGTGCCGGCCGTCGACGTCCTGCGCGACCCGCCGTCGCGCCGCAACCTCGCCTGGACGCTGCTCGCGCGCTGGGCCGAGGGCGCCTCCTTCAACACCTGGGGCGTGTTCGTCCTGACCTACGCCGTCGCCACGCTGGGGATGCCGCGCACCGAGGTCCTCGTCGCCGTCACGGTGGCCGCGGTGGCGAGCGCCGCGGTCGTGCCGCTGGCCGGCGCGTGGGGCGACCGGATCGGGCGCGGCCGGGTCTTCGCGATCGGGTGCGCGGTGCTCGTCGTGGGTGTCTTCCCGGCCTTCGCGGTCATCGGCACCGGGTCGATCGTCCTGCTCGGCCTCGCCCTGGTCGTGATGCTGGGCCTGTCCTACGGGCTGACCAGCGGGGCGGAGTCGACGCTGTTCGCCGAGGTCTTCCCCACCCGCACCCGCTACACCGGCATGTCGCTCGCCTTCCAGGGCGGCGGCATCTACGCCTCGGGGCTCACGCCCCTGGTCCTGACCTCCCTGCTCGCCCTCGGCGGCGGCACGCCCTGGCTCGCCGCGGGCTACCTCGCGCTCGCCGGGGTCGTCAGCACCGTCGCCGCCCTGCGGGCGCAGCCCCTCGACACGCTCTAGGAGCACCATGAGCATCACCGCCCACTGGTTCCTGCCCACCTACGGCGACTCGCGCGGCCTCGTCGGCGGCGGCCACGGCGTGGCCACGCGGGCCGCCGACGCCGTCCGCCCCGCCGAGATCGGCTACCTGGCGCAGATCGCGCGCGCCGCCGAGACCGTCGGGTTCGAGGGCGCGCTGACCCCCACGGGCGCCTGGTGCGAGGACGCCTGGCTGACCACGGCGATGCTCGTCGCCGAGTCCGAGCGGCTGAAGTTCCTCGTCGCGTTCCGGCCCGGCGTCATCTCCCCCACCCTCGCCGCCCAGCAGGCCGCCACCTTCCAGCGCCACTCGCAGGGCCGGCTGCTGCTCAACGTCGTCACCGGCGGCGAGCCCGGCGAGCAGCGCGCCTACGGCGACTTCCTGGGCAAGGACGACCGCTACGTGCGCACCGGCGAGTTCCTCGAGGTGTGCCGCCGGCTGTGGGCGGGCGAGACGGTGACGCTGGACGGCGAACAGATCCACGTCGAGTCCGCGGCGCTGACGCGCGTGACCGACCCGGTGCCGCCGGTGTACTTCGGCGGGTCGTCGCCCAGGGCGGGCGAGGTCGCCGCGCAGCACGTCGACGTGTACCTGACCTGGGGCGAGCCGCCCGAGCAGGTCCGGGAGAAGGTCGAGTGGGTCCGCGGGCTCGCCGCCGCGCAGGGCCGCGAGGTGCGCTTCGGCATCCGCCTGCACGTCATCGCCCGCGACACCTCCGACGCCGCGTGGGCCCAGGCCGAGCGCTACCTCGAGGGCATCCCCGACTCCATGATCTCCGACGTGCAGGCGGGCCTGTCGCAGAGCGAGTCCGAGGGGCAGAGGCGCATGCGCGCGCTGCACTCCGATGGGACGAAGACCGCCGCCGACCTCGAGGTCGCCCCGAACCTGTGGGCCGGCGTCGGGCTCGTGCGCGGCGGGGCGGGCACCGCGCTCGTCGGCAGCCACACCGAGGTCGCCGACCGGATCGCCGAGTACCACGACCTCGGGATCACCGAGTTCGTCCTCTCCGGGCACCCGCACCTGGAGGAGGCGTACTGGGTCGGCGAGGGCGTCCTGCCCGAGCTGGGGCGCCGCGGCCTGTGGTGGCACCCGGCGGGCGCGCGCGACGCCGCCCCGGCCGCGATCCCCTTCGCCCATTAGCTGAACGTCATGTGGAAAACGATGCCCTGCTCGTGGCAGGGTGGTGCGCATGTCCGCGCCTGGCGCCCTTCTCGTGAGTCGACGTCACGTCGACCTCGTGCGCCAGTCCAGCGCGCTCTGCCGCGCCTGACGAGCGCGATCCCCCGCCACCACGCCCGAGCGGACCCCGCGCGCACCCGCCACGAGGTCGTCCTCGTCGTGCCCGCGCGCGTCCGTGCACCACCCCGGAGGAACCCACGCATGGCCGCTACCGGCGCCCCGTCGTCCGAGAACGCCGCGACCTCGGAGGAGTCAGCCGAGAAGAGGTCCCAGGCTGCGGAGACCACCCCGCTGCGGCACCCGACGGCCACGGAGGACGCACCACCGAAGCCCAAGCCCGCGCGGGCGCGCAAGGGCAAGGCCGAGGGCCAGTGGGCGCTGGGCTACCGGGAGCCGCTGAACAAGAACGAGCAGTCGAAGAAGGACGACAACCCGCTCAACGTGCGGGCGCGGATCGAGAACATCTACGCCCACCGCGGGTTCGACTCGATCGACCCCGCCGACCTGCGCGGCCGGTTCCGCTGGATGGGGCTCTACACCCAGCGCGCCGAGGGCTTCCCGGGCACCGACACCGGCCACGTCGACGAGGAGCTACTCGACGCGCCGCATTTCATGATGCGGGTGCGCGTCGACGGCGGCGGCCTGACCACCGAGCAGCTGCGGGTCATCGGCGAGATCTCCCAGACCTTCGCCCGCGACACGGCCGACGTCACCGACCGCGAGAACATCCAGCTGCACTGGATCCGCGTCGAGGACGTCCCCGAGATCTGGCGCCGGCTCGAGGCCGTGGACCTCTCCACCACCGAGGCCTGCGGCGACTGCCCGCGCGTCGTCCTCGGCTCGCCGGTGGCCGGGATCAGCAAGGACGAGATCATCGACGGCACCCCGGCCATCGAGGAGATCGTCGAGCGGTTCATCGGCGACAAGTCGCTGTCCAACCTGCCCCGCAAGTACAAGACGGCGATCTCCGGGCAGCAGGACATCGCCCACGAGGTCAACGACATCAGCTTCGTCGGCGTCGTCCACCCCGAGCACGGGCCGGGCTTCGACCTCCACGTCGGCGGCGGGCTCTCGACGAACCCGAAGCTCGCGGTGCGCCTCGGCGCCTGGGTCCCGCTCGACGAGGTCCCCGACGTCTGGCACGGCGTCACCAAGCTCTTCCGCGACTACGGCTACCGCCGTCTGCGCACCCGCGCACGCCTGAAGTTCCTCCTCGCCGACTGGGGCCCCGAGAAGTTCCGCCAGGTCCTCGAGGACGAGTACCTGGAGCGCAAGCTGATCGACGGTCCGCCGCCCGAGGAGATCGCCGGCACCGTCGACCACGTCGGCATCCACGAGCAGGTCGACGGCAACCACTACGTCGGCGTCGCCCCGCCCGCCGGGCGCACCAGCGGCTCGACGCTGGTCGGCGTCGCCAAGGCCGCCGAGGAGGCCGGCTCGGGCCGTGTCCGCCTCACGCCGTACCAGAAGATCGTGGTGCTGGACGTGCCGCCGGCGAACCTCGACGGGCTGACCACCGCGCTCGACCACCTCGGCCTGCCCGCCCGGCCCACGCCGTGGCGCCGCGCGACGATGGCCTGCACGGGCCTCGAGTTCTGCAAGCTCGCGTTCGTCGACACCAAGAACCGCGCGGGCGACCTCGTCGAGGAGCTCGACCGGCGCCTCGCCGACGTCCAGGACGGCCTCGAGCACCCGGTGTCGATCCACCTCAACGGCTGCCCGAACTCCTGCGCGCGGGTCCAGGTCGCCGACATCGGGCTGAAGGGCCAGATCGTCAACGACGCCGAGGGCAACCCGGCCGCGGGCTTCCAGGTGCACCTCGGCGGCGGGCTCGGCCTCGACGCCGGCTTCGGGCGCAAGCTGCGCGGGCACAAGGTGCTCTCCGCCGACCTGGGCGACTACGTCGAGCGCCTCGTGCGCTCCTACGCCGAGCACAAGGAGCCGGGCGAGCGGTTCGCCCAGTGGGTCGTGCGCGCGGAAGAAGCGCAGCTCTCATGAGGTTGGCCGTCCAGTACTGCCCCTACTGCGGCGAGCAGGACCTGCGCCCCCGCGAGGAGCCGCGGGGCGCGTGGGAGTGCGCGGACTGCCGCAGCACCTTCGTCATCACCCCGGCGTCGGCACCGGCGAGAGGATCCGCATGACCAGCACGGACACGCGCAACGATCTGCGTACCGAGGCCCTCGCCGCCGGGGAGCGCTTCGCCGCGCTCGAGGGCGAGCAGGACCACGAGGAGCTCACCCGCGCGATCCTGGCCTGGGCCGCCGAGACCTTCGGCGAGGACCTGATCGTCGCGTCGAACATGCAAGACGCGGTGCTGGTCGAGCTCGGCGCGGCCGCGCGTCCCGGGGTCGACGTGCTCTTCCTCGAGACGGGTTACCACTTCGCCGAGACCCTCGGCACCCGCGACGCGGTCGCCCAGGTCTACGGCGTGCGGATCGTGCAGGCCGAGCCCGAGCTGACCGTCGCCGAGCAGGACGCCACGTACGGCAAGGACCTCTTCGCCTCCGATCCGGGCGCGTGCTGCCAGATGCGCAAGGTCGAGCCGCTGCGCAGGACGCTGGCGAACTACGACGCCTGGGTGACCGGCGTGCGCCGCGTCGAGGCGCCGACCCGCGCCACCACGCCGCTGGTCACCTGGGACGAGCGCCACGGGCTGGTCAAGATCAACCCGATCGCGCACTGGAGCGACGAGCAGATGGACGCCTACATCCGCGAGCACGCGGTGCTGGTCAACCCGCTGGTCGACGCCGGCTACCCGTCGATCGGCTGCGCGCCGTGCACGGCCAAGCCGGCCCCGGGCGCCGACCCGCGCAGCGGGCGCTGGGCGGGCTTCTCCAAGACCGAGTGCGGGCTGCACGGATGACCGCCACCGAGCCTGTCACCAGCATCGACCAGCTCAGCGCCCTCGAGTCCGAGGCGATCCACGTCATGCGCGAGGTCGCCGGCGAGTTCGACCGCCCGGTGATCCTCTTCTCCGGCGGCAAGGACTCGATGCTGCTGGTGCACCTCGCCGCGAAGGCGTTCTGGCCCGCGCCGATCCCGTTCCCGGTGCTGCACGTCGACACCGGGCACAACTTCGACGAGGTCATCGAGTTCCGCGACCGCGTCGTCGCGCGCTACGGCCTGCAGCTCGAGGTCGCGCGCGTGCAGGACTACATCGACGACGGCCGCCTGACCGAGCGCGCCGACGGCACCCGCAACCCGCTGCAGACCACCCCGCTGCTCGACGCCATCGCCGAGCACCGCCACGACGCCGTCTTCGGCGGCGGGCGCCGCGACGAGGAGCGGGCGCGGGCCAAGGAGCGGGTGTTCAGCCTACGGACGGCGTTCGGGCAGTGGGAGCCCTCCCGCCAGCGCCCGGAGCTGTGGAACCTCTACAACGGGCGCCACAAGCCCGGCGAGCACGTGCGCGTGTTCCCGCTGTCGAACTTCACCGAGCTCGACGTGTGGCGCTACATCGCGCGCGAGGGCGTCGAGCTGCCCTCGATCTACTACGCGCACACCCGCGAGGTGTTCTCCCGCGACGGCATGTGGCTGACCAGCGGGCCGTGGGGCGGGCCGCGCGACGGCGAGGAGGTCGTCACGAAGACGGTGCGCTACCGCACCGTCGGCGACGGCTCCTGCACCGGCGCGGTCGAGTCGACCGCGGAGACGCTCGACGAGGTGCTCGCCGAGGTGCGCGAGAGCCGGCTGACCGAGCGTGGAGCGACGCGGGCCGACGACCGGCTCTCGGAGGCCGCCATGGAGGACCGCAAGCGAGAGGGCTACTTCTGATGCAGGACAGGAAGCATCACGGAGAGCACGCCGATGGGGGAGCTGGACTCTGATGGCTGACCTGCTCAAGCTCGCGACCGCGGGCAGCGTCGACGACGGCAAGTCCACCCTCGTCGGGCGGCTGCTCTACGACACGAAGTCGGTGCTCGCCGACCAGATGGAGGCCGTCGAGCGCGCCACCGTCGGCGGCGGCGACCCCGACCTCTCGCTGCTCGTCGACGGCCTGCGCTCCGAGCGCGAGCAGGGCATCACCATCGACGTCGCGTACCGCTACTTCGCGACGCCGCGGCGCTCGTTCGTCCTCGCCGACACCCCCGGCCACGTGCAGTACACCCGCAACACCGTCACCGGGGCGTCCACCGCGCAGCTGGCGGTGCTGCTGGTCGACGCCCGCACCGGCGTCGTCGAGCAGACCCGGCGCCACGTGGCCGTGATGGGCCTGCTGCGCGTGCCGCGCCTCGTGCTCGCGGTGAACAAGATGGACCTCGTCGACTTCGACGAGAACACCTACTGGCGCATCGCCAAGGAGTTCACGGGCCTGACCGACGCGCTCGGCTACGCCGAGGACGCCGTCGTCGCGATCCCGCTGTCGGCGAAGAAGGGCGACAACGTCGTGCTCGCCTCGCCGAACACCCCCTGGTACGAGGGCCCGACGCTGCTCGAGCACCTCGAGTCGGTGCCGGTCGAGGGCGCCGACCACGACGCGCCCTTCCGCTTCCCCGTGCAGTACGTCGTGCGGCCGCGCACCGAGTCCCACCCCGACTACCGCGGCTACGCCGGGCTCGTGGCGGCGGGCACGGTGCGCGTCGGCGACGAGGTGGAGGTCCTGCCCGACGGGCTCCGCACCCGCGTCGAGGGCATCGACACCGCCGACGGCGAGCTCGAGGCGGCCCACGACGGCCAGAGCGTCGTGCTGCGCCTCGCCGACGACCTCGGGATCGCCCGCGGCGCGGAGCTCGCTGCGCCCGGCGCGCCCGAGCCCGTCACCGAGTTCGACGCGACGCTCGCCTGGCTGCACGAGAAGCCGCTGCGCCCCGGCGCGCGGCTGCTGCTCAAGCACGGCACCCGCACCGTGCAGGCCATCGTCGGCGCGGTGACCCACCGGCTCGACACCGAGGACCTCTCGGTCGTGGAGGACCCGGGCGAGCTGGGCATCAACGCCATGGGCCAGGTGTCGCTGACCGTGTCCGAGCCGCTGCCGCTCGACCGGTACGACGACGTCGCCGCCACCGGGTCGTTCCTGCTCATCGACGCGCAGGCCGGCGACACGCTCGCCGCGGGCCTCGTCGGGCGACCGCTCGTGGCGCGCCCGCTCGAGGTGCACTGAGGGCCCGGGGTCGCAGCGAGGGACGCCCTCGCTGCGTCCAGCGGGGGCGTCCCTCGCTCCGCTACTCGACCTCGGTCAGCTTCCCGGTCGCGACGTCGAGCACGAACCCGCGCACCGAGCCCTTGTTCTTGACGAACGGGCTGTCGGTGATGCGCTTGATCGAGTCGCGGACATCGGCCTCGAGGTCGGGGAACGCGTTGGCCGACCACGACGGGCGCTCCCCGGCCTCCTTCTCGAGGATGTCGGCGAACTGCTCGTCGGTGAACGTCACCATGCCGCAGTCGGTGTGGTGGATCAGCACGATCTCCTCGGTCCCGAGGAGGTGCTGGCTGATCGCGAGCGAGCGGATCGTGTCGTCGGTGACGACGCCGCCGGCGTTGCGGATGACGTGCGAGTCGCCCTCGTGCAGGCCGAGTGCGCCGTAGGGGTTCACGCGCGCGTCCATGCAGGCGACGACGGCGGTCCTGCGCGCCGGCGGCAGGGGCAGCTCGCCGGGGAAGGTCGCGACGTAGGTCTCGTTGTTCTTCAGGTAGTCGTCGGTGACGGACACCCTGGCCTCCGCGGGATCGATCCGGATGTGGGCACGACGATCCGGCCGCGTGAACGGATCAGGACGTGCGAGGACGACCCGGGGCGCTCACGCGGCCGGGCGACACCACTGGTCGAACTCGATCACGCGCCGGCTCGGCCAGAACGGCTCGAGGGCGCGGCGAGGCATGCGCCCATCTCACCGCAGCCATCCGTCCGGCCGCAACGAGGCCTACACCGCGACGGCCAGCTCGTCCTCCCGGCGGGTCAGCACGCGGGGCCCGTCGTCGGTGACGGCGACGGTGTGCTCGCTGTGGGTGGTGCGCGAGCCGTCGGCGGAGCGGATCGTCCAGCCGTCGGGGTCGAAGGTGATCTTGTCGGTGGTGCGCGCGAACCAGGGCTCGAGCGCCAGGGTGAGGCCGGGCTTGAGGCGCATGCCGCGGCCCGCGCGCCCGTCGTTGGGGACGTGGAGGTCCTCGTGCATGGTGCGGCCGATGCCGTGCCCGCCGAACTCCAGGTTCACCGGGTAGCCGTGGCGCGCGGCGACCGCGCCGATCGCGGCCGACACGTCACCGAGCTTCCCGCCGGGCTGCGCGGCGGCGATGGCGGCCTCGAGGGCCTCCTCGCCCGCACGCACCAGTCGCCGGTCGTCCTCGCGGGGCGTGCCGACGATGACGGTGCGGGCGGAGTCGGCGGCCCAGCCCCCGACCGTCACGGCGAGGTCCATGCTCAGGACGTCGCCGTCGCGCAGGACGTAGTCGTGGGGCAGGCCGTGCAGGACCGCGTCGTTGACCGACAGGCACACGACGTTGCGGAACGGACCCCGCCCGAACGACGGCGCGTAGTCCCAGTAGCAGGACTCGGCGCCGTGCGCCCGGATCAGCCGGCGGGCGTGCTGCTCCAGGTCGAGCAGGTTGACCCCGACGAGCGCGCGCTCGCCCAGCTCCGTCAGCACGTGGGCGACGAACCGGCCGGCCTCGTGCATCCGCTCGATCTCGGCGGGGGTCTTCAACTCGATCATCGACGCACTCTCTCCGCGGGATAACTATCCCGGTATTAGTATCACGGTCATGGTGCGCGTGCCGCTGACGGCGGAGGAGCACGAGCGCGGGCAGCGTCTCGGCGAGGTCCTGCGCGCGGCGCGGGGCCCGCGGAGCATGACCTCGGTGGCGGCCGCGGTCGGGATGTCGCCCGAGACCCTGCGCAAGATCGAGACCGGACGGGTCCCGACGCCGGCGTTCTTCACCGTGATCGCGCTGTGCGCCGAGCTCGGGCTGCCCCTCGACGACCTCGCCGCGCACTGCGCGGACCGCGACCCGGCGCGGTCACCCAGCGCCTGAGCCCCGTGACGTCGTCCCGAGCCCGCGGGCCGCGGACGGGGCGCACGTCACGTCGCGTTGACCCGATCGAGCGGGGCTGATGGACTCCGCCGGTGCTGCTCACCCGTCGCCGGCACGTCGACCTCGGTCGCGTCGGCGCCCAGGGCTGTCGTCGCTGACGCCCCGTCAGCGCCTCGGCGACCAGCCCTCTCCCCCGGGAATCCTCGTGAGCACCAGCACGTCCAGCACGCCCACCGCCGCGCCCGCCCGCACCCCGCGCCGGGTCGCGCTCGCCAGCGCCATCGGGACCACCATCGAGTGGTACGACTTCTACCTCTACGCCACCGCCACCGCGCTGGTGTTCAACCAGCTGTTCTTCCCCTCGATCAGCCCGACCGCCGGCACGCTCGCCGCGTTCGCGACGTACGCCGCCGGGTTCGGCGCGCGCCCGATCGGCGCGGTGATCGCCGGGCACCTCGGTGACCGCCTCGGGCGCCGCACGGTGCTCGTCGGCGCGCTCGTGCTCATGGGTACCGCGACGACGCTGATCGGCCTGCTCCCGTCGTTCGCGACGATCGGCGTCGCGGCCCCGGTGCTGCTCGTGGTGCTGCGGATCCTCCAGGGCCTCGCCGTCGGCGGCGAGTGGGCCGGCGCCGCGATCCTCGCCGTCGAGCACGCCCCGCCGCGCCGCCGCGGGTTCTTCGGCAGCTTCACCCAGCTCGGCTCGCCCGCCGGGATGCTGCTCGCCACCGGCCTGTTCTTCCTCGTGCGCACGGCCGTCGGCGACGCGGCGTTCGTCGAGTTCTGGTGGCGGCTGCCGTTCCTGGCCAGCGCGGTGCTCGTGATCGTCGGGCTGGTGATCCGGCTGCGCATCTCCGACGCGCCGGAGTTCGCCGCGCTGCGCGAGCAGGGCAAGGTCGCCCGGCTGCCCGTCGTCGAGGTGTTCCGCGCCGCGCCGCGCGAGGTCCTGCTCACCACCGGCCTGCGGCTCTCGCAGATCGCCCTGTTCGTGCTGATCACCACGTACGGCCTGACCTACATCGCGAGCGAGATCGGCCGCGGCAGCAGCGCCGGGCTGATCGCCGTGGTCATCTCGTCGGCCCTCGGGCTCGCCACGACCCCGCTGTGGGCGATCCTGTCCGACCGCATCGGGCGCCGGAAGCCCTACCTGTTCGGCGCGGTCGGCGGCACGGTGACGCTGCTGCTGTTCTTCCTCGCCGTCGGCACCGGGTCGACGCTGCTGGTGGTGCTGGCCGTGGTGCTCGCGATCAACGTCACCCACGACGCCATGTACGGGCCGCAGGCCGCGTGGTTCGCGGAGCTGTTCGACGTGCGCCTGCGCTACAGCGGCGCGTCGCTGGGCTACGGGATCGGCTCGGTGATCGGCGGCGGGTTCGCGCCGCTGGTGGCCGCGGCCGTCGTCGGCGCCACCGGGTCGTTCGTGCTCGTCGTGGTGATCTTCGCCGGCGTCTCCGTGCTGACGATCCTGTCCGCCGTGCTCGCCCGCGAGACCGCGTTCGACGACGCGGTGTAGAAGGGACGCCGTGCCCCCCGACAAGCGACGCATCCACCTCAACGCGTTCGCCATGAACTGCGCCGGCCACCAGTCGGCGGGCCTGTGGCGCCACCCCGACGACCAGGGGTTCCGCTACACCGACCTCGACCACTGGATCGGGCTGGCGCGCACGCTGGAGGACGCGGGCTTCGACGCGCTGTTCCTCGCCGACGTCCTGGGCATCTACGACGTCCACGGCGGCAGCCGCGACGCCGCGGTGCGGGCCGGGGCGCAGGTCCCGCTCGGCGACCCGATGCTGCTCGTGCCGGCCCTGGCCGCGGCGACCTCGCGGCTGGGCTTCGGGGTGACGGTGTCGGTGAGCTACGAGCACCCCTACGCGCTGGCGCGCCGGTTCACCACGCTCGACCACCTGACCAAGGGCCGGGTGGCGTGGAACGTGGTCACCGGCTACCTGTCCAGCGCGGCGGCCAACCTGGGGCTCGGGGACGCGCAGCGCAGCGGAGCCGGACCATCGAACCAGCAGCTGCCCCACGACGAGCGCTACGCGATGGCCGAGGAGTACCTCGAGGTCTGCTACAAGCTCTGGGAGACCTCCTGGGACGAGGACGCGGTGGTGCGCGACGCCGAGCGCGGCGTCTACACCGACCCGGCGAAGGTGCACGACGTCGCCCACCACGGGACGTGGTTCGACGTGCCCGGGCCGTTCCTGTGCGAGCCCTCGCCGCAGCGAACCCCGACGATCTTCCAGGCGGGCGCCTCGTCGCGGGGCAAGGCGTTCGCGGGCAAGCACGCCGAGGCGGTGTTCGTCTCCGGGCCGACGACGGGCGTGGTCGCGAAGTCGGTGGCGGGCATCCGCGCGGCGGTCGCCGAGGCCGGCCGTGACCCCGAGTCGGTGACGATCTTCGTGCAGCTGGCGCCGGTGGTGGCGGAGACCTCGTCGGCGGCGAAGGAGCTCTACGCGAGCTACCTCGCCGCGGCCTCCCGCGAGGGCGCCATGGCCCTCCTCGGCGGCTGGACCGGCCTCGACCTCTCCGACGTCCCGCCCGGCGAGCCGCTGCGCCACGTGCACACCGACGCCGGGCAGACCGCGCTCGCGTCGTTCACCACCGACGACCCGGACCGGGAGTGGACGATCGACGAGATCGCCGCGCACCTCGCGGTCGGCGGGCGCGGGCCGGTCGCGGTCGGCTCGCCGGCCGAGGTCGCCGACGAGATGGAGCGCTGGATCGACGAGACCGGCGCCGACGGCTTCAACCTCGCCTACGCGGTCACGCCGGGCACGTTCGAGCAGGTCGCCGAGCTGGTCGTCCCCGAGCTGCGCCGCCGCGGGCGGATGCCGGCGACCCCGCCGCGCGGGACGCTGCGCGAGGTCCTGGGCGGCAAGGGGCCCCGGGCCGACCCGAGCCATCCGGCGGGGGCCCTGCGGACGGGCACCTCCTCGTGAGGGCGGCCTCCCGGACCGCCGCCGAGCCCGGGGTCGCCACGCTCTTGGCGGACATCGCCGCGGGCGCCGCCGAGCGGGAGCGCCTCGACGTCTCGCCGTTCGACCAGGTCGCCGCGGTGGCGCGGGCCGGGCTGGGCGCGCTGTCGCTGCCGGTCGACGAGGGCGGGCGCGGGGCCTCGGTGCGCGAGGTGCTGGCGTTCGTCGTCGACCTCGCCGAGGCCGACCCGATCGTCGCCCACGTGCTGCGCACCCACTACAGCCAGGTGATCGGGTTCCTCCGCCACCCCGACCCGGACGTGCGGCGGCGGTGGGTCGACGAGATCCGCGCGGGCAAGGTGTTCGGGAACGCGATCAGCGAGACCGGGCCGTCGGCGGCGGGCGGGCACGAGTTCGACACGCGGCTCGACGAGGTCGACGGGCGCCTGGTGCTCAGCGGCACGAAGTACTACAGCACCGGCACGCTCTACGCGGACTGGATCGCGGTCGCGGCGCGGGTCGAGGGCGACCGCGTGGCGACGGTGATGGTGCCGGCCGACCGCGCGGGCGTCGACGTCGTCGACGACTGGGACGGCATGGGCCAGGGCCGCACGGGCACCGGGACGACGGCGTTCACCGACGTCGCGGTGGAGCCCGCCGACGTGCTCGGGGCGCGGCCCCGCCTCGAACCGCGCCCGCCCGGCGACGTGGCGTTCCTGCAGCTCTACCTGCACGCGCTGGTGGCGGGCATCCTGCGCTCGGTGGCCACCGACGCCGCCGGGGTCGTGCGTTCCCGGAGCCGCACCTTCGAGCACGCGCCGACGCCCGACGCCGTCGACGACCCGATCCTGCAGGAGACGGTGGGCCGCCTCTCGGCCGCGGCGTGGGTCGCGGAGTCGGCGGTGCTCACCGCGGCCGACGCGATCGACGCCGTCATGGAGGCCTGGGCGAAGGGCGAGCCCACCGAGGACCTGCTGCTCGCGGCGTCGCTGGCGCACGTCTCGGTCAAGGTGCACCTGGACCGGGTCGGGCTGGACGCGGCCACCGCGCTGTTCGACGTCGGTGGCGCGTCGGCGTCGAGCCGCGTCCGCAACCTCGACCGGCACTGGCGCAACATCCGCACGATCACGCTGCACAACCCGGCGAGCTACAAGGCCGCCGCCGTCGGGCGCCACCTCATCGCCGGCACCCCGCTCCCGACCAACGGCTACTTCTGAGCGGTAGGTGAGCGAAATTCACGGCTATGGCCGTGAATTTCGCTCACGTACGGCCGTTGAGCTTGGCGACGGTCAGCAGGACGACGGCGTCCTCGACGGCCTCGAGGCGGTGGCGGGCGTCGGGCACGACGAGCAGGTCGCCGCGGCGCCCGTCCCACGCGTCCTTCTCCGACACGAGGCGCACCCGACCGTGCAGCACGACCAGCGTCGCCTCGCCGGGGTTCTCGTGCTCGGCGAGCTCGCGACCGCCGGTCAGCGCGATCACGGTCTGGCGCATGACGTTGCCGTGCCCGCCCACCACCGTGTGGGCGGCACGGCCGGCGGAACTGCTCCGAGCGGCGTTGAGCTGCTGGCGGGCGCAGGCGTCGAGCGAGAGCTTCAGCATGGTCGTCCCCGTCCGTCCCGTGGTGGTGGACGACCATGGTCACCGGTCATGCCCCGGCGGCGACACCGCCGAGTGCGCTGTGCGTGGCCCGCGCCGGAATGGTCGTCCGGACCCGGCGGTTGTGCGTGGGGTGGCACCCGCACCCGCCGGGCCGCTCGACGAGCCGGTCCGCACGTCCCTGCTCGGCGCCCACGCATATCTCGCGCAGGGCCTCGGCGACGCGGTGCGCTACGACCCCGACGTGGCCCCGTTCCTCGCCGAGCCGCACGGCGCCGCGGAGTGGGACGACGTCGCCGCGCTGGTCGGCCCCGGGAACCACACCGTCGTCCCCGCGTTCGGCACCCTGGAGCCCGTCGGGCTCGAGGTGCTCCGCGCCATGGCCGGCGTGCAGCTGGTCGGCGAGGCCGTCCCGGGCCGCCACGACCCCGACCTCGTGCGCCTCGACCCCGCCGACGTCCCCGCGATGAGCGAGCTGGTCGCCCGCACCGAGCCCGGCCCCTTCCTCCCGCGCACCATCGCGATGGGCACCTACCTCGGCGTGGTCGAGAACGGCACGCTCGTCGCCATGGCCGGTGAGCGCCTCCACCCGCCCGGGTACACCGAGATCAGTGCGGTCTGCACCGACGGGGCCCACCGCGGCCGGGGACTGGCCACGCGTCTCGTCCTGGCGATGGCCGCCGTCGTCCGCGACCGCGGCGAGGTCCCGTTCCTGCACGCCGCGGCGACCAACACCACCGCGATCCGGCTCTACACCGCACTCGGCTTCCGGCTGCGCGCCCGCCCCGACTTCACCGCCCTGAGCGTCCCGAGCGACGTCCCCGCGCGGACCTGACGACAGGAGGACCATGTCCCTGCACCTGGCCGTCGCCCTCGACGGCACCGGCTGGCACCCCGCGTCGTGGCGCGAGCCCGGCGCGCGCGCCGACGAGCTGTTCACCGCGGGCTTCTGGGTCGACCAGGTCCGCGAGGCCGAGGCGGGCCTGCTCGACCTCGTGACGTTCGAGGACTCCTTCGCCCTCGACTCCGACCGCGCCGACCGCGCGCAGGGCCGCCTGGACGCGCAGCTCGTCGCCCTGCGCGTCGGGCCCGTGACGAGCCGGATCGGCCTGGTGCCGACGGTCGTCACCACCCACACCGAGCCGTTCCACGTCTCGACCGAGATCGCGACGCTGGACTACGTGACGACCGGGCGCGCCGGCGTGCGCGTGCGGGTGTCGTCGCGCGAGGACGAGTACGCGCTGTTCGGGCGCCGCGAGTACGGCAACGAGACCCGCGAGGGCCTGTTCGACGAGGCCGCCGACCACATCGAGGTCCAGCGCCGGCTCTGGGACTCGTGGGAGGACGACGCCGAGATCCGCGACGCCGCGACCGGCCGGTTCGTCGACCGCGAGAAGCTGCACTACATCGACTTCTCCGGCGACCACTTCTCGGTCCGCGGACCCTCGATCACGCCGCGCCCGCCGCAGGGCCAGCCGCTGGTGAGCGCGCTCGCGCACGTCGACGTCGCCTACCGGCTCGCCGCGCGCGGCGCCGACCTGGTGTTCGTCACGCCCGGCGGGGTCGGTCGCGACGGCCCGACCGGCGACGCGGAGGCGATCCTGCGCCGGGTCCGCGAGGAGGAGGCCGAGGTGGGACGCACGGGCGACCCGCTGCACGTGCTCGGCGACCTGCTCGTCGTCCTCGACGACAGCGCCGACGCCGCCCGCGAGCGCCTGGCCCGCCTCGACGAGACCGACGGCCGCGAGCTGCGCAGCGACGCCCGCACCCTCACCGGCACGGTCGCCGACGTCGCCGACGTCCTGGAGTCCTGGCACGGCGCCGGGCTCGCCGGCGCCCGTCTGCGCCCGGCCGTCACCGCCCACGACCTGCCCCGCATCACCCGCGAGCTCGCCCCCGAGCTGGCGCGCCGGGGCCTGTTCCGGACCGCCTACGACGCCGACACGCTGCGCGGCCACTTCGGCCTCGCGCGTCCCGCCGACCGCTACGCGCGCGCCTGAGGAGGCCACCGATGGCGAAGAAGCAGATCCACCTCGCCGCCCACTTCCCCGGCGTCAACAACACGACGGTCTGGAGCGACCCGGCGTCGGGCAGCCACATCGAGTTCGCGTCGTTCCGCCACTTCGCGCAGACCGCGGAGCGCGCGAAGTTCGACTTCCTCTTCCTCGCCGAGGGGCTGCGCCTGCGCGAGCAGGGCGGGCGCATCTACGACCTCGACGTCATGGGCCGCCCCGACAACGTCGCGATCCTGCAGGCCCTGGCCGCCGTCACCGACCACATCGGCCTGGCCGGCACCGTGAACTCCACGTTCAACGAGCCGCTCGACGTCGCCCGCAAGCTCGCGACGCTCGACCACCTCTCCGGCGGGCGCGCCGCGTGGAACGTGGTGACGAGCTGGGACGAGTTCACCGGCGAGAACTTCCGCCGCGGCGGCTACCTGCCCAAGGACAAGCGCTACCTGCGCGCCCAGGAGATGCTCGCGACCGCGCAGGCGCTGTGGGACTCGTGGCCCGCCGACGAGGTCGTCGCCGACGCCGCCTCCGGGCGGTTCCTGCGCCACGGGTCGGACACGGAGCGGAGCGGAGCTGGACCGTCGACGGACGCGGGGCGCTTCGCGATCCGCTCCGACCAGTTCGACATCTCCGGGCGCTTCCCGGTGCCGCGCAGCCCCCAGGGCCGGCCGGTGATCATCCAGGCCGGCGACTCCGAGGAGGGGCGCGAGTTCGCCGCGTCGAGCGCCGACGCGATCTTCACCCGGCACGCCGAGCTGGAGGCCGGCCAGGAGTTCTACGCCGACGTGAAGGCGCGCCTGGCGAAGTTCGGCCGCCGCCCCGAGGACCTGAAGATCCTGCCGGCGGCGACGTTCGTGCTCGGCGACACCGAGTCCGAGGCCGCGGAGAACGCGCGGCAGGTGCAGTACCAGCAGGTCGGGCCGGCGACGGCGATCGCGTTCGCCGAGCAGGTCTGGAACCGCGACCTCTCCGACGTCGACCCCGACGGGCCGGTCCCCTCGTTCGACCCGAAGACCGCCGACGACGTCGACTCGGGCTCGCACATCTCGAAGGGCCGCGCGAGCGTGCGCATGTACAAGGACCCGGTGGCGGTCGCGAACGAGTGGCGCGAGCTCGGCGAGCGCGAGGGCCTGTCGCTGCGCGAGGTCGTGATCCGCAAGAACGGGCGCCACACGTTCGTCGGCACCCCGCAGCGGGTGGCGGACACGATCGACGAGTTCGTGCAGTCCGACGCCTCCGACGGCTTCGTGCTCATCCCGCACATCACCCCGGGCGGCATGGACGTGTTCGCCGACCAGGTGGTGCCGCTGCTGCAGGAGAAGGGCTCGTTCCGCACCGAGTACGAGGGCACGACGCTGCGCGAGCACCTCGGCCTGCAGCCCTCCCCCACCACCGTCGCCGCGGTCAGCGTCGAGGCGTAGGCCGACCGGCGTATGTGAGCGGAATTCGGGGCTATCGCCCCGAATTCCGCTCACATGAGTGGCTAGGTTCGGCCTGGTGCACGCGACCACCGTCATCATCGGTGCGGGGCACGCGGGCCTCGCGATGAGCCGCCGGCTCACGGAGCGGTCGATCGACCACGTCGTCCTCGAGCGCGGCGAGGTCGCGAACTCCTGGCGCACCGAGCGCTGGGACTCGCTGCGCCTGCTCACCCCGACCTGGCACCTCGGGCTGCCCGGCGACGGCGGCCTCGCCGGCGCCGACCCCGACGGCTTCCTGACGGTGCCCGAGCTGGTGGCGCACCTGGACGGTTACGCCGCGACGGTCGCCGCCCCCGTGCACACCGGCACCACCGTCACGCGCGTCGCCGCCACCGACGCGGGCTACGAGGTCACCACCGACCGCGGGACCTGGACCTGCGCGAGCGTCGTCCTCGCGAGCGGCGCCCACACCGTCGCGTCGCTGCCCGCGGCCGCCGAGGACGTGCCCGACGACGTCACCTCGATCAGCACCGCGCGGTACCGCTCGCCCGCCGACGTGCCCGAGGGCGGCGTCCTCGTGGTCGGCGCGTCGGCCAGCGGCGTGCAGCTCGCCGACGAGCTCGCGCGCAGCGGGCGCCGCGTGACGATCGCGACCGGCGAGCACGTGCGCATGCCCCGCGCGTACCGCGGCCGCGACGCGTTCTGGTGGATGGAGCGCGCCGGGGTCCTCGACGAGCGCTACGACGAGGTCGACGACATCGTCCGCGCGCGGCACACCCCGTCGCCCCAGCTCGTCGGCAGCCCGGACCACGCCGACATCGATCTGGGCACGCTGCAGGCGCGCGGCGTGGAGGTCGTCGGCAAGCTCGGGCGCATCCGCGACGGCGTCGCCCAGTTCTCCGGCGGGCTCGCCAACACCGTGCGGCTCGCCGACCTCAAGCTGGGCCGGCTCCTCGAGCGCTTCGACGCCTGGGCGCGGGAGCAGGGGCCCGACGACCTCGGTGACCCCCACCACCCCGACCCCACCACCGTCGGCAGCGCCCCGCGCACCGAGATCGACCTGCACCGCGAGGGCATCCGGACCGTGCTCTGGGCCACCGGCTACCGCCCCGACCACTCCTGGCTGGCGCTGCCCGTGCTCGACCACAAGGGGCGCCTGGAGCACGACGGCGGCGTGGTCACCGGCGCCCCGGGCGTCTACGTGCTCGGGTCGAGCCTGCTGCGCCGGCGCCGCTCGACGTACATCGGCGGTGCCGGCCAGGACACCGCCGAGCTGGCCGACCACCTGGTCGGCCACCTCGCGGACCGGTCGGCACGCCCGGCGGGCCGGGCGCAGGAGCCGCTCAGCCGACGCTGACGTTGATGTTCGTCGGGTTGGACAGGGCGTCGAACACCGCCGAGCGCTTCTGCGACTGGGCCACGAGCGCGGCGATGTCGTCCGGGCTCGCGTCCGCGTCGATGTCGAAGCGCACGTCGACCTCGTTGAAGCCGTTGCGGACCTCGGGGTCGGCACCGAGGATGCCCAGGACGTTGAGCTTGCCCTCGACGGTCGCCCTGACCGAGTGCAGCTGGATGCCCCGGTTCTGCGCGACCGCGGCGACGCCGGCGGTCAAGCAGCCGGCGAGCGCGGCGAGGACGACCTCGGTGGGCGTCGGCGCGTTGTCCTCGGACGCGAAGATCTCCGGGTGGTCGCCCTCGACGACGAACGCCTGCTTGTGCTGCTGGGGCGCGCCGAGACCCGAGAAGTGCTCGATGGTCTGCTGCGAGTAGGTCCCCCGCTTCCACTCGGAGGTCACCGTCCACACGAACTCGGCGGCCTCGGGGGCCTCGCGCAGGGCGTCGCGGGCCTGCAGCAGGGCCTCGGTGTTGACGTGGTTGTCGACGATGGCGGTCATCGGGTGCTCCAGACGGATGCGGGATCGGTGATCGAGAAAGAGGGCCCGCCGCGCTCGTCGCGTCGCGGACCGGGGAGGACGAGGGCTCAGCGGCCGGGGCGACAGCCTGCGGCGGAGATGCGGCACAGGTCGACGCGACGCCGACGCACCAGCACCCCCCGACAGCTCACACAGGCGTTCCTAGCGGAACCATCACCGCAGGCCAAGGGCCTACCACCTCGATTCCGCGGTCCTGGCGGCGACGGTCACCGAGGGCCTCGGATCACTCACGGACCGCCGCCCGAAGTGGACCGAACGGACTACGTGCGCGCGGTGCGGGGCCGTGGCGTGCGCCCACCTCGCCGCGGGCGACTCGAGTGACACGATCACGGGCGTGACACGTCCCGACAAGGACCGCCCCGCGTCGCTCGGGTTCGCGACGCAGGCGGTGCACGCCGGCAACGCCGTCGACGCGGGCAGCGGCGCGATCCGCACCCCGATCGTCATGGCGAACTCCTACGCGCTGCCGGACGACCCCGAGGAGCTGTTCTGGTCGGGGTTCGACGTGCCGCTCTACACCCGCAACACCGGGGCCAACCAGCGCGCGCTGCAGCAGAAGCTCGCGCTGCTCGAGCAGGGCGAGGACGCCGTCGTGCTCGCGACCGGTGTCGCCGCCCTGCACGGGGTGTTCTTCACGTTCCTGCGCACGGGCGACCACGCGGTGGTCTCGGACGTCACCTACGAGGCGTCGTACCGGCTCTTCGCCGAGATCCTCCCGCAGCGCTACGACGTGCAGGCCACGTTCGTCGACACCAGCGACCCCGACGCCGTGCGCGCGGCGATGCGCCCGACCACGAAGCTCGTGCACACCGAGGTGATCGCCAACCCGACGACGCGGGTGTGCGACGTCGCCGCCGTCGCCGAGATCGCCCACGCGGGCGGGGCGCTGCTGTCGGTGGACTCCACGTTCACCCCGCCGCCGCTCTACCGGCCGCTCGCCGACGGCGCCGACCTCGTCGTGCACTCCCTGACCAAGGTCATCAACGGGCACGGCGACGCGATGGGCGGGGTCGTGGTGGGCGCGCACGAGCTCGTCGACGCGATCCGGGCCGAGGCGATGGTCGACGTCGGCGGGGTCGTCTCGCCGTTCAACGCCTGGCTGATCTCCCGCGGCGCGATCACCCTGCCGCTGCGCCTGCGCCAGCACGTCTCCTCGGCGCAGCGGGTCGCGGAGTTCCTCGCCGATCACCCCGCCGTCGCGTACGTGACCTACCCGGGGCTGCCCGACCACCCGCAGCACGCGCTCGCGCAGCGGCAGTTCGGCGGGCGCGGGGGCTGGATGATGGCCTTCGCGCTCGACGGGGACGCCGCGCTGCAGAACCGCTTCGTCGCCGACCTGCGCGTCATCACCTCGGCCGTGTCGCTGGGACACGACGAGAGCCTCGTCGTGCACGTCGGCACCACGGCAGCGCGGGCCGCGTACTGGCCCGCGGAGTTCCGCCGCTACGGGCACCTGCGGTTCTCGGTCGGGCTCGAGGACCCCGACGACCTGATCGCGGACCTCGCCGCCGCGCTGGACACGGTGGGGGCGCTGCGCTGTCGCCAACCGTGAGCGACGCGGGTCAGCGGCCGCTGCGGTGCCGCGGCGGGGCGGTCGACGACGAGCACCCGCCCGCCGCGCGCCGCGGTCACGACCAGCACGTCGAGCCCCGGCCCGGCGAAGCACAGGTTGGTGGGGAAGGCCGGACCACCGAGGTCGATCTCGTCCTCGAGCCGTCCGTCCGGGGCGAACACGAACACGGCGTCGGCGGCGGGTGCCGCCGCGTGGAGCCGACCGTCGGCGTCGACGGCCAGACCGTCCGGCCCGCCCGCGGGCAGGACGGCGGGCGGTCCGTCGGGCACCAGCCGCTCCCCGGTCCACCGGTGCCGGGTGACGACACCGCCCGCGGTGTCGGCGAGGTGGAGGACGTCGCCCTCGGGCCCGAAGGCCAACCCGTTCGGGAAGACGAGACCGTCGAGGAGCACCGAGGTCGTCCCGTCGACGGGGTCGTGGGCGCACAACCGGCCGACGTCATCGGCGAGCCCGGGGTCGGTGAACCAGAGGCGTCCGTCCGGGCCCGTGACGAGATCGTTAGGCGCGAGCGCACCCGGGACCGGGACGTCGTGCACCTCCCCCTGGCCGAGACGCTGCAGCCCCGGCCCGGCCGGCCGGGGGGAACGGCTCGGACGCATCGTCCCCCCGTTCTGGGCCACCCAGACCATTCCGTCGGGCCCCTCCGCGAGCCCGTTCGGCCCGCCGCCCACCTCGGTGCCGTCGACGACCCCACCCTCGAGATCGATCTCCACGACGAGCCCGCGGGACATGGCCACCACCAGCAGGCGTCCGTCGTCGGTCCACAGGGGTCCCTCGGTGAAGCCGATGCCCTCGGCGAGGAGACGGGAGCCCATCCGGCTCATCCCTGCTCACCGGCGAGGACGTCGCGCAGGGCGCGCTTGCTGACCTTGCCGGTGTCGGTCAGGGGGAGCTGGCCCTGAGTGAGGACCACGATCCGGGACGGCACCTTGTACCCCGCGGCCCGGGCCTTCACGTGGTCGGTCAGCACGGCCGGCAGGTGCTCGTCGGTCGCGTCGTCGGTCGCGTCGGTGCGCGGCACGACGGCGGCGACCATCTGCTCGTCACCCTCGGGACCGGGCACGCCGACGACGTAGGCCTGGTCGACGGCGGGATGGCCGCCGAGCAGCTCCTCGATCTCGAGCGGGGCGATGTTGATCCCCTTGACCTTCAGCATCTCCTTGCGCCGCCCGACGACGTGCAACCGCTCGGCGTCGTCGAGGAACCCGAGGTCGCCGGTGCGCAGCCAGCCGCCTGTGCGGAAGCTGCCCTCGTCGAGCTCCGGAGGGCCCAGGTAGCCGTCGATGACGCAGCCGCGCAGCTCGATCTCGCCGGTGGTGCCGCGGGGCAGCGGGGTGCCGTCGGGGTCGGTGATGCGGATCTCCTGGGTGGGCACGACGGTGCCGGATGTCTGCAGGCGCACCTCGACGTCATCGTGGGCGTCGGAGACGGTGGAGTGGCCGTAGGCCTCGGTGAGCCCGTACATGCTGCAGATCTCGGTGACGCCGAGCTCCTCGACGACCAGGCGCTTGTCCTCCGGGGTGAAACCGGTGGTGCCGGTGCGCAGCGTGGAGATGTCGTGGCGCCCGAACGACGGCGCGCCCACCAGGTTGCGGGTGGTGGCCCCGAGCCCGTAGTAGACGGTGCAGCGCTCGCGGGCGATGAACGCCAGCGACTCGTCGCCGGCGACGCGTTCCTGCAGGCACAGGGTGACGCCGTGCGTCAGGGCCACCGGCAGCGCGTTGGAGCAGCCGTACCCGAAGAAGAACGGGGCCGCGATCCACAGCCGGTCCCCGGGCACCAGGTGCTGGCGCCGCCCGATCTCGTAGCCGTTGCGCACCAGCTTCCCGTGCCGCAGCGGCACCGGCTTCGGCCGCGCCGTGCTCCCGCTGGTGAACAGCAGCAGGGCGAGGTCGCCCGGGTCGGGTGCGGGCAGCGGGCGAGGCGCCCTGGCCGAGGGGAGGTCGAGCGTGGCCGGCCAGAGCAGCGCACCGAGGTAGCCGTCGGCACCCGGGGCCGCTCCGGGCCGGAAGGGGCGGGCGAAGCCGGCGCCGTCGAGCTCGGCCAGAGTGTCCCGGCCGAGCACGCGCGTGTCGGTGACGACCATCCGCACCCCGGAGCTGCCCAGGACGTGCTCCAGCTCGGCGGCCCGGTACCAGGTGTTGACCGGGACGACCGCCGCGCCCACCCGCAGCACCGCGGACGCGGCGACGATCCAGCGCACCCCGTTGGGCAGCAGCACCGCCACGCGGTCCCCGCGGCCGATACCGGCGTCGGCGAGAGCGGCGGCGAACCGGGCTGCCCGGTCGCCGAGCTCGGCCCAGGTGATCCGCCCCTCCGGGCCGACCACCGCCTCCGCGTGGGGTCGCCGCGCGACGAGGTCGTCGAGGACGGCGGGCACGGTCGGTCCCGGCGGTCCGGGGATCGGGTCGGTGGCCCTGGCGGGCCGGGTACCAGTGATCATCTCGCTGCTCCTTCGTGGTCGTCGGGGCGGAAGGCGATGCGCGGAGGGTCGGCGCGCGCGTCGATCTCCGCGATCACGGCGCACCCCACCGGGACGGTGGGGTCGGTGAGGGTGGCGACGAGGCGGGGACCCTCGACCAGCTCGACCACCGCGACCGGGTAGGGCGCAGGGTGCTCGGGCAGGTAGGTCCGGTGGAACACCGCCACGCTCCACAGCACGCCCCGGCCGGAAGCGGTGAACCAGGTGGCGGCGTCGGCGGCACCGCAGCGCGGGCACAGCCGTGGCGGAGGGAAGGCCGGGACACCGCACGCGCCGCAACGGGAGACGCGCAGCTCGCCGCGGCGCAGCCCCTCGACGTGCTCGGAGACGGTCCGCGAGACGTGCATCAGGCCTCCCTCCCGAAGAGCACGGTCGAGGTGACCGGCGCCGCACAGGCGTACTGGATCGTGCGCGCCCCGGGGACCTGGCGCGCTCCGCCGTCGCCGCGCAGCTGGCGGACGGCCTCGGCGACCAGCGCCCAGCCCTGCAGGTAGCCCTCCGAGAGCTGGCCGCCGGAGGTGTTGCAGGGCAGCGTGCCCCCGAGCGCGGCGTGCCCGTCCTCGACCCACCCGCCGGCCTCGCCGGGTGCGCACCAGCCCAGCCCCTCGAGGGTGAACAGCACGTTCGGGCTGAAGTTGTCGTAGACCATCAGGGCGTCCACGGCGTCCCGGTCCCGCCCGCTCGCGCGGGCGACGGCGCGGCCGACCTCTCCGAGCGCGCCGGCCCAGAAGTCGTCCGGGGGCAGGTCCGAGCCGGTCAGCCGGGCGCGTTGAGCGGCGCCGAGCACCTGCACCGGCACGTGGGGACGGTCGCGGGCCCGGTCGAGGGTGGTGAGCACGACCGCGACCCCGCCGTCGTTGATCTGGCAGTAGTCGAACAGCCGCAGGGGTTCGACGACGAAGCGGGCGCCGAGGTAGTCGTCGACGGTGAGCACGTCGCGACGCATCGCCGCCGGGTTCAGCCGGGCGTGGGCACGCCACGTCGTCGCGACGGCGCCGAGCTGGCGCTCGGTCGTGCCGTACCGGTACCGGTGGCGGGCCAGCATCAGCGCCGAGAACGCGCCGGGCGAGGTCATGCCGTACGGCGCGAGCAGCGCGGGTGTCGTGCCGTAGCCCTCCCCGGCCGCCGTGGAGCCCGATCCGCCCGATCCGTAGGTGGCGCCCCGCGTCCGGCTGTCGTTGCCGTACACGAGCGCGACGGTGTGGCACTGCCCCGCCCGCAGCGCGGTGGCCGCCAGCTGGAGGGCCGGGCCGGTCATGCGACCCTCCGGCGGCAGGGCGGCCGTCCAGGCCGGGTCGAGGCCGTGCTCCGCGGCGAGCGCCTCGTAGCTGTCCACGCGGTGGGTGAGCAGCCCGTCGACCTCGCCCGGGACGAGCCGGGCGTCGGCGAGTGCGGCACGCAGGGCCTCGCCGGCCAGGTCGTCGGCGCGGCGGCCCAGGGCCCCGTAGGCCGTGCTGCCGAGCCCGACGACGGCGACGGAGGTGTCCACGGCGTCCTCCTAGTCTGATGTTTGATACATAGAGCGCGCGATCACGCGCTGCTCCGCCGCGATCAGTCGGCGAGGACGCCGTCGCGCTTCAGCGCGGCGACCACCTGGTCGCCCTCGTGCTCGACGTGCTCCCGGTTGGCCCGGTCGACCTCCGCCTCGTCCCCGCGACGCAGGGCGGCGAGGATGCGAGCGTGTCCGCGGTTGGCCTCCGGTCCCGCGGCCGCGGGGAGGCTGTAGACCTCGCGGGGCAGGTTGTGCGAGAGCTGCCGCAGCACCGAGAGGGTGCGCCGGCTCCCCCCGGTCTTGTTGATCAGGGAGTGGAACTCCCAGTTCAGATCGTGGAGCAGGTCCGCGTCGTCGCTCTCGCACATCCGAGCGTGCAGCTCGTCGAGCCTGGCCAGCACGGGTTCGGTGATCCGGCGCACCGCCCCGGACGCGGCCAGGCCCTGCGCCATGCCGTAGAGCCGGTAGTGGTCGCTGATGTCCTCGGAGCGGATCGGCACGACGAACGTGCCGCGGTGTGCCTCCGTGGCGACCAGCCCGTCCGCCTCCAGGGCGATCAGCGCCTCGCGGACCGGCAGCCGGCTGACCCCGAGCTCCTCGGCGATCGCGTCCTGGGGGACGCGCTGCCCCGCCTGCAGGCGGCCGTCGAAGATCATGGACCGGATGTGCTCGGCCACCTCGACGCCCATGGCACGGCGTTGCAGACGGGCTCGTCCAGCCACGCTCGCACCTCCTGGTCCCGCCCTTCGCGGATAAACTATCACCGCGCATCGGGTGGTGGTCACCGCGCGAGCACCTCCTGCCGCAGGCCCCAGCGCGCCAACACGTCCTGCGCCGACGGCTCGGCGTCGCCGGTGCGCAGGGGCGTCCGGTCCAGCCGGGGCGCCGGGGCCGGCTGCACCCCGCCGGGCCCGGAGACGAGCGTGCCGCGAGCGTGCAGGTGGGCGTCGGCCGGTGCCTCGGCCATCGACAGCACCGGGGTCACGCACGCGTCGAGGGCGTCGAAGACCTCGGTCCAGGCGGCCCGGGTGCGTGTCGCGAACGCGGCCCCGACCGTCTCCTTCATCTGCGGCCAGCGCGGCCGGTCCCACTGGTCGGGCATCCCGGCGGGGTCGATCCCGAGTCCGTCCAGGAGCCGGGCCCAGAACGGCGGTTCGATGCTGCCGACGGCCATGTACTCGCCGTCCGCGGTGGCGTAGACGTCGTAGAACGGGGCACCGGAGTCGATGTCGTTGGTGCCCGGCTCGCCGGACCAGCGGCCCTGCGCCGCCCGGCTCCAGATGCCGGTCATCAGCAGACTCACGCCGTCGACCATGGCGGCGTCCACCACCTGGCCCCGGCCTCCCGTGCGGCGCTCGAGCAGCCCGGTGACGATGCCGAAGGCGAGCAGCATGCCGCCACCGCCGTAGTCGCCCACCAGGTTCAGCGGCGGGAGCGGTGCCTCGCCGCGGCGGGCGATCGAGCGCAGCGCCCCGGTCAGCGCCAGGTAGTTGATGTCGTGGCCGGCCTGGTGGGCGCGGGGCCCGTCCTGGCCCCAGCCGGTCATCCGGCCGTACACCAGGCCGGGGTTCTCGGCCAGGCACTCCTGCGGGCCGAGACCCAGGCGCTCCATGACGCCCGGCCGGAAGCCCTCGACGAGCACGTCGGCCCGGCGCACCAGGTCCCGTGCGGTGTCCCGCCCGCGGTCCGACTTCAGGTCCAGGCCCAGCCACGGCCGCCCGCGGGTGAGCGCCCCGCCGTCGACCGGCCCCGACGGCCGGTCGACCCGGACGACGTCCGCGCCGGCGTCCGCCAGCAGCATCGCAGCGAAGGGTCCCGGCCCGAGGCCCGCGAACTCGACGACCCGGACTCCGGCCAGGGGACCGTCCGTACCGGCTCTGGTCACGATGCCTCCTCGACGGGCGTGGCGTAGGGCGCGCCGATGCTGCGCCCGCCGCACACGACCAGCACCTGCCCGGTGACGTAGCCGGCGCCGGCCAGGTAGGAGACGGCGTCGGCGACGTCGTCGGGGCGGCCGGCGCGTCCGACGGGGATGGCCTCGAGCGTGCGTCGGCGGACCTCCGGCGGGAGGCCCTCGGTCATGGGTGTCTCGACGAATCCGGGCGCGACGGCGTTGACCGTGATCCCGTGGCGGCCCAGCTCGAGAGCCAGCGAGCGGGTGGCGCCGACCAGCCCGCCCTTGGCGGTGGAGTAGGCGGTCGAGCCGAAGGTCCCCAGCCACGCCCGGGAGGCGATGTTGACGATCGCCCCCGCACCGCGCGCGGCCATGTCCGGTGCGACCAGGCGCGCCAGCGCGATCGGGCCCAGGAGGTTGATCTCGGTCAGCCGCCGGAACACCGGGGGTTCCAGCCGGCGCACGCGGGCGTCGCGCAGCACACCCGCGCAGTTGACCAGCAGGTCGCACCCGCCGGTCCTGGTCACCGCCTCGCGCCGGGAGTCGGGGTCGGCGACGTCGAGCACCCAGGGCTCGGCCCCGACCGCCTCGGCGGCCTCGCGCACCGCCGTCGCGTCCCGGTCGGCGAGCAGGACGCGGAACCCGTCGCGTGCCAGCCGGGCACCGATGCCCCGTCCGATGCCGCCGGCGCCGCCGGTGACCAGTGCCGTCCGCGTCGTGGTCGTCACGGCCGCGCCCTCCCCAGGTCGGTGCCCGCGGTCAGGTAGATCTCCTGCCCGGTGATGGCCTCGCCGCCGGCGCCCAGCAGCGCGCCGAGCTGAGCGGCCAGCGCACCGGGAGCGGGGGCGTCCACGTCGGCCGCGACGACGTTGACGGTGACGCCGTCGCGGGCCAGCTCGATCGCGAGCGTCCGCGCCATCGACAGCACGCCGTGGGCCACCGCGGAGGCGGCGACGCCGTCGGCGACGCCCATCAGCGGGGCGTGCGGGAGCACGAACACCAGGCGGTCCAGCGGCTGCCCGAGCGTGGCCCGGACATCGGCGAGCACCGCGTCGAGCGTGTCGCCGACCAGCGCGTCGAGCCGGTCGTCACCCAGCTCGGCGAGCGGTCCGGGGCCGGGCACGGCGGGGACCACGACCGCGGCCGGGGCCGCCGGGCGCACGGTCGAGAGCGCGGCCCGGACCGCGGACAGGACGCTGCCCTCGCCGCGTACGGCGACCTCGACGACGGGGGTGCTCATCGGGCCATCACCACCGTGGTGACCGACCCGCCGTCCGTGCCGTTCACGGTGCCGCCCTTGCAGTAGGCCAGCCCGGTCCGGGCGCCGTCGACCTGCCGCCCGCCGGCGACGCCGCGCAGCTGCCAGGTCAGCTCGCAGACCTGGGCGGCGCCGGTGGCTCCGACCGGGTGGCCGCGGGACAGCAGCCCCCCGCTCGGGTTGACCGGCAGCCGGCCGCCCAGCGTGGTGTGCCCCTCGGCGGTCAGGGCGGCCCCTCCGCCGTGCGGGAGCAGGCCGAGCCCCTCCAGGCGCACGATCTCCGCGATGGTGAAGCAGTCGTGCATCTCGACCAGGTCGAGGTCCTCGGGGCCGACCCCGGAGAGCTTCCAGGCCTCCGCGCCGGCGCGTCGCGAGACCTCCTCCGCGTTGAGGTCACCGGTGCCGCTCTGCACCGACCCGCTGACCAGGCCGACGCCGAGCACCCGCGGCACGGGATCGTCGATGCCGAGGCGGCGCAGCCCGGCCGGGCCGGCCAGCAGCACCGCCGCGGCGCCGTCGGAGATGGGGCTGCAGTCGAGCAGGCCGAGCGGCTCGGCGATCGGGCGGGCGCCGAGCACCTGCTCGAGGGTGATCGGCCGTTGGTACTGCGCGTACGGGTTGTGCACCGAGTGGGCGTGGTTCTTCACCGCGACGGCCGCGACCTGCTCGCGGGTCGCGCCGTGGTCGGCCATGTAGCGGCGGGCGCTCATCGCGTGTCCGGCAGCCATGACGTAGCCGACCGCCGCGTCGAGGTCGCCCGGGTCGGGCCGGACGCCGCCGGCGACACGGTCGGTCATCTTCTCGACGCCGACCACCAGGACCACGTCGTGCAGGCCCGCCGCCAACGCGACCCAGGCCTCGCGGAGCGCGGTCGCCCCGCTGGCGCAGTAGTTCTCGTGGTTGGAGACGGGCAGGCCGTCGATGCCGAGACGGGCGGCGATCCGCTGCCCCGCGACCGGACCGCCGAAGACGTGGCCGACGTAGAGCCCGTCGACCGCGGTCCGCGGCGCGCCGGCGTCGCCGAGGGCGCGGCGGGCCGCGCCGACGGCGAGGTGCTCGAGGGTGACGTCGGCGGGGTACTTGCCGAAGCGGACCATGCCGACGCCGGCCACGTGGGCGGGGGCCAGGGTCATGCCGGAGCCTCCTGCGTCGCGCGGAAGCGGTGTCCGAGCAGCTCGACACCATCGTCGCCGGTCCCGAACGGGACGAGCTCGAGGGTCACCGGCAGGCCGAGCACGACGTCCTCGGGCGCCGGCCCCACGACCTGGGCCATCAGCCGGACGTCGTCGGCGGGCAGGTCGATCCAGGCCAGGACGTACGGCACCGGAGTCCCGGCCGGCGCCTGACGCACCACGGTGAACGAGTGCACCCGCCCCTCGGTCGAGAGCGCGGTGGGTGCGGGGGCGTCCTCGGCGCGGCAGGACGGGCAGACGTCGCGGGCGGGGAACGTCGTGACACCGCAAGCGCCGCACCGCGCGCCGATCAGATGCGGCGGATCGAGGGACAGCAGCCCTTCACGGAACGGGCGAGCGACGTGCTGCGGATCGCCCGGGGGACTCGCGGGGCAGGGCATCGACGCCTCCAAGGGCCAGGAGCAGAGGTCAATGTTTGATACAAGATGCAGGTTCTTGGCGTGCGCGTCAACGCCCCGGCCGTCCGGTTCGGCGAGGCTAAGCCGCTGGGACGTGCAGACCACGACCAGGACGGCGGGCTTGTGTTCACCGTTCTCCTCATGTTTTTGTATCAAATATTGGCCGTCACCGCGTCCTCGGTGTCACCGTCGACCTCCGTTCCAGGGAGCGCCCCATGAAGACACGCGCCGCCGTCCTCACCGGCTATCACCAGCCCTTCCAGATCCGCGAGATCGAGCTCGACGAACCCCGCGCCGGCGAGGTCCTGATGCGGATGTCGGCGGCCGGGCTGTGCCACTCCGACCTGCACATGGTCGACGGAGACAACATCGTCCGGTTCCCGATCATCGGTGGCCACGAGGCCGCCGGCGTCGTCGAGCGGGTCGGTCCGGGCGTCACCCGCGTGCAGCCGGGCGACCACGTGGTCTGCAGCTTCACCCCGTCCTGCGGGACGTGCCGGTACTGCTCCACCGGCAAGCAGAACCTCTGCAACGCCGGGGCGACCATCCTCGAGGGCTCGATGCCCGACGGCACCTTCCGCGCCCACGACGACGAGCTCGGCGACATCGGCGCCCTGTGCATGCTGGGCGCCTTCGCCGAACACGCCACGGTCCACGAGTTCTCGTGCGTCAAGGTCGACGACTGGCTGCCGCTCGACAAGGCGGTGCTCGTCGGCTGCGGGGTCCCGACCGGGTGGGGCAGCGCCGTCAACGCGGGCGGCGTCCGCGCCGGGGACACAGTGGTGATCTACGGCCTCGGCGGGGTCGGGATGAACGCCGTGCAGGGCGCGGCCCACGCCGGCGCGAAGTACGTCGTCGGCGTGGACCCGGTCGCGTTCAAGCGCGACACGGCCCTGGAGTTCGGCGCCACCCACGTCTTCGCCACGGCGGCGGAGGCCGCGCAGGCCACCCACCAGCTGACCTGGGGTGAGGGTGCCGACCAGGCCATCTGCGTCGTCGGCGTGATGACCGAGCAGGTCATCAGCGACGCCTTCGCCGTCATCGGCAAGGGCAGCACCGTGGTCGTCACCGGCGTCGCGAACCCGAACGATCTCACCGTGCACGTCTCGGGCTCGGAGATGGTGTTCCACCAGAAGACGATCAAGGGCACGCTCTTCGGCTCGTCCAACCCGCAGTACGACATCGTCCGCATGCTGCGGCTCTACGACGCGGGTCAGCTCAAGCTCGACGAGCTCATCACCCAGCGCTACAGCCTCGACGAGATCAACGAGGGCTACCAGGACCTTCGCGACGGCAAGATCATTCGCGGCGTCATCGACCACACGAAGTGAGCACGCCGATGACCTCCTCCCCCGCCTCCGCCGTGCCCCGCCGGGTCGTCGCCGCGACCCTCATCGGCAACTTCACCGAGTGGTTCGACTTCGCCGTCTACGGTGCGGTCGCCGTGACCCTCGGGAAGGTCTTCTTCCCGTCCGGCGACGCGGTCGGTTCGTTGCTGGCCTCGCTCGCCGTCTTCGGTGTCGCGTACGTGTTCCGCCCCCTCGGGGGTGCCCTGCTGGGCTCGATCGGCGACCGGCTCGGGCGGCGGGTGGCGCTGTCCGCCGCGGTGCTGGGCATCAGCGGGGCCACGACGCTGATCGGCCTGCTGCCGTCCTACGCCGCCATCGGCTTCTGGGCCCCGGCCCTGCTCGTGCTGCTGCGCTCGGTCCAGGGGCTCTCCGCCGGTGGTGAGTGGACGAGCGCGTCGGCCTTCCTCGCCGAGTACGCACCGGCAGGCCGACGCGGGGCCCGTGCCGCCCTCATCTCGGCCTCCGCCGGGCTGGCCATCGTCGTGGGCGTCGTGGCGGTGCTCGTGCTGGAGACGGTGCTCGACCCCGCGTCGATGCAGGCCTGGGGCTGGCGACTGCCGTTCCTGGCGGCCGCCCCGCTCGGGCTCGTCGGGTTCTACCTGCGCTCGAAGCTCGACGAGACGCCGGTGTACCGCGAGCTCCGCGAGCAGGACGAGGTGTCGGCCACTCCCCTGCGCGACGCCTGGCGCACCGAGCGGCCCGCCATGTTCGTGGCGTTCGCGTGCACCTCGGTGACCGGGGTCGGCTTCTACTACCTCGCGACCTACTTCGCGAACGCCATGTCGGTCGGGGGCGACCGCCACACCGCACTCGTCGTCACCTCGGTCGCGATGGTCTTCTACAGCGCGCTCTGCCCGCTCGCCGGGTGGGTCTCCGATCGGATCGGCCGGCGTCCGGTGTACATCGGCGCCGCGCTCGCTCACGCGGTGCTCGCGATCCCGGTGCTGTTGCTCATCGGGTCCGGGTCGGCGTGGCTCGCGCTGGTCGGCATGGTCCTGTTCGCGATCCCGCAGTCGGGCCTCAACGTGATGTCCTCGATCGTGCTGGTCGAGCTCTTCCCGGCCCGCACCCGCTCCAGCGGCGCGGCCGTGGCGTTCAGCCTGGGAGTCGGTCCGGTCGCGGGGACGGCGCCCCTCGTCGCGGCCGCACTCGCCTCCTCGGCGGGCAGCGCCGTCGGCAGCGCCGTCGCCTCCGCGCTCTACCTGGCGGTGATCGCGCTGGTCGTGGGCCTCGTCCTGGTCCGCGTCCTGCCCGAGACCAGGAACCGGTCGCTCACCGACGACGTCGAGACGTCGGTGGTCGCGGCGTCGCGGTGAGGTGGGCTCAGCGCAGCGGCCGGGTCCGGAGGAGTGCTGGGGACCGGAGCCCGATCGTCCGCCGGCCGCGAACACGGCCCCGGAGGGCCCGTCGCCTGCCTAGCGTCGACGGGCATGACGGTCACGACGCGCACGGTCTCCTACCCGGCGGACGGCCTGACGATGGTCTCCCACCTCGCGCTCCCGGCGGGCGACGACCGGCGTCCCGCGGTGCTGATCGGGCCGGAGGGACCGGGGCTCAACGCGTTCCAGCGCCGCCGCGCCGACGCCCTCGCCGAGCTCGGGTACGTCGCGTTGGCCTTCGACATCCACGGCGGGCGGTGGTTCTCCGACCCGCAGGAGATGCTGGCGCGCTGCCTGCCGCTGCTCGAGGACCCCGAGCGGATGCGCGCCATCGGGCACGCGGCGCTGGACGCGCTGCGCGCCGAACCCCGCACCGACCCCGACCGGATCGCCGCGATCGGCTACGGCACCGGCGGCGCGATCGGGCTCGAGCTGGCCCGCGCCGGCGTGCCTCTGCGCGCCGTCGCGACGGTGAACGGGCTGATCACGGGCCGGCCCGGCGAGGCCGCGGCCATCCGCTGCCCGGTGTGGGCGGGCGTCGGGTCGCAGGACCCGATCCAGCCGCCGGCGCAGCGCGAGGCCTTCACCGCCGAGATGCAGGAGGCCGGCGTCGACTGGCGCCTCGTGGTCTACGGCGGCGCGCAGCACGCCTTCCACCACCCGCCCACGCACCCCGACGGGAGCATCGCCGAGGACGGCGAGTACGGCCAGACGCTGCTCCCCGGTGTCGGGTACCACGCCCGCCACGCGCAGCGGGCCTGGGACGACGTGGTCGGGCTGCTCGCCGAGTGCCTGCCACTGGAGCGTTCCCCGGCTCCGGCCTGACGGGGCGGACGCGCGTCCACACGTTGACGGGCGCCCGACGCGCGGCAGGATCGTCCCCGTGGCGAGGATGCGTGCCGTCGTGCTCAGCGGTCCGGGGGACCTCAAGGCCCTGCAGATCAAGGAGCTGATCGTCCCCGAGCCGGAGCCCGGCCAGGTGCTCATCGCGGTGAAGGCGTTCGGGGTCAACCGCTCCGAGCTGCACACCCGGCTCGGGCTCGCCGAGGGCGTGACGTTCCCCCGCGTGCCCGGGATCGAGGCCGCCGGAGTCGTGGCCGTGTGCCCGGGCGGCGAGTTCACCCCGGGCCAGCAGGTGGTCACGATGATGGGCGGGATGGGCCGCACCTTCGACGGCGGCTACGCCGAGTACACCTGCGTGCCCGCCGCGCAGGTCATCCCGTTCACCAGCGACCTCGACTGGCCGACGCTCGGCGCGGTCCCGGAGATGCTGCAGACCGCGTACGGCGCGCTCACCGACGGGCTCGACGTGCAGGCCGGCCAGACGCTGCTCGTCCGGGGCGGCACGTCGTCGGTGGGCCTCGCCGCCGCGGCGCTCGCGAAGGCCCGCGGGCTCACCGTCGTCGCGACCACCCGCACCGGCGCGAAGATCGCCCGGCTGCGGGCGGTCGGGGTCGACCACGTGCTCATCGACGACGGCGAGGTCGCCCGCCAGGTCCACGACGCGCTCGGCGGCGGGGTCGACGCCGCGCTGGAGCTCGTCGGCACCCCGACCCTGCCCGACACGCTGCGCGCCACCCGGCGCCACGGGGTCGTGTGCTTCGCGGGGATGCTGTCCAACGAGTGGACGGTGCCGGACTTCTACCCCATCGACTACCTGCCCCGCGGCGTGCGGCTCACCGCGTACGCCGGCGACGCCTCCGACCTCCCCGCCGCCGTGCTGCAGACGTTCCTCGACGACGTCGCCGCCGGGCGCGCCAGCGTCCCGCTCGGCCAGGTCCTCCCCATCGAACGGATCCGCGACGCCCACTCGATCATGGAAGCGGACCGGGCGACGGGCAAGATCGTCGTCCTGCCCCGCCCGCTGCGCTGGCGCCCGCGGCCCCGCTGATCCGCCCCGTGTCACAGTGACGGTCATGGACCCGGACACCGGCGAACTGGTGCACCTCGACGTCACCGGCGGCACCGCGACGATCACGCTCGACTCGCCGCGCAACCGCAACGCGCTCTCCGCGCAGCTGCGCCGCGAGCTGTCGGCACACCTCGACGCGGCCGTCGACGACGAGGCCGTGCGCGTGATCGTGCTGACGCACACCGGGCCGGTGTTCTGCTCCGGCATGGACCTGCGCGAGTCGCGCGGCGCCGGCTCGTCGGACCAGGGCGTCAACGAGTTCCCGGCGATCCTCACCGCGCTCTGGTACTCCGACAAGCCCGTCGTCGCGCGCCTGGCCGGACCGGCGCGGGCGGGCGGGGTCGGCCTCGTCTCGGCGTGTGACATCGCCGTCGCCGCGCGGGAGGCGACGTTCGCCTTCAGCGAGGTGCGCATCGGCGTCGTTCCGGCGGTGATCTCGGCGACCGTGCTCCCCCGGCTGCTCCCCCGCGCCGCGCACGAGCTGATGCTCACCGGCGAGACCTTCGACGCCGACCGCGCCGCCGCCGTCGGGCTGATCAACAGCGCGGTCGACGCCGACGGGCTCGACGCCGAGGTCGCCCGGTACACCGCGATGCTCGCCCGCGGGGGCCCGAACGCCCTCGCCGCCACGAAGGCGATGCTGCGCCGTGACCGTGGCGAGCAGCTCCAGCAGGACCTCGAGGCCATGCTCGCGCTGTCGTCGGAGTTCTTCGCCTCCGAGGAGGGCCAGGAGGGCATGGCGGCGTTCGCCGAGAAGCGCGCGCCCTCCTGGGTCCCGGAGGGCTGACCAGCACGCGATCGTGATCTCCGCGGCTCTTCAGGATTCGGTCATCCGGCCGATGATCAGGACATATCGGGTCGTCCGGGGGAGCACGCGTGGTGCGCCGGGGTCAGGCCAGGTTCACCACGATCACGAGGACGAGCAGCGCGACCAGCGTCGCGGTGACCCAGAGCCGGGCGGCGCGCCGGTCCATCCCGCTCAGGCCTCGGGGGTCGTCGACGCCCGGTCCTGCTCACGGCGCCGGGCGCGACGCTCGGCGGCCTCCAGCCGGGCGGCCACCGAGCGCTCGACGACCGTGTCGATGACGGCCGCCACGACCCAGCACACCGGGCCCACGACGGCCACGACGAGAACGACCTGGGCGGCGAAGTCGAGCTGCGTCAGCCACAGCTCGACGCCGTCCCACCAGGTCGCGACGGCACGCAGCACCCCCCGGACGGTACGCCGGTGGGCGCGTCGCCCGTCACCGCCCCAGGAAGTCCTCCAGCAGCGGGGCGACGAGCCCGACCCGGCTGACGACCTCGGTGTGCTTCGTCCGGGGCAGGACGGCGAGGGCGGCGTCCGGGATGGTCTCCTGCATCGCGACCGCGTGGTCGACGCGCACGAAGTCGTGGTCGCCGATCATCACCAGCGTCGGGGCGGCGACCGTCGCGAGCTGCGCGGGCGTCCAGTTCTCCTCGGCCGTGACGATCGGGTCGAGCTCGGCCACCACCTGCTCGAAGGTGCTGAGCCCGTAGCGCTCGTACTCGGCGACCATGGCGCCGAACTCGGCCTCGGTGGGCATGCGCGTGGAGGTGGCGTAGGTCGACGGGTCGTGGATCTCGGCGTGGTAGCCGTCCTTGCGGGTGTGCACCGCCGCCAGGACGAGGCGGTCCACGCGCCCGGGGTGGCGGACGGCCGTCTCGAGGGCGACCAGGCCGCCCCAGCTGGAGCCCAGGACGTCGGCGCGCGCGAGGCCGAGGTGGTCGAGCACCCCGACCACGTCGTCGGCCATCCGCGCCAGGGTGATCTCGCGGCCCTCGGGGGCGGCGGTGCGCCCGTGTCCCTGGAGCTCGATGGGGATCAGCCGGCGGTGCGGGGTGAGCAGCGGCATGAGGGCGCCGAAGCTCAGGTCGAGGGTCAGCATGCCGCCGTGCAGCAGCACCAGCGGGTCGCCGGCGCCGTGGTCCTCGAAGTAGACGTCGATGCCGGGCAGCGAGGCGTACACGGGGGTCCTCCAGGGGGATCGTCGGGGTCGTCATCGGTGGAACCGCTCCCGCTCGCCGAACTCATCGGGCACCGGCCGACTCGTCCCGGATAGGTTGCGGGGCATGTTCGCGGTCTACGCCTCCGAGCCCAACGCCGACGACCCGATCGCCTCCCTGGTGGTGGGCGAGCGGCCCGATCCCGAGGTCCCCGAGGGCTGGGTGCGGGTCAAGGTCGAGGCGGCGAGCCTCAACATGCACGACCTGTGGACGCTGCGCGGCGTCGGGATCAAGGAGGACCAGTTCCCCATGATCCTGGGCTGCGACGGCGCCGGGACGCTCGACGACGGCACGCCGGTCGTCCTGCACTCGCTCATGGGCGACCCGGACTGGAAGGACGACGAGACCCTCGACCCGAAGCGCAAGATGCTCACCGAGTGGGCGCAGGGCAGCTTCGCCGACTACGTCGTCGTCCCGCAGCGCAACGCCCTGCCCCGCCCGGAGGGCATGACGGCCACGGCCGGCGCGGTCATGGGCACCGCGTGGCTCACCGCCTACCGGATGCTGTTCACCAAGTCCGGGCTGCGCGGCGGGCAGACGATGCTCGTGCAGGGCGCCTCCGGCGGGGTGTCGACGGCGCTGATCCAGCTCGGGCGCGCGGCCGGCATGCAGGTCTGGGTCACCGGGCGCAGCGACGAGAAGCGCGAGCTGGCCCTGCGCCTCGGCGCCCACCAGGTGTTCGAGTCGAACGGCAAGCTGCCCGGCAAGGTCCAGGCGGTCTTCGAGACCGTCGGCGAGGCGACCTGGAAGCACTCGGTGCGCGCGCTCGTGCCCGGCGGCACGATCGTCTGCTCGGGCGCGACGTCGGGCAACCAGCCGCCCGCCGAGCTCGCCCAGATGTTCTTCCTGCAGAAGAACCTGGTCGGCTCGACGATGGGCACGCTCTCCGAGCTGCGCGACCTGCTCGACTTCGTCGCCGCCACCGGCATCGCCCCCGAGATCGGCCAGGAGTTGCCGATGACCGAGGCGAAGGACGGCTTCCGGTCGATGCTCGACGGCGTCACCGCCGGCAAGATCGTCTTCACTCGTTAGACCCATGTGAGCGAACTTCGGGGCTATCGCCCCGAAGTTCGCTCACGTGGTCAGGAAGCGCAGCAGGGCGTCGGTGACGGTGTCGGGGTGGCGGGCGGGGAGCCAGTGGTCGCCGCCGGGGACCGGGACGTAGGTGAACGGGCCGTCGAGGTAGCGCGCCGACCCGGTCATCTGCGCCTCGCCCAGCGCCACGTCGGCCGTCCCCAGCATGCCCAGCACCGGGATCGCCAGGCGCGGCAGCCCGAGCGGCGCCTCGTCGGCGAAGGTCCTCGGGTCGACGGTCGCCCGGTACCAGTTCAGCCCGGCGACGAGCGCGCCCGGCCGCGCGAGGTCGGCGATCTGGGTGCGCACCAGCTCGTCGTCGGCGTCCCGGTGCAACCAGCGGCGCAGCAGGGCCCAGTCGTCGGCGGGCAGGGCCTCCTCGGCCACGCCCGGGAACTGGAACCAGAGCATGTACCAGGACCGGGCGCGCTGCTCGAGTCCCGCGGCGCGGAACGCCTCGGGGTGCCCGACGGACAGGGCGGCGTAGCGCGTGACCCGCTCGCTGCGCATCGCCAGCGCCCACCCGACCACCGAGCCGAAGTCGTGGCCGGCCACCGCGGCCCGCTCGATCCCGCGCTCGTCGAGCAGCGCGAGCACGTCGGCCACCGAGCGGTGCAGGCGGTAGGACGCGACGTCGTCGGGGCGGTCGCTGTCACCGAAGCCCCGCAGGTCGGGCGCGATGACGCGGTACCCGGCCGCCACCAGCGCCGCGATCTGCGGGCGCCAGAGCGTCGCGCGGTCGGGGAACCCGTGCAGCAGGAGCACCGCGGGCCCCTCCCCCGCATCGATCACCGAGAGCGTGACGTCGGGCAGGGTGACGCGGACCGGCTCCGGGATCACGCCGAGAGCCGTCCGGCTGCCGGGGCCACGTCGGCGAGCACGGTGAGCACGGCCCGGGCGAGCGCGTCGTTGGCCCGGAAGCTCAGCGCGTTGGTGTTCGGGCGGGTGAAGGCGCCCGGGAGCCGGACGTTCGTGTGCGGCCCGATCGCGAAGCGGCACGGGTCGGGGTTGCCCGCGGCGTCGACGAGCCGGAAGTCCGACGTGCGCACCCGCACGAGCCCGGTGTTGTGCAGGGTCACCGACACCCCGGAGTGCGCGACCGCGGCGTCGGCGGCGTGCACGGCGGTCCCCGCGTCGTCGGCGTGCTCCTCGCGCAGGGTCTCCTCGTCGAGCAGGCCCTCGGCGTGCAGCCCGGCGAGCATCGGGTCGTCGCTGCGGCTCACGCTCGGCGAGGACAGGCGCGCCTCGACGAAGGTCCGCGCGGTGACGTCGATGCGGTCGAGCGAGGCGCTGGTGGCCCGGAAGCCGCCGTCGACGGGGGTGACCTGCAGGCCGGCACCGAGGAACACGACGTACCCGGCGCGCGAGAGCGCGAGCAGCTGGCGCAGGCGCGGTCCGGGCGGGCCGCTGGCGAGCGAGCTGAAGAAGTTCTGCCACCACGCGAGGTCCTGGGCCCGCGAGCGCGGCGTCAGCGCCGGGGTGCCCGCCAGCTCCGCGACCTGCGCGAACACCGAGAGCAGGCCCACGAACGCCCCGAGCTCGGCGGTGTAGCGGTCGTCGACGTGGCGGGCGAGGTCGTCGAGGACGTAGCTGCGCAGGCGCTCCTGCAGGCTCGCGATGTCGGGCGCGCACACGTCCTCGAGGGGCCGGTCGATGCGCTCGAAGTCGAGCCGGTCTCCTGCGTCGGGCACGAACCCGGCGACGAGCTCGTGCATCGCCGGCGTGTACCAGTCGAGCGCGGCGTAGCGGAGCGCGAAGTCGTCCCACACGCCGCGCACGCGGTCGGGGTGGCCGGCGAAGAGCTCGTGGTAGTACGCCCAGCCGACCTCCTTGGCCATAAGCGGCCACACGTCGCGGCGCAGGTCGACGTCGCCGCGGCGGACGAACGCCGCGATCTCGTCGGGGCCGAGGAACCGCGGCAGCGGGGGGCGTGGTCCGCGCAGCCCGTACTCGGTCTTCGCGTGGTACGGCACGCCGCGCCCGGAGCCGACGTGCACGACGGGCTCGCGGCCCGAGGGCCGGTAGTCCAGCGTCCCGTCGCCGCGGTCGTGGAACGTCCCGCCGCGGCCCTCGAAGAGCAGGACCATGAGGTCGATGAACGCCAGGCCCATCCCGCGAGCGATCACCGTCTCGCCCGCCGGGATGCGGTCGAGGTCCGAGTCGGTGGTCTGCTCGGGCGGGAAGTACAGCAGCCCGTGCTGCTGGGCGTGCGCGGCCAGCGCGGCCTCGGCCTCGGTCGGCGCGGCGTCGAGGTGCCCCGAGGCGAGGACGAGCACGTCGGCGGGCAGCTCGCCGGGGCTGTCTCCCGGGCCGCCGTCGAGCAGCACGGTGTCCGGCGCGCCGCGGCGCAGCCCGATCGCACGCGTGCGGTGCCGGTGCACGCGGACCTGCGGCGGGAGGGTCGCGAGCACGCGGCGCAGCACGTAGTCCAGGTAGTGGCTCTGCAGGCGCCGGGTGGCGAAGGTGGCCGGTCCGAGGGCGCGCAGCTCGTCGCCGACCGGGCCGGCCGGGACCTCCTCGCCGTCGAGGTCGCCGTCGCGGACCGCCACCGCCCAGTCGTAGAGGGACGGGCCGGGCACGATCGGGCCCTCGCAGCGCACGCTGTCGTCGGTGAACATCGTGACGTCGGCGGCCATGGAGTTCATCCACAGCAGCGCCGACTGGTCCTCGCGCCAGATGCGGCCCGCGCCGTCCGGGTAGGGGTCGACGAGGTGGACGTCGAGGTCGTCGACGAACTCGGGCGCGCTCGCCGCGAGGCGTTCGAGCACACCGGTGCCCCGCGGCCCGCCCCCGACGATCACCACCGACCGTGGCATCTGCACCCTCCGACGTCCGCCTCGACATCAACCGTAGGCGGGGCCCACCGACCCGGCCACCGATCGGCGGCCCGGCGTGACGTACGGCCCAGTGGGAGGCTCGGGCGACGATGGACACTCCTCTGGTCGCCGTCACCGGCCGTCGGCGCGGGGCCGCGGGCCTGCACAGCGGCCCGCCGGCGCTGGACGCGCTCGAGATCGACGCCTACTTCACCGGCTACGCCGCCCACGTCGCCGCCGCCGGCGGCCTGCCCCTGCACGTGCCCGGCGACGTCGACGCGGCCGCCGTGATGGACCGCGCGGACGCCCTCCTGCTGACCGGCGGCAACGACGTCGACCCGGCGCGCTACGGAGCCGTCCCCGACGCCCACACGTCCGCGGTCGAGCCCGCGCGCGACGCCGTCGAGGTCGCGCTGCTCGCCGCGGCGCGCGAGCGCGGCCGCCCGGTGCTGGCGATCTGCCGCGGCATCCAGCTCGTGAACGTCGCGTGGGGCGGGACGCTGCACCTGCACCTCGAGGAGCACGCCCACACCCGGTGGCACGACGTCGCCGTCACACCCGGCAGCGTGCTGGCCGGGCTCCACGGCACCGCGGCGCGCGTCAACAGCCTCCACCACCAGGGCGTCGACCGCGTCGGCGACGGCCTGGTCGTGACCGCCCGCGCCCCCGACGGCCAGGTCGAGGGGCTCGAGGCGGACGGGCTGGTGTGCGTGCAGTGGCACCCCGAGCAGCTCGACGACGTGCCGCAGCCCGAGTTCCGCTGGCTGGTCGGCGCCTGCTGACCCCGCACACACGACCGCGCCCGCCCGTGCGGGGCACGGACGGGCGCGGGGTGTCGTGCGGTGTTGTCGTGCGGGGAGGCTAGCGCGGGCGGCGCTGCGGGCGGCCGGGACCGCGGCCGCTGCGCGCGGACGCCGCCTCGTCCCCCGACGCGCGACGCAGGCCCATCGGGCGGCCGGCGACGCGGGCGCGCTGCAGGCGCTTGACCACCGGGCCGGGCACGTCGGCGGGCAGCTCGACCAGCGTGTGGTCGGTGCGGATGTCGATGTGCCCGATGTGCGCCGAGTCCAGCCCCGCCTCGTTGGCGATGGCCCCGACGATGGCGCCCGGCCGCACGCGCTGGTTGTGGCCGACGTCGATGCGGTAGGTGTCGGTGCCGGACCCGACGCTCCAGTCGGGCGCCTTGCCGCGGCCCTGGCCGCGCTCGGGCTTCGGCCCGCGCTTGTCGCCCCGGTCGCCGCGCGGGGGCGGGGCGGGCAGGTCCTCGACCAGCAGCGGCTTGTCGCCCTGGACCATCTTGGCCAGCGCGGCGGCGAGCTCCAGCGGGTCGGCGCCGGTCTCGGCGACGTAGTCGCCGACGATGCCGCGGAAGACGTCCATCGGGTCCCCGCCGGCGACGGTGCCGTCGAGGGTGCCGGTGATCCGCTCGGCGAACCGGCGCTTGCGCACCGCGTTCACCTCGTCGGTGCCGGGCACCGACATCTCCTCGGCCTTCTGCTTGGTGACGCCCTCGATCATCCGCATCGTGCGGATCTGGCCGCGGGTGACGAACGAGATCGCCTCGCCGCTGCGGCCCGCCCGGCCGGTGCGACCGATGCGGTGCACGTAGGACTCGGGGTCGGTGGGCAGGTCGTGGTTGACCACCAGCGAGATGCGGTCGACGTCGAGGCCGCGCGCGGCGACGTCCGTGGCGACCAGCACGTCGATCTTCCCGGCGCGCAGGTCGCCGATCGTCTTCTCGCGCTGCGGCTGCGAGAGGTCGCCCGAGATCGCCACGGCGGCGAAGCCGCGACGGTTGAGGGCGTCGGTGACGTCGGTGGTGTTCTGGCGGGTGCGCACGAACACCAGGCAGGCGTCGAAGTCCTCGACCTGCAGGACCCGCGACAGCGCGTCGGCCTTCTGCCGCTCGGGCAGCACGACGTAGCGCTGGCGGGTGTTGACGCCGGTCTGCGTCTTCGACTTGATCGAGACCTCGGCGGGCGCGTTGAGGTGCCGCCGCGAGACCTCGCGGATGGCGCCGGGCATCGTCGCCGAGAACAGCGCCACCTGCCGGTCGGCGGGCAGCAGGTCGAAGATGTGCTCGACCTCCTCGAGGAAGCCCATCTGCAGCATCTCGTCGGCCTCGTCGAGCACGAAGTGCGCGACGTCGGTGAGGTCGAGGGTGCCCTTCTCGAGGTGGTCGGAGATGCGGCCGGGGGTGCCGACGACGATCTGGCCGCCGCGGCGCAGCCCGTGCAGCTGCGGGCCGTAGGGCGCGCCGCCGTAGAGCTGGACGACGTTCAGGCCGGGGACGCCGGCGCCGAGGCGCTCGATGGCCTCGGCGACCTGGATCGCCAGCTCGCGGGTCGGCGTCAGCACCAGGGCCTGGACCGAGCGCTGCGCGGGGTCGATCGCCGAGAGCATCGGCAGCGCGAACGCGGCGGTCTTGCCGGTGCCGGTCTGCGCGAGCCCGAGGACGTCGCGCCCCGAGAGCAGCAGCGGGATCGTCTCGGCCTGGATCGGCGTCGGGGTGTCGAACCCGGACTCGACCAGTGTGGGGAGCAGGCGCTCGGCGACCCCGAGCGCGGCGAAGCCCGAGGCGGGCGCCTCGTCCTCGGTGTCGTCGGTGTCGTCGGTGTCGTCGACCTCGGTGTCCTCGGCGTCGTTCGCGACGTCCTCGAGGCTCTCGGTGTTCGGGTCCTCGGTGTCGGAGGAGGAGGGGGAGATCACGTCGACGAGCTCGACGTCATGATCGGACAGGACAGCAGCGTTGGTCACGTAGATCTTTCAGGAGAGGGAACTCGGACACGAGAGCTGTCCGCGGACCCGGTCACACTGAGAGGTCCCACCCAGGCCGACAGCTCGGCGTTGACAACCAGTCTACGCGATCAGGCATTCCCGCCCGCCCACCGCGTGGGCGGCGCTACTTCTTGGCCTTGTTCTTCTCGACCGCGTTCTGGTCGGTGGACAGGGCCGCGACGAAGGCCTCCTGCGGGACGTCGACCCGTCCGATGGTCTTCATCCGCTTCTTGCCCTCCTTCTGCTTCTCGAGCAGCTTGCGCTTGCGGGTGATGTCCCCGCCGTAGCACTTGGAGAGCACGTCCTTGCGGATCGCGCGGATGGTCTCGCGGGCGATGATCTTCGCCCCGATGGCGGCCTGGATCGGCACCTCGAACTGCTGGCGCGGGATGAGCTCGCGCAGCTTCGTGGCCATCGAGTTGCCGTACTCGTAGGCCGCGTCGCGGTGGACGATCGCCGAGAACGCGTCCACCGGCTCGCCCTGCAGCAGGATGTCGACCTTCACCAGGTCGGCGGCCTGCTCGCCGGCGGGCTCGTAGTTCAGCGAGGCGTACCCGCGGGTGCGCGACTTCAGGATGTCGAAGAAGTCGAAGATGATCTCGGCGAGCGGCATCGTGTAGCGGAGCTCGACGCGGCTGTCGGAGAGGTAGTCCATGCCCTCGAGCGACCCGCGTCGCGACTGGCAGAGCTCCATGATCGGGCCGACGAAGTCCGCCGGGGCGAGCACCGAGACCTTGGTGATCGGCTCGTAGATCGTCGCGACCTTGCCCTCGGGCCAGTCGGCGGGGTTGGTGACCTCGGCCTCGGAGCCGTCGTCGAGCACGAGGCGGTACACGGTGTTGGGCGCCGTGGAGATGAGGTCGAGCCCGTACTCGCGCTCGAGCCGGTCGCGGGTGATCTCGAGGTGCAGCAGGCCGAGGAACCCGCAGCGGAACCCGAAGCCCAGCGCCGCCGAGGTCTCCGGCTCGTACGACAGCGCGGCGTCGTTGAGACGCAGGCGGTCCAGGGCGTCACGCAGGAGCGGGAAGTCCGACCCATCGATCGGGTAGAGCCCGGAGTAGACCATCGGCTGCGGATCGCGGTAGCCGCCGAGCGGCTCGGTGGCGCCCTTGCGCTCCCACGTGATGGTGTCGCCGACGCGGGACTGGCGGACGTCCTTCACGCCGGTCATGAGGTAGCCGACCTCGCCGACGCCGAGACCCCGGCAGGGCTTCTGGTCCGGCGAGATGATCCCGACCTCGAGCAGCTCGTGCACGGCGTTCGTCGACATCATGCGGATGCGCTCGCGCGGGGTGATGCGGCCGTCGACGACGCGGATGTAGGTGACGACGCCGCGGTAGGTGTCGTACACCGAGTCGAAGATCATGGCCCGGGCCGGCGCGTCGGCGTCGCCGACCGGGGCGGGGACGCGGCGCACGACCTCGTCGAGGACGGCCTCGACGCCGGCGCCGGTCTTGGCCGAGATGCGCAGCACCTCGTCGGGCTCGCAGCCGATGAGGTGGGCGAGCTCCTCGGCGTAGCGCTCGGGCTCGGCCGCCGGCAGGTCGATCTTGTTGAGCACCGGGATGATCTCGAGGTCGTGCTCCATGGCCAGGTAGAGGTTGGCCAGGGTCTGCGCCTCGATGCCCTGCGCGGCGTCGACCAGCAGGATCGCGCCCTCGCACGCGGCCAGCGAGCGGCTCACCTCGTAGGTGAAGTCGACGTGGCCCGGGGTGTCGATGAGGTGCAGGACGTGGTCGCGCATCTCGCCGTCGGGACCCGCGGCGTACCAGGGCAGGCGCACGTTCTGCGCCTTGATGGTGATGCCCCGCTCGCGCTCGATGTCCATGCGGTCGAGGTACTGCGCGCGGTACGCCCGGTCGCCCAGCACGCCGGTCATCTGCAGCATCCGGTCGGCCAGCGTCGACTTGCCGTGGTCGATGTGGGCGATGATGCAGAAGTTGCGGATCTGCGGGGGCGGCGTGAACGTCTCGTCCGCGAAGCCCTGCGTGCCCGGCCGTCCAGGCGTGCTGGCGGACTGCTGGGTGGTCTGGCTCAACGGGTTCCTCACGGTTCTGGACGTTCCTGCTCGCGACGGCTCGTCACCATCGTCCCATGAGGCCCGCCCGCGATCTGCGCGCAGCGGTGTTGCTAACCTTGGGGACACGTGTGAGGCGGTCGAGCGCCCCCGCGCGCTCCCGTGACGCCAGACAGCACCGACAGACGAGGTTCGAAGACTCCGTGGCGAACATCAAGCAGCAGGTCAAGCGCATCCGCAAGAGCGAAGAGGCGCGCCAGCGCAACAAGGCGGTCAAGTCGCGCATCAAGACCGCGATCCGCCGCTACCGCGAGGCCGTCCAGGCGGGCGACCAGGAGCAGGCCACCACCCGCCAGCGCGAGGCCGCGCGCCTGCTCGACAAGGCCGTCTCCAAGGGCGTCATCCACAAGAACCAGGCGGCGAACAAGAAGTCGCGCATGGCCCACCGCGCCGAGCGCTTCACCGTCGATGCCAAGGCGGGCAAGACCCCGGCCTGAGCCGGCCCAGTACTCCGACGGCCCGTCCCCGCAGCGCGTTGGGGGCGGGCCGTCGTCGTGTCAGCGGCGCGACGCGCCCCGGGCGGCGACGACCTGCTCGACGGCGTGCTCGAGCGCGTAGGACGGATCGGCCGCGGCGCCCTTGACGTCGGCGTTCAGATCGGCGACGACGCCCATGGCGCGCGTCAGCCCCTCGCCCGACCAGCCGCGGCCGTTCTGCTGGCCCCGCTTGACCTTCCACGGCGGCATCCGCAGCGAGGACGCGAGGCTGTACGGATCGCCGCGCCCGGCGGCCGTGACCCGCGCCGCGGTGCGCACGCCGTCGGCGATCGCGTCGGCCACCACCACGTGCGGCACCCCGGTGTCGAGCGCCCAGCGCAGCGCCTCGAGCGCCCCGGCGCGGTCGCCGGTCATCGCACGGTCGGCCACCGCAAACCCCGTCACCTCGGCGCGCCCGCGGTGGAACCGCCGCACGGCGTCGGCGTCGACGTGCCCGCCCGCGTCGGAGGAGAGCTGGGACGCGGCGGCGGCGAGCTCGCGCAGATCGGACCCGACGGCGTCCATCAGCAGGCCCAGCGCCTCGCCGGTGATCTTGCCGCCGGCCTGGCGGACCTCGGCGCGCACGAAGTCGGCCCGCTGGTCATCGGACAGGGACGCCGCCGACGCCTCAGAGGCGCCCGCGGCGCGCAGGCCCTCGAGCAGCGCGTCGCCCTTCGCACCGCCGCCCTTGGCCGCCGCGCCCCTGGCGCCGCCGCGCCCGGCCGGACGGCATCCCTTCGCGCCCTTGGGCGGGCCGCGGTGGACGACGACGAGCGTGACGCCCTCGCTGGGTGCCTTCGCGTAGTCGAGCAGCAGGGTGGTGACCTCGGCGCCCGCGTCGTGGCCGTTCTCCACCACGACCACGCGCGACTCGGCGAACAGCGACGGGCTGACCAGCTCGCCCAGCACCCCGGCGGTCAGCTCGCCGGCCGGCAGCCTGCTGACCTCGACCGCCGGGTCGGCCTCGCGGGCCGCCGCGATCGCCCGCACCACGGCCCGCTCGACCAGCAGCGCCTCGTCGCCGACGACGAGGTGCACGGGCGCGGGGGCCTCGGGCGCGCTGGTCGGGCTCACGGCGCCATCGTTCCACGGCCCGCCGACACCCCGGGCGCGCCTCGTGCGCACCCGCGTGAGGCACGTCTCGGCGGGTGCTCCTCGGTGGTCGGCCCGGTCCGGGTCCCGTAGTGTTCTCCGCCGGACACCCGAGGGTGCCCGCACAACCGAATACGGCTCATCCAGAGGGGTAGAGGGACCGGCCCGACGACACCCCGGCAACCGGCGTCAGTGTTCTGCTGGCGATCACGGTGCCAATTCCGACCCGTTCGCGGGGAAGATGAGGAGGATTCCTTCCATGACGCTGACCGCCCAGCCCACGACCACCGGGCTCGACCTCGGTCCCGCCTCTGCGCTCGCCTGCCGCGCCTGCGGCCACCGCCTGGACCTCGCCGCCGAGTTCGCCTGTCCGCAGTGCTTCGGCCCGCTCGAGATCGCCTACGACTTCGGCCGCGTGACCCGCGAGGACATCGAGCGCGGCCCGCGCAGCATCTGGCGCTACAAGGCGCTGCTGCCGGTGCCCAGCACCGTCGAGGCCTACCCGAACACCGACCCGGGCCTGACCCGCCTGCTGCGCGCCGACCGGCTCGGCGCCGAGCTCGGCATCCGCAACCTGTGGATCAAGGACGACACCGGCAACCCGACCCACTCCTTCAAGGACCGGGTCGTCGCCGTCGCCCTCGCCGCGGCCCGCGAGCTCGGCTTCAGCGTCCTGGCCTGCCCCTCGACCGGCAACCTCGCCAACGCCACCGCCGCCGCGGCCGCCCGCGCCGGCTGGGACTCGGTCGTGCTGATCCCCGCCTCCCTCGAGCGCGCGAAGATCCTCATGACCGCGGTGTACGACACCAACCTGCTGGCCTGCGAGGGCACCTACGACGACGTCAACCGCCTCGCCACCGAGCTCGCGTTCGATCAGGAGGACTGGGCGTTCGTCAACGTCAACGTCCGCCCGTACTACGCGGAGGGCTCGAAGACCCTCGGCTACGAGGTCGCCGAGCAGCTCGGCTGGCGCATCCCGGCCCAGACCGTCATCCCGATCGCCTCGGGCTCGCAGCTGACCAAGGTCGACAAGGCGTACGGCGAGCTGATCTCCCTCGGCCTCGTGGACGACGCCGCGTACAAGGTGTTCGGCGCCCAGGCCGCCGGCTGCTCGCCGGTCTCGACCGCCTTCCGCGAGGGCACCGACGTGGTCCGCCCGCAGAAGCCGGACACGATCGCCCGCTCGCTGGCCATCGGGAACCCCGCCGACGGGCCCTACGTCCTCGACGCCGTGCGCCGCTGCGGCGGCACGGTCACCGACGTCACCGACGAGGAGGTCCGCGACGGCATCCGGCTGCTCGCCCGCACCGAGGGCGTGTTCGCGGAGACGGCCGGCGGCGTGACCGTGGCCAACGCCAAGAAGATGGTCGAGTCCGGCGACCTCGACCCCGACGCCGACACGGTCCTGCTGATCACGGGCGACGGCCTGAAGACCCTCGACGCGATCGAGCACCAGGTCGGGCCGACGGCGACGATCCCGGCGACGTCGACGGCCGTGCGCGAGGCGCTGGGCCTGTAGTCCGTCGCGGGTCCGCGTGACCGACAGCTCGGACCTGCGGGGACGCTGATCGCCGAGCCCGACCCGTGTCCTCGGGACAGGGGTCGGCTCTCCCACCGCCCGCCCTCGAGTCGGGACCGGGAACACCGCTCACCGCTTCCGCGGATCGGGGCGCGGGTCGCCGCGCGCGACGACGCCGGGGCCGGCGCGCGGGCCGGCGCCGGCGACCACGGCCAGGTCGCCCGACTCGTCGGTGCGGCGCACGAGCGCGCCGGTGCGGGCGAGCAGGCCCACCACCTGCGGGTTCGGGTGCCCGTAGGTGTTGCCGCGCCCGACGCTGACCAGGGCGAGCGAGGCGCGGGCCGCGGTCAGGAAGGTCGGCAGCGACGACCGCGACCCGTGGTGAGGCACCTTGAGGATCTCCGCGTGGAGATCGGCGCCCGACCCGAGCAGGGAGGACTGCGCGGAGAGCTCCGCGTCGCCGGGGAGCATGACCCGCCCCACCGGGGTGTGCGCGCGGACCACCACCGAGGTGTCGTTCACCGCGGACCCGTCCTCGCCGTCGACGAACGCGGCCGGGCGCACCGGGCCCAGCACCTCGAGCACGAGTCCCGGCCAGCGCAGGACGGTGCCGCGCGCGAGGCCGACCAGCGGGGCACGCGCCGCCGCCGCCCGCCGGGCCACCTGCCCGAGCGTGTCCGCCGGCTCGCGGGCCGGGCCCAGCGCGACCCCGCCGACCGACCGTCCCGCGAGCGCCCCGGCGAGCCCGCCCACGTGGTCGGCGTGCAGGTGGGTCAGCACCACGAGCGCCAGCGAGCGGACCCCGAGCCGCACCAGGCACCCGTCGATCGCGCCCGCGTCCGGGCCGACGTCGACGAGGACCGCCCGGCCCGGCTCCCCCGTCGCGAGGACCAGGGCGTCGCCCTGGCCGACGTCGCAGGCGACGAGGGTCCACCGCGCGGGCGGCCAGCCCGGTGGTGCGACGCGGGTCGGGACGAGGACCAGCAGCGCGCCGACGAGCACCGCGGCGACCACCGCGCGCAGCCGCCGCCAGCGCAGCGCGGCCCCGACCAGCACGACGGCCGCGGCGAGCGCGAGCGCGCCCGGCACGCCGGCCGGCCAGTCCAGCGTCGCACCCGGGACCGCGGCGCACCGGCGCGCCACCCAGACCAGCCACGACACCCCGGGCCCGGCCGCCCCGACGAGCGCGTGGGCGCCCGCGGTCCACCACGGCGCCACCGCCGCGGCCGTCACCCCGAGCACCGTCACGGGGGCGATCACCGGCGCGGCGACCAGGTTCGCGACGACCGCGACGAGGCTGACCTCGCCCGACAGCCCGGCGATCACCGGCGCGGTCACCACGTGCGCGGCCACCGGCACCGCCAGCGCCTCCGCCACGCCCGGCGGCACCCGGCGCGCCCGCATCCGCGCGACGAACCCGGGCGCCAGCAGCACCAGGGCCCCGGTGGCGAGCACCGAGAGCGCGAACCCCGGATCGGTCGCCAGGCCCGGGTCGACGAGCAGCAGCACGATCACCGCCGCGCACAGGGCCGGCACCACCGAGCGCCGCCGACCGACCGCGAGCGCCAGCACCGTGACCCCGCCCATCACGGCCGCGCGCAGCACGCTCGGCGAGGGCCGCGCGAGGACCACGAAGCCGATCAGCGCCAGCCCCGCCAGCACCGCCGCGGTCCGTGGACCCAGCCGCCCCAGCCGCGCGAGGAGCAGCACCGCCCCGCACACGATCGCCACGTTCGTGCCGGACACCGCCGTGAGGTGCGTGAGGCCGGCGGTGCGGAAGTCGTCGGCGAGCCCCGGGGAGACGCCCGAGGTGTCGCCGACCACGAGCCCCGGCAGCAGGCCCGCCGGGTCCTCGGCCAGCACGGCACGCGCCGCGTCCCGCAGGCCACCGCGCAGGTCGCCGGCGACCCGCTGCACTGCGGGCACCGGGCCCACCGCGCGCGGGGGTCCGCGGACCTGCAGCACCGCGACCGTGAGGTCGGCGCGGTCGGGCGGGCCGAGCCGGCCCCGTGCGCTGACGAGCTGGCCGGGCAGCAGGCCGGCCCAGTCCTCGGCCGGCGCGAGGAGCACCACGCGACCGCCGGCACGCCAGCCCGGTCCCGCGCCGACCTGGCCGCCGACCAGCTCCCCCCGCACCACCACCCGCCCCGGGCCCGGTACCGAGGACCGGACGGGCCGGGGGTCGGCGGTGACGACGAGGTCGAGGCGTGCCGACACCCCGGCGCCGGTCGCCGGGCGCAGCGGGTGGCTCGCCACCGCGAACGCCCCGAGCCCGGCCACCAGCCCCACGGCGGCCGTGCACCCGCCCGCCGCCACCACGACCGCGCGCAGTCCGGGGCGCCCCGGGCCGCGACGACCGGTGGCCCGCCGGGCCGCGATCACGGCCGCCACGGCGGCGAGCGCGACGAGCACGAGGGCGGCGCCCCACCCGGCCGTGAGCGCCGCGATCGCCACACCCCACGACGCCAGCGCCGCCGGCACGAGCCGCAGATCGGGCGGCGCGGGCGGCGGCTCCTCCGCCGGGTCGCCGCGCGCGGGGCGGCCGCTCACACCGTGACCAGGTCGCGCAGGGTCGCGAAGCGGGCGTCCCCGATCCCGCTGACCTCCTGCAGCTGCTCGACCGCGCCGAAGCGCCCGTTCTGGGTGCGCCACTCGAGGATCCGCTGGGCGGTGACCGGCCCGACGCCGGGGAGCTGGTCGAGCTGCTCCAGCGTCGCGGTGTTGAGGTTCACCGGCCCGCCGGGCGCGGCGGCACCGGCACCACCGGAGCCACCGGCACCACCGCCCGCCGGTGCGGCACCCGCCGAACCCGCGGCCGGGGCCGCCGCGGCCGCCGCCGGCACGCCCACGACCACCTGCTCGCCGTCGGAGAGACGCGCCGCGAGGTTGAGGCCGGTCATGTCCGCGTCGGGTGACGCCCCGCCCGCCGCGTCGACGGCCTCGCCGACGCGGCTGCCCGGCGGGAGCCGCACGAGCCCGGGGCGCGCGACCTTCCCGGACACCGAGACCACGATCGGTCCGGTGTCGGCCGCCGGGCCGCCCGGGAGGACCGGCACCGGCGAGGGCGCCACGGGCGCGCCCGCCACCAGCGGCAGCGCGGGCACCGGCTCGGCGACCGGACGGTCGGACCACACCCCCACCGCGGCGACCACGGCCGCGACGGCGGCGACCGCCGCGAGGGCGAGCCCTCCGGTCCGGCCCGGGTCCCACCGCGCGCCCACCCACGACGACGGCAGCCAGCGCGTCACCCACCGCCGTGCGCGCTCACCCCGCTCCGGCGGGTCCCACGCGCTGCCCCGGCGCGCGCCCGGGAGCGGCTCGTCGTCCTCGTCGTCCCACCACGGGTCATCACGCGCCGGCCGGTCGTCCCGCGCCGGCGGGTCGTCCCGCACCGGTTCCCGCGCCCGGACCGGCGCCTGCGGTCCCAGACGCAGACGCGCGGCCGGCGTGCCCGGCGCCGCTCCGGGCCACCCGACCCGCGCGCCGTCGTCGGACGCCGGCTCCCCGACCTCCACCGCGTCCCGCCCGCCCCAGCCACCGGCACGGCCGCCGCCCCCGAGGGAGCGCAGGCGGGCGCGGGCGTCGTCGGTGTCGGGCGGTGCGGGACGGGCCATGCGCGGGACGCTAGGAATCGCCCCGACCAGCAGCCCAGGACCGGGCGCGCGCCTGGGGACAACCCCACGGGGTGGGGACGGACCGGCGCCGCGCCCGCGTCGGGAGTCGCCGGAGCAGACGAGGACGAGCGGCCGACCGGCGGAGCGTCGCTCAACGACCCAGCGCTGCCGCCACCTCGGTGCCCACGGCCTCGCCGACCGCCTCGTGCGCCGACCAGCCCCAGTGGATGCCGTCGGGGTTGCCGTGCCCGCCGAGCACGTGGTCGGCGACGAGCGGGGCCGGGTCCACCAGCCGCACCCCGCGCTCGCCCGCCCAGGCCGTCATCGCCGTCACGTGCCGGTCGCGCCCCGCGTGCACGCCGCCGTAGAACGGGGACCGGTGCACCGCGGGCAGCATCCCGACCACGGGCAGGCGGGGGATCAGGGTGGTCACCGCGACGCGCAGGCGCTCGAGGTGGCGCACGGTCTCCCCCGGCGGCAGCGCCACCGGGCCGGCGCGTCCGAGCACCCGCGCCGCGCGCGGCACCACCCACGCGTGCGCGTCCCGGGCCGCGTGCCGGACACGCGGCGAGTGCACCGCCGGGATCAGCTCGCGCAGCGCCGTCGGCACCGGCGACGGGAGCGTGTCCATCCCGCCGACCCCCAGCACGACGGCGTCGGCGTGGCGCAGCGACGCCCAGATGCGCGGGTCGCCGATCATCGCCCGCCAGGCGTGCCGCGCGGTCCACCCCAGGCCCGCGTGCAGCTCGGCGCGACCGCCGGCCACCCGCCCGGCGACGTGCGGCCACAGGCGGGGCTCGTCGGCGGGCTCGGCGCGGTCGGGACCGTGGAAGGACAGGGAATCGGCGAGGACGACGAGGACGGGAGCGGTGTCGAGGGCCGAGCTCGGCCGAGCTCCGTCTCCCCCGGACGTCACGCCGCGAGCCCCCAGGCGCGCAGGCGCCAGCGATCGAAGCGACGCTCGAGGATCGCCCACGCGCAGTTGTGCAGCGGCTGGAGCGAGTGCCACGCCGAGACCGGCCAGCCCAGCGTGGACGCCGTCAGCGCGCTGATCGTGCCGCCGTGGGCCACGACCATCGCGGTCTGCCGCTCGTCACTGCCGGCCAGCTCCTCGTCCAGCTCCGCGAGCACCGGAAGGGCGCGTTCGGCCACCGCGACCCGGGACTCCCCGCCCGGCGGCGCCCACGCGGGATCGCTGCCCCAGGACGAGAGCCCGCCGGGCCAGCCGGCCTCGACCTCGGCGCCGGTCAGGCCCTCCCAGTCGCCCAGCGACGTCTCGCGCAGCCGCGGCTCGGGGCGCGGCACCAGCTCGGCCTCCTTGGCGACGGCCTCGGCCGTGCGCCAGGCGCGGACCTGGTCGGACGCGACGAGCAGCGCCGGCGCGTACGCCGCGAGCAGCGGCGCGGCCGCGAGCGCCTGGGCGCGGCCGACCTCGTCGAGATCGGGGTCGAGCCGTCCCTGCATCCGGCTCTCGGCGTTCCACAACGTCCGCCCGTGCCGGGCGAGGACCAGCCGGTGCAGGCTCACTCGCCCGCGGTGGTCTGATCGGCGGGCGGCCCGTGGACCTCGGCGGGCAGCGGCACGGCCGGGCAGTCCTTCCACAGCCGCTCCAGGCCGTAGAACTCCCGCTCCTCGGTGTGGAAGACGTGGACGACGATGTCGGCGAAGTCCAGGAGTACCCAGCGGGCCTCCTGGGTGCCCTCGCGGCGCACCGCCTTCGCGTCGAGGTCGCGGAGCTTCTCCTCGACGCTGTCGACGACGGCCTGCACCTGGCGCTCGTTGGGCGCCGAGGCGATGACGAACGCGTCGGTGAGCGGGAGCCGCTCGGACACGTCGATGGCGACGACGTCCTGCGCGAGCTTGTCGGCGGCGGCGAGTGCGGCGGTCTCGGCGAGACGGCGCGCGCGATCGGTGACGGCCACGAAACCCTTCAGGGGTCGACGACAACGGCGCTGGCGATGGTACTCGACTCCACCCCGTGGTCTCTCCGTCGCGACCGCCCACGCCGTCGGGGCCGCGGCGCATACTGGTCCGATGTCGCACTACGGGGACGGGCTGGCCCAGGGTGCCGACCTGGTGGCCGCCGCCGAGAACGCCGTCGCCCAGGCCACGGCCCCGCTCGGGGGCCGGCGTCCCGACCTGCTCGCGGTCTTCGTCTGCCACCCCGACCCGGACGTGGTCGCGCGGGCCGGCGAGCGGGCGATGGAGGTGGCGGGCGCGCGGGTCGCCGTCGGCTGCAGCGCCGGCGGGGTGATCGGCGACGGTCGCGGTGTCGAGGCGCAGCCCGCGGTCGCGGCGTGGGCGGGCGCGCTGCCCGACGCCACGCTGACCCCGTTCCGCCTCGACGCGAGCCGCACCGAGACCGGCATCGTCGTCGGCGGGATGCCGCAGCGCACCGACGCCGACGAGGTCGCGCTGGTGCTCGCCGACCCCTACACGTTCCCGATCCAGGGCTTCGTCGAGCAGTCCGCCGAGGCGCTGCGGGGCCTGCCGCTGGTGGGCGGGCTCGCGTCGGGTCCGGGCGGGGCCGGCGCGACCCGGCTGTTCCTCGACGGCGCCGTGCACGAGCGCGGCGTCGTCGGCGTCACCATCGGCGGCGACGTCCGGGTCCGCACGCTGGTCAGCCAGGGGTGCCGGCCGGTCGGGCCGGCGATGACCGTCACGGCCGCCGAGGGCCCGCACCTGCAGGGCCTCGCCGGGCAGCCCGCCTACCGCAAGCTCGAGCAGATCGTGGGCGAGCTCGACGAGGCCGAGCAGCAGATGGTGGCGCAGGGTCTGCACCTCGGCGTCGTGATGGACGAGTACGCCGACGACCACCGTCAGGGCGACTTCCTCATCCGCGGCGTCGTCGGCGCCGACCCCGAGCAGGGCACCGTGACGGTCGGTGACGTCGTGGAGGTCGGGCGCACCGTGCGCTTCCAGGTCCGCGACGCGGCGAGCGCGGACGCCGACCTCGACTGGCTCATGACGCGGCACCGCGGCGACGGCGACACCGCGGGCGCGCTGCTGTTCTCGTGCAACGGGCGCGGGCGGGCCATGTTCCCCGACGCCGACCACGACGTGGTCGCGGTGCGGCGCGGGCTCGGCCCCGAGGGCGTCGCCGGGTTCTTCGCCGCCGGCGAGATCGGCCCGGTCGCGGCCCGCAACCACCTGCACGCGTTCACCGCGTCGGTGCTCGCGTTCGGCAGCTGAGGGACCCCTCGCACGGCTCGTCGGCGCCGGTCCTACCGTGGTGGGCGCCCGCGAGCCCACCACGGAGGACCACGATCGCGCGATGAGCGTCGAGCCACGGCCGGACGTACGCCTCCCGGAGGACGTCGTCTCCCTGCTCCGCAGCCCGACCACGTGCTTCGTCGCGACCGTGCGGCACGACGGGTCGCCGGAGACCACCGAGAGCTGGGTGGACACCGACGGCACCCACGTCGTCCTCAACGCCGTCGAGGGCCTGCAGGACGTCGAGAACGTCCGCCGGGACCCGCGCGTGTCCGTCGCGATCGCCGACACCGGCCGGCCGGGCCGTTACGTGGCGGTGCGCGGCCGCGTCGTCGAGGTGACACCGCACGGCGCCGCCGAGCACATCGAGTCGCTCGCCCGCCGCTACCTCGGCCGGCCCTACCCCTGGCACCGCCCCGACCAGACGCGGCTGATCCTGCGGATCGCGCCGACGGCCGTGCACCGCCCCGGCTCCTGACGCCCTAGCGGGGCCCCGGCTCGCTCACGGTGGCGAACGGCGAGGTGGCCGACAGCCCGAGCAGGTCGGGGCGCACGAGCGCCACGCCGAGGACGGCGAGCATGGCCACGAGCAGCACGATCGTCGACATCAGCAGCGCACTCGTGCTCCGCCGCGCCGGCGCCGGGGGCGGCACGACCGGCAGCGGCACCGAGCGCGGGCGGGCCACCTCGGGGTCGGCGGGCCACGGCCCCCAGCCGTCCGCGGCCCCCACGGGAGCACGCGCGGGGGCTCGATCCGGGCGATCGGGATGCCGTCGGTGCGCGCGAACTCCCCCGGGGCGTCGGACCAGGCGGGCGCACGGTCCCGGAGGGTGACCAGGGCGACCCGCGGCGAGGGCACCCGGATCGGACCGGTCGGCGCGTCGTCGACCGCGACGTCCTCGACGACGGGCGCCTCGAGCTCGCCGGCGTCCTCCACGCGGTGCCGGCTCACGACGCGACCGAGGTGAGCGAGCAGCTGCCGGACGGCGAGGTCCACGCGCTCGGGGACCCGGTGAACGTGACGGGCGAGCCGCCGGTGGGCGTGACGACCAGGTCGCCGCCCTCCATCGCCCACGACCCGGCGTCGCCGGCCGCCGAGGTGTAGGTCCCGGCGCCCGACAACGTCAGGGTCCAGGTCGCGAACCGGCACCCCGTGCGGTGTAGTCCCCGGACGGCGCACTCGCCGACGTCGTCGTCGTGCTCGACGGAGGCGTCGTGGTCGTCGTGCCCGTGGTCGTCGTGCCCGTGGTCGTCGTGCCCGTGGTCGTGCCGGACGTCGTCGGACCCGTCGAGCCGACCGCCGCCGGCGGGCCCTCCGACGTCGGGCCCGCCGCCGGGTCCGGGCTCTCCGGCACGACCGCCCGCACCGACGCGTTCTCGGTGTCCTCCTCGCCGTCCGAGCCGTGCGGGCGGTCGTGCCCGCGGCCGGTGTGCACGTCGATGATCGTGAGGTCGGTGGTGACCTGCGTGGTCCGGTGCGTGATCACGGTGATCGAGGTGGACGTGAACGAGGACCAGCGCGGGCCGACGTAGGCGACGGTGCGCAACGACTGCGCCGCGGTGAGCGGGTTGCCGCAGGCGCAGCGGGTGACGAGGTTGCCGTGCTGGTCGACGAGCACCGCGGTGCCGGCCTGCAGGACCGCGGGCCAGGACGTGACGTGGCCGCCGGCCCAGCCGTGGTTGGTGACGTAGGTGTCCGAGCGCAGGACCACCGAGGTGAGGCCGTCGACGTAGCTCGACACCGTCGAGGCGGAACCGTCGCGCAGACCGAGGACCGCGGCCCAGCCGGCGGCGCGGTCGGGGTGCTCGCCGAGGAAGCGGCTCAGGCGCGCCCGGTCGCACACCGCGGTGCTCCCCGACCCGCCGTAGAGGCCCGGCGTGGTGCCCGACCAGCTGCCGCCGGTGTGGGCGACCGGGCGGACGTCGGGGACGTCAGTGCCGACGCTCGCCATGAAGGGGTTGGCGCCCGCGGTGGCCACCGGCTCGAGCGTGACGTCGGTCGGCGCGGCCAGCTCCCGGGCGACGACGACGCCCCCGAGCGCGGCGACCAGCACCGCGAGCACGACGACGGCGACGAGTGCTCCCCGCGAGGTGCGTCGCGGTGCTGGTCGCCGCGCTGGCTCGACGGCGACGGGCGGCGGCATCGGCACCGAGATCACTCCCCCGATGGGTGCCGCACCCACGGACGGGCACGGCGTTCGGGACGGATCTCGGTGGGTCGACGCAGCGTGTTAGTCACCGCGCCGTCATGTCACTCGTCCGTGTCGCGGTGCGTCCGGACGGAGGACGCCGACGGCTACTCGGAGGCCACGTGCTCCGTCGGCCCGAGCACCCATCCGTGTCCCCGCGGCTGGTAGAGCCCGCGCTTGGCGATGTACTGCACGACGCCGTCGGGCACGAGGTACCAGACCGGCTCCCCCGCGGCGACGCGTTCCCGGCAGGCGGTCGACGAGATCGCCATGGCCGGCACCTCGAGGAGGCTGACCGCGCCGCGCGGGAGGTGGTCGCCGTCGAGCTCGAAGCCGGGCCGGGTGACGCCGACGAAGTGGGCGAGCCGGAACATCTCGTCGGCGCGGTGCCACGACAGGATCTGCTCGAGGGCGTCGGCGCCGGTGATGAAGAAGAGCTCGTCGTCGGGGAAGATCTTCGCGAGGTCGGCGAGGGTGTCCACCGTGTACGTCGCGCCCTCGCGGTCGACGTCGACGCGGCTCACGGTGAACCGCGGGTTCGACGCGGTCGCGATGACGGTCATGAGGTAGCGGTCCTCGGCGGGGCTGACCGACTCGCTGTCCTTGCGGTAGGGCTGCCCGGTGGGGGCGAACACGACCTCGTCGAGCGCGAACCGGATCTGCGCCTCGCTGGCGGCCACGAGGTGCCCGTGGTGAATGGGGTCGAAGGTGCCGCCCATGACCCCGATCCGGCGGCCGCTCATCCGTTCAGCCTAGATCGTCGCGCGCGGCTCACACCGGCAGCAGTCCCGACACCACACCGGCGAGCTGCGCGGCGGTGCGGCACTCGTGCATGGGGACGACCTGCCCGTAGCTGCGGGCCGCCGAGTCGCCGGTGCCCCACTGGGCCTGGGGCTCCGGGTTGAGCCAGTGCACGTGGCGGGCCTGCTCGGCGAGGGTGCCGAGGACGCCGAGGTTCGGGTCGCGGTAGTTGGTGCGGGCGTCGCCGAGGACGAGCAGGGAGGTGCGCGGGCCGACCACGTCGGGCCAGCCCTCGCGGAAGCGCCCGAGCGCCGAGCCGTAGTCGCTGTGCCCGTCGAAGGCGATGAGCCCGGGGCGGGCGGTGATCTCGGCCATGACGCCGCCGAGGTCGGCGTTGGGGCCGAACAGGTCGGTGACCTCGACGCACCCGTCGACGAAACAGAAGATCCGGATGCGGGAGAACTGCTCGCGCAGGGCCTGGACCAGCATCATCGTGAAGTGGCTGAACCCGGCCACCGACCCCGACACGTCGCAGAACAGCACCAGCTCGGGGCGCCCGGGCCGGGGGCGGCGGAACGCCGGGCGCATCGGCACGCCGCCGGTGGACATCGACCGGCGCAGCGTGCGGCGCAGGTCGATGGGGCCGCGGCGGGCGCGACGGCGGCGGGCGGCGAGCCGGGAGGCGAGGGGGCGCGCGAGCGGGGCGACGCGGCGGCGCAGGTCGGCGAGCTGCTCGGAGTTGGCGGTGAGGAAGTCGACCCGGTCGCCCTGCTTCGGCACGCCGGTGCGCGCGGCCGCCTCCCGCCCCCGAATCTCCGCGCCGCGCCGGCGGGCCTCGTCGGTGACCATGCGCCGGAACGACGAGATCCGCTCGCGGACCTGGCGTCGCAAGACCTCCTCGGCGAACGGGCTGTCCCCGTCCGCGTCGGTGTCCCCGGGTCGAGCTCCGCTGCGCTGCGTCTCCCGCCCCCGGCGCAGATCGGCGAGCACCCGCGCCAGCAGCGTCTCGGGGCGCACCGCATTGAGCGCCTGGTATGCCGACCACGTCGACGGGCGCCCGCCGCCGCCCTCTCCGCGGTCGCCGCCCCCGCCGCCCTGGCCCTGGCCCGGCCCGCCCTGACCCTGCCCGCCCTGCCCCTGGCCGCGTCCGACGGCACCGAGCCCGTCGACGATCGCGCGGGCGAGCTCGGCCATGGCGGCGGTGTCGCCGTCGCGCAGCAGGCCGGCCAGCAGGTCGCGCAGCGCCTCGACGTCCACCGACCCGTCCTCGGCGTAGGGCAGCGCGACCTCGCCGAGCGCGGCACCCTGCCCGAGCGGGAACCACAGGTCGAACAGCGCGTCGAACACCGCCCGCTGCCCCGAGCGGCGCAGCATGGCCGCGGCGAGGCCCTCGCGCAGCTGCTCGCGCTGCAGGAGGTCGAGCTCGGCGACCACCGCGGCGGCGTCCACCGACTCCCCCGGCCCCACCGCGATCCCGGCCCGCCGCAGCGCGCCGACGAAGTCGACGAGGTGGGCGGGCAGACCGCCGGTGACGACCGGACTCATGGTCCAGCTCCCCTATCGGCGTGCTCCCCTGAAAGCTTCGCGTCCGGGCTCATGATCAGTTCAGCCGCAGCTCGGCCATGGCGCGCTGGGCGTCGGCCTGGTGCTTGAGGACGACGCCGAGGGTGGAGCGCACGGTGTCGTCGTCGAGGGTGTCCAGGCCCAGCGCGAGCAGCGTGCGGCCCCAGTCGATCGTCTCCGACACCGAGGGCGCCTTGCGGAGCTGGATGCCGCGCAGGACGCCGACGATGCGCACGAGCTCCTCGGCGAGGGCCTCGGGCAGCTGCGGCACGCGGGTCAGCACGATGCGGCGCTCGAGCTCGGGGTCGGGGAAGTCGAGGTGCAGGAACAGGCACCGGCGCTTGAGCGCCTCGGACAGCTCGCGGGTGGCGTTCGAGGTGAGCAGGGTGAACGGGCGCTGGTTCGCCGTGATCGTGCCCCACTCGGGGACGGTGACCTGGAAGTCGCCGAGCACCTCGAGCAGCAGGCCCTCGACCTCGACGTCGGCCTTGTCGGTCTCGTCGACCAGCAGCACGGTCGGGTCGGTGCGCCGGATCGCGGTGAGCAGCGGGCGCGGCAGCAGGAACTCCTCGGAGAACACGTCGTCGCGCGTCGCGTCCCACGACTCGCCCTGGCTCGCGGTGATGCGCAGCAGCTGCTTGGCGTGGTTCCACTCGTAGAGCGCGCGGGCCTCGTCGATGCCCTCGTAGCACTGCAGGCGCACCAGCCCCGAGCCCGTCGCGTCGGCGACCGCGCGCGCCAGCTCCGTCTTCCCCACGCCCGCCGGGCCCTCGACCAGCAGCGGCTTGCCGAGCCGGTCGGCGAGGAAGACGGTCGTCGCGACCGCGGTGGAGGGCAGGTAGCCGACGTCGGTGAGCCGGGTCATGACGTCGTCGACGGAGTCGAACAACGTCTTCTGGCCGACCGGCTCGGTGCTCACGCGCCGCATCCTGCCTCGCCCGCCCCGTGTTGTCCCGGCGATGTGGTCGACGCCTGCGGCACGCTGATCGCTCATCGATCGACCGCGGGCTGCGTGCCGAGCAACCTCTCCGCGTTCACCTCGTTGAACGTGAGGTGAACGTGAAGCCGTCCGGAACCGCACCACGGTTGCTCCTGGTGGTCCTCGTCACGGTGGCCGTGGCTCTGACTGCCCTGTCGGTCGTCATCGCCCTCGTCCGCCCGACACCTCCGGGGCTCTGGGCCTACGTCGACGTGCTCGAGCCCTACAACCTCCCGACATGGTTCGCGGCAACGACCCTGCTCCTGACCTCCCTCGGTTGCCTCGCGAACGGGCTGGTCGCCGGAGAGCGTGGCCGGTCGGCCACCCGGCTGTGGGTCGGGGCCGCGACGGGAGCGGCCGCGGCATCGCTGTGCACCACGACCCGCCTGCACACCCGCCTCGACGGACTCGCCCGTCAGGTGGTGGGGACCAACCCTCTGACCACGGACTGGCTCCTGACGGCCGTCGTGGTCGGTGTCCTGCTCGCGGTGCCGTTCGCGCTCCTCGCCCGGCGCCTACGAGATGGTCGATCGATGATCATCGCCGTGGTGACGTTCGCCGCCGGCGCTCTCGGCAGCGAGCTCGTGGGCCGGAGACTCGGCGACGACGCACGATTTCTCGGAGCGGTCGCCGAGGGGCTGCAGGCGATCGGGGCAGCCCTGCTCCTCATGGTCGTCGTGGTCGCGCTCCACGCGACCCGGCGCGGACGAGAGCTCCGCGCGACGTCCGACCTCAATGACGAACGCCCGCGGGACCTCGCTGCGACGCCGAGTCGTCGGACGGTCTGGTCCATCGTGATCGCCATCACGCTGGTCCTGAGCGCGCTGAGCCTGGCCGTGAACCTGGCGATTCCCACTCCCGGCCCGAAGCTGGCCCAGTGGGTCGGCTATCTCGACGTCAACAGTGAAGGAAACTTGCCGACCTGGTGGAGCATCGGCCTCTTGGTGACGGCGGCCGCCGCGCACCTGGCGGCCGGCATCGCCGGAAGGGTGGCGGGTGCCGGCGGCTCCGTCGGATGGCTGGTCACCGCCACGATCTTGGCAGGCATGTCGTTGGACGACATGACCTCGATCCACGAGCGGGTCGGCGACCTGGTCCGCCCCGAGGGAGCCGCGGCCTCGGGGGACCCGGCAGGTGACTTCTCCTTCTTCTGGGTGGTGCCCGGCGCCGGTGTCGCACTCGTGATCGCGATTGCCGTTGGTCTGCTCGCCCTGACGTTGCACGGCCGACCTCGGCGCCTGCTCGTGACAGGGCTCGGCGTGCTGTTCTTCTTCGCCCTCGGGCTCGAAGGTGTCCAGGGCGCAATCCTCGCGAGCGGGGGCGGCGGGCGGGTCCTGGAGGTGGTGGCCTATCACGTCGAGGAGCTGGGCGAGAACCTCGGCGCGCTGCTGCTCCTCGGTGCCGCCACGAGCGCGCTGGCCCTCCGGCGTCGCGAGCGTGGCCTCGATGTCCGCTACACCGGCGTGCTCGGCGTCGCCTCCGAGGTCGCCGACGACGGCCCGGCAGACGCGGACATCACCGAGCGGCCGACCGAGGCCATCCCCGTGGTTGCCCACCACCCCGTCACGCGTCCCTGAGCCGCTCGTCGAGATACTCGGGCGTTCCATGACACGTGCGGACCGACCGGCCGTTGCGATCGTCCCCGCCGAGGGGACGTCCGCGCCGGACGGCCAGCTCCCCGGGTCCCGGAGCGAGGAACGCAGGAACGCGCCTTCGCTCACCGCGAGGACCCTGACACCGGCCCGCGACGCGCCACCACCCCCGGGAGGTCCGCAGGGGTGGACGTCCGGCCCCACGCCGTCGGACCCCTGTGCTTTCGTGGAGCCATGACGGCGACCACCGACCTCCGCGCGGACGCCGAGGCCACCCTGCAGCGCCTCGCCGGCCCCGACGCCGCACTACGCGAGGACCAGTGGGCCGCGATCCACGCGCTCGTGGCCGAGGGGCGGCGCGCGCTCGTCGTCCAGCGCACGGGGTGGGGCAAGAGCGCGGTCTACTTCGTCGCCACGGCCCTGGTCCGGCAGCGGGGCGGCGGCCCGACGGTCATCGTCAGCCCCCTGCTCGCCCTCATGCGCAACCAGATCGACGCGGCCGCCCGGGCGGGCATCCACGCGGTGACGGTCAACTCCGCCAACACCGACGACTGGAGGGACGTCTACGCCGAGGTCCAGGCCGGCGCGGTCGACGTGCTGCTCGTCAGCCCGGAGCGGCTCAACAACCCCGAGTTCCGCGACCAGGTGCTCCCCGAGCTCAGCCGCACCGCCGGCATGCTCGTCGTCGACGAGGCGCACTGCATCTCCGACTGGGGGCACGACTTCCGGCCCGACTACCGGCGGCTGCGCACCCTCATCGCCGAGCTGCCCGACGGCGTGCCCGTGCTCGCCACCACGGCGACGGCCAACGACCGGGTGACCACCGACGTGGCGGACCAGCTCGGGGTGTCCAGCAGCCACGACCACGCACTGGTGCTGCGCGGCGAGCTCGACCGCGAGTCGCTGCGCCTCGGGGTGCTGCCGCTGGACAAGGGGGCCGACCGCTTCGCCTGGCTCGCCCAGCACCTCGACGACCTGCCGGGCTCGGGCATCGTCTACACGCTGACCGTGAGCGCCGCCGACGAGCTCGCGGCCTTCCTGCGCGAGCGGGGCCACGCCGTCGCCGCCTACACCGGCAAGACCGACCCGGCCGAGCGCGAGCGCGCCGAGGACGACCTGCTGGCCAACCGCGTCAAGGCGCTGGTGGCGACGAGCGCGCTGGGCATGGGGTTCGACAAGCCCGACCTCGGGTTCGTGGTGCACCTCGGCGCCCCGCAGTCGCCGGTGGCGTACTACCAGCAGATCGGCCGCGCCGGCCGTGGTGTCGAGCGCGCCGAGGTGCTGCTGCTCCCCGGTCCCGAGGACCGCGACATCTGGGCCTACTTCGCCTCGCTGGCCTTCCCCGCCGAGCCGCAGGTCCGCGTCGCGCTGTCGGTGCTCGGCGACGCCGGGCGCCCGCTGTCCACCGCGGCGCTCGAGCCCCGCGTGGAGCTCAGCCGCGGGCGCCTCGAGATGATGCTCAAGGTCCTCGACACCGACGGCGCCGTGCGGCGGGTCAAGGGCGGCTGGGAGGCCACCGGGAGGCCGTGGGAGTACGACGGCGCCCGCTACACCGGGCTCGCGAAGGCCCGCCGCGCCGAGCAGCAGGCGATGCTCGACTACATCGCCACCGACGGCTGTCGCATGGAGTTCCTGCGCCGCCAGCTCGACGACCCGGGCGCCGCCCCGTGCGGACGCTGCGACAACTGCACCGGCCGCCACGCCGACCCCACGATCGGCGAGGACGTCCGCGTGCAGGCGCAGACGACGCTCGACCGCCCCGGCGTGCCGCTGGCGCCCCGCAAGCAGTGGCCCAGCGGCATGGACGCGCTCGACGTGCCGCTCAAGGGCAAGATCGCGCCCGGCGACGCCGCCGAGGAGGGCCGCGCGCTGGGCCGGCTCACCGACGTCGGCTGGGGCCCGCGCCTGCGCCCGCTGCTGCGCGCCGACGACCTCGTGCCCGACGCCGCGGTCGACGCCGTCGTCGAGGTGCTCAAGGGCTGGGACTGGGCGCAGCGCCCGGCGAGCGTCGTGTGGCTGCCCTCGCGACGGCGCCCGGTGCTCGTCGAGAGCTTCGCCCAGCGCATCGCGCGCATCGGGCGCCTGCCGCTGCTCGGCGCGCTGGCCGACACGGCTCCCCCGATCTACGAGGACCCGGAGGACCCCGACAACGGAGCGGAGCCCGAGCAGCCGAACTCCGCGCAGCGCCTCGCCGAGGTGTGGTCGCGGCTCGCGGTGCCGGCGGGCACGGACCCGAGCGCCGGGCCGGTCCTGCTCGTCGACGACGTCGCCGACTCCGGCTGGACGCTCACGGTCGCGGCCGCCCTGCTGCGCCGCGCGGGCGCGCCGGCGGTGCTCCCGCTGGTGCTGGCCACCACGAACTGATCCGGTCCTCGTCGGCTTCTCGCCCTGCTCTCAGGCCCCCATCAGCCCCGCCGCCGAGACTCGAGGGCGAATCGTCGGGATCGCCCCTTTCCCGGCCTCGCTGCGCCCTCCCGCCGACGAGAGGACCCGAGCATGACGACGCCTCGCCTGCCCGAGCCGTCCGACGAACCGCGCCCGCTCTCCGATCACGAGAAACGCGCCCTCCAGGACCTCGAGCACCGCCTGGCCGACGACGACCCGGCGCTGAGCATGAGCCTGCGCCGGTCCGCCGCCTGGCGCGAGCACCTCCCGGACCGGACGCTCAACCTGGCGATCCAGGTCGGGGTCGTGCTCGTGCTGCTCGTCGTCGTGCTCCCGACGCCGTGGGCGACGGCCATCGTGGTGGTCACGCTCATCGCGGTACCCGGCGCGCTCGCGGTGATGGCGGCCCGGCGCGCAGAGCGCGACCCCTGAGAGCCCGCGACCCGACCGGACGGCCGGTTCCCGTCGCCGTGTCCGGGGTGGTATGCCCTGCGGGTGACGATCGCCGCGCTGTTCCGCTACCCCGTCAAGTCGATGCTCGGAGAGTCCCTCAGCCGTGCCGTGGTCGATGAGCGGGGGGTCGCGGGCGACCGCGCCTACGCCGTCCTCGACGTCGAGTCCGGCATCATCGCGAGCGCCAAGGTGCCGAAGCGGTGGGCGAAGCTGCTGGAGTTCTCGGCGGCGTTCGCGGGCGAGCCGGTGGTCGGCGAGGCCGCCCCGCCCGTCGTGATCACCTTCCCGGACGGGTCGACCCGGCGCAGCGACGACCCGGACATCGACCAGGCCCTCTCCGACGTCCTGGGCCGCGAGGTCCGGCTGGTGACCACCGCGCCGGACGCGGCCAAGTTCGAGGAGCTGTGGGCCGACCTCGACGGCCTGGACCGGGAGAGCCTGGCCCCCGAGCACATCATCGACGCCACGACGTCGCGCCAGGAGGACACCGGCGAGGCCATCAGCAGCTTCGACGTCGCCGCGTTCGCCCCGCCCGGGCGGTTCTACGACCTCGCCGCCCTGCACGTCGTCACCGAGTCGACGCTCGCCCGGCTCGCCGAGCTCGCCCCCGAGAGCGACTTCGACGTCCGCCGCTACCGCCCCAACATCGTCCTCGCCGACACCGAGCCCGGGTTCGTCGAGAACGACTGGCCGGGCCGGGAGATGACGCTGGGCGACGACGTGCGGGTGTCCTACACCTTCCAGACCATGCGCTGCGTCATGACCACGATGGCCCAGGGCGACCTGCCCGACGACCGCGACACCCTGCGCACGGTGGCGAAGAACAACCGGATCATGATCGAGAAGCCCGAGGTCGCGGGCAAGTGGGCCTGTGCTGGGGTGTACGCCGACGTGAGCGCCGGCGGCGAGGTCGCCGTCGGCGACGCCCACGCCTGACGCACCCGGTCCACCCCGAGGAGACCAGCACCCGTGGACACCCGCTCGAGCACCGTCGACGGCGTGCTCGCCCGCAGCGCCCGCCGCGCCCCGCACCGCGTCGCGCTGCACTTCTCGGACCGCACCTGGACCTACCGGGAGCTCGACGACGCCGTCACCCCGGCCGGGTTCCTCGCGGAGCTCGGCGTCGGCGCGGGCGACCGCGTCGCCACCTACGGCAAGAACTCCGACGCCTACCTGCTCGCGTTCCTGGGCTGCTCGCGGCTCGGCGCGGTGCACGTGCCGATCAACTACGCGCTGACCGGCGAGGAGCTCGGCTACCTGGTCGAGCAGTCCGGCAGCCGCCTGCTGCTCATCGACCCGGCGCTGGCCGGCCCGGTGGACGCCCTGCCCGAGCAGCCCAAACAGGTGGTGCCGCTGCGCGACGCCCCCGGCTCGCTGCTCGACCGGGCCCGCACCGGGGACATCCCGGAGCTGACGACGACGGTCGCCGACACCGACCTCGTCCAGCTGCTCTACACGTCGGGCACCACGTCGCGGCCCAAGGGCGCGATGATGACCCACCGCGGGCTGGTGCACGAGTACGTCTCGGGCGTGCACTCCCTGGCGATGTCGCAGGACGACCGCCCGCTGCACCCGATGCCGCTCTACCACTCGGCGGGCATGCAGCTCTTCCTCATGCCCTACCTGATGGTCGGCGCGACCAACCACCTCATGGAGGCACCGGACATCCCCGAGATCCTGCGCCGGATCGAGGCGGACGGCATCGGCGCGATCTTCCTGGCGCCGACCGTGTGGGTGCCGCTGGTCAACCACGCCGACTTCGGCACGCGCGACCTCGCCAGCCTGCGCAAGGCGTTCTACGGCGCCTCGATCATGCCGGTGCCGATCCTGAACAGGCTGCGCGAGGCGCTGCCCGCCCTCGGGGTCTACAACTGCTTCGGGCAGTCCGAGATCGGCCCGCTGGCCACGGTCCTGCAGCCCGAGGAGCACGACGAGCGCCCCGAGTCGTGCGGGCGCCCGGTGCTGTTCGTCGAGCTGCGGGTGGTCGACGACGACGGGCACGACGTCGAGCCGGGCGGCACCGGCGAGGTGGTGTACCGGTCGCCGCAGCTCTGCGAGGGCTACTGGGACAAGCCCGAGGAGACCGCCGAGGCCTTCCGCGACGGGTGGTTCCACTCCGGCGACCTGGTGCGGATCGACGAGCAGGGCTACATCACCGTGGTCGACCGGATCAAGGACGTGATCAACACCGGCGGGGTGCTGGTCGCGTCCCGCGAGGTGGAGGACGCGCTCTACACCCACGAGGCCGTCGCCGAGGTGGCGGTGATCGGCACGCCGGACGACCGGTGGATCGAGGCCGTCACGGCGTTCGTCGTCCCGAGGAGCGAGGTCTCCGCGGACGAGCTGATCACCCACGTCCGCGGCCGGCTCGCGGGCTACAAGACGCCGAAGCACGTCCACTTCATCGACGAGCTGCCCCGCAACCAGTCGGGCAAGCTGCTCAAGCGCGTCCTGCGCGACCAGGTGCCGGGGTGACAACCCCGGCGCCGCCGCACTCCGGGAACTGGTTCACCCGCGGCGGCTGGTGGTTCTTCGTGCACGTGCTCAGCATGGGTCTCCTGCTGCCCGTGCCGCTCGCGCACGCGGCCGTGCGGACCCGCCGGGCGCCCTACGTCGCGCTCACCGTCGCCTCGGTGGTCCTCGTCGTCGGGTCGTTCGCGCTGAACCAGGCCGCCGACCGCACGCCGGACGGGCAGTACCACGGCCTCGCGTCGGCCCTCTCGTCCCTCGGGCTGGTCACCGGCCTCATCGGGGGCCTCGTGCTGCTGATCCTCATCCGCCCGCGGGTCTTCCCGCGCCCGGCCCGGCCCACCGGGTGGGACCGGCCGCCGCCGGACCCCGCCATCGCCGCGGTGCTGGCCGCCCGCGACCGCCGCGCCGAGGCCCGGCGCCTGGCCGCGGAGGACCCGCTGCTCGCGCGCGAGCTGCGCATCGGGCGCCCGGACCTGGCGCGCACCTACGACGACGGCGGCCTCGTCGACCTCAACACCGCGCCGGGCCCCGTGATCGCCCGGACCCTCGGCATCGCCCCTGTCCACGCCGAGCGCATCGTCGGGTGCCGGGCGGCGGCCGGCCGGTTCGCCGCCGTCGACGACGTCTTCGCCTGGGCGGACCTGCCCTACGAGGTGTGGGACCAGGTCCGCGACCGGGGCGTGGTCCTGGGTCGCTGACGCTCACCCTGCGCAACCGGTCGGCGGCCGTCCGCACCGGCGCTACCGCCGGCAGCCCTGGTGGGTTTCACTGAGGGTGAGCAACCACAGGGGGGACGTCCATGAGCCGCGAGAAGGACCGACGCACACCGCTGCCCCAGCTCGTCGTCACGCCCGGCGGGTCCGGGTGTTCGCGCCCGAGCTCGTGAAGGACCGCAAGGACCTGCAGGAGACGGTCGTCCGCAGCGACCTCCGGTACCAGAACAACGGGCCCGAGGACTCCCTGTTCTGGACGATGACGATCCTCGGCGGCATCGGGCTCCCGCTGCTGCTCGGGACGTCCCTGCTGAGCTACGTCCTCTGGTTCGTCGCGGGCGTCGTCGGCGGCTTCGTCGTGGGCGGGATCATCGCCGGGATCATCGGCCCGGACCGGGAGAAGGAGTACCGCGAGGACCACCGCGACACCGACCCCTGGGCCGAGATCCCGGCCGACGACCCGCGGGCCACGGTGTGCTCGCTCGCCGAGGAGATCGCCTCCACCCTGGCCTGGCAGGACGGGATCCTCGACGCGCCGCGCCACCTGGCCGCCATCGTGTGGTCCGCCGTCTCCAAGGACGCCGCCCACAGCACCGACGAGGACGCCGAGGACGTCGCCGTGGTCACCGAGAACCTGCGCGAGCTCCTGCGCGTCGCCCGCGATCTCGACCACCGCCGCGAGTACGGCACGGCCGCGGTGCACGAGCGGATCAGCGCGAAGGAGCCGACCGCACGGGCCCGCGCCCTGTCCGCGGAGGCCCTCGAGAACGGGCGCGCCACCCGCGACCTGCTCTGAGCCCCCGACCCGTGTCCGCGGGACCACGGGTCGCCCGGGCCCGACGGCCGCATCCCCCGCCGTGCCCCGCGTCCTCCTCGTGGGCAACCGATCGGGGGATGGGCGTGCGCCACGGACTGTGGAGCCCACAGCCGACCCCGGGACTACTCCGGGTGCCCGATCGCCGTCGACGCGGGCACGACCACGTACTGGCGCAGGCACAGGTCGGTGAACACCACCGGGCCGCGCGGGCCGGGGACGTGGTCGACGTTGATCCCGGTCTCCGGCACGCGGCGCAGCTTCACGCCGTCGAGGAGCCGGGTCGTCGCGTTCCAGAAGGCGCCGGTGCCGGCGTAGGTGTCGAGGAACGCACGCGCCGCGGCCTCGTCGGCGGTGGCGATCGCGGCCGCCAGCCCCGAGGTCTCCCGGTTGGCGATGGCGGCGGCGTCGGCGGGCCCCTCGGCGGGCGCGACCGTCACCGTCGCCTCGTGGCCGTCGTCGAGCGCCCACTCGTGCCCGAGCGCGTGGTCGTGCGGGGGCAGCGAGGCGCGCAGCCCGTGCCCCTCGAGCAGCTCGACGAGCCCCGGGACGACCTCGTCCCACCGGTGGCGCTCGACGAGGAGGAGATTGAGCCGGTTGCAGACGCCGAGCCGGTCGATCGACGCGGTGACCATCGAGCGCGTCAGGTCCGGCGGGGCGGCGCGGTCGATGTAGAGGACGCCGCCGCCGTCGGCGTGGGCGAGGGTGCGCACGCCGTGCTGGGCGGCCTCGAGGCCGAGCGAGCGGGTGGTGTCGCCGGAACCGCGCAGGATCACCAGCGGGATGAGCGCGGGGCGGCGCACGAGCTCGACGGCGCACTCCCGGCGCGGGTCGGTGACCAGCACGACCGCGTCGGGGTCGAGGCCCGCGCCGGCCAGGGCCGGGGCCACGACGGTCTCCATGAGCGCGGTGGCCGAGGCGAGCGCGGCGCCCCCGGTGCGCAGGACCCCGGCGTTGCGGGACTTCACCAGCTGCGACGCGACGTCGACGACCACGTTCGGCCGGGCCTCGAAGTTCGCGCCGATCACCCCGACCGGCCGCCGCCGCTCGATCAGCCGCAGGCCGTCGGGACGCTCCTCGAGCACGGTGTCGATCGCGGGCGAGGGCACGTCGGCGAGCTCGCGCAGCGTCGCGGCCATCGCGTCGAGGCGCGGCCGGTCGAGGCGCAGGCGGTCGACGAGCGCGGCCGTGGTGCCGGCCTGCTCGGCGGCCTCGAGGTCGGCGAGGTTGGCGGTGAGCACCGTGTCCGCGGCCTCGGTGAGCAGCCGGGCCATGCCCCGCAGGGCCTCGGCGACCTCGTGGTCGTTCGCCGCGGCCATGCGCGGGGCCGCGGCGGCGGCGCGGCGGCCGCAGTCGGTGACGATCGCGGCGGGATCCGCGGCGACGGGGGGTGCGGTGGTCACGGCGAGCTCACCTCGGCGGATTCGGGGGACGGGACCGTCGTGACGACGGGCACCAGGTCGTCGGCGTGCACCACCTCGCGGCGCAGCTCCGCCGGGAGGTCGTCGCTGGAGCGTCCGGAGATCTCGGGCAGCTCCTCGGCATCGAACGCGACGACGCCGCGGGCGACGACCTCGCCGCGCGGGTCGACGAGGTCGACGACGTCGCCGGCCTCGAAGTCGCCGTCGGAGCCGACGATCCCGGCCGCGAGCAGCGAGCGGCGTCGCCCGACGACGGCGCGGACCGCGCCCGCGTCGAGGTGCAGACGCCCGCGCGTGCCGGCCATGTGGCGCAGCCAGAACCGGCGCGCCGAGAGCCGTGGCCCGTGCGGCGCGAACACCGTGCCCACCCCGGCGCCGTCGAGCGCCGCGGGCGCGTCGGCGGCGGCGGCGACGAGCACGGGCACCCCGGCGCCGCTGGCGAGGTCGGCCGCGGCGAGCTTCGACGCCATGCCACCGGTGCCGAGCGAGGACGCCTTGCCGACGCGGACGCCGGCGAGGTCGGCGCCGCCGGTGACCTCGCGGACCAGCGTCGCGCCCGGGGTCCTCGGGTCGGCGTCGTACAGCCCGTCCACGTCGGAGAGCAGGACCAGGGCGTCGGCGGAGATGACGTGGGCGACGAGCGCGGCGAGCCGGTCGTTGTCGCCGAAGCGGATCTCGTCGGTGGCCACGGTGTCGTTCTCGTTGACCACCGGCACGACACCCAGCCCGAGCAGGCGCTCGAAGGTGCGCTGGGCGTTGCGATAGGGCTGGCGGCGCACCACGTCGTGCGAGGTCAGCAGCACCTGGCCGACCGTGCGCCCGTGGCGTGCGAACGCCTCGGCATAGGCGTGGGTGAGGTGCAGCTGCCCGACACCGGCCGCCGCCTGCTGCGTCGCGAGGTCGCGGGGCCGGCGCGGGAGCCCGAGCGGGCGCAGCCCCGCGGCGATCGCCCCCGAGGACACGAGCACGACCTGCGTGACGGTCGCCCGCGCGGCGACCGCGTCGACCAGGGCCTCGAGACGGGCGACGTCCAGGCCGCCGTCGACGCTGGTCAGCGACGTCGAGCCGACCTTGACGACGAGCCGGCGGGCGCCGGCCACGGCCTCGCGCGCGCTCACCGAGGGTCGTCCTCGTAGTCCTCGTGCCACGGCGCGATGCCGAGCTCGAAGTCGCTCTGGTGCCGGCGGCGCTCGTCGCGGGCGGCGCGGCGGTCGGTGGCCGACGGGCGGTCGACCCGCTCGGCGCCCTCGAGGCGGGGGTCGGTGCCGCGGTTGCCGCGCATCGCGGCGACGCCGGCCGGGGTCGAGGGCTCCCAGTCGAAGGTGTGGATGCCGATCGTCACCCTGTCGCCCGGCCGCGCGCCGGCCTCGGCAAGGGCCTCCTCGACGCCGAGGCGGGCGAGCCGGTCGGCCAGGTAGCCGACCGCCTCGTCGTTGGCGAAGTCGGTCTGGCGGACCCACCGCTCGGGCTTCTCGCCCGTCACGACGAACCCCTCCTCGGGGTCGGGCTCGACGGTGAAGCCGGTGTCGTCGACGGCGGTGGGGCGCAGCACGACCCGCGGCGCGGTCGAGGGCACCGCGGCGGCGCGGGCGTCGTCGACGGCGGCGGCCATCGTGTAGGCGAGCTTGTCGAGCCCGGCGTGGCTCGCCGTGGAGATCTCGACGACCGGCCAGCCGAAGGCGGCCACGTCCTCGCGGACCATCTCCGCGAGGTCGGCGGCGTCCGGCACGTCGATCTTGTTCAGGGCGACGATCCGGGGCCGGGCGGCGAGGTCGGTGCCGAGCGCCGGGGTGTAGGCGGCGAGCTCGTGCTCGAGGGCGCGGATGTCGGAGACCGGGTCGCGGTCGGCCTCGAACGTCGCGCAGTCGACGACGTGCACGAGCACCGAGCAGCGCTCGATGTGGCGCAGGAAGTCCAGGCCGAGGCCCTTGCCGCTGCTCGCCCCCGGGATGAGCCCCGGGACGTCGGCGACGGTGAAGGTGCTCCCGCCGGCCGAGACGACGCCGAGGTTGGGCGCCAGCGTGGTGAAGGGGTAGTCGGCGATCTTCGGCTTGGCGGCGCTGAGCGCGCTGACCAGCGAGGACTTGCCGGCGCTCGGGTAGCCGACGAGCCCGACGTCGGCCATCGAGCGCAGCTCGAGCACCAGGTCGCGCGACTCCCCCTCCTCGCCCAGCAGCGCGAACCCGGGGGCCTTGCGCGACGGGCCGGCGAGCGCGGCGTTGCCGAGGCCGCCCCGGCCGCCGCGGACGGCGACGAACCGCGTGCCGGGGCCGGTGAGGTCACCGAGGACCTCGCCGTCGGTGTCGAGCACGACCGTCCCCTCGGGGACCGCGAGCTCGATGTCCTCGGCGTTGGCGCCGTTGCGGAAGCTGCCCATGCCCGGGCGGCCGTTGCCGGCCGTGGCGTGCGGGCGGTGGTGGAAGTCGAGCAGCGTGTGCACGCCGGGGTCGACGACCAGCACGACGTCGCCGCCGCGTCCGCCGTTGCCGCCGTCCGGGCCGCCGAGCGGCACGAACTTCTCGCGGCGGATCGAGGCGCAGCCGTGGCCGCCGCTGCCCGCCGTGACGTGCAGCGTCACGTGGTCGACGAAGCGGGCCATCGCGTGCTCGGTCCTTCCCGGGGTGCTGTTGTCGGGGGTCGTGACGACCGAAAGGGGTGGGCCCGATCCCGGACCCACCCCTGACGGTACTGCTGACTGTCGTCGGCCTTCGGCGCGGCAGCTCCGCCGCGCTCCGTGCCGCCTCAGGCGGAGACGGTCTCCTCCGCCGGGAGGACGCCGACGGTCTTGCGGCCGCGCTTCGACCCGAAGGTCACCGAGCCCGCGACCAGGGCGAACAGCGTGTCGTCGCCGCCGCGGCCGACACCGACGCCCGGGTGGAACTTGGTGCCGCGCTGGCGGACGAGGATCTCGCCGGCCTTGACGACCTGGCCGCCGAAGCGCTTGACCCCGAGCCGCTGGGCGTTGGAGTCGCGACCGTTGCGGGAGCTGGACGCACCCTTCTTGTGAGCCATCTTGCTCCCCCTACTTGGAGATGTCCGTGACCTCGAGGCGGCTGTAGCGCTGGCGGTGGCCGACGCGCCGCTTGTACCCGGTCTTGTTCTTGTACTTCAGGATCTTGATCTTCGGGCCCTTGGTGTCACCGACGATGCTGCCGGTGATGGAGACCTTCTCGAGGTCCTTGGCCGAGCTGAGCACGGTGCTGCCGTCGACGACCAGGACGGGCTGGAGGTCGACACTGTCACCGTCGAGGAGCTCCACGTCGATGACGTCGCCGACCGCGACCTTGTACTGCTTGCCGCCGGTCTTCACGATCGCGTACATCTTCCGCGTGGACTCCTGTCTGCGTGGGCTTCCGGCTCCGGCGCGCGGCTCGTGCGGTGCGAGCCCGGCGCGCTGGCGCCGCGGGGTGACGACCCGGCGGGCGCCGATCTCCTAGGGTACCCGCCCCCGTGGTGCGGGTCCGACCCCGGGGGCCGGACCCGCCACGGTGGGTCCGATCGATCAGTCGGTGGGCGGTCCCGCCGGGCGCGAGGCCGCGCGGCGGCGGCCCCGACGGGCGGTCCCGGTGCCGGTGGGGGCCGCGGCGGGCTCCGGCGACGCGGCGGGCTCCTCGGCGACCTCGGGGGCGGGCCCCGCGGGCGTCACGAGCGCCTCGTCCCGGCCCTGCCCGTTGCCATGGGCGGCCCCGATGGCACCGGTGATGCGGGGCGCCGGCGGGGTGTCCGCCGGTGCTCCGGCCGGCGCGTCGGCCGGTCCGCCGGCCCCGGCGTCCGGCCCGGTGCCGTTGCTGCCGGGGGCGTGCTCCGCGAGGTCGGCCTCGAGCGCGACCTCCGCCTGCACGGCCTCGTGGATGGTCTCCTCGACCGACTCGACGGTCTCGACCGATCCGTCCTCGGTCCCGTCCGCGACCTCGGCGCCGTCCTGCTCGGCGCCGCTCGCCGCGGCGAGGCCCGCCTCCAGCTCGACCTCGGCCTCGTCCGCCTCGACGACGGTCTCGGACTCGACGGTCCCGGACTCGACGGTCTCGGACTCGACGGTCTCGGACTCGACGACGGTCTCCGCGCCCGGATCGAGGACCTCGGTGCCCGCGGTAGCGTCGAGGGCCTCGGACTCCGCGTCCTCGCTGTCCTCGTCGCCCGACGGGACGAGGCCGCTGGCCGCCGCGACGGTCGCCGGCGAGCCGCCCTCGGAGCGCTCGGACCGGCGGCCGCGGCGCCCCCGCCGTCCCGACCCACCCTCCTTGGCGTCCTTCTGCTGGTCCTTCGACTCCTTGGCGTCCTTGGCGTCCTTGGGGCCGCCGCCGTTGCCGGACGACGCCCCCTGATCGGAGCCCATCACCGGCTCGGTCGAGACGATGACGCCACGGCCGCGGCAGTGCTCGCACGTCGTGGAGAACTCGTCGAGCAGACCCTGCCCGACGCGCTTGCGCGTCATCTGCACCAGGCCGAGCGAGGTGACCTCGGAGACCTGGTGACGGGTGCGGTCGCGGCCGAGGCACTCGGTGAGGCGGCGCAGAACGAGGTCGCGGTTCGACTCCAGGACCATGTCGATGAAGTCGATGACGATCATGCCGCCGATGTCGCGCAGCCGGAGCTGGCGGACGATCTCCTCGGCGGCCTCGAGGTTGTTGCGGGTGACCGTCTCCTCGAGGTTTCCGCCGGAGCCGGTGAACTTGCCGGTGTTGACGTCGACGACGGTCATCGCCTCGGTCCGGTCGATCACCAGGGTGCCGCCGGAGGGCAGCCAGACCTTGCGGTCGAGCGCCTTGATCAGCTGCTCGTCGATGCGGTACGCGGCGAACACGTCCTCGGGTCCGGTGTGGCGGGACAGGCGCCCGGCGAGCTCGGGGGCGACGTGCGCGACGTAGTCCTCGAGGGTCTCCCACGCCCGCTCGCCCGAGACGACGAGCGAGGAGAAGTCCTCGTTGAACATGTCGCGCACGACGCGGATGAGGAGGTCGGGCTCCTCGTAGACCAGCGTCGGGCCCTTCGAGCCCTTCGCGCCGGCGGCCGAGGACTCGATGACCTCCCACTGCGCGGTGAGCCGGCGGACGTCGCGCTCGAGGTCGGGCTCGCTGACGCCCTCGGCCGCCGTGCGGATGATGACGCCCGACTCGTCCGGGACGATCCGCTTGAGGATCTCCTTGAGCCGCTTGCGCTCGGTGTCGGGCAGCTTGCGGCTGATCCCGGTGGCGCCGCCCGCGGGCACGAACACGAGGAAGCGCCCGGGCAGGCTGATCTGGGTGGTCAGGCGCGCGCCCTTGTGGCCGACCGGGTCCTTGGTGACCTGGACGAGCACCTGGTCGCCGGTGGACAGCGCCTGCTCGATCTTGCGCTGCTTGCCCTCGAGGCCCGACGCGTCCCAGTTGACCTCGCCGGCGTAGAGGACGGCGTTGCGCCCGCGGCCGATGTCGACGAACGCCGCCTCCATCGACGGGAGCACGTTCTGCACCCGGCCGAGGTAGACGTTGCCGACCATGGAGTTCTGGCCGTCGCCGGCGACGAAGTGCTCGACGAGCACGCCGTCCTCGAGCACCCCGATCTGGCTGCGCCCGGCCTGCTGGCGCACCACCATCGTGCGCTCGACGGCCTCCCGCCGGGCGAGGAACTCGGACTCCGAGAGGATCGACGGGCGGCGGCGGCCCGACTCGCGGCCGTCGCGGCGGCGCTGGCGCTTGGCCTCCAGGCGGGTCGAGCCCTTGACGCCGCGCACCTCGTCGTTCGAGGACTTGCCGCCCTCGGGGCGCTCGACCCGGTCGCGGACGTGGGTGACGGTGTCCGGCGGGTCGTCGCCCTCGGAGGAGCCGTCGCCCGACGAACCGTCGTCGGAGGAGCGGCGCCGACGCCGACGCCGGCGCCGCGAGCCGCCCGAGGAGCCGTCGCCGGTCGCCTCGTCGCCCTCGGCGCCGTCGTCGGTGTCGCCGTCGGACTCGCCGTCGTCGCTCTGGTCCGTCTGCTCGCCCGCGTCGTCGGTGTCGCCCGAGTCGTCGGAGTCGCCCGACTCGGCGTCGTCGCTGCCGCCCCGGCCGCGCCCGCGTCCGCGGCGACCCCGGCGGCGGCGCCGGCGGCCGTTGTCGTCGTCGTCCTCGGACCCGTCGCCCGTCGCGTCCGACTCGGACGAGGAGTCGGTCGACGCGTCCTCGTCCGTGTCCGCCGCCGTGTCCGCCGCCGGGGCCGCCGCGGGCTGCTCCTCGGCGTCCGGCGCGGGCTCGCCGGTGGTCTCGGTCTCGGTGGACTCGCCGGGGGTGACGACGCCGGTGGAGCGGCTGCCGCGACGCCGGCGGGTGCGCGTCGGGACGGCCTCGGTGTCGGAGGCCGTCGACTCCGGCGCGAGGAACATCGGCGCGGCGAAGGCCGGCGCGGCGGCCGACGCGGTGACGTGGCCGGTGGTGTCGCCGGAGTCGGGCGCGGTGTCGAGCGGGGTGTCGTGCGCGGTGTCAGGACCGGCGTCGGCGGTGGTGTCGCGGCCCGTCTCGGGCAGCGCGAGGTCGCCGGCCGCGTCCGAGGGCGCCGGCGCGTCGCCGAGCACGGCCGCGGCCGAGGCGCTCGCCTCGGCGACCGGGGTCGCCGCCCGCGCGCCGGGCGCCGGGAACAGGTCCTCGACGACCTGGTTCACGACGCCGCGGTCGACGCTGGACTGTGCGCTGCGCGCCCCGACGCCGAGCCGGGCGAGCACCGCCAGCAGCTCACGGCTGGACGTGCCCACGACGCGGGCGAGCGCGTGCACCCTGACCTTGTCCGGGAGCGCGGCCAGGGCCGCGTCGTCGGGGCGTCCGGGTGCGACGGAACCCCCCGCGGCGACGGAGCCGCCGGAGGGGGTGTCGGTGTCGGTCATCCATCTCCTCCGTCCCCGGGCGCGACACGGATGTCGCGGCCACACGGGGACCTCGCGTGGTCTCGCCTGGGCGGCCGCCGGGGACGGTCGCCGACTGCGGCACGACCGACGGATCGGGTGGCCGTCTCGTCGTGCGGTGCGGCGACGCGACCAGCACCGAGGCCGACCGGGCCCGTCCGGGGGGCTACGCGGGGGTGGCCGCGCGGTCCGCCGCGAGCGGGTCGATCAGCTCTCCGCGATCGTCGAGCCGACCCTGGGCCCACCGGGTGGCCCTGACGGGCTCCGGGAACTCGAGACCGGCGACGGCACGGAGGGCACTGCACACGTCGTCGGGTCGTGCGGCCGGCGTGGTGTGCCGTACGACCGCCGCCAGTCTCCCACACGTCGCCGCTCGTGCACGGTCCTCCCGGTCCGGGCTCGCCGGTTCGTCCGTCCGGGTGAGCGAAAGACGGAGTTCGGCGACGGCCGCTCGCACGTCCAGCGGCTTGGGACCGTTCTTGGTGACCCGCTCCACCGACACCTCCGGGGCGGCGAGGAACGCCTCGATGGCGCGGGCGAGCTCCTCGTCGCCCACGCCGGGGGTCTCGATCTCCCAACGGCTCGCGTCGATCCGGTCGGCGAGCGCCCCGGGACCGGCGACCACCACCTCGACCACGGCGATCCCCTCGGGGAGCACCGCGTCGACCTCGCGCGCGACGAGGGCGGGGTCGAGGTGCTCGGTGACGCCGATCTCGACGTACTCGGCCTCGCTGGCGGCGCCCGTCGGGGCGGCCCCGATCCACGAGAGCCGCGGGTGCGGGCTGAAGCCGTGCGACAGGGACACCGGCACCCCGGCGCGGCGCAGCGTCCACTCCATCGTCCGCGCGACATCACGGTGCGAGCTGAAGCGGGCGCGCCCGCGCTTGGCGAACTGCATCCGCAGCTTCGCCACCGTCGGCGCGGACGGGTGCGCCGCCTCCCCGGGCTTGGTGCCCCGACCCGGGCGAGCTCCCTTCTGCTCCGTCTCCCCCGCCATCACGCTCCCCCTCCACCGGTCGACAGCACCATCATCTCCTCGCCGGCCGGGCGGAACCCCGCCGCGCGGTAGAAGGCCGCCCCCGAGGCCGACGGGCGCAGCACCAGGCGGACCAGCCCGCGCTCGCGCGCGTGGGTCACCGCGGCGCCCAGGAGCCTGCGGGGCACGCCGCGCGGCGCGGCCCCGAGCGCGACGAGGCTGCCGACGTAGCCCCACCGCTCCCCCGGCCGCCCGGGCGCCGGCATGGCGGCCACCTCGGCGACGTCGAGCGACCCGACGGCCCGCCACTGCGCACCGTGCATCGCCTCGGCGACCCACACCGCGTGGTGCGAGAGCTCGGCGCGCCACCAGGTGGCGAACCCGTGCTCGAAACCCGGGTCGGCGCCGGGCGCGATCCGGCCGCGCTGCTCGACCCAGGCCCGGCGCAATGCGGCGACCGCGTCGCCGTCCGTGGTGCCGGCCCGGCGGACACGCACCTCGGCGTCGGGGACCTCGGCCGCGCTCACCGACGGTCGGCGGCGAGCGCGGGGTTGTGGACCGGGGTCGACGTGCGGTGCTCGACGGGGGTGATGGGCAGCGACGGGCGCCCCGACTGTGCTACCGGGCTTGGGCCGATCTGGATCTCGGTGCCCATCGTGGGGCACACGCCGCAGTCGAAGCACGGCGTCCAGCGGCAGTCGTCCTGCTCCTCGGCGGCGAGCGCGTCCTGCCAGTCGTCCCACAGCCAGCCCCGGTCGAGCCCGGAGTCGAGGTGGTCCCAGGGCAGGATCTCGCGGTCGTCGCGCTCGCGGGTGGTGAACCAGTCGACGTCGACGCCGTCCAGCTCCGCCGCGGCGGCGTCCATCCACCTCTCGAACGAGAAGTGCTCGCTCCAGCCGTCGAACTGCTGGCCATCGCGCCACGCCCGCTCGATGACCCGCCCGATGCGGCGGTCACCCCGGCTGAGCAGGCCCTCGACGAGGCTGGGCTGCCCGTCGTGGTAGCGCAGACCGATGTTGCGGCCCAGCGACCGGTCGCTGTTGATGGCCTCGCGGAGCTTGCGCAGCCGCTGGTCGACCACGTCGGGCGGGGTCTGCCCGGCCCACTGGAACGGGGTGTGCGGCTTGGGCACGAAGGCGCCGATCGACACCGTCGTGCGGATGTCCCCGCGGCCCGCGGCCTGGCGCCCGGCGCGGATGACCTCGTGGGCCATCGACGCGATCTGCAGGACGTCCTCGTCGGTCTCGGTGGGCAGACCGCACATGAAGTAGAGCTTGACCTGCCGCCACCCGTGCTCGTAGGCGGTGGCGACGGTCCTGATGAGCTCCTCCTCGGAGACCATCTTGTTGATCACCTTGCGGAGGCGCTCCGACCCGCCCTCGGGGGCGAAGGTGAGCCCGGAGCGGCGGCCGCTGCGGGTCAGCTCCTCGGCCAGCGTCACGTTGAACGCGTCCACCCGCGTGGACGGCAGGCTCAGGCCGGTGCCGGTGCCCTCGTAGCGGTCGGCGAGCGAGGTCGCGATCTCGCCGATGCCGGAGTGATCGGCGCTGGAGAGCGAGAGCAGCCCGACCTCGTGGTAGCCGGAGTTCTTCAGGCCCTCCTCGACCATCTCCCCCACGCCCTGCGGCGAGCGCTCCCGCACCGGCCGGGTGATCATGCCGGCCTGGCAGAACCGGCAGCCCCGCGTGCACCCGCGGAAGATCTCGACGCTCATCCGCTCGTGGACGGTCTCGGCCATCGGGACCAGCGGCTTCTTCGGGTAGGGCCAGTCGTCGAGGTCGCTGGTGGTGCGCTTGTGGACACGCGCGGGAGCCGCGTCGCTGGTCGGCGTGACCGCCACGATGGCGCCGTCCGCGCCGTAGGAGACCTCGTAGAGCCCCGGGACGTACACGCCGGGCACGGCCGCGAGGCGCTCGAGGGTCTGCCGCCGCGTCAGCCCCGACGCCGTGGCCTCCTTGACCGCGTCCGTGATGTCGCCGACGACCTCCTCGCCGTCGCCCAGGGCGACGATGTCGACGAAGTCGGCGATCGGCTCGGGGTTGAACGCGGCGTGACCGCCGGCGAGCACGAGCGGGTGGGAGGTGTCGCGGTCGGCGCTGCGCAGCGGGATCCCGGCGAGGTCGAGGATCGAGAGCAGGTTCGTGTACCCGAGCTCGGTGGCGAAGCTGACGCCGAGGACGTCGAACGCGCCGACCGGGCGGTGCCCGTCGACGGTGAACTGCGGGACCCCGTGCTCGCGCATGAGCTCGGCGAGATCCGGCCACACGGCGTAGGTGCGCTCGGCGAGCGCGTCGGGGCGCTCGTTGAGGACCTCGTAGAGGATCATCAGGCCCTGGTTGGGCAGACCCACCTCGTAGGCGTCGGGGTAGCAGAGCGCCCAGTGGACCGGCACCGACTCCCACGGCTTGGTCCCCGCGTTGCGCTCGCCGCCGACGTACTGGACGGGCTTGCGGACCCGGGGCAGCAGCGGCTCCAGGCGTTCGAACACGGACTCGACCACGGACCCAGGGTAACGATCGCGATGGCCCCGCCTCGTGCGTGGTTCGGGTCGCCGGAGCGACCCGAACCACTCACGCGGCGTCGGCCGTCAGCCGAACCAGAGCTTGATCTCGCGCTCGGCGGACTCGGGCGAGTCGGAGCCGTGCACGATGTTCGAGCCGGTCTCGAGGGCCAGGTCGCCGCGGATCGAGCCGGGCACGGCCTTCTCGACGGGGTCGGTGCCGCCCGCGATCTGGCGGAACGCGGCGATGGCGCGCGGGCCCTCGACGACCATCGCGGCCACCGGGGCCGAGGTGATGAACGAGATGAGCTCCTCGTAGAAGCCCTTGCCCTCGTGCTCGGCGTAGTGCTGCGACGCGAGGTCGCGGTCGACCGACTTCAGCTCCAGCGACACGAGGCGCAGACCCTTGCGCTCGATGCGCGAGACGACCTCGCCGATCAGGCCCCGCTCGACGCCGTCGGGCTTGACCAGCACCAGGGTGCGCTCGTTCACGTGGTTCCTCTCAGGGTGGACCGCAGTTCGACGCCGAGGGTAACGAGCGCGCTCGGCCGCCCTGCTCCGCCCACTGCTACTCGGGTCCGGCTCCGCTGCGCTCCGCGAACAGTCGCTGGCGGCGCAGCACCTCGTGGCGCATCCACAGCATCAGCGCCCAGACGAGGCAGAAGACCAGCCCGAGCACGCCGAGCGACGGCGAGACGACCCAGCCCAGCAGCATGAGCACCTGCAGGCCCAGGGCCAGCGGCAGGCCCCACGGCCGCGAGAAGGTCGCGATCGCGACGATCATGCCGACGGTCAGCACGACCACCCAGGCGATCTTGGCGGGCGTCAGGCCGCCCTCGACCTTGTCCATGACGAGCAGCCCGAGCGGCACGATGACCACCTCGAGCGACAGGCACGCGCTGGCCGGACCCCGGAACGCCTTCTTCGCGGCGGCGCCGCCGTCGGGGCTCGTCCCGATGGTCGAGCTCCGCTCCGCTCCGTCTCCCGAGCTCACGCCGGCTCCCTCCCCAGCAGCGTGCGGGCCTCGCCCGCGGCCACCACCGAGCCGACGACGAGCACGCCCGCGCCCGCGACCGGGGTCTCCGGGTCGTCGGTCTCCTCGGCCAGCCCGATCGCTGTCTCCAGCGCCGCGTCCATCCGGGTCTCGACGACGACCCGGTCGGCGCCGAAGAACCCGACCGCGAGGCTCGCGAGCTCGTCGGCGTCCATCGCGCGCGGCGAGGCGACGGCGGTGACGACGACCTCGTCGAGCACCGGCTCGAGCGCGGTGAGGATGCCCTCGGCGTCCTTGTCGCGCATCACGGCGACGACCCCGACGAGGCGGCGGAACGAGAACTCCTCGCGCACCGCGGCCGCGGCCGCCCGGGCCCCGTGGGGGTTGTGGGCGGCGTCGACCACGACGGTCGGCGCCGAGCGCAGCCGCTCGAGGCGCCCGGGCACCCGCACCGAGGCGAACGCGTCGCGCACGGCGGCGATGTCGAGCTTGCGCGATGCCCCCGCGCCGAAGAACGCCTCCACGGTCGCGAGCGCCAGCGCGGCGTTCTTGGCCTGGTGCTCGCCGAAGAGCGGCAGGTAGATGTCGTCGTACTCGCCGCCGAGGCCCTGCAGGCGCAGCTGCTGGCCGCCCACGGCGACCTCGCGGCCGAGCACCCCGAACTCCATCCCGGCCCGGGCGACCTCGGCGTCCATCGCCACCGCGCGCTCGAGCAGCACCGTGGCCGCCTCGGGCGACTGCTCGGCCATGAGGGCGACGGCCCCCTGCTTGATGACGCCGGCCTTCTCGGCGGCGATCCCGCCGAGCTCCGGGCCCAGATAGTTCACGTGGTCGATGTCGATCGGCGTGATCGCGGCGACCGCGGCGTCGGCGAGGTTCGTGGCGTCCCAGCTCCCGCCCAGCCCGACCTCGAGGACGGCGACGTCGACCGGCGCGTCGGCGAACGCGGCGAACGCCATGCCGGTGAGGACCTCGAACTTCGAGAGCTTCGGACCATCGCCCTGCGCCCGGTCGACGATCCCGAGGAAGGGGGCGATCTCCTGGTAGACCTCGACGTAGCGGCGCGCGCTGATCGGGACGCCGTCGATGGCGATGCGCTCGGTGGCCCGCTGCAGGTGCGGGCTCGTGTAGCGCCCGGTGCGCGGTCCGATGCGGGTGAGCAGGGCGTCGATCATGCGCGTGACCGAGCTCTTGCCGTTGGTGCCGGCCACGTGGATCGCCGGGTACGAGCGCTGCGGGTCGCCGAGCACCTCGACGAGCGCGCGGATGCGCTCGAGCGAGGGCTCGATGCGGGTCTCGGGCCAGCGCTGGTCGAGCTCGGCCTCGACGGCGCGCAGCGCGGCGAGCGACTCGGCGTCGTCGGGCTCGTGGCCGGGCGCACCCTCGATGGCGCCGGTGGTGACGCCCTGGCTCAGCGCGTCGGCGAGCGCCCCACCCCCCGGGCCGGAGCCCGCGTCGTCGGCGCCCCCGGCCATCGCCAGGAGCTGGGCGAGCTCGTCGGCGTCGGCGTCGCCCGACGCGTCCTGGTCGGCCCCCACCGGACCCCATCGGTCGTCGCTGCTCATCACCCCTGATGCTACGGCGGGGTCTCGCCGCGGGCGCGCGCCGCCAGCCGGTCCGCGAAGCCCTGCGCGAGCTCGCGCTCCCCCGGCCCCGACCCGGCCGCCCGTCCCACGGCGAGGCCCAGCAGGTAGGCGCTGACGGGCGCCGCGGGCCGGGCCACGCCGTGGGCGACGTCCTTGGTCATGTCGAGCACCAGGGGCGTGACGACCTCGGGGGCGACGAGGTCGCCGAGCTCGTCGATGCCGAGCTCGCGGACGACCTCGTCGATCCAGTCGGAGAGCGTGCTCACCTCACGACCCTCCCACGCCGCCGACCCGGAGGTTCCTCAGAAAAGGGCCCCGACGTTCTGCAGCAGCGACCACACCCCGTACAGGAACGGGATCACCACCCACAGCCACACGACGACGGTCAGGGCGACGCGGCCGGCGGACGGCGAACCGGCCCCGCTCTCGTTGCTGGTCGGGTTGCTCATCGGGATGCTCCCTGCCTGCGCTCCTCGGCGGCGTCCGAGCCCTCGGGCGCGGCACGCTCGGCGTCACTGACGTAGTGCTTCGGGTTGATCGGGCGGATCAGCTCGTTGGCCACGAACCCGATGATCAGCAGCCCGATCATGATCGAGAACGAGACCG
>NZ_JAQZAL010000011.1 GCF_028737205.1 Actinomycetospora lutea | reverse complement strand
CCTTCAGCAAGCCAGATCATCGCAGGTCAGGAGCACCTTTCGTCTTTCAGGATCTCGTGTGAACCCAGCCCGATGAAAGCCCCGGGCTAGCGCGGGCTCACTCACACCGAAGAGGGTCCCGCGGTCTTCGCTGCGCCGATCCCGGTGAGCAGGAAGCACGTGCAGACGTGGCTGCACCCGCGGGACGAGCCCAGAGGCTTTGGGACCAGTTTGGGACCACACGACCTGCATGACGGGGCACAACACCTGCGCAGTTGATTCTGCGGGTCCACCCCCACACACGGCCTGACCTGCGGCGACCGCTTGCCCGCCGTCCTGGGGGTCAAGGGGTCGCAGGTTCAAATCCTGTCGTCCCGACGCACACGACGAACCCCTCCGACCAGGGTATCCGCCCAGGTCAGAGGGGTTCTTGTCTGTCTGCTCTCGATCATCGAGTGAAATCTTCCTGCCGGGTGCTCGAGACCCTGGACGTAGGCGTCGGCCATCCACCCGGCCCCGGGGTGAGCTCTCCCGCCGCTCGCGGCCCCGACCTGACCTCGAGGACGACGCCGGGCTGGGACAGCCCAGGGTCCGGTCCGCACGGGGGCGTTGGTCCCGGTGCCGGGCCCCCGCGAGGGCCGGTCGTCGAGGCCTTCGGCCCCTCGTGCACCGCGGCGGCGGGCGACAGCGTGGGGAGGGCCCACCGCGGTGGCACGGCGTCCTGACCGGGCCGTGCGCCCCCGGTGCGGACCGCCGGTCGACACCACCCCTCGAGAGGCGCCGTCATGGACGATCCCCGCCCACCCGCCAACGACCACGTGCCCGCCGGCGGTGGGGCCCCGGTCGAGCCGGGGGAGCCGGCGGTCGAGCGCCGCGGGCCGACCCCGAGGGTGCGCCGCAGCCGACGCGACCGTGTCCTCGGCGGGGTGTGCGGCGGCCTGGGGGAGTACCTCGGGGTCGATCCGGTCCTGGTCCGTGTCGTCGCCGTTGCGCTGACGCTCTCGGCCGGGGTCGGCGTCCTCGCCTACGTCGTCGCCTGGATCGTGATCCCCGAGGCGGGCGAGGACGAGCCGCCGGCCACGATCCCGCGGGCCGATCGGCACACGGTGGCCGTCGTCGCCGGGGCAGCGCTCGTCGCGCTCGGGGTGCTGCTGTTCCTGCGCGCCCTCGTGCCGTGGTTCGACGGTGTCGTGTTCTGGCCGCTGGTCGTGATCGCGATCGGCGTGTTCGTGGTCCTCTCGGCCCGGCGGTGAGCACGGTGTCGACGCTCAGCCCGCCCACGTCGCGACCGGCCCCGCCGGCCCGGGAGCCGCATCTCGAGCGGCTGGTCACCGGTCTGCTCCTGGTCGCGCTCGGGGTCGCGTGGATGCTCGACGCCGCGGGGGTGTCGGTGCCGTGGCGGCTGTTCCCGGCGGCCGCGCTGCTGCTCACGGGCGCCGCACTCGTGATCGCCGCCGCCGGCGGGTGGCCCCGCCGCGGGCTCGTCGGGCTCGGCGCGGTCCTGCTCGTCGCGGCGGTCGCGGTCGGGGTCCACGTCGAGCGCTTCGCCGGCCCGGTCGGTGATCGGGTCGTCGCGCCGACGGGCGCCGAGTGGGGCGTGCCGGTCCGGGTCGCCGCCGGCACCGCGACGGTCGACCTGACCCGTCACCCGCTGCCAGCGTCGGGCCGGCTCGACGTGTCGGTCGGCGCCGGGCGGGTCGTCCTGGTGCTGCCTCCGACCTCGGCGGTGCGAGCCGACGTCGAGGTCGTCACCGGCGCGGTGATCGTGGACGGGGCCCGGGTCGACGACGGCATCCAGGCCCGGTGGACCGAGCCGGGCCCGGCGCCGGTCACGGTCGCGGTCGACGTCGCCCTCGGCGAGGTGGAGGTGCTCCATGCGCAGTGAGCGCAATCGCGTCGCGGTCGCCGCGGCGGCCGGGGTCGGCTACGTCCTGACCGGCGGGGTATTGCTGCTCCAGGAGCTGGGTGTGGTGGCGGTGGCCTGGTCGTTCGTCGTCCCGCTGGTGCTCACCGTGGCCGGGCTCGCGCTGCTGGGCACCGCGGGCGCCGGGGGCGGCGCGACGAGCCCTGGGAGATCTGCTCGCGGGATCGGGGACGACGCCGATGGCCGGCCCCCGGGGTGGTGACCGCCGGGGCTCCCCGCCCCGGATCGGGCTCGCGGCCCGCCTCGAGCACGTCGTGGACCGGCACTCGGTGCGCCCGGGGGCGTGGCTGTTGCGGCGCACCCGCGGACGGGTCGTCCGGCTCTGGCGGCGGCGGGCCCTGGTGCTCACCACGCGGGGCCGGCGCTCGGGACGGCCGCGCACCGTGGTGGTCCAGTACTTCCCCGACGGCGCCGACATGGTCGTCGTGGCCGCCAACAGCGGGCTGCCCGTCCAGCCGGCCTGGTATCTCAACCTGCTCGACCACCCGCGGGCCGTCGTCGAGGTCGAGGGTCGCACGGTGCCGGTCCACGCCGAGCCGATGACCCGCGACGAGGCCGCGGCGTGGTGGCCGCGCGTGCTGGCGGCGGCCCCGGACTACGCCCGCTACCCGCGTCGTACCGACCGCCCGATCCCGCTCGTCCGGCTCGTCCCGCTCACCACGGAGGTGCCGCCGTGCCGATGACACAGGCCCCCACCGCGGGCCGCCCCGCCCACGCCGGGTCCGTCGTGGCGCGACGACTCGCCGGTGCTCTGGCGGCGACGTGGTTCGCCGCGACCGTCCTCGGGGTGCTCGACCTGCCGGCCGTCGCGGTCGTCGTCGTGCTGGGCGTGCTCGTGATGCTCTCCGACGAGCCCGACACCCGTGACCCCCGGCGGGGGGTCGTCGCTAGCCGGCGCAACGCCGTCCTCGCGGGGGGCGCGACCGCCGCGTTCGTCCCGGTCGCCGTCGGCGCGGACCTCTTGGTCGGCAGGGTCCCCCTCGAGATCGCGCCCCTCGTCCTGGGCGCCCTGGCCGGTGTGTGCGTGGCGCTCCCGCGCCTGGCGCAGACGCGCGAGCTCGCCGCCCCGGCCGTGGTCGGGCGACGAGAACTGATCCTCGGGGTGACGGCACTCGTCGCGGGGGCCCGCGCCTACCAGGCGGGCGAGACGGTGATCGCGATGGTCGCGTTCGCGGTCGTCCTCCCCGTCGTGATGGTCGTCCGCCGGGTCCGTCGCGGCGAGGGCCGCCCGCGTTGGCCGGCGCACCGGGCCCACCGAATCCAGGCCGCGAACCTCTGGTTCTTCCTGGCGGTGCTGGCCGCGGCCGGGCTGCCCGGCACCTTCGTCGTCTGGGGGTCCTACCTCCCCGGCGCCGGGCCGGTGGTGGCCACCGCGTTCTGGGTGGGTCTGGCCCTCGCGGCGGTCCTGGTCGCCGTCCCGGTGCGGCGCGTCTCCGTCACGGCCAACCTGCTGGCCCTGCTCGCCTCCGCGGTGCTCGTCGCCCAGCTCGTGGGCACCCTGAGCGGCCCTCGCGACGCGGTCACGATCGGGCTCCCGCACGCCGGCGCATGGACGGCGATCTCCGCCGGGCGGAGTGCCCTGGTCAACAACCACTGGACCCTGACCGTGCAGCGCGACGCCATCGACGTCGTCGGGATCACCGACGGCCGCACCCACGACGGCGACGGCACCCGCCTGGAGGACTTCCTCATCTTCGGCCAGCCGGTCCTCGCGGTCGCCGACGGGCGGATCACCGAGGTCGTGGACGGCCTGCCGGACCTGCCGGTCGGCGGCTACACCCGCCGCGACATGGCCGGCAACCACCTCGTCCTCGACGTCGGCGGCGGCCATCACGTCCTGTACGGGCACCTCAAGCAGGGCAGCGTCCGCCCCGGGGTGGGCGAACAGGTCCGGCGCGGCCAGGTGCTCGCCCAGGTCGGGGACTCCGGCAACTCCGGCGAGCCGCACCTGCACCTGCAGGTGCAGAACAGGCCGACCTTCGACGTCGAGGACCGCACCATCCGCACCCACCCGATCCTGTTCGCCGACGCCGTCGACGCCGATGTCCGGCGGGGCGAGATGCTGGCGCCGCTCGTCGGCGTCCCCCACGGCGGCGGGTCCCGGCGGTGACCGTCCGTCGAGTGCGGGCCCGCGGGGCGTGGCGGAGCAGGCGTGCGGCCCGGATCGTCCCGCCCGGAGAAGTCGGGTCGGAGGTCCCTGGGAGGTCGGCCGCCGGCCGCGGAGGCTGGGGCGGGCGGATGGAGAGTGGGATGGTCGAGGAACGGGTCGCGGAGGGCAGGCCGCGCCGGGGCCCCACGATGCGGGCCACGGTGTGGTGTCTCGTCACGGTCCTCGTCGGGCTGGTCGCGGTGAGCGCCCTGGCCACCGGTCTCGCCCGTCTCCGGGTGGCCGACGAGGTCCGCGAGCTCGCCGACCGCCTCCTGCCCGCGCAGCAGGCGACGACGGCCCTCGTCGTGGCGCTGGTCGACCAGGAGACCGGACAGCGCGGCTACTCGCTCACCGGCGACCCGACCTTCCTGGAGCCCTACGTCACCGGGCGGGCTGGGGAGGCCGAGGCCACGACGGCCCTGGCCGGCATGCTGCGCGCCGACCCGGTGGCCGGTGCCGAGCTCAGGGCGGTGACGGCGGGCGCGGCGCAGTGGCGCGCGGAGGTGGCCGAGCCGACCATCGCCGCCCGGCGCGCGGGCGCGGTGACCGCCGCGCAGGCGGAGGTCTCGGAGCGCCGGGGCAAGGAGCTGTTCGACGTGCTACGGCAGCGTCTGCGCGCGCTCGAGCAGCGCACGGCGAGCGAAGCACAGGACGCCATCGCCGCCACCTTCTCGGCCCAGGCCACCGCGAACGTCGTCGCCGTCACCGCGACCGTGCTCGCGGTGGGGGTCGCGGTGGTGTCGGTGCCCCTCGTGCGGCGCCGCCTCATCCGGCCGCTGGCCGACCTCGAGGCGCAAGCGGAGCGCACGGCCGCCGGCGCCTACACGACGCCCATCGCGCTCATCGGTCCCGGGGACGTCACCACGATCGGGGACGCGGTCGAGACGATGCGGACGAGCCTCCTGCGCCACGGCGCGGAGCTGACCGACGCGCGCCTCGAGCTCGCGCTCCGCGATGCCCGGGACCGGTTGTCGGCCGAGGTGCACGACAACAGCATCCAGCGGCTCTTCGCCCTCGGCCTGACCCTGCAGGGTGTGGCCCGCGACCACCCGGCCGCGCAGGACGACCTCGACTCGCTCGCCGACGAGATCGACGACATCGTCGGCGAGCTGCGCGAGCTGATCGCGAACCTCGTGCGGACCGAGGTCTCGGCCGCGACGCTGCGCGAGCAGATGTTCGACGTCGTCCGGGACAGCGGCCGTGCGCTCGGCATCACGCCGGCGCTGGAGGTCCGGGGTCCGGTCGACGACGCCCTCACCGACGACCTCGCCCGCGAGCTGCTCGCCGTGTTGCGTGAGTGCCTCGTCAACATCGCCCGCCACGCGAGCGCGCCGTCCGCCGCCGTCCGCCTGGTCGTCGACGCCGAGGGCGTGACGCTGCGCGTCGAGGACGAGGGCGTCGGCGTCCCGCGGGACATCGAACACGGGGAGGGTCTCACCGTCGCCGCGGCCCGCGCCGAGCGGTTCGGGGGGACGCTGTCGGTCGCGCCTCGGCCCGGCGGCGGCACGCTCGTGTCGTGGTGGGTGCCGCGACCCCAGGAGGTCGGGGAGCGCGCCGGGCGCTGTGGTTCCACCTGGCCGTGCCCGGGCGCCTGACGACGGCGGTCGCCGGCCACACCGGGCCGCAGGTCCCGGTCCGGGAGGGCACGGCGACCCTGGGGCCGCACGGTCTCCGGGAGGACGGTCGGAGCATGACCGACCGACGCCCGGCTCCGACCCCCCGACGTGGCTGGTCGATCGGAGGCCGCCGGGACGTGGTCGCCGGCCTACTCGTCCTCGCCGCGGTCGGTGTGTGGGCGGTGGGGGCCGTGCCCGGGACGGCCTGGCCGCTGGCCGGGACCCGGTCGACCGCTCTGGTCGTGCTGGTGCTGGGGCTGGCGGCGGCATGGGTGGGCGGGGCAGGGCGGGCCTCGATGCCTCCGTCCGTGATGCGACCGCTGGCCGCCCTCGGGCTGATCGCCGCAGCGACGGCCACGGTCACACTCGTGACGGGCAGCCCGCTCGGGCTCTCGGTGCTCGTGCTGCTCGTTGTGGTGCTCTGGCTGCTCGCGACCGTGCACCACCTCAGCGCGCGACGCTGACCCGCGCGCGCCGACCCCGCCACCCGGGACCGGGAGCCACCGACCGAGCAGGAGCCCGCCGCGAACACCGCGACGGCAGGCGCACCGAGGGCTCGCGGACGGGTCGGGACCTTCGGCAGCGGGCGCGGCCCGGTCGGCACCTCGCCGCGCCACGGACACGCCGATGGGATGGGCGGGACGCCGCCCGAGGAGGACCCTTGACGATCACCGACCCGGCCCCGCCCGCGAGCGACCACGGGGCCGTCGCGGCGCCACCGCCGACCGCGGCACCGATCAGCGAGGCCTGGCGGGACGCGCTGGTCGACCTCCTGGTGCTCGCGGAGCACGGCGACGCAGCGGCGGCGGGCCGGCTGCGCGGCTGGACCTCGGTCGACCCGACCGCGCAGGCCGTCGTCGCCCGGATGCGCCGCGACATCGGGTCGCTCCGCTCCGTGCGGTGAGCGATCGGTCGGGTCCCGACCCTGCGACGTGGGGGGCGGGTGCTGATGGTGATCGCGCCCGACGCAGGTCGACCGGGTCGCCCCGGCCGGAGGTCCCGGCCCGCGGTGCCGTCGGGCCCTGGTCCACGGGGCGTCCGGACGCGAGCGTGGAGGCGACACCCTCGAGGAGGCCCCACGTGATCGACCACTCGGTGCCGCCGACGGGCGTCCTCGTCGGCGTGGACGGCAGTCCCGCGACGCACAATGCCGTGGCCTGGGCCGCGCGCGAGGCCGCCCGCCGCCGGTCGACGCTCGTCCTCATCCAGGTGCTGCCCCCGTCGGACCGGCCGCACGACGAGACCCGCGGCCCGTCGGGTCGCGCGCTCGCCCTGCTCGGGCGGGCCCGGAACGCCGCCCACGCTGCGGCCCCCCACCTCCCGGTGCACTTCGCGGTGGTCGACGGTGTGGTCGGCCCCGCCCTCGCGGCGACCGCGGCCCGGGCCGACCTGCTCGTCCTCGGTGCCCGTCCCCGTGGCGCGGTGATCGACGCGGGCGTCGGGCGCACCGCGGCCCACGCGATGGGTCACGCCGCCTGCCCCGTGGTGATCGTCCCGTCGCACTGGGACCCCGGCGCCGAGACCGCTCCGGGAGTGCTCGTGGGTGTCGACGGCTCCCCGGAGGCGGCGGGCGCGCTGGCGTTCGGCGCCGACGTCGCCGACCGGGACGGGGCCTCGCTGACGGCGGTCACCGTCACCGCCGGTAGCGGCGAGGAGAGCGACGAGGACGCCCGGCGCCACCTCGCCGAGGCCACGACGGGCATCACCAGCAGCCGCCCGGACCTGCCCCTGCACGAGGTGGTGCGCCAGGGCCAGCCGGCCGAGGAGATCCTCGCCGAGGCCCGCGCGGGTGCGGCGCTGGTGGCGGTGGGCTCGCGGGGGCACGGGGCGATCGGTGGCGTGCTGATCGGCTCGACGAGCCAGCGGGTCGTGCGCGGCGCTCCGTGCCCGGTGGCGGTCCTGTCCCCGCCCGCGGCCGCGGCCTGGGCGCGCGAGCACTCCGGCGCCGGGGAGGCGACGTGACCGTGACCTCGATGGGAGCGCGGGTGCTCCCGCAGGCCCCGTCCGTGGTCGTCGGGGTGGACGACGGGCTGCTCCGGACGCGGGTGCTCGACCGGGCCGTGGCCGAGGCGCGGCGCCGGGACCGGACGGTGCGGATCGTCCACGCGCACCCCGCGGAGGCGGCCGGTCCGCCCGACACGCCCGGGGACGACGACGCCGGCGCGCGGGCCGAGGCCTACCTGCGGCGCACCGCACCCGACCTCGAGGTCCGGCGCACCTGCGACCCGGCCGATCCGGCGACGGCGCTGGCGGGGGCCGGCGACGCCACGTCGGTGCTCGTCGTCGGCGACCGGCGGCGTCGCCTGGGCAGCGACGCCGGCCGGACCACCGAGGAGCTGATCACCATCGCGCCGTGCCCGGTGCTCGTGGTCCCGGAGTACCGCGGGCCCACGCCTGCCGGCACGCGCCGGGCGGGGGTCGTCGTCGGGGTCGACGACGCCCCGGGCGCCGCGGAGGTGCTGCTCACCGCCCTGCGCGCCGCCGAGACGCTCGGCGAGTCCGTCGAGGTGGTCCGGGCGGTCAGCGAGGTCGGGTACGGCGCCGGCGGGATCACCCGCCGGGAGGAGGACGAGATCGACCCGGCCCCGGTCGACGCCCTCGTCGCCGCGGCCCGCGAGCGGGTCCCCGACGTCCCGGTGGAGGTGGTGATCGCCGAGGACCGCGCGGCGCGGCTGCTGCTGGCGCGCGCGGCCGGTGCCGACCTGGTCGTCCTCGGTCACCGCGGCCACACGGCCGGGCACCTCGTGGGTGTCGGGTCCACCACGCGCTCGGTGCTCCTCGCCGCGCCCTGCCCCGTCCTCGTGCTGGGCCCGGCGATCACCGTGGGCGGCCCCGTCGCGGGAGCGGGCCGATGACCGCGCCGGGTTCCGCCGGGGCCCGGGGCATCGCGCTGGTCGTGGCCGGCTTCGACGGCTCCGACGAGGCCGCCGAGGCGGTGCGCTGGGCGGCCTCCCTCGCCCGGCTCACGGGCGGCGCGCTGCGCGTGGTGTGGGCCTGGAAGCTGCGCGACGTCTGGGACACCGCCGTGGCGGACCAGGAGACGGGCACGCCGCACCTCGCCGAGATGGAGGCCGTCGCCCGACGCCGGCTCACCGAGGTCGTCGAGGCGCTCGTGGGCGAGGAGGTCCCGGACGTCGACCTCCACCTGACCCAGGGGCCCGACGCCGCGGGCATCCTCCTGCGCGCCGCGCACGACGCCGACGTCCTCGTGGTCGGCTCCCGGGGTCGTGGCCGGGCCCGGGCCGCGCTCCTCGGATCGGTCAGCGCCCGCTGCGTGCGGGAGGCCACGTGCCCGGTCCTGGTGATCCCGCACCGTCTCGCCCCGGTGCCGGCCCCGGTGTCGGTCCCGGGCTCCGGTTCGACGTCCTCGTGACGTCCCGGCACCCCCGTCGGGTCGAGATGGGTGCCGACCGGGTGACCGCCCACCGGCTCCGGGCGCACCACCTCGACCGTCGCCTCGACCCGGGGCAGGCGCACGCCGCGGCCGGCGCCTGCGCGGTGCAGGACAGCCCTCCGAGGTCGGCCGTGATCGCCCTGCACGCCCGGGTGGCCGACCTGGACCCCGGGTGGGTCCGGGACGCCGTCGAGGACCGCAGCCTGGTCCACACCTGGGCGATGCGCGGCGCGCCGTTCGTCCTGCCCACCGCCGACCTCGCCGTGTTCACCACCGGGGTCCTGCCCCCCGACGAGGCGGCACGCCGCCGGTTCGTCGTCGGGATCGAGCCGGCGCTCGAGCGGCTGGACCTGGGCATGGACGAGGCCGTCGCGCACCTCCGGTCCCGCATCGACGAGGTCCTGCGGGACCGCCGGCTGGCGATCACCCCTCTGGGCCGGGAGCTGGCCGGTGCGGTCGCGGACGACCTGCCCGCGGCGAGCCGCCGGACCTGGGCGGCGGAGGGCCCGTACGCGCCCGGGCAGACGTGGGGCGAGGCGGTCGTGCACTTCGGTCTGCGCCTCCTCGCCCTCGAGCAGGTGGTGTGCTTCGCGCCCCGCGAGGGCGCCACGCTGCCGTTCGTGCTGTTCGAGCAGTGGCTCGGGCGGCGGCCGCCCGCCGTCGGCGCGGCGGCCGCGCGCCGGGCGATCGCACGGCGCCACCTGCACTGTTACGGCCCCTCCACCCGCGCGGAGATGGCGGCGTGGCTGGGCGTCGCGCCCCGCGACGCGGGACCGTGGTGGTCCGCGGTCGAGGACGAGATCCGCGAGGTGCACGTCGACGGGCAGCCGCGATGGGTGCTCGACGAGGATCTCGACGCCCTGTCCGCACCCCCGCGGGCCGCCGGCGTGCGCCTCCTGCCGCCGCACGACCCGCTGCTCGGGCTGCGCGACCGCACGACCCTCCTGCCGCGTGAGCTGCACGGTCGCGTGTGGCGGGCCACGGGCGCCCCCGGCGTGGTCCTGCTCGACGGTCGGCCGGTCGCCCTGTGGCGCGCCCGCACGCGGGGTGACCGGCTGCTCGTCGACGTCGAGCCGTTCGCGCCGCTGCCCCCGGCGGCCCGCGACCGTGTGGAGGCCGAGGCCGCCGCGATCGCGGCCCTGCGCGGCTGCTCGTCGGTGTCGTTCGCGGTGTCCTCCGCAACGTCCTCCGCAACGTCCTCCGCGGCGCCATGATCGAGCGGACGTCCTCCCCGGCGGGGACCGGGGGCCTGGTGCGGGCGCGCACGCGGGCGCACGGTGGTGGACGGCACGGAGGCGCCGGAAGGGGTGGGTGGCGAGATGGTCCCGAGCGACGACGGCGGGCCCCGGTCCCGCGGCGATCAGGACGGCGCCGCCCGGCGGCGACGGCGGACGCGGCTGCTGCAGCGCTACGTGCTCAACCCCCCGGTCCGGCTCGCGACCCGGTGCGGGTGGGTGCCCGGGCACGTGCTGGTGGAGACCGTCGGGCGCACGACCGGCCGCCCGCGCCGGACCGTCGTCGGCGCCGAGCTCGAGGGCGACACGGTCTGGATCGTCGCCGAGCAGGGTCCGTACGCCGGATACGTGCGCAACCTCGTCACCGAGCCCCGCGTGCGGCTGTGTCTCGACGGGTGCTGGTACGACGGGGTCGCGCGACTCGCACCGGAGGTCGACCCGGAGCGCCTCCTGGCCCGCTGGGACCGGCCCGTGCACGCCGCCGGCGTGCGACGCTTCGGCACCGCCCTGCGCGTCGTGCGGGTCGACCTCGAGGCGCACCCGACCGGCCGTGCCCCGGGAGCCCGCCACGGGGGACGCCTGCGTCGGTGGTGGTACCGCGGGCGACGGCCGCACTGGACGGCGCGACTGCTCAACCGGCTCTCGGCGGCGCAGTTCGCTGCCGGGGTGCTCTCGCCGGCCCGGGCGGTGACGCTCGAGGTCCGGGGACGCCGGTCGGGGCGGACGGTATCGCTGCCCGTCGTCGTCGCCGACCACGACGGGCAGCGGTACCTGGTGGCGATGCTCGGCGAGCGGGCCCAGTGGGTGCAGAACGTCCGGGCCGCGGGCGGCCGCGCCGTCCTGCGACGGCGGGGACGCGAGGAGGTCCGTCTCGAGGAGATCGAACCGGGTGAGCGGGGCCCCGTGCTGCGCCGCTACCTGGCCCTCGCGCCGGGGGCGCGCGCCCACGTCCCGGTCGACCGCCGGGCCCCGCTCGAGGAGTTCGAGCGCATCGCACCGTCGTTCCCGGTCTTCCGCGTCGTCCCCGTCCCGCCGGAGGAGCGGTAGCGGGCGTCGTCCGGGCACGCCCGCCACGCGCGGGCACGGCGACGCGCCGCCCGGCGCTCGTCGGTCGCCGCCCTCCCGGGAGCCCCCGACGCCCGCGAGCCGCGAGACGCGTCGTCGTCACGGGCTCTCCACCCCGTCCCGCGCCACGATGTCGCGCACGACCGCGCGGAAGCGCTCGAACTCCTCGAACTGCGGGACGTGCCCCGAGCGCTCGAACGGGATCCACTCCTTGGTGGGCGCCACCAGGCGGTCGAACCACTCCCGTGCGGGGCCGGAGCGGGCGGTGAGCTCGTGGGTCCCGGCGAGGACGTGGACCGGGACGTCCAGCCGCGGTACCTGGGTGCGGAAGTCGACGCCCTGCAGCTGCGGGTACATCACCGCACCCATGTCGATCATCGCCTTCAGCTTGTTGACCTTGTCGAGCGGGCCGTACTCGGACGCCCCGGTGCCGTCGATGCCGGCCGGACCCTGGGTCCGGAAGTACTCGGTGCGCTCGTAGGGCTCGAGGGCGTCGTAGTACTCGATCAGCAGGGCGTTGACGTAGACGTCGCGGTAGGGCGGGGGCCCGACGGCGCGCATCCGCTCGGCGAGCGCGACGTCGCCGGTGCGGGCGGCGAGGTCGAGGACCTGGCGGTGGATGATGCGGTCGGCCTCGAGCTGGCTGGCCATCTGGCCGAGGCCGACGTAGGCGGCGAACAGCTCGGGGCGACGCTGCGCGGCCAGCACCCCCAACGTGCTGCCCCACGAGTTGCCGACCAGGACGATCGGCCGCCCGCCGAAGCGGTCGCGCAGATAGGTCGCGAGCTCGACGGTGTCGGCCACCGCCCGGTCGAGCGTCCACGTCGCGGTCGGGTCGAGCTCGGCGTAGGAGGTGCCGGTCCCGCGCTGGTCCCACACCGCGAACACGACGTCGTCCTCGAACTCGGTCATGTAGGCCCGCGCGTAGCCCAGGTCGCTCTGACCGGGACCGCCCGCGAGGTAGAGCACCACCGGCGCCGTGACGTCGCGCCCCCGGATCATGACCGTCTGGTCGTGGCCCCCGAGGCGCACGGTGGCCAGCTCGGCGATGCTGCCCGGCACCGGGCGGCCGGCCGCGTCGACGATCGGCGCGGTCGTCCCCGGACGGGTCATGACGACGGCCAGGGCGACGAGGGCGACCGCCACGACCGCCGCGACACCGCGACGAGCCCACCGCGCCGCCCGCCCCCAGCCGTGGGCGGCGGGCGACCCGGCGTGCCGGCGGGCGATCCCCGCCCCCACCGCCGCGCCCAGCACCATCGGCACGAGCTGGACCAGCGCGTGGAACCCGCGGCCGAGGACCAGGGTGAGCACCCCGAAGAACGTCGAGATCTCGGGCCGGTCCACGGTCGGGCCGACGACGCCGACCCGGCCGAGCTCGACGGCCAGCGCGAACACCACCGGCGCGAGGAGCATCGCCCACCGCGACCGCAGCACGAACCCCGCGGCCGCCCCCACCGCGAGCCCGACGGCCATCGCCACCACCACGCCCGGCGGTGTGATGGGCCCCCGCGGCATCGTCAGCGCGGTCAGCCAGCCGGCGAGCGCGGCGAGGGCGACGACGGCCGCGGTCCGGGCCCGGCGCCGCCCGCGGCCGTCGACCGGGCTCCGGTGGGGATCCGCGGGGGTGAGGGTGCCGGTCACCGCACGCCCGCCGGCGCGCGGCCCTGCGCCCGTCGCACGACGGCCGGCGCCAGCGGGTGCTGCGCGCCCTCCGCGTTCCTCATGGGTCCGAGGGTCGGGCCGGCACCGGCCGTCGCGGCAGGGCCGGCCGGCCCGGTCGACGGCCCGAGGGTCCCGGTCCGGAGGGACGGGTGCGCCTGGGCCCGCAGGACCAGGACCCGTAGGGAGGGACCGTCGAGAGGAGACGCCGTGTCCACCGCCGTCGAGCACGTACCCCGACCCGTCGCGCCGGGCCCCGAGATGGCGGCGCTGCGGCGCTTCCACCGCGACACGACCTGGACCGGCACGATCGCCGAGGGCGGCATGGGGCCGGGCACCCCGGAGATGACCGCCGCGGGGCGGGGCACCCACGAGGTGATCCAGGACGGCCGCTGGGTGGTCGGCACCTACGTGCAGGACCAGTACCTGCACGACGGGACGCACGTCCTGACCTGGCAACTGCACTGGGTCGCCGGGTGGGACCCGGTGCTCGGCGAGTACCGGGCGACCGTCGCCGACTGCTACGGGCACGCCGAGGTCATGCGGGGGCGCATCGACGGGGACCGGCTGGTCTTCGAGTCGACCGGCGACCCCCCGGTGCGCCTCCGGCTGGTCTGGGACATCAGCGATCCGGACGTCCTGCGCTGGCGCAACGAGGTCTCGGTGTCGGGCGGGCCCTGGTCGCTCGTCGAGGAGTACCGGTGTGTGCCCACGACGACCTGACCCTCCTCGACGCCTGGTGGCGCGCGGCGAACTACCTGTCGGTCGGCCAGATCTACCTGCAGGACAACCCGCTGCTGCGCGAGCCGCTCGCCGCGGAGCACGTCAAGCCCCGCCTGCTGGGGCACTGGGGGACCACGCCCGGCCAGACGTTCGTGTGGGCCCACCTCAACCGCGTGGCCCGGCGCGGCGGCTTCGACCCGCTCTACGTGTCCGGCCCGGGTCACGGCGGCCCGGCGGTCGTGGCCGCGACGTGGCTGGAGGGCACCTACTCCGAGCGGTACTCCCACGTGACCGCCGACGAGGAGGGGATGCGGACGCTGTTCCGCCAGTTCTCCTTCCCCGGGGGCATCCCCAGCCACGTCGCCCCCGAGACGCCGGGCTCCATCCACGAGGGCGGTGAGCTGGGCTATGCGCTGGCGCACGCGTACGGCGCCGCCTTCGACAACCCCGACCTGCTGGTGGCCTGCGTCGTCGGCGACGGCGAGGCCGAGACCGGCCCGCTGGCCACCGCCTGGCACGCCAACAAGTTCTGCCACCCGGTGCAGGACGGCACGGTGCTGCCGATCCTGCACCTCAACGGCTACAAGATCGCCAACCCGACCGTCCTCGCGCGCATCCCGGAGGAGGAGCTGCTCGCGCTGCTCACCGGCTACGGCCACCGTCCCTACGTCGTCGAGGCGGGCATCGACGAGGACCACGCAGCCGTCCACCGGCGGATGGCGGACACGATGGACGAGATCGTCGAGGAGATCGCCCGCCTGCGGCGGGAGGCCGCGGAGGCGTCCGCGGCCGGGCAGGAGGTCGGGCGTCCCCGCTGGCCGATGCTGGTCCTGCGCACGCCGAAGGGCTGGACCGGCCCCCGCGACGTGGACGGCGTGCGGGTGGAGGGCACGTACCGCGCCCACCAGGTGCCGCTGTCCGGCACCCGGGAGAACGCGGAGCACCGCGCGGAGCTCGAGCGCTGGATGCGCTCCTACCGGCCCGAGGAGCTCTTCGACGACGCCGGCCGCCCGCGCCCCGAGCTCGCCGACCTGCACCCGGGCGGGGACCGGCGGATGAGCGCCACGCCCCACACCAACGGCGGCGAGCTGCTGCGCGACCTGCGACTGCCCGACTTCCGCGCGCACGCGGTCGCCGTGGACCGCCCGGGTGGGCCGGTCGCGGAGTCCACGCGCGTGCTCGGCGGCTGGATCCGTGAGGTGGTGCGGCGCAATCCGGAGAACTTCCGGCTGTTCGGGCCCGACGAGGTCGCGTCGAACCGTCTGCAGGACGTCTTCGCCGTCACCGACCGCCAGTTCCTCGGCCGGATCGCCGAGGGCGACGACCACCTCGCGCCGCACGGCCGCACCGTCGAGATGCTCTCGGAGCACATGTGCCAGGGCTGGCTCGAGGGCTACCTGCTCACCGGCCGGCATGGTCTGTTCACCTGCTACGAGGCGTTCATCCACATCGTCGACTCGATGCTCAACCAGCACGCGAAGTGGCTGAAGGTCACCCGCGGCATCGCGTGGCGGCGCCCGATCGCGTCGCTGACCTACCTGCTCACCTCGCACGTGTGGCGCCAGGACCACAACGGCTTCTCCCACCAGGACCCCGGGTTCATCGACCACGTGGTGAACAAGAAGGCCGAGGTCGTGCGCGTCTACCTGCCGCCGGACGCGAACACGCTGCTCTCCACCGCCGACCACTGCCTGCGCAGCCGCGACTACGTCAACGTGATCGTCGCGGGCAAGCAGCCCGCCCCGCAGTGGCTCGACACGGACGCCGCGGTCGCGCACTGCACCCGCGGGCTGGGCGTGTGGGAGTGGGCGTCCAGCGACACCGACGGTGAGCCCGACGTCGTCCTCGCGTGCGCCGGCGACGTCCCGACGCTGGAGACGCTCGCCGCGGTCGACCTGCTGCGCCGGCACCTGCCCGACCTGCGCGTCCGCGTGGTCAACGTCGTCGACCTCATGCGGCTGCAGGACCCGACCGAGCACCCGCACGGGCTGCCCGACCGCGAGTTCGACGCCCTGTTCACCCCGGACAAGCCGGTGATCTTCGCCTACCACGGCTACCCCTGGCTGATCCACCGCCTGACCTACCGGCGCACCAACCACCCGAACGTCCACGTGCGCGGCTACAAGGAGGAGGGCACGACGACCACGCCCTTCGACATGGTCATGCTCAACGACCTCGACCGCTTCCACCTCGTGATGGACGTGATCGACCGGGTCCCCGGACTGGCGGTGCGGCACGCCGGGCTGCGCCAGCGGATGGCCGACGAGCGGCTCGCCTGCCGCGAGTACACCCGTCGCCACGGCGAGGACCGGCCCGACGTCCGCGATTGGGCGTGGGAGGGCAGCGGCCGCCCGGCGGGGACCGGGGAGGACACCGCGCCCGACCTCCCGGACGACGTCCGTACCGGCCCCGTCCGTACCGGCCCCGATCAGCACGATCCCCTCGCCGACGTCCGGGAGACGGAGCGCGGCGGGGCTCGACCGGCTCAGGGGCGGTGATGCGGGTCCTCGTCCTCAACGCGGGGTCGAGCAGCGTCAAGCTGCGGGTGGTCGAGCCCGACGACCGGGTGGTCCACCGGCGGGATCTCGACGCGCCGCGCGGTCGACCCGCCGCCGGAGAGCTGGAGGCCACGGCGCTCCGGCTGGCGCGGGAGGCCGGCGGCGTCGACGCGGTCGGTCACCGCGTCGTGCACGGTGGCGCCGACCTCACGACGGCCACCGTGGTCGACGCGCACGTCCTGGACCGGATCGATCGGCTGACCGCCCTCGCCCCGCTGCACCAGCCTCCGGCCGTCGCCGGGGTCCGGGCGATGATCGCGGCGCTGCCGGACGCGCCGTCGGTGGCGTGCTTCGACACGGCGTTCCACGCGACGATGCCGGAGGCGGCGCGCACCTACGCGGTGCCGCGGTGGTGGCGCTCCGAGCTCGGGTTGCGCCGCTACGGCTTCCACGGCCTGGCCCACGACTGGGCCTCGGCGCGGGCCGCCGAGCTGGTGGACCGGCCGCTGGAGCGGCTGCGGGTGGTGGTGGCGCACCTCGGGTCGGGTGCGTCCGCGTGCGCCGTCCGCGACGGACGGTCGGTGGACACGACGATGGGCTTCACGCCCACCGCGGGGCTGGTCATGGGCACGCGCTGCGGCGACCTCGACCCCTCGGCGGTGACCTGGTTGGTGCGGCGGGCCGGGCGGCCCGTCGACGAGGTCGACCACGCCCTGGACCACGGGTCCGGGCTGCTCGCGCTGGCCGGTGACGCCGACATGCGCCACGTCCTCGACGCCGCCGACGGCGGGGACGCGGACGCTCGCCTGGCTGTCGACGTGTGGGTGCACCGCGCGTGCGCGCAGCTCGCCGCGATGGCGGCGGCGTGCGGGGGCCTCGACGTGCTGGCGTTCAGCGGCGGGGTGGGGGAGAACTCCCCGGTGCTGCGCCGACGCGTGGCCGCCGGTCTCGGGTTCCTCGGGGTCGCCGTCGACCCCGGCGCCGATGCGCTCGCGGTCGGTGGGGTGGAGGCCGACGTGTCGGCGGCGGACGCGCGGGCGCGCACGGTGGTCGTGCACGTCCGCGAGGACCTGGTGATCGCCCGCCAGGTGCGCGCGGTCCTCGCCGGCCGGTGACCACCCAGGACCCGTGTGGCCGAGGGTTCGGTCGCCCGGGCGGGGACCTTCGGCCCGCGAGACGGGTCCGCGCGCCCCGTGTCGGCGAGCGCGGAGCGGATCAGGGTCGGCCCATGGCGATCTGCACCTGGATGGTCACGGAGACGTTCGGCGGCGCCGCGACCAGCACATCCGACGAGGTGTCCGGCCCGGGCGAGGTGCTCGCCGGCGAGGGCGGAGCGGTCCTGCGGCCCGACCACCCCGCGGTGGCGGCCATCGGCCGCCCGGTGGCCGCGGTGAGCGCGGTCGGCCTGCGGCTGCCGTGCACGGTGACGGTGCTGACCGGCACCCCCGCACTGCCGCCGATCGAGGAGGACGCTCGTGCTCGCCGCGAGCGCGTCCGTGACGCCGTGCTCGGGACGACCGCTCGCTCAGCGGGTGCCTCCACTCTCGTGCCCGGCGCCACCGCACCCGGAGGAGGCCGACGATGAAGGTCCTGGTCGGCTACGCCACCGCGCACGGCTCGACCCGCGAGATCGCGGAGCACGTCGGCGCCCGGTTGGGACGGTACGGCCTCGACGTCGAGGTCCAGCAGCTCGCCCACCCGGCCGCCCCGGAATCCTTCGACGCCTTCGTCATCGCCAGCGCCGTGCACGGCCAGCGCTGGCTCCCCGAGGCCCGCGCCTTCGTCGCCGAGCACGCCCCGGAACTGGCCGCCAAGCCGGTCTGGCTCCTCAGCGTGGGCATGCCGGCCGCGCTGCGGTACCCGTGGTCCCTGCTCGCGGGCATGCAGCCGGCGCTGCTCGTCGAGGAGCTCGCCGACCGGGTGACCTTCCGCGACCACCTCGTCGTCAGCGGGGTGATCCGCGACGACCACCTGCCGCTGCTCGGGCGGCTCGTGATGCTCGCCCTCACCCGCGGGGCCGGCGACTACCGCGACTGGGACCGCATCGACACCTGGACCGACGGGGTGGCCCGCGTGCTGACCACCCTGCCCGCCCCGAGCGGCCGCCGGAACCGGACGCGATCCGCTCCCTCCCGGTCCTGACCCGGGAGGGTTCCGACCGGTCGGCGCGCACCCTCGCGCGGGTTCGCCGGCTCTGCCGGGGTCCGGCCGCGACTCCGGGCCGTGTGGACGCCGCGTCCCCACCACCCGGGACCGACGGCCCGGCGTCCGGGGACCCTCCGACTCCCGTGCGGCGGCGGCGTCCTCGCGATGCTGGTTCCCCGAGACCTGGACGAACCGATGCCGAGGAGCAGGACATGGACGCAGCGCAGGAGCGAGGACGGATCGTGGTTGGGGTCGACGGCTCGCTCGCGGCCGAGGACGCCCTCCGCTACGCGGTGACCGAGGCGCGGCGGCGGGGTCTGGCGGTGCGGGCCGTCGTCGCGTACGAGCCGCCCGACGCCTGGATGTCGTCCTACGGCGTGCCCCTGCTGGCCGACAGCGACGAGATCCGGCAGAGCGTCGAGGACGCGATGCGGACGCGGGTGGAGGCTGTGCTTCGCGAGCTGGCCGCCGACGATCGTGCCGTGCCGCTCGAGGTGGTGGCCGTGACCGGACCCGCCGCGTGGGTGCTCGAGCAGGAAGCGACCGGCGCCGAGCTGCTGGTCGTGGGTCACCGCGGACGCGGGGCACTGCGCAGCAGGCTGCTCGGCTCGGTCGGGCTCTCGGTCGTCCTGCGGGCTCCGTGCCCGGTGACCGTGGTGCCGACGCCGCAGCGGGTGGAGGAGCCCACGGCGGACGAGGCCGCGATCGTGGCGGGACCGCTCCCGGTCGGGCCGATCGCCTGACCACCGACTACCCAGCGGGGTCGCGGACGGAGACCGCGACCTGCCCGCCGAGGACGTGTGCTGCCGCCGGAGGGCTCGGTCGTCCTCGACGGTCTCGAGGCCGTGCCGTCGCGCGGCCCCACGGCCCCCACGGCCCCCACGGCCATCGGACGGTCGTCGAGGTCCGAGAGACGGTGCACACGCGCTCCTGATCTCCACGGCACGCCGGGCACGGCGCGAGCGACCGCGAGCGGCACGTCGCGCATGACCGGAGCGCCCGCCGACCTGCCGAACGTGCCGCTCGCCCCGGACGACGCCCGGTCGAGGCCGGCGAGGGGCGCCCCTGGCCCGTCGATGCGATCGAAGGTGCCCTTCGCTCAGAACCGCACGCGCGCCACCCCGACGCGCGGACGCCGCGCGGCGCCGGCGGGTGACAGCTGCGTGAGCGCATCGGCGGCCGGGCGCTGAGGTGATCCGCCCCCGGCGCGACCCCGGGGACCAACGACCCTGGCGACCCGCGGGCTCCGTCGACGAGCCTCCACGGATGCGGACGGTGACGACCGCGCAGCGACGACACGGCAGGCGACGACGGCGATGACGGCGGGGGAGACGGGGATGGACGGCGAGGCGAGGGTGCTGCGGGGTCTGGTCGACGAGGAGCTCGTCGCCCGCGCCGGGCCCGGCGGCCCGGACCTGCGCGGGGCCACGGGACGGACGGAGGGCGGGGTCCGCGCCCAGTCGGCGCTCCCCGAGCGCGAGGACGTCCGGGTGCGCCCGCCCCGCCGGTCGACCGTCCTCGAGCTGCCGCGCGACGCCGAGCTCCCGGAGGTCGGGCCGCTCGACCGCGACGTCCGCCGGGTCGTCGACGCCCCGCACGTGCCCGACCGGCCGGAGGTGCGGACATGATCACCAGCCGCGAGCTGGACACGATGTTCGGCGCCGTCGGTGCCGCGCCGGCGGCGCTGCCGTCCGGGCCCGTCGCCGACGCCGGCCCCGTAGGGTTCTGGCCGTGCGACCTGCGCGACCGGGTTCCCGCGCCGGTCGTCCGGTACTTCGCGCACTCGCTCCTCCCGGGCGCCCCGGTGGTCCCCGGCGTGCGCCTGCGGATGCGCGGGCGGCTGCGGCTGGGGCGGCTGTGGCTCCCGTTCCGCGCGGAGGAGGACCTCGCCCCGCGGTGCGCCTTCCGCTGGTCGGCGAGGGTGGCCGGGCTCATCAGCGGCGCCGACAGCGGGGGCGCCGGGCCCGGGCGGATGCACTGGGCGCTGGGGCCGCGGATCAGCCTCGTGGACGCCCACGGGCCGGACGTGAGCCGCAGCGCCGCCGGGCGCTGCGGCGCCGAGGCGATCTGGGCGCCGGCCGCCGTCCTGCCGGGTCCGGGCGTCTCCTGGTCGGCGCTCGACGACCGGACCCTGCGCGTGCGGTTCGCGGTCGGCGACACGCCGGTCGACCTGGAGTACCGGCTCGATGGAGCCGGTCACCTGCGGGCGTTCCGGACGATGCGCTGGGGCGACCCGGACGGCACCGGTCGATGGGACTGGCACCCCTTCGGCGGGACGATCACGGCGACCCGGCTCTTCGGGACCTCGATGGCGCCCGCCTCCGGCGCGGTGGGCTGGTACCCCGACGGACCCGACGCCCGGCGACGTGAGTTCTTCCGCTTCCGCCTCACCGCGCTCGCGCCCACGTCCGGCATCCCCTGACCCGACGCCCCGACCACGGCGGCGACCACCACCGAAGGGTCGTCTCCTCGACCCCCACGGGCAGGTGCTGCGGGCTCAGGCGCCGGGGACGGAGCCGGGCGGGAGGAACTCGACGTCGTGCAGCGCGGACTGCCGCACGACCTCGTCGGGGTCCTGGAGGTCGTGCAGCTGGTCGAACAGGTGGGCCAGCTTGCCGGCGGGGCTCACCCAGAACAGGGCGCGGGCGTCGTCCTCGGTGCGGTTGTAGTAGGCGTGGGGGAGGCCGCGCGGCATGAGCACCGTGTCGCCGGGACCGGCCTTCTCCCACGCCCCGTCGAGGTAGAGCGTGAAGACACCCCCGAGGACGTGGATGTGCTCGTCCTGCGTGGGATGGACGTGGGGCGGCACGCCGGTCTGCGGCGGGTCGAGGGTCTCGAACGCGAAGCTGGACTCGCTGATCGCCTTCGCCCAGTAGGTGTGGCCGAGCACGTTCCACACCCGACGGTGCTGACCTTCACCGGCGCGCACGATGCCCTTGGGCAGGGGCCCCAGCACGATCTCGTCTCCCTCGAACATGACCGGACGGTACTGCGCGTGTCCACGCGGGGTGCTGCTGATCGGCCGGGGTGTCGTCGGACGGGGCTGCCCGGGCATGCTGGACCCATCGCCACTCCTTCCTCGCCAGGACGGTGACCGTGGAGGTCTCGACATCCAGCTACGTGACGACGGTCGTCGTCGGGGTGGTGGTCACCCTCGTGGTGGGGCAGCTGCTGCGGCGGGTGGGATACGACTTCCTCGCCGAGGTCTACGACGATCTGACGGTGGCGGCGTCGTTGAACCGCCTGCTCGTCACGCTGTTCCACCTGATCGCCCTGGGATCGCTGTGCCTCGTGTCGACGGTGAACCCGAGAGGCCTCGACGGCATCCAGCTGATCATCACGAGGACCGGGATCGTTCTCCTGCTCCTCGGCGGCGTGTACGGGCTGACCGTGCTGGCGTTGACGAGAGCGCGGAGCCGGCTCCGCGACGACGCCCTCGAGGACGGCATGGCCGCGCGATATCGAGGAGCGCGAGGACGCTGACCGGTTCCTGTCCGCGGTCTCGGGGCTGACATGGCGGGACGGGCGCGACCGGTCGAGGTCAGTCGATGTCCGGCGTCGTGGGGCGGAAGCCCTTCACGGTCAGCCAGACGCCGAGGGAGAACTCCCACAGCGCGATGGGCAGCGCGCAGAGGCTGCCGGCGATCGAGACCTGGTCCCAGCCGCCGAGCATCGTCACGGTCGCGGACATGATGATCAACGGTGCGCCGAGGAGGCCGACCGTCGGGATGACGCGGGGGACCAGCCGCGATCGGTACATCACGTAGCCGAGGAGCCGCGGCGTCGGCCCGGCGCGCGAGGAGGAGCCGGGCCACGGTGAGGTGCTCGTACTCGTGGAGGTAGGTCAGCTCGTCGTCGGGCGAGAGGTGCCGCCGCCGGGCCCAGGCGTCGGCCAGGTGGAGCTCGCCGCGCCGGATGCGGAGCCGGGCGCGCACCGCCGGCACGGGCGCCACGTCCGGCGAGTAGTCGCCGTCGTACACGCGCTCGGCCTCGTCGAGCAGGGCGAGTGCGGCGTCGAGGTCCCCGTGGGTCTCGAGGAGCCGCGCCTCGGTGACCCGTGAGCGGTACGGGTTCTGCGGCAGCCCCCGGTGCTCGCCCAGGCGTCGGGCCGTCTCGAGGTGCTCCGCGGCCGCGGTGCGGGCGTCGCGATCGATCAGGATCCCGGCCAGGGCGACGTGCATGTCGACCGTGCCGCGCGCCGGTGCCGCGGGGTCGCCGAGATCGAGTGCCCACCGCAGGAGGCGCTCGGCGTCGCCCGCACGCCCGAGGGTCCGGCGGATGTCGCCGAGGGCGAGGCAGCAGCCCAGGACGTCGGGGACGAAGCCGACCCGGTGCAGCCCCGCGATCGCCTCGACGTACGCGGCCTCGGCCGCGGCCAGGTCGCCCCGCGACCAGGCGGCGAGCCCGCCGAGGGCGCCGGCGGCGGCCCGGGTGAGGTCGTCGGACGCCGGGGCCGACGCCAGCGCCGACCGCGCGTGTGCCGACGCGGCCTCGAGGTCGCCGCGCGACAGTGCGAGCGCTGCGCGGTAGACCTCGAGCCCGGCCGGTATCGAGCGGTATCCCTCCTCGTCGACCACGACGAGACCGGGCGGGGCCTGCACGGGCCACTCGCCGCCGCCCGGCCGGACGGCGTGCTCGATGTCCGCCAGGCGCTGCGCCATCGTCCCGAACTCCGAGACCTGGGCGAGTGCTCCCACGAACGCCATCCCGAGGACCGGCCGGGTCCGGACGACCTCGTCCGGCAGCGATCGCGCCCAGCGCCCGAGCTCGGCCTCGCGCCGCTCGCGACGCGTGGCGGGCACCGCTCGTTCCATCAGGTCGGCCGCGCGGTCGACGTGGCCGCCGGCGAGGGCGTGGTCGACCGCGGCGGGGTGTCGCCGTGGTCGGCGAACCACCGACTCGCGCGTCGATGCAGCTCCGGCACCGCGTCCGCGCGCTCGTCGACGAGGTGCGTGCGCAGGACGTCGGCGAACAGGTGGTGGTAGCGGTACCACTGTCGCCGGTCGTCGAGCGGGACCAGGAACAGGTTGGCGCGCTCGAGGGCCGCGAGCGTCGCGCGTCCCCGCTCACGTCCGGTGACGGCGTCGCACCGCGGGCCGGAGAGCCGCTCGAGGATCGAGGTCCCGAGCAGGAAGTCCCGGACCTCCGGCGGCTGGTGGGCCAGGACCTCCTCGGTCAGGAAGTCGAGCACGTGGCGGTCGTCGCCCGCGAAGCCCGCGATGAACGCGCCGACGTCGTCGCGTCCCCGCATCGACAGCGCGGCCAGCTGCAGTGCCGCGATCCAGCCCTCGGCCCGTTCGTCGAGGGCGGCGACCTCGTGCTCGGACAGCGACAGGCCCATCGGACCGTTGAGGTAGGCGCTCGCCTCCTGCTCGGAGAACCGGAGGTCGGCGGCCCGTACCTCGAGCAGCTCGCCCCGCGCCCGCCACCGCGCCAGGGGCAACGGCGGGTCGACCCGGGTGGACAGCACGAGGTGGAGCTGCGGCGGTCGGTGCTCGAGCAGGAAGGTGATGCCCTCGTACACCTCGGGCGCCGTCACGAGGTGCACGTCGTCGAGGACGAGCACCAGATCCCGGGACAGCGCACCGACGTCGTCGAGGAGAGCGACGAGCGCGGCCTCGGTCGAGGACGGCGCTCCCGCGGTCAGCAGCGCCGAGGCCGCGTCGCCGGCGCCCGCCGCCGTCTGCACGGCGGTGAGCGCGGAGGTCCAGAAGCGGCCGGTGTCGTCGTCGTGCCGGTCCAGCGAGACCCACGCCGCCGCCACCTCGCCGGGCCTCGTCGCGAGCCACTCGACGAGCAACGTCGACTTCCCGAACCCGGCCGGCGCCGACACGAGCGTCAGCCCGGCGCGCAGGGCACCGGCGAGGGCCCCGGTCAGGCGTGCACGACGAACCGCTCCGGGCCGGCGCACCGGCACGCGGCACCTGCTCTCCGGCCACGGACCCACCACGCCGGTCCTCCCACCTGACCGGCGCACCCGGGCCCGGTGCTCCGGGTGTACCACGTCCGACCTGCCCCGTCACCGGGTCGTGACGGGCGCCAGTGGCGGAGCCACGCGCCGCATCGCCTCGGGGGCAGCGGCCGGCCGCCACGTCGTCGTCCGCCATGGCCACCCGGGGGCGCCCGACGACCCCCTGCTCGGGGGTCGGAGTGCCCTGGCCCCGCACGGCCGGGGCGTCCGAGCGTCGACGTGACGACGGGGCCGCGAGGCGCCGGCCGGGCCCCGGGGCCGGAAGGAGCACCCGATGACTCCCGCGCCGTTCCGAGCCGAGAGCCACGGGCCGCCGGCGGCCGCGCACCGGGCACGCACGGAGCGGGCTCGCGCGGACCCGGTGACCACCCACGTGGTGCTGGGCCACCGCCGCGGCCCCCAGGGCCGGACGGTGCTCCACCACGGCGCCGACCTCGCCGGACGACTGGGGGCCGCCCTGCACGTCGTCCATGCCGTCGATCTCTCCGACCATCCCGTCGACCCGGACGCGGCGGACTGGGAGGAGCAGGCACAGGAGGCCCTGGCCGCCGAGCAGCAGGAGGTGGAGTCGTTCCTGGCCGATCTGCCGGGACCGTGGACCTATCGCACCGGGCGGGGCGATCCGGTGGCGCTGCTCCGCCGGGTGGCCGACCACTACGACGCGCTGCTGATCGTCGTCGGGAGCCGCGGCGAAGGCGCCGGGAGCGTGGTGAGTCGCCTCCTCGGGCCCAGCCCGTCGGTGTCGCACGGACTGATCGCCCGCACCCATCGGCCCGTCCTGGTGGTCCCGCTGCACGCCGCCGCCGGCCGCTGACGCGCTCGGTCGGTGCCGGGCGGCCGGGCTGTGCGGGTCGTCCGACCCTCCCCGGCGGCGGCGACGCGGCGCACCCTCGGGCTCCGCCGGAGGGGACGGAGCAGCAGATGGAGCAGCGGACGAGGCACCGGGCGCCGGACGCCACGGCCGAGGGGACGGTGGCGGCCGGCTTCGAGCCGGTGCGCGACGCGTTCGTGGCGAACCTGACCGAACGGCACGAACTGGGTGGGGCGGTGTGCGTGGTCGTCGACGGCGAAGTGGTCGTCGACCTCTGGGGCGGGCTGCGGGACCGGGTGACCGGCGCGCCGTGGCGCGCCGACACGATGACCTTGGTCCACTCGACCACCAAGGGCCTGTCGGCCTGTGTCCTCGCCCTGATGCACTCCCGCGGTCTCCTCGACCACGACGAGCGCGTCGCCACGTACTGGCCCGGGTTCGCCCGCGCCGGCAAGCACGACGTCACCGTCCGCTGCCTCCTGGCCCACCAGGCCGGGCTGTTCGCCTTCGACGAGCGGGTCGACCGGGATGTCGTGGCCGACCTGGACCGTCTGGCGGGGGTCATGGAGCGCCAGCGCCCCGTCTGGCCGCCGGGCGAGCGGCAGGCCTACCACGCGATCACGCTCGGCTTCTACGAGAACGAGCTGGTGCGACGCCTCGACGCCGGTCACCGCACCATCGGGACGGTGCTCGCGGACGACATCGCCGGCCCGCTGGGCGTGGGGGAGGAGGTCTACCTCGGGACGCCGGCGTCGGTCCCCGACGAGCGGCTCGCGGCCCTGGTCCCGCCGTCGGTGTGGGCGCGTCTGACCGGGATGCCGCTGCGGCTGACGGTCGACGCGATGCGGCGGCGCTCGGTGCTCCACCGCTCGCTGGTGGCCAACCCGGGCACCGGCTTCTACGTCGATCCCGAGCACGTGATCGTCCGTGGGCTCGAGGTCCCGTCCGGTGGGGCCGTGGCGACCGCCCGGGCCCTGGCCACGGTCTACGGGGCCTTCGCCGCGCCGGGGGGTCCACTCGATCTGGACACGGAGACGCTCGAGGCACTCGCGGCCCCGGCGACACCCGCGCGGCGGGGCTGGTACGACGAGTGCCTGCACGGGCCGGTGAGGTTCTCGCTCGGTTTCATGAAGCCCAGCGCGGGGTTCGACTTCGGGTCCGATGCCGCGTTCGGGGCACCGGGAGCGGGCGGATCGATGGGGTTCGCCGACCCCGGGCGGCGGCTCGGCTACGGCTACGTGACCGACCGGATGGGCACGCAGCTCCACGGTGACCCCCGTGACGTGGCCCTGCGCGAGGCACTGGGGACGGTGCTCGCCCGCGCGTAGGCGCGCGACCGCTACTCGCCCGGGGTCGTGTCGGCGGGAACGACGACGATCTTGCCCACGTGCTCACGGCGCAGGAACTGCTGCTGGGCCTCGTGGATCGCACGCAGGGCGTACCGCGCCGCGACGCGCGGACGGATGTCCCCGGCGCGGGCGTGGTCCACCAGCTTCGCGAAGTGCGCCGCCGTGTGCATCGTCGACCCGATGAGCACCCGGTTGTGCAGGTAGAGCCGACGGAGGTCGATCGCGGGCACCGGGCCGGCCACGGCTCCGGCCACCACGGCCCGTCCTCCGGGCACGAGGACGTCGATCAGTCGCGCCAGCTGGTCACCGCCGACGACGTCGACCACCGCGTCGACCCCGCCCGGATGGGCCGCGCGCACCGCCGCGACCACGTCCTCGACCGGCCCGGAGCGGTCGATGGTCCGCCGGGCCCCGGCCTGCTCGACCAGGGCCGCCTTGGCCTGTTCGGTGACGGCGGTGACCCGGGCCCCGCGGGCCGCGGCGAGCCCGACCGCAGCGAGTCCCACGCCGCCGGCGGCACCGGTCACCACCACCGTCTCGCCGGCGACGATCCCCGCGCGTTCCAGCATCCCCATGGCGGTCCCGGACGCGATGGGCAGGCACGCCAGCTGCTCGTCGGTGAGGGGCGACCCGGTGACGTCGTGGACGCGTGCGGCGTCGACGACGGTGTACTCGGCGAACCCGCCGTCGAACTCGCTGCCCAGCACGGCCGTGATCGGTGCGTCGGGCCCGTCGTGGGCGTAGCGGGCCGGGTCGACGAGCACGCGGCGCCCCAGCAGCTCCGACGTCACGCCGGCACCGACGGCGTCGACGACCCCCGCGACGTCTCCGCCCTGGATGCGCGGGAACGCGATCGGCCCGAGCCAGCCCGCCCGGGCGTCCGGGTCGTCGGCGGTGCCGTAGGCACCCTCACGTGTCCAGATGTCGGTGTTGTTCAGCGCCGCGGCGCCCACCCGGACCCGGACCTGCTCCCGACCCGGGACGGGTACCGGGACGTCGTGCCGGACGGCGAGGACCTCCGGTCCCCCGAACGCGGTGAGGACCGCGGCCGTCATCGTGGCCTGGTCGTTCACGTTCTCGCCTCCCCTGGCCGGAGGTGGCGACCGGCGGCCGGGCGTCCGACCGCGTGGTCGTGGGCGTAGGCCTCGAGCACGTCCCGCGTGGAACCACCGCCCAGGACCCGGAAGCGGCCGACGATGCTCGCCGCGAAGTCGTCGATCGCGCGGATGAGCAGCCCGCCGTGGAAGTGCGCGTCGGTGGCGGTGCCGTGTCGTCGGGCCTGCTCGGCGAGGTCCAGCAGATGACCCATGACCGCCGGGAGCGCGAACCGTGGGTCGTCGTCGTGGAAGTAGTAGGTGATGGGGAAGGTGACCAGGTCGCGCTCGCAGGCCACCAACCGTGAGGTCAGGTCGGCGTACACGCTCGCCGGTAGCGGCGAGGGCGGGCCGGGGTCGGAATCGTCGGCGCCGACCTCCTCGAGCAGCCGGATCTCGTAGGCGAGGGCCCGCCGCCGGGACAGGACGGGGAAGATCGAGAGGAGCCAGGACACGCTCGCGGTGAGCAGTCCGAGCCCGAGCAGGGACTCCAGGGGAGCGGCCACGCGCAACAGGCCGTGGGCGGGCGAGACGTCGCCGTAGCCGAGCGTGGTGAGGGTGACCAGCGAGAAGTAGAGGGCGTCGAGCAGTCCCGTACCGGCACCGGTGAGCTCCGCGGCGTGCAGGAAGCCGCCCGGCATCCAGGGCCAGTACAGCAGCGCCCAGCCTCCTCCGAGGAACGTCGCCCAGCTCGCCACGACGACGATGAACGCGAGGGGTCCGGCGAGGGCCAGGGCGCGCGCTCCGGGCACGTGGTGACACGCCGACCACGTCACGCTGATCACCGTCCGGCTCAGCGAGTGCCGCCGCGGGTGCGAGAACAGGGTGGCGAACACGTCGAAGAGGGCGACGGCGATCAACGCCGCGCCGAGGGCGGAGACGAGCACGGCGGCCGCGGGGTTCACCGCGCACCCGGTGGGAGGGGGGTCACCCTGGTCATCGTTCTGCCCCGACGCCCGGCTCGTCCACGGCCCAACGTCCCGGGCACCCGCGTCGCCCCGCTCCGGGGAGGCGTGGACACCGGGTGTCAGCCGACCCGGGTCGGCCGGCCCGCCGCCGTCCACGCGTGCGTGCCGCCGGCCACCGAGACGGCGTCGATGCCGGCGGCGACGAGGGTCTCGGCGGCCTCGATGCTCCGCCTCCCGGACCGGCAGATCGCCGCGACGCGCCGGCTGCCCCGCAGCTCGTCGAGACGGTCGGGGAGCTCGTCGAGCGGGATGTTGCGAGCGCCGGGCACATGGCCGGTGGCGTACTCGCTACGTCCGCGCACGTCGAGCACGAGCGGGGGGTCGGTGTCCTGGCGGACCGCGGCGAGCTGGTCCACGGTGATCTCGCGAACGGTGGTCATCGACGCTCCTTCGGTGTCGGTGTCGGTGTCGGTGTCGGTGTCGGTGTCGGTGTCGGTGTCGGTGTCGGTGGTGAGCGGCTCGGGGTTCAGGGGGTCAGGGCGGCGAGGGCCTGGGCGAGGACGCCGGCGGCGACGAGCAGGACCAGCACGGCGAAGCCGCGACGCAGCACGGCGGCGGGGACCCGGCGGGCGAGCCGGCCGGCGGGGAGGGCGACGGCGACGGCGGCGAGGGCGAAGGTCGCGACGACCGGCAGATCCATCCCCGGGGCCGGGCCGGCGAGGTGGGGCACGAGTCCGGCGGCGGAGTTGACGACGATGACGACCAGCGTGGTCGCCACGGCGACGCGGGTGCGCAGGCCGAGGGCGATGATCATCGCCGGCACGAGCAGGAACCCACCGCCGACGCCGAGCAGTCCGGTCAGGAAGCCGACCAGCAGCCCCGTGGCGACCGCCCGGGGCAGGCAGCGTCGCCAGGCCACCCCGCCGTCGGGGAGGTCGCACACCCCGCCGGCCTCACCGGTGGCGCGCAGCATCCGGACCGCGGCCACGATCATGAGCGCGGAGAAGGCGAGCAGCAGGACGTCCGGGTCGAGGTGGTGGTGGACCACGCCTCCGAGCACCGCGGCGGGGACCCCGGCGGCCCCGATGATCCCGGCCAGGCGCCAGTTGACGTCCCGGCGTGCGCGGGGAGCGACCGCGACCGCCGAGGCCAGCCCGACGACCACGAGCGAGGCGGGGACGGCGGTGGACAACGGGAGCCCGAGCCCGTGGACCAGGGCGGGGACGGCGAGGATGCCGCCGCCCCCGCCGACCAGCCCGAGCAGGGCGCCGATGACCGCGCCGAACAGGGCGGCGAGGCCGAGCATCGCTCAGTGCTCCGGCTCAGCGCGCGAGGGCGGGTGTCTGGTCGTACGCGATGGCCAGTCCGGCGTCCGCGGCGTGGGGCCAGTCGTCGTCGATCACGATCAGCTCGCGGTCCCGGCCGGGCTCGGTGGCGAGCAGCGAGGCCGCGACCGAGGCGCGGTAGCCGGACCCGCAGTGGATCCACACCTCGCCGTCGGGGATCTCGTCGCGGCGGGCGAGCAGCTCGTGCAGCGGGATGTGGAGGGAGCCCGCGACGCCGCCGCCGGCACGCTCGATCTCGGTGCGGGTGTCGACGACGGTCACCGCCGCCGGGTCGCGGGCGAGCAGCCCCGCGAAGTCCGAGACCCGGTAGGAGGCCTGCGGCGCGCCGTCCGCGAGGGAGCCGAGCGGACCGGTGGCCGCGCCGGCGAGGCGATCGATGCCGATCCGCGCGAGGTCACGGCGGGCGTCGGCGACCTGACCGGCGGACTCCCCGATCAGGGTCAGCTCGGCATCGTCGGGGAGCAGCCAGCCGAGGTAGGTGACGAACGGTTGGGCGAGCTCGAAGGAGAGCGAGCCGACCAGGTGCCCGGCGGCGAACGCGGTGCGCTCGCGCAGGTCGACCACCCAGTGACCGGCCGCGATCCCGGCCGCGAGGCGCCCACGCAGCTCCCCGGGCTCGACCGGTTCCGGGGTGGACAGGTCGATCGGGGCGGGTCCGGCGGCGTTGGTCGGACCCATCCGCGCGTAGTAGGCGGGGTAGGCGCCCAGCCCGGCGATGAGGGTGTCGACGAACGCCTCCTCGTCCTGGGTCAGTGCCGGGTTCATCGTGCGCTGGTCGCCGACGGTCGAGGCCTCCTCCGAGGGTGGGGTCGCGGAGCAGAAGCTGCCGAAGCCGTGGGTCGGGTAGACGACGGCGTCGGCCGGGAGCTCGTCGACCAGCCGGCGCACCGAGTGGTACTGGGCGTGGGTCAGCTCGACGGTGTCGGCGGGGGAGACGAGGTCGGTGCGTCCGGTGGTGCCGTACAGCATCGACCCGCCGGTGAACACCGCCCGCACGACACCCGACTCGTCGGCCAGGGCGTAGGACAGGTGGTGGTGGGTGTGGCCCGGGGTCGCGAGCGGCCGCAACCGCATCGCCCCGACGACGATGTCGTCGCCGTCGCGTGCCGCGGTGCGGTCGAAGCCGACGTGGTCGCGGGCGTCGACGAGGTAGGTCGCGCCGGTGCGTGCGGCGAGCTCGAGACCGCCGCTGACGTAGTCGTTGTGGATGTGCGTCTCGGCGACGTGGGTGATCTGCACGCCGAGCTGGTCGGCGCGGGCCAGGACGCGGTCGACGTCGCGTTGCGGGTCGATCACCAGCGCGGTCCGGCCGTCGTGGGCGAGGTAGCTGCGGTCGCCGAGGCTGGTGGTGGCGATGGTCTGCACGTCGATCATGATGGGTTCCCTACCCGGTAGGGTATCTACCGTCGCTGGGTCGATCGGGTTCTCGCGGACGGGCTCGGTCAGGCTCGGTCAGGCTCGGTCAGGCCAGGGAGAGGAAGAGCTTCTCCATCTCGGCGACGTCGACGGCGCGCTCGCCGTCGTCGTTCTCGGTCATGCAGTGGCGCAGGCCCGTCGCGATGATCTTGAAGCCGGCTTTGTCGAGGGCGCGCGAGGCGGCGGCGAGCTGGGTGACGACGTCCTTGCACTCGCGGCCTTCTTCGATCATGCGCACGATCCCGGCGATCTGACCCTCCACCCGGCGGAGCCGGCTGGTCACGTCGGTGAGCTCGGTGGCCTGGACCTGCATGACGGGCTCCCCTCGGGTGTTCCGGGCTGGCACCCGGCACAACCATGGTACCCCCCGGGGTATTCCGGCGTGTCAGTGTCCGAGGGGGGTGAGCTCGCCCAGGGCCCGCAGCTCGTGCTCGAGCGCCTCGACGAGGTCGTCGCCGTCCGCGACGTGATCGGGGTCGACGAGCACGGTGATGGCCAGGTTCCCGGCGTAGCTCAGGGCCTCCACACAGACGGTGAGGCCCTCCTCCCCGGCCCCGACCGGGAAGGCGGCGGTCACGGGGACGCCGCCGAGGGCGACCGCCGATCGGGGGCCGCGGACATGGCTGACCAGGGTGTGCATCCGGCGCTGGTGGCGCATGTAGAACCGGAAGCCCCCGAGGGCCGCGAGGGGACGGAACAGCCCGCCGAGCAGGGCGATCGGCGGGGGACCGAGGGCGTCGCCCCGCCCGGCGCGGACCCGGAGGGACACGGCGGCCAGCCGGTCGTCCCGCCGGCCACCGGCGGGCACCCGGATGAGGAGCGGGCTGACCAGGTTCCCGAGCTCGCGGCGCTGCGTGCCCGCTCGCCCGGAGACCGGCACGGCGATCGCGATGCTGTCGAGCTCCTCACCGCGTCGGGCCAGCACCTGCTGCAGCGCTGCGGCGACCGCGGCGAGCAGGGCGTCGTTGACGGTGGCGCCGCGGGCGTGGACGGCCTCGCGCAGGCCGGCGAGCTCGTGGTGCAGGACCAGGACCCGTCGCCGCGGGCCGGTCGGGGCGAGCAGCGAGCACGGCGCCGCCGGGGCCGGGCGCAGCCCGCCACCCGCGGTGAGGGAGGCGCGCAGCAGGCGCGCCTCGACCCGCAGATCCCGCAGGGTCCGCCACCGGCGCCGCGCCGCGTCGCGCGCGAGGTCCCGGGGGCGCGGTGGCCTCGCGGGGAAGCCGGGAGCCGGAGCGTCCGTGCCCGGATCGACCAGGTCGGTGAGCACGGCGAGACCGCCGACCCCGTCCGCCAGGGCGTGGTGCAGCACGATCACGATCGCCGCCCCGCCCTCCTCCAGACCGGTCACCAGGACCGCGGACCACAGCGGGGCCTCGCGAGGAAGCCGTCGGGCGACGAGGCGCCACGCCAGGTCCGCCAGGGCCGCACGGTCCCCGGGGTCCGGGCACGTCGCGTGCAGCACGTGGCGCCGGATGTCGAAGGCGGGGTCGTCCACCCAGATCGGCCCGCCGCACCCCCAGGGCGTGCGCACGAGCCGACGCCGCAGGCGGGCCACCGCGGGGACCCGCTCGGCGAGCAGGTCCCGGAGCCACTCCGGGTCCACCGAGCGGTCGGGGTCGAGCCGCAGCACGACGCCGAACTGCTCGGGGAACCGGCCACCGTCCATGGCGAGGAACGCGCGGTCGCTCGCGCTCGCGCGATCCAGCAGCGGGACGTCATCGACTCCGCGGGCACCGGGGCCGCGCATCACGCGCCGACGCCGGGCGCGGCGCTCGGTGCGAGGCTGCGGGACGACGACGCGCGGCGCTCGGCGCGCAGCAGCACGAGCATGGGCACGATCATCACCAGCACCCAGACGAGCTCCATCCACCCGAACGGCCACAGCAGGACGTAGAACGCGATCACACCGGCGTAGCCGATCTGCGTGGCGAGCCCTCCGCTGAGCGCGAGGATGCCGACGACGGCCTCGAACAGCGCCAGCAGCCCGATGAGGACGGCGGCGGCCGGTACGACGACCAGCTGCCACGTGCTGGTGACCCACGGGAAGAACGCCGGGTCGGCGAAGCCGGTGTAGGTCGCGCCGGACGCGAGGTTGATCACGTGCAGCAGCGCCCCGCCGACGACGAACAGCACCCCGACCGCCCCGCGCCCGACGAGGAGCGCGGTCCTGCTCCGGTGCGCCAGCGCGGCCGCCCCGACGGTGGCGACCCCGCACACGATCCACAGCCCGATGAACAGCGGGTTGTCCTCCATGTCGTTCTCCTCCCCGGGTCGTCGACCTCGTCCCTGGAGGGCATCGCGGGGGAGCGGCGTGGTCCAGGGACGAACGTCCGTGGCGCCGGGGCCCGCCGGGACCGCCCCCGGGAGGCCCAATGCCCGACCACGGCGGCGTCACCGGGATCCCTTCTCCGCCACGCGGGGGCGGGCGAACCACCGGGCGACGAGACCGGCGACGACCGCACCTCCGGTCGCCGCCGCCAGCCCGGCGGGCGTGGGGGTCGTGGTGCGCAGCAGGGTCATCAGCGGGCCGACCGTGACGGCGGCGAGCTGGGCCACCACGGCGCCGGCCACCGCGATGAGCAGCCAGTCCGGGCCGGACGGTCGGACGCCGCGGGGTGCGCGCCGCGACCGCAACCCGACGGCCGCGCCGAGCTGACCCAGGCCGAGGGTCAGGAAGGCGACGCTGCGCGGGTCGGACCCGCCGACGAGGAGCAGGGCGGCCACGGTGAGGGCGGCGACCGTGGCCCCGACGACGAGCACGGCGAGCCAGAGACCGCCGGCGAGCACGGACGAGCCGGGCCGCCGGGGTGGTGCCGCCATGGCGCCCGGCTCCGACGGTTCGGTGCCGAAGGCGACGCCGGGCAGGCCGTGGGTCAGCAGGTTGATCCAGAGGATCTGCGCCGGGAGCAGGGGCAGGGCGACCCCGATCGCGGGGCCGGCGAGCATCACGAGCACCTCGGCGAGGCCGCCGGCCAGCGCGTAGGCGAGGAAGCGGCGCACGTTGGCGTGGATGCGCCGGCCCTCCTCGACCGCCGCCACGACGGTGCCCAGGTCGTCGTCGGCGAGGACGAGGTCGGCGGCCTGGCGCGCGACCTCGGTGCCGCGCCGGCCCATCGCCACGCCGATGTCGGCGCGTCGCAACGCCGGCCCGTCGTTCACCCCGTCGCCGGTCATCGCCACGACCTCGCCCCGCGCCTGCCAGCCCGCGACGAGCTCGAGCTTGCGCTCGGGTCGGCAGCGCGCGACGACATCGGCGTCGAGCAGGTGATCGAGGTCGCCGTCGTCCTCGTCGACCGCCGCGACCCGGACGTTCTCGCCCGGCCCGGCCAGACCGACCTGGTCGGCCACGGTCGCCGCGGTCCCGGGGTGGTCACCGGTCAGCACCACCGGCCGGATGCCCGCCCGGCGGCAGCCGTCGAGCGCGCCCCGCGCGGCCGCCCGGGGGAGGTCCTGCAGGGCGACCACACCGACCAGGTCGAGCTCGTGCTCGGCCTCCGTCGCCGACGGGTCGCCGCGGCGACGGCCGGTCGCCACGACGAGGACGCGCAGGCCCCGGCCGGCGGCGTCCTCGCCCCAGGCCCGCGCGCGGTCGGCCCGGGCGGACGCGCCCGGCGGGGGCAGGAGGGTCTCCGGGGCGCCCTTGCCGACGACGAGGACGCCACCCCCGTCGTCGTCGTGCCAGGTCGTCATCCGGCGGCGGACGGCATCGAACGGCAGCGCGCCGCGGCGTGGATGCCGGCGCCGCGCCCCGGCGACATCGACCCCGCGGTCGCGGGCCCACTCGACCAGCGCGGTCTCCAGGGGATCGGTGCCCGGCGAGGCCGCGTCACCGGCGGGTCCGGCCGGCGCGTCGTTGCAGAGCACCGCGGCGCCCACGAGCTCGTCCACGTCGCGGTCGTGCTCGGTCCAGAACTCGGCGACCCGCAGCCGGCCCTCGGTGAGGGTGCCGGTCTTGTCGGTGGCGAGCAGGGTGACCGCGCCGAGGGTCTCGACGGCCGGCAGGCTGCGCGCCACGGCGTTCCGTGCGGCCATCCGTCTCGCCCCGAGCGCCAGCCCGAGGGTGACGACCACCGGGAGGGACTCGGGGACGGCGGCGACCGCGAGGCTCATCGCGGCCACGAGCATGAGCAGCGGCGGCTCGCCGCGGGCGAGCCCCAGCACGAACACCACGGCGCAGAGCACGGCGGTGAGCAGCGCCAGGCGACGCCCGAGGACGGCGAGCTGGCGCTGCAGCGGGGTGCGGCGTGAGCGGGTGCGCACCAGTCCCTCGGCGATCCGTCCCATCGCCGACGACGGTCCGGTCGCCCCGACGACGACCTCGCCGCGGCCGCGCGTGACGACGCTGCCGGACAGCACCGCGGTGCCCGGGCGATGGGCCTCCACCGGGAGGGACTCCCCGGTGATGGCGGCCTCGTCGAGCTGCAGGGACTCGCCCCACACCACGGTGCCGTCGGCGGCCAGGACGTCGCCGGCCCCGACCACGAGGACGTCGCCCGGCACGACCTCGCGGGCGGGAACGGTGCGCACCGTCCCGTCGCGGCGGACCCGCGCGCGGGCGGCGCCGAGCCGGTCCAGGGCCTCGACCGAGCGGTCGGCCCGGATCTCCTGGATCACCCCGACCGTCGTGTTGCCGAGCACGACGAGCAGCACGACCGCGGTGTCGGCGTGGTCGCCGATGGCGGTGGTCACGGCCGCGACCACCAGCAGGACGAGCACCAGCGGATCGAGCAGCTGCGCCGCCACCCGTCGCAGGACCGAGCGCCGGGGCGGGCGGGGGAGCTCGTTCGGGCCCTCCCGCAGCAGGCGCGCGGCGGCCTCGGCGTCGCCGAGCCCCGGCGTGGACGCGGTCGTGGTCACGAGGTCCGACGGTGCGGGGCCGGCGGTTCCGACCGGCAGGGCCGGAGGTCACCGCGCGCACCGACCTCGGGTCCCTGGTGCGGGGCGAACCGCTCCGCGGACCGTGAGCGCGTGGACGAGGACGGACGTCGGCACGGGCGCGTGCCGACGTGGGCACCGGCGCTGCTGCGGGCGTGGATCCCCGTCGTCGCCCTCGCCGAGCTGGCCGGGTTCGCCCTGCCGGCGGTGGTGGGTGTGCTGACGGCCGGGGCGCCGACGACGGTGTCGCTGCCCCTGCTGGTGGCGGCCGGCGCGGTGGAGGGGGCGGTGCTGGGCGCGGGGCAGATGGCCGTCATGCGCCGCGTCCTGCCCGCGGTCTCGGCGGTCCGCTGGGTGGGCGCCACCGCCGTCGCGGCGGCGCTGGCCTACCTGCTCGCGCTCCTGCCGTCGGCGGCGGCGCCGGTGCTCGCGACCTGGCCGGTCCCGGTCGTGGTGGTCCTGGTCGCCGTGCTCGCCGTCCTGGTGCTCCTGGTGCTCGGCCTCGCGCAGTGGCTGGAGCTGCGCCGCCACGTCTCCCGCGCCGCGACCTGGATCGGGGTCACGGCGCTCGCGTGGCTGCTCGGACTGAGCGTCTTCCTCGCCGTCGCCACCCCGCTCTGGCACCCGGGGCAGTCGGCCGTCGTGGCCGTGGCGATCGGTCTCGGCGCCGGCGCGCTGATGGCGGTCGCGATGGCCGCGGTCACCGGGATCGGGCTCGTCCGGCTGCTCGCCCGGGACCCCGGGCACGCCGGGACCCTCGCGGTGCCGTTCGGCCCTGGGGACGACGGGACGCCTCCCCGAGGATCACCGGGGTGACCGGTGCGCGAGGAGGAGCGCTCATGAGGACGTCCGCGGACGAGGACCACCGCCCGACCGTCGTGGTGGGTGTCGACGGCTCGCCCGGCTCGCGAGCCGCCCTGGTCGACGCCATGCGGTCGGCCGCCGAGCGGGGCGCCCGGCTCCGGGTGGTCGCGGTCTACGAGCCGCCCGAGTGGCGCCTGCCGGCACCGCCGACACCGCTGCCGAGTCGCGCCGAGATCGAGGAGTCGCTGCGCGGGGCCGTCGGGGAGATGGTCTCCGACGTCGCCTACGAGCTCGGGGGCGAGCACCTCGTCCGTCCCGTGATCTCCGTCGACGTCGAGCCCGGCGACGCCGCCGAGGTCCTGGTCGCCGCGGCCCGTGGCGCCGACGAGCTCGTCGTCGGGCACCGCGGCCGCGGGGCGGTGGCCAGCGCGCTGCTCGGCTCGGTGGGATGGGGCTGCGTCCTGCACGCCCCCTGCCCGGTGCGGGTCGTGCCCGACGGGTACCCGGCACCGGCGCCGACGGGGTCCTGATCACCCGGGACGTTCGACCCTGCCCGCCGTCGCCGCGAGGACCCATGCTGGGCCGGTGGAACCCGCCGGACCACGCCCGCCGAGGGAGCAGAGGAGGACGCCGTGATCTCGGTGTTCCTGGTCGACGACCACGAGGTCGTACGGGAGGGGGTCGCGGCGCTGCTGGACGCGCAGGACGATCTCGAGGTCGTGGGTGGAGCGGGATCGGTGGCCGAGGCGCTCGCGCGCGTGCCCGCGGCGCGGCCGCAGGTGGCCGTGCTCGACGTGCGCCTGCCCGACGGCACGGGGATCGAGCTGTGTCGCGAGCTGCGGTCCCGGATGCCCGAGCTGGCCTGCCTGATGCTGACCTCGTTCACCGACGAGCAGGCGATGTTCGACGCGGTGCTGGCGGGGGCGTCGGGCTACGTGATCAAGGACGTGCGGGGCAACGACATCGTCAACGCGGTGCGGGAGGTGGGGTCGGGGGGCTCGTTGCTCGACGGCCGGGCGGCGTCGGCGCTGATGTCGCGCCTGCGGACACGGGCCGAGACCCCGGACCCCCTGGCGGAGCTGACGGTCAAGGAGCGGGAGGTCCTGGGCTACATCGGGGAGGGCCTGACCAACCGGGAGATCGGCGAGCGCATGTTCCTGGCGGAGAAGACCGTCAAGAACTACGTGTCGGCGCTGCTGGCGAAGCTGGGGATGCAGCGTCGGGTCCAGGCCGCGGTGCTGGCCAACAAGGTCAAGTCCGAGGGCGCGGGCCCGGGCTGAACCGCCCGCGCGGCGACGACGAGCCCGGACCGGCGGGACGTCGGCGTGGCACCGGCCGACACCGACGTCAGACGACCGGCTCCGTGCCGACCGCCCGGTCCACCAGGTCGACCAGGGCCGCCGCGATCTCCCCGACGGGCAGGACGAGGTCGACCGCGTCGTCACGCCCGATCGCGGCCTCCGGCATCGCGAAGTGGGCCGAGGACGCCCGGTCGGCCGCGAGGACGATGCCGCCGAGGTCGTGGACCGCGACCGCGCCCGTCGCCCCGTCGTTGCCACGCCCGGACACCACGACCGCGATCACGTGAGGGCCGGCGGTGACGGCCAGGGTACTGAGCAGGAGGTCGGCCGAGGGGCGGTAGGGCGGGGGCCCGTCCGAGTCGACCAGGACCACCGTGCCGCGCGCGGTCGCGAGCGCGTGCCGTCCGGCCGGGACGACGAGGACCGTGCCCGGGGCCACCGGCTCGCCGCTGCGGATCTCGCGGACCGCACGGTGGCAACGGTGCTCGAGGACCGGCGCGAGGACGTTGCCGGTCCGCGGGTCCTGGTGCAGCAGGACCAGGATCGAGGCGGGGATCGTCGACGGAAGCGGATCGAGCACCGCGACCACGGCCTCCAGGCCACCGGCCGAGCCGACGATGACGATCACCGGAGCGATCACGGGGTCCTCCTCGGGGCGTGTGCGCGTCCGCGGGGGACACGACCACGGTGGCGCGGACGGGCCCCCACGGACCACGGCCGCCGGCCCCGCCGTCGCGGGACCTCCGGCTCTGGCCGTTCCGGATCCGGCACGACGGGCGACCGGGACGGCGGGCCGGGACCGAGGCCCCTCCCGACCGGGACCCTCGCCCCTGCCCGCCACGGCCTCCGGGCGGGCAGCGTCTGCTCATCATCCAGACGAAGGAGGCGGGTCGAGATGACGACCGTCATGGAACGACGCAGGACCGGCTGGGACGTGGTCCTGGGCATCCTGCTGCTGCTGGCCGGGTTGGTCGTGCTGGCCAACGCCGTGGTCGCGACCTTCCTGTCCGTCCTGCTCCTCGGATGGTTCGCGATCGGTGCCGGCGTGGTCACGCTCGTCGGCGCGTTCGTCCGCCGCGAGTCCGGCGTCTCGTGGTCGGCCGCCCTCGGGGGCGCGGTGCTCATCGTGCTGGGCGTGATCATGGTCCGCGACCCGCTCGCGGGCGCGGCCGGCCTGACGTTGCTGGCGGGCGCGCTGTTCCTGGCCGTCGGGCTGACGCGGCTCTTCGCGGCGTCGCAGGTGCCGTCGGCGCGGGTGGTCCTGGTGGTCAGCGGGATCCTGTCGATCCTGCTGGGACTCATCGTGCTGTTCAACCTCACGATCGCGGTGCCGTCGCTGCTGGGGCTGCTGCTGGGCATCCAGATCGTGGTCGAGGGCGCGACGATCCTCGTCGCGGGACGGATGCGGCCCGGGCCGGCTCGCTGACGACCGACCCCTCGATCGTGCTCCCCGGCCCGTGCCGCACGCCGCGTCACGGGCGCAGGCGCCCCATCTCCCGCCGGATCCGGTCCTCGGTCACCGGGTCCGGGCGGTAGACGTCCCAGGCGTTCGCGGCCAGCCCGACGCCCCACCCCAGGATGGGGAAGATCGGCCAGAAGAACATCGTCGTGCCGATCACCACCCACATGATCACGAGCATCGTGTTCACGAGCAGGTAGACGAGCACGTGGGTACGGAAGTCGGCGCGCTTGCGCAGGCGGGTGACGGCGCGTACGCGCAGCTCGTCCTCGGGCGACTTCGGTTCCTCGTCGGCGGTGGGTGCGGTGCGTTCCTGGTCGTCGGTGGTCATGGGGACCTCCTCTCGGGTCGTCCCGGACGGTCCGACGCCGCCGGGGGACGGAGAAGGGCCACGTGGAGCCGGTGCCGTCGCCGAACGCCTCGGACGGACGGGACCCTCGACCCTGACCGCGCGCGGACGGGCCGCGTGACCCTGGCTCCGCGACGAACCGAGGAGGAGACGATGCTCGAGACGGTCCCGGACGTGCCCGCCGGCATCACGGCGATCGAGGCGGTCGGCACGATCACCGCGGAGGACTACGCGGAGATCGTCGGCCCGCTGCTCGAGGACGCCCACGCGGAGGGGCGCCGGCTGCGCATCCTGCTGCACCTCGGCCCGCGGTACGAGGGCTTCACCGCCGGCGCGGTGTGGGAGAAGGCCGGGGTGTGGATGCGCCACCCGGGCCTGTGGCACGAGATCGCGGCCTACGCCCTCGTGAGCGACATCCGGTGGGTCGGCGATCTCGTCCACCTCGCCGGGGTCCTCCTGCCCTTCCCGATGCGCGTCTTCGGCGATGACGCGTTCGACGAGGCCGTCGCCTGGCTGGAGTCGCTGCCCGAGCACCCGGGGGACGGGGTCGCGTCCGGGTCGGCCAGGAGCCGCTCGGCCCCCGGTCGGGAGCCGTAGGACCCGGGCCCGGGGGTGCGGGCGGCCCTGGTCCGGGGCGCCGTCCGGCCCGACGCTGCAGCCCCACGGGCCGGAACGGAGGAGGGGTGCGGCATGCGGGCACAGGTGGGTGACTGGCTGATCGTCGAGGGGCTGACCGACGCGTCGTCCCGGCGGCAGGGGCAGATCGTCACGGTCGACCACGCGGACGGCAGCCCGCCGTACTGGGTCCAGTGGCTGGGCGACGACCACAGCAGCCTGGTCTTCCCCGGCCCCGACGCGCGGGTCGAGGCGCACCCCGTGCACCACGACACGCCGGGCGGAGCGGGGCCGGGGCGGTCCTGACGGAGGGCCCTCGGCGGCTCGCCGATCTCGCGACCATCGCCCCGGGCGTCGGGGCCGGATGACCCGGGCGAGCGAGGCCCCCGCGCCGCCATGCTCGGCGGGGACGTGACCGCGGGACGGAGGGACAGCGCGATGGACGAGGAAGCCGACAGGGACTCGGGAACCGCGACGACGGCCGAGGGAGCCGGGCCCGGCCGGCCGGTGGTGGTCGGTGCCGACGGTTCGGAGTCGGCGTTGCGGGCCGTGCGCTGGGCGGCTCGTGCCGCGCGGTCCACCGGACGGGGCCTGCTCGTGGTGTCCGCCTACGGCGGCGTCGACCCCAGCCTGGTCGCCGACGCCGCGATGTGGCGCCGCTACCAGCAGGAGCTGTCCGACCAGGCCCGGGCGCTGGCCGGGCGGGCCGCGGAGATCGCCGAGGCCGAGGTGCCATCACTGGAGGTCACCCAGGAGGTCGTGGACGGACCGGCGGCGCCGGCGCTGCTGGAGCGGGCCGGGGACGGGCTGCTGGTGGTCGGCGAGCAGGGCGCGGGCGGCCTGGGCGGGGCGCTCCTCGGGTCGGTCGCCTCGACGGTGGCCGCCCACGCCACGGGCCCGGTCGTCGTGGTGCGCGGGGAGGTCGCCACGGAGGCCGCCGCCCCGGTCGTGGTCGGGGTCGACGGGTCGCCGGCGAGCGAAGCGGCCATCGACTTCGCCGCGGCGGTCGCCGACGCCGACGGGTGCCCGCTCGTCGCGGTGCACACCTGGTGGGACCCCCTGGTCGACTCGGTGCCCGAGGCGTTCGTCAGTCTCGACGCGATCACCGAGGACGAGCGACGGGTGCTCGCCGAGCAGCTCGCGGGGCGGTCCGCGATCCACCCCGACCTGAAGGTGTCGATGGTGGTCACCCGGTCCCGGGCGGTGCGGGCCCTGCTCGAGCAGGCGCAGGGGGCGCGCCTGCTGGTGGTGGGGACGCGGGGCCGCGGCGGTTTCGCCGGGCTGCTGCTGGGCTCGGTGAGCCGTGGGCTGGTGCACCGGGCGCCGTGCCCGGTCGCGGTCGTGCCGCCGCCCGGCGTGCGAGCGCGGGGGCACGCGGGCGCTCGTGCCCACGCCGCGTCGACCTGACGGACCGGGGACCGACCGTCATGACCGAGCGGCGCGGCCCGATCGGTCGCCGGCACGAGGGGCGTGTGGACGGGCGGCGCGCCGTGTGGTGGACCGCCGGGGACGGACCCGTCGTGCTGTTCCTGCACGGCTGGGCGTTGAGCCCCGCGTCCTACCGCGCCGGGCTCGCGCAGCTGGCCGCCCGCGGCGGCCGCGTGGTGGCGCCGGCCCTGCCCGGCTTCGGCGGGACCGGCGAGCTGCCGGCCGCCGCGCACACGCTCGAGGGCTACGCGCGCTGGGTCGTGCGGTTCCTCGAGGAGGTCGGGGTCGACGGCCCGGTCACCGTCGTGGGCCACTCCTTCGGCGGCGGGGTCGCGGTGCGCCTCGCCCACGACTCGGTGGACGTCGTGTCCCGCCTCGTGCTGGTCAACAGCATCGGTGGCGCGGTCTGGGCGGCCGGCCCCCGCGGTGACCGGCTGATGTCGGAGCGGCCGTGGTGGGACTGGGGCCTCCACCTGCAGGCCGACCTGGGCTCCGGCTGGTCGGCGAGCCGGGTCGTCCCCGTGATCGTCTCGGATGCGGCCACCAACGCCCTGCGCAACCCGTTCGCGGTCTGGAAGGTCGCCGAGCTGGCGCGGACCGCCGACCTCCGGGACGAACTGGAGGAGCTGAGGCGCCGCCGGCTCCCGGTGGTCGTCGTCTGGGGACGGCAGGACCGCGTCCTGCCCGCGGCGTCCTTCGCGGCCCTCCGGCTCGCCCTGGGCGACGCGGTCGTCCACACCGTCGAGGGCTCGCACAGCTGGCTCATCTCCGACCCCGACGCCTTCACCGAGGTCCTCACCAACGTCCTGTCCACCAGCGCGCTCCAGCCGTTGGTCGAGAGCGGGCGGGAGGACGGGCTCCCCGAGCCCGACGCCCCGGCGTCGTGACCGCCACCCGACCCACCCGCGGGCATCCGATGATCCGCGGGCGGCACGGTGTCACCGGTCGGGGGTCGGACGTCCCGGCCCTCCGGGGCGTGCGCCCCTGACCGGGAGGCGCTCGCAGAGGGCACGGTCGGAACCGTTCCGGTCGGAGGCGCGGAGGTGGGTCGTGGGCCGTGGTGTGGTGGTCGTGGGGGTCGGCATCGAGCCCGACGAGCGCGCGGTGCGCTGGGCGGCGGCCGAGGCCCGGGACGGCGAGCTCGACGTCCGGCTGGTGCACGCGCTGGTCCTGCCGGTCGGCCACCACCCCGGCTGGGGCCTGGTCGTCGCCCCCGCGCTGCGGGGCCGGGCCCACGACGCGCTGCTCGCCGCCGCGGCGATCGCGCGCGAGGTCGCGCCCGACACCCCGATCGAGACCCGGGTGGTGCGCGGCGGGCCGGTCCCGGTGCTGCGTCGGCAGGCGCGTGACGCCGACCTGGTCGTCGTCGGCAGTGACGGCCTGGGTCGTGTGGGCGACCGCCTGCTCGGGGGCGTGGTCCGCGGGCTGGCGGGCCACATCGACGTGCCCCTCGCCGTGGTGCCCGTCGACTACGACCCCTTCGCCCCCCACGGGGACCACGCGCCCGTGGTCGTCGGCGACGACGGCACGCCCGGCTGCACGGGCGCCTGGCGCTACGCCGCCGACCACGCCCAGCGGCGGGGCGCCGCAATGGTCGCGGTCCGGGTCGCCGGCGGCGACCACGTCGATCGCGCCCTCGTGGACCGGGCCAGGGGCGCGGAGATCCTCGTGCTCGGGGTGGACGACGCGTGGTTCCACCACCGCGCCACGCCGGGCGTCGTGCGGCACGCCGCGTGTCCCGTGGTCATCGTCCCGCCGACCCCGCTCGCCGGCGTCGGCCCCGGGCGGGCGGCGACGGCCGGGCAGGAGCAGTGACCGGCCACGGCCGGCGCGCCGGCCTCACCCCGGTCCCGCCGCGAGGCGTCCGAGCTCGGCCTCGATCTCCCGGGCGAGGACGTCGAGGTCCCCGGCCGTCTCGTCACCGGTGAGCCCGATGGCGAGGGCGTCGCGGTAGCTCAGGACCGCGACCCCGATCCGCAGGGTGCTCCCGACCGGGACGTACGGGATGATCTCCTGCAGCTCGCGGCCGAGGCCGTAGAGCGTCGTCCGGGGCCCGGGCACGTCGGTGGTCACCGTCACCACCGCGTGCTGCGCGGTCCGCGCCGCCCACCGGACACCACCGCCCACCAGGGTGTAGGGCGGGAAGCGGGCCAGGTCGGTGAGCAGCGCCCCCGCCTCGGCCTCGTGCTCGGCCTTGCACCGGCGCAGCTCGGCGATCGTGGCCGCGAGCCGCTCGTCGGGGTCGGCGACGTGGACGGGGAGCCGGGGGAGCAGCAGCGAGACCTGGTTGCCGCGCGAGCCCTCGTCGCCGGGCGCCCGGACCGACACGGGCACCAGGGTCCGGACCAGGTCGGGCGCGGGCTCCTCGCCGCGGGCCAGCAGCAGCGCCCGGAAACCGGCGGTCACGGCCGCGAGGACCACGTCATTGAACGTGCCGCCGGCGCGCTGCCGGGCGGCCCGGACGTCCGCCACGCTCCCCCGGGCGATGGCGAACACCCGGGGGCGGTGCAGGGGGCCGGAGAGGGACGAGGGACCCGCGGGACGCAGGCTCCCGAGCAGGGCCACGGCGCCCTGCAGACCCGCGGCGACCCGTCGGGCGCCCCGGCCCGGGGCGACGGCCAGCGACCCGAGGGCGCGGGCGATCGCGACCGGGAGCCCGGCGAGGCGCCCGGCCGCGCCCAGCGCGAGCGCTCCCGACGAGGGTTCCGGCCCGGGCCCGCCCGCGGCGGGGGCCGCGGGCCGGGGGTCCGGCTCGGTGTCGAGCACGACGCGGTAGAGGTCGGTGCCCGAGACCCCGTCCACCATGCAGTGGTGCACCTGGGAGATGAGCGCCCAGCGCCCGTCCGCGAGCCCCTCGACGAGCCAGTAGCGCCAGAGCGGCCGGTCCCGGTCCAGGCGGGCCGCCATGATGCGTCCGGTGAGCGCGGCCAGCTCGGCGTCCCCGCCCGGGGCCGGCAGGGCCACCCGCACCAGGTGGTGCTCCAGCGCGAACCCGGGATCGTCCACCCACACCGGCGGCCCCAGGTCGAACGGCACCCGGCGGACCTTCTGGCGGTAGCGGGGGATCAGCGGGAGACGTCCGGCGAGGTGGCGGGCGAACGCGTCGGTGGTCGGGGCCGGTCCGGTGAAGACGGCGATCGAGGCGATGGCCATCGACGTCCCGGGCTCGGCGTCCTCGAGCTCCAGGAAGGCCGCGTCGAGCGGGCTCATCGCGACGGCGTTCACAGGGCCCGCTTCAGGATCTTCCCGCTGGCCCCGACCGGCATCTCCTCGCGGAACTCCACCGACCGCGGGTACTTGTAGGACGCGACCCGTTCGCGGACGTACTCGATCAGTTCCTGCTCGTCGGCGGACGCTCCCGGCCGCAGGGCGACGACCGCGTGCACCTCCTGGCCGAGCCGCTCGTCCGGCACCCCGATCACGGCGGCCTCGCGGACCGCGGGGTGGGCGTAGAGCACGTCCTCGACCTCGCGGGGATGGATGTTGTACCCGCCCCTGATGATCAGCTCCGAGGTCCGTCCGACGACGAAGACGTAACCGTCGTGGTCGATGTAGCCCCGGTCCCCGGTGGACAGCCACCCGTCGACCAGCGCGGCCGCCGTGGCCTCGGGGTTCCCGCGGTAGCCGCGCATCACGTTGACCCCGCGCACCACCAGCTCGCCGACGTGGTCGATGCCGTCGGGCAGACGGCGCCCGTCGGTGTCGCGGACCTGGACGTCGACGCCGTAGATGGGCTTGCCGACGCTGTAGACGCGCCGCTCCTCGGCGCTGACGTTGAAGGTGGTGGTCGAGGCGGTCTCGGAGAGTCCGTAGCCCTCGAGCACGACGATGCCGAACGCCTCCTCGACGGCGTCGAGCACGTCCGCGGGCAGGTGGTCGCCCCCCGAGATGCCCACGCGCAGCGGCCCGAGGTCGCGCTTGGTGCGGTCGGGGTGCTCCAGCAGCGCGACGTACATCGTGGGGACGCCCTCGAAGACGGTGACCCGGTCGCGCTCCATCACCTCGAGCGCGCGGCCCGCCTCGAACCGGGGCACCAGCGACATCGTGGCCCCGAACCGCGTGCAGACGTCGAGCTGGCTGGACAGGGCGAAGACGTGGAACAGCGGCAGCGCCACCAGCACGACGTCGTCCTCGCGGATCCCGAACAACCGCCCCGGGGTGTCGGCGTTCATGAACAGCTGGAAGTGGGTGAGCTCCGCACCCTTGGGGCGACCGGTGGTCCCGGCGGTGTACACCACGGCGGCGACGTCGCCGGGGTCGCGCGGCACGAGCACCCCGTCACGGTCGGCGGGCGCGTGCGCGAGCAGCTCGTCGAACGGCCGGCCCGGTCCCTCGCCCAGCACGAACACCTCGTCGATCCCGACCGCCGAGGCGGCCCCGGCCGCCGTGGGGGCGCACCCTTCCCAGGTCAGCAGGGCGCGCGCTCCCGAGTCGGCGAGCAGGTCGGTCATCTCGCGGTCCTTGAGCAGCACGTTCATCGGGACCGCGACGAGCCCGGCCTTGAGGATCCCGAACCAGGCGATCGGGAACTGGGGCACGTTGGGCAGCTGGAGCGCCACGGTGTCGCCGGGGTGCAGCCCGCGGCGGCGCAGGCCCTCGGCCAGCCGGTCCGCGGCCCGGTCGAGCTCTCCCCAGCTCATGCGCTGGTCGTCGGCGATGATCGCGGTGCGATCCGGGTGGCGCCGTGCGGACTCCCGCAGCAGGACGGCCAGGTTCAGGGACATGCACTCCTCCTCGTGGTCACGGGCGCGGTGTCGGCACCCGGTCCGGGGTCGCCGCGGCCCGGTACTGCCCGACGACGGCTCGCAGTTCGTCGCGGAAGGCGGCCACCAGCCGCTGCGCGTCGCCGACCCGGTGGTCGTCGGCGCCGAAGCCGACGCGGACGTGGCCGGCGTAGCTGACGATGCAGGCGGTCATCACCTGGTCGCCGCTGCAGGGCGCCCAGCCGACGATCCCGGTGACCTCCGCGCCGGCGAGGGTCATCGGGCGGCGGGGTCCGGGCACGTTGGTCAGGACGCCGACCGCCTTGCCGGCGAAGTAGTCGCCGACGGTGGTGGCGACGGGGTCGGGGAGGCGGCCCAGGAGCTGCTGCAGCCCGCGCGTGAGCAGCGGTTCCCAGCTGTGGCGCAGGCGCTCGACCCGCGCGTGCACCTCGGCCAGCCGGGCCCGGAACGGCCCGCGCAGCGGGAGCACCACGAGGACGAGGGCGAAGCGGTTGCCCAGGCGCTCCGGGGGGCCCGCCTCGAGCGGTTCCAGGTTGACCGGCACCATCCAGGCCAGGTCGGACGGGGTGGGGGCACGCGCGGCGTCCGCGTGGGCGCGGGCGAGGGCTCCGCCGAGCAGGGCGAGACAGACGTCGTTGACCGTGGCGCCCTCGGCGTGGGCGAGGCCGGCGAGGAGCTCGAGGGCCACCGGGTCGCTCCAGGCGGCGGTCTTCCTCGTGCCCGGCGGGCCGGTCCAGGCGGTGCGCGGGTTCGCCCAGCCGAGCATCTGCAGCGAGTCGACCACGGTGTTGAGGCCGGAGGTCACGACGCCCGCGCCGGCGGCCAGGGCGCGCAGCGGATGCCGCGGTGCGGCGAGCAGGTCCGTGAGCGGGTCGGCCATGCCGTGGGTGGCGACGGGCCGCGTCGCATCGTCCTGGCCGGGCAGCGGGTCGAGGAGCGCGAACAGCAGCCGGGTCATGCGGACGCCGTCGGCCAGGGCGTGGTGGGAGCGCACGACCACGGCGCTGCCCGGGCCGTGCCCCTGCAGCAGGTGCACCGTCCACGGCGGGTGCGCGAGGTCGAGGGGTGTGCTGCGCAGCTCGCCGACGCGCTCCTGCAGGGCGGCCTCGGCGCGCTCGCGCGGCAGGGACTCCGCGAGCACGTGGCGGTCGAGATCGAAGGCGGGGTCGTCCTCCCAGGTGGCGACGGGGAACCACGCGCCACCGGACACCGGGCGGCACCGGAAGACGGGGTAGCGGGCCACGACCCGCTCGGCGAGCAGGCGGCGCAGCGCCTCGAGGTCCACCGGCGTGGCCGTCCACAGGACCGACACGACCCCGAGCACGTTGGTCGACCGATCGAGACGGAGCCACAGACCGTCCTCGCCCGACATCGGGATGTCCCTCGCCATGGGACCGACCGTGCCCCGCGTCGGGCACCGGACCAGGTCCGAACGGCCCGGAACCGGCTTCCCGAGGCCCTCTGGCGTGGCTAGCATCCGCGATCGGGGGACCGACTGGTGGAGGTGCCCCGTGACGAGGGCCGTGCCGGGACAGGACCCGGAAGAGGGCCCGGAACCGTGGCGCCCCGGCCTGCCGATCTCGTTCCGCTCCCCGGCGACCGGGGAGGAGGCACCCTCCTGGCCCCTGTTCGCCACCGACCTCGGGCGGGCGCTCGGGGCCTCCGGGATCAGCGCCGTCGGCCGCTCGATCCTGCGCGCGGCTCCCGCCGGCGACGGCCACCCCGTCCTCGTGATCCCCGGGCTGACCGCCGGCGACCGGTCGACCCGGGTGCTGCGCCAGGTCCTGCGGCACCGCGGCTACCGGGCCCACGGGTGGCACCTCGGGCGCAATCTCGGGCCGACGCCGCAGGTCGTGCGGGGCGTCCCCGCGCGGGTCGCCGAGCTGGCCGAGCGGTACGGACGGACGGTGAGCATCGTCGGCTGGAGCCTGGGCGGTCTCTACGCCCGTGACGCCGCGCGACGGCGGCCGGACGCCGTCCGCGGTGTGATCACGCTCGGGAGCCCGGTCCGCCTCACCCATCCCGTCCAGACCCGCGCGGCGGGGCTCTACCTCGCGGTGGCGTCGCGGCACGTGCCGACGACGGACCTGCCTCCGCCGGAGGCCGCGCTGCCGCCGCTGCCCGTGCCGTGCACCTCGGTGTTCTCGCCGTGGGACGGCATCGTCGCCTGGCGTGCCTGTCTCGAACCCCCCGGCGAGCAGGCGGAGTCGGTCGCGGTGCTCGGCAGTCATTTCGGGCTCGGGATGCACCCGGCCGCGCTGTGGGTGGTCGCCGACCGTCTCGCCCTCGCCGAGGGGCGGTGGCGGCCCTTCTCGCCGCCGCCCGCCCTGCGCTGGCTCTACCCGACGCCGGCTCCGCCCAACGCCACCGTCGAGGCCCCGTCGACTGGCCCACGCCCGGCGACCGCCGCCGGGTGAGTCGATCGTCCCGGTGACCCGCGCCGAGCGTCCCTGGTCATCGGCGTCGCCGTACTCGACGGTCGACGACGTGCCGGATTCCTGGACGGTGGTGTGGGAGGGCTTCGACCCCGACGACGAGGGCCGGCGCGAGGCGCTGTCCACCCTCGGCAACGGGCGGTTCGCCACCCGCGGGGCGGCGCCGGAGGCGGTCGCGGACGGCGTGCACTACCCGGGCACCTACGCCGCGGGCTGCTACAACCGGCTGCGCGACGAGATCGACGGCGTCGTGATCGAGAACGAGAGCATGGTCAACCTGCCCGACTGGCTCGACCTGCGCATCGCGGTCGCCGACGGGGAGCGCGTCGAGCTCCGTGCGGAGGCGGCGTCCGAGCAACGGGTCGAGCTGGACATGCGGCGGGGCCTGCTGGTGCGCGTCCTGCGGTTCGTCGATCCGGGAGGACGGCGGCTCACCGTGCGGCAGCGCCGCTTCGTCCACATGGCCCGCTCCTCCCTGGCCGGGCTCCACACCGTGGTCACCGCCGAGGGATGGTCCGGCCGGCTGCGCATCGAGGCCGGGATCGACGGCCGGGTGGCGAACACGGGGGTGGCCCGCTACCGCGACCTGGCCGGCCGCCACCTGGAGACCGTCGAGACCGGCCGCGCCGACCCGGAGACCCTGCTGCTGACGGCACGCTGCACCGGGTCGCGGGTCCTGATCGCGGAGGCGGTCCGGGTACGGGTCACCGGCGGCACGACCGGGTCGGACGGCTCGCCGCAGCTGTCCGAGACCGCCGACCGGGTGCGTCTGGTGCTCGACCGCGAGGTGCGGGCCGGGGAGCCCGTCGCGATCGAGAAGATCGCCGCGGTGGTCACCTCGCGCGACCCGGCGATCGCGGAGCCGTCGGCCGCGGCGCGGGCACTGGTGGGCGAGGCGCCGACCTTCGACGCGCTCCTCGAGACCCACGAGCTCGCCTGGGACCAGCTCTGGCGGCGGTTCCGGATCGACCTCGTCGACGGCACCCCGAGCACCGGCACCAGCATCGAGACGGTGCGCAGCGTGCGCCTCAACCTGTTCCACGTGCTGCAGACCCTGTCGCCGCACGACCTCGAGCTCGATGCGGGGATCCCCGCGCGCGGGCTGCACGGCGAGGCCTACCGGGGTCACGTCTTCTGGGACGAGCTGTTCGTCTTCCCGCTGTTGACCCTGCGGTCGCCCGGACTCGCCCGGGCGCTCCTGCGCTACCGGACCCGGCGGCTCGACGCGGCACGCCGCGCGGCACGCGAGGCCGGACACACCGGGGCGATGTACCCGTGGCAGTCCGGGAGCGACGGGCGCGAGGAGAGCCAGCGCCTGCACCTCAATCCCCGGTCCGGGCACTGGACGCCCGACACCAGCGCGCTCCAGCGCCACGTGGGACTGGCCGTCGCCTACAACATCTGGCAGTACTACCAGGCCACCGCGGACCTCGAGTTCCTCGCCGACCACGGCGCCGAGGTGGTCCTCGAGATCGCCCGGTTCTTCGCCGGTGTGACGACCTACGACCCGGCCCGGGACCGGTACCGCATCAGGGGTGTGATGGGCCCCGACGAGTACAGCACCCGCTACCCGGGCTCCGACACGCCAGGCGTGGACGACAACGCCTACACCAACGTCATGGCCGTCTGGGTGCTCGCGCGGGCGCAGGACGTGCTCGCCGTGCTGCCGGGCACCCGGCGCGACGAGCTCGTCGAGAGCCTCGGCCTCACCGCGGCCGAGCTCGTGCGCTGGCGCGACATCGGTCGCCGGATGTACGTGCCGATCGCGCCGGACGGCATCATCAGCCAGTTCGAGGGCTACCGGGACCTGCCGGAGCTGGACTGGGAGGGCTACCGCCGCCGCTACGGCGACATCCGGCGGCTCGACCGGATCCTCGAGTCCGAGGGCCGGTCGGTCGACGAGGTCCAGGCCTCCAAGCAGGCCGACGTCCTCATGCTGTTCTTCGTCTTCTCCGCCGACGAGCTGCGCCTGTTGCTCGCCGGTCTCGGCTACGCGCTCCGGCCCGAGGTGATCCCGCGGACGATCGAGTACTACGTCGCCCGCACCAGCCACGGGTCCACGCTCAGCTCGCTCGTGCACGCCTGGGTCCTCGCCCGGGCACACCGCGCCCGGGCTCTCGACCACTTCGAGCAGGCCCTGCGCAGCGACATCGCGGACATCCAGGGCGGCACGACGGCCGAGGGCATCCACCTCGGCGCGATGGCGGGCTGCGTCGACCTCCTGCAGCGCTGCTTCGCCGGGCTGGAGACCCGGCACGACGCGTTGTGGTTCAACCCGCACTGGCCGCGCCGGTTCGGACGTCTCGAGTTCGCGCTGCAGTACCGCGGGCGGGCGCTCGCGGTCGTGGTCTCCGGCCGGGACGTGCACGTCGCGGTGGAGCCGGGCCCGGGCGGGCCCGTGCGGGTCGGGTGCGGCGAGGACGTGCGGGCACTGCGGCCCGGCGAGTCGGCCCGGTTCACCGCCGTCGGCGTGCTCGAGGAGGACGAGCCGCCGCTCGGGCAGCCGGTGCCGTGAGCCGAGCCCGGGGTCCTGCTGGGCGTCAGGACGCGTCGTCGGGCGGCGGGACGACGGTGACCGGGCAGGGTGCGGCGGCCAGGCAGTGGAGCCCCACCGAGCCCAGCAGCAGGCTGCCCACCGCGCCGCGGCCCCGGTGGCCGACCACCAGCCGATCGGCGCCTCGCGCGGCGCGGACCAGCACCTGTGCGGGGTGACCGGGCACGACCCGGACGTCGACGTGGGGCCGGGACCGCAGCCTGTCGCGCAGTTCCTCGAGCACGTCGTCGACCTCGTCGCGTGCCGACCGCCGCGCGGCCTCGAGGATGCGGTCGGGGGCGGGCAGGGGCACGGCGGGCCACGCCCCGGTGCCCCAGGCTCCCAGCTCGGCCTCGGAGAGCGGAGCGGCGATGACCTCGAGGACGTCCCCGGCGCGATCGGCCGCGAGGACCGCCTCACGCAGCGCGGCACGCGAGCCGGGCGAGCCGTCGACGCCGACGACCACGCGGCCGTGCTCCGGCCGTGTCGCCGCGGATCGCTGCTGGGCGTCGGAGGACGTGGACACGGTGGTGCTCCTCTCCGGAGGGTGTGCCGTCGGCGGGCGCCGCCGTGCCGGCGCGCCCGACCCTCGCGACGTGCGGGGTGCGCCGACGACGATCCCGCACCCCGCGTCGTCGTGATCAGGGCCGGAGGTCCTTCCGGAGGTCCCGTCGCGCTGGGCCGCGCGTCGCGCGGGACAGGGGCCCGGCGCCCGTGCCGCTCCGCGGGCCCCCGGGGCGATGGTCGTCCTCGGCACGGATCGAGGAGGCGACGATGGGTACGACGGGAGCGGTGCAGCGGGCGTTCGCCCTGTTCGTGCCGAAGCGTTCGGCACTGCGGCGGGGCAGCGACCGTGCCGAGGTCGCCGCGCGGTGGGTCCTCCTGATCGTGGGCCTGCTCGTCGTGCCGGTGGCGCTGACGGTCGGCACGCAGGTCACCGCCGACCTCGCTCCGCAGGTCGCGGCCGAGCGCGCCGAGCGTCACCAGGTCACGGGTGAGGTGCTGGCGGCGCCCGACCCGGCGACCGCGTACCGCACCGACGTCGTCCCCGACGCCCTGCGGGCGCCGGTGCGCTGGATCGCGGCCGACGGCACGCCCCGGGAGGCCCTGGTGCCGGTGTCGGCCGGGGCGCGGCCCGGCGATCCCCACGTGCTCTGGGTGGACGCCGGCGACCGGGCCACGGACGCCCCGAGGCTGGCCGACTACCCCGCGGCGCAGGGCGTCCTGGCGACGCTGGTGATCCTGCTCGGCGACCTGGTCCTGTCCCTCGTCCTGCTGACGGGCCTGCGCCGGGTGCTCGACCGGGTGCGCCGACGGCAGTGGGAGGCGGCGTGGCGCCGGTTCACCGGGCCCGACCACGAGAGCACCCGCTGATCGCCTACCGCGGGAAGACGGTGTTCCGCACGGCGCGGACCACGTCGTCGAGCTCGGCGACCTGCGCGAGCAGCTGCTCGCGTAGCGGTGCGTCGGCGGCCGAGGCGCTGCTGGTGAGCGCCAGCCCGACCCGCTGCACCCGCTGGAGCACGTGCTCGGAGAGCTCGAGCACGAGCCGCTCCCGCTCCTCGAGGTCCCGGACGGCCTCGCGGTCGCGCCGGCCGCGGGCCAGCTCGATGGCCGTCGTCGCGTGGGCGGCGAAGCCGTGGAGCATCTCCGCCTCGAGCGCCCCGAACACCTCCTCGCCCGCCGGCCGGGTCAGGGTGAGCACGGACCGCGTGCCCGGTCCCCCCAGCGACGTCGACAGGGGCACCGCGAGGACGGAGCGGACCTCGGGGGCGCGGTCGACGACGGTGGTCGTGCGGGGATCGGCCGCGGCGTCCGCGATGAGCACGGGACCGCCCGCGTCGAGGGCGGCCTGGGTGATCGAGCCGGCGGTGCCCGCCGAGCGCCCCGCCCAGTCCGCGACCCCGCCGGCCGCGGCGGTGACGTGGGCGGTCCCGGGGTCGCTGTCGGCGATCTCGGTGACGGCGGCGCCGTGCGCGCGTGCCACGTCCACCGCCGTGTCGAGCAGGTGCTGGAGCTCCGCCTCGGGCCGCATCTCGCCCGACAGCAGGCTGCGGGCCAGCTCCGCCGACGCCGCCTGCCAGCGTTCGCGGCGCCGGGCGGACTCCAGCAGCACGGCGTTCTCCACCGCGATCCCGGCCGCCCCGGCCAGCGCCGTGAGCAACTGCTCGTCGTCGGGGGTGAAGCCGCCCGCGTGCGTGCTCTCGGTGACGTAGAGGTTGCCGTAGACGGTGCCGCCGGCCAGCAGCGGCACCCCGAGGAACGAGTGCATCGGCGGGTGGTGCTCGGGGAAGCCCACCGACGCCGGGTGGGTGGCGAGATCCTCCAGACGCAGCGCCTTCGGGTTGTCGATGAGGCTGCCCAGGACGCCCTTGCCCTGCGGCAGCGCGCCGATGCGCGCGACCGTGGCCCGGTCCATGCCGATGTGGACGAAGCGGATGAGTCGGCTGTCGCGCACGATGCCCAGCGCGGCGTAGCGCGCGCCGACCAGGGCCCGGGCGCTCTCGACGATGCGCTGGGCCAGGGTGTCGAGCTCGAGCCCCGCCGTGATGTGGTGCGCGGCGTCGAGCAGCCCGCGCAGCCGTCCCTGCGTGAGCTTGACCTCGCTCGCGCGGGCGATGAGCTGGTCGAGGAGATCATCGAGCTCGAGCCGGGCGACCGACGGGAAGGCGAGCCCGCCCGACGGCGTCTCGGGTGGGGAACGGTCAGGCACAGCACCTCGCTGGTACTTGCGGACGTCAGGATCTCATCGTGCTCTGGCCGCATCGCGTGTCAAGTGGGCGAACCGCGAATCACCGAGTGACGGGCGCGACGCGGATGCGGGCGTCGAGGAGCCGGCAGGCGTCCTGGGTGCACACCACGGGGTTGAGGTCCATCTCGGCGATCTGGGGCAGGAGCTCGGCCAGCCGTGCGACCCGCGCGATCACCGCCCCCAGCCGTGCGCGGTCGACCAGCCGCGCCGCGATGCCCCGGCGCAGGGGCAGCTCGTCGAGCAGCTCCTCGAGGTCCGTGGTGGTCATCGGGACGAGCCGGTGCCAGCGACGGTCGGCGACGTCGGTGCCCGTGCCCCCGACGCCCGCGGTGACGAGGGCGCCGAAGTCGGGGTCGCCGGCCACCCCGACGAGCATCTCGACGCCCGGCGGGACCATCGGCTGGACCACGGTGCCGCGCCACGCGTCGCCGAAGCGCGCGCGGAATCCGTCCACCGCGGCGCGGACGGCGTCGTCGCCCCGCACCGACAGGGCGACCCCGCCCCGCTCGGACTTGTGCACCACGCCGTCGGCGACGACCTTCAGCGCCACCGGCCCCTCGAGGCCCCGGGCCGCGTCGACGGCCTCGTCCACGGTGCGGGTGACACGCCCGGCGAGCAGGTCGAGGCCGGCGGCGCCTAGGAGTGCCGCGCAGTCGTCGGGGTCCAGCCAGCCGCCCTCCGGGGACCGGGCGAGCGCCGCGGCGGCGACCGCTCGGGCCGCGGGGAGGTCCACCGGGTGCTCGCCGGCGGGCAGCGGCCGGCCGGGGTCGCGGGCCAGGTCGGCGCCGCGCCGCACGAGGTGGGCCAGGGCGCGCACCGCGTCGGCGGGGTCGGCGAACGACGCCGCGCGGGGGAGACCGGCCGTGTCGCTCACCATGGTGGTCCGGGGCCGCTGACCGATGGCGACCGCGACGACGGGTACGGAGCGGCGTCCGGGAGCGGCGAGGACGTGGCCCAGGCCCGCAGCGGGGTCACCGAGCGCGGTCGGGCACGCGACGGTGACCACCGCGTCGATCTCCTCGGCGTCCCGCAGCACCTCGAGGCACGCCGCGAAGGTCGTCGCGTCGACCGCGGCCGTGGTGTCCACCGGGCCGGCGGTGGCGGCCGTCGACGGGAGCAGGGCGGCGAGACGCTCGCGGGTGGCGGTCGACAGCGGGGGCACCCGGAGGCCGGCCGCGACACAGGCGTCGGCGGTGAGCACGTTGGTGCCCCCGGCGTTGCCGAGCACCGCGATCCGGTCGCCGGGAGCGGGCTGGCTCCAGCAGAGCGCGGCGAGGGCGCCGGCGAGCTCGCCGAGGTCGTCCACCGGCTGCACGCCCGCCTGGCGGTAGAGCGCGTCCCGGCGCACCGCCGGTGTGGCCGACGCCGCGGTGTGCGAGGCGGCCGCCCGTGCCCCGACCTCGCTGCTCGCCGCGCGGACGGCGAGCACCGGGACCCGGGCGGAGAGGCGGCGGGCCAGGCGGGAGAAGGCGCGGGGGTTGCCGAAGGACTCGACGTGCAGGACCGCGACCTCGGTCGCGGTGTCCTCGGACCACCAGGCCAGCAGGTCGTTGCTGCTCACGTCGTAGCGGTCACCGACGGAGACGAGGGTGGACAGGCCCAGCCCGAGGCCGCGCAGCGCCTCCAGCACGGCGATCGCGACGCCGCCGGACTGGGCCACCACGCCCACTGGACCGCGGGGCGCGGCCCGCGGGGCGAACGTCGCGTCGAGACGGACGTCCTTCTCGGTGTTGATCACTCCGAGGCAGTTCGGTCCGACCATGCGCATCCCGTGCCGGTGCACGGCGTCGAGGACGGCCCGGTCGACGGCGGCGTCCGCGAGGCCGGAGGTGAGGACCAGGACCGCCCGTGTCCCGCGTCGCCCGCAGGCCTCGACGAGCTCGGGCAGGGTCGCGGGCGGTGTGGCGAGCACGGCCAGATCCGGCGCCTCCGGCAGGAGGTCGACGGAGCGGACGGCGGGCACCCCGGCGATCACGGACGCGTGCGGGTGCACGACGTGCAGCGCACCGGCGTAGTGGCCCGCGACCAGCGCGTCGAGGACGGCGCGTCCCACCGACCCGGGGCGCCGGCTGACCCCGATCACGACGAGCGAGCGCGGTCGCAGCACCGGCCCGAGCCCGGCGCTGGCGGCGTGCGCGGCGCGGGCGAGCGCAGCCGCGGTGTAGGTGGTGCCCGCGGTGCCGGCGGCGGGATCGTCCGGGTCGGGCAGGGTGATCGCGACGTGGAGCGAGGGGCCGTCCTGGCGGCGCTCGACGGGCAGCCCGAGATCGGCGAACACGCGCCGCATCGCGGTGTTCTCGGCGAGGACCTCCGCGGTCCACTCCCGGATGCCGCGTCGCGCCGACTCCTGCACGGCGCGCTCGAGCAGCGCCGTGCCCACCCCGTGCGCCTGCATGCGGTGGCTCACGGCCAGCCCGATCTCCGCCTGGCGCGGATCGCCCGGGGCCGGCGCGAGGTGCACCGCGCCGACCAGCTCGGCCCCGAGGTAGGCGCCCCACATCTGCTCCGCCGTCGCCGCCTCCGTGGCGTACTGCTCCAGGCCGTCCCGGGACACGGTGGCGAAGCGCAGCCAGCGGTCCCGCGCGGGCAGGTCCCGGTGCAGCCGGGCGAGCGCCCCGGCGTCGGCGGCACCGAGCGGGCGCACGTCGACGGCGGTGCCGTCGGCGAGCAGCACCCGCTGGTGGAGGGCGTTGGTGGACCGGTCGACGACGCTCATGCCCTCCATCCCAGACGCGCCGTGCCCGCGCGCGGCAGGGTCGTCGGGCCGTGGTGCGCGGGACCACGGCGCCCCGCGGTCGGCGCGACCCCGGCCGCGGATTCGTCGTGCCCGGGACCTCAGTCCCTGGCGGGCGGGCTCGCGGGCGGCGACGATGGCCCGCGGACTCTGTCCGTGGAGTGGAGGGACCGGTCGTGGCCATCACCGATGAGGGCGCGACGCACGGCGCCGTCGACGAGCCCGGGGTGCGGGGCACCTCCGGCGCCGCGAGCCCCGAGCGGATCGCCGCGCTGTTCTCGTCGTTGACGTCGATCGCCGAGGGGCTCGACCTGGACGCGGTCCTGCACCGGATCGTGGAGGCCGCCGTCGAGCTGGTCGACGCCCGCTACGGGGCGTTGGGTGTGCTCGACGAGGCCGGTGCCGGCCTGTCCCGGTTCGTCTACACCGGGTTCGACGAGGAGGCCAGGGACCGCATCGGTGCGCTGCCCCGTGGCCACGGCCTGCTGGGCGAACTCATCCGCCGTCCCGAGCCCCTGCGGCTCGCCGACCTGCACGACCACCCGTCATCGGTCGGGTTCCCGGCGCACCACCCGCCGATGCGCAGCTTCCTCGGTGTGCCGGTGCGGGTGCGCGGGGCGGTCTTCGGCAACCTGTACCTGACCGAGAAGCGCCGCGGGGAGTTCACCGCCCAGGACGAGGCGGTGACGGTCGCGCTGGCGGCGGCCGCCGCGGTGGCGGTGGAGAACGCCCGGCTCCACCAGGACACCCGGCGGCTGGTCGCGCAGGCGCAGCGCCGGCAACGCTGGCTCGAGGCGTCGAGCGAGATCACCACGCAGGTCCTCGCCGGGGCCGATCCGGCCGAGGCGCTGGTGCTCGCCGCCGAGCGGGCCGCCGAGCTCTCCGACGGGGTGGGCGCACTCATCACCACTCCGCCGACGGAGGCGGACGAGGAGGACCACGCGCCGCCGGTGCGGGTGATGGTCGGCGTCGGGCTGGAGGACACGGTCCCGGTGGGGGCCCGGGTGGCGATCACGGACTCCCCGCTGGCCGCGGTCGCCCGGACCCGGACACCGCGGGTCGAGGACGATCTCGTGCTCACCGTGGACGGGCACGACCACCGGCTCGGTCCGGCGTTGCTCGTGCCGCTCGACGGCGCCGAGATCATCACCGGGGTGCTGGTGGTCGTGCGCCGCCGGGATGCGGACGGGCTCGACGTCGAGGGCCTGTCGACCGTGGCGTCGTTCGCCGACCAGGCGGCGCTGGTGCTGCGGCTGGCCGAGTCGCAGCGCGCGCGGCGCCAGCTCGACGTCGCGACCGACCGGGAGCGCATCGCCGCGGACCTGCACGACCACGTGCTCCAGCGCTTGTTCGCGCTCGGGCTCGGGCTGCAGGCCACGCAGGCCCGGCTGCGGTCCCAGCCCGAGGCCGCGAGACGGGTGAACGAGGCCGTCGACCAGGTCGACGGCATCGTGCGGGACATCCGCACGAGCATCTTCGACCTGCACGCCGTCGGCGGCGCGCCGGGGCTGGGCGGGCGGTTGCGCGGCGCGGTCGCGGAGATGTCGGCGCACGTCGAGGTCGAGCCGGTGGTGCGGATGTCGGGGGCCGTGGACGCCGTGCCCGAGGAGCTCGCGGTGCAGGTCGAGGCCGTGGTCCGCGAGGGTGTCTCGAACGCGGTGCGTCACGGTGGCGCGCACTCGGTGGTCGTCACCGTCTCGGTGGACGACGTGCTCGCGGTCGACGTCACCGACGACGGGGTCGGCATCCCCGACACCGTCGCGCGCAGCGGACTGGCCAACCTGGTGGGCCGGGCGCACGCCCTCGGAGGGGACGCGACGGTGGGCCGGCGACCGAACGGGTCGGGCACCCGCCTGACCTGGTGGGTTCCCCTCGACCCGCCCTCGGCGGTCGAGGGTCGGGGATGCTGACCCGCCTGCTCAGGCGGTCCTCGCGTGGGTCCCCGCCCCGGCCCAGGCGCTCGCCTCGTCGACCTGGGCGAACGCGAACTTCCGGACCTCGGGATGCAGGAGGGTGCCGGCGATCCGCGCGGCGATCCCGACCGGCTGGCCGTCGACGGCCAGCGCGACGCGGCCGATCCGTCCCTGGTGACCGCCCACGAAACGCAGGTGCTGCACGAGCGCGCCGACGTTCTCCCAGCCCGGGAACGACGGCGCGTGCAGGACGAGCCCGGGGAGCTCGGTGTGGTCGGCGAGCCAGCTGTCCACCGCCGAGGCGATGGACTCGATGTCCTCGCGACGCAGCGGCTGGCCGACGTCGACCACGACGACGCCGGCGGCCGGGTCGACCCGGACGGTCGCCAGCCGGCCCGGCAGGGACTCCAGCCAGCGCAGGGCCTCGTCGCGCTCGCCGGCCCCGAACACCCGGACGTGCCCGGGGAGGAAGAAGCCGGCGAGCTGGGTCATGTCGCGGACCCAGTGCAGGTCGCTGACGACGGCGCAGCCCTCGAGGTTGCGCATCGCGGCGAGCCCGAGCTTGACGTCGGCCCAGGCGCCGTCGGGGGTGAGGCCGCGGAAGTCCTCGTCGACGACGCACAGGAAGCGCAGGCGACGGCCCTCCCGCGCAGCGGCGTCGAGCATGGGCACGACGACCGCGTCGTAGTCCTCCCGGCTCAGGGTGCCGACCGCACGGACGGCGTCGATCCCGGCCGGGACGTCCGGATCTGTCTCGATCATGCGTCGAGTCCACCCGGACCGGGCGTCGCGGCCACCGGCCGGACGGCCCGGCGCGCCGGGCCGCTGGTCCCGATGTGCCCGAACCCGCCGATCCGGGGACCGGGGTCGCACGCAGACGGGCCGTTGGTCCCTGACCCCGCACCGTGGCCGGGGTGACGGTCGTGTCGGGCCCGCCGTTCGACGGGTCGATCTCGACCGCTGAGCGGAGGAGTCATGAGCGAGCAGACCACCGGCGCACGTCCCGGAACGCGGGCGCGACCGACCGGGGTGTCGGACGGGACGAGCGCGCCCGCACAGGCCCCGGAGGCGGGCGCCTGGACCGGATGGGTGCGCTTCGGCGCCGTCGTGATGCTGGTCGTGGGGATCTTCGGCGTGATCGAGGGGCTGGCGGCCATCCTGACCCCGACGTACTTCGTCACCGCCACGGGCACGGTGCTCGTCCTGTCGTGGGCGACCTGGGGGTGGGTCCACCTGATCCTGGGCGCGCTGGTCGCGATCGTCGGGGCCAGCCTGCTCGGCGAGGCGCCGAGCTGGGCCCGGGGCGCGGGGATCGGGCTGGTCGCGCTGAGCGCGATCGTGCACCTGATCGTCATCCCGGTCGCACCGATCTGGTCGATCGTCGTGATCGCGCTGGACATCGTGATCCTCTACGCGCTCATCACGACCTGGGGCGAGCCGCTGGGCGCCCGGCGCTGACGCGGACCGCCCACCACGACGAGCCGCACCCGGCAGCGCAGGAGCTGCCGGTGTGCGGCCGTCGTCTGCTCGCCCACCCCGAGCCCGGGAGAGCCCGGGCTACGCCGGCACGGCACTGCCGTCGGTCCGCTCCGAGGTGGTGTGGTCCGAGGCGGTGTGGGTGGCGGCGTGATCGGCCGGCTCGCGGAGCGGCGCCGACTCCCGGGCGACGAACGAGCCGAGGTCACGGACGGTGTCGAGGAACTGGGCCGGGAAGACGATGGTCGAGTTGCGCTCGATGGCGATCTCGGAGAGCACCTGGAGGTTGCGCAGCTGCAGCGCCACCGGGTGCTCGGTGATGACGTCGGCGGCCTCGGCGAGCTTCCCCGCGCTGAGTGCCTCGCCCTCGGCGGCGATCACCTTGCCGCGCTTCTCCCGTTCGGCCTCGGCCTCGCGGGCCATGGCCCGCTGCATCGACTGGGGGAGCTCGATGTCCTTGAGCTCCACCAGCTCGACGAGCACCCCCCACCGTTCCGTGGTCAGGTCCAGGATCTCCTTGATCGACTCGTTGAGGGTCTCGGTGTCGGAGAGCACGGCGTCGAGCGAGGAACGGCCGACGACGTTGCGCACCGTCGTCTGCGCGATCTGTGAGATCGCGGCCTCCACGTTCTCGATCTCCACGATGCACTTCACCGCATCGACGCGGCGGAAGTAGGCCACGGCGGCCACGTTGATCGAGACGTTGTCCCGGGTGATCACCTGTTGGGACGCGATCGGCATGGTCACCGTGCGGAGGGTGACCTTCCGGAGCCGGTCGGCGACCGGGACGGTGAAGCGCAGCCCGGGCTCGCGGACCCCGCGCAACCGCCCGAACCGGAAGACGACCCCACGCTCGTACTCGCGCACGATCGAGATCCCGACGCTGCTCATGACGTGTCCTCCCGGTGCGGGGTCCGCGTCGCTCACGGACCACCTCGCCCGACCACATCCCGCCGGCCCCGGCCCGTGGCAGGACCGGACGTCACCCCGCACGCGGCACAGGTCCCGATCCCGGGACCGGATCCGGGTCGGACGGCCCGTGCGACGAGGACCGATCGCTTCTGGGACGCGCGCCGCGCCGGGAGGAGCCTCCGGATCTCGGGTCGACCGACCACGGGAGGGGTCATGATCTTCGACGATCGCGAGGACGCCGGGCGGCGGCTCGCCGACCGTCTGCGGGAGCAGGCGGGTGGGGACCTGGTGGTGCTCGGGGTGGCGCGCAGCGGCGTCCCCGTCGCCGCCGTCGTGGCGCGGGCCCTCGACGCCGCGCTGGACGTGGTCGTGACCCGCAGGCTGGGCATGCCCTTCCAGCCCGGCGCGGCCCTGGGGGCGGTCGGCGAGCACGGGGCCCGGGTGGTCGACGACGACCTGGCGTGCACCGTGGGCACGACCGAGGCGGAGCTGGCCGAGGTCGAGCGCCGCGAACGGGAGGCCGTGACACGGATCGTGGAGCGCTACCGGTCGGTGCGGCCGCGGGAGCCGCTGGCGGGCCGGACCGCCGTGGTCGTGGACGACGGCGCGGTCACCGGCAGCAGTGCCCGGGCGGCGTGCCTGACGGCCCGTGCCCGCGGCGCGTCACGGATCGTGCTGGCGCTCCCGGTCTGTCCGCGGGATGCGCTGCCCGCACTGCGGGAGGTGGCCGACGAGGTCGTCACGCTCGAGGTCACCCGCGAGCGCCGCGCCGTCGGCGAGGCATACGCGGTCCACCCGCCCGTCGACGACGAGGAGGTCGTCGCCGTCCTGCGCTCGCGGGCGCCGGTCCGCGCCACGCGGCCGATCGACGGCGAGCCGGTGGCCCACGTCGACATCCGGGTCGAGCGGGCCAGCGTCGCGGGCCACCTCGTGGTGCCGGTCGAGGCGACCGGACTGATCGTTTTCGCCCACGCGAGCGGGAGCAGCCGCTTCGACCCCCGGCACCGGGAGACGGCACGGTGTCTCCGCGCCGCCGGCCTGGCGACGCTCGTCGTCGACCTCCTGACCCCCCGCGAGGAGATCGTGCGCGAGCGCGTCTTCGACACCGGGACGCTCGCGACCCGCCTCGCCGCGGTCGTCGCCGACGTCCGTCGCCGCCCGGCCTGCCGCGGACTGCTGATCGGCCTGCTCGCGGAGCGCACCGCGGCCGCGGCGGCGCTCGCCGTGGCCGCCCACGTCGACGTCGCCGCCGTGGTGTCCGCCAACGGTCGGCCCGACCTGGCGGCACGGGAACTCCCACGGATCACGGCACCCGTCCTGCTGGTCGTCGGCGACCGGGACCCGGTGCTGGTCGAGCTCAACCGCCGCGCACGGCAGACGTTGCCGACGACCAGCCGGCTCCTGGTGGTGATGGACACCGGCGCGATCGACGGGGAGCACGGGGCGCGGACGCGGGCGGCCGAGCTGGCGTGCGACTGGTTCGCCCGCCACCTGCCGCGGGCGACCGCACCGCTCGACGACGCCGCCCCACGGGCCGCCGTCCGCGTCGGGTCCTGACCGGAGAGGAGGAGCTCATGGGACCGGAAGGCACCTGGCGCAACGAGCTCGGCGCGACGATGACCCTGATCGCGTCGCCCGACGGACTGCTCACCGGCACCTACGAGTCGCACGTCGGCCGCGCCGCCGGCTGTTACCGGCTGGCCGGGCGATTCGACCCTGCGCCTCCGGAGGACGCGCACGCGGCCGTGGGGTGGACGGTGGTGTGGAACAACGAGCTCGGGAACGCCCACTCGGTCACGACGTGGTGCGGCCGCTACGACCCGGACGCCGACCTGCTGCACGCGACGTGGCTGCTCACCGCCGAGGGCGCGGAGCACACCGGCTGGTGCTCCACGCGGGTGGGGCAGGACCTGTTCGTCCGCCTGGACGCGCGGGCCCGGCACGAGGGGAGCGCCTCGGCCGACGCCGCCTCGTCGACGTGACGGGTCCGTCCGCCGCGTCGTCCGGACGTGCGAGATTGGACTCGTGAATCCGGACGAGCCGGCGCGGGGTGGACCCGAGCAGCCCCAGGGCTGGACCTTCCTGACCAACCACGGGCACGTCATGGTCGCGCTGGCCCGCGATCCCGGGATCCGACTGCGGGACGTCGCGCTGCTGGTGGGGATCACCGAGCGGTCGGTCCAGTCGATCGTCGCGGACCTCGAGAGCGCGGGTTACGTGCGCCGGGTCCGGGTCGGCCGGCGCAACCGCTACGAGGTGGACCCCACGATCCCGTTGCGTCACCCGGCCGAGCGTGAGCACGCCATCGGGGAGCTGCTCCGCGTGTTCGCGCCGCTCTGACCGCGGGGGCGCGGATGGGTGTTGTCGGAATACACGAAATGTGCTTCACTCGTGGCGTCGGTGGAGGGGAGTATCCCCCGCGTCCTCGTCGTCACCACGGACACGGCCCGCGTGCCGGTCCCGGCGGGGCGGGCCTCGGAGTCGGGGCCGGGAGAGACCTCCGAGTGGTGATCACTTGGAGGCTTCCGTGGACGTTCCGACGTGGGTGTGGCCGGCGGTGCTCGCCGGCATCATCGTGATGCTCGTGGTCGACCTGGTCGCGCACCGGCGCGCCCACGCCGTCGGGGTGCGCGAGGCGGCGGCCTGGTCGACGGTGTGGGTCGCGCTCGGGGTCGGCTTCGGCGTCCTCGTGTGGTGGGTCTGGGGCGCCGAGTTCGGCCAGCAGTACTTCGCGGGCTACCTGATCGAGAAGTCGCTGGCGGTCGACAACGTCTTCGTGTGGGCGGTCATCTTCAGCTTCTTCGGGGTGCCCCGCGCCTACCAGCACCGCGTGCTGTTCCTCGGTGTCGTCGGCGCCCTCGTCCTGCGCGGGGTGTTCATCGCCGGCGGGGCGGTGCTGATCGCGAACTTCTCGTGGGTGCTCTACCTGTTCGCGGCGTTCCTCGTCGTCACCGGCGTGCGCATGGCGCTGCAGCGCGACACGCACGTCGACCCGTCGCGGTCCCGGGTCCTGCGCCTGTTCCGCCGGCTCGTCCCGATGACCGACGCCTACCACGGACAGCGCCTGCTCATCCGTCGCGGAGGCGTCCTGCTCGCCACGCCGCTGCTCGCCGTGCTCGTGCTCGTCGAGGCGACCGACGTCGTGTTCGCCGTCGACTCGATCCCGGCCATCTTCGCGGTCACCGACGAGCCGTTCCTCGTCTTCACGGCCAACGCCTTCGCCCTGCTCGGGCTGCGCGCGATGTACTTCCTGCTGGCCGACCTGGTCCACCGCTTCGTCTACCTCAAGCTCGGGCTCGCCCTCGTGCTGGTGTGGGTGGGCATCAAGATGGCCCTCAAGGTCGACGTGGCCTACATCCCGACCCCGATCTCCCTGGCCGTCATCACGGTGATCCTCGCGGTCTCGATCGGGGCCAGCTGGTGGACCACGCGGGGGCTCGTCGGCTCCGCCGTCGCCCCTCCCGAGGGAGCCTCGCCCTTCCGCGAGGCGACGGAGGCCGAGATCCGGGAGCTCGAGCCGGTCCTCCGGAGCCCGGCCGGACGACGCCGCTCGTCGGCGCCTCGTCGGTGAGGGGGCCGGCCCGGTGCGAGCCGACGGCCCTCCGCCGGGAACGGCGGGACCATCGGCCCTCGTCGGGCCGGTGGCCGCGCCCGAGCATCGCCGGTATGACGACAGCACAGGACTCCGCGACCACCCCGGCCGCGCCGGAGGACCTCCCGGAGAGCGCCCCGACCGACCCGACCCCCGGGAGCCGGGACGGCGACCGGGTGGCCGACGTCCTCGACCGGGGACTGCGGCGGGGCGCGGCGGCGGTCGACCAGATCCGGGACCGCCTGCCCGCGGACCCGGTCCCGATCTACCTCGGGATCACCGCGCTCGCGGTCACCGGTCTCGTGAGCTGGCCGGTCGCGGTCGCGGCGGGGTGCGGGTACGCCGCCTTCCGACACTGGGAGCCGCGGCCCAGCGGGCCGCACCACCCGGTGGCGACGCCGGATCGAGGGTGACGGCGAGGTATCGTGATCGAGGAGCTGACCGACCTGCCGCCCGAGATCGACGGCGTCCGCGCGGGGGGCGTGCTGACCCGGGACGAGTACGACGCCGTCGTCCTGCCCCTCCTGCAGGAGGCCGAGCGCACCGACCGGACGATGCGCGTCCTCTGCCGGATCGAGGACGACTACACCGGCGTCACCCCGGCCGCGCTCTGGGAGGACCTGCGGCTCGGTCTGCGCGCTCTCCGGCGCTTCGCCGCGTTCGCGGTGGTGACCGACCTGGCGTGGATGCGGACGGCCTGCCGGCTCGCCGCGTGGACCACGCCGTACCCCCTCCGGGTGTTCACGACCGCCGAGCGGGACGACGCCGTCGCGTGGCTCCTCGCGGTCCACGAGGGGCCGCGCATCCGGACGCGCACCGACCTGGGGCGCGGCGTCGTGGTGGTGGAGGCCGACCGCGCCCTGCGGACCGACGACATCGACGCCCTCACGGCCGCGGTGGAGGAGGAGCTGCGGACCGCCCGCGAGCTCCGGGGGCTGGTCGTGCACGCTCCGGGCATCCCGGGGTGGGCGAACCTCCCGGCTCTGTGGCACCACCTCGGGTTCGTGGCGGGCCACCAGCACCGCATCCGGCGCCTCGCGCTCGCCATCGACGGCGTCCTCCCGGCCGCCGGGGCGACCCTGGCCGACGCCGCCCTGCACCCCCAGGTCCGGCACTTCCCCCACGACGACCTCGACGCCGCCGTCGACTGGGCGGGCGAGGACGGGGTCCCGATCGGTGCGGCCGGGGCGACCGGCACGGTCCGCGGGACACGACCGGCGTCACCGAGCGACGAGTCGTGATCGCCTGGCTCTGGGTCCCGGTGGGGCTCCCCGTGTCGTTGATGGCCCTGCTGCTCCTGCTCGACGCCCTCGACCGCCGGGTCACCCGCGGTGACGGTCCTCCCGGCGGCCGTGGGCCTCGACGCGAGCCGGGGCACCCCCTGCCCGTCCCGTCCCGCCGGGAGGATCCATGAGCACCACCACCGAGCGCCCGACGGCGAGTGCCGTGCGGCCCCTGACCGCCGTCCGCGCGACCGACGCGGACGACGTGGGGGGCAAGGCCGCCCACCTCGGCGAGCTGATCGCCGCGGGGTTCCCCGTCCCCGACGGGTTCGTGCTGCCGGCGGAGGCGTACCGGGCGGCGATGGACGCCGCCGGGGTCCGCGCGGCGCTCGCGGCCGGGCACGACGAGGCGCGGGCCGCCCCGCCCGACCGCCTCGCGGAGCTCTGCGCCGCCCTCGCCGGCCAGGTCCGTGCCGCGGGGATGCCGCCGGCCCTCGAGGAGCACGTCCGGGCCACCTGGGAAGGACTGGGGCGTCCGGTCGTCGCGGTCCGGTCGTCGGCGGTGGGGGAGGACGGCGCGCAGGCCTCGTTCGCCGGCATGAACGCCTCGTTCACCACCGTGCGCACCGCCGACGAGCTGGTGCGCCGCATCGTCGACTGCTGGGCGTCGCTCTTCGGCGAGCGGGTCGTGGCCTATCGCGCGGCCCGGGGGTACACCGGCGAGCCCGCGATCGCCGTGGTCGTGCAGACGATGGTGCCGGCCCGGTGCGCCGGGGTGGCGTTCACCGCCGACCCGCGCACCGGGGAGCGCGGCGTCGTGCTGATCGAGGCGGCCCTCGGTCAGGGCGAGGTGGTGGTGGGCGGCACCGTCGAGCCCGACACCTACGAGGTCGCCGTCGACGGCCTGCGCCTGCGGTCGATGCGCGTGGGGGTGCAGACCCACGAGGTCGTCCGCGGCCCCGACGGGGCGGACGTCCGCGTGCCCCTCGATCCCGAGCGCGGCGCGGCACCGGTGCTGTCCCTCGACGGGATCCTCGAGGTCGCCGCCCTGGCCCGGCGCGTGGAGGAGCACTACGGCCGGCCGCAGGACGTCGAGTGGGCGCACGACGGCGAGCAGCTCTGGCTGGTCCAGGCCCGCCCGATCACCACGGCCCTCGAGGAGCGGCCCGGCGGGGGTGGTCCGGCCGCGGTCCTGCTGCGCGGCCTCCCGGCGACGCCGGGACGGGTGGCCGGCCCGGTCCGCGTCCTGCACACCCCCGACCAGGGCGCCGCCCTGCAGCCCGGCGAGGTGCTCGTCGCCCCCCTGACCAACCCCGACTGGCTGCCGACACTGCGCCGCGCCGCGGCGATCGTCACCGACACGGGGGGCGCGACGTGCCACGCGGCGATCGCGGCCCGCGAGCTCGGGGTGCCCTGCGTGGTCGGCACGCGCCGGGCCACCACCACCGTCACGGACGGCCGCGTGGTCACGGTCGACGGCAGCACCGGCGAGGTGCTCGACGGTGACCGGACCACCGCTCCTGCGGGCGCCGCGGTCGCCACCGTGCCCGCGGCGCCGGTCGCGATCCGCGCCACGCCGGCGGCGCCGGCGCAGGTCGCGCCGGCGGAGGTCGCCGCGCTGGGCACCGAGGTCCACGTGAACCTCGCGCTGCCCGAGGCGGCCGAGCGGGTGGCGGCGCGACCGGGCATCGACGGCGTGGGTCTCCTGCGCGCGGAGTTCCTGCTCACCGCCGCGCTGGGCGGCGTGCACCCGCGCGAGGTCGTGGCCCGCGGGGAGCAGGTGCGGTTCGTCGACCGCGTCGCCGCGGCGGTGACCACCATCGCGAAGGCCTTCGCCCCCCGCCCGGTGATCTACCGGACCACCGATCTGCGCAGCAACGAGTTCCGGGGGCTGACCGGGGGGGAGCTCCACGAGCCGGTCGAGAGCAACCCGATGATCGGCTTCCGTGGCGCCTACCGGTACCTGCGCGAGCCCCAGGTGTTCGGTCTCGAGCTGCGTGCGCTGGCCCGGGTCCGGGAGCGGTCGCCGAACCTGCACCTGATGCTGCCGTTCGTCCGGACCCGCTGGGAGCTCGAGGCCTGCCTCGAGCTGGTGGACGCGAGCCCGCTGGGCGGGCAGCGGGGGCTGCAGCGATGGCTGACGGCCGAGGTGCCCTCGGTGGTCCACCGGCTGCCGGAGTACATCGGCTGCGGCATCGACGGGGTCTCGATCGGCAGCAACGACCTCACCCAGCTGATGCTCGGGGTCGACCGCGACAGCGAGCGCTGCGCCGAGGTGTACGACGAGGGCGACGCCGCGGTCGTCGACGCCATCGAGCGGATCATCGCGACCGCGCGACGCCACGGCGTGCCCTCGTCGCTGTGCGGCCAGGCGCCGACCCGGCGCCCGCAGTACGCCGAGCTGCTGGTCCGCGCGGGGATCGACGCCGTGTCGGTGGACCCGCACGCGGTCGACGCCGTGCGCGCGGCCATCGGCCGGGCCGAGCGGCGGGTGCTGCTGGACGCGGCGCTCGGCCCGCCGTCCGGGTCGCGGTGACCGATCGCGTCGCGGGGACCTCCGGCCCCGCCACGGGGGTCGGGAGCCCCCTCCGCCCCGGCCGCGAGGGAGTCACGGTCGGGGCATGACGACGAGGAGCTGGACGGTCACCGTGACCTTCGAGGACGAGGCGGGGGACGACGGCGCGACCTGGGCGCGCGCCGTCCTCGACAGCAGGCCCGACGACGTCCTCGGGCCGGGGGAGGTGCTCGCCGCCGAGGGGCGGGCCGTGCGCTGGCCCGACCACCCCTCCGTGGTGGTCATCGGCCGGCAGATGGCCGCGGCGCGGGCGCTCGTCGAGCTCGGTCACCGTCTCGGTGACCACGCCGTCGACGACGCCTTCGCGAACGCCTACGGACGACCCGCCCTCGGCGGGGTCCCGGCCGGCGGGAGGCCGCCGGGGGACCCGGCCCCGGTCACGGGGCGCGGCACGGCGTCGACGTCATGACCTCGCCGCACCGCCCGCCGGCCACCCGCGTCCCCCCGCCCGTCGTCGAGCTCCGCGGCATGATCGGCACCGGCCTCGCCGAGTACGCCCGGGAGAAGGTGGTGCACGCCCTCGATCACGGCGTGCACCCCGTCGGACCGGCCCGCGTCCGCATCGTGCGCCACGACGACCCGGCCCGCGAGAGGCCGGTGGTGGCGATCGCCCACGTCGACCTCGCCGGTCGCCGCCTGCACGCCCACGTCGTGGCCGCGACACCCCGCGAGGCCGTGGACCTGCTCGTCGACCGGCTGCGCCGCCAGGTGGGCGACGCCCACGCCCGGGCGCACCCCCGGCGCGCCGGCGCGCCGGACCCCGCCGCCGTGGACGGCACGATCGACCGGCACGACGTCGTGCTGGCGGTGCCCACCTCGGTGCCGGAGGCCGTCGCGATCATGGAGGACCGGGAGGAGGCCTTCCACCTCTTCGTGGAACGGTCCTCCGGGCGCCGCGCGGTCGTCTACCGCGGCGGGCCCACCGGCCGGCGGGTCGCGGTCGACGACGGGTCCGCGCCGGAACCCCCCGGGGCGGCCGGCACGACCGTCAGCGCCCGTGCCGCGCGGACGACCGGGCCCGAGGGGGCGGTGGAGCACCTGCGGCTCGGCGCCCTGCCGTTCCTGTTCTTCCACGATCCGGCCGTCGGACGGGCGCGGGTCGTGCACCTCGACGAGCGCGGACGCACCGTGCTCGTCGACGTGGAGACGGGCCCGGCGCCCCCTGCTCCCGAGCCGCGCCCCTGAGCGGCCGACGGCTCACCGCGCGTCGGTGGTGGCCCCTCCGGGGGGTGGGGCGCTGGTCCGGCTGGTGGTCGGGCCGGTGGTCGGGCTGCCGGGCCGGCCCGTGGTCCGGTCGGTGCTCGGGGCGGAGTCCGGCCGAGGAGCCCGGGACGTCGTGGTCGTCGCACCGGTTCCCGTCCCGCGAGGAGCCGCGGGAGGGCGGACCGGACGTTCCGCCCGTGCCGCGCGCGGCGCGGTGGTCGGCGCGGTGGTCGGCGCGGTGCGCGGTCGGGCGGTGGTCGTCCGAGCCGTGGTGGGTCGGTCCGTGGTGGGTCGCGCCGTGGTGGGTCGCGCCGTGGTGGGCCGCGCCGTGGTGGGCCGCGCGGTGGTGGGTCGCGCGGTGGTGGGTCGCGCGGTGGTCGGGCCCGGCGTGAGCTCGATCCGCGCCGGTACCGCGGACGCCGGCTCCGCCGAGGTCGGTCGCCCGTTGCCGGTCCGGGCGGTCCTCTCCCCGGTACGCGCCGTCCCGGTGCGCGTGGGCCCGCCGACCGGGGACGCGTCATCGGCCGCGGGAATCACGGGCGCGGCCGCCGTGGGGAGCCGGCCGTGCGTCAGCATCGGTCCCGGATCGCGCAGCGCCGGCTCGGGCGGGGCGACGAGGGCCGAGCCCCCGCCGAGGACGGGGGCGACGGCTCCCAGCGCCGCCGACCCGCCCAGGACCAGGCCCGCGGCGGTCGCCGTGGCGGCCAGGACGCGGGTCGGGTGCCCGGTCCGGCGGGCCCGGACGGCGGGATCGCCGGCCGCGCGGTCGCGGCACGCGGCGAGGACCGTGGCGACCTCCCGGACGTCCGGGCGGGCCGCGGGGTCGGTGGCGGTCATGCGGGCGGCGAGGACACGCAGGTCGCGCGCGCCCGGGGCGATCGCGCGCCGCCGCGCCTCGAGGAGGATGCGCCCGAGCGCGAAGACGTCCGCCGGCGGACCGGTCTCACCGGCCGACTGCTCCGGTGCCCGGTAGTGCGTGTCGTCGGGCAGGCCCGACCACCGCTCGACGAGGGCGGCGACACCGCACTCGGCGATCATGGGACGGGCGCCCCCGAGCAGGATCCGGTCAGGGGTCAGGGCGCCGTGGGCCGCCCCGGACCGGTGCACCGGCTCGAGGGTCCGCGCGAGCCGGTGGACGAGGTCGGCGAGCTGGACCACGGTCCACGGTCGGGCCAGCACGGTCGCGAGGGTGGGACCGGGGATGCGCTGGCAGATCAGGAAGACCTCGTCGCCGTGCACCCCGCCGTCGTAGAGCTCCACGAGCCCGGGGCGGTGCAGGTGGACGGGCGTCACCGGCGAGGGTGGCAGGGTCGGATCGGGGTCGGTCCCGGCCGCCGGCGCGACCAGGACGACCGCGACGGTGCGCAGCAGCCGCGTGTCCCACCCCTCGTGCACCCGTCGCCGTCGATCGGCGGTCAGGAGGCGTCCGAGCCGGTACCGTCCGGCGACCTGGTCGCTGCGGGCGTCGCCCTGGTCCACGGCGTCTCTCCCCCCGGGGGGTGGTGCGGGGCGAGACCACGCTCGGGGGCACGCCGTGCCGTCGACACGGCCTCAGGCACCCTGCGCGGGGGTCCGGAGGGGCGGCCGTCACGGGCCCTTGGTCCCTGGAGCACCGCGGTGCAGGCCGCGCAACGTCGGGGACGGAGGTGGAGAACATGTCAATCATCCGACGCCAGACCCCCATGAGCTCGGCCGACGTCTTCCGGCAGTTCGACCGCATGTTCGACGACTGGATGCGCGCGTTCCCCGCGCGGAGCTGGGACCAGCCCGCCCTGCGGGCCCCCGAGGAGGTCATCAAGGTCGACGAGTACCGGGAGGACGGCGACCTGGTGATCAAGGCCGAGATGCCCGGGATCGACCCGGAGAAGGATCTGGAGCTGACCGTCGCGGACGGCATGCTGATGCTGCGCGCGGAGCGGAAGGTCACCGAGGACACCGAGGACAAGGGCTACCACCGGCACGAGCTGCGCTACGGCACCTTCGCCCGGCGCCTGCCGTTGCCCGACGGCGTGGACCCGGCGGCGGTGACCGCGTCCTACAAGGACGGGATGCTCACGGTGCGCGTGCCGATGCCCGAGCCCGAGAAGGCGTCCGAACCCACCACGATCGCCATCGAGAAGGGCTGACGACCGAGCGTCGTCGGCCATGCGCCGCGCGGTGGGGCCGGGCCGCCGCCGGGTGGCCCGGCCCGGCCCGCATCCGACAGCCGGTGGACCCGGCTCGGCGGGACGGCCCCTTGTCGGGCACTCCGCTCGCGTCGACGCTGGGGTCGGGGAGGGCCGCGCGACCGAGGGATCGCGCGGGGCGGGGCGTGCGCGACGTGCGGGGGCGGAAGCGGCGATGAACGACGGCGATGTCCTCGTGGTGTTCCAGAGCGACCTGGACGTGGCCCCGCACGTCCACAGCTGCGTCGAGGAGGTCCGGGCCGCCGGCACGCGGATCGTCGCCGAGCAGGCGTGGCCCGACGGCCTGCCGAGTACCCCGTGTCGCCTGCACCTGGGCGGGACCCTGTCCTTCTTCACCGACGCCGGGGCGGCCCTGCTCCTCGCCTCGGCCAGCGATCCCTGCGACAGCACCTTCCGCCTCGACCTGGCGAGGCTGGAGTTCCTGGGCCTGCGCGGGTGCGCCGCGCTGCTCCGCGGGACCCGCCGGCTCCGCGAGCACGGCGGGCACCTGCGGATCGAGCATCCCCGGGTGCCGGTGCGGCGGGTCCTGGACCGCGGCCTGGCCGGGGCGCTCAACGTCAGCATCGAGTGACCCCCGGCGGCGATCGTCCGGTCCGGGACGTTCGGCCCTGGTGCGACGCCGCCGAACGCACGACGGTCGGGACGCCGGACCCCGACCCGGACCCCGACCCGGACCCCGTCACGAACAGGACACGATGACTGCTCCGCTCCCGCTCCACCCCTGGCCGGGTCCGTCCGGCGAGGACGCCGGCCTGGCCGGCACCCGCAGCGACGGGGGAACCGTTCCGCACGCCGTGGCGCGGCTGGCGGCGGAGTTCCCCGGCCACCACGTCGCGGTCGTCTCGGCGACCGTCGTCCGGTGCCGGCGCGAGCTGGACGGGGTGCCACCCGGTGCCCTGCCCGAACTGCTCGAGCGTCTCGCGCGGGAGCGTCTGCGCCGGTCCGCCTGATCGTCCGCAGACCGAGATCCTTGGGCGGAGTTGCGGCCCGCGGGTGATCGCCGGGACCCGGCCGCGACCTTAGGGTCGGGCTGCGCCGGGGGGCTCCGCCGTGACTCCCCGCGAGCCGGGCCGCCGGTCGCTCCTCTCCTCCCCCCGTGAGGGATGGCCGGCGGTTCCGGCACGTCCGGGCCGCGACGATCAGGTGACCGTCAGGTGGCGCCCGCCCGGCCGACGGCGTCCACGGCGCCGGCCCGTGCCGCCCCGGTCAGGGTCCGGGTGAGGGTCAGGCGCCGCGGTCTCCCGATCTCGGTGTCCGGGGGGAACGGTTCGCGGTCGCCGGGCAGCCACGTCCGCTGCTCTCGGCGCTCCAGGCGCTCCAGCCGCGCGTCGATGCGGCGCGTGACGGCGACCAGCTCCTCGAGACGGGCGAGCACCTCCCGCGCCGTCTCCTCGACGTCCCCGGTCGTGTGTTCCGTCGGGTGCTCCATGACGACTCCTCCTCCTGCTCGCACCGTCGACCCTCAGGTGCCGCCACGTCCCGTGGCAGGGCCCGGCGACGTCACCGAACGGGCCGTTCGTCCCTGACACGGGAGCGCGGCCGTCGCGACAGTCGTGCCCGGGACGACCGCCGGACCGGGGGTCGAGGCGGGAGGGGCGGCGTGGAGACGATCGTGAAGCCGGACTCCGTGCGCCGTGCCGCGCGGATGCCGGACTACGCCGGCGCACGAGCGACGTTCTCCTGGGGCGCGGCACGGGCGCAGATGAGCGGGCTGCCGGACGGACGCGGTCTCAACATCGCGCACGAGGCGGTCGACCGGCACGTCGCGGCGCGGGGACGGACGGTCGCGCTGCGGGTGCTCGGTCGGGACGGGACGACCACCGACATCACCTACGCCGAGCTGCAGCGCCGGACCAACCGCTTCGCGAACGCCCTGGTCGCCCTGGGTGTGGAACGCGGCGACCGGGTGTTCACCCTGCTGCCGCGCACGCTGGACCTCTACGTGGCGGCGCTGGGGACGCTGAAGGCGGGGTGCGTGCTGTCGCCGCTGTTCTCGGCCTTCGGGCCGGAGCCCGTGGCCGAACGCCTCCGGCTCGGGGAGGGCCGGGTGCTGGTGACGACGCCCCGGCTCTACGAGCGTCGGGTGCGCCCGGCCCGCGACACCCTCCCGGCCCTGCAGCACGTCCTGCTCACCGGCGAGCCCGCGGCCGGACCCGACGACGGGGAGGAGGGCTTCACCTCGCTGGAGAACGTCCTCGCCGCGGTGGGGGAGGAGTTCACCATCCCGCCGACGGATCCCGAGGACACGGCGCTGCTGCACTTCACGAGCGGCACGACCGGCCGGCCGAAAGGTGCCGTGCACGTCCACGACGCGGTGGTCGCCCATCACGCGACCGCGACCGCCGCGCTGGACCTCGGCGCCGACGACGTCTTCTGGTGCACCGCGGATCCCGGTTGGGTCACCGGCACCTCGTACGGGATCGTCGCGCCCCTCACCCACGGCGCCACGCTCCTGGTCGACGAGGGCGACTTCGACGCCGAGCGGTGGTACGCGGTCCTGGCCGAGCACCGCGTCACGGTCTGGTACACGGCCCCGACCGCGTTGCGCATGCTCGCCAAGCACGGCGCCGACGCGGCCGCCCGCCACGACCTCTCGGCGTTGCGGCACGTCGCCAGCGTCGGCGAGCCCCTCAACGCGGAGGTCGTCCGGTGGTCGGCGGACGTGCTCGGCACCCCGGTCCACGACAACTGGTGGCAGACCGAGACGGGCGCCATCATGATCAGCAACTTCGCCGCCGAGGACATCCGGCCCGGGTCGATGGGGCGGCCCCTGCCGGGGATCGAGGCCGCGGTCCTCGAGCGGGGGCCCGACGGCCGGGCGCTGCGGGTCGAGGGGGGCGTCCGTGAGCTGACCACCCCCGACACCGACGGCGAGCTCGCGTTGCGGGTCGGCTGGCCCTCGCTGTTCCGTGGCTACCTGCACGCCGACGAGCGGTACGCGGCGTCCTTCGCCGGCGGCTGGTACCTCACCGGCGACGTCGTGCGGCGCGACGCCGACGGGTGGTTCTGGTTCGCCGGCCGCGCGGACGACGTCATCAAGACCGCCGGCCACCTCGTGGGTCCCTTCGAGGTGGAGAGCGTGCTCATGTCCCACCCGGCGGTGGCGGAGGCCGCCGTCATCGGCAAGCCCGACCCGATGGCGGGCGAGCTCGTCAAGGCCTTCGTGACCCTGCGCCCCGGCTGGGAGCCCGGCGACGCGCTGCACGACGAGCTGCTCGCGTTCGCCCGCCGGCGCCTCGGCAGCGTGGCGCCGAAGGAGCTCGCCGTCGACCCGCACCTGCCCCACACCCGCAGCGGGAAGATCCTGCGGCGGCTCCTCAAGGCCCGCGAGCTCGGCCTGCCCGAGGGCGACCTCTCGACCGTGGAGACCCCATGACCGCACCGGTGGACGTCCGGCGCACGCTCCTGCACGAGATGGTGCGCATCCGACGCTTCGAGGAACGCTGCGTCGAGCTCTACAGCACGGAACGGATCCGCGGGTTCATGCACCTGTGCATCGGCGAGGAGGCCGTGGCGGTCGGGGTGCTGGGTGCGCTCGCCCCGGAGGACGCCGTCGTGTCCACCTACCGCGAGCACGGCCACGCGCTGGCCCGGGGTGTGCCGATGACGTCGATCCTCGCCGAGATGTTCGGGCGCGCCTCCGGGTGCAGCCGGGGACGGGGCGGCTCGATGCACCTGTTCGACGCCGCGCGCCGCTTCTACGGGGGCAACGCGATCGTCGGCGGCGGTCTGCCGGTCGCCACCGGCCTCGCCCTCGCCGACGCGCTCGCCGGCCGTTCCGCGGTCACCGCCTGCCTGTTCGGTGACGGCGCGGTGGCCGAGGGCGAGTTCCACGAGTGCCTGAACCTCGCCGCTCTCTGGCGCCTGCCCGTCGTCTTCTGCTGCGAGAACAACCGGTACGCGATGGGGACCGCCCTCGAGCGCGAGCACGCCCAGACCGACCTCGCCCTGCGCGCCGCCGCGTACGGCATGCCCGCGTGGCCCGTGGACGGCATGGACGTGCAGGCCGTCGCGGCAGCCGCCGAGAGGGCCGTCACGGGCGTCCGCGCGGGGAGCGGGCCGTGCTTCCTCGAGCTGCGGACCTACCGGTTCCGGGCGCACTCGATGTACGACCCGGACCGCTACCGCGACCGCGCCGAGGTGGCGCGGTGGAAGGACCGGGACCCGGTCGACCGCTGGCGGGACCTGCTGGTGGCCGACGGCGACCTCGACGAGGACGGGTGGGCCCGGATCGTCGCCGACGTCGACGAGGAGATCGAGCAGGCGGTCGCCGCCGCCGAGGCGGCGCCGGTCGAGCCGGTGGAGGAGCTCACACGCTTCGTCTACGCGGAGCCGTCGTGAGCGCCGCGACCGACCCCGCCGTCGACCCCGCCGCCGCCACCGCCCGGTCGACCTACCGCGAGGCACTGCGGGAGGCGCTGCGGGAGGCGCTGCGCGCCGACGAGCGGGTGTTCCTGATGGGGGAGGACGTGGGCCGCTACGGGGGCTGCTTCGCGGTGAGCCTCGGCCTGCTCGAGGAGTTCGGCCCGGAGCGGGTGCGCGACACCCCCCTGTCCGAGTCGGCCTTCGTCGGCGCCGGCATCGGCGCGGCACTCGGCGGACTGCGACCGATCGTCGAGATCATGACGGTCAACTTCAGCCTGCTCGCGCTCGACCAGATCCTGAACAACGCCGCGACCCTCTCGCACATGTCGGGCGGCCAGCTCGCGGTGCCCCTGGTGATCCGGATGACCACGGGGGCCGGGCGGCAGCTCGCCGCGCAGCACTCGCACAGCCTCGAGGGCTGGTACGCCCACATCCCGGGCCTGCGCGTGGTGGCCCCGGCCACGGTCGCCGACGCGCGCGGCATGCTCGCCCCGGCACTGGCCAGCCCGGACCCGGTGCTGGTCTTCGAGCACGCCGGTCTCTACGCGACCGAGGGGGACGCCGGCGGCGCGGCGGTCGGCCTCGACGGGGCCGCGGTGCGCCGGGCCGGGACGGACGTCTCCCTGGTGACCTACGGCGGCATGCTCCCGACCGCCCTCGCGGCCGCGGAGCACCTCGCCGGGGAGGGGACGAGCGCCGAGGTCGTCGACCTCCGCTCGCTGCGGCCGTTGGACGAGGACACCGTGCTCGCCTCCGTGCGCCGCACCCACCGCCTCGTCGTGGTCGACGAGGGCTGGCGCAGCGGGAGCCTCGCCGCCGAGGTCGCCGCCCGCGTCGCGGAGCACGCCTTCTACGACCTCGACGCCCCGCCCGAGCGCGTGTGCTCCGCGGAGGTGCCCGTGCCCTACGCCGTGCACCTGGAGCGGGCGGCGCTCCCCGCGGTGGACGACGTCGTGGCCGCGGCGCGCCGGACGGTGGGTTGAGGCGTGGGCGAGTTCCTCATGCCCTCGCTCGGGGCGGACATGGACGCCGGGACGGTCGTCGAGTGGGCGGTGGCGCCCGGGGACCGGGTCCGTCGCGGGGACATCGTCGCGGCGGTGGAGACCGAGAAGTCGGTCATCGACGTGGAGTGCTTCGAGGACGGCGTCGTCGAGCGCCTGCTCGTCCCCGTGGGGACGAAGGTCCCCGTGGGCGCGCCGCTCGCCGTCATCGCGACCGACCGGAGCGGCCCGACCGATGCTCCCTCCGCGGATCAGCAGGCCCCGGCCCCGCACCCGCGGGCGACACCACCGGTGCGCCAGTTCGCGAAACGGCACGGGCTCGACGTCGCGGACCTGCCCGGTAGCGGTCACGACGGCACCGTCACCCGGGCCGATGTCCGGGCCGCGCTCGAGGCCCCGGCCCCTTCCCCGGCCCCGGCCCCTTCCCCGGCCCCGGCCCCTTCCTCGGCCCCGGCCCCGGCCCGTCTCCCGATCACCCCGTACGCGCGTCGGCTCGCCGCCGAGCGCGGCACGGGGGCGGAGGCCCTGCGCCCGGGCCCCGACGGCGTCGTGCGGGCCCGGGACGTCCCGGACGGACCCTCCGCCTCGGCGCCCACCCCCGCGCGGGAGGTCGTGGCACCGGCCGAGGAGCCCCCGCCACGGGCGACGAGCGACGGCATGCGCGCGGCCATCGCCGCGCGCATGAACCGCTCGTTGCGCGAGATCCCCCAGTACCACGTCGACGCCGTGATCGAGCTGGGTGCGGCGCTCGAGGGCCTGCGCGAGCGCAACCGTCGTGCTGCGGTCACGGAGCGGATCGTGCCCGCGGCGCTGCTCCTGGTCGCCGCCGCCCGGGCCGCGCGCCGGGTCCCCGCGCTCAACGGTCACTGGGTCGACGGCGCCTTCGCGCCGTCCCCGACGGTCGACCTGGGCGTCGTCGTGTCCCTGCGCGAGGGCGGGTTGCTCGTGCCCACGATCCCGGCCGCCGACGAGCTGACCCTGCCCGAGGCCATGACCGCGCTGCGCGACGCGGTCACCCGCGCCCGCGCCGGCCGCCTGCGCAGCTCCGACGCCGTCGACGCCAGCATCACGGTCACCGACCTCGGCGAGACGGGCGGGCACGCGGTGCACGGCCGGATCTTCCCGCCGCAGGTGGCGCTCGTCGGCTTCGGAGCGATCGTCCGCCGGCCGTGGGCCGAGGGCGACCTGCTGGGCGTGCGCCCGACCGTGGCGGCGACGCTCACGGGCGACCACCGGGCCACCGACGGCGTCGTCGGCGGGCGCTTCCTGCACGTGATCGACGACGTCCTGCACGACCCCGAGGAGTGGTCATGACATCCGTGGACCCCGCCACCCGCCGCGCCCGCGAGCTCGTGCGCGCCGGCCTGGCCCGCGTCGCCCCGGGCCCCGATCTCGACGCCCTCGACGACGGCGACGACTTCCGGGACGCCCTGGAGCTGGACTCGCTGGACTTCCTGTCCTTCGTCGAGCACCTCGCCCGATCGGCCGAGGTCCGCATCGACGAGGACGACTACCCCCGCCTGCGCACGGTGAGGGATGCCGCCGCGTTCCTCGTGGCCGCGGGCGTCGGGTGAGCGCGGACCGGGAGCGGCCGCGTCACAGGTACTGACCCCCCGACACGGACGGCTCCCGACGCTGCGTCGCCTCGTGCCGTATCCGCTCGAGCTGCGAGCGTGCCGCCATCTGCTCGGCGGCGAAGGCCATCTGCGCGCCCTGGAAGAGCCCTTCGAGCCACCCGACGAGCTGGGCCTGGGCGATCCGCAGCTCCACCTCGTCGGGCACCTCGTCGGTGGGCAGCGGGACGTCGAGTGCCTCCAGTTCGCGGCGCAGCTCCGGACCGAGGTGCCGGGTGAGCTCCTCGACCGCGCGTCGGCGCAGGTCACGGACGCGCGTGCGGGCGCGGTCGTCGAGCGGGATGTCCCGGACCTCCTCCAGGACCTTGCGGATCATCGTCCCGATCCGCAGCAGCGGGCCGGCGTCGACGGCCTCGGGGTCCGTCCCGGGGTCGCCGGCCGACTCCGGGGCGGACCGGGCCGGTGCGGCGCCCGGCTCCACCGGCGCGGCACGCCCGTCGCGGGACCACCGCCGCGCGTCGTGGACGACGGGGCCGGCCGCCGGTGCGGCGGCCTCCGGCTCGGTGCTCGACGGGCACATGGGTCCTCCAGGGGCGTCGTGCGGCTCGGCCACCAGGCTGCGTCCCGGCGCGGGAGCCGGGTAAGGGTCGAGCGGACCCACCCGCCCGGGCCGTCCGGTGGAATCCACCGCCCGCCCGCCCGCCCGCCGGGCCGACCGCCTCGGCGCCACCCTCTCGGTCGTCCCCCGCCCGGGGGCGGCACGCAGGTGTCCTGGCGCCTCCCGCGACCGCGACGCCGTCGACGCCGCGGGCTCGGTCCCGTCGCCCTCGTGAGGCCCGGTGTCGGGGTCCGCGTCAGGCGCCCCGGTCGGACCGGGGCCGGGGCGGCGGTGCCGGGACCGGGGCGGGCCCGCCGTGCCACCACCAGCCCGGCGGCGGCGGGGCGTCGGCCGCGGGGACCGCGGTCGCCGTGGGGGGCGTCCCGCGGTCGGTGCCCGGACCGCGGGCCCGGAGGAGCCGCTCCACGTCGTCCGCCGCCACGAGCCGGGTCGGGGCCCCGGCGGAGAGGACCACGAGGCGGCTGCCGGGCTCGGCGAGCCGCGTGAGGAGCGGGGAGAGGGCGTCGTCCGGCCCGACGACCGTCAGCCGGGACGGCGGGACGGCGAGGCGCCGCACCCCGGCCGGCTCGCCGCGGCGCGCGGGGGCGATCCGCAGCCGCTCGGGCGGGACGTAGCCGGACGGGCGCCCGTCCCCGTCGACCAGCAGGACGCCGGCCGCACGGGCGGCCGGGTCGGCGACCGCGGCGGCGAGCTCCTGCGGCGTCGCGCCGTCGGGGACGACCGGCGGGACGGTCGTGGCGGCGGCGGAGACCGGCACGCCCGCGAGGGCTCGCGCCTGCCGCGCCCGGCGCTCCTCCGCGCCCGCCGCGAGGCCGATGAACCAGCCGACGAGCGCGAGCCACAGCCCGTCGAAGCCGACCGTCATGCCGAGCACGAGGCCCCCGCCGACGAGCACGGCGCCCAGTCCGCGCCCGGCGCGCGCGGCGGTCACCCCGGCGCCCCACCGGTCACCCCCGCGCGCCCACAGCACCGCGCGCAGCACCCGGCCCCCGTCGAGGGGCGCGGCCGGCAGCAGGTTGAACACCGCCAGCACCAGGTTCACCAGCGCGAGCTCGATCCCGACCGCCACCACGAGGTCGGCGGACAGCCGAGCAGCGACGACGGCCACCACGGCGAAGAGCCCGGCGAGCAGCCCGCTGACGAGCGGGCCGACGACGGCGATCCGCAGCTCGGCCGCGGGTCGGTCCGGCTCCCCGCGCAGTCGTGTCGTGCCCCCGAGCAGCCACAGCGTGATGCTCTCGACCGCGAGGCCGTGGGCGCGGGCGACGAGCGCGTGCGCCACCTCGTGGGCGAGCAGCGAGACCATGAGCAGCAGGGCGACCGCCAGCCCCGCCACCCCGTACGCGAGCGCGCCGTGGCCCGGGGCGAGCAGCGGCATCCCGGAGCGCGCCACGAGCACCGCGACCAGCGCGACGATCCCCAGCACGCTCCAGTGCGCCGCGACGGGGAACCCGGCGATCCGCCCGAGCCGCACAGCGCCGGCGTCCGTCCGTGTCGCGCCCATGGGGAACCTCCCGACCTCGGTCCGGACTCCAGTGCCCCACGGGTCACGGGGAGCGGGAAGGACCGGAGGTCACGGGGACGGCGGGCCGTCCGGGAACGGCGCGGGCTCGTAGCCCGGTGCGGCCCGCGCCAGCAGCTCCTCGAGCTCGGGCCGGGGGAGCAGACCCGCCTGCCCGCCGACGCGCTGGACGACGTTCATGCTGTTCACCGGCGCCCACCGCAGCGCGGTGCGCCACGTCTCGCCGCGGACGAGCGCGGCCACGAGCGTCGCGGCGAACGCGTCGCCCGCGCCGGTGCGCTCCACCGGCGGTGCGGGGTCGGGGTACGGGGGCATCCACAGGTGCTCGTCGCCGTCGGAGGCGTAGGCGCCCTCCGGGCCGTCGGTGACGACGACCTTCGTCGGACCGAGGGCGTGCAGGCGGGCCAGGAGACCGTGCACGTCGGCGTGGTCGCCGCCGGTGACGGCGACGGCCTCCTCGCGGTTCATGATCACGACCTCGGCGCGGCGGTAGATCGCGCGGAGGGGGTCGACGCCCGCGCGGATCTGCAGGGTCCCGGGCTGGAAGGCGAGCCGGACCCCGGGGTGGGCGATCAGCCACGCCGCGATCTCGTCCTGGTAGGCGCCGGCGTGCTCGCTCAACGAGCTGAAGTAGACCCATCCCGGCACCGCGCTGCCGGTGGGCGCCGACCAGCGGTAGGCGAACTCGTGGTGCTTGACGAGGATCGTGCGCTCGGCGCCGTGGCGCAGCAGGAAGTGGTGGTTGCTGTGCTGGTCGGGGTGCACGCGGACGAGACCGGTGTCCACGTGGTGCTCCTGCAGACGCGCGACGATCCGCTGGCCGGTGTCGTCCTTGCCGACGTCGGCGGCGAGCGCGGCCCGCAGGCCCAGGCGCGCGCCCGCCACCGCCGCGTTGGCGGCGTTGCCGCAGGCGTCGAAGTCCTGGAAGCCGGCGAACGGGAGCTTGGCGCCGGACCGCATCGCGAGCCAGGGGCCGTCGCGGTCGGTGTAGGTGATCGTGTTGGCGTCCCGGATCAGCTCGATCGCGGTGTCCGTGACGACGTCGCCGACGTAGAGGACGTCGGGCGGTCCGGCGGCGGTCACGAGGGCGGCCCCGCGTTCAGCCGCAGCAGGCCGATCGGGTTGCCGTCGGGGTCGGCGAACATCGCGACGTCGCCCATCTCCCCGATCGGCGACGGTCCCATGATCTTCCGACCACCGAGCTCCTCGGCCCGGGCCAGCGACTTGTCGAGGTCGTCGACCTCGACGTACACGGTCACCCACGGCGGCACGCCCTCCGGGGCCTGCATGATGCCGCCGCCGATGCCGTCCCGTGAGCCGGTGGACACCACGCCGTACCCCTGGGCCGCGGGCTCCACCGACCAGCCGAAGAGCTCGGCGTAGAAGCGGCGGGAGCGCGCGCCGTCGGCGCCGCCGATCTCGAAGTGCACGACGGGGTCGCCCATGTCGGTCTCCTCCTGGGCCGCCGCGGTGGGGCGGCGTTCGTGACGGTGTCGTCGGCCCGGGCGGGCCGTGCGCTGCGGCCGGCCCGGGCCGCGGGATGACCGACCGCGGATCAGCCGCGGTCGTGGTCGACGAGGCCGAAGCGGTCACGCCAGACCTCGGCGGAGGTGAGCTCGCCCTTGGCGACGCACCGCAGGACGTCGCGGCGGGCGAGCATGCCCACGAGCTCGCCGTCCTCGACGATCGGGAGCGCCCGGAGCCGGTGGTCGAGCATCGTGGTCACCACCTCGGCGACGTCGCTGCCCGGCTCCCGGGTGATCGGTGAGCGCGTCATCACGTCGCCCACGCGGGCCGCCCCGCCGGGGGTGGCCCCGGTGTCCTGCGCCGGGATCCGCCCACGGACCAGGTCGGCCTCGCCGACGATGCCGACCAGACGCCCGTCGGCGTTCACCACGGGGAGCGAGGAGTAGCCCTGCTCGACGAGCAGGGCGGCCGCCTCGGTGGTCGGGGTGTCCGGGCCGACCTGCGTCACGGGGCGGCTCATGATGTCTCGTGCCTTCACGGGGACCTCCTGCTGGTACCTGGGTGTTGCTGCCGCCCCTGTGGCGGTGCCCCGGATGCGACCGGGGTCCCGCGCACCGCCCCAGGGCCGTTGGTCGCGGAAGGCCCGAGCCGAAGGGCACGCGGGCCTACGGCGAGGGCGTCGCGGCGGCCGGGGGCGGGAGGTGGGTCACGGAGAGCAGCCGCTCGGCCTCGGGTCCGGCGCGCACCTCAGCTCCCGGTCAGGAGACGGCGCCGGTCGGCGTACTCCTCGGCGTCGATCTCGCCGCGCGCGAACCTCAGATCGAGGACCTGGCGGGGGTCGCCCGCGGGCGCCGTCCCACCGCCGGCGGGTCCGCTCTGCTCCGACGTGCGCAGCCAGCGGACGACGGCCAGGACGACGGCGATCACCAGCACCCACCACAGGACCGCGGACACGCCCATCACGGGACCCATCCAGCCGAAGCCGTACCCGCCCCACATCATCAGGTCCTCCTCCGCTCACCGGCCGGGGTCGATCCCCGCCGGCCGGTCCGGCCGAGGATGACGCCGTCCCGGGGGGCCCACCAGCGCCGGACGGCCCGCACGGGGGTGACCACCGGCGGCCCGCACCGGACCTCTCGACCCTGGGCGCGCCGGACGCACCGCCCGCACCCTGCGCGGCGGAGGTGCCCCACCACCCCCGAGGGAGAGCGACATGCGCGCGTTCCGTGTGACCTGCCCCCGGCCCGCCGCCGAGGGGCCCCTGGAGCTCGTGGACGCGGCCGTTCCCGAGCCCGGCACCGACGAGCTCCTCGTGCAGGTGCTCGCGTGCGGGGTGTGCCGCACCGACCTGCACGTCGCCGAGGGCGACCTGCCGGTCCACCGCCCCGGCGTGGTGCCCGGTCACGAGGTGGTCGGGCGCGTCGTGCGCCGGGGCCACCGGGCGACGGGGTTCGCCGAGGGCGACCGGGTGGGCGTGGCGTGGCTGCGCGGGACCTGTGGCACGTGCCGGTTCTGCCGCCGCGGCGCCGAGAACCTCTGCCCCTCGTCGGAGTACACGGGGTGGGACGCCGACGGGGGCTACGCCGAGTACACGACGGTGCCGGCCGACTACGCCCACCGCCTGCCCGAGGGCTACACCGACGCGGACCTGGCCCCGCTGCTCTGCGCGGGGATCATCGGCTTCCACGCGCTGCGCCGGGCCGAGCTGCCCGCGGGCGGGCGGCTCGGGGTCTACGGCTTCGGGGGCAGCGCGCACCTCGCGACCCAGGTCGCGCTGGCCGAGGGCGCCACGGTGCACGTCATGACCCGCAGCCCGGCCGCGCAGGAGCTGGCGCTCCGGCTCGGCGCGGCGTCGGCCCAGGGCGCGGCCGACCCGCCGCCGGAGCCCCTCGACGCGGCGATCCTGTTCGCGCCGGCCGGCGAGCTGGTGCTCCCGGCGCTGGAGGCCCTCGACCGCGGCGGCACGCTGGCGGTCGCCGGCATCCACCTCACCGACGTCCCGGTGCTCGGCTACCGGCGCCACCTCTTCCAGGAGCGCACCCTGCGCAGCGTCACCTCGAACACCCGCGCCGACGCGCGCGAGTTCCTCCGGATCGCCGGCGAGCACCACCTCGACGTGACCACCGTGCCCTATCCGCTCGACAAGGCCGGCGAGGCGCTCGCGGACCTCGCCGCCGACCGGATCACCGGAGCGGCGGTCCTCATCCCCTGAGCCGGGGACGGTGGGTCCGCCGGCGCGGGACCGTGGACCCTGCCCGCGCCCGCGGTGGCCCCCGCAGCCTGGGGACCTCACGGACACGAGGAGGGCCTGGTGGACACTCCGGATGCTGACGCCGACCGACCGCGCGTCGTCGTCGGGCTCGACGACTCGATCGGGGCGCGCGCGGCGCTGCGGTACGCGCTGGGGGAGGCACGCCGCGACGGCGCGACCGTGGACGCCGTCGCCGTGTACGTCTCCCCGGAGCGGTTCGCGGTGCTCGCCCGCGTCCCGATCGTCGCCGAGCGGGCCCAGGTCGCGGCCGCGACGGAGGCCGCCGCCCGCGCCGTGGTCGACGAGGTGCTGGCCGCCGACCGCGTCGAGCACCCCGGGCGGGATCTGCCACCCGTCACCGTGCGGGCCGTCCCGGGCGACCCCGGGCCCGCGCTCGGGGCCGCGGGCGACGGGGCGGCGCGCCTCGTCGTCGGGCACCGGGGCCGGGGCGCCGTCGCGACCGGCCTGCTGGGCTCCGTCGGCTGGTGGTGCCTGCGCCACGCGCCGTGCCCCCTGACCGTGGTGCCCGCCGCCGCCACGGCGTGAGCGCCCGCGGCCACGTCAGGCGGCCACCGCGAACCCGGTGGCGACGGCGGCGACCGGGGCCGCGAGCAGCAGCGCCAGCTGTCCGGCGAAGCGTCGCCCGCCCGCCGCGAGGGCCAGCACGATCTTCGTGGCGGTGTTGGCGGCGAGGGCCAGACCCACGGCGCCGACGGCCGCCCCCACGGTGATCACCGTCCCGGCGAGCGACGCCGCGGCCACGGCGGCGGCGTGCGCGTCGGCCAGGCCCCCGACCAGGGCGACGACGGCGACCCCGCCGTCCCCGGCCAGCGCGGCGGCCCAGCGTGTCGCGAGGAGCAGCACGACGAGGACCGCGGCCAGTGTGACGGTGGCGGTGAGCGAGAGCGGGCGCGCCACGGGGTCCCGGTCGCTGCCGACGGGGTCCGCGTCGGTGGGCTCGTCGGTGGGCTCGTCGGTCGGCTCGTCGGCGGGCTCGTCGGTGGGCTCGTCGGCGGGTCCGCGGCGCCAGAGCCAGACGATCTCGACGAGGAGCACCACGATCCCGGCGGCCGCCCCGGGCAGGAGCCGGACGGCGACCGCCGGGGCGGCCACGGCCACCACCACCAGCAGCTGCACGAGGGTGGCGACGTTCGCGGCGAGCACGGCCGGCATGACGCCCCGCGCCGCCCGGCTGCGCGCGCGCCGGTGCGCGAGGACCAGCGTGGTCGCCGAGGCCGAGACGAAGCCGCCGAGGAACCCCACGAGCAGCAGGCCGACCCGCTCGCCGAGCGCGCGGACCCCGACGTAGCCCACCCAGCCGACGACGGTGAGCACGACGACGAGCAGCCAGATGCGCGACGGGTTGAGCACGCCGAACGGACCCAGGGCGCGATCGGGGAGCAACGGCAGCACCACGAGCGCCACCACGAACAACCGCAGCGCGTCCACCACGTCCTGGTCGGTGACCAGCCGGGTGGCGAAGTCGTGCAGCGGGCGCTTGACCGCGAGCACGACGGCCACCGCGACCCCGATCGCGACGGCCCACGAGGGCCGGGTCCAGGCGAGGGCGCCGAGGAGGAAGGTGCCCACCGCCGCCACCTCGGTGGTGGCCCCCAGGTCCGGGTCCGCGGTGGTCCGGACGGTCGCCACGTACCCGACGACGAGCAGGGCGGTGACGGCCACGGTGCCGGCGACCAGCACCGCCCCGCCCAGCGCGGCCGCGACCGCGCCGGCGACGGCCAGCAGGGCGAAGGTGCGGGCGCCCGCGACGGGGCGGGGACGCTCGTCGCGCGCGCTGCGCTCGCGTTCCAGCCCGAGCATGAGACCGATCGCCAGGGCCGTCCCCACGTGGGCGAGCGCGGTGACCGTGTCCACCCGGCCACCCCCACCCACCCGTCCGGCCCGCGCGCCGCTGCCCAGTCCGTCACGGGTGCCGGTCGTGGCGACAGGGCCGGCCGTCGCGGGCGGGGCGGCGGAGGTCCCGGGACGCGCGGACCGTCGCCCCTGCCGCCCGGCGCCGGCGGGCAGCAGCGTCCCCGGGGAGCCGAGCCGATGGAGGACAGATGAGCCCGACCAGCACGCAGCCCCCGGGGGCGACCACCCCGATCCGGCGCCTGGCCACCCGGGAGCTCGCGACGGTGGGTCCCGAGGCGACCCTGCGGGAGGTCGCCGAGGAGCTCGCGATGGACGAGATCGGGGCGATCCTCGTCCGCTACGGGCACGACTCGACCGGGGTGATCTCCGAGCGGGACCTCGTCGCGGTGATCGCCAACGGGGGCGACCTCGGCACCCAGGCCACGGACCTCATGACCGTCGACCTGGTGACCGTGCCCGAGGACGCGCCCGTCGTCGACGTCGCCCGCGTGATGCTCGACGCCGGCATCCGGCACGTCCTGGTGCGGGCGGACGACGAGGAGCATCCCGAGGGCGGGCCCGTGACCGGCATCGTGTCGATCCGCGACGTCGTCGGCGCCCTGCTCGGCGACGACGTCCCCGCCTGAGCCGGCGGACGCGGTGACCACGCCGGAGCAGGACCGCGGCGAGGTCGTGCGAGTCTTCGCCCCGGCCGGTCCGGGGCGGCGCGCGGTCCTGCGGTGGGCCGGACGCCAGGCCCGTCGCAGCGGCGCCCGGCTGGAGGTCCTGGTCGAGCCCGACACCGGCCCGGGTCCCCGCGACGGTCCCGACTCCGCACCGGCCGCCCTGGTCGGACGGGCACTCGGCGCCCTCGCGGGTCCGTCGCCCGCGGACCGCCTGATCCGTGCCGCGGCCGGATCACGGCTGCTCGTGGTGCCGCAGCGGGCGGCGGGCGTCGACGAGCTGGTCGACGCCGCGTACGAGTCGGTGACCGTCGTGCCCGACGAGGCCCCTCACCTCGACGGCCCGGTCGTCCTCGCCCTCGCCCCGCACACCTCCGACGCGGTCGTCGACGCGGCCTTCGAGGCGGCCTCCCGGCGCGGGGCACGACTGCTCGCGGTGTGGTGCCGCGGGCTCGAGCGGGGCGGTCCGTCCCGCGACGGGGAGGACGCCGGGGACACCGACGACACCGACGACACCGACGCCGGGCGCCGCTGGTGGGAGGACCGGCTCGCCGCCTGGCGGATCGTCCACCCGCGGATGCCGGTGGAGATCCGGGTCGCCGAGAACGATCCCGTCGCGGCGCTGGTCGACCTGTCGGGCCGCGCGCGCCTCCTCGTGCTGGGGCGCTCGGTCCGGGGACGGGTGCTGGCCGCGCTGAGGCCCTCGCCCGTGCCGCGCGTGGTCCGCCGGGCGCGCTGCCCCGTGCTCGTCGTCGCCCCGCCGGGCCCGCCGCACCGCGGCTGGTGGCGCCGGCCCTGAGCCCGCGGCGCGCCGATCGGGACCTTCGGCCCCGCAGATCGGGACGGGATGCGGACCGTCCGGCTCTGATCCGTGCCGCCCGCCCGCGCGAGGGTGGTGGCGCGGCACGGGCCGCACCGAGGGAGGGAGCTCCGATGACCGAGAACGGCAGCCAGGGCGTGATCGTCTGCGGGATCGACGGGTCGCACGGGTCGCGGCTCGCGCTGCGGGAGGCCATCAGGACCGCGGCCCGCCGCGGCGACCGGATCCGGGCGATCGCGGTCTACGAGCCGCCGGAGATGTGGTCGGCCTGGGGCTACGGGCCGGGATCGGAGATCCGGCTGCCGGATCCGGACGCGCTGCGGGAGGACGAACTGAAGGCCGCGCGCATGTTGGTGGACGAGGTGATCGGGGAGGTGACCGAGGACGCGGCGCAGGAGGTGACGCCGCCCGCCGTCACCGTCGAGGTGCTGCCGGGTCGCCCGGCCGAGGTCCTCGTGGACGCCGCCCGCGGGGCCGACGAGCTCGTCGTCGGGCACCGCGGCCGCGGCGCGTTCGGCAGCGTCATGCTGGGCTCGGTCGGACTGGGCTGTGTGCTGCACGCGTCGTGCCCGGTGACCGTCGTGCCCGAGCCGGCCGCGGCCTGAGGCGACGAACGGTGTCCACCACGCCACCGGCCGCCGGGCCCGCCGGCACGCCCGTCACCCCGCCCCGGGCGCTCCTCGCCCGCCTCGCCGGTGGGCGACCGTCGTGAGCGCCCGGTCCGGCGTGGTGGTGGGGCTCGACGGTTCGCCCGCGGCCGCGCTCGCCTTCGCGGTGGCCCTCGAGGAGGGCGCCCGCCGTGGGGAGCCCGTCACGGCGGTGACGGCGTTCCCGGCGCCCGGCACCTGGGCCGACGGTGGGGACATCGCGGATCTTCCGGAGCCGGACCGGATGACCGACGTGGTGGCGGACCAGGCGCGGCGCTTCGCCGAGGAGGCGGTGCTGCCGCTGTCCGCGGCCCTGCGGGAGGTCCCGTACGAGGTCCGGGTGCACCCGGGCTCGTCGGCGCCCGTCCTCGCCGACGCCGCCCGGGACGCCTCGGTCCTCGTGGTCGGCCACCGCGGTCGTGGGCCGCTCGGCAGCGCCGTGCTCGGCTCCACCGGGTTACGGGTGCTCGCCCTCGCGCCGTGCCCCGTGCTCGTGGTGCGGCCCCGCGAGGACCCGGCGGACGGGCCCGTGGTGGTCGGTGTGGACCGCTCCGACGGCTCCGCGGCGGCGCTGCGCCATGCCCTCGGTGACGCCGTGCGCCGCGGTGTCGGGGTCCTCGCCGTCACCGGGGTCGCGCCACCGCCGACCACGGTCGGGTTCCGGCCCCTGCCGGGCCCGACCCTCGAGGCGGTCCGCGAGGCACTGCGTCCGCGGGTGGAGCACTTCGTGGCCCGGGTCGTCGACGACTACGCGGCTGGGCACGCGATCCCCCACGTGGACGTGGTCGTGCGGGCCGAGGACCCCACCATGGCCGTCGTCGACGTCGCCGAGCAGGTCCGCGCCCCCGTGCTCGTCGTCGGCCGCACCGGCCACGGCGCCCTCGCCCGCTGGTTGATCGGTTCGGTCGCCCACGGGGCGGTCCTGAGGGCCCCGTGCCCGGTGGTCGTCGTCCCCCCGGACCGCGGCCCGGTCGCCGAGGAGGAGGACGACGACGGCGGGGAGCAGACGCAGGACACGGTCGGGGACCGGGTGGGGCGGGGCACGGACGAGCGGTCGGGCCGCCCCGTCGCGACGGCGAGCCCGTGACGTCGCCCGGCGGCCCCCGGGTCGTCGGGGTCGACGGCTCCGACGGCTCGCGGGCCGCGCTGCACCACGCCCTCGCCGAGGCCGCCCGCCGGCGGGTCGGTGCCCGGTGACGGTGGTCCCCCGGCCCCTGCGGCGTGACCCCCCGGGGACCGCGTGCCTCACCGGCCCGCCGTGGGCTCCGCCCGGCGGGCCTCCCGCCGCAGGCGCCGCCCCGACCATCGCTCCACCGCGAGCAGCAGCAGGAGGCGGTCGTCCCCGTCGGGCCAGGGCTCGGGGCGGGCCACCGTCCCCGCGCCGGCGCGGTGCAGGGTCCCGGCCGCCACCACCGACCAGCCGGTGCGGTGCACCAGGTCGATCTCGTCGACCTCGAACGCGACGGCCTGCCCGACGGCTGCGCGCGCCCCGGTCCGGGCACCGACCGCGATCACGATGTGCGGGCCCTCCAGGGCGAACGCGAACGGCTCGACGGTCGGCCCGTGCTCGTCGATGAACGCGAGGCGCCCGATCTCGGCGGTCATCAGCAGGGCCCGGCTCTCGTCGGCGCCCAGGGGCTCGATCGTGGTGCGCTCCACGGCGGTCACGGTGCTCTCCTCTCCTCGGGGGTGACGGTCCGGCGGCGGCGCCACCGGTCGAGCTCGTCGACGCCCCACACGAGCGGGGCGCAGACGAGGAGCAGGGCCACCGTCGCGGCGTCGAGCGGCACCGTGCCGACGATCCGCTGGGCGACCGGCAGGTAGACGACCGCGGCGGTCACGAGGACCTCGAAACCGATGCCCCACCACAGCAGCGGGTTGCCGAAGAGGCCGACGGTGCGCAGCGAGGCGTGCTCGGTGCGGGCGGCGAACGCCGTCCCGATCTGGCAGGCGACGATCCCGACGAACGTGGCCGTGGTCGCCTCGAGGTACGCGGGGTGCAGCACGGTGCCGGGCCCGGTCGGCGCTCCCGGCGTCCAGCCCGCCCGGAGCAGGACCAGCAGGAACGCGCCGGTCGTCAGCACCGCCGAGGTGACCCCGAGCAGGCCCCACGCCCGCCAGAGCATCCGCGGCCGGATGACGCCCTCGGAGCGTGGTCGTGGTGGGCGGGACATCACGCCGGGCTCGGCGGGCTCGCGTCCGAGGGCGAGGGCCGGCAGGGTCTCGGTGCCGAGATCGATCGCGAGGATCTGCAGGACGGTCAGGCCGAGCGGGATGCTGCCGCCCGAGAGCGCGAAGAGCAGGAACGGGACGACCTCGGGCACCGCGTGGGCGAAGATGTAGACGACGAACTTGCGCACGTTCTCGTACACCCGCCGGCCGGCGGCGACGGCTCGTTCGATCGTCGCGAAGTCGTCGTCGGTGAGCACCATCGTCGCGGCCTCGCGGGCCACGTCGGTGCCCGACGCACCCATGGCGACGCCGATGTCGGCGCGGCGCAGGGCGGGTGCGTCGTTCACGCCGTCCCCGGTGACCGCGACCACCTCGCCGAGGTGCACGAGCGCCTCGACGATGCGCAGCTTCTGCTCCGGGGCCACGCGGGCGAAGACCACCTCGTCGCCGGCGCGCAGCAGGTCGTCCAGCTCGCTCTCGCGCAGGGCGGCCAGCCGGTCGCCGCCGACGACCCGCAGCCCGCCGGCTCCGATGCCCACCGACCGCGCGACGGCCTCGGCGGTCACCGGGTGGTCGCCGGTGACGACGTGGACCGTGATCCCGGCGGCGTGGCAGCGGGCGACGGCGGGCGCGACGGAGGGGCGCGGCCGGTCGAGGAGGCCGACCAGCCCCTCGAGCACGAGGCCGGACTCGACGCGCTCGCGGGGGGCGGTGAGGTCCGCGTCCGAGGCCGGCCGGCCGGCGAGGGCCAGCACCCGGAGACCCTCGCCGGCCAGCTCGGCCGTGGCGGCGAGGACCTCGGCGCGCGCCGCGGCGTCGAGGGGGCACTCGCCGCCGTCCGCCCGACGCCGGCCGTCGCAGCGGCCGAGGACGGCCTCCACGGCGCCCTTGGTGTGCACCGCCAGGCCGTCGGGCGTGGCGTCGACGGTGGACATGCGGGCGAGGACCGGGTCGAACGGGTGCGCGGCGCGCCGATCGCGCGCGCGGGTGGCGGCACGGGTGTCGAGTCCGGCCGCGGCGGCGAGGGCCAGCAGGGCCAGCTCGGTGGGGTCGCCGGAGCCCGCACCGCGGGCGGGGTCGGGGAGGTCGGCCTCGCTGCAGCGCTGCGCGACCCGGGCCAGGGTGGGCGCCCGACCCGCGTCGCGGTCGGGGTCCCCGCGACCGTCCGCGGGGCTCCACAGCGCCTGCGGGGACATCCGGTTCTCGGTCAGCGTGCCGGTCTTGTCCGTGCAGATGACCGTCGTCGACCCCAGCGTCTCGACCGCGGACAGCCGCCGGACGACGGCGCCGCGGCGCGCCAGCGAGCGCACCCCGGCGGCCAGGGCCAGCGTGATCGTGGGCAGCAGTCCCTCCGGGACGTTGGCCACGAGCAGCCCGATGGCGAACACCAGCGCGGCCGTGAACGACAGACCGGCCAGGAGCCCGATCGGCAGGAACGCCGCCCCGGTGCCGACGGCCACCGCGGCGATCAGCCACGCGACCCGCCGGACCTGGGTCTCGAGGGGGCTCTCGTGGTGCCCGACGTGCCCCGTCAGGGCGGCGATGCGCCCGATCTCGGTGTGCGCCCCGGTCCCCGTCACGACGGCCCGGGCGGCGCCGACCGTGCAGGTCGTGCCGCGGAAGACGAGGTCGGGGGCCTCGAGCGGCGGGCCCGGCGGGTGCACCCCGGGGTGTCGGGACACCGGCACCGACTCCCCGGTCAGCGCGCTCATGTCGATCTCGACCGCGCCGGTGACGAGGCGTCCATCGGCGGGCACCGCGGCGCCCTCGGTGAGCAGGACGACGTCCCCGGTGACGACCTCGGCGGCCGGGATCTCGCGGGCGACCCCGCCGCGCAGCACCCGGGTCCGCGCCGGGAGATACGCCTCGAGCGCCGCGACCGCGTGCTCGGCGTGCTGCTCCTGCCAGAAGGCGAGCCCGGCGTTCAGCACGACCACCACGACGACCGCGGCGGCGAGGACCGGCGTGCCGGCCACCATCGCCAGACCCGCGGCGGCCCAGAGCAGCAGCGCCAGCGGGTGGACCAGCTGCCGTCCCAGCGCCCGTGGCCACGAGGCCCCGCGGCGTGTCGGCAGGGCGTTGGGTCCGTGGACCCGCAGACGGCGGGCGGCGTCGCGGTCGTCGAGACCGTCCGGTCCGGACCGGAGCTCGTGGAAGATCCGCTCGAGGGGGGCCTCGGGGTCGACGGCCGAACCGTCGACGGACGTCTCGTCCTGCCGATCACCGTCGCCGTGCGGGTGCGGGGGCCGGGTGGTCCGCGTCGCGCTCACCCGCCCTCCCTTCCGCCCGGACCTGTCCCGGCCGACCCGATCAGCCGACCCCGGTCGGCCGCCCCGGTCAGCCGACCTCGGTCAGCACCTGGTCGAGCGGACGGCGCGGCGTCGGTCGCAACGGCTCGGCGAAGGGCTCGGGCCATCCGATGCGCAGGGCGACGACGGGCGGGTGGTGGCCGACCAGGTACCGGAGTCGGTCGCGGGTCTCCGCCACCTCGAGGACCTGCGTGATCGGGGTGGTGGCCAGACCGTGGGTGGTGGCCTCGAGCAGGACCGCGCTGAGCGCCTCGCCCGCCCGCAGCACGGAGTCCGGGCTCTCGTCGACCGCGGTGAGGATGGTCAGGGCCGAGGCGTCCTGGTGGTCGGCCCCGGCGTGCGGCTGGCGCAGGGTCCCGCGCGGGAACCAGCGCAGCACGAGGTCACGGTAGGACGGGGGCGGTTCCTCGAGGCGGGCACCGGCGGGGATGCCGTCGTGCGCCCCGGCGTAGCGATGGGTCCACCGTTCCAGCTCGGCGGGGTACCCCGGCTGCTCGCGCTGCCGCTCGGCCGCCTCCCGCATGGCGTCGGCGACCACGGCACGCTGGCCGCCGGTGGTCAGGTGGAGGACCCCGCCGAAGGGCCGTGCCGCGTCGCCGAGCGCCTGCAGCATCTCGGTGGGCACCGCCTGCGCGGAGAACCGGCGGCGATCGGTCCGGCGCCGCTCCATGGCGTCCGCGAGGCGCCGGGTGCGCGGATCGGGCGCGCCCGCGGCCGGACGGATCCGCACCCGGGCGAGCGCGCGGGCGTCGGGCCCGTCCGGCTGGTGCCGGACGTCGGCGTGCCACCCGTGGTCGGCGAGCGCGATGCGCAGGTGGTGCAGGACGCAGCCGCATCCCAGCAGCACGCCGTGACCCCGCTCGTCGGTGAAGGGCATCCGACGCGTCGTGTCGACCTCGAGATCGAGGTGGTCGTCCGCGAGGACCCAGTGCCACGGCTGGGCGTTGTGCTCCGAGGGCGCCCGCAGCGCCGGCGACACCGCGTCACGCAACGCCGCCCGGACGTCGCCGGTGGTCGGCGCACTCATCGGGGACCTTCCAGGTCGCGGGCGGCGACACGCAGCGCCGTGTCGACGATCGCGTCGGTCTCGTCGCCCCGCTCGACGGCGCCGAGGACCCAGGTCAGCGTCCGGCGCACGTCCTGATGGGGTTCCCGTCGCAACGACGTGCGGGCCTGGTCGAGGGCGGCGAGCAGCGCCACCCGCGGCGCGCCGCGGCGACTCAACATCACCACCCGGGACACGAGGTCCCAGGCCTCGGTGGGGCGACGCTCGGGCACGGTCTCCATGACGGCTCCTCTCCTCGGTCCAGTCCAGGGCCGGCGACGCCTCCGGTCCAGGGGCCGGAGGTCACGGGCCGGGTGCCGCACGTCCCGCGTGGTCCGGGGCCTGCGTCCCGAGCCCGTCACCCGCGTCCTGCCACGGGTCGAGGACGAGACGGCGGCCCGTGACGCGCTCGGCGTCGATCTGGATCACGTGGAGGCCCCGGCCCCGCACCCAGGGCCGGTAGCGGTGGTCGATGACGGCGACCAGCCGCTCGATGTCGTTCACGACCCCGGCGCGCCCGACGACCATGACGCTCCAGCCGGTGTGCGAGTCGGGGTCCACGTGATCGGCCTCGAACGCGACGACGTCACCACGACGCGCGGCGTCGAGCTTGCTGCCCGGACCGGTGCGCACGATGAGCGAGCGACCGTGGCGCACGTAGTTCACCGGGTGGACCGCCGGGAGGGCCTTCTCGGTGAACACCAGCCGGCCGACGGGGGTGGTATCGAGCAGTTCGAGGCAGTCGCCGACGGACAGCACCTCGGTCTCGCGATCCTCGACCATGGACGTCTCCCTCGACTCGTGGTGCCCCGCGTCGCGAGCGTGGTCGGCGGAGCACGGCGGGCCCAGGCGCGAACGGCCCGCCCGGGAGGGACGTCCGGCCCGACGGGCCCGGGTCAGCTATCGCCGCCCGGGAGCGGCCCCGGCGGCCTCCCGGGCGGCGACGTCGTCGTCGGAGCACGCGGGGGCGAGCCGTGTCCCGGGTGTCGTCATCGCCGACCGGTCGGCGGGGCGTCGACCCGCTCCCAGCCGCGTCGGGGCGCGCGCGTGGCCGGTCCGCCGGAGCGCGAGCGGTACACGATGTAGGGCCGGAAGAGGTAGCCCAGCGGCGCGGTGAAGGCGTGCACGAGCCGGGTGAAGGGCCAGAGCGCGAACAGCGCCAGGGCGATGAGGACGTGGACGTGGAACGCGAGGCCGGCCTGGCTCATCGCGGCGACGTCGGGCTGCAGGACGAACAGCGAGCGGAACCAGACCGAGACCGTGAGCCGGTAGTTGTGCTCCTCGCCGCCGGACGCCCCCAGCAGCGTCGTGACCAGGCCCGCCACGATCGCGGCGACCAGCCCGACGTACATCAGCTTGTCGTTGCGCGTCGTGGCGGCGAAGACGGGGCCGGTGGTGCGACGGCGGTAGATCAGGATCGCGATCCCGACCAGGGTGCAGGCGCCGGCGACGGTGCCTAGCGCGAGCGCCTGCACGTGGTAGGCCTCCTGCGAGAGACCGACCGCGTCGGTCCAGCTCTTCGGGATCAGCAGGCCGATCACGTGGCCGATGATCACCACGAGCAGGCCGAAGTGGAACAGGGGGCTGCCGATGCGCAGCAGCCGTGACTCGTGGAGCTCCGAGGAGCGTGTGGTCCAGCCGAAGCGGTCGTAGCGGTAGCGCCAGAGCGTCCCGGTGACCACCACGGCGAGGACGACGTAGGGCAGGACGCCCCAGAGCAGGATGTCCAGGACGGTCATCGCCGGCCCCCGAAGGGGGCGAGGTCGAGGCCGACCTGCTCGCGGGGCGGGCCGGAGCGCGCCAGGGCCTTGGCGGCGGCGACGTCGGTGGGGGAGGGGCCGGGCAGCACGGCGCAGACCGCCTCGAGCACCGCCGCCCACGGGGCGTCCGCCTCGAGCAGCGCCAGCCGGAGCAGCTCGAGTCCGGCGCGGTGCTCCTGGAGGAGGGCCAGCCCGTCCGCGAGGTCGCCGGTGGCCGCGTACTCGAGCACCGCGGGCAGGTGGTCGGGCAGCTCGGAGCCGGTCGGCTCCATCCCGGCCGCCCGGTAGCGGTCCTTGAGCCCGGCCAGCGAGGACCCGCGCCGGCGGGTCTCGCCGTCGGTCCACCACGTCAGGTCGAGGCAGCAGCGCCGCCGGCGGTCGAACACGGCGACGTAGAGCTCGGCGAGCTCGTGGGGCGTCCGCGGGCCGAGCGCGTCGAGGAACGCGAGCAGCCGCTCCCGGGCCGGGCCGGCGGGCACCGTGTGCAGCGCCGCGCGGACCAGGGGCAGCAGGTCGAGCACGTCGCGGTCGGGGTAGCGCAGGCACACCGACGCGGCCTGGAGCACGGTGGCGTGGGCCTGCTCGTCGAGGCGCGCCGGGGCGGGGGCGCTCATCGGGCGCTCTCCTTCCGGGGTGGGAACAGGCCCTCGGGACGCCCGCGGCCGTCCCAGTTGAGGAGGTTGACGCGGGCGCCGGGCCGCTCGGGATCGGCGATCCCCTCGGAGGTCTGGCGGTGCCGCAGGGCGTGGAACGTCTCGACCGAGACCGGTGTCGGCGGCCCGGAGGCCTCGCCGAACGGGCCGCTGCCGGTGACCATGCCGGGCCCGCCGTCGACGTCGAGGCTGCACCCGAGCTCCTCGAGCTGGTGCGCGTCGCCCTCGTGGGCGGTGGGGATGACGTAGCGCTCGTCGTACTTGGCGATGGCGAGCAGCCGGTACATCGCCATGAGCTGCTCGACGTCCATGCCGACGGCCGCGGGGATCGACTCGTCGAGCTCCCGGCCGAGGGTGACGTCGCGCATGAAGGAGCGCATGGCGGCGAGCTTGCGCAGCACGTCGTTCACCGGGGCCGGGTCCCCGGCGGTGAAGAGCTCGGCGAGGTACTCGACGGGGATGCGCAGCGCGTCGATGGCGCCGAACAGGTTGCCCGCGTCCTCGCCGTCGTGGCCGGTCTCGGTGAGCCGGTCGACCACGGGCGAGAGCGGCGGGATGTACCAGACCATCGGCATCGTGCGGAACTCCGGATGGAGCGGCAGGGCCACCCGGTACTCCTTGGCGAGCTTGTACACCGGCGAGCGGCGCGCGGCCTCCAGCCAGTCGTCGGGGATGCCGTCGCGGCGGGCGGCGGCGATCACCGCGGGGTCGTGCGGGTCGAGCAGCAGGTCGAGCTGGGCCTCGTAGAGGTCCTTCTCGTCGGGCACCGACGCCGCGGCGGCGACGCGGTCGGCGTCGTAGAGGAACAGCCCCAGGTAGCGCAGCCGGCCCACGCAGGTCTCCGAGCACACCGTCGGCAGCCCGACCTCGACCCGCGGGTAGCAGAACGTGCACTTCTCGGCCTTGCCGGTGCGGTGGTTGAAGTAGACCTTCTTGTACGGACAGCCGGTGACGCACATCCGCCAGCCCCGGCACTGGTCCTGGTCGACCAGGACGATGCCGTCCTCGGCGCGCTTGTACATCGCCCCCGACGGGCAGGAGGCCACGCACGAGGGGTTGAGGCAGTGCTCGCAGATGCGCGGCAGGTAGAACATGAACGCCTGCTCGAAGGAGAACGTCACCTTCTCCTCGGACTCCTGCCGGAGCCGCTCGACGATCGGGTCCTGCGGGCCGTGCTCCGGGGCGCCGCCGAGGTCGTCGTCCCAGTTGGCGCTCCACTCGACCGCCATCGGCTGCCCGGAGAGCAGCGACTTGGGCTGCGCGGCGGGGAAGTCGTCGCCCAGCGGGGCGTCGGTGAGGACCTCGTAGTCGTAGGTCCAGGGCTCGTAGTAGTCGCGGATGTTCGGCAGGACCGGGTTGGCGAAGATCGTCAGGAGCTTGCGGAAGCGCCCGCCGGCCTTGAGCGCGAGCCGCCCGCGCCGGTTGCGGACCCAGCCGCCGCGCCAGCGCTCCTGGTCCTGGTAGCGGCGGGGGTAGCCCTGGCCGGGGCGGGTCTCGACGTTGTTGAACCAGGCGTACTCGACGCCGCTGCGGTTGGTCCACGCCTGCTTGCAGGTCACCGAGCACGTGTGGCACCCGATGCACTTGTCGAGGTTCATGACCATGCCCATCTGGGCCATGACGCGCATGTCAGTACTCCACCTTCTGGCTGGCACGCCGCCGGATCACGGTGACCTCGTCGCGCTGGTTGCCGGTCGGACCGAGGTAGTTGAAGGCGAACGAGAGCTGGGCGTAGCCGCCGATCAGGTGGGTCGGCTTGACCAGGATCCGCGTCGCGGAGTTGTGGATGCCGCCGCGGCGCCCGGTCGCCTCCGAGCGCGGCACGTTCACCACCCGCTCCTGCGCGTGGTAGACGAAGACCGTCCCCGCCCGCATCCGGTGGGTGACCACGGCCCGGACGACGAGGACGCCGTTGCGGTTGACCGCCTCGACCCAGTCGTTGTCGCGCACCCCGATCGCGTCGGCGTCCTCCTGGCTCATCCAGACGACCGGGCCGCCCCGCGACAGCGAGAGCATGAACAGGTTGTCCTGGTACTCGGAGTGGATGGACCACTTCGAGTGCGGCGTCAGGTAGCGCACGGTCACCGAGGCGCCGTCCTGCCCGAGGTCGCCGGGCCGGGACTCGCCGAACGTCCGCTGCATGTCCAGGGGCGCCCGGAAGATCGGCAGGGTCTCGCCGAACTCGTGCACCCAGTCGTGGTCGAGCAGGAAGTGCATCCGGCCGGTGAGGGTGTGCCAGGGCTTGCGGCGCTCGACGTTGACGGTGAACGGGGCGTAGCGCCGGCCGCCGGTCTCGCTGCCCGACCACTCCGGGCTCGTGATCACGGGGACCGGGCGGGCCTGGGTGTCGGCGAAGGCGATCCGTTTCTCCTCGCTGCCCTCGGCCAGATCGGCCAGCGGGGTCCCGGTGCGCCGCTCGAGCTCGCGGAAGCCCTGCACGGCCAGCCGCCCGTTCGTGGTGGCCGACAGCGCGAGGATCGCCTCGGCCATCTTCGCGTCGGTGTCGATCGCGGGCCGCCCGTCGCCGGCCCCGCCGAACATCAGGCCGTTCGCCGCGCCGAGGGCGGCGACCTCCTCGTCGGGGTGGTAGGTGACCGCCTTGGTGGTCACGCCGAGCCGGTCGACCAGCGGCCCGAGCGCGGCCATCTTGTCGGCCACCGCCGCGTAGTCGCGCTCGACGACCGCGAAGGTCGGCATGGTGCGCCCGGGCACGGCCTCGACCTCGCCGGCCCGCCAGTCGAGCACGCGCCCTCCCGGCTGGGCGGTCTCGCCCGGGGTGTCGTGCTGCAACGGGACGGCCACCACGTCGCGGCGGACGCCGAGGTGGTCCCGCGCGAGCTCGCTGAAGCGGCGCCCGATCGCGTGGAAGGCGTCGAAGTCGGTGCGCGTCTCGAACGGGGGGTCGATCGCCGGGGTGAAGGCATGCACGAAGGGGTGCATGTCGGTGGTGTTGAGGTCGTGCTTCTCGTACCAGGTCGCCGCCGGCAGCACGACGTCGGCGAGCAGCGTCGAGCTGGTCATCCGGAAGTCCAGGGCGAGCAGCATGTCCAGCTTGCCCTCGGGGGGCTCCTCGTCGCGCCAGGTGACGTCGCGGGGGCGCCGGTCGGGCGGGGTCTGCTCGGCGCGCAGGTCGTTGTGGGTGCCGAGCAGGTGCTTGAGGAAGTACTCGTCGCCCTTGGCCGACGACCCCAGCAGGTTGGCCCGCCAGAGCGTCAGGCAGCGCGGCCAGTTCTCCGGCGCGTCGGGGTCGTCGATCGCGAAGCGCAGCGCGCCGTCGCGCAGCTCGCCGGCGACGTACTCGCCGACGTCCCGGCCGGAGGCGACGGCCTCGTCGGCGACGTCGAGCGGGTTGCGGTCGAACTGCGGGTAGGACGGCATCCAGCCCAGGCGGGCGGACAGCGCGAGGGTGTCGATCGTGTGCATGCCGGCCAGGCGGCCCTCGGCCAGCGGGGAGGTCAGCGCGTCGGCGGTGTAGCCGTCGTAGCGCCACTGGTCGGTGTGCGTGTACCAGTAGGCCGTCCCGATCATCTGCCGCGGCGGGCGCTGCCAGTCGGTGGCCATCGCCATCGTCGCCCACCCGGTCACCGGCCGGCACTTCTCCTGGCCGACGTAGTGCGCCCAGCCGCCCCCGTTGCGGCCCATCGCCCCGGTGAGCAGGAGCAGGGAGAGCACGGCCCGGTAGGTGGCGTCGCCGTGGAACCACTGGCAGATGCCGGCCCCCATGAGGATCATGGTCTTGCCGCCGGACTCCTCGGAGTTGGCGGCCATCTCCCGGGCGATGCGCACGACCTGCTCGGCGGGGACCGAGGTGATCGCCTGCTGCCAGGCCGGCGTGTACGACTCGGCGGCGTCGTCGTACCCGGTCGGCCAGGTGCCGGGCAGGCCGTCGCGGTGCACGCCGTACTGGGCGAGCATCAGGTCGAACACCGTCGTGACGAGCTTGCCGCCGACACGCCGCGTCGGCACCCCGCGGCGCAGGACGCCCCCGCTGCCGTCGAGCGCGTCGAAGCGGGGGAGCAGGACCTCCCGGGCGCCCTCCCCGTGCAGCGTGAGCTGGGGTGCGACGTCGCCGAGGTCGAGGTTCCAGCGGCCGGCGCCGGACCCGGTGTAGCGGAAGCCCAGGGAGCCGTTCGGCACGACGGCCCGGCCCGTGCGGCCGTCGAGGAGCACGGTCTTCCAGGCGGCGCCCTCACCCTCGTCGCCGAGGTCGGCGGCGGTGAGGAACTTGCCGGGGACGTGTGCCCCGTCCTTCTCGGTCAACGTCACGAGGAACGGCAGGTCGGTGTAGCGCTGCACGTAGTCGACGAAGAACGGCACCCGGCGCTGCACGAAGAACTCGGTGAGGATCACGTGGCCCATGGCCATCGCCAGCGCGCCGTCGGTGCCCGGCTGGGCGGGCAGCCAGGTGTCGGCGAACTTCGTGTTGTCGGCGTAGTCCGGCGAGACCACGACGACCTTCTGGCCCTTGTAGCGCGCCTCGGCCATCCAGTGCGCGTCCGGCGTGCGGGTGACCGGGACGTTCGACCCCCACATCAGCAGGTACGAGGCGTTCCACCAGTCGCCGGACTCCGGCACGTCGGTCTGGTCGCCGAACACCTGGGGCGAGGCGACGGGCAGGTCGGCGTACCAGTCGTAGAACGAGGTCATCGCCCCGCCGACGAGCTCGATGAACCGCGAGCCCGCGGCGTGGCTGACCATCGACATCGCGGGGATGGGGGAGAAGCCGGCGATGCGGTCGGGGCCGTGGGTGCGGATGGTGTGGACGTGGGCGGCCGCGACCATCTCGACGGCCTCGTCCCAGCCGACCCGGACGTGGCCGCCCTTGCCGCGCGCCCGCTGGTACGCCCGCCGGCGCTCCGGGTCGCCGACGACGTCGGCCCAGGCCAGCACCGGGTCGCCCAGGCGGGCCTTGGCCTCGCGGTAGGACTCCAGCAGCACACCGCGGGCGTAGGGGTGGCGGATGCGGGTGGGGGAGTAGGTGTACCAGGAGAACGCCGCGCCCCGGGGGCACCCGCGCGGCTCGTACTCGGGGGAGTCCGGGCCCACCGACGGGTAGTCGGTCTGCTGGGTCTCCCAGGTGATGATCCCGTCCTTGACGTAGACCTTCCACGAGCACGAGCCGGTGCAGTTGACCCCGTGGGTGGAGCGCACGACCTTGTCGTGGCTCCACCGGTCGCGGTAGAAGACGTCACCCTCGCGGCCTCCCCGGCGGAAGTCCGCCCGCAGATCGGCCGACACGTCCCGGCGGGTGAAGAAGCGGCCCGCCCGCACGAGCAGGTCGGCCACGGGGCCGTCGGTCCCTCCTCCGTCGCCTCGTGCCCCAGCCTGCGCTCGCGGCGCGGAACGCTCATCGGTCACCGACGGTCTCCTCCCGTGTGCCCGGCGGGACCGGGCGCTGCAGCTCCGCAGCACGCGGAGCGACGCTTCCACTGCGTGACGACCGCGACGACGGCCAGTGGTCCCGGGTCCGGGGCCATCCGGCCCGAACCGGACACCCGCCGCGGCGCACCTCAGGCCGCGACGGCGCGCCGTCGCACGGCGGTGGCCGTGAGGGCCGCGGCGCCGGCGGCGGTGAGGGCCAGCAGGAGCAGCCCGACCAGGTAGCTCCCGGTCAGCCCGTAGACGGTCCCCATCACGAGCGGCGGGAAGAACCCCCCGAGCCCGCCGGCGGCACCGACGACACCGGTGACGGCGCCGACACGCTCGGCCGGGACCAACCGCGCCACCAGCGCGAACACGGCGCCGGTGCCGAGTCCGAGCGCCAGGGCGATCCCGAGGAAGGCCGCGGTGCCCGTGGGGACGAGCGTGAGCTGCAGGGCGGCGAGCACCGCCAGGACGGTCGCGACACCGTAGGCGGCGAGCAGCACCTTGACCGCGTCGAACCGGTCGGAGAGCCACCCTCCCACCGGGCGCATCGCGACCGCGAGCACGACGAACCCCGCGGTCCGGACCGCGGCGTCGGCCTTCTCGAGGCCGTAGGCGCTGGTGAGGTAGGTCGGCAGGTACACGCTGAAGGCGACGAAGCCGCCGAACGCCACCGCGTAGAGGAACGACAGCTGCCACGTCGCGGGGAGACGCAGGACGGCGCCCAGCCGGGTCCAGAGGCTGCCCGGCGCGACCGGGCGGTCCGGGCGGTCGCGCAGCAGCAGCCACGCCACGACGGCGTAGGCGAGCAGGACCCCGGCGACGAGGTCGAACGGGAAGGCCGGCCCCATGGCCGCGCTGAGCTGCACGGTGGTGAAGGCCGCGATCGCCGTGCCGCCCATCCCGGCGCCGAACACGCCCAGTGCCAGTCCGCGTCGTTCCGGGGGGAACCACGCGTTGACGAAGGGCACGCCGATCGCGAACGTCGTGCCCCCGATGCCGAGGAAGAACCCACCCACGAGGTACGCGGTGAGCGAATCGGCGACGTGGCCGAGGTAGAGCACCGGCAAGATGGTCAGCGCCGCCGCGGCCGGGAACATGATCCGCGCCCCGAGCCGGTCGGTCAGCGCGCCGACCGGGATCCGTCCGAGCGACCCGACCAGGACCGGCACGGCGACGAGCAGGGCCTGCTGGAACGCGGTGAGCTGGAGCCGGTCGTGCAGGGTCGAGCCGAGCGGTCCCAGCAGCGCCCACGCCCAGAACGTCACGGCGAAGCCGATGGTCGCGAGGGCCAGCATCAGCGCGGGCCGCCCGCGTACGGCGGGCACGGCGTCGGCCGCCGCCTTCGGGTGGATGGTCGCGGGCACGGTGCCTCCTCCGCCGGATCCTCGCGATCCGGTACTCGGCTCTCGGTCCCGAGCAGCGTCCGTCCGGGGCACCGGGCGGCGGCAGGGTGCGACGGCACCGGACGCCGGGGCCGATGGTCCCCGGTGAGCTGGGACGCCCGAGGGGCGTGGCAGGGCCCGGAGCCCGTGCCCCTCGCCCGGGCCCGCCTTCCACGCTCGACGGCACCCATCGACGAGCGGAGGCGGCCACCATGAGTACGAGGACGGATGCGGTCCGGCGGGCCGTCGGCCTGTTCGTCCCGAGGCACTCCGAGCTCCGCCGGAACAGCGACCGCGCGGAGGTCACGGCCCGGTGGGTCCTGCTGATCGTCGGACTGCTGTTCCTGCCCGTCGCGCTCACCGTCGGCAGCGAGGTGACGGCCCGTCTCGCCCCGCAGGTCACGATCCAGCAGGCGGAGCGCCACCAGGTGACCGCCGAGGTGCTGGCTGCCCCCGACCTGCGGACCTCCGCGCGGCCCGACACCGTGTCCGAGGACTTCCGGGCGCCCGTGCGGTGGACCGCCGCCGACGGCACGTCCCACGTGGCGGTCGTCCGCGTGCCCGCGTCGGCCGAGCCCGGAGAGGCGCGGACGCTGTGGGTGGACCGCGCCGACCGACCCGCACCCGCACCGATGAGCCCCACCTCGCCCGCCGCCCAGGGAGCGCTGACCACGGTGTTCCTCGTCCTCGCCGACCTGGTGCTCTCCCTCCTGCTGCTCGCGGGGCTGCGCTGGGTCCTCGACCGCGCCCGCCTGCGGGCCTGGGACGCGGCCTGGCGGCGTTTCACCGGCCCCGACCACGAGAGCACGCGCTGAGCCGGGCCGACCCGGTCCCCGGGTCGGGCGGGGTCGGTGGGCCCGCGGCCGTCGGGCCGCCCGGCGACCGAACAGGAGCCGACGACCCTGCCCACGCCCGCGGCGGCCCGCCACGGTGGTGCCCACGAGGCCCGCCCCACGGGCCGGGACCGACGAGGACCTCCGACGATGCCGATCGCCGAGCAGCGGGACGACGTGACCACGCCCAGGGAGGAGAAGACCGTGACCGACGACGGCACCCGGGCCGGGGGGATCGTGGACGAGGGGATCGTGGACGAGGCGCCCGCCCGGACGGCATCCCCGGTCGATCTCGACGCCCCGGTGGAGGCCGCCGCGCGTGCCGCCACCCTCCTCCTGGAGTCGACACCGCTGCCGGTGGCCTGGGCCCGGCTCCACCAGGATCCCGACGGGTGCGCGGTGGTCGTCCGCGACGGCCTGCCGATCGCGGTCGTCACCGCGGGCGGCCTCGCCGAGCGCTGGCCCGCCGGCGGACCCCTCGTCCAGCACCGCACGACCCTGCACGACGTGCTCGACCACCCGTGCGGGGTCGAGGTGCTCGGCGCTCAGGACACCCTGCGCGCCGCCGGCCGGCGACTGCTCACGACGGGTCTGCCCGCCCTCCCGGTGCGTCGGCGGTCCGACCGTTCGCTGCAGGTCGTGACGACCACGGGCCTGCTCGCGCTCCTCCTCGCCGTGCCGCGACCGTGACCCCCGTCGTGCTCGGCGCGGACCCGCGCCGGTGACGGCGGTCGCGGGTGGCCGAGCGTGGTGGGCCGCTCGCCGGACGAACCAGTCGGGACCTTCGGCCCTGCCCCGATGGCCCGTCGGACGGTCACCGTGGGGAGTGCTCCCGACGCTCTCCGGCACCGGAGGAGGACCCGCGTGAACGAGGACGTGCCCTCGACCTCGGCGGCCCGCGACGGACGGACCGCACCTCCCGGTGCGACGCCCGTCCCGCCTCCGCCGGCCGACCGGACCCGGTACCGGCCGCTGCGCCCGCTGGACGAACTCATCGAGGACTTCCTGCTGGTCGAACGAACCCTCTGAACGACCCCTTCTGGACGAACCCTGCGCGGAGCGTTCCCTCGCTCACCCGGCCGCGGGACGCCGAGGCGTCGGGTGCACCGGCCGTCCCCAGCCCAGCCGGAGGATGACCTGTGGCCAGAGGACGCCGCCAAGCAGCGCCCGCACCCGGACGCGGACGGCGGCGACCTCGAGCGGCGGGGCGACGAACGACGCCCCGACGCCGCGAGCAGTGGCGGTGAGCAGGACCTGCTCCAGGGCCAGACCGGCCCGCAGCTGGGCGAGGGCGCCGTCGTCGAAGGAGGTCACGACCGCGATCGTCGGCTCGTGCTCGGTCGGGTCCTCCGCGCTGACCACCCGGTCGCCCTCCGCGGTGCTCCCGCCGAAGTCCCGGGGACGCCAGGCGGCGTCCGGTCGCGGCGCGCGGCGCGCCAGCTCCGCCGGCAGGCCGTCCCCGGACCGGGATCCCGACCCGATCCACCGGTCCCACTCCGCGACGAAGGACGGATCGCTCTGCTGCTGGTGGTGGGCCTCCGCGGTGAGCGCGAGCAGGCCACGCCGGAGCGCCCGGTCGTCCACGATCACGAGCCGGCAGCTCTCCCGCCACGCGGCCCGCAGGAGCTGATCGCGCAGACCCGCGGAGAGGGGGCGGTCGGCGAACGGGTGGCGGTCGGTGTGACGACGCCGCACCGCCCGGGCCAGCTCGACCTCCCACCCGGCCGGGGGCCACGGTGCTCCCGGTCGCACCCGGCCGTAGAACCACGGATCGTCGCGGTCGGGCAGGAGCTGGGTGTGGGCGCGACGGCCCTGCGCCCGCGCGGTGAGGCGGACGTTGGCGATCGCGGCCCCGCAGGCGATCCGCAGCTCGCGGGCGTCGGGGTCGGCCGCGTGGAGGTGCCGGGCCGGGTCGCCGTGCACCTCGACGGCGTCCTCGTGCCACCGCAGCCGCCAGGGCTGGCTGTTGTGGCTCGACGGGGCGCTCGCGCCGGCACGCAGGAGCTCGGCGATCTCCGCCTCGTCGGGCCCCCGCCGGCGACGTGCCGCCGGGTCCCCGCCCGGTTGTGCCATGACGCCTCCTCGGTCCGTCGTCCACGATCGGCAGGGGCGAGGCCCCGAACCAGGGACCGAGGACCCGGCCACGGGGGACCGTCCGCCTCCGTCGCCGGGCGCCGGGTGACCACGACGCTGCACCTCGAGGGAACCCGAGCCGGAGGAGTCGGCTGATGGACGGAACGGACAGCGACCGGGCGCCGGTCGTGGTGGGGATCGACGGCTCGGACCACGCCGACGCCGCGTTGCGCTACGCGATCCGCGAGGGCGCACGCCGGGGGCGCCCGGTGCGGGTGGTGGTCGCCCACGAGCCGCCGGACGCCTGGATGTCGCCGTACGGCATGCCGCTGCTCGCCGACGGCGGCGAGATCCGCGAGGCGGTGGAGGAGTCGGCCCGGCGGCGGGTCGAGGAGTTCCGCGCAGGGCTCGACGAGGCGGAGCGCGCCGTCCCCGTCGAGGTCACGGCGGTCACCGGGCCCGCGCCCTGGGTGCTGACCCGGGCGGGCGAGGGCGCCGCGCTGCTGGTCGTCGGTCACCGCGGCCGGGGGAAGGTCCGCAGCGCGCTGCTCGGCTCGGTGGGGCTGTCGGTGGTGCTGCGCGCCCCGTGCCCGGTCACCGTCGTGCGCCCGCCGCGGGAGCGCGACGAGGCTGACGAGGCAGGCGACGCCGACGCCGCGTCGGCGCTGGTCGGTCCGTTCGCGGCCGGGCCGCTCGCCTGACGATGCCGGCCCCGTCCGCCTCGTCCGCCTCGGCGGGCGGGGCGCTGGTCCGCGGGAGGGGGCCAGCGGGTGGGGTCACGGGACGGGGACGGCGGTCCGTTCGTCGGCCGGCGCGGCCGGCACCTCGACGTGCTCGGGCACGACCACGACGGGGCAGCGGGCGTACCCGACGAGACGCGCGGTGAGCGATCCGCGGCGCGGGCCCCCGAGGCCCTCGACCTGCCGGCTGCCCACCACGAGCAGGCGCGCGCGCTCACTCGCCTCGACCAGGACGGGCAGCGGCCGGCCGGCGCGGACCTCCTCGGTGATCGTCCCCCCGTCGCCGGCCGGCAGCGCTCGGCGCAGGGTCGCGGCCAGCTGGCGGGCCGCATCGCCCTCGAGCTCGCCCTCCGTCCCGTAGAGGTCGGGGACGCCGGCGGCCGTGAGGGCGACGAGTCCCGCACCCGTGAGCCGCGCGGCCGCCGCGGCCCACCGGACCGCGCGGACCGACCCGTCGGACCCGTCGACGCCCACCACGATCGGCCCCGTCAGCTCGTCGTCGGCCACGGTCTGCGGGGAGGTGCGCGGGGCCGGCACGAGCTCACCGCGCGCGACACGGCGCAGCACGTCACGGCGGCTGACGATCCCGACCGGCACGTCCTCGACGACCACGGGCAGGGCTCGCGTCCCGGCGTCGAGCAGGCGCTCGACGATGGTGTCCAGCGGCGTGTCCGGGTCGGCCACCGGGACCGGCCGTGTCATGAGCTCGGCGGCGGGTGCCTCGTCGTCGGCGCCCACGAGGTGGAGCTCGTCGACGAGACCGAGCAGCCGGCCGGCGGCGTCGACCACCGGGGCCGAGGCGATGCCGTGGGACACGAGCAGCGCCGCCACGGCCGATCGCGGAGCGTCCGGGGGTGTCGTGAGCACGGGACTGGTCATGAGGTCGCGGGCACGGTACGGCCCGGGGTCAGGGTTCATGGCGAGGATCGTCGGCAGGCACCGCGCCGGGCAGCAGGGCCGCCGGCCCGTGAGACGGGGGTACGGAGGGCCCGAGCCCGGTGACGTCCGGCCCTGGGGAGGACGGGCGTCGCGGCGCACGATCCGGACATGAGCACGACCCGCACCCCGACGCCGTCGGCGGACCGGTGGACACCCACCGAGATCGCGACCCTCCTGCAGGCCCTGGAGCCCCTCGCCGACCCGGGGACGCCGGGCTGCACGGTCTCGGTGCGGGACCGTCGCTTCGAGGTCTCGCTCGAGCCCGCGGCGGGCCCGCCCGCCCACCACGCGCTCCTGCACGCCGGCCGCCTCACCGGGGCGGTCGAGAACGCCCTGCGCTCGCTGGGGTGGGCGCCGCGGGCCGTCATCGCCGCGACCGCCGGGGAGGGGCCGCTCGTCTCGATCACCGCGACACGCCGGCGCCCCGCATCGCCCACGGACCTCGCGCGTCGGCGCGTGGCCCGCGGAGCGGGCGAGGCCGCGCGACCCCAGTACACCGGGACCGCCGACATGGCGACCGTCGTGGACGTCGTCCACGCCGCCGGCTCCCGGGGCGGGTGGCTGCACCTGCTCAACGGCCCGACCCGCAACGGCATCCCCGCCTGGCACACCCCCGGCGAGATCCCCGTCGACACGCTCGGTCTCGACGTTCCGTGGCGGCGCCACCCGGTCCTGGCCGTCTGCACCCATGAGGACGGGACGCGCGAGAGCGTCGTCGCGGGCATCGTGGTCGAGCGGGCCACAGTGGAGGCGGCGCTCCACGGGCTGCGCGCGGAGGTGCACGCCGCGGCCTTCGACGACCGCTCGGTCCGCGCGGCGGCCCTGCGGGCGGCCGAGCACGAGCACGGCGTGGGGCACGCCGCGATCCGCCTCCGCCCGTGAGGGCGGGGGGCCGGGACCGCCGGCCCCCCGGACGACAGGCCCCCCGGCTACAGGCCCCGCGCCACACTGCGCAGCACCGCCGCGGCGTCGAGGAGACCGGCCGGCCTGCCGCCGACGGTGACCACCAGGATCGGCGGATCCTGCGTGAGCAGCAGCTCGGCGGCGCGGGAGCGCCGCATCTCGGACCCGATGGTCGTCACGGGCCGCGCCACGTCCGACACCGGGTCGACCCTCAACGCCGGGCGCGACCCGCCGTCCTCCAGGTGGCGCAGCAGGTCGACCTCGGCGAGGGCGCGGACCCGGCCGCGGCAGAAGGTCACCAGGTGGTCCGCCGCGAGGCGGCGCACCAGGTCGAGTGCCGAGGCGACGCGCAGGGTCTCCGGGACCTCGACCGGGTCGAGCGGGCTCATGATCAGGCGCACGGGCGGGTCGTCGTCGAGCGTCTCCGGCGGCGCGGGGCGGGTGGGGGACGGGCTCGCGGCAGTGGTGCTCATGGCGGCAGCGTCGTGCGGCGCCCCGGACCGGAGCAGGGCCGCAGGGCCCGGCTCGACCGGGACGGCCGAAGCCGCCGCGGGACCCTCGACCCCTGTCGACCTCGTCGACCGCGGGGCAGCGTCGTCGCCGGTGGGCCGGCCGGTGGCCCGGACCCGGAAGGAGCGCTCCGATGACGATCGACGCGACCGAGGACACCCGTCCCGCGGCGGCCGCCGCACCGTCGCCGCCTGCCCTCGCGACCCGGTACGCGGCGCGCTCGGTGGCGCCGTCAGCCCGCGACGTGACCGGGGCCCGGCTCCTCACCCGGGGGTTCATCCGGATCGGGCGGGCCTGGTGGCCGTACCGGGCCGGCGAGGTGACGATGCCCGGGCACGGCTACTTCCGCGCGATGCGGGTCGCCGGCGCCCTGCGGATCGTCGACTCGTGGGTCGCCGGCACCGCGCGACGGGAGACGACGGTCTGCGGGTGGTCCCTCCGCCCGGCGCTCGTGGGCCCCGACCTCGCCCGCGCCGACCGGGCGCACGCGACGTTGAGCGCGATCTTCGTGCCGTCCGTGCTGGTCCCCGGCGACGCCGTGCGGTGGACGGAGGAGGACCGCGACACGGCCACGGTCGCGTTCCCCGTCGCGGGCTCGCCCGCGGCCCTGCGCCTGACCCTGCACCGGGGCGGCCTGCCGCGGCGGGTCACGACCACGCGCTGGGGCGACCCCGGCCGCAGCGGCTTCTTCCGCGACGAACCGTTCGGCGCCGAGATCCTCGAGCACCGCACCTACGGCGGTCTCACGGTCCCGTCCACCGGCGTCCTCGGGTGGGGCGTCGGGACCGACGGCCCGACGCGGGAGATCCTGCGCTTCCAGGTCACCGCGCTCGAGCCGATCCGCGGCGAGGCTCCGGACGAGATCGCCGTCGCGGCCGACGGGTTCCCCGACGCGGCGGTCGACGGCGAGTAGGGCGGAACGGACGGGACCTCCGGCCCCCGGGGGTCTCGGGCGGGAACGGACTTCCGGCCCTGCCGCGCAGCGAGGCCGCGGCGGAGGCTCGGTGGTCGGGAGCGAGCCGCGGCTCCGCGGTCGTCGCTGCAGGTCAGAGGAGGCAGAAGATGATCGATCGTTCGGTGCCGCCCGCCGGGGTGGTCGTCGGGGTCGACGGCGACCCGACGACGCTGCGGGCCGTGGGCTGGGCAGCGCAGGAAGCCGACCACCGGGGTCTGCCCCTCGACCTCGTGCAGGTGCTCCCGCCGTCACACCGCCCGTCCGAGGAGCTCTACACCCCGACCGGACGGGCCCTCTCGCTGCTCGACCAGGCCCGGCGGATCGCGACCGGCGCCGCGCCCGACCTCGTCGTCCGGCTCTCGGTCGTCGACGGGGTCGCCGGCCCGGCCCTGGTCACCGCGAGCCGTCGCGCGCACCTGCTCGTCCTCGGCGCGCGGGACCTCGCCGGCTCCCTCGAGCTCACGCTCGGGCGCACGCTGGTCCACGCCATGGGGCACGCCGCGTGCCCGGTGGTCGTCGTGCCCGCGCACTGGGGTCCGGAGGACCGGCACATCGGGCCCGTGCTGGCGGGCGTCGACGGCTCCCCGGAGTCGCACGGCGCGGTCGCCTTCGCGGCCGACGTCGCCGATCGGTGGCGGGCGCGGGTCACCGCGATCGGTGTGCTCCCGCGGGGTGTCACGGACGCGGAGGACGAGGCGCGCCGCAGGGTCCTCGCCGAGGCCCGCGCGGGACTGACCGCGCGGCACCTCGGGGTGCGGATCCACGAGGCCGTCCGTCACGGCACGCCGAGCGGGGAGATCCTCGCCGTGGCCCGCGACCGCGCCGCTCTGGTCGTGCTGGGGTCCCGTGGACGCGGAGCGCTGGTCGGTCCGCTGATCGGCTCCACCAGTCAGGCGGTCGTCCGCGCCGCGCCGTGCCCGGTCGCGGTGCTCTCGTCCACCGCAGCGGCCCGGTGGACCTCCCCGGAGCGCGTGTGGGCCGAGGAGGGCGTGTGATGAGGGCCGGGACCGACCCGGTCGTCGTCGGGGTCGGTGACGGCCTGCTGCGGCCGCGCGTGCTCGACCGGGCGGTCGCCGAGGCACGGTCGCGCGCCGTCGCCGTCACGCTCGTGCACGCCCACGGCCCCGAGACACCGCCCGGGCCCTGGTCCGACGACGCCGGGCAGCGCGCCGAGGCGTACCTGACCCGGACGGCCCCCGACCTCGAGGTGTCCCTCCTGTGCCGCGCCGGCGACGCGCTCGCCCTCCTCGTCGGCGCCTGCGGCGCCGGGTCGCTCCTGGTCCTCGGCGACCGGCACCGGCGCCTCGCCGGCGAGGCCGGTCACCTCACCGAGCGGGTCGTGGTCGCCGCGCCCTGCCCGGTGCTGGTGGTCCCGGAGTACCGCGGACCGACGCCGCCGGACACGGCCGTCCGGCGCGCGGTCGTCGTCGGGGTGGACGGCGGGCCCTCCGCCCCCGCGGTGCTGGCCCACGCCCTCCGGGCCGCGGCGGGACTCGGTGCCCCGGTCGAGGCCGTGCGCGTGGTGCCGCCCGTCGCGGGCGCCGAGACCGCCGAGGTGCCCGACGCCGAGCTCGCCCGGGCCCGACGCGAGCTCGACGACCTGGTCGCGGCCGCCCGCCGGTACGGCCCCGACGTGCCCGTCAGCACCGAGGTGGTCGCCGACCGCCCGGCCCGGGCCCTCCTGGCCCGGGGCGCCGGAGCCGACGAGCTCGTCATCGGACACCGCCGCGACGGTGCCGCCACCCTCCGCGGCCCGGGCTCCACGGCCCTCTCGGTGCTCACCGCGCCGCCGTGCCCAGTGGCCGTCCTCGGCCCGCTCGGGCGCACCGGGACTCCGAGCCACGCCGCCGTCGGGGGGAGCGCGCCGTGAGCGACACCGCCCCGGCGGTGGTCGAGACGCACACCGCGATCCTGTGGTTCGCCGGCGATCGCGTGCACAAGATGAAGAAGCCGGTCGACCTCGGGTTCTGCGACTTCACGACCCTCGCCCGGCGCCGGGAGGCGTGCCTGCGGGAGATCGCCCTGAACCGCAGGCTCAGTCCCGAGGCCTATCTCGGTCTCGAGACCCTCATCGGCCCCGACGGGCTGGCCGCCGAGTACATGGTCGCGATGCGACGGATGCCCGGCGAGCGCAGGCTCGCCGCCCTGGTGCAGGCGGGGGAGCCGGTCGACGACGACCTCCGGGCCCTCGCGCGGCGTCTCGCGGCGTTCCACAGCGGCGCCGCCCACGGCCAGGAGGTGGACCGCGAGGGCACGCTCGAGGCGGCCCGCCTGCGCTGGTCCGGCGTGCTCGACGGTCTCCGCCGCCACGTCGGGACCGTCCTGCCCGCGGATCTCGTCGATCGGGTCGCCGCGGACGCGGAGGCCTTCCTCGCCGGGCGTCGGGCCCTGTTCGACCTGCGTCGGGCCGACGGCCGGGTGGTGGACGGGCACGGCGACCTGCTCGCCGACGACGTGTTCTGCCTGCCCGGGGGCCCCGTGGTGCTGGACTGCCTCGAGTTCGACGACCGGCTGCGCTTCGTGGACGGTCTCGACGACGCGGCGTTCCTCGCGATGGACCTCGAGCGCCTCGGGGGTGACCGTGGTGCCGCGCTCGCCGACCGCTTCCTCGGCTGGTACGCCGAGTTCGCCGACGACCCGGCGCCGTCGGCACTGCGCCACCACTTCGTCGCCTACCGCGCCGCGGTCCGCTCGGCCGTCACGTGCGTCCGCGTCGACCAGGGCGGAGGGAGCGCCTCCCTCGCGCGCGACCTGCTCGACCTGGCCGCCGAGCACCTCGACGCCGGCCGGGTGCGCCTGGTCCTGGTCGGGGGGCTGCCGGGAACCGGCAAGACCACCGTTGCCGGCGGTCTCGCCGACCGCCTCGGGGCGACGCTGCTGTCCAGCGACCGCGTGCGCAAGGAGATCGCCGGGATCGACCCGGGCACTCCGGCCGGCGCCGACTACCGCGGTGGGCTCTACCGCGCCGAGCACACGGCCGCCACCTACGACGAGCTCCTCCACCGGGCGCAGGGGCTCCTGGCCCGCGGCGAATCGGTGGTGCTCGACGCCTCGTGGACCGCGGCCACCCCTCGGGAGGCGGCGAACGCCCTCGCGGCCCGCAGCTCCGTCCCGGTGATCCCGCTGCGCTGCGAGGCCCCCCGCGACGTCGCCGACGCGCGTATCCGGGCACGGCGCGGGGCGGCGTCCGACGCCACCCCGCTGGTGGCCGCGGTCATGGCGGCCGACGCGGATCCCTGGCCGGAGGCCACGACGGTCGACACCGCGGGCAGCGTCGACGACGCCGTGACCGCGGCGCTCTCCGTCGTGCGCGCACCGGGGAGGCGCGGGTCCTGGACCGTCGTCGAGGTCTGAGCCGGGCGCGTCCCGCGACCGCGGCCCCGCCCTCCGCGCGGAGGGCGGGGCCGCGTCGCCGTCGCGCTCAGACCGCGATCGACGTGCGGGTCCGGCGGTGCGCGGTCGTCACGGCGGCCGTGACCGCCGTCGCTCCGAGGGCCACGAGCAACCCGGCGATCACCAGCAGCACGGTCGCGACGGTCCGCAGCGCCGGCACGGTGGCCGCGACATCGGCGGCCACCGCGATGCCGGGGCGGCCGTCGGGCTCGAGCACGACGAGCGACCAGTCGCCGGGAGCCGGCTGCCACGTCAGCGTCTGCGTGCCCGGCCCGGCGCTCCGGGCGGTCCAGATGGTGGCCTCGGCCGGAGCCGGCGTCGGCGGCCCGCCGGGCTGCTCGACGACGCCCGGGCGGTTGCCGCCCCGGTCGACGAGGGTGCCGGAGGCCACCCCGGCCAGGTAGCGGTCGACCGCGGCGCGGGGCGCCACACCGACGAACACGGGTCGGGAGGCGTCGAGGGCGGCGACCCGCACCCGGACCTGGCCCAGGGCGGCGGGCGGCGAGAACGACGCGTCCGGGACCAGGTCGACCAGCAGCGGCGCGGTGCGCACCGCGTACCCGTCCGCCGTCACGACCGTCGGCGAGGTGGTGAGGAACCCGGCCTCGTCGCGCGCCGAGCTGTCCGCGGTCAGTCCGGTGACACCACCGACCAGCGGCGGGACGGCCGCGACGCACAGCACGGCCCCGAGCGTCAGCGCGACGACCGGGCCCGCCGTCCAGGCGTGGCGCCCCGCCGCGGGGGGACGGGAGGCGACCGTCGGCTGGTCGCCGGCGACGGCCTCGCCCGGCTCGCGCGGGCCCGCGTCGAGGACGAAGGGCGGGTAGCGGTCGGTCATCAGCGCCGCGTAGGCCGCGACCCGCAGCACCCAGCGGTCGAACCCGACGATCAGGTCGAACAGCCCGGGCGGGTACGACCCGCGGACGGCGTGCACGACGATCCCGACGAGGGCCAGCAGACCGACGATCCCACCGGCGCCGACCGACCACTGGTAGCCCTGGCCCTGCCAGATCCACCACGGGCTCGCGACGAGCAGGCCGACGACGAGGTACTGGGGGAGGACGAGCAGCCACCACTTGACCAGCACCAGACCCCGGGAGAGCCGCTCCGGGTGGACGATCTCCAGGTCGGCGGGGTAGGACGGGTCCTCGCGGAGGCTGAAGGGCGGGTAGCGGTCGGTGCCGAACGCCGCGTTCGTGTAGAAGGCGACCCGCCAGGACCAGCGCAGCACGCCGACGGTGAAGTCGAACAGCGCCCGCGGGTACCGGCCGGTCACGAGGATCGCCACGAACGCCACGACCGTGACCACGCCGAACCCGATCCACAGGAACGCCAGCACGATCCAGTGCGGGATCGCCAGGATCCACTTCACCAGCCACAGCCAGCGGGACAGCCCGGGGTCGAGATCGCCCCGCACCCGGACGGGTGACGGGGGAGGACCGACCCTCGGCGGTGGCGGCTGCGGAGGTGGCGGTGTCGGCGGTGTCGGCGGTGTCGGCGGTGGGGACGGCGGCGTCGGCGGTGGGCCGGTGGTGGTCACGGTGACTCCTCGGTCGGGCGCTCCGCGTCGCCCGGCTCGTCGGCGGCGGCGAGGGCGGCGAGCGCGTCGGTGGCGGTGACGATCCCGACGACGACGCCGCCGTCGGTGACGAGCGCGGCGTCGAGCCCACCGGCCAGGACGGCGCGAGCCCGGCGGGGCGTCGTGGCGTCGACCTCGACCGTGGGCACCGGACGCCGGGCCAGACGGCCGACCGGTCCGGTGACCCCGTCGACGGCGGCCGCGATGAGGTCGCGTTCGAGCAGCAGCCCGACGCAGAGCCCATCGGCGACCACGGGGAGGTGGCGCACGTCGGCCACCCGCATCACGCGCAGCGCCTCGGCGACGATGACGTGCTCACCGACGACCCGCACCGGGCGGCTCGGGTCGAGGCGCGGGGTCGTGTCGTCGGCAGATGATCGCGTCGTCATCCCGTCATCGCAGACGGGCGCCGCGCCGGCCGACAGGGCCCAGGGTCCCCTCGCGGCGGCCCGACCGGATCGACGGTCGGCCCCGCCCCGCGGTCCGTTCGACCCTGCCGTGCGACCGGCCGCGCGCCGACGGTGGGCGCGTCGCGAAGGAGGTGGGTCATGACCCGGGCCCTGGTGGTCTTCGAATCGATGTACGGCAACACCGAGGCGATCGCCCGCGCGATCGCCGACGGTCTCGCCACCGGCGTGCCGGTCGACGTGGTGGAGGTCGGTGCCGCCCCGTCGACGCCGGGCGACGACGTCGACCTCCTCGTCGTCGGCGGGCCGACCCATGCGTTCGGGATGACCCGGGCCTCGACGCGGCGCGACGCGGCGACGAAGGCCGAGGGCGCGCTGGTGTCCCGGGGGCCGGGCGTGCGGGAGTGGCTCGCGGCCCTGCCGGCGCGCCCCGGCCTGCGCGCCGCGGCCTTCGACACCCGCGTCGGACACCCCCGCGTGCCGGGCTCGGCGGCGCGCGCGATCCGCCGTCGCCTCCGGCGCGGCGGCGCGATCGCGGTCGACGGGCCGCACAGCTTCTACGTCGAGGGCACGGACGGGCCGCTCTCGCCCGGCGAGCTCGAGCGGGCCCGCGCCTGGGGCACGGCGCTCGCCGCCGCCGCGGCCGTCCCGGCCGGCGGTGGGTCGTGACCAGGAATCCCGACGGTGCCCTGGTCGTCGGGGTGTCGCTCGAGGGACGCAGCGACGCCGCGGTGCGCTGGGCGGCGGCCGAGGCGCAGGAGCAGGGCCTCGCCCTGCACCTGGTGCACGGGCTCTGCGCACCGCTCGGGACCTACCCGGGCCGGTCCGCGGCCGGCGTCGACGCCGGCCCGGGCCTGTTCGGCCGGGCTCGGGCCGAGCTCCACGCGACGGCCGAGGCGACCCGGGCCATGGCTCCCGGGCTCGCGGTGGACGAGACCGTCGTCGAGAGCGACCCGGTCGCCGTGCTGCGGGCCCAGGCGCGCGGGGCGTCGATGATCGTGGTCGGTAGCCACGGCTCCGGCGCCCTCGGCGAGGTCGCGCTCCGCGGCGTCGCCCACGGTCTGGTCGGGCACGTCGACGTCCCGGTCGCGGTCGTGCCGCCGGCGACGACCGGGGCGCGCGCCCCACGGGATGTGGTCGTGGTCGGCGACGACGGCACCGAGGGCTGTCGAGGCGCCCTGCGGTTCGCCACCCGTCGCGCCGCGGTGCGCGGTGTCCCGCTCGTCGTGGTGCGAGCCGGGCCCGACGCCCGCCTCCTGTCCGAGGAGCTCCCGGACGTCGGCACCGACCGTCCGCCCGCGCTGCAGGTCGTCCTGGCCGAGGAGCGGGCGGACCGGGTCATCGCGGAACAGGCCGACGACGCCGAGCTCGTCGTCCTCGGGGGAGAGCACGGGTGGCGCCACCCGCGGCACAGCACCCGACGCGGGCTGGCCGTCCGGGCCCGGTGTCCGGTGGTGATCGTGTCCCCGGACTGGACGCCCGACCTGGTCACCCCCGGTGTGCTCGACGGGGCCCGCCGGTGAGTGTGCGACCCCGGGTGCGTGGCTGACGACGTCGTCCGACCCGTGAGGAGGTGGTCGCCGTGAGCGGTGGGATCGCGGTGGCCGAGCGCATGCAGGACCTGGTGCTCGCCGTCGACGCCTACCGGAGGGCCTACGCCGACGTGCTCGGTCTGGGTGTGGGCGAGGTGCTCACGCTCTCCGACCTCGGTCGTCACGGTGCGGTCCCGGTGTCGGTGCTGGCCGCTCGACTCGGGGTGGCGGCACCCGCCGGGACCGCGCTGGTCGATCGGCTGCAGACCAAGGGCCTCGTGGTGCGCCGTCGGCACCCGACGGACCGTCGCAGCACGCTCGTCGACCTCACACCGCGCGGTCGTCGCGTCGCCGCACTCATGGGGCGCCTGTTCCGGGACGACGTCGGGGGCGCGCTCGAGGCGGTCCCGCTCGAGCACCTCCACGAGTTCGCCGACCTCCTCGACCGGATCGCGGCCGCCCTGCGGCGACGTGCCGGCGACGTCAACGCCCTGCGCCGCGACCTCCTGCGCGAGGACCGGGCGCCGGAGCCCCCGGCCGGTGTGTGACCACGAGACCAACGGCCCCCCGACCGGGCCCGGTCGACCCGAGCGCTCGGCGCCGAGGGAACGGACCGTCGACGACGGGCGGGCACGGGCCCGCGGGAGAGGGGATCACCATGGAGAACACTCGCGACGAGACGCGCCGGGTCGACGATCTCGCCGGTGTGGGGATGGGGCGCGTCGACGACGCGGGCTGGGTCGTCGACTTCGCCGGGGTGCGCATCGGCCGGCTCGTCGGCGATGCCGCCGTCGAGGACTTCGCCGGGGTGCGCATCGGCACCCTCGCGGCCGCCCGACACACGAGCCACGCCTGAGATCGCCGCGACGCTCCACCGGGCCGAGAGGCCGACGTACCGGGTCAGGACTTACCCGCCGCGCGACCCGTGTCCCGGTCCGCGGGGTAGAGGTCGGCGGCGGTGCTCGTGGTGCGTCGCGTGGCGTCGCCGGCGTCGTTGAGGGCGTCGCGGGCGGTGTAGAGGTGCTCGATGGCGGCGTGCGCCCGCTCGGTGGGTTCGGGCGACTGGGCGCTGAGCTCCTGGGCGAGATGACCGCAGGTGTCGGCCAGGGCGTCGCAGAGATCGCTGACCGCGGTGCCGGCACGACGCAGTTCGTGCAGCTCGAGGCGGGGCGTGCGGCGCAGCCGGGCGGCGGCGTCGAGCGCGGCGTCGACGACGTGCTCGAGATTGCGCACCCGCGCCTCCGCCGGACGCGGGACGCGGACGGGCTGCTCGACGCGGGAGGCCCGCGGTTCCTGGGGTCCGCGCGGTGCTGGGTCCACGCGGGGCTCCCTACCCGCTCGCCGACCGCCGCAGTGCCGGGACCCGTCGATTTCCGCGAGTCGTCTGCGAGGGTGTCGTGGACACGGTCCGCGATGTGGCCGGCGGCGAGCATGGTGTCGGCGGTCTCGGGCGCCCCCTCATCCGGGATCCCGCGGGGTTTCCGTGATCCGGCTCCCGTCGGACCGCGAGGGACGGTGCACGATCCACACGAACCCTGCGGCCGAGAGGGCGAAGAGTGCGGTCAGCGACGGGATCCCGGCGACGAGCATGATCAGGGCGAGCGTGCCCATCAGGACGGCGCCGCCCACGAGCAGGTGGTGCATCCACGGAGGGCGGTCCGTGGGCAGCCGGGCCTGCTGCGCGTCGAACGCGAGGACCCACCGCGGGTCCTCGGCCGCCAGTCGGCCCTCGATGTCGTCGAGCGCCCGGCGCTCCACGTCGTCGAGCATCGTCGTCCTCCCTCCGGGATCGGTGCGGCCCCACGGGACCAGGATGGCGCTGCGCCCGCCGCCCGTGGTTGTCCGTGACCGACAATCGGTCGACCGTGGTCTGTGGTGAACGACCAGAGGTGGTCGTCGACCGGCGGTCGACGGCGGGCGCACGGAAGGGGGCGGGCATGGAGAGCGACGAGGTCCACGACACCGCGACCGTCGACCTGCTCCGCCGCGCGGCGGACGAGCTGGAACGGTTGCACGCCCGGGTCCCGCCGGGGCGCTGGTCGACCCGCGGGCTCCTCGCCACCCGACCCGAGGTCGTCGCCGAGGACGCCGCGGGACGGACCGAGCACGTCGCCGAGGCGCGGCAGCGCAGTGCGCGGTGGATCGTGGCGATGTCCCCGGCGGTGGCGCCCCCGCTCGTCGCCTGGCTCCGCGAGACCGCCGAGGTGCTCGACCGGCCCCGGCCCGGCGTGACCGCCTCGACCTCCGCCGCGGTCGCCCTCGCCTCCGAGCTGCTCGAGCGCCTCGGTCCACGGCCGTAGGGTCCGGGGCGGCCGCGGACGACGAGCTCCTGCGGGATGTGCCCGCGCGGAGGAGTCGACCAGGGGGGAGCACGGCAGAGGTCTCGGCGCCGGAGCACGTCGATCGGGCCCGCACGGGCCGACGGGAAGGTGGTGGACCAGATGGTCGAGCCGGAGGCCAGGACCGGGCCGGCACCGGAGGACGCGCTGATGCCGGCTGCGTTCCTCGGGCACGGCAACCCGATGAACGCGCTGGCGGTCAACCGTTACACCACGGCCTGGCGGACGCTGGGCGCCACGGTGCCGCGTCCGCGCGCCATCCTGGTGATCAGCGCGCACTGGTACATCAACGCCACCGCCGTCACCGCCATGCCGCGGCCGCGCACCATCCACGACTTCTTCGGCTTCCCGGCCGAGCTCTTCGACGTGCAGTACCCCGCGCCGGGACTGCCCGAGCTCGCCGACGAGGTCAGCGAGATCGTCCACCCGACCTGGATCGGGGCCGACGTGGACAGCTGGGGGATCGACCACGGCACCTGGTCGGTGCTCCTGCACGCCTTCCCCGACGCCTCGATCCCCGTGGTGCAGCTGAGCATCAACGCCGACAAGCCTCTCGACCACCACCTGGAGCTGGGCGCGAAGCTCGCTCCGCTGCGCCGGCGCGGCGTGCTCGTGATCGGCAGCGGGAACGTGGTCCACAACCTGCGCGCGATGGACTGGGGTCTCGCCGACGACGGCTACGACTGGGCGCGACGGTTCAGCGACGACTCGCGCGAGCGGATGCTCACCGAGCCGACCGAGTTCGCCGCGCTCGACGCCCACGCCGACTTCCGGCACGCGGTCCCGACGCCGGACCACTTCATCCCGGCCCTCTACTTCGCCGGGCTGGCCGGGGCGAGCGCCGACCCGTCGGTGGACGTCCTCGTCGACGGCTACGCCTACGGGTCCCTGTCGATGACCGCCTACACCCTCGACGCGTCCTGCCCGGGTCCGTCCGGCGGCGACGGGTCGCCGCGCCCGCCGGCGGAGCTCCCGCCCGACGGGTCGAACATCTGAGGGGTGAGAGCGCGTCCGCGCGGGCGACGCAGAGGTCTCAGGTGGCCGGCTCGCCGTGCGCGATGGGGCACGTGGCCTCGATCAGCGGGCTCGCCGAGGCGCCGCAGCGATAGGCCGCGTTGGCCAGGACCGAGCACCCGCACCCCGCGGCGCGCGCCGCCGGGCTCCCCGGCAGCAGGATCGCCGCGCCGGTCGGTGCTGGCGGGGCCGGATCGACGTCGGTGCCGGGACGCGGGTCGGGGTCTGCGGGGTACATCGCCTACCGAGTCTCCGACGCCGTCAGGGGCAGGCGGCGCTGGGATGAGGGAAGTAATTGTCGCCTCCGAACGCCGCGGTGGCCGGTCCGCCTACCGGGACGCGTGCTCGAGCAGCTCGGGGAAGTCCCGGACCCACCGTCGCTGCCACGGGGTCTGCACCGCGCGGTGGTGGAAGTGCTGCCGGGTCCAGCTCACCGCGTGCTCGACCGCGAGCCCGTCGAGGATCGCCAGACAGGCGATCACGGTGCCCGTGCGTCCCTTGCCCGCGCGGCACGCGGCCTCGACCCGCCGTCCCGCGCGGGCGCGCCGGTGGAGCTGGGCGATGGCCCGGGCCGCGTCGAGGGGGTCGGCCGGGACGCCGAAGTCGGGCCAGTCCAGCCACCGGTGCGGCCACGAGGGTGCGTACTCGACGCCGAGGTAGAGGCCGAACTCCGGGAGACCGCCGCGGGGCAGCGGATGCTGCACGCCCCGGCCCCGCACGACCGTGCGGCCGGGCAGGAGGAGGGTCGCCCGCCACTCGTCAGCGGTCACGTCGGGGGTCACGCCGCGGGCCGCCACGTCCTCCCTGTTCCCCGCGGGCGTGGGTGCCCCACATGCTGCTCGGCACCGTCAGCGCCGTCGGGACCGCAGCTCCCACCACGTCGCCGCGGCCGGGCCGCTGAGCACGACCACCGCGAGCACGACGCCCACCCACACGCTGGGCATGAGGACGGCGGCCAGCACGACCACCACCAGCACCTGGAGGGCGAGACGCGCCGAGGGCCTCGGCGCCGGCGCCCGCCGGGCCTCCGGGCGGGAGTCGTCGCCGGCCCCGGTGGTGTCGGGCTCCAGGTCGGCCGCGAGCCGCGCGAGCACCGCCTTCTCCTGCTCGCTGAGGGGCCGGGCGGGTTCGGGCCGCGTCGGCTCGGTCGTCACGGTGCTGCACCCCCGGTCCTCCGGCATCGATCGGGGACCAGGGTGCCTGGTCGTGCTGAGAAGGTGCTGAGCGCGGGGCCCGCACCGTGCACCTGCCCGCGACGCTCCTGCTCGCGGGCCGGACCGACGTCGTCGTGCTCGTGGTCGATCCCGCGCACGAGAACCCGCGCGACACCTGCGTCGGGTCAGCGGGCCGCACCGTCGCGGTAGAGCCAGCGCCCGCCCTCGCGGACGAAACGGCTGCGTTCGTGCAGGACGCCGGTCTGCGGTCCCTCGCAGTGGTGGGCGCGGAACTCGACGATCCCGTCGGTGTCGAGGAGCCCGCCGCCGACCCGGTCGAGCACCTCGAGACGGGTCCAGCGGATCGAGGGATCGAGGGTCAGCGTCGCCGGGCGTGTCGCCGGGTGCCAGGTCCGCAGCAGGTGGTCGACGTCGCCGCGCGCGAAGGCCGTGTAGCGCGACCGCATGAGGGCCTCCGCGGTGGGGGCCGTGGCCCCGGACTCGCCGAGGTACCGGCCGCAGCACGCGTCGAAGGGTTCGGGCAGCCCGCACGGGCACGGTCGGGGAGGCACGCCCGTCGAGTATGCCGTCAGGCGACGTCGGTCTCCGGTTCCTGGCGGAGCACGGCGCCGTCGCGGAAGCGGACGCCGTCCGCGCAGCGCGCCTCCACCTGGCCGCCGCCGAACTGCTCGGCGTAGAGCTTGGCGTAGAGGCCGCCCCGCGCCAGCAGCTCCGCGTGGGTGCCGTGCTCCACGAGACGGCCGCCGTCCATCGCGAAGATGACGTCGGCCGCGAGCACGGTCGAGAGCCGGTGCGCGATCGCGATGGTGGTGCGCCCGGACATGACCGTCTCGAGCGCGTGCTGCACGAGGCGCTCGCTGACCGTGTCCAGCGCCGAGGTGGCCTCGTCGAGGATCAGGACGCGCGGGTTCGCGAGGATCACGCGGGCGATCGCCAGGCGTTGCTTCTCGCCGCCGGACAGCCGGTAGCCCCGCTCGCCCACCACCGTGTCGTAGCCCGCCTCGAACCCGACGATCCGGTCGTGGATGTTCGCCGCCCGCGCGGCCGCCTCCAGCTCGGCGTCCGTCGCGTCCGGAGCGGCGTACCGCAGGTTCTCGGCGATCGTGGCGTGGAAGAGGTAGGTGTCCTGGGTGACCATGCCGATCACCTGCGCCAGCGACGCCAGCGTCAGGTCCCGCACGTCGATCCCGTCGAGGGACACGGCGCCGCGGTCGACGTCGTAGAGCCGGGGCACGAGGTACGACAGGCTCGTCTTCCCCGCGCCGCTCGGCCCGACGACCGCGGCGAGCTGACCGGGCTCGATGAGCAGCGACAGGTCCTGCAGGGCCCAGGTCGGCTCCCGCTCGACCTCGGGCTCCGGGTCGGTGACCTCGTCCTCCTCGGACGCCGGATACCGGAACCAGACGTCCCGGAACTCGACCGACCCGCGCGCGTGCTCCTTGTCGAGGGTGCGCGCCCCGGGCGGGTCGGTGACGGCCGGCACGAGGTCGAGGTAGGCGAAGATGCGCTGGAAGAGCGCGAGCGAGGTCTGCACGTCGAGCGACACCCGCAGCAGCTGCACGGCCGGGAACAGGAGCCTGCTCTGCAGGGTCGTGAACGCGACGAGGGTGCCCGCCGACAGGAGCGCGGTGCCCGACCCCGTGCCGACGTAGCCGGCCACCAGGTACACCGCGGCGGGCGTGATCGCGAAGAAGGCCTGGACGACGGCGAAGAACGACTGGCCGGTCATCGTCTGGCGGACCTGCAGGTCGGTCTGCCGGGCGTTCTCGGCCCGGTAGCGCTCGATCTCGTGGTCCTGGCGGCCGAACACCTTCGCCAGCAGCACCCCCGACACCGACAGCGACTCCTGGGTGATCGCCGACATGTCCGACAGCGACGCCTGCGTGCTCGCCGCCACCCTGCGCCGCACCCGCCCGACCCGGATCTGCAGCACGATGAACACCGGCATGAGCACGAACGCCACCAGCGAGAGCTGCCACGACAGCGCCAGCATCGCCGCGACCGACGCCACGACGGTGACGACGTTGCCGAGGATCGAGGACGCGGTCTCGGTGACCACGGACTGGACCCCGGCCACGTCGTTGTCCAGGCGCGACTGGATCACCCCGGTCTTCGTCGAGGTGAAGAACCCCAGGTGCATGCGCTGGAGATGGGCGAAGAGCCGGTCGCGCAGGCCCTGCATGACGCGGTTGCCGAGCACCGTCGTGAGGTAGGTCTGCCCGACCCCGATCAGCCCGGAGACGAGCGCGATCACGACCATCGCCGCGACCAGCACCCCGAGCAGGCCCAACCGCGGGCCGTCCGGCGCGAACAGGGCGTCGTCGAAGACGGCCTGGGTGAGGAACGGGTTGGCGATGCCGAGCGCGGCGGTCACGAGGATCGCCAGGGCGATCAGGACCAGCCGGGCCCGGTAGGGCGCGAACAGCGCGACCACCCGCCGACCCAACGGCGGGCCGTCGGTGGTCGTGCCTGCCGCTGTCGTGGTGGTGACCATCGCCGTCCTCGTCCTGAGCTCCCGGGCCCCTTCATCATCGCGCGTGGCGGCGACACGGCAGGACGGCGCGGCGCGGTCGTGACGCAGAACCGTGCCGCCCGGTGGGCACCGGCTCGGCCGCACGGTGTGGAGTGGGCACCATGACGACCTCGATGCGCTCCCCGTCCGGCTCCCGCGACCGGTGCTCCGCGTGAGGGGCGCCGAGGCCCTGGTCGGCTCACTGGTCGGGGCGGGCGTCGACGTGTGCTTCATGAACCCGGGCACGTCCGAGATGCACTTCGTGCAGGCCCTGGACGCCGTCCCGGAGATGCGCGGGGTGCTGACGCTGTTCGAGGGCGTCGCGACCGGCGCGGCCGACGCGCACGCGCGGATCACCGGGCGGCCCGCCGCGGTGCTGCTGCACCTGGGGCCGGGGCTCGGCAACGGGATCGCCAACCTGCACAACGCGCGCCGGGCCGGCACCCCGCTGCTGTGCATCGTCGGCGCGCACGCGACGAGCCACGTGCGTCACGACGCGCCCCTGCAGTCCGACATCACCGCGCTGGCGGGGGCGGTGTCGGGCTGGGTGCACACCTGCGGCGACGTGCGCGACGTCGCCGACGACGCGGTGCGCGCCGTGGCCGCGACCCGCGAGCGCGGCGGACAGGTCGCCACGCTGGTCCTGCCCGCCGACGTGTCGTGGTCCGACGGTGCCGCGCTCGCCCCCGCCCGGCCCGCCGCGGCCCCGGTCCCGCCGGCGCCCTCCCGGGTGGCGGCCGTCGCGGCGGAGGTGCGCGAGCCCGGCGCGGTGATCCTGCTCGGCGGTCCGGCGCTGACCGGGCGCGCCATGGACGCGGCCGGCCGGGTCGCCGCCGCCACCGGGGCCCGCCTGCTGGTGGAGACCTTCCCGCGGTGCTGGGACACCGGCGCCGGGCGCCCGCGGGCGGACAAGCTCGCGTACTTCGCCGAGGAGGCGCTCGCGCAGCTCGACGGCGCGTCGTCGCTGGTGCTGGCCGGGGCCCGCGCCCCCGTGTCGTTCTTCGGCTACCCCGGGGTGCCCGGCGACCTCGTGCCCGCGGGCTGCGCCGTGGTCGGGCTCGCCGACGCGGGCTCCGACGCGGCCGCCGCCCTGGAGGCGCTGGCCGCCGAGGTGGCGCCGGACGCGGTCGCCGAGCCGGCGCCGCGGGACGCGCCGGTGCCCGCGCCCGGACCGCTCGACGTGCGCTCGCTGTGCGCGGCGGTCGCGGCGACGCTGCCCGAGGACGCCATCGTGGTCGACGAGTCGCTGACCGCCGCCGCGGTGCTCGCCCCGGCCCTGCAGACCGCCGCGCCGCACACCCAGCTGGCGCTCACCGGGGGTGCCATCGGGCAGGGCCCGCCGACCGCGCTCGGGGCCGCGATCGCGGCGCCGGAGCGGCCCGTCGTGGCGGTGCAGGCCGACGGCAGCGCCCTCTACACGCTGCAGGCGCTCTGGACCCAGGCCCGCGAGCAGCTCGACGTCACGACCGTGCTGATCAACAACTCGGCGTACGCGATCCTGCGGGTGGAGCTGGCGCGGACCGGGGCCGGGGAGGCCGCCCACTCCGGGCGCGCCGGGCGCATGCTGACCCTGGCCGACCCGACGCCGGACTTCGTGTCGCTCGCGACCGGCTACGGCGTCCCGGCGCGGCGGGTGGAGACGACCGAGGACCTGCTCGACGCCCTGCGGTGGGCGCAGGACGAGCCGGGCCCGCACCTCATCGAGGCGATCGTCCCCGCGGTCGGGTAGCGGGCCGACGCCGTGGCCCCCTCCCGCGGCGTCCCCACTCTTCTAGAGTGGGCGGACACGTGGCCGGCTCGGCCACCGCTCGCGCAGGACGCCAGAGGTGGTGCCGTGAAGCCGTTCGTGATCAATCGCCATGGCCGTCTGGTCTTCCCGGCCAACTTCTTCGGTGAGCTGGACTTCACCGTCCTCGAGACACTCGAGCAGTTCACCGCGGTCATCGAGAGGGACTTCGAGGCGAAGGCCCCGACGGGGACCGACATCCTCGCGCGGGTGGAGAGCGGCTCCTACCCGAGCCGCTTCGAGCTGCTGCGCGACCTCGGCCAGAACCTGTTCTGGGTCAACCGGTACTCGATGACGATGTTCGACAAGCGCCCGACCCGCTGGCGCGACGTGCCCCGGCAGCGCGACGACGTCTTCCTCCCGGTGCTGACCCCGTGGGAGGACCGCGAGCGCAAGGTCGCGGCGGTCGAGCGCGCCCACCAGGAGCTGCCGTCGCGCTGGGACGCCGCCACCGAGGACCGGGTGTTCGCCCTGCTCTTCGACGTGTTCCGGCACAAGCTGCACCACGCCACCGAGCTGCCCGCGATCAAGCCGACCGTCGCCGAGTTCGTCGCGCAACCCGACGCGCTCACCTTCGTCATGCCCGACCACGATCCCGACCACCACGTCTTCGCGATGGACGAGATCTTCGACGCCGACGAGGAGGTGCCCGAGCTCGAGGCGCTCACCCGCTGGGCGATGGTGCTGCACAACCTGTACCCGTGGGACGGCTCGCGGACGACGCTGCGCCGTCCCGCCGACATCGGCCCGGACGACTTCGTCGTCACCTTCCACCCGCGCAACCGCGACGTCACGGCGTTCATCGAGCGGGTCAAGCAGGCCCGCGACGGCGGCCCCGCGCCGGCGACGACGCCGAGCATGCCGGCCGAGGCGGTGGCGCCCCGGACGCCCTACCCGCCGGTGCGGGTGCGCGAGGCCTTCGCCGTGCGGCCCGCGCTGGAGGCGCTGGCCGTGGTGCGCGGCGAGCACGTCTGCGACAACGTCGACGTCATCCGCAACGCCAGCTTCTCCTGGTCGCCGATGAGCGCCGAGGAGATCGCCCGCAAGACCGGGATCCGCCAGCGGCGCTACTCGACGCGCGAGCCCCACCACCTCGCGCTGGACGCCGCCCGCGCGGCCCTCGAGAAGTCCGGCCGGGCCCCCGACGAGATCGGCGCGGTGCTGGTCAGCACCTGCACCAGCAACCGCCAGATCCCCTCCATCGCCTGCTGGGTGTCCGGCGAGCTGGGGCTCGCGCAGACCCACACGTCGATGGACATGGTGGCGGCCTGCGCCGGACTGCCCTACGGGCTCGCGGAGGCGGTCCGGCAGCTCCAGGAGGTCGACCGCCCCGTGCTGCTGGTCTGCGTCGAGAAGTTCTCCGACAAGATCGGGAGCGCGCGCACGTCCCGGATGATCTTCGGCGACGGCGCGTCGGCGATGGTCGTGGCCCCCGCCGCGGACGGCGCCCCGGTCGACGTCGAGGTCCTGCAGACCTACGCCAGCGGCCCCGGGTCCGAGGTCAACTCGATCATCTGGCCGAACCCGGAGTTCGACAACGACATCACCGTCTACGGCCCCGAGGTGAAGTCGCTGGTCCAGCGCTACCTCGACCAGATGCTCGGCGAGCTCGGCGCGCAGACCGACCCCGACGACCCCGGCCGCAGCCTGCTGGAGAGCATCGAGCTCATCGTCCCGCACCAGGCCAACAAGACGATGATCCTCGACCTGGCCGCGAAGGCCGGGCTGTCGGCCGACCAGCTCTACTTCAACATCGAGACCATGGGCAACGTCTCGGCCGCGAGCATCCCGATCGCGATCCACGACGCCGTCCGCGACGGCGCGATCGACCGGCCGCTGCGGGTCTTCGCCCCCGGCTTCGGGGCCGGGGCCGTCGGCGGTTACGCGGTCGTCCGCGTCGACCCCGCGATCGTGGCCGACGAGGTGGTGCTCGACCCCCTCGAGACCGAGCGGGCGGTGCCGGCGCAGCGGGCCCCGACCACGACCGACGACGTCCGGGTGGCGTTCGGCGAGTAGCGGCGCGCGGGACCCTCAGTCGCTCGTCTCGAACTTGAAGGAGATCTCGAGGCGGACGCGGAAGGCGCTGACCTGGCCGTTCTCGATGACGAGGTCCGAGCGGACGAGCTCGGCGATGCGGATGTCGCGGACGGTCTTGGCCGCGGTCTCCACGGCGTTGCGCGCCGCGGCCTCCCACGACTCGGTGCTGGTGCCGATGACCTCGGTGACGCGGTAGACGGTGTCGGCCATGAGGAGTCCTCCTTGAGGGGCGGTGCACGGTCGGATCGGTCGATGTGAGCTAGGTCACAGCGCTCGGCCGACCCTAACCGCTGCCCGGCCGCGCCGCCAACGCGGGCCCGCGGTCGCCCGTTTCGGCCCGGGGGCCCGTGGGGGAGTTCAGCCGGGTGACGCTTGCCGCGCGGGGGAACGGGACCGGTTCGGGGACGCCGGGGGACGTCCGTCCCCGGGTGGTCATCGTGGGGGGTGGGTTCGCCGGCTACAACGCGGCTCGATCCCTGGCGAGGCCACCGGCGACGCGGTGGACATCCTGCTCATCAGCCCGACCAACTACTTCCTCTACCTGCCCTTGCTGCCCGAGGTCGCGAGCGGGGTCCTGGAGCCCCGCCGGATCTCGGTGTCGCTGGCGAACACGCTGCCGCGCTCGGTGGCGCTCGCCACGATGACCGCCCAGCACGCCCAGCGGCAGGGTCGGCTCGCCGGGCGCAACGTCGCGGCCTCGCTGGGCCGCGGCCGGCAGCGGCCCTACCGCCACCGGGACCTCGGCTTCCTCGTCGACCTGGGCAGCACCGACGCCGCCGCGAACCCCCTGCACCTGCGCCTGGCCGGGCTGCCCGCCAAGACGATCACCCGCGGGTACCACCTGCTCTCGATGCCCGGCAACAGGGTGCGCACCGCCGCCGACTGGGTCCTCGACGCCGTCCTCGGGCGGCAGTCGACCCAGCTGGGCCTGGTCCGGTCGACCTCGGTGCCCCTCGAGACCTCCTCGCCCGAGGTGCCGCACCACCCGCACATGCCCTTCCCGCCCGAGCGGTAGGCGATCGCACCGTCCGCGCCGCTCCCGGGCGGGTCAGCGCGGGGCGACCAGCGGCGGCACCTGCTCGTGGAAGGACGTGCGGGTCTGGAAGGCGGCGCCGGCGCGCCCGATCAGCTGCACGCCGATCGGGAGGCCGTCGGGGTCGAAACCGCAGGGCACGCTGAGGGCCGGCAGGCCGGTCAGCGACGGGAGCCCGGTGAACTGCATGATCGCCGAGAGCATGTCCTCGGGGGCGCCCGGGTCGATCTCGACGGTGGTCTCGCCGAGCGCCGGCCTCGGTGCCGTGCAGCACCATCGAGGGCATCCAGTGCTCGTAGTACCGCGACGTCAGGTACTCGGCGGCCGGGATCTGCTCCATCCCGGAGCGGAAGGCGTCGAGGTTGAACGCGCCGGCCATCGCCATCGCCGGGAACATCGGCAGGACGCGCTTCTCCCACTCCGAGGAGAACACCGGCTCGTCCTCGGGGTGGACCCGGGCCGTGACCCTGCTTCCCGCCGAGGTCGGGCGTGATCTAGGCCGACGGCGGGGCGATGACGCCGTCGATGACCAGGGAGGCGCGCGAGGCCTCGGCGGTGTACAGCGGGGGAGCCAGCAGGTCCCGGTCCCCGACGACGTCGTGCCGCGGGGAGGGTCGCCGGCGCCACGCCGCGACGTGCGCCGCCGCCGACGCGTCGGGGTCGCGGTGCAGCACGCGGGCGTACTGGTGGATGGCCTCGTAGACGGTCTCCGAGAGCGCGGTGACGGGCGGCGCCCAGGCGCCGCGCGCGTCCGTGTAGCGGGCGAGCAGCTCGGCGTTGCCCGCGGCCGGGCCGTCCTGGAAGTAGCTCAGCGCCGTCCGCAGGCCCTCGGCGGCGTGCTCGCCCATGTGCGCGAGCGTCGCCTCGTCGAGCACGAGCGACACCGTCCGCGTCGTGTCGCGCAGCCCGGCCCGGACGCCGGCGCGCTCGAAGGCCACCTCGTCGGCCCCGACGAGCGAGCTGAGGAGGAGGTCGGCGCCCGCCCGGGGGATCGCCTCGACGATGGCGTCGAAGTCGGTGGTGCCCAGCGGGGTCAGCTTCTCGCCGACCACCCGTCCGCCCGCGGCGTCGATCACACGGCGGGCGTCGCGGTGCGCGCCGTGGGACCACACGTAGTCCTGCCCGACGAGGAACCACCGTCGGCCACCCGTCGCGCGCATCGTCGGACCGACCAGGGCCTCGAGCTGGTCGCGAGGGCGTTCGCCGAGGCGCAGGACGGTGGGCGAGCCGCCGCCGCCCTCGTTGATGACGGAGTGCACGAGCAGCACGCCGGTACGCTCCACGGCCGCGCGGACCGCGTCGAAGCTCGCCGAGGTGGTGTTGACGAACAGGGCCCGGCAGCCCAGACGGACCATCCGGCGGGCCTCGAAGGCGGCCTGCTCGGCGTCGGTGCCGTCGTCGGCGGTCAGCAGGGAGAGGCGCCGGCCGGCGACGCCGCCGTCGGCGTTGACCTCGTCGACCGCCAGCGCGGCCATGGCCTCGGCGGAGCCGGAGTAGATCGCGCCGGTGCCGGACATGGTGGTGATCGCCCCGACGCGGACCGAGCCGTCGTCCGGCGGTTCGGGCAGCGGCACGCCGCGGCGGTGCAGCAGCCACTGCACGCCCGCCGGCGGCACGGTGGCCCGGACCCGCACCCGCGTCCGTCCGACGCCGGCCGAGCCGAACCGCACGCACAGCCGTCCCGGCCACGGCTGCGTGTGCTCCACGACGAGCAGCGAGCCGGGCACGACGCGCGAGAAGCGTCCGAGGATCTCCAGGCCGTCGCCGGCGCCGTCGGCCGCGGGCAGCCGCATGCTCACCGCGGCGCCCTCGGCGACACGGTCGCACCGCGCGCCGAACAGCCACCCCGAGCCCTCGGAGCTGCCGAAGCGGGCGAACACCTCGTGGCGGTCGAGGTAAACGGTGCGCTCCGCGGCAACGGTGGTGCTGGTCATCGCGGCCCCGGGGGTGCGTCAGCCGACTCCACGGTCGCCGCGGTCGGCGTCGTGCCGCTCCGGGGCGTCGGTGGTGTCGATCGAGGTCGTCGCCTCGCGCAGGATCGACTGGAGGTAGACGAAGGCGTCCCGGACCGTACCGTCGAGATCGAGCGAGTAGAACCGGTTGCGCCCGGAGCGCCGCTCGACGACCACCCCGGAGGTGCGCAGCACGCGCAGGTGGCTCGACACCGACGTCCGGCCGACGGAGTCGATGCGCGCGGCGATCTCGCTCGCGCTCAGCTCCCCCTCCTCGCCGAGGGCGGCGAGGATCCGGCGACGGACGCGGTCGGAGAGCGCGTCGAACGCCAGGTTCTCGTTCGCCTCCACGCGCGGAAGCTACCACGGGTCGACACCTGTGCACGCGTCGTCCGTCCGCGCTGCCGACGGCGCACCTCGCTCCGCCGGGTAGCGTCGCGCCGTGGTGGTGATCGTGGTCGTCGTCCTGTCGGCGGCCGCCGTGGTCGGCTTCCTCACCCGGCGGCAGGTCTTCGGGACGCGCTCCCACGACCACCCGCTCGCGCGGGCGGAGGGCGTGACGATCAGCGAGCTGGTCGTGCCGGCGCGGACCCTCGCGGCGCTCGTCCTCGCGTTCGTGGTGGTGTCGGTCTACAGCTCGTTCGACGACGCGGGGGAGCAGGCGGCGACCGAGGCGGGCGCCGTGCTGTCGATGGCCGAGGGCGCGACGCTGCTGACCCCGCCGGCGCGGGCCGAGGTGCTCGGGCGGCTGACGTGCTACACCCGCTCGGTCGTCGGACCCGACTGGCGGGCCCAGGCCGGGGGCGCGCCGTCGCCGGTGGCCGACGCGGCCGCCGACCAGGTCACCGCCGCGCTGGCCCGGGCCGCCGTCGACCCCCGCAACGCGACGGCGGTCGGCGCGATCCTCGCCGACAACAGCGAGCGCATCCGGACCCGCATCCAGCGCTTCGAGGACGGTCGTCCCAGCGTGCCCACGGTGGTCTGGGTGGTCCTGCTGCTCTCGATGGCGGTGATGATCGGCGGGCTCGCCGCCCTGGTGCACCCCGGGGTGCGGACGGGCGTGCAGGTGGCCGTCCTCGCCGGCACGACGGTGGTCTTCGGCCTCACGCTGCTCGTGGTGCACGACCTCGACCGCCCCTACAGCGGGCCCGCCCGCACCGAGCCGACGGCGATGATCGACGTGCAGCGCCGGATCGCCGCGCTGCCGGGCGAGACGGTGCCGGTGCCGGTGCCGTGCGACGGCGAGGGCCGGTCGGTCTGAGACCCGGAGCGTCGCCACGCCGGTGTCGACAGTCATCACTCTGCTGTCGGCACCGCGGCTACGATGGCGCTGTCGAGGGAGGTGCCGCGTGAGCATCGAGCCGTTGGAGAGCCTGGACCGCAGCACGCTGCGCGAGCGGTCGCTGGCGGCGCTGCGGGCGGCCATCACCGCGGGGCGCTACCGACCGGGCGATCACCTCGGCGAGGTCGAGCTCGCCACCCACCTCGGCGTCAGCCGGGGGACCGTGCGCGAGGCGCTGCGCCACCTCCAGCAGGAAGGCCTGGTCACCGCCGGCAACCGGGGGATGCTGCGGGTCAACCGCTTGTCCGCCACCGAGGTGCGCGAGCTGTTCAAGGTCCGCGCCGCGCTCGAGGGACTCGCGGTCTCGGAGATCATCAGCTCGCCGCGGCGCCAGCAGGCCGTGGACACGCTGCGCGCCGCCCTGGGCGGGCTCGGGCGCGGTGACTTCGCCGAGCGCGTCGAGGCCGACCTCGGCTTCCACCTGCTGCTGTGCCGGCTGTCGCAGAACTCTATGCTCGTCGAGGCCTGGCGCGCGCTCGAGGGCCGCATCCGGGTGACGATCATGAACGGCGACGCCGAGAACTCGCCGGTGATGATGGCAGGCGACCGGCACGCACCGATCATCGACGCGATCGAGAGCGGCGAGCTCGCCACGGCGTTGTCCGTGGTCGAGGGGCACATGGCGGCCGCGGCGGACCACTTCGCGGCCGCCGACGACGCGGGCTGAGGCGACGCCGCCGAGGACCGCCACGGCGGCCTCCTGACGATCTCTGCCCTCGCTCCGGGTGATCGGCCCAGGTCAGGACCCCTGGAATCCGTCCTCGTCGACTGTTGACAGAGGGACTCGCTCGGCTCCACCATCTTCCCCCAACAGCTGACTGTTAACAGTCGACTGTTGGGGTTGGCCGACGCGCGGCAGCCACCCCCCGTCGAGTCCCCACGATCAGCGGAGATCACCATGACCGAACGGAACGGGGCACCGGCCGACGCCGGCCCGGCTGCCGAGAGCACGCGCCACCCCGTGGAGGGCACCCCGGCCCGCAAGCGGGTCGCCATCGGGTCGTCGATCGGGGCGACCATCGAGACCTACGACTTCATCGGGTTCGGGGTCGCCGCGGCCCTGTACTTCAACACCGTCTTCTTCCCGGCCGACGACCCGCTCTCCGGGACCCTGCTCTCGTTCGCCACGCTCGGGGTCGGCTTCGCGGTCCGCCCGCTCGGCGGGATCATCGGCGGCTACCTGGGCGATCGCATCGGCCGCAAGCCCGTCCTCGTCGGCTCGCTGCTGCTCATGGGCATCGCGACCGTCCTGATCGGCCTGCTGCCCACCTATCAGCAGGTCGGCGTCTGGGCCGGGGTCCTGCTGGTGGTCGTCCGCGTGGTGCAGGGTCTCGCCTTCGGCGCCGAGTGGGGCGGCGCCATCCTCATGACGTTCGAACACGCGCCCTGGCGCAGACGGGGTCTCTACACCGGCATCACGCAGGCCGGCTTCCCGGTCGGCCTGCTGCTGGCGAACGTCGCGTTCCTCGTCAGCGTCCCGCTCGGCGACCAGTGGGCGTGGCGCGTGCCGTTCCTGCTGTCCGCGGTGCTGATCGCCGTCGGGATCGTCATCCGGCTCAAGGTCGAGGAGTCCCCGGAGTTCGAGGAGCTCAAGTCCGAGGGGGAGGTCTCGAAGAACCCGCTGCTCGAGGTCGTGCGCGACGACTGGCGCAACATCCTGCGGGCCTTCTTCCTGCGCATGACCGAGACCGCCGGCTACGCGGTCACCATCACCTTCGTCGTGTCCTACCTGACCTCGGAGGACATCTCCGACCGCACGACGACGCTGACCGCGACCATGATCGCCGCGGCGATCGGCATCGCCGCCACCGTCTTCTGGGGCTCGCTGACCGACCGCGTGGGCCGCCGCCCGGTGTACCTGGTGGGCACCGCGATCACCGCGCTCTGGGGCGTGCCGCTCTTCCTGCTCGTCAACACCGGGACCGCGCTGGCGATCGTCGCGGCGTTCGTCGTCAGCTACGCGGTCTGCCAGAACATGCTCGCCGGCGTGCAGGGCGCCTGGTTCTCCGAGCTGTTCGCCGCCCGGACCCGCACCACCGGCGCCTCGCTGGCCTACCAGCTCTCCGCGGTCGTCTCCGGCTTCACCCCGCTGATCGCGACCGCCCTGTTCGCGGGCTTCGGCTGGATCGGCCCGGCGCTGCTGATCACCTTCTACGGCGTGTGCGGCGTGGCCGCCACCCTGCTCACCCGCGAGACCTGGGGCCCTGCGGAGAAGGCCGCCGTCGACGAGCTCGCGCGCACCGACGCGCCGCGGGCCCCGGCCAGCCCGGTCACCGCCTCCTGACCCCCGACCGATCCGGAGACACGACATGACCTCCACGACCACCGCCCCGGTCACCACCGGCGCCGCCGCGACCCCCACCGAGCGCGTGGCCCGCCTGCGCGACGCGGCCTACCGCATCCGCCGCCACGCCCTCGACATGGGCGAGGTCCAGGGCCAGGGCTACATCGGCCAGGCGCTCGGCGTCGCCGACGTGCTCGCCGTCCTGTTCGGCGACACGCTGCGCCTCCGCCCGCACGACCCCGAGTGGCCCGACCGCGACCGCTTCCTGCTCTCCATCGGCCACTACGCGATCGCCGCCTACGCCGCGTTCGCCGAGGCCGGCATCATCCCGACCGAGGAGCTCGAGACCTACGGCTCCGACGACTCCCGCCTGCCGATGTCGGCAATGGCGTCCTACACCCCCGGCATGGAGATCTCCGGCGGCTCGCTGGGCCACGGGCTGGGCGTCGCCACCGGGATGGCGCTGGGCCTGCGCCATCTCGGCAGTTCCGCCCGGATCGTCGACCTCCTGTCGGACGGCGAGCTCGACGAGGGCTCCACCTGGGAGGCCGCGATGTCCTGCGCCCACCACGGGCTCGCGAACGTGCTCGCCGTCGTCGACGTCAACGGCCTGCAGGCCGACGGGCCCACCGCGGGTGTGCTGCGCATCGACCCGCTCGAGGACAAGTGGCGCGCCTTCGGCTGGGCCGTGCGCCGGGTCGACGGCAACGACGTCGCCGCCCTCGTCGACGCCCTCGACGAGCTCACCGCCGACCCCACCGGACCGTCGGTCCTGCTCTGCGACACCCGCCCCGGGCGCGGCGTGCCGATGCTCGAGACGCGCGAGAAGGCGCACTTCCTGCGCGTCGAGGAGCACGAGTGGCAGATCGCCCGTGACCAGCTCCTGACGGGAGACCTCAGGACGAGCACGCCGATCGGGGAGCGGAGCTCGACCATCCAGGAAGGACACGACCGATGACCACCGCCGCGCCCAAGAAGCTCACGACCTCGGCGATGATCGCGTCGTTCGCCGACGCCGACCAGCGCACGACCCCCGCACCGTTCGGCCACGCGCTGGCTGCCCTCGCGCAGGAGCGTCCCGAGATCGTCGGGCTCTCGGCCGACCTCGCCAAGTACACCGACATGCACGTCTTCCGCGAGGCCCACCCGGAGCGCTTCTTCCAGATGGGCATGGCCGAGCAGGTCCTGCTCGGCGCCGCGGCCGGGATGGCCGAGGTCGGGCTGGTGCCGTTCGCGTCGACGTACTCGGTGTTCGCCACGCGTCGCGCCTACGACTTCCTCGCCCTCGACATCGCCGAGCCCGGGCTCAACGTCAACGTGGTCGGCGGGCTGCCCGGTCTGACCACCGGCTACGGCCCCAGCCACCAGGCCACCGAGGACCTCGCGATCCTGCGCGGCTGCCCGAACCTCACGATCGTCGACCCCTGCGACTCGGTGGACATCGAGCAGGCCGTGCCGGCGCTCGCCGACCACGACGGGCCGACCTACCTGCGCCTGCTGCGCGGATCGGTGCCCACCGTCCTCGACGAGTACGACTACCGCTTCGAGCTCGGCAGGGCCGCCGAGCTGCGGACCGGGCGCGACGTCCTGCTCATCTCCACCGGCCTCATGACGATGCGGGCGCTGCAGGCCGCCGCCCGCCTCGAGGCCGACCACGTCGACGTCGCCGTCCTGCACGTGCCGACGATCAAGCCGCTCGACCGCGAGGCGATCGTCCGCGCCGCCCGCTCCGACCGGCTCGTCCTGACCTGCGAGAACCACACCGTGGTCGGCGGGCTCGGGGAGGCCGTCGCCACCTCGCTCGCCCTCGCCGGCGTCGCCACGCGGTTCGGGCAGATCGCGCTGCCCGACGAGTTCCTCGCCGCCGGCGCCCTGCCGACCCTGCACGACCGCTACGGCCTGTCCACCGACGCCGTCGTCGCCCGCGTCAAGGCGGAGCTCGACGACCGCGCGCCCTGGCCCGCCGACCCCGCACCCGCGTCCGCCTGACCGCCCTGATCCCCGGGAGACCTCCGTGCCCATCTCCGCCATGACCGCCGTCGTCACCGGCGCCGGTTCCCGCCGCGGCATCGGCCGCGCCACCGCCCACGCCCTCGCCGCCGCCGGGTGGAACGTCGCCGTGCTCGACCTCGACGAGGCCGGCGCCAAGGAGACCGCCGACGAGGTGGCCGCCGCCCACGGTGTCGCCGCCCTCGGCGCCGCCTGCGACGTCACCGACGACGCCTCGGTCGACACCGCGCTGGCCACCGTCACCGAGGCGCTGCCCCCGGTCGGCGCCGTGGTCAACAACGCCGGCATCACCTCGCCGGTGCCGTTCCTCGAGGTCAGCGACGCCGAGTGGGAGCGCGTGTTCGCCGTCAACGTCCGCGGCGCGTACCACGTCACCCGCCGGCTCGCTCCCGGCATGGCCGAGCGCGGCTTCGGGCGCATCGTGTTCCTGTCCTCGGTGTCGGCCGAGCGCGGCGGCGGCGTCTTCGGCGGTGTCGCCTACTCGGCCGCCAAGGCCGCCCAGCTGGGGTTCGCCCGGGCCCTGGCCCGCGAGCTCGGCCCGTCCGGGGTGACCGTCAACAGCGTCGCGCCGGGTCTCATCGACACGGACATCACCGGCGGCGCGCTCGAGGGCGAACGCAAGGCCGCACTGCTCGCCGGCATCCCCGTCGGGCGCAACGGTCGCGTCGAGGACGTCGCGGACCTCATCACCTACCTGTGCCGGGAGGAGACCGGCTACGTCACCGGCGCCACCTACGACGTCAACGGCGGGTCGCACATCCACTGAGCGCGGAGGCGGACACGACCTGTCCGCCCCGGTCGGCAGGATCGTCTCCACACGATCACGAGGGAGCCCGGAGGCCGCGCGATGTACGCACCCGCTCAGCACGACGAGGTCACCGGCCTCGTCCACTACCTCGACGAGCAGCTCGCGGCCATCCGCGCCGCCGCGCTGGGCCTGACCGAGGAGCAGGCGCGCGAGACGCCCTGCCGCAGTGCGCTGTCGGTCGGGGGCATCATCAAGCACGCCGCCCACGGCATGCGCGGGGCGCTGCAGCGGCTGCGCGGCACCGTCGAGCAGACGATCGACGAGGCGGCGTTCGCCGCGTTCGCCGACAGCTTCGCCGTGCGCGAGGACGAGACGGTGGCCGGGACCATCGAGGAGTTCGACCGGCTCCGGACCGAGCTGCTGGCGACCGTCGCCGCGACCGATCCGGCGGGGGACGCCACGGCGCCGCCCGCCCCGTGGCACGGGATCCTCGACGCCCGGCCGATCCGTACCCGCCACCACCTCGTGCACCTGCTCGAGGAGTGGGCCCGCCACGCGGGGCACGCCGACATCATCCGCGAGCAGATCGACGGCGTGGCGGTGCCGGCGCTGGTGATGACGCTGGCCGGGGCGAGCGCCAACGACTTCTTCGCGCCCTACCGGCCGGCGCCGGGCACGCTCCTGGCCTGAGGTCGACGACGCTGCGGCCCCGAGCAGTTGCGCCGCCTCGACGAACACCCCCGGCCGTGGGCGGGTACCACATCGAAGCCCAGATGCGGATGATCGAACGCTGACGCACGGAGCGGGCCTCCTGCGCGTCGGTCATCCGGCCCGTCGGACACCTGGCGGCGTATCCGGGGCGACGGTCCGGTCCCGGGGGAAGGACACCCCCGCCAGCCGCACCGAGACGTCCCAGATCCGCTCGGCGTCCTCGGTGCTGCGCAGCGGGCGGTAGAGCCGCTGCTCGGCGGGGGCGCCGCGGAGGTTGCCGAACCCGTCCGGGCCGTAGAGACGGCCGCCGCGGGCGTCGGGCGAGACCGCGGCGTGGAGGGCGGGCAGCAGCGCGGTCTCGACGGTGCCGAGCAGACCCCAGCGGGACAGGGCCCGGATGAGCCTGATCCGGGGCATGTCCTGCGCGCGGCCGACCTCCGGGCGCGCGGCGAGCAGGTTGGTGGGGACGACACCGGGGTGGGACAGGTTGCTGGTGATGCCCCAGCCGCCGGCCCGGCTGCGCCGGTCGAGCTCGAGCGCGAAGAGCCCGAACGCGATCTTGGACTGGGCGTAGGCGCGCGTGCCTTCGTAGGAGCCCTGCCAGTGCAGGTCGTCCCAGTGGACGGCGCCGCGGCGCGCGGCCACGCTGATCTGCGAGGTCACGCGGCCGCGGCCGGCCTGTAGCAGGGGCATCAGGTGGGCGACGAGCGCGACGTGGCCGAGGTGGTTGGTGCCGAACTGCAGCTCGAACCCGTCGGCGGTGGTCTGCCGGTCGGGCGGGGTCATGACGCCGGCGTTGTTGACCAGGAGGTGGATCGGCCGGCCCTCCTCGCGCAGGGCGGCGCCGAGGGCGGCGACGGACGCCAGCGACGAGAGGTCGAGCTCGCGCAGCGACGCGTCGGCGTCGGGGGTCTGCTCGCGGATCGCCGCGATCGCGGCCTCGCCCTTGCGCGGGTTGCGGACGGGCAGGACGACCTCCGCGCCGGCGGCGGCGAGCCGGCGGGCGAGGCCGAGCCCGACGCCGTCGCTGGCGCCGGTGACGACGGCGCGCCGGCCGGCGAGGTCGGGGACGGTGATGTCGGGGACGGTGATGTCGGTGGTGCGGGGCACGGCGGCCGGGGCGGGATCGTTCGTCACGGAGCGCTCCTCGGATCGGTGGGCGACTGCGGTCGACACTCACCGAGCACCGGGAGGACAGCCACGGCCTGCCGATCCGTGGCTGCGCAGACCACCCCCCGGCGGTCGCGCCGCCGGCCGGCCTCAGATCTCCTGACCGTTGCGCTCGACGCGCCCTGCGGGCCACTCGGTGGCCGGCCGCGCGACGGGCAGGAGCATGCCGTGACGGCGGTGGTCCTCGAGATCCTGGTCGACGCGGATCGATCGCACGGGGTGCTCGAGCAGCGGGGTCCACCCGCAGCGTTCGTAGAACGCCCGGACCTCGGGGTCGCAGGTCAGGAACCCGAACGGCAGGCCGAGCCGGTCCAGCGTCGAGGCCACCGAGCGCATCAGGGCGCCGCCGAGGCCCCCGCCCTGGCGCCCGGGGTGCACCGCGACCAGGCCGACGTCGCCGACGAGCACCGAGGTGTCCTCGTCGGGGGCGCGCAGGAAGCGGCGGATCACCGCGGCGTGGGCGACGAGCTCGCCGTCCCGGTGACCGAGAACCCGCAGCTCGGGGCGTGCCCCGGCCCAGCTGCGGCCGCGGGCGAACGCGGTCGTGGCGTAGCTGCGGGCGAGCAGGGCGGCGAGCGCGTCGTGCTCGCGCGGTGCGAGGGCGGTCTCCCACCGGCACGACCACGTCGTCGGGGACCCGTCGGACCGGCCGTCGCGGGGGAGCAGCGCGGTCCTCATCGGCGGCCTCCCGGGGTCACGCCGGGACCGGGGCACGGTCGGTGGTCTCGGGGGCGAGCTGCCAGGGCTGCCGCGGCCCGAAGGCGGCGGTGAGGCTGAACCGGTCGCCGCGCACGACGGTCTGGCGCCACTCGACGGGGACGCCGTCCTGGTGACCGACCCGCTCGATGCGGAAGACGGGGTCCCCGGTGCCGATGCCGAGCAGGCGGGCGCGGACGGGGTCGGCCAGGGCGACGCGGATGCGCTCGTGCCCGCTGTCGACCCGCAGCCCGGTGTGCCGGGCGAGCTCGTCGTAGAGCGCGGTGCGGGCGAGGTCGGCGTCCAGCAGCCCGGCCGCGGCGTCGAAGGGGAGCCAGGCGCGGTCCCACGCCAGGGGCTCGTCGTCGGCGAACCGCAGCCGCTCCAGGTGCAGCAGGGGCGTGGACTCCTCGAGCCCGAGGCGGACGGCGACGACGCCGTCGACGGTGCGCTCGAGCGCGCGGACCACGCTGGTCTGCGTGCGCCCGGTGCTCTCGACGGCGTCGAAGAGGGTGGACGGGGCGCCGACCGGTTGCGTGATCTCGGGGCGCGCGTGCCGGTCGGCCACCCGGGGCGGGCGGCCGCGCTCGGCGGTGACCACGCCGGCGGCCCGCAGCTGGGCGAGGGCCTGCCGGACCGTGTTGCGGCTGACGGCGTACTCCTCGACCAGGGCCAGCTCGCCGGGGAACGCCTGCGCGAACTCCCCGCGCCGGATCCGGGCTCGCAGGTCGTCCTGCAGCTGCGACCACAGGGGGGCGGCGCTCGCCCGGTCCAACCTCGACCCCACCCGCGGCTCCCTCCACCGGACCCTCGGGATTGACCCTACATTTCCTCGCCCGCAGAGGGCGCGAGGACGGTCGGTGGTGACGCGGGCACAGGCAGGCAGCGTCGCCGGCCCCCTCTCCGGCGACGCCGCCTCCCGCTCGCGGAACAGGACCCCGACTCCCTGAGGTCCGCACAAGAATCGTACCCAGCGGTACGCTTCCGGAGAAGGCGTGTTCCGCTCGTCGGCCACCCGGTGCGTCGTTCGTCCAGCGGCTGCACGCCGCGACGTCCGGCACCACACTGCGGTGTCCGGGGCGACCGGCGGTGAGGGGGGTGGCGCGGTGGTGAGCGACGCCGAGCCCGCGACCGACGGCGCGCGGGTGCCCCAGCAGGCGCGGTCGCGTGCCACGCGGCGTGCCCTGCTCGCCGCGGCGGGGGAGCGCTTCGCGGCGCGGGGCTTCCACGGCACGGCGCTGAACGACCTCCTGGGCAACGGCGTCCCGACCAAGGGCGCGCTCTACTTCCACTTCGCGTCCAAGCAGGCCGTCGCCGAGGCCCTCGTCGCGGAGATGAGCGCGTCGTGGGACCTGGTCCTGCCCGAGGTCCGCCGGGTCGCCGCCGACGGTCTGGAGGCGCTCGTGCTCCTGACCGACGCCGTGATCGTCCGCCTCGACGACCCGATCGTGCGCGGCGCCGGGCGCGTGCTGCGGGACGGCGTGGTCGTCTCGCCGACCCTGGCCGAGGTCACGACCTGGTGGCGCGACCAGGCCGAGGAGCTGCTCGTCGAGGCGCAGGCCGAGGGCCTGCTCCGTCCCGAGGCCGACCCGGGCTGGGTGGCCGGCGAGGTCGTCGCCGGCTTCGCCGGCCGGGCGACGGTGTCCGAGGGCTGGAGCGGTGTCACGCCCCTCCGGGATCTCGTGGACGAGTTCTGGGCCGGGTTCCTCCCGCTCATCGCGACACCGGACTGGTCGCGGCGGTGGACGGCGCGACCCTGGCGGCAGCGGCAGCGACCCGACGGGGTCGGTCCCCAGGACGTCGACGGCCCCGTGATCCACGGCGTGGACACCGAGCCCTGACGCGAACGAGGGGCGCCCCCTCGGGGACGCCCCTCGTCGCTTCCGCGCGTGCCTCCGTGTCGCCGTGCCCCGCCGCGTCTCGCCGTGCGGTGCGGTGGCACGGACGGCTCCGGAGAGCCGACCGACCGACCGATCCGAGAGCCAGGGACCGGTCGGGCGGTCGAGGAGAACGGTAGGGGCGGCGACCAGGACCCGGGACCACGAACCGCGGAACTACTTCCTGCCGTCGGCGTTGACGGGCGAGGTGGGCGCCGGGTCCGGCACGCCGATCATCTGGGCCGCCATGGACGGGTCCGCGAGCGCGGCCCACCGCTCCGCGCGGTGGCTCGCGTCGACGAACGCGTCGTGGGTGCGGGCCTGGTTCGCCGAGCCGGCCTGGATGCCGAAGTACGCGCCCGTGATCGCGCCGATCGCGGCGACGAACGGCGCGGTCGCCGTCGCGGCGTCGGCCGCCACCGGGTAGCGCAGGATCGCCACGACCGCGATCAGCGCGATGAGCACCGTGCCGCCGAGCACGGCGTAGAGCCCGTAGCGCCACCGGTTCTCGCCGGGGTCGTCGCCCGTGTCGTCACGGTGGTCGTCACGGTGGTCGTCGCGCGGGTCGTCGCGCGGGGCGCTCGGAGGATGCGTGGGACCCGCCTCGGTCACGAGGAACTCCTAGCCAGGGAAGTGGAGGAGGACCGAGTATGCGGTGTCCGAGAACAGGGGGTCACGGCGATGACGACGTCCGAGGTGAAGCGGAAGAAGCCCAAGCGCTTCCCCAAGAAGCTGTACGAGGCCGAGCTGCTGCGCCTGCAGGGCGAGCTGGTGCAGATGCAGGAGTGGGTCAAGGCGACCGGCGCGCGCCTCGTCGTGATCTTCGAGGGTCGTGACGCCGCCGGGAAGGGCGGCGCCATCCAGCGGGTCGTGGAGAACCTCAACCCCCGCGTCGCGCGCATCGTCGCCCTGCCCGCGCCGACCGAGCGCGAGCGCACGCAGTGGTACTTCCAGCGCTACGTCCCGCACCTGCCGGCGGCCGGCGAGATCGTGCTGCTCGACCGCTCCTGGTACAACCGTGCCGGCGTCGAGCGCGTCATGGACTTCTGCACGCCCCAGGAGTACGACCGCTTCCTGCGCCAGTGCCCGACCTTCGAGGACATGCTCATCGAGGACGGCATCATGCTGCGCAAGTACTGGTTCTCGGTCAGCCCCGACGAGCAGGAACGCCGCTTCCGCGAGCGCCTGGAGAACCCGCTCAAGCGCTGGAAGCTCTCGCCCATGGACCTGGAGTCGATCAGTCGCTGGGACGAGTACTCCAAGGCCAAGGACGACATGCTCGCCGCCACCGACACCGAGATCGCGCCCTGGACCATCGTCGAGTCCGAGGACAAGCGCCGCTCGCGACTCAACATGATCGCCCACCTGCTGGACACGGTCCCGTGGTCGCCGATCGAGCTGCCGGCCCTGGAGATCCCGGTCCGCCCGCCGGGCGACGGCTACGTCCGCCCGCCCCGCGAGGTCGCCCGCGCGGTGCCCGACCACGCCGCGACGCTGCTGGGCAAGGACTGAACCGGCTGGGACCGGGTCGGCGAGGACCGGGTCACGGGGTCGGTCGGCCGTAGAGGTACATGAGCGCGGTCGCCGACGCGGCGCCGAGGATCTCCCCGCGCGCCACCAGCTCCGGGATCCGTGCGACGTCGACCCACGCGACCGTCCCGTCCTCCGCGGGGTCGGTCGGGTCCCCGACGTGCTCGGCGCCGCGCCACAGGTAGATGTCGACGCGGGCACGGACCTGGCCGGGCAGCGGCTCGATCGACAGCAGGTGCTCGGGCTCCCCGCGCACGTGCCAGCCGGTCTCCTCGGCGGTCTCGCGGGCCGCGGCCGTCCCGGGTGCCTCACCGTCGTCGACGATGCCGCCGGGCAGCTCGTAGCCCCACTGGCCCGCGGGGAACCGGTACTTCCACAGCACGAGGACCCGGTCGCCCTCGACGACCAGCGCCACCGCGATCCGCGAGAGCTCGACGACGTGGTAGTCGAAGCGCGTCCCCTCGGGCGCCTCGACGTCGACCAGCCGGACCCGGACCCAGGGGCTCTCGTAGGCCGAGCGCTCGCCGAAGATCGTCCAACCACCGACCGCCTCGGGCACGCCGGGACCGTACCCGGGATCACGCCGCGACGACGGGCTCAGCGCAGCACGGCGCCGCGCAGGACGAGGAACGTGACCGTGGTCCCGAGCCCCTGCGACGCGACCCACGCGGCCGGGACGACCCATCCGTCGGGCACCACGGACGGGAGCGCGGCCAGCGCGAGCCCGTGACCGAGCAGGACGACGACGACGGTGACCGCGGAGAGCGCCGCCATCCACGCCGCGGCCCCGCGCACCCCGGACGAGCGGAACGTCCAGCGCCGGTGGAGCACCGAGATCACCGCGGTGCCGGCGACGAAGCTCAGCACGCGGGCGAGGTGGACGTCGACGCCCGCGTGCACGAGCCCGAGGTGCAGCGCGAGGCTCAGCGGCAGGACGACGAGGCCGGCGCCGAGATACCGCGCGCCGAGGGCGAGGAGTCCGCGGGCACCGGGCCGCCCACCTGGGAGGATCGCGCCGTGGACGACGGCCGTGCGGCGACCGGCACGCCGACGCGGCGCCCGGTGCCGTCGCCGGCCGTGGTGGCGCTCGTCCCGCCCCTCGTCGCCCTCGTGCTGGGAGCCGTGGTCCTCACCCGCGGCACCGGGCTCTGGTACGACGAGCTCTTCTCGACCGAGGTGGCGCGCCTGCCCCTCGCCGAGATCCTCCGCGCGGCGTGGGAGGGCCGCGGGACCACCTGGTACCTGCGCGACATCCCGCCCTCCTACAACCTGCCGTGGTACGTCGTGGCGCACGTCGTGCTGCTCCTCCCGGGCACGGACAACGACCTCGCGCTGCGGGTCCTCGCGCTGGTGTGCGGGGCGGCCGCGGCGGGCGTCCTGGCCGCGGCCGTGGCGCGCCTCGCGGACGACCGGCGGGTCGGGCTGGTCGCGGGGCTGGTCACCGCACTGAACCCCCTGGTCCTCGAGTGGAGCGTCGAGGCCCGCTCGTACGGGCTCGCCCTGCTGATGACCGCGGGGACGGCGTACGGCCTCGCGCGCTGGCTGGACCGCGCCCGGTGGGGGCTGCTCGTCTTCGGGCTCTGCGCGGCCGGCGCCGGGCTCGCGCACTGGTACGCGCTCCTGCCCGTGGCCGGCCTGACCGTCGCCGGCATGGTGCTCGCCCCGCGGCGCGCGATGTGGCTCGCGCTCGTCGCCGCGGTCGCGGCCGTCCCGACGCTCGGGCTCGTCGCGCTGAACCTCGCGACCGTCGCCGACCGCAACGCCGCCCTGCTCTACGACACCGCCGGGCGCCTGCCGCTGTTCGCGGCCTGGCGCTGGTCGGGCAAGGACGTCGTGCTCGCCGCGGTGGTGACGGTCGCGGCGGCGCTCGGGGTCTGGCGCGCGCCGACCCGGCTGCTGGTCGTCGTGACGGGCTGGCTCGCGCTGCCCGTGCTCGCGCTGCTGATCGCCGAGACCGAGTTCCGGGCGGTCTACGAGCCGCGCTACGTCCTGCCGGCGCTGCTGGGCCTCGGCGTGCTCACCGCGGCCGGCGTCGCGTGCTGGCCGTGGCGCGTGCGGGTCCTGCGGTGGGGGCCGGCGGTCGTGCTGAGCGCGGTGCTCCTCGTGACCTCGCTGGTCGCCTCGGTCGGGCTGCTGTGGGCGCCGCCGCGCGAGCGCTCGGACGAGGTCGCGGCCATGATCGCGGCGGCCCACCGCCCCGGCGACGTCGTCATGGCCGGCGACCGCCAATCCGCGCTGGCGCTGGAGCACTACGTCCGCACGCGCCACCCGCAGATGGCCCCGGACCTGCGCGTCCCACCGATCCACGCGGCGCCGGACGCGGCGGTCGTCTGGTACGTCCGGGTCCGGATCATCCACGGGGAGACCGGGCCGGTCGACGGCGACGTCCTGCTCGCGGGCTCCGGGCGGCGGGTCGAGGGGCAGTGGTTCCTGCGCGCGACCTGGACCTCGCTGGTCGTTCAACGCTGGGTGCGCTGAGCGCGCGCGACGGTGCACCAGTGCAGCGCCCGCACCGACTGCCGCAGGCGGGCGCGCGACGACCACGCCGAGGTCCCGACGGGCCGGGTCGCGCGGGCGACCGAACGCGAGGTGACCCGCAGGCCCGCGCCGGCTCGGGTCCGCGGGCCGAGCGCGACGACCACGCTGGGCGCCGCCGCGCCGGCGGGGGAGAGGACGGCCGCCCGCCCCCGCGGCCCGAGGGCGAGGAACGCCCCGGCGTCGGCCGGCAGCCCGGTGAGCGCGGCGACGAGCAGACGGTGCCCGCGGCCGGTGAGGTGCCGGCCCGCCGACTCGTAGGCCCCGCGCCGCCCGGCGAACACGACGTCGTGCTCGTCGAGGCGGTCGACCAGCGCGGGCAGCGCCTCCGGAGGGTCCTGGAGGTCGGCGTCGAGGCACACCCAGGCGCAGGCCCCGGGCTCGTCGGCGAGCCCGCGGCGCAGCGCGGCGTGCTGGCCGACGTTGACCGCGAGCTCGGTGACCGCGACCCGGCGATCCCGGGCGGCGAGGGCCCGCGCCACATGCCCGCTGCCCTCCGGGCAGGCGTCGACGACCAGCCGCACCCGCCACGGCCGCCCGGCGAGCGCGCCGGCGATGCGGCGCACCAGCTCCTCGAGCGTCGCGCCGTTGCGGTGCACGGGGACCACGACGGCGACGGTCACCGGGCACACCAGGCCCGCCGCAAGCCGTCGGGCAGGTCGACGGTCGGCTTCCAGTCGAGCAGCTCCCGCGCACGGGAGGGGTCGGCGACCCAGTGCCCCGTGTCCCAGTCGCGGCCGGGGTGGGCACCGACGTCGACGGCGACGGTCCGCCCGGTCGCACGCTCGGCGAGGGCGACGAGCTCCTCGTTCGCCGTCTGCACCCCGGTGCCCAGGTTCAGCACGGTGCCGGGGGCGAGGTCGTCGGCGAGCGCCGCGCGCACGCAGGCCTCGACGACGTCGCCGACCCAGACCCAGTCCCGCCGCATCCCGGGCGCGGTGAGCGGCACCCGGTCACCGGTCGCGGCGGCGGCGAGCACGACGGGCACGAACCGGGTCGGGTGGTCGCCGGGCCCGTAGACCTGGAAGGCCCGCAGCACGGTCGCGCGCACCCCCCGCTGCGCCGCGGCGGCGAGCAGCAGCAGCGAACCCGCCGCCTTCGTGGCGCCGAAGAAGCTCTGCGTGCTCAGCGGGCCGTCCTCGGTGAGCGGGCGGTCGCTCGCCGCGTACTCGGTGGACGACCCGAGCCGCACCACCGCCCGGCAGCGGGGACCGAGGGCGTCGACCAGCCACGGGCTGGTGTTGACCGCCGTGGACGCCGCGCGCGCCGCCGGGTCCCGACGGTCGCGCGCGGCGGCCAGGCTGAACACGACGTCGGGGTCGGCGGCGCGCACCGCGGCGGCCGCGGCGACGGGGTCGGCGAGGTCGACCCGCGCCCGGGTCAGCGCCGTGACCGACCAGCCGTCCGCGCGCAGGCGGGCGACGAGGTGACGTCCGACGAATCCGCCGGCGCCGGTGACGAGCGCGTGCACCCCGGCGCCGTCAGACGAGGACGGGCGCGGGGACCGGCGCGGTGACCGCGTGGACGAACGCCTCGCGGTCGGCGGCCCGTGCCCGGTCGTCGCGGGCACCGGCGAGGGCCGCGGCGGCGTGGATGCGCGGGATCTCCGCGGCGGGGTCGCGGTCGGCGGTGTCGGCACGGAACGAGCGCCGCAGGAACGTGAAGTCGATCCCGAGGCGTTCCATCTCGGCGGCGAGCAGCGCGCTGGGGACCGGGTGCCCGGCGTCGGGGCGTGTCAGCCCGGCGACGCCGCAGGCGTGACCGGCCGCGGCGACGCGGTCGCGCACGTGCGCCACGGTGCCGTCGACCATCGGGACGAAGAGTCCCGCGGGGACCCCGGTCCGGGCCGCGCGGTCGATGCGCAGGTCGTTGAGGCCGATGTAGACGCGGGAGAGCGGACGGCGCACGAGGGCGTCGACGGCCTCCACCGCGTCCTGGGTCTCGATCATCGCGGCGACCCCGCAGCGGCCGCCGACCAGCGTCAGCACGCGATCGAGCTCCGCGGGGCGGCGCAGCATGGGTACGAGGAGCTCGTCGGCACCGAGCGCGACCGCACGATCGACCTCGCGGGCGGTCCACCGGCCCACCGGGTTGATCCGGCAGACGACGGTCGCGGCCGTGGCCCGCCGGACCGCGTCCAGGTCGCGGGCGGTGTTGGCGTTGATCTGGGTGTCCTCGCCGGCCTGGCGCCGGGCCTTCCCCCGCCGCTCCCAGTCGATCACGACACCGGTCACGCCGGCCGCCACCAGGCGGGCCACCTCGCCGCCCGACGTCGAGAAGACGAAGAGGTCCACCGTTCTCCCATCACCCTGGCGGCCGTGTTAGCCGAGGCTGTGCTGATCTGCACCCCTTCGGCCGAACGTCACCACAAGGTGGCAGGCGAGGAACCGCTGCATACGGCCAATTTTGGGGGTGGAGGACGGCCCACGGAGACGGTCTCGTGAGGTAAGGCGCGCCTGACCTGTGACGGGGCGTGCATCCCGTCGATCCCGAGGAGTGGTGGATGCCCGTGCCGGGGCAAGGTGTCTGGTTCGTCCGGATGGTGCTGGCCGTCCTCGCGAGCACCGTCCTGCTGGCCGCCTGTGGTGGGGCGCCCGGGCCGGAGGACCGGACGTTGACGCTGTACAACGCCCAGCACGAGGCCCTCGGGCGCCTGTGGGTCGACGAGTTCACCCGGCAGACCGGCATCCCGGTGCAGATCCGCGACGGCGGAGACTTCGAGCTCGGCAACCAGCTCGTGGCCGAGGGCGCCGCCTCGCCCGCCGACGTGTTCCTCACCGAGAACAGCCCGGCGATGTCGCTGGTGTCCGGCGCGAACCTCTTCGCGCCCGTCGACGGCGCCACCCGCGCCCAGGTACCGCCGCAGTACTCCTCCACCCGGGGTGACTGGGTGGGCATCGCGGCGCGGACGACCGTCGTGGTCTACAACCCGGCCCTCCTGCCCGAGGGCCAGCTGCCCGACTCGATCCTCGACTTCGCCCGGCCCGAGTGGCAGGGCCGGGTCGCGTTCCCGCCCGGCGGCGCGGACTTCCAGGCCATCGTCTCGGCGGTGAACGCCCTCAACGGGGACGCCGCGACCCAGCAGTGGCTGGCGGGGCTGAAGGCCAACGGGCGCGTCTACCAGAGCAACACCGCGACGATGCAGGCCGTGAACCGCGGGGAGGTCCCGGCCGGGATCATCTACCACTACTACTGGTACCAGGACCGCGCCGAGGCGGGCGCGAACAGCGCCAACACCGAGCTGAAGTTCTACACCAACGGCGACGCCGGCGGGTTCCTGTCGGTGTCCGGCGGCGGTGTCCTCGCCTCGAGCAGCCGTCCCGCCGAGGCGCAGCAGCTCCTCGCGTTCCTCGCCGGCGTCCCCGGACAGCAGGTGCTCGCCCGGTCGGAGAACCTCGAGTACACCGTCGGCGCCGGGGTCCCGGCCAACCCGGCGCTCAAGCCGTTCTCCGAGCTGCGTCCGCCGCCCGTCGACCTCAGCACCCTCAACGGTCCGAAGATCGTCGGGATGATGCAGCAGGCCGGCCTCTTGTGACGGCGGCGGCCCCGCTGCGCGTGGTCGTCGCGTCGCTGGCCGCGCTCCTCGCGCTCGTCCCGGTCGGCTACGTCGTCGTCTCGGTGGTCGTGGTCGGGCCGGCCGCGGCGATCGACCTCGTGTGGCGCCCGCGGGTCGGCGAGCTCCTGGTGAACACCACGGTGCTCGTCCTCGCGACCTCGTCGGCGTGCATCGTCCTGGGCACGGCGACGGCGTGGATCACCGAGCGCACCGACCTGCCCGGGGCACCGGTGTGGGGCGCCCTGTTCGCCGCGCCGCTGGCGATCCCCGCGTTCGTCAACAGCTACGCCTGGGTCTCGGTCCTGCCCGGGGCGGACGGCTTCGTGGGGGCGCTCGTCGTGACGACGATGTCGTACTTCCCGTTCGTGCACCTCCCGGTGGCCGCCGTGCTGCGCGGGTCGGACCGCGACCACGAGGACGTCGCCCGCGCGCTCGGCCTCTCGCCCCGCGCGGCGGCGGTGCGCGTCGTCCTGCCCGCCCTGCGCCCGGCGATCGTCGGCGGAGCGCTGCTCGTCGGGCTGCACCTGCTCGCCGAGTTCGGGGCGCTGGCCCTGCTGCGCTACCCGACCTTCACCACCGCGATCTACGACCAGTTTCAATCGACCTTCGCCGGGCCGGCCGCCGCCATGCTCGCGAGCGTCCTGGTCGTGCTGTGCCTGGTCCTGCTGACCGCGGACGTCGCGCTGGCGGGGCGGGCGCGCCAGGCGCGGGTCGGCGCCGGCGCGGCCCGGCGCCGGGCCCGGACGTCCCTCGGCGCGGCGCGGGCGCCCGCGCTGGTCGCCGTGGGCCTGCTCGTGGCCGCCGCGCTCGGGGTGCCGCTGGTGAGCGTCGCGCGCTGGATGATCACCGGGAGCTCCACCACGATCGACCCGGCGGCGCTCGCGATCGCGACGGCCACCTCGATCGGGCTCGGCCTGGTCGCCGCGGCGGTGACGACGGCGTTGACGCTGCCCGTCGCGTGGCTCGCGATCCGCCGGCCCGGCCGGTTCTCGCGGCTGGTCGAGCGCACCACCCATCTCGGCAACGCGCTGCCCGGGATCGTGGTCGCGCTGGCGCTCGTGATCGTGGCGATCCGGGTCGTGCCCGGGCTCTACCAGACCACGCCGCTGCTCATCACGGCCTACGCGATCCTGTTCATGCCGCTGGCGCTGGTGAACCTCCGCGCCGCGCTGCTGCGGGTGCCCCCGGAGCTCGAAGAGGCCGCGCACGGGCTCGGGTCGCGGCCCGGCGCCGTGCTGGCCCGGGTCACCGTTCCGCTGCTCGCGCGCGGCGCGGGCGCGGGCGCGGCCCTGGTGTTCCTCGCCGTCTCCACCGAGCTCACCGCGACGCTGCTGCTGGCCCCGACCGGCACGGCGACGCTCGCGACGGAGTTCTGGGGCCCGGCGGCCGCCGTCTCCTACGGCGCGGCGGCCCCGTACGCACTCACGATGATCGTCATCTCGGTGCCCGCGGCGTTCCTGCTGACCCGCCAGGTGCACGCCGGGGCCGGCCCGTGACGGGCGTGGTGGTCGACGGGGTCGCGAAGGCCTTCGGCGCGACCCCCGTGCTGCGCGGCGTCTCGCTCACCGCCCCCGCGGGCACGCTGACGGCGGTGCTCGGCCGGTCCGGCTGCGGGAAGACGACCCTCCTGCGCATCGTCGCGGGCTTCGAGCGTCTCGACGCGGGCACGGTGACGCTGCACGGGCGCCCGGTCGCGGGCCCGGACCGGGCGCTCCCGCCCGAGCGGCGCGGCATCGGCTACCTCACCCAGGAGGGCTCGCTCTTCCCGCACCTCACCGTCGCCGCCAACGTCCTGTTCGGCCTGCCGTGGCGCGAGCGTCGTCGCGGTGGCGCCCGGGTCGCCGCGCTCCTCGAGGGCGTCGACCTCGAACCGTCCCTGGCCCGGCGCCATCCGCACGAGCTCTCCGGCGGCCAGCAGCAGCGGGTGGCCCTCGCCCGGGCGCTCGCCCCCGAGCCCGCGGTCGTCCTGCTCGACGAGCCGTTCTCCTCGCTCGACGCTGGTCTGCGCGCCGACACCCAGCGCGCGGTGGTCAAGGCGCTCGCCGCCGCCGGCGCGACCGCGCTGCTCGTCACCCACGATCGGGGCGAGGCGCTCGCGCTCGCCGACCAGGTCGCGGTGATGCGCGACGGGGTCGTCGCGCAGATCGACGCCCCCGGTGCGATCTACCGCGACCCCGTCGACCCGGGAGTGGGCGCCCTCGTCGGCGACGCCGTGCTGCTCGACGGGCGTCGGGACGGCGCGGGCTCGGTGTCCTGCGCCCTCGGCGTGCTCGCGGTGCGGCCCGATCGGCAGGGGCGCCGGGGCGCCGCCGGGCCGGTGCGGGTGCTCGTGCGCCCGGAACAGATCGTCGTCGGGGCGGGCGACGGGGGTGTCCGCGCGCGGGTGCGCTCGCGGGACTTCCGCGGGCCGGACGCGTCCGTCGAGCTGGACCTCGGGGACGCGGCGCCCGGGACCGAGATCGTCACCGCCCGGCTGCCGGGCGACGCGGCCGTCGCGCCCGGGGACGACGTCACCGTGACGGTGCGCGGCGCGGTCACCGCCTACGACGCGTGAGCCCCGCCGGGCGGAGGTGAGCCTACCCTTCGGAACGGCGGTCCCCTCTCCCTAGGATGAGGGGGTGAGCAGCGCGGACCCGGTCGCCGTCGACGGCTCCGCCGCGCCCGCGACGGTGGTGCTCGTCGTCGACGACCACCGCGTCTTCACCGACGCCCTGCGCGCCAGCCTGGAGCGCCAGCGCGACGTCGCCGCGGTGGTGGTCGCGCACTCGGTCGGCGAGGCCCTCGCGCACGCCCGGCGCACCGCGCTCGACGCCGCGATCGTCGACCTCGACCTCCCCGACGGGTCGGGGCTCGACGTGGTGGCCGCGCTCCGGGAGCTCCGCCCCGCGACCCGCACGATCGTCCTCACGGCCCACGCGCGCTGCGATCTCGCCGAGCGCGCGGTCGCGGCCGGCGCGGCGGCCTTCCTGGCGAAGGAGGGCACGCTCGACCGCGTCCTCGCCGCGCTCCGCGCCCCGGTGCCCGCCGCCCCGGTGGTCGACGCGGCGGTCCCGCCCGGACGGGTCGAGCTGACGCCGCGGGAGTGCGACGTGCTGCGCCTGCTGGGGCAGGGTCGCGAGCCCGCGCGCATCGCCACCGAGCTGAAGCTCTCGCTGCACACCGTGCGCGGGCACGTCAAGACCCTGATGGCCAAGCTGGACGCCCACAGCCAGCTCGAGGCGGTCGTCGCCGCGCACCGTCGGGGGCTCATCAGCGTCGGCTCGCGGTACTGAGCCGTGCCGGCCGAGGGCAGGGAGCTGCGGCGGGCGCTGCTGCGCCACGGCGTGGTCACGGTCGTCGTGGTGCTGGTCGCCGTCGTGTCGATCACCTCCGGCGTCGCCCTCTTCGCCCGCCAGGACGCCCACCGGACCGCCGAGAACACCGCCCGCCAGGTCGGGAGGGCCGTCGGCGTCGCGGTGTCGCGGCACGACCTCTCGGCCCCCGTCGACGAGGACACGCGCCGGGAGCTCGACGCGGCCGTCGGCCCGTTCCTCGCCGGCGGGATGATGTCGCGGGTCAAGATCTGGTCGCCGCGCGACGGCGTCGCCCGCATCGTGTACTCCGACGAGCCGCGGGTCGAGGGGGAGACCACGCGCTACGACCCGGCGGCGATGGGGCCGCTCGGCACCGGGGGATCGCTCGTGCAGGAGGTCCCCGACGACCCGGAGCACCGCTACGAGTTCGCGCACTCGAGCACGCTGCTCGAGGTCTTCTCGACCTTCCGCGACGCGCGGGGCGCGGAGACCTGGCTCGAGCTCTACATCCGGGTCGACGAGGCCGCCGCCGTGCGCACCACCGCGGTGCCCGTCGCGGCGGTGGCGGCGGCGGGTCTGCTGCTGCTCGCGGTCGCGACGCTGCCGGTGTCGGTCTCGCTGGCGCGACGCTCCGAGCGCGCCCGGGCCGAGCAGCGGGCGGCCCGCGACTACGCGCTGGCGGCCGCCGAGACCGCCCGCCGGGAGATCGCCCAGCGCCTCCACGACGGCGTGCTCCCGGACCTCGCCGGCGTCGGCCTGCTCCTCGAGGTCGTCCGGGACGAGGGCGGGCTGCGCTCGGCGGCCTCCGCCTCCGTGCTGGGCGAGGCCCATGCCCTCCTCACCGACGAGATGCGGCAGCTCCGGGGCCTGCTGGACGACCTCGTCCCGCCGAGCGTCGCGCCGGGTGGGCTCGCCGGGGCCCTGGAGGGGCTCGCGGAGCGTCTGTCGTCGCCGACCTCGGGGACCATCCGCGTCGAGACCTCGCTCGACGGCCCCCTGCCCGACGACCTCGAGCTCACGCTCTACCGCGTGGCCCACGAGCTGATGCGCAACGCGGTCCGCCACGCCGGGGCGTCGAGCATCGAGGTCTCGGTCGCGGTGGAGCCCGGCGGCCGGGTCGCGCTGCGCGTCACCGACGACGGCGACGGGTTCGACGCCCACGCCCCGCCCGCGGCGGGGCACGTCGGGCTCCTGCTGGTCCGGGGCGTGCTCGCCGACCGCGGCGGCCGCCTCGAGCTCGTCAGCGGGCCCGGGCGCGGGACGTCGGCGGTGGCCCGGGTGCCCCTCGCCCGCCCCTCGGCCCCGCGCCCGCGCCGCGGCGGGGGCGAGCGGGCACGGGCGCGGGCCTGAGCGCGGGGATCAGGCCGCGACGTCCGCGCGGGCCCGGGCGGAGCGCCGCGCGCGGTGCGCGGCGAGATCGGTGACGGCCGCCCCGCCCGCGAGGTGGTGGAGCAGGTCCACCAGCGGCGGCCGCGCGGCGACGAGGTGCTGCGCCTGCCGGGCGCGCACGACGAGGTGCTCGTCGCGGCGCGCGGAGGTGGGCAGCACGGTGTGCTCGAGCCAGGCGAGGGCGGGCACGTCCGGAGGTGCCTCGTCGGCGTCGAGGGAGAGGTCGACCGTCCACACGAAGCGCGCCGCCCGCCGCGCGCGCCGACGGCCCGCGGCGGGGTCGACGGGGTCGGGGTGCCGGCGCTCGTGGCGGACGACGTCGGCGAGCAGCAGCGCCGCGAGGTGCTCGGGGTCGAGCCCGGCCCCGTCGCCGACGCGCCCGAGCAGGGGCAGCGCGAGCTCGTGCGGGGTGAGCACGGCGTCGAGGTAGTCGTCGAGGTACGGGTCCCGCCCGCGGTGGCGCGCGGCGATCGCGGCGAGCGCCTCGAGGATCGGGGTCGGCAGGTCGTGACGGCCGGCCCGGCGGATCCGGCGGGTCACGAGGCGGGCGAGGGCGAGACCGTCGGCGGGGTGTGCCGTGAGCCACGCGTCGAGCTCGCGCGCCAGGTCCTGGTCCAGCATCGCGGCGTCCTCTCCGGTCCGGTGTGTCGGCCCCGAGCCTGGGCGGGCGGGGCCGCCGCGGCGATCGGGTGTGCCCCCGCAGCGGGGGGTGCCGACCCGTCAGACCAGGCGCGTGAGCAGCGCCCGCGTGCCGGCCCGCAGGTCGTCGAGGGCATCGGCGTCGCCGGAGAGGTGGCGCAGCAGGCTCTGCTGGAACAGCCCGTCGAAGGCGGCGTAGGCGAGGCCGCTGGTGCAGCGGGGCGCGCGGCCGGCGAGCTCCGCCGACGCGGTGACGATCCGCCAGATCATGCGCTCGAGGCTCGCGTCGATGTCGGCGACGTCGAGCCGGAACGACTCCTCGAACAGCGCCTGGGACCGCAGGTCGTACCAGAGCCGGTGCAGCAGCGCGTCCTGCTCGAGCGTGGCGGCGAGTCCCTCGCCGGCGTCGTGCAGCAGCGCCTCGGCGTCGGTGGCGTGCGCGGCGATCGCGTCGTAGCGCTCGACGCACTGCGCCTTGTAGCGGCGCACGCAGTAGGTGATCAGCTCGACCTTGTCGCGGAAGTAGTAGTGCAGGACGCCCAGGCTGGAGCCGGAGCACTGGGCGATGTCCCGCAGGCTCGTCCGCGCGTACCCGCGCTCGGCGAGGGTCTGCAGCGCGGCGTCGGCGAGCGCGCGGCGGCGCTCCTCGAACTTGTCCACCCGCCGTCGCGCGAGCCGGTCGCCGGCGTCGGTGCTGGTCACGGTGGGTCCTCCCGGGGCGGAGCACGTCCCGGGCAGCCTAACGCGCGGTGTCGGACGCTCGTCCAGCTTTCGTTGGACGGTCGTCCGAAGACGTCCTTGACGGTCGTTCGGCGCCCTCCCTAGCGTGTGATCCACACCACCGACACGACACCACCGACACGACGATGTGGGGAGTCCCATGAGCGCGTTCGACCTGACGGGCCGCCGGGTGCTGATCACGGGCGGGGCCCAGGGCCTCGGCGAGGGCATGGCCCGGGCGCTGACCGGTGCGGGGGCGGCGGTGATGCTGGCCGACGTCGCGGAGGACGTGGGGGAGAAGGCCGCGGCCGCGCTGGCCGCCGACGGCCACACCGCCCGGTTCGTCGCGCTCGACGTCACCGACGACGCGCAGTGGGAGTCGGCGGTCGCGCAGACCGTCGGCGAGCTCGGCGGGCTCGACGTGGTGATCAACAACGCCGGGCTCGAGGTCACCCAGCTGCTGGCCGACACCGAGCCCGACGACGTGCGCCGCATGCTCGAGGTCAACCTGCTGGGCACGATGCTGGGCATCAAGCACGCCTTCCGCGCGATGCGCCCGGGCGGCCCGGCCGGGCAGGGCGGCGCGATCATCAACGTCGCCTCGGTCGCCGCCACCATCGCGTTCCCGTCGATCGGCGGCTACTCGGCCACCAAGTCCGGCGTCGACCGCCTCACCCGGGTCGCGGCGATGGAGTCCGGCAAGCTCGGTTACGGCGTGCGGGTCAACTGTGTCTACCCGGGCCTGGTGCCCACCGCGATGGGCCAGAAGCTGGCCGTCGAGACGGCGGGCCTGGGGCTCTTCGAGAGCCCGGACGCCGCCGTCGGCGCCGTCGTCGAGCTGACGCCCTCGGGGCGCCTCGGCGAGGTCTCCGACATCGCCGACGCCGTGGTGTTCCTGGCCTCGGACGCCTCCCGGTTCGTCAACGGCGCCGGCCTGCCGGTCGACGGCGGCATGGGCATGTGACCGGGATGCGCCTGGTCGACCACCTGGACAAGGGGGCGTCGCTCGACCCCGGCGCCCCCTGCCTGGTCTGCGAGGGCGAGACCGCGACCTACGCCGAGGTCCAGCACCTCAGCGGCCGCATCGCCGCGGCCCTGGTGGCCGACGGCACCGCCCCCGGCGACAGGATCGCGATCCTCTCGGCCAACGACCCCACCGCGTTCACCTGCGTCTTCGGGATCAGCCGCGCCGGGGCGGTGTGGTGCCCGGTCAACCCGCGCAACGAGGCGGCGGAGAACCGCGAGCTGCTCGACCTGTTCGGCTGCTCGGTGCTCTTCTTCCAGGCCTCGTTCGCGCCCCTCGTGGACACGATCCGCGGTGACCTCCCACGTCTGCGCACGCTGGTCTGTCTGGACGGCGACGTCCCCGGGGCGCGCCGTCTCGGGGACTTCCTGGCGGCCGGGGGTCCCGAGCCGGTCGACCGCGACAGCGGCGACGACCTCGCCCTGGTCGTCGGCACCGGCGGGACGACCGGGAGGCCGAAGGGCGTGATGCTCACGGGCACGACCATCGAGTCGATGACCGCGCTGACGCTGATGAGCTACCCGTGGCCCGAGCGCGGCGCGCCGCCGACCTACCTGGCGCTGGCCCCGCTCACCCACGCCGCCGGGGTGCTGTGCTTCCCGGTGCTGTGCCGGGGAGGCGAGATCGTGATCATGCGCGCGCCCGACGTCGGCGGGTTCCTCGACCACGTCGAGCGCCACCGCGTCACCCACACGTTCCTGCCCCCGACGCTGATCTACATGGTGCTCGACCACCCCTCGCTGCCCGAGCGCGACCTGTCCTCGCTGCAGTGCTTCTGGTACGGGGCCGCGCCGATGTCGGTGGCCCGGCTCGAGGAGGCGCTGACGAGAATCGGGCCGGTGATGGCCCAGCTCTTCGGGCAGACCGAGGCGCCGATGATGATCTCGACGATGGCGCCCGTCGACCACTTCGAGCCCGACGGGTCGATCGCCCGCACCCGGCTCTCGTCGGCCGGGAGGCCCTCGCCGCTGGTCACGGTCGCGATCATGTCCGAGGACGGCCGGCTGCTCCCGCCCGGCGAGCGCGGGGAGATCGTCGTCCGCGGTTCGCTGGTGATGCGGGGCTACCTGGACGACGCGGCGGCCACGGCGGAGGCGTCGCGGTACGGCTGGCACCACACCGGCGACATCGGCTACCTCGACGAGGACCGCTTCCTCTACATCGTCGACCGCGCCAAGGACATGGTCATCACCGGCGGGTTCAACGTCTACTCGACCGAGGTCGAGCAGGCGCTCATGGCGCACCCCGCCGTGGCCGACAGCGCGGTGATCGGGCTGCCCGACGACAAGTGGGGCGAGCGGCTGACCGCCGTGCTCACGCTGCGCCCCGGCACCTCGCTGGACCCCGCCGAGCTCACGGCGTTCGTCAAGGCGCGCCTCGGCAGCGTGAAGACGCCCAAGCAGGTGGAGATCTGGGAGGACCTGCCGCGCTCCAAGGTCGGCAAGGTGCTCAAGGCGGAGATCAAGAAGTACCTGCTCGACCTCGACGCGCCGTGAGCCGGGCCCGGGGTGCCGCGTCAGTGGCAGGGGAAGCCGAGGAAGTGCCGCGCGTCGTGCACCAGCTCGTGAGCAGTACCGGGCGAGCCTCGTGCGGGCGCCGCGGAAGGTGCTGCGCGAGGAGTTCGGCTACGACGTGCCCGAGTCGGTGGAGATCCGCGTGTGGGACTCCAGCTCGGAGCTGCGCTACTGGGTGCTCCCGCAGCGCCCCGCCGGCAGCGACCGCCTGTCCGAGGACGAGCTCGCCGCGCTGGTGACCCGCGACTCGATGATCGGGGTCGGGGCGACGAAGGCGCCCGCGTGAGCTCGCCCGCCTCGCCCGTCCGGGACGAGACCGAGCTGGGCGAGGCCCGCCGGCGCGTCGAGTCGCTGATCGCGGGCACACCGGGCGGCGACGGTCAGGCCTCGTTCCGCGAGCCGTGGGAGTTGCGCGCCTTCGCCCTCGCGGTCGCGGCGTATCACGCGGGCCAGTACGAGTGGTCGGAGTTCCAGCTCTCGCTCATCGCGTCCATCCGGCAGTGGGAGGCCGACGGTGCCGACGAGGCGACCGCGCCGTGGAGCTACTACGAGCACTGGTTGACCGCGCTGGAGACGGTCCTCGCCGGCAACGGGCTGCTGTCCGAGGCCGACCTCGACGAACGCACGCGCGCCGTCCTCGCCACGCCGCGGAACGCCAACCACCACGAGGCGCACCGCGAGCCGGTCGCGATCGACCCGGCGGTGCGCTGACGGCGCTCAGCCCGGCGCGACCTCCAGGGGCGGCGGGCCCGACCGGTCCCAGGCCCACGCCAGCGTCGCCCGGACGCCCTCGCACCAGCCCGGACGCGCCGCGAGGTCGGGGAGGAACCGGTCGCGGTCCTGCGCGGCCCGCCACTCGGCCTCGATCGTCGCCGGCTGCGCGACGCACGCCCGCAGCGTCACCGGCGACCGCGCCTGCCCGCCGCAGAGCGCCGTGCGCATCGGGACCGCGGCCAGCCACCGGCAGGTCTGCGCCACGGCCTCGGTGTAGCCGTCCGCCTCGCGCCGGCCCGCCGCGTCCCAGACCGCCAGGAACTCCGCGCGCGGGACCCGGACGTTCTCCCCCCGGAGGCGGGCGGCGTCGGCGGCGGTGGGTGCCACGGGCCCTACGCCGCCCCGGTGTCGTGCGGGGCCTCGCCGTTCGTGCCGACGAGCACCGGTCCGGCGAGCTCACCCACGGCCGGGAGGTCGAGGGTCCGGCGCAGCTCGCCGAGCTGGATCAGCGTCCGGTGCCGGCGTTCCTCGAGCTCGGCCACCGCGCGGGCGGCCGCGTCGCGCCGGGCCTCGGCCTCGGAGGTGACGGTGCGGGCGCGTTCCTCGGCGGCGCGACGGCGCTCCTCGGCGTCGGCCAGGGCCGCGGACACCTCGTCCTGCCGCGCGGCCAGCGCCGCCTCGACCTGTTCGGTCCGGCGCCGGCGGGCGTCCGCGGCCTCCTCGTCGAGCCGGCGACGGTCGGCGGCCGACTCCTGCTCGCGCCGCTCGATCTCGGCGCGCGTGCGCTCGACCAGGTCGCGCTGCTCGGCGTCGGACTCCACGCGGTGGCGGTCGTGTTCGTCGCGGGCGCGCTCGGCCTCGATCCGCATCGCCCGGGCCTCCTTCTGGGCGCCGAGCACGATGGCCGCGGCCCGCTCGGCGGCCTCCTCGAGGCGCGCGTGCGCCCGGCTCGCCGCCTCGTCGAGGAGCGCGGCGGCGCGCTCCTCGGCGTCGGCCACGGTCGCGTGGGCCCGGCCGCGCGCCCGCTCGGCGACCGCGCCGGCGTCGTCGGCCGCGGTCGCCCGGATCGCCGTGGCCTCCTCCTGGGCGAGCCGCAGCAGGTGCTGCAGCCGGGCCGAGAGCCCGTCGACGGCGAGCGGCGCGCTCACGAGCCGGTCGACGTCGGCCTGCGTCGTGCGCAGCTCGGCGCGCACCTGCTCCTCGGCCCGCACCATGGCGTCCCGGTCGGCGGTCATCACCTCGAGGTCGGCCTGCGCCCGGTCGAGCGCCTCCTCCACCTGCACGCGGTCGTAGCCGCGGCGCACGACGTCGAAGCCGACGCCCCACCACGGGATCCGCCGCTCGCCCCGGCTCGGGGCGCCCTGTTCTCCGGCCGCGCCGTTCTCCCCCCGCGTCATGTGCCCCTCCCTCGATGCGCCGCCGCGGTGTCCGGGACCGAGTCTTGTCCTGCCCGGGAGCCGGAGGTAGGGCCGTTCGGCGCTGCGCCGGGTCACGGTCGGGCCACGACGCGCCAGGCGATGTGACCGGCGATGTGACCGGCGATGTGACCGGGCGGACGGACCGCGCGCTGCGCGTGGCCCGCCCGCCCGGATCGTCGGGAGAGGTCAGGCGTCGGCCTTCGGGACCCCCATCCCGGGGTCGATCCGCGCCGGCCCGTTCTTCCCGGGCTTGACGTCGATGTCGAAGATCCCGGTCGGGAGGTAGACCGTCGAGCACGAGTTCGGGATGTCGACGACACCGGAGAGGCGGCCCTCGATCGGGGCGGCGCCCAGGATCATGTAGGCCTGGATGTCGGACCAGCCGAACGTCGTCAGGTAGTCGATCGCGTGCAGGCAGGCCCGCTGGTAGGACAGGTGGGAGTCGAGGTAGCGCTGCTCGCCGTCGAGGGTCACCGACGTCCCCGAGAAGGCGATCCACTCGCTGTACTGCGGGTCGGTGTTGCCCGGGATGAAGATCGCGTTCTCGGACACGCCGTAGGTCTGCATGCCGCCCTTGATCAGATCGACGTGCAGGTCCATGAACCCGCCCATCTCGATGGCGCCGCAGAACGTGATCTCGCCGTCGCCCTGGGAGAAGTGCAGGTCGCCCATGGAGAGGTTCGCGCCGTCGACGAACACCGGGTAGAAGACGCGGCTGCCCTTGGTGAAGTTCTTGATGTCCTGGTTGCCGCCGTTCTCGCGCGGCGGCGCGGTGCGGGCGGCCTCGTTGCGGGCGCGCTCGAAGTCGTCGCCGGACAGCGAGCCCAGGATCGCCGAGTCGGGCTGGGGCGGCAGGGCGAGCGGCGGCACGGCCGTCGGGTTGGTGTCGATCAGCGCCTGCTCGCGGGCGTTCCACTTGCGCAGCAGGTCGTGCGACGGCGCGGTGCCCATGAGGCCGGGGTGCACGATGCCGGTGAAGGAGACCCCGGGGATGTGGCGCGACGTGGCCTGCCCGCCGCGGAAGTCCCAGATCACCTTGTAGGCGTCGGGGAACTGGTCGGTGAGGAAGCCGCCGCCGTTGCGCTTCGCGAAGACGCCGGTGTAGCCCCAGCCCTGTCCGGCCAGCGGCCCGGAGTCCTCCTGCGGGATCGGGCCGACGTCGAGGATGTCGACGATGAGCAGGTCGCCGGGCTGGGCGCCCTCGACGGCGATCGGGCCGGAGAGCACGTGGACGCTGTTGAGCGGCGCGTTGAGGATGTCGTCGGCGGAGTCGTCGTTGTGGATCGCGCCGTCGAACCACTCCCGGCAGTCGACGCGGAACACGTCGCCGGGCTTGACGTGCACCTGGGCGGGGACGTCGGGGTGCCAGCGGTTGTGGCCGACGATCTCCTGGTCGGTGAACTTCTTGTTGCTGTCGAGCGGGAAGATCTTCTTCGGCATCGTTTCTCTCCTCGTGAGGGGTTCGGGACGGGTCAGGCGACGGCGTGCTCGCCGGCGGGGGCGGGCGTCGCGGGGGCCCGCGAGCGGCGCGCCCACGGGATCAGGGCCGCGAAGACGACCACGCCGAAGATCGCGAGCCCGATCGCGAGCGGGACGCCGATCTCCGTGTAGACGCCGGTGAGCAGCAGGAACGCGGGGATCCAGGCGGTGACCCAGCCCTGGATGGCGCACACCGCTCCCGTGTAGCGCCCGATCCCGTCGCGCTTGCGTCCCAGGAGCACGAAGAACAGGGACCAGAGGAACGCCCAGTACAGCCAGATGACGCCGAAGGCCGGGTCGGCGAAGCGGGTGAAGTTCAGCGCCGAGAACACCACCGCGGTGATGGCCACGAACAGGCAGAAGTAGCCGAGCCCGGTGCCGTCCAGGTCCCAGGTCAGGTTCACCGCGACGTAGAGATAGGTGAACGAGAACAGGAACAGGCCGGACGCCGCGAGGATGACGTCGGCGTCGCCGCCCGCGGTGAAGATCAGGTACAGCGGCGTGATGATCTGCAGTCCGCCGACGAAGAAGTTCATCGGTGCGGCGGACCGGGCGTCGATCCACCCCAGCAACATGACGCCGTTGATGAAGAGCACGGCGCCCACGAAGAGCAGGCCGACGCTAGCCACGGGGCGGCGCCCCTCGGAGATGCGGCATGGCAGTTCCCTTCCTGGAAGAGGGCAGGTCGGAGCACCCGCGCGGTCGTCGGCGACCGTGCGGGCGGGGGAGAGGGAGTCGGTCTAGGGCCGGGGCAGGGCCGCGGTCCGCGGATCGAGGCGCGGCGCCGGGCGCGGACCGACGGCCCGGGGCGGCGGCGCGGACACCACGGTCGGCTCGGTGCGGGAGGCCTCGGCACGGTCGATGGCCGCGATGCGGGCGCCGTCGCCGCGCAGGCGGGGAGCGGTGATCACGCGGGTGGCGTCGGCGCCGCAGGCCGGGCAGGACACCGTCGGCGGGGCGGCGCCCATGGGTCGCATGACCTCGACGGGGCCGTCCTCGTCGCACCGGTACGCGTACAGGGGCATGCGGGTGGATTCCCTTCGCCGTGGTGTCGCCGAGGAGATATGGCAATCGCGAAATGTTTTCCCCGGAAAGTTAGCCAGCGCGCGACGAGGGTGTCAACGGCCGTCGCGGGCGGTCGCGCGCCGACGACTCACGGTCACAGCTGCTGGACGACGTCCCAGGTCAGCCCGTCCGCGACGGCCAGGAAGACCTGCTGGTGCAGATGGCGGTCGCGCAGCTCGACGGTGCCCCGTGGGCTCTCGTACGCCAGCCCGTCGGCCACCGACATCATCGCCGGCACGTCCATGGAGCCGGCGCGGCGCATCAGCTCGGTGAGCAGCCGGACGCCCTCGTAGCAGGACTCGCCGAGGCTGTTGAGCACCGGCGCCTCGTCGCCGAACTCGCGGAAGTAGGTGGCCGCGAACTCGAGCCCGGAGCTCGTCGCGAGGTCCTCGAAGTAGCCCGCCGACGTCATCAGACCGCGCGTGCTCTCCGACCCGGAGGCGAGCAGGACGTTCTCCTCGATCAGCGAGCTGAAGCGCAGGATGTCGCGGTCGAGCCCGGACGCGGCGAAGGCGCGGTTGAACGCGACGGCGTCGTCGCCGATGAGCAGCATCAGCACGGCCTCGCAGCCGCTGGCCTCGACGCGGCGCAGGACCGAGGAGAAGTCCGACGTCCCCAGCGGCACGAACATCTCGTCGCAGACCGTCCCGCCCATGCGCCGCAGGTAGCGCGCCGCGGTGGCGGCCGACCGGCGCGGCCAGACGTAGTCGTCGCCGACGATCGTCCAGCGCCGCACGCCCGCGGTGCGCGCGAACCAGTCGAGGGTCGGGCCGAGCTGGAGGTCGGGCGTCTCGCCGGTCAGGAACACGCCGGGCCGGTGCTCGCCGCCCTCGTAGAGCGCCGTGTACGCGTAGGGGACGCGCCCGCGGATGCGCGGCGCGACCGCCTCGCGGACCGCGGAGATGTGCCACCCGGTGACGGCCTGCACCGCACCGGCGCTGACCAGCGCGTCCACCTCGATGGCCACCTCGGCGGGGCTGCGGCCGCCGTCGACCGGCACCAGGTTCAGCTCGCGCCCGAGCACCCCGCCGTCGGCGTTGATCTCCTGCATCGCGAGCGTCGCGCAGCTCTCGCAGGAGGGGCCGAAGATGCCGGCCGGCCCCTGCAGCGGGACGACGAGGGCCATGTCCAGGACGTCGCGTCCGCCGGGGGTGCGCGTCGTTCCCGGGCGGGGAACCAGCGACTCGGCCATTGCTCGACGCTAGCGAGCACGCCCCGGTGCGGAGCTACTCCGATCGTACGAGTTGGCTCGCGTCCGGTAGGGCTTGTGGAGGCAACCTGGCCGTGCTCGTGCCCGCCGGGACCGGCGACCTGGCTACCATCGGCGCCGTGCCAGCCACTGCCGGAGGGTCCACCGGGGACGGGGAGGAGTCGCTCCGGCTCCTGTCGCTCGTCGAGCGCACCCTCACCGCGCGCCTGGAGGAGGCGCTGCGGGGCTGCGGTTCCAGTCTGGACCAGTGGCGGATCCTACGTCTGCTCGCCGAGCGTGGCGGTTGTCCGATGAACGTCGTCGCCGACCACGTGCTGCTCCTGGCGCCCAAGCTCAGCAAGCTCGTCGACCGCATGGTGTCGGCGAACCTCGTGCTGCGCCGCCGCGACCTGGAGGACCGGCGCCGCGTGCTCATCGTCGTGTCCGCGCGCGGGCGCCGGGCGCTGGCCGAGTGGGACGAGGTCACCGCCGACGTGCGCGGGCAGTTCCGCGACCTGCTCGGGGCGGACGCCGAGCAGTTCGAGTCGCTGCTGCGGCGCCTCCAGGACGGCCTCGACCCCGCCGCCGCGGAGGCCCTCGAGGCGCCGGCGGGCTGACGCGACCGGTTGCGTCACATGACGTTGCGGGTGTGCAGGGCCGAGAGCTCGGCGGCCTCGTCGGGCGGGAACCCCAGCCGCGCGAGACGCTGACGCCGGCCGTCGTCCATGGCTCTGTGCAGGTCATCACCTGCCCGACCGCGGCCTCGACGTCGGCGGGCACCGGGTCCCCTCCTGCCCGAACAGCAGGTGGTTGCCGTCGATCATGCAGGCGGCGTCCACCTCGCGCCGCGACCAGCGCCTTCGCGGCGTCCCGCTCGCCACCGATGTGGTCGCCGTGCAGGCCGACGCCGACGCCGACGTCGAAGCGGCGCACGGTCAGGTCGGCGAGCCCCTCGCCCCGCAGGAACGACAGCGGGATCAGCGCGGCCTGCGGGGAGTCGACGGCGCCCAGCGCGACCGTCCCGCCGGCCAGGCCGGCCATCGAGCGCGTTGGCGCGTCGGCGCGCACCACGACCACCGAGGTGAGGTCCTGGTCGGTGTCGCGCATGACCGTCGAGCTGACCCGCCGGCCGTGCGCGGGTACCCACGTCCGCGTCAAGATCGGCCCCGGTCCGAGGTCGAGAACGGGGCATCGACTCGCGGTGCCGGCGAGGAGACCGAGCTGTGCCCTCCGCGTCGTCTCTCGTCCCCGATGCTCTCGAGTGCCCGCCGAGCGAGCGCCACCGCCTCGGTGAGCGCGGAGGCGCGCGCGGCTGACGCTGTCGCCGCGTCCGGCCTCATGGCGGCTGGGTCCATCACAGTGCTCAGTCGTCGCTCCTCGGCGCCGACATGGGGCCGACGGTCCCCGGCCCCAGCGACCAGGACGCCGAGGGCCGCTGCCTCGCGGGCGCGTCCGACGTCGGCGAGTACGGCGACGACGTGGGTCAGGACCCACCACTGCATGAACTCGTTGTTGAGCTGCGCCCAGGCGTCGAGGGCGTCGGCGAGCTCGGGCAGAGCGGCCGTGGAACGGGTCGTCCGGGCTCTCAGGGCCGCGGACGCCGACCGGGCGAGGGTGACGAAGAGTCGGCAGTCGGCAACGGCGCCGTGCTCGATGGCGGCCGCGTAGCGCTCCAACGCACGGTCCGGGTCGGTGCCCTCCAGCACGATGCCCTCCACGGTCGCCGCCCAGGCAAGCGTCGTCGGGTGGTGGGTCGCGCTCACGGTGTCGCGGAGACGCTCGATGACAGCGGCGGCCTCGTCGGTCCGGCCCTCGTAGCACAGTGCCTGGGCACGGCAGAGCTCGAAGACCATGGCTCGGACGTCGTCTCCGGCAGCGTGGGACGACGTGGCGAGCTCGCGGTAGCTCGCCGCTGCCTCGGCCGCGCGGCCGCTGAACATCGCGAGATGCGCGTCCACCCGGCGAGCCTGCATCGCCGCGGGCGCCGACGGTCCGCCGGCCCGCTCGATCGCGCGTGCCGCGAGCGTCGCGGCCTCGTCCCGTCGACCCGAGGACCAGGCCACCGTGGCCGCCGTGGCCAACGCGCGGGCCAGATCGTCGGGGGCCGCGTCCGAGATGCCGGCCCCGGCAGGGTCGCCCTCCCACTCCGCCACGACGAGTCCCCAACGCAGCAGGTCGAGGCGCTGACGTCCGTAGGCGAAGTCGTGGATGTCGGCCGCCATCCGGACGGCGAGTCGACGGTCCTGCCCGCACGCGTGGGACCAGGCGGCGTGCAAGTCGTCGAGCAGCTCGGTCAGAGCGCGCACCGCGCCGGGCTCGTCCGCGCTCCACAGCACCGCCACATGTATCTCGAGCCGGTGGGCGGTGTCGCGCGCATGCCGGCTCGCCCACCGACGGTGCTCCCCCGTTGCCTCGAGGCGCTCGCCGGCGTGCAGGCGGAGGGTCTCGAGGAGGCCGAACCGGTTTCGCACCCGCCGGACCAAGGACTGTTCGACGAGCCGCGCCAGCAACGGCGCGATCATCGGCTCGGGGAGCCGGTCGTCGGCGCAGACCGTCTCGACCTGGTCCAGCCCGAAGGAGCCGGGAAAGATCGCCAGGCGGGCGAAGAGCGCAGCCTCCTCGGCGGTGAGCAGCTGGTGGGACCACTCGACCACCGCGCGCAGGGTGCGGTGGCGTTGCCCGGCGGTCCGGCGGCCGCCGGCGAGCAGGTCGAGCCGGTCGCCGAGGCGTTCGAGGAGCAACGGGAGGCCGAGCGCGTCCGCGCGGGCGGCACCGAGCTCGATCGCGAGGGGTAGGCCGTCGAGCTCCCGGCACACCCGGGCAACGAGGCCGATCTGCTCGGCGTCGAGGGCGCCGCTGGTCCTGGTCGGCATCCGGTCCAGGAACAGCCGGACCGCAGGGTTCGCCTCGTCGGCATCGGTCGGCACGAGGAGGGGAGGCAGCGCCTGCACCGCCTCCTCGTCCACACCCAGGCGCTCCCGGCTCGTCGCGAGCACCGTCAGCCCGCGCTGCTGGATCAGGACCCGCTCCACCAGAGCGGCGAGCGCATCGAGCAGGTGCTCGGCGTTGTCGACGACGAGCACGCCGCGGTGCGCGGCAAGAGCGTGGGCGAGGTCCTCGGCAGGGTCCTCATCACCGAGCTCCACCCCCGTTGCCGTGGCGACCGCCTCGAGGAGCCGGCCCTCGGTGACCGGGACCAGATCGACCCACCACACCGCTCGACCCGCCGCCGACGCCCGGTGCGCCAGCTCCAGGGCCACGCGCGTCTTGCCGACACCGCCCGGACCGACGATGGTCACGAGCGATCGCGCCGTGAGGACGTCCCCGAGGTGGGTGAGCACGTCGTCCCGGCCGAGAAGTGCGGTCGGCGGCCGGGGCGGGAGGCGGGGCCCGGTACGGGCAGGGACCGGGACGCCGACGCTCGGGATGGACCGCTCAGGTGCCGGGCGTGGAGCGGGCACGGCGGCCGGCCCCCGGGTGGGCGCGATGTCCGGGAGCTCGGCGCGGAGGACACCTGCATGCAGGTGGCGCAGCGCCGGTGACGGGTCGAGCCCCAGCTCGTCGCGGACGTGGTCGCGGTACCGCCGATACGCCGACAGCGCCTCGGGCACACGACCGTCGCCGACCAGCGCGCGGACCGCCAGCTCGACCGGCCGTTCGCGAAGCGGGTGCTCGGCGATGAGATCGGTCGCGGTCGCCGCTGCGGTCGCCGCCGCCCCGGAGCGCAGCAGCGCCTCGACGTGGTGCTCACGCGCCACGATCCTCAGGTCCTCGAGCCGGGTCGCCGCCGCGCGAGCGAAGCTGTCGGCGAACTCGCCGTACGCCGGTCCCCGCCACCGGATCAGTGCCGTGTCGAGCACGGCGAGCGCACCGTGCGGGTCGGAGGCGAGCCGGGCCGCCGCACCCCGTACCTCCTCGGCGAAGGCCTCCGCGTCGATGTCGCGTCGGTCGACATGCAGCAGATAGCCCGGTGGTCGGGTCACCACCGACGCCGCACCCGGGCCCAGCACCCGCCGAAGCCGGGAGACCACCCGGTGCACCGCGTTGTCCGGGTCGGCCGGCTCTGCGTCCCCCCAGACTGCCTCCACCAGTCGAGCGGTGGACACGAGCTCACCCGGAGTGAGCAGCAACGCCGTGAGCAACGCCCGGGAGCGCGGTCCCCCGGGCACGACGGGGCCGGCCTCGGTGAGGACCTCCAACGGGCCCAGCACGCGGAACTGCATGGCCGGTTCCTCCGGATCCGAGGGTCGCACGACAGACGGTGTCAGCGGAACGGCACTCCACGGTCAGGCGGCCGGCTCAACCTTTCCTCGACCACCCACACCGGGGGTCACAACCCGTGAGGAGAAGGACATGAGCACGACGACCACGACCGTTGACACGACCGCCCGGAAGGCCCGCCCCCGCGACCACACGGCGGTCGCGACCGCTTTGGCAGCCGCGTTCCACGCCGACCCGGTGTTCGGATGGCTGACCCCGGACGAGGACCAGCGACGACGCATTCTCCCGACATTCTTCGACCTCGCCGTCGACATCTTCCGTCCTCACGACGACATCTGGTGCGTCGGCGAGGACGACAACGGCGGCGTCGCCGGCGGGGCCCTCTGGTCACCGGCCGGCGTGGAGCCGATGGACGAGACCGCCGGACAGCGGTTCGTCAGCCGTTGCGCGGAGCTCGCCGGCCCGGACGCCAGTCGCTGGGAGGACGTCATCGCCCTGCTCGACGAGAACCACCCCCACCACACTGACCACGACTACCTGTGGCTCCTGGGCGTCGTGCCCGACCAGCAGGGCCGAGGGCACGGGAGCGCGATGCTGCGCGCCGTACTGGATCGGGGAGACCGCGACGGAGTGCCGACCTACCTGGAGGCCACCAGCCGGGAGAATCTCCGGCTCTACGAGCGCCACGGGTTCCGAGTGACCGGCGAGCTCGCGGTCGCCGGCGGTCCGTCGCTCTGGGCAATGTGGCGAGAGCCGGCTCGGTGACCCGGACCGGGGCGGGTGACGGTCACGCCACCCGTCCCGGCCCGGTCGCGAAGTGATCGGAATGAGCACTTCCCGCCGTTCCAGCCTTATCGGTCGCCGATGCGTGCTGTCGTCGCGGTGCAGGGCCCGGAGTCAGTGCGGGATGGCGCTGCGCGCGGCGCGGATGGCGCGGCGAGCGTGTGCGACGGTGTCCCTCGGGGTGAGGCGGGCACCTCGGCGCAGCGCCTCGTCGGTCGCTGCTGCGCCATGCCGTGCCCGGAGGCGCTCTACAGCCGACTCGACCGGGGAGGCGTAGGGCCCGAAGCTCGGGTACCGGTCCTGCACGGTCAGGAGCGCTCCAGCCAGCACCATCGCGTCGTCGACGGCGTCGAGCCGTTCGAGGAGCACGACGAGGAACCGCAACAGCCAGAGCTCGACGAGTTCGTTGCCGACCTGGTCCTGCTGCGCGAACAACCGGTCGAACCGGTCGAGCGTCGCCGCCGGCGCGCCGCTGCGGCACGCCAGGGCGACCGAGGACCCTCGGGCGAGGGTCTCGAACAGGCGGCAGTCGGCCTCGCCGGCGTGCGCGATGGCGGTCGTGTACGCGGCGAGTGCGCGCTCGACGTCGGTGTCGGTGAACGCCTCCCCGAGGATGTAGTGCGACCAGGACAGCAGGCTCGGGCTCGTGGCGCGCGAGCTCCGGGCGAGAATGCCGTTCAGGAGTTCCCGCGCTTCGGCGGCGCGGCCGGCGTAGACCAGGGTCTGGGCCACCGAGACCTCGTCGGCGAGGGCGCGGCCCTCCTCTCCGGCCGCGCGGTGCAGCTCGCCGCCCGCACGGAAGTAGTCGAGCGCGTCCTGGATGCGGCCCTGGAACATGGCGACGTTGCCGCGCTGAGTGAGGGCGCGAGCGCCCGCGGGCGGGTCCGGCTCGGCGGGCGGCGACTCCGGCCGCCGCGTGCTCGTCGGCCTCGGCCAGCCGGCCGGCCGCCCATGCCGCGGCGCTGGCCGCGGCCAGGGCGCGCGGTCGGCGTGGGTGGGCGACGTCCCACGCGGCGACGTGGAGTCCCCACGCCAGCAGGTCGAGGCGCTGGCGGCCGTACGCGTAGTCGTAGACGTCCCCGGCCAGCCGGACGGCGAGGGCTCGGTCGTGCTCGACGGCGTGGTCCCAGGCGGCCTGCAGGTCGGCGATCAGCTGGTCCGTCGCCGCGACGGCCGCCGGCTCGGCGGGGGTCCACATCGCGCGGGCGAGCGCGGCGAGCCGAGCGGCCGTGTCGTGAGCGTGCCCCCGCGGATGTCCCGATCTTCCCCCGCGGCGGCAAGCCTTTCCTGCGCATAGGTTCGCAGTGTCTCGAGGAGCCAGAACCGCCCGTCGCCGGCCTGGACCAGGGACTGCTCCACCAGGCGGGCGACGCCGGCGACGGCGCCGGTGACCGCGGCCGATGGCGTTGGCCCGTCCACGCCGACGGCCTCGACCTGCTCGAGGGAGAACGCGCCCGGGAACACCGCCAACCGGCGGAACAGCCGCGCGTCCTCGGGGGTGAGCTGCTCATGGGACCAGTCCACGACGGCGCGCAGCGTACGGTGGCGCGCGGCTCCGGTTCGGCGTCCCCCGGCGAGGAGGTCGAGCCGCTCACGCAGCCGTCCGGCGAGGCCGTCCAGTCCCAGGGTCCGGGCCCGCGCCGCGCCCAGCTCGATCGCCAGCGGCAGCCCGTCGAGCCGCCGGCACAGCTCGGCAACGAGCGCGACCTGCGTTTCGGAGAGCGTGTCGGCGTCCAGGTCCGGGGCGCGTTCGAGGAACAGGCGGACCGCGGGGTTGGACCGGTCCGCGTCGCCCGGCAGCGGTAGGGGCGCGAGACCCGGACGCTCTCGGCGTCGAGCGCAAGTCGTTCCCGGCTCGTCGCGAGCACCACGACACCGGGCGCTGACACGAGGACGCGCTCCACGAGCTCGGCGAGCGGGTCGAGCAGGTGCTCGGCGTTGTCCAGGAACAGCACTCCGCGCCGGTGGCGCAGCGCGGCGCACAGCGCCCTCGGACCGTGGTCAGTCGGCGGGAGCTCCGACCAGGTCGCGTCGGCGACGGCGTCGACCAGCCGCTGCGGGGTGACAGCGGTCAGGTCGGCCCACCAGACCGTGCCGCGCTCGGCCAGGCGGTGCGCGACCTCGAGCGCGAGGCGGGTCTTGCCGACCCCGCCCGGCCCGACGATCGTCACCAGCCGCCGGGTCGTCACCGCCTCCGTGATCATCCGCAGCTCGTCCGCGCGCCCGCTCAGCGCCGAGGGGCGCCAGGGCAGAGCCGGTTCCGGCGGCGAGGCCGCCGTCGTCGGGGTCGGCGGACCGACCGAGCGTTGCCGCGGCGGCTCGGGGTCGTCGCGCAGGATGCGCGCCTCGAGGTCGCGCAGCGCCGCCGTCGGATCGATCCCGAGCTCGGAGGCGACGTGCCCGCGGTGGGCGCGGTAGGCGCCGAGGGCGTCCGCGGTCCGGCCCGCGGTGTGCAGGCCGCGCATGAGCACCTCGACGGGCCGTTCGCGCAGGGGGTGCTCCGCTGCGAGGTCGCTGGCATGGGCGATGGCCTCCGTCGTCGCGCCCGCGGCGAGGAGCAGGCCGGCCCGCTCCTCCCGGGCGGACAGCCGCAGCTCCTCGAGGTGTGTCGCCGCGGGCCGTGCGAAGCCGTCGGCGAACTCGGCGTAGGCGGGACCGCGCCACCACGCCAGCGCTTCGCCCAGCAGGGCGGCCGCCGCCGCGGGGTCCGTCGCCGAGCAGGCCATCGCGGTGCGGTATTGCGCCTCGAAGCACGACGCGTCGATCGACGTCGCGTCGACCACCAGCAGGTAGCCGGGCGGGTGGGTGACGACCGCGCGCCCCGCTGGCCCCAGGGCCCGGCGGACCCGGGCCACGACCTGCTGCAACGCGTGGTCCATCGGATCGGGCGGGTCGGCGCCCCAGACGGCCTCGGCCAGCCGGTGTGTGGGCACGACCGAGTTCGGCTGCAGGAGCAACGCGGTCAGCGGCGCTCGCGGTCCCGCACCTGGCGGGACCGTCGCCTGCCCGCCGGAAACCTCGAGCGGGCCGAGCACGCGGAACAGCATCGGCTGACGTCCTGGTCGTTTCGTCCTGGTTCGGAGTCTGGCACGCACCGGAAGCTGTCAGGGACTCGTCAGGGCGCGGTCAGGAGCACCCGGAACCTGGTCGTCGTCCGGGCCGGAAGGAGCTGGCCCCGTCGCAGAGAGGCACCATGATGACCACCATCAGCACCCCGCGGATCCGCACGGCGACCCCCGAGACCAGCGGCCTCGGCGACGTCCTCGCCCGCGCGTTCCAGGAAGACCCCGTCTTCACCTGGTGGATCCCCGACGCCGACCGCCGGCGCGCCACCCTGCCCCCGTTCTTCGACCTGTTCGTCGAGACCTTCCTCGTCCACGACCTGGTCTACGTCGACGCGGACACCACCGGCACGGTGGTGTGGGGGCCGCCGTCGAACCCGCTGGGCATCGAGGACGAGGAGGCGTTTGGCGTCCGCATGGAGGAGATCGTCGCCGAGACCGACCTCCCCCGCGTCATCGAGATCGTCACCACCCTGGCCGAGCACCACCCCTCCGACCCGCACTACTACCTGCAGTGGGCCGCCGTCCTGCCCGAGCACCAGGGCCGGGGCATCGGATCGGTGCTGCTCGCGCCGGTGCTGCAGCGCTGCGACCGCGAGGGCGTGCCCGCGTATACGGAGGCCACCAGCCTCCACAACTGCCGGCTCTACGAGCGCCACGGCTTCGCATTCATCAGCGAGATCGCGCCCGCAGACGGCCCCCCGCTGTACCGGATGTGGCGGGAGCCCACCGCGCACTCTCGATCGTCGAGGTAGAGGCGGCCCGGAGCATCAGCGGCGGCGCGGCGTCGTACACGAGGCGAACTGCGCGTCAGGCAACTTCAGTGGGAGGGGTGGATGGAGGGCCGACTGCCCGGGCGCGGCGACCGGACGGACTGGTTCCGGTCTGAATGACAGCCAGGTCGTCGCGGTTGCTCCGCTCGGCGGTTGTCCAGAGATCGAAAGGTCTGTACCTATCCGTCGCGGGCTTCGGTCGGCCACGCCGCCGTCGGAGGAGAAGACGCCGGCCCCCGAGTGACGCCCGTGCTCGTGTGCGGGAACCCACGCGGCGTCACCGGTGCTCACGGAAGCGCCGTAGGTTTGCTCCGCCCGCAGATCAGCAGCGGCCGGGGCCGAGACCGCGATCGCGGCGTTCGGTGCACGCTTGGTACCCCGTCGACCCGAGCGCCTGAGCGCTCGCCCTCGTCCCGCGAGGGCGAGCGCTCGGGACCGGGTGTCGGCAACGGTGGCACGGAGATCACTCCCCGGGTCGACGCGCATGAGCCGCTCGACCCGCTTGCGCGAGACCTGCCCCGGCGGCACGACGGCGGCTCAACGACGGCGGTACACAGCGACCTCCTCCTACGGCTCGGCGGGCTCATCCTGTGGTCCGCGACGGACCGGGACGACCCCGGCCGACGATCAGTCCCGCGGCCGGCGCACCCCGAGCCGTTCCAGGCGCGGGAGCACCTCCTGTGCGAGGTAGGGCAGCTCGGCGGTGTAGTCGAGGAACGCCAGGGTCATCCCCGCGAACCCGGCCCGCGCGTAGCGCGCGATCTCGTCCGCGACCTCGTCCGGCGTGCCGACCAGCGGCACGCTGCCGTGGCCGGCGGCGAACCGGGACCGGAACGTCGCGAGCATCTCGGGCGTGAACGACTGGGCGTGCAGGCCCTGCAGGGCCATGAGGTTGTCGACCGCGGCCCAGTCGGCGCCCTCCTCGGCGTAGTGGTGCAGCGCGTCCCGCGCCTCGGCGTGGGTCGGCCGGCAGACGACGTGGCCGAGGGTGAGCACGCCCATCTCCCGGCGGTACCGCTCGCGGGCCGCCGTCGTCACCGCCGCGACCACGTCGGCGCCGTCCTCCGGGCCGGCGACCACGGTGAACGCGAAGTCGGCGTTGCGGGCGGCGAAGTCGCGGCCCTGGCCCGACGAGCCCGCATTGAGGATCGGCAGCGTCCCGTGCACCGGCTTCGGCTCGCCCTCGAGGCCGTGCAGCGCGAAGAACTCGCCGTCGTGGTCGAAGCGTCCCGGCGTCGTCCACAGCTCCCGGACGACCTCGAACCACTCCTGCGCGCGGGCGTAGCGGGCGTCGTGGTCGGTCGGCAGCTCGACGCCGAACGCGTCGTACTCGGGCTTGTTCCACCCGGCGACGATGTTGATCCCGGCGCGCCCGCCGCCGATCCGGTCGACCGTGGCGAGCTGCTTCGCGCTGACGACCGGGTGGTTGAAGGCGGTGTGCACGGTGGAGAACACGTGGATGCGCCGGGTGCGGGCGAGCAGCCCCGCCGCCCAGGGGATCGGCTCCAGCACGCTCTCGTGGAAGTTGGTCTCGCCGCCGTAGCCGATGAACCGCGCGATCGGCAGGAGGAAGTCGACGCCGACGTCGTCGGCGAGCACGGCGAGCGCGAGGTTGTCCTCCCAGCTGCCCGACCAGCGCTCGGGCACCGCGGTGACCGCGAGCCCGGAGGAGCAGTTGGGGGAGAAGAGGCCCAGCAGGAAGTCGCCGTCGGAACGCTCGAGGGGCATGGTCGTCCTTTCCCGAGATGACCGTGGACGGTCATGCTGCCCGGCAGACCCCGCGACCCCCAGGAGACGACCATGTCCGTGCTCGCCGCCCTCACCGACGCGCTGCGCTCCGGCGCCGTCGAGGTCGTCGATCTGACCACGCCGTTGCAGGAGTCGACGCCGATCCTGGAGCTGCCCGCGCCGTTCGCCAACACCTCGCGCTTCCGGCTCGAGGAGCTCTCGCGCTACGACGACCGCGGTCCGGCCTGGTACTGGAACGACATCCACACCGGCGAGCACACCGGCACCCACCTCGACGCCCCGAACCACTGGGTCACCGGCCGCGACGGCCTCGACGTCTCCCAGGCGCCGATGGCGACGCTCGTCGCGCCGGCCGTGGTGATCGACAAGACGGCCGACGTCGCCGTCGACCCCGACTTCCTGCTCGAGGTCAGCCACATCGAGGCCTGGGAGGCCGAGCACGGGCCGCTGCCCGACGGCGGGTGGCTGCTCTACCGCACCGGGTGGGAGGCCCACGGGGCCACGCAGGAGGAGTTCATGAACGCCGACGAGGCGGGCCCGCACACGCCAGGGGTGTCGGCGGAGTGCGCCCGGTGGATCGCCCAGTCCTCGCCGCTGACCGGGTTCGGGGTGGAGACCGTCGGCACCGACGCCGGCGGGGCGGGCGGGTTCGACCCGCCGTTCTCGTGCCACCACTTCCTCATGGGCGCGAACAAGTGGGGTCTCACGAGCCTGCGCAACCTCGGGCGCCTGCCCACCCGCGGCGCGGTGCTGCTGGTCAGCCCGCTGCCGATCGTGGGCGGCTCGGGATCGCCGACGCGGGCGCTCGCGCTGATCGAGCACTGATGGCGACCGTCGCGGAGCAGGTCGGGACGCTGCTCGCCGGGCTGGGCGTGGGGCACGCGTTCGGGGTGGTCGGCAGCGGCAACTTCCACGTGACGAACGCGCTGCGCGACGCCGGCGTCCCGTGGGCGGCGGCCCGCCACGAGGGCGGGGCGGCGGTGGTGGCCGATGCGTACGCGCGCACCTCCGGCGAGGTGGCCGTCGTGACCCTGCACCAGGGGTGCGGCCTGACCAACGCGCTGACCGGCGTCACCGAGGCCGCGAAGTCGCGGACCCCGCTGCTCGTGCTGGCCGCGGAGACGGCCGGCAGCGCGGTCCGCTCGAACTTCCGGGTCGACCAGGACGGTCTGGCGCGGTCGGTCGGCGCGGTGCCCGAGCGCGTGCACTCGCCGGCGTCGGCGGCCGCGGACGTCGTGCGCGCCTACGGCATCTGCCGCGACCAGCGCCGGACCGTGGTGCTCAACCTGCCCCTCGACGTCCAGGCGGCGCCGGCGGTCGACGCCCCGGCGCCCGCGCGGACCATGTGGCGGGCGCCGCGGCCGGACCCGGCGTCGGTCGCGGAGCTCGCCCGCCTGCTCGACGGGGCGCAGCGCCCGGTGTTCGTCGCGGGCCGGGGGGCGCGCGGGGCCCGCGCCGAGCTCGAGGAGCTCGCGCAGCGCTGCGGCGCCCTGCTCGCGACCTCCGCCGTCGCCCACGGCCTGTTCACCGGCTCGCCGTGGTCGCTGGGCATCTCCGGCGGCTTCTCGACGGCCCTGGCGGCCGAGCTCATCACCGACGCCGACGTCATCGTCGCGTGGGGGGCGTCGCTGACGATGTGGACGACACGCCACGGGGTCCTCACCGAGCGCGCGACCCTCGTGCAGGTCGACGACACCGCCGAGGCGCTCGGGGCGCAGCGCCCGATCGCGCTCGGCGTGCTCGGCGACGTCGCGGCGACGGCGCGGGACGCGCTCGAGGTGGTCGGGAAGACGTCCGGGTACCGCAGCGACGCGGTCGTCGCGCGCCTGCGCACGCACGGTCCCGAGGTGCCGGAGGAGGTCGCCGGGACGTCGGCCATCGATCCGCGCGTGCTCTCCGCCGCCCTCGACGAGCTGCTGCCCGCCGAGCGCACCGTCGCCGTCGACTCCGGCAACTTCATGGGCTACCCCGCGGCCTACCTGCGCGTCCCCGACGAGGCCGGCTTCTGCTTCACACAGGCGTTCCAGTCGATCGGGCTGGGGCTCGCGACCGGGATCGGCGCCGCGCTCGCCCGTCCCGACCGCCTGCCGGTCGCCGCGTGCGGGGACGGCGGGTTCCTGATGGGGATCAGCGAGCTGGAGACCGCGGTGCGGCTCGGGCTCGGGATGGTGATCGTGGTCTACGACGACGCCGGCTACGGCGCGGAGTTCCACCACTTCGCCGGCGGCGACCACGCGACGGTGCGCTTCCCCGACACCGACCTGGCCGCGATCGCCGCGGGCCACGGGTGCGCGGCGGCGGTGGTCCGGTCGAGCGCCGATCTCGCGATCGTGGGGGAATGGCTCGCCGGCCCGCGCGACCGGCCGCTGCTCCTCGACGCGAAGGTCACCTCCGACGGTCCGTCCTGGTGGCTGGCGGAGGCGTTCCGGGGGCACTAGGGTCCGGGACGAACATGTACCCGAGTACACGTCGAGGAACCGTGAGCAGCAGCGTCCACGACCTCCTCGCCGGGACGGCCGCCGACCGGCCCGAGGCGCCGTTCCTGGTGTTCGCCGGCGACGCCGGGGTCGAGACCGTCTCCTACGCCGAGCAGGTCCGGCGCGCCGACGAGACCGCCGGCCTGCTCGCGGAGCTCGGGGTGGAGCCCGGCGCGCGGGTGCACCTCATGACGCCCAACCGGCCCGAGTTCCTCGACGTCTGGTTCGCCTGCGCGCGGCTCGGGGCCGTCGTGGTGCCGGTGAACCCGCTCTCGACCGCCGACGAGGTCGGCCACCAGCTCACCGACTCGCGGGCCGTCCTGTCGGTGGTGGACGAGCCGCTGGCCGCGACGGTGCGCGCGGTCGCGGGCGAGCGCACCGTCCTCGGGCTCGGCGAGCTCGTCGCCCGGCGGCGCGGCCGCACGCCGCCGCCCGCCGCCGCGACGCCCGAGCTCGCCGCGATCATGTTCACCTCCGGCACCACCAGCGCGCCGAAGGGCGTGCAGGTCACGCACGCCAACTACCGGCAGGTCGGCCGGCTCGTCGCCGAGCACCTCGGCGTGACCGCCGCGGACCGCTGGCTGGTCACGCTGCCGCTCTTCCACGGCAACGCCCAGTACTACTGCTTGATGTCCGCGCTGGTGGCGGGGGGTGCAGTGGCGGTCGCGTCCCGCTTCTCCGCGACGGCGTGGCCGGCTCAGGCGCGGGAGCTCCGCCCGACGCTGGCCAGCCTCTTCGCCGCGCCCATCCGCATGGTGCTGGCGCGCTCGGTGCCCTCGCCGGACGACGCGGACAACGACCTGCGGCTGGTGCTGTTCGCCCAGAACCTCGCGCCGGCCCAGGCCCACGAGTTCGAGACGCGGTTCGGCGCACCGCTGCTGCAGCTCTACGGCATGACCGAGACGGTCGTCCCGCCGTTCGTGAACCCCCTCGACGACCGGCGCCGCTGGGACTCGATCGGCCTGCCGCTGCCGGGCGTGGAGGTCCGGGTGGTCGGCGAGGAGGGCGAGCCCGGCGAGCTGCAGGTCCGCGGGCGTCCGGGCGTTGACGTGACCCCGGGCTACGACGGGCGCCCGGAGGCGACCGCGGCACTGTTCGACGACGGCTGGCTGCGCACCGGCGACCAGGTGCGTCTCGACGAGATCGGGCGCGCGTACTTCGTCGACCGCGCCAAGGACATGATGAAGCGGGCCGGCGAGAACGTCGCCGCGAGCGAGGTCGAGCAGGTGCTCGGCGCCCACCCGGCCGTGCTCGAGAGCGCCGTCCACGGGGTGCCCGACCCGGTCCACGACGAGGCGATCGTCGCCCACGTCGTCCTGCGGCCCGGGGCGAGCGCGGACCCCGCCGAGCTCGTGGCGTGGTGCGCGGAGCGGCTGTCGAGGTTCAAGGTCCCGGAGACCGTCGTCGTCCGCGACGAGCTGCCCCGCAGCACCATCGGCAAGATCCTCAAGAACGCGCTGCGCGACGAGGTCCTCGGGGCCTCCCGGTGAGCGGCGTCAGGTCAGCGGGGTGCCATGCGCGACGACGAGGGCGTCGAAGCGGGCCGGCCCGCAGATCGTGAGCGCCCGGGCCGGGCCGTCGCCGACGACCTCGAAGCCGTGCTCCACGTCGCGGGGCAGGAAGATGAAGTCGCCCGCCGAGGCCGTGAAGCGCTCGTCGCCGCAGAAGCCGCGCAGCTCGCCCTCGAGGACGTAGAACATCTCGTCCTCGCCCTCGTGGGTGTGCGGGGGCACGGTCAGTCCCGCCGGTCCCGTCTGCTCCATCACCCCGACCCGGCCCTCGGTGTCGGACCCGCTCGCCTTCACGGTGAAGGTCGCGCCCCCGAACCCGTACCGGTCGCCCTCGCCCGCGGGCCGCACGAAGAAGCTCATGCCCCCATGATCTCGCCGACGACCTCGTGTGACCGTTCCGCCGCGCTGCGCCACAGGGCCGGAGGTCCCGGGGTCGGCGGGCCGGTCGACCCTGCCTCGCCGTCCGGCCCGTCCCCAGGCTCCCAGGAGCGGGAGCGAGGGGAGCACCATGGGCGCGAGGACGGGCGCGGCCCGCCGGGCGGTCGGGCTGTTCGTGCCCCCGCGGTCCACGCTGCGGCGGGGGAGCGACCGCCTCGAGGTCGCGGCCCGCTGGGTGCTGCTGCTCGCGGGGCTGCTGCTCCTGCCCGCCGCGCTGGCGGCCGGCGGAGAGGTCACTGCGCGGCTCGCCGCCACGGCCGCGATCGAGCAGGACGAGCGCCACGCGGTGATCGCCGAGGTGCTGCCGCGGCCGACCCGGCACCCGCCGGCGGGCGGTGACGTCGCGTCCCGGCCCGTGGGGGACGGGGCCTCCGACCCCTCGTCCGACGTCGTGCGGGCCCCGGTGCGCTGGCTCGGCGCCGACGGTTTCCCGCGCACGGGGCTCGCGCGCGTGCCCGAGGGCACGGCACCCGGCGAGAGGCGAGTGCTCTGGGTGGACGCCGCCGACCGGCCGACACCCCCGCCGATGCCGTCGACGGCCCCGGGCGCGCACGGAGCGCTGGTCACCGCGTTCCTGCTGATCACCGACCTGACGCTCTCGCTCGTCCTGCTCGCGGGGCTGCGCCACGTCCTCGACCGCGCCCGCCTGCGGTCCTGGGACCGCGCCTGGCGTCGCTTCGCCGACCCGGAGCCCGAGCCCGACCTCGAACCGGATCCCGATCGACGGCACTGATCCCCGCCGGGCCGCGTCCGGTAGGAAACGGTCATGGACCTCGCGTTCACCGCCGCACGTTCGTGACGTACGCCCCGAGACCCGGGCGGGCCCGGGAGCCCGGTCCGGTCGGCCGCACCGTCCTCGTGGTCCTCTGGGCGGTGATCGCCGTGCTGCCCCTGGCGCTCGGGATCGGCGACGTCCGGCTGGCGGCGGGTGCGGTCGGCACGCCGGGCACGCTCACCGTCGAGCAGTGCCTGGACCTCGGCCGGGGCCGCTACGACTGCGACGGCGTTCGTGCCCGACGACGGGAGCCCCCCGGTCGCCGTCGACGCCTCACCCGACTCGTCGGCCGGGGACGTCGTCCGGGCGCAGCTCGACGCGGACCGCGACCGGGCGATCCCGGGCGGCACGACCGGCGCCGCGCTGACCGTGCCCTTCCTCGGGCTCGCCGCGCTCGGGCTCCTGCCCGCCGTGGTGATGTGGGGGACGCGGCGCACCCGCGCCGTCCGTCCGGCCCTCTCCTGGGGCGTGGTCGTGGCGGTCGTCGGCCTCGCGGGGGTCGTCGTGGGACTGGTCGCCTCTTACGCCTGAGCCGCCGCCCGAGCCGCGGGCTCCGGAACGCTCCGCGCCGATGCCCGCCGCGACGACCGCCGCGATGCCCAGGGCCGCCTCGAGCGACGGCGTCTGGGCGAGGAGCACGGCGCCGATCGCGAGGGCGATGGCGGGCTCGAGGCACATCAGCGTGCCGAACGCCGCGGTGGTCAGCCGGCGCAGCGCGAGCAGCTCCAGGCTGAACGGCACCACGGGCATCAGCAGCGCGATCGCGAGCGCCGTGAGCAGCACCGACGCGTCGAGCGCGCCGCCCCCGGCGTCAGCGACCAGACCCGGGCCGGCGACGACCGCGGCGACCAGCCCGGCCACCGGCATCGAGACCGCGAGCCCGGTGAGCCCGGTGACGTGGTCGCCGACGCGCTGGGTGAGCAGGATGTACCCGGCCCAGCAGGCTGCGGCGGCGAGGGCGAAGCCGACGCCCGCGGTGTCGAGGCCCGACTGCCACGGGTGGGTCAGCAGGACGACGCCGACCGCGGCGAGCAGCGCCCAGCCCCGGGCGCGCCCCCGGCCGCGGACGAGCGCCACCCCGAGCGGGCCGAGGAACTCGAGCGCCGACGCGGTGCCCAGCGGGATGCGGGCGATGGCCTCGGTGAACAGGATCGTCAGCCCCGCGGTGACCGTGCCCAGCGCGACGCAGGCGGCCAGGCTCGAGCGGGTGAACGCCGACGGGCGCGGACGCACGAGGACGAGCAGCAGGGCGCCGGCGAACAGCAGTCGCAGGCACGCCGTGCCGGCCGGTCCGACGGCCGCGAAGAGCCCGGTCGACAGGGCGAGTCCGAGCTGCACGCAGAACATCGCGCCGACGGCCATGGCGGCGCCGCTGCGGGCCGAGGTGGGGAGCAGGCGTGGGGTCACGGGGACCAGTGAAGAGCGCGCTATCGTTCACGTCCACGTGAGATTCCTTCACGAAACGTCCGTGGATCGCGGATGATGTACCGGTGGACACGCGGCGCCTGCCCTACCTCGTCGAGTTCGACCGGCACGGCTCGATGCGGGTGGTCGCCGAGCTCATGGGCACGAGCACCTCGGTGGTCTCGCAGCAGATCGCCGCGCTCGCCCGCGAGGCCGGCGCCGCGCTGGTCGAGCCGGACGGGCGGCGGGCGCGCCTCACCCCGGCGGGTCAGCGGCTCGCCGAGCACGGGCGCACGATCCTGGCCGCGGTCGAGGCCGCGCAGCGCGATCTCGACCCGGACGCCGAGCCGCGCGGCCTCGTGCGCGTCGCGGGGTTCGCCAGCGCGATCCGCCGCACGCTCATGCCGACGGTCGTCGCCATGGCCCGCACGCACCCCCGGGTAGCCCTGACGATCCGCGAGTACGAGCCGGCCGAGGCGCACGCCATGCTCGTCGCCGACCGCATCGACCTCGCCCTGACCTACGACTACGACCTCGCCCCGGCCGCCCTCGACCCCGACCTCGCCGCGACGCCGCTGTGGTCGACCGCCTGGGGCCTCGCGGTCCCCGCCGCCGAGGTACCCGACGACGCGGGCGACTCCCTCGCCGTCGTCACCGCCTTCCGCGACTGCGCCTGGATCGGCAACTCGCGCAACCCCGCCGACGAGCAGGTCCTGCGCACGCTCGCGTCGATGGCGGGCTTCGCGCTGCGCACGACGCACGAGGCCGACAGCCTCGACCTGGTCGAGGACCTCATCCTCGCCGGCCTCGGCGTCGGCCTCCTCCCGCACGACCGCCCCACGGCACCCGGGATCGCGATCGTCCCGCTGACCGCCCCCGCGGTCCGCCTGCGCGCGTCCGCGGTGACCCGCCGGGGCCGCGAGACGTGGCCGCCGCTGGCCCTGGTGCTCGCCCAGGTGGTGGCTCAGGCGCCGACGTAGTCGGCGAGGTGGCGGCCGGTCAGGGTGGAGCGGTCGGCGACGAGCTCGGCCGGCGTGCCCTCGAAGACCACGCGCCCGCCGTCGTGCCCGGCGCCCGGCCCGAGGTCGATGATCCGGTCGGCGTGCGCCATCACGGCCTGGTGGTGCTCGATGACGATGACCGACTTGCCGCCGTCGACGAGGCGGTCGAGCAGACCCAGCATCTGCTCGACGTCGGCGAGGTGCAGACCGGTCGTCGGCTCGTCGAGGACGTAGACCGCGCCCTGCTCGGCCATCTGCGTCGCCAGCTTGAGCCGCTGCCGCTCGCCGCCCGAGAGCGTGGTCAGCGGCTGGCCGAGCGTGAGGTAGCCGAGCCCGACGTCGGCGAGCCGGACGAGGATCTTGTGCGCCGCCGGGGTCCGCGCCGTAGTGACGGGTCGAGCTCCGCTTCGCTCCGTCTCCCGCCCGGCGCCGAAGAACTCCGCCGCCTCGGCCACCGGCATCGCGAGGACCTCGCTGATGTCTTTCCCGCCCAGGCGGTACTCCAGCACCGAGGCGTCGAAGCGCTTGCCCTCGCAGACCTCGCAGAGCGTCGAGATGCCCGCCATGATCCCGAGGTCGGTGTAGATCACCCCGGCGCCGTTGCAGTTCGGGCAGGCACCCTCGGAGTTGGCGCTGAACAGCGCGGGCTTGACGCCGTTGGCCTTCGCGAACGCCTTGCGGATCGGCTCGAGCAGCCCGGTGTAGGTGGCCGGGTTGCTGCGCCGCGAGCCCTTGATCGGGGCCTGGTCGACCACCACGACGCCCTCGCGCCCGGCCACCGACCCGTGGATCAGCGAGCTCTTCCCGGAGCCGGCCACGCCGGTGACGGCGACGAGCACGCCGAGCGGGATGTCGACGTCGACACCGCGCAGGTTGTGGCTGTCGGCCCCGCGCACCTCCATCACCCCGGTGGGGGCGCGCACCGACCCCTTGAGCGACGCCCGGTCGTCGAGGTGGCGACCGGTCAGCGTCCCGCTGCCGCGCAGCCCGGCCAGGGAGCCCTCGAAGACGATCTCGCCGCCGGCCGTGCCCGCGCCCGGCCCCAGGTCGACGACGTGGTCGGCGATCGCGATGGTCTCGGGCTTGTGCTCGACGACGAGCACCGTGTTGCCCTTGTCCCGCAGGCGCAGCAGCAGGTCGTTCATGCGCGCGATGTCGTGCGGGTGCAGCCCGATGGTGGGCTCGTCGAACACGTAGGTGACGTCGGTGAGCGCCGAGCCGAGGTGGCGGATCATCTTGGTGCGCTGCGCCTCGCCGCCCGACAGCGTGCCCGCCGGCCGGTCGAGCGAGAGGTAGCCGAGCCCGATCTCGACGAACGAGTCGAGGGTCTCCGACAGCGACGCGAGCAGGGGACCCACGCTCGGTTCGTCCAGCCCCCGCACCCACTCGGCGAGATCGCTGATCTGCATCGCGCAGACGTCACCGATGTTCTTCCCGTCGATGAGCGACGAGCGGGCGGCCTCGCTCAGCCGGGTGCCGTGGCACTCCGGGCACGTCGTGAACACCACCGCGCGGTCGACGAACGCGCGCACGTAGGGCTGCATCGCCTCCCGGTCCTTCGACAGGAAGGACTTCTGGATCTGGTTGATCAGCCCGGTGTAGGTGAGGTTGATGCCCTCGATCTTGAGCTTGACCGGCTCCTTGTAGAGCAGGTCGTTCAGCTCCCGCCGGGTGAAGCGCGCGATCGGCTTGTCCGGGTCGAAGAACCCGCAGCCGCGCAGGATGCGGCCGAACCAGCCGTCCATGCTCATGCCGGGGACGGTGATCGCGCCCTCGTTGATCGACTTGGAGTCGTCGTAGAGCGCCGTCAGGTCGAAGTCGGACGCGGTGCCCCGGCCCTCGCAGCGCGGGCACATGCCGCCGGTGATGCTGAACTCGCGGCGTTCCTTGATCTCGCGGCCGCCCTTCTCGAACGTCACCGCGCCGGCGCCGGACAGCGAGGCGACGTTGAACGAGAAGGCCTGCGGCCCGCCGATGTGGGGCACGCCGAGCCTGCTGAACAGGATGCGCAGCATCGCCCCGGTGTCGGTGGCCGTGCCGACGGTCGAGCGGACGTCGCCGCCCATCCGCTCCTGGCCGACGACGATCGCCGTGGTCAGCCCGTCGAGGACGTCGACGTCGGGCCGGTTCAGCGTCGGCATGAAGCCCTGTACGAACGCGCTGTAGGTCTCGTTGATCATCCGCTGGGACTCGGCGGCGATCGTGCCGAACACCAGCGAGCTCTTGCCGGATCCGGAGACCCCGGTGAACACGGACAGCCGGCGCTTCGGCAGCTCCACGCTGACATCGCGCAGGTTGTTCTCGCGGGCGCCGTGGACGCGGATCAGGTCGTGGCTGTCGGCGTCGTGCCCGGCCGGGCTGCCGGTGCCGTTCGCCCTGCCGGACGCGGTCGTGGCCGTGCTCATCGGGTCTCCGTCCCTGCGCGTGACTGCTTCACTTCACCTCGAAGATCCGGATGGTGCTGCCTGCGGGGTCGCGGAAGGCGGCATCGCGGATGCCCCACGGCTGGTCGGTCGGTTCCTGGACGACCTCGGCCCCGTGACTCATGCCGGCCTGCAGCCGCCCGAACGTGTCGTCGAGGTCCTTGGTGGCGAGGTTGATCGACGCGTACGTGCCCTTGGCCATCATCTCGGCGACGGTCCGGCGCTCCTCCTCCGTCATCCCGGGCTGGGCGGCCGGCGGGTACAGCACGATCGACGTCCCGGGCTGGTCGACGGGCCCGACGGTGAGCCAGTGCAGCCCGTTCCACTCGACGTCGTTGCGCACCTCGAAGCCGAGGACGTCGCGGTAGAACGCGAGGGAGGCGTCGTTGTCGTTGTGGGGGAGGAAGGTGTTGTGAATCGTGAGGTCCATGGGAGATCACGCTAGGGGCGGTCCGGCGACGGGTGCTTCTCGATTCCTGATCGGTCGGGTCACCTGCTTGGCCACGCACGGGGGCATGCCCGGGCCCGGGCCGGCCTGCTGCTTGCGGTAGACGCTCGGGGAGACCCCGACCAGCTCGGTGAAGCGCGTGCTGAACGTCCCGAGCGACGACGAGCCGACCGCGAAGCAGACGTCGGTGACGCTCATGTCGCCGCGGCGCAGCAGCGCCATCGCCCGCTCGATGCGCCGGGTCATGAGGTAGCTGTAGGGCGACTCGCCGTAGGCGCGCCGGAACTCGCGGCTCAGGTGGCCCGCCGACCAGTGGACTCCGCGCGCGAGCGCCTCGACGTCGAGCGGCTGCGCGTACTCGCGGTCGATCCGATCGCGGACGCGGCGCAGCAGCGCGAGGTCGCGCAGGTGCTCCTCCCGGGAGGGACGGCTGGTCACCCGGTGGATCGTGCCACGGGCGGGCCCGCCGTCCGACTCCGCGAACCGGGCTGACCCACCATCGGCAGGACGTCGGCGGCGAGGCGCTCGAGCTGCTCACGGTCGGCGCCGACGTCGTCACACAGCGGATCGAGCAGGATCATCGCGGCGCCCGCGTCGCGGACCTCGGCGAGGCCCCGGGCCACCTCCTGCGGGGTGCCGGTGACCGGCACGTCCTCGATCCCGGGCTTGCGCCCGTAGAGCCCGTGCAGGCTCGCGACCATTCCTTCGCGCGCCCGCGCGGGGTCGTCGTCGACGCGGACGTAGACGCGCTTCGCGAGCGGGAAGCCCGCGAGATCGCGGCCCTGCTCCTCCAGCTCGCGACGGAGCACGACGACCTGGTCCGCGAACGCGGCGGTGGTCACCGAGCCCGCGCCCAGGAACGCGTCGCCGAGCCGCGCGGCGCGCGCCAGCGCCCGGGGTGCGCTGCCCCCGAACCAGACCGGCGGGTGCGGGCGCTGCACGGGCTTCGTCGCGATCGCCAGGTCCTCGCACTGCCGGAACCGGCCCGCGAAGCTGATGCGCGGCGCGTCGGACCAGGCCGCCTGCATGAGCGCGAGCCCCTCGGTGAAGCGCGCGACGAAGGTCTCGCGCTCGACCCCGAAGGCCGCGAAGTCCCGGGAGCCGCCGCCGGGCGCGATCCCGACGTCGAGCCGGCCGTGGCTCAGGCGGTCGACGGTGGTCAGCGCGGCCGCGAGCTGCAGCGGGTCGTGCAGGGTGCCGATCAGCACGCCGACCCCGAGCCGCAGGCGCTCGGTGCACGCGGCCGCGTACGCGAGGACCTCCAGCGGCGCCAGCACCGGGGCCTTGCCGACCGTGAGCTCCATGGTCCAGGCGCCGTCGAACCCCAGTTCCTCGGCGCGCGCGAGGTGGGCCTTCACCCCGGCCGCGTCGAAGGTGCCGACGCCGAACTGGGGGATCGCGATCGACCAGCGCACGCGGTCGACCGTAGGGGACGGCGCCGGTCGGCGGGCATGCTCGGCGATGTGCCCGTCGACCCCGCCGCCCGCCGGACGATGATCGCCGCGCTCGTCCCGGACGCCGAGCCGCTCGTGGGCCCGTTCCGCGCCGAGCTCGACCCCACCGCCCGCCGCGGGCTCGGCGCGCACCTCACCCTCGTGCGCCCGTTCGTCGCGCCCGGCCGGGTCGCCGCCGGGACCGTGGCCGCGCTGCGGGACGCGGTCGCCGCCGTCCCCGCGTTCCCGTGCACGTTCGCCGCGCTGCGATGGTTCGGCGAGAAGGTGCTCTGGCTGGCCCCGGAGCCGGTCGCCGCGTTCCGGGAGATCGCGGGGCGGATCCGTGCGGCGTTCCCGGAGCTGCCCGCCGAGGACCGCGAGCTCGTCCCGCACCTGACGGTCGGGCTCCGGCGCGCCGCGTCCGCGTCGGCGCTGCGGGCCGCCGAGGCCGCGCTCGCCCCGCGGCTGCCGCTGACTGTGCGCGTGGACCGCGTCGCGCTGATGGTGCGGACCGAGACCTGGGACGTCGCGGCGGAGGTGCCGCTCGGGGTCAGTCCTTCTGGACCGCCCGGGCTAGGATCCCCAGGGTCGCCCTGAGCGACTGCGGGTGGATCACCGGGAAGATGTCGCGGGCCGCCCACTCGGGATGGACCGTCGACCAGTCGTAGTAGGACGTCACCCGCGTGCCGTCCTCCACGGGCTCGAGACGGTAGCCGTAGACGTGGCCGATGTACGGGCGCAGCTGCCCCTCGACGGTCCAGGCGATCTCGATGTCGGGCTCGTAGACGGTGATGACGACGTCGACGTCGTAGCGCCCGAGGGGGCGGTCGCCGAGCGCCTCGCGGTCCATGCGCACGGTGAACCGGTCGCCGACGGACTCCACGGGCTCGCCGTCCGCGTCCATGAGCATCCCGGAGCTGTCGATCGCGACGTGGCCGTGGGGATCGCGCAGGACGTCGAAGACGGTCGCCGGTTCGGCCGCGATCCATCGGGTGACCTCGATGCGCTGCTCGCTCACGGTGCGCAGCATGTCACCCCGAGTGGCACATCACCGGCCCGGATGGGCGGAACAGCCGTCCTGCCGAATGCGTTGTGCCACCTGCAGGCGAGAACGAGGAGGGAAGTCCGTGGCCACTCAGACCGCGATCCTGGCCGGTGGGTGCTTCTGGGGTGCCCAGGAGCTGTTGCGTCAGCGACCCGGCATCCTCTCGACCCGGGTCGGCTACTCCGGCGACCCGAACACCCCGAACGCGACCTACCGTCGTCACGGCGACCACGCCGAGGCCGTGGAGGTCGTGTTCGACGACTCGACGATCTCCTACCGCGAGATCCTGGAGTTCTTCTTCCAGATCCACGACCCGTCGACGCGCAACCGGCAGGGCAACGACATCGGCCGCAGCTACCGGTCGGCGATCTACTACACGAGCCCCGAGCAGGAGCGCGTCGCCCGCGACACGATCGCGGACGTCGACGCCTCGGGCCTGTGGCCCGGGCCGGTGGTGACCGAGGTGGAGCCGGCCAGCGAGTTCTGGGAGGCCGAGCCGGAGCACCAGGACTACCTGCAGAAGATGCCCTGGGGCTACACGTGCCACTTCGTGCGCCCGGGCTGGGTGCTGCCGAAGCGCGAGGAGACGACGTCGGCATGACGGCGGTCGAGGAGGACCTCGCCGGGTCCTGGGCCGCGTGGCACGCGGAGCGTGAGGACACGCTCCGCGCGCCGCACGGGTGGCTCAGCCTCACCGGGCTGCATTGGCTCGACGGGCAGGCACGGACGTATGCGGACCTGCCCGGCACGTGGCGGGCCGTCGGCGGAGCCGTCGAGATCACCGCGACCGCCGGCGACGGCGTGTCCGTGGACGGCGAGCCGGTCGACGGCACCGTCCGGGTCGAGCCGGTCGACGGCAAGCCGGGCGTCCTCGTGGCCGTGGGGCAGCGGCGGGTCGAGGTGATCCGCCGCGAGGAGCACCTGGGGCTGCGCATCCGCGACCCGCAGGGTCCGACCCTCGCGCGGTTCGCCGGCGTGCCCGCCTTCCCGGTCGACGCCGCGTGGATCGTCACCGGCCGGTTCACCCCCTGGGACGCGCCGCGGCGCCTCGACGTCGACACGGTCGTCGACGGCCTCGGGTTCCACCCGACCGCCGTGGGCACGGTGTCGTTCACGCTCGGCGGCGAGGAGCAGGAGCTCATCGCCCTGGGCGGCGAGGGTGCCGAGCTGCGGCTGCACTTCCGGGACGGGACCTCGGGGCACAGCACCTACGGCGGCGGGCGCGTCCTGCGCACCGACGCCCCGGCCGACGACGGGTCGGTGCGGATCGACCTGAACCGCACGCTGAACCTGCCCTGCTCGTTCACGGCGTTCGCGACCTGCCCGCTGCCGCCGGCGGGCAACCTGGTCACGGTGCCGGTCGAGGCGGGGGAGAAGACGCCGGTCTGACCGGGAACGGTCGCGGTGCCGTACCGAGTGGTTGCAAATCAGGACCACTGCGGTACGGTCCCGCGGCATGGCCGAACACACCGGACGGGTCGCCCTGATCACCGGCGCGGCCCGAGGACAGGGCCGCAGCCACGCGTGGCGGCTCGCCGAGCAGGGCGCGGACGTCATCGCGATCGACGTGTGCGCGCCGGACGAGGGCGTCGCGTACCCGATGGCGAGTCCCGACGACCTCGCCGGGACGGCCGCCGGGATCCGCGAGCGCGGTGGGCGGGTGAGTGCCCACGTCGCCGACGTCCGGGACGCCTCGGCGCTGGGCGACGCGGTCGCCGCGGGCATCGACGAGCTCGGCGGCGTCGACATCGTGCTGGCCAACGCCGGGATCGGGATGGCGTCGCCGCACGTCTCGGCCGCGCGGGCGTTCCGCGACCAGCTCGACGTCAACACGGTCGGCGTCTGGAACACGGTGCAGGCCGCCGCGCCGACCATGATCGCGCAGGGCCGGGGCGGCGCCGTCGTCGTCACCAGCTCGTCGATGGGGCTCACCGGCCGCGGGGGCGACGGCAGCGGGCAGCTCGACGGCTACATCGCCAGCAAGCACGCGCTCGTCGGGCTCGTGCGGGGCTGGGCGCACTGGCTCGCGCCGCACGGCATCCGCGTCAACTCGGTGCACCCGTCCGGGGTGGCGACGACGATGGTGCTCAACGACGCCGTCGCCGCCCTGTTCACCGACCCGCCCGACGGCGAGGTGCCCGACGTCGGCAACCTGCTGCCGGTCGGCCTCCTCGACGCCGCGGACGTCACCGCGGCGGTCGAGTGGCTCGTGTCCGACGGCGCCCGCTACGTCACCGGCGTGGCGCTGCCCGTCGACGCCGGGTTCACGGCGCGCTGACCCCTCCGTGCGCGATCTTCTGGGCGATCGCACCGAAGATCACGCACGTCACCCACACGGCTCAGGGCCGGCAGTCGCGGCAGGGGCGGTAGCCGGCGGCGCGGGCGCGGTCCAGGCTCGCGAACCCGTGGCGGTGGGCCGTGGTGATCCGGCGCGCGTGGTGGCAGGTCGGCAGGCACACGACGCCCGTGGTGTCGCTGCCGATCAGCCGGGTGCCGGACGCGGCGAGGTCGGCCAGGCGGTCGAGCTCCACGCCCTCGCGCTCCAGCAGCGCCACCTTGTCCGCGCGCCCCGAGAGGTACTGCCCGAGGTCGCCGTCGCCGCGCACGACGCGGTGGCAGGGCACGAGCAGCGGCACCGGGTTGCGGGCGAGCACCGAGCCCACCGCGCGCACGGCCTTCGGGTGCCCGGCCTCGCGTGCCACCCAGCCGTAGGGCCGGGTCTGTCCGGACGGGATGCGCGCGGTGACGGCGAGGACCTCGCGGGCGAACGGGGTCAGCGCGTCCAGGTCGAGCGCCGGTCCCGGGCCGGTGCCGCGCAGGGCGGGCAGCAGGCCCCGGGGCGGGCGCGCGGCCGGGCGCACGGGGCGTCCGTGGCGGGTGCGGTAGTCCTCGAGGAACGTGCCCAGCTCGCCGGCGTAGGCGGCGGTGCGCAGCAGCCGCACCCCGCGGGCGCCGACCACGGCGTACACGTCGCCGAGGGGGCCGGGCACCTGCACCCAGCCGTCGACGACCCGCTCGGCGAGGGTCGCGGGGGCGGGCCCGGCGAGGTCGCGCAGGTCTTCCAGCAGCGAGTCGGTCATGAGGTCTCCTCGGGAGTCAGGCGTGCCCGCAGGGCGGCGAGCCCGCGGGCGGCGTGCGACCGGGCGGTCCCCTCGCTGCACGCGAGCACGGCGGCCACCTCGGCCACCGGCAGGTCGACGACGTGGCGCAGCACCACGGCGGTGCGCTGCGCGACCGGGAGCTCGGCGACGAGCACCGCGAGGCGCTCGCGCAGGTCGGTGGCCGCCGCGCGCTCGTCGGGCCCGGGGACGGGGCTGGGGCGGTCGGGCGGGTCGGCGGCGCCGTCGGTCCGGGGCCGGCGGGCGGCGTCGCGGCGGTCGTTGCGGGCGGTGTTGAGCAGGATCGTCAGCAGCCAGGGGCGCAGGTCCAGCCGCCCGATGCGCCGCGCGTCGTAGCCGCGCAGGGCCCGGTAGGCGCGCAGGAGCGCCTCGGCGGCGAGGTCCTCCGCGTCCGCCGGCCGGTCGGCGGTGCGCCGCGCCACCGCGTGCACCACGTCCCCGTGGGTGCGCACCACCGCCTCGAACCCCGCGTCGAGGTCCTCGACCAGCGCGGTGCGCAGCTGCTCGTCGTCGGCCACGTCGGGGAGAACACCACAACCGCGCCATCCGTGGCGGGCCTCCGATTCCTGCAAGACCGCCGGCCGGCGGGAGACCAGGCTGGAGCCATGACCGGGATACGCCGCATCGTCGCCAACCTCGCCGTCGACGACCCCGCCGCCGACGCGCCGTTCTGGACCGGCCTGCTCGGGCTCGAGACCCCGATGGACATGGGCTGGGTGGTGAACCACCGCAGCGGGACCAGCCAGGTCCAGCTCATCTCCCGCGACGCGACGGCGCCCGAGGACAGCCGGGTCAGCGTCGAGGTCGACGACGTCGACGCGGTGCACGAGCAGGCGGTCGCCGCCGGCTACGAGATCGTCCACCCGCTCACCGACGAGCCCTGGGGCGTGCGCCGGTTCTTCGTGCGCACCCCGCAGGGCGTCGTGGTGAACGTGCTCGCCCACCCCTGAGCTGGTAGGTACGTCGCCCGTGCGGACACTGATCACCGGAGCGAGCGCCGGGCTGGGCGCGGGCATGGCCCGCGAGCTCGCCGGCCGCGGCCACGACCTCGCGCTGGTCGCCCGGCGCCTCGACCGCCTCGAGGCGCTGCGCGACGAGCTCGCCCCCACCGGCGTGCGCGTCGCGATCGCCGAGCTCGACGTCGACGACCACGACGCCGTGTTCACCACGGTGCGCGCGCTGCGCGACGAGCTCGGCGGCCTCGACCGCGTGATCGTCAACGCCGGGGTCGGCAAGGGCGCGCCGATCGGCACCGGGCGGTTCGACGCCAACCTCGCCACGGCGCGGACCAACTTCGTCGCCGCCCTGGCCCAGTGCGAGGCCGCCATGGAGATCTTCCGGGCGCAGGACGCGGGGCACCTGGTGGTCGTGTCGTCGGTGGCCGCCGACCGCGGGCTGCCGGGCGCGCAGACCACCTACGCGGCGACCAAGGCCGCGCTCTCGCACCTCGCCGAGGGCATCCGGGTCGACGTCGCCGACACCCCGATCCGGGTCACCACGCTCGCGCCCGGCTACATCCGCACCGAGCTCAACGGCGGCATGAGCAGGCCGTTCTCGGTGGACGCCGCGACCGGCACCCGGGCCATGGCCGACCTGATCGAGAAGGCCCCCGCCGTCGCCTACGTGCCGACCTGGCCGTGGGCGGTGCTCGGCCGGGTGCTGCGCGTGCTGCCGACACCGATTCTGCGTCGCGTCACGTGACTACGGTGGGACCGTGGCCGAGCTGAAAGAGCGACTGCGCAGCGACCTCACCACCGCGATGAAGGCCCGCGACGAGGTGCGGGTGGCGACGCTGCGCATGACGCTGTCCGCGATCAACACCGAGGAGGTCGCGGGGGAGTCCCACCGCGAGCTCACCGACGACGAGGTCGTCACGGTGATCGGGCGCGAGTCGAAGAAGCGCCGCGAGTCCGCCGAGGCCTTCGACGGCGCGGGGCGCACGGAACTCGCCGACCGGGAGCGCGCCGAGCAGGCCGTGCTCACCGACTACCTGCCCGCCCAGCTCTCCGACGAGGAGCTCGGCGCGCTCGTCGCCGCGGCGATCACCGAGACCGGCGCCGAGGGACCGAGGCAGATGGGCCAGGTGATGAAGGTGGTGCAGCCGCAGGTCGCGGGGCGCGCGGACGGGCGTCGCGTGTCGGGCGAGGTCAAGCGGCAGCTGAGCTCGTGACGGCGCTGGTCACCGGTGGCGGCACCGGCATCGGGCGCGCCTGCAGCCTCGCGCTGCACCGGGCGGGGTACGACGTCGCGATCTCCTATCGCCGCTCCTCGGACGACGCCGCGGCGACGGTGGCCGAGATCGAGGCCGAGGGCGGCCGGGCGATCGCGGTCGCGGCCGACGTCACCGACGACGCGGCGGTGCGCGCGATGGTCGCCGACGTGCGGGCACGGCTCGGGCCGGTCGAGGTGCTGGTGAACAACGCCGGCGCCACGATCCCGCTGCCCCTCGACGACCTCGACGGCGCCACCGACGACGTCTGGCAGCAGCTGCTCGCGGTCAACCTCATGGCGCCCTGGTACTGCGCCCGGGCCGCGGCCGACGACCTGCGGGCCGCGCAGGACGGGGTCGTCGTCAACATCGGGTCGATCGCCGGGCTGACCGGCAGCGGCTCGTCGCTCCCGTACGCGGTGAGCAAGTCCGCGCTGCACGGGCTGACGCGCTCGCTGGCCCGCGCGCTCGCGCCGGTGCGGGTCAACGAGGTCGCGCCCGGCCTCGTCCTGACCCGCTGGTGGGCGGGCAACGAGGAGCGTGGCCGCGAGCTCGCGGCCAAGGCCCTGCTCGACCGCGAGACCACACCCGAGGACGTCGCCCGCGCCGTGCTCGGACTCGTCGAGAGTCGGGCGATGACCGGGCAGACCGTCGTCGTCGACGGGGGCCAGACGCTCTAGGAGAGTGCTGAAGAAGCGGGTGTTGGGGGCGGGGCGCCTCGGCAGTCGCGC
>NZ_JAQZAL010000010.1 GCF_028737205.1 Actinomycetospora lutea | reverse complement strand
CTGCTCGCCAGCCTCGTGCTCTGGTCCCGGTCGTGATCCAAGAGACACGCCCTAGACGGTATGAGGGGTGGGACCCCGTGGTGCGGTGGAGGAAAGGATCTCTTCCTCGCCGTGCGCATTCTGCGCCTGCGGGCGCCGGCGTCGAGGACCTATGGCCGCTTCGCGGTCGGGGCTGCGCCCCGATCCTCGACCCCGGCGTCCCGGACCAGGCGCTGGCTGAACACGACGACGACGCGACAAGAAAGATCGTGAGGGCTGGGGCCCCACGCACATGTGAACGTGGGTTGCCGGCAGGAAGTGGGTCCTGCCGGTAGCGCCACAGATGTGGGAGGCCCCAGTGGGAGGTCAACGTACGAGCGTCGGGCTCGATGTGCACGCACGGTCGGTGGTGGCCTGCGGCCTCGACACCCAGACCGGGGAGCTGTTCGAGCGCCGGCTCTCGCCAGCGCCCGAGGACATCGTGAGATGGCTTCGCCGGCTGCCAGCGCCGGTCGCGGTGGTCTACGAGGCCGGCCCGACCGGGTTCGGGCTGGCGCGGGCGCTGCGCACCGAAGGGATCAGCTGTCGGGTGGCGGCGCCCTCGAAGCTGCAGCGCCCGTCGGGGGATCGGGTCAGGACCGACGTGCGCGACGCGCGGCACCTGGCCCGGCTCTGCCACCTCGACGAGGTCAGCGAGGTGGCCGTACCCAGCGTCGAGCAGGAAGCCGCTCGGGATCTGGTGCGGGCCCGCGAGGACGTCCGCGGGGACTTGATGTCCGCCCGGCACCGGGTCTCGAAGCTGCTGTTGCGCCAGGGCATCGTGTACTCCGGGGGACGAGCCTGGACCAAGACCCACGAGCAGTGGCTGCGCACGCACTCGTTCACCACCCCCGGCCTGCAGCTGGCCTACGACACCGCGGTGGACACGATGCTGGCCACCGTCGATCGCCGCGCGCGTCTCGACGAGGCGATCACGGCGATGGCCGCGCAGGGCGCCTATGTCGCGGTGGTGACCCGGCTGGGCTGCCTGCGTGGCATCTCGACGCTGACCGCGTTCGCGCTGGCGGTCGAGATCGGCGACTGGCACCGGCTGACCGGCCGCTCCATCGGGGCCTACCTGGGCCTGGTGCCCAGCGAGTGCTCCACCGGATCGTCGCGCTCGCAAGGACCGATCACCAAGACCGGCAACGCCCACGCCCGTCGACTGCTCATCGAGGCCGCCTGGCACCAGCGCCCGCCCTACCGCTACCCCAGCACCGAACTGCGCCGACGGCGCGACCACGCCGGCCCCGCCGCCCGCGCCCGCGGCGAACACGGCACCCGCCGACTGCACGCACGGTGGAAGGCCTTCGACGCCCGCCGCAAGCGCCCGACCGTGGCCAACACCGCCATCGCCCGCGAACTCGCCGGCTGGTGCTGGTCGCTGGCCGTGCTCGAGGAGTAGGACCCGAGCTGGAGACTCCGACCGACGACCACGGCGGTGACGACAGCGCCCCGGAGCGACCCGCGACGGATCGATGAGCAGTCACCCGGCCCCGCCGCAACGACCACGCTCGATGTCTAGACCAGCGACCCGCTCCAGCCGAACAGCCCGTCCTGCGGTAGCCAACCCGCGCATATCAGAGTGGACAACGCGTCGACCAACGACACGCTCGTCGCCGCTGATCATCGTCGGTCGGTCACCACGAGGCGGCGTTCAGGACGACGGTCCTGAACGCCGCCTCGTCCTGCCCCCTTGACACCACAACCCCCATATCAGATCCGGCGCGCCCAGGCGTCGGCGCCGCAGTACACCCCGTAGGCCACGAAGCCGAGGGCCACGACGAGCAGGAGCACCGGGCCGAAGGGCTGGGCGGCGAGGGTCTTGAGCGCGGCGTCGAGCCCGCCGGCCTGGCCGGGGTCGGCCCGCACGGCGGCGACGCCGAACAGCACCGCCATCACCGCGAACGCCACGGCGCGCAGGACGTGGCCCGCGACCCCGAGCCAGTACACGGGCGTGCGCAGGCTGCTCGGCAGGCGCGACCAGTCGATGGCCTCGGCGAAGGAGCCGCGGATCCCCGTCCACGCCGTCGCACCCGCGATGATCAGCACCACCACCGCGATGCCGAACACGACGTACCGGCCGCCCGGCAGCGCGAGCAGCCCGGCCGTCGTCTGCTGCGACCCGCCGCTGCTCGACCCGGACGAGCCGGTGACGAGGAGCTGCACGCCGATCAGGGCGACGAAGAGCACGCCGACCGCGGTGCCGGCGGCGCCGATCCGGCGCTGCGTGCGGTCCCAGCCGGTGGCCCAGCGGAAGCCGGTGGCGGCGGCGAGACCCTGCCAGGCGCCGAAGGCGACGAGCCCGACGACGATCACGACGAGCAGGACGAAGCCGAACGGCTCGGCGGCCAGCGTGGCGACCGCGCCCTGCTGGTCGGCCTGGCCGCCGCCGCGCACCGCGATCTGGACGGCGAGCACACCGACGAGCAGGTGCACCAGGCCGTAGCCGGCCAGGCCGACACGGCCGAGCAGCTCGACGGCGCGGTTCGGGGCCTCGCCCTCACCGTCGCCGATGGTGGGTCCCCGCGAACCGTCCGCGGAGTCGGTCGATCCGGGGGCCGCGCTCACGGGCCGTTGCAGGTGACGGTGGGCTGGGGTTCGTAGCGCACGGTGCGTGGTTCCCGGCGGACCTCGCCGGTACGCACGTCTCGCAGCACCCGGGTGTCGGTGATCGTGAAGCCCTCGGAGCCCTGGGACGCGTTGCACTCGGGGTCGCCCCCGAGGTCCCGCACGCCGGGCGGGGTCTGGTTGGTGCGCGGGCCCGGCTCGGAGGCGACGTCGTAGCGCTTGATGCCGTAGAGCTGCACCGTGATCGACGACGGGGTCCACTGGGTGCGGATGTAGATCGGGGTGGGCCCGTCGTTGCCCAGACGCAGGTCGATCGACCCCTCGAAGACCGTCGCCTCGCGTCCCGCCGGGTAGCGGCTGATGTAGTAGCTGTGCTCCTTGTGCTCGACGTTGCGCAGGCCGGCGAAGTAGCCGGCGTTGTAGAGCGTCGTGGCGAACTGGGAGACGCCGCCACCGACGCCCCGTCCCGGGGCGCCGTCGTCGATGATCCCGGCCGGGACGAAGCCGTTGGCCTCGTTGCGGGGGCTGGAGGCCTCGTTGAGGCTGAACACCGAGTTCGGGGCGATGATCTGACCGTTGACGATCTCGGCGACGCGCCGGATGTTCTGGCCCGAGTCGGGCTTGAATCCCCGGGTGGTGAACTCGCCGATCATCTCGGCCGGCCCCAGCGCCGCGAGCGACTCGGTGGTCACCTCGGGCTGGGTGGTCGTGTAGACGGCGTTGACGGCCCGGCCGGTGGCCGGCGGCGGGGCCGCGGGCTCGGCGCCGGGCGCGGTGGGCGGCGGGGTGAACACCGGCGGCGCCTCGCCGTCGGGGCGGCCGAGCGCCTCGACGATCCCGGAGAACGTCCGCGGCCAGTCGATCTCGCGGCCGACCACGGCGGGCACGACGGTCGCCGCCGCACCGGTGAAGGCGAGCGTCGCGTCGCGCGGCTCGGCCTCGGTCGTCCTCAGCTGGGGCTCGACCGCGGCGATCGCGGCCGGCTCGTCGATGCCGGGGGTGAGCCCGCCGCGGCCGTCCGGGGTGAACCGGACGAACGAGGTGATCGCGCGGGTGGTCACGGTGGCGTTCTTGGCGTCGCCGACGACGGTCAGCGGCCCGGCCACGGCGGGGCGGGCGAAGCCGTCGATGGCGCGCTGGATGCCCTCGGGGGTCACCGTCACCGGGGTCTCGGTGACCGGCAGCGCGACCGGGGTCGGGTCGAGCCAGTGGTCGACGACCGCCTGGCCCGCGGTGGCGCCGTCGACGACGACACCGGGCACCGAGGGGACGGCGACGGGCTCGAGGCCCTCGTAGCGCACGGTGCCCTCGGCGACGGGGCGGTCGAGCTGGGGGCGGGCCCCGTCGAGCGCCTGGCCGAGCGCGAAGGCGTTGACGCGCGTCACCGGGGGGACGTCGCGGGTGCCGAACAGCGAGGTGAGCCGCGTCCACGGGTTGAAGGGCTGCTCGCCGGCGCGGGCGATCGTGGCCTCGACGTCGAGCTCGAGGCCGGCGGCCCGCGGGTCGACGGTGGCCGAGGCCGTGCCGGCCTGGAGGGCCACCGGCTCCGAGGCGCGCCCGGAGAGCTGCGCGCGCAGCGCCTCCTCCGCCCCGGGCTTGCTCATCCCGCCGATCTCGACCCCGGCGACGGCGACGCCGCGCGGCACGTCGGTGGACGAGAACAGCAGGTCGCCGAGGTAGAGGACCACGAGCAGGCCGACGACGGCCGCACCGATCAGCACCGGACGCCGGCGCGCGCCCGACGGGGACGCCTCGTGGGCGCCGCCACCGGGGGACGACCCGTCGCCGGGAACCGTCGGGATCCACGCGGTGCGGTCGGGGTCGGTGGTCGCGGCGGCGTGGGCGGGCTCGGAGGACGAGCCGGCGTCGTCGGTGCGGAGCGACGCCCCCACGGTGTCGCCGGACAGGGCCCGGGTCGGCTCGTCGAGCCCGCCGGAGGCGTCGGACGCGTCGGGCGCCTCGGCGTCGACCGCCGTGTCCTCGGGCGTCCGCCCCCCTGGTGACGTCACAGGTACAACCCCGTCCCGCTCGAGCTCCTGGTCGGTTCGCTGGTCTCGCTCGCGACCGCGTGCAGATCGCGTTCGCGGAGCACGACGTAGGTGCGCCCGGTGACGTCGACCTCGAAGTGGTCGTCCTGCGCGTAGAGCACGCGATCCCCCACGGCCACGCTGCGGACGTGCTGCCCCGTGCCGAAGACCTCGCCCCACACCAGGCGTTTCGCGGGTTGGGCGGTCGCCGGGATCACGATGCCTCCACTGCTGCGCCGTTCGCCCTCGCCCTGGACGGGGGCGACCATCACGCGGTCGTGGAGCATCTGGATCTCCAGCCTGGGATCCGACACGCCGGGATCGTACGGGGCGACCGGATTCGCGCGGCGCGCCGGGCCCGTGCTCGGAGACGGGCCCGAGGGGCCGGGACGGCCCGGGACGTGGAACGCCCCGTGGCCCTGCCAGGTCGGGGGTCCGGCAGCGCCACGAGGCTCACCGGGACGTTCGTCCTCGGACGGGACGGCGTTATCCGGCCCGTCGAGGTTCACGCGTTCGGCCTAGTACCGGCGGCGCTGCGGGCGGGACGGGCTCAGTCGCGGCCGAGCAGGAAGCGCCCGAAGTGGGGCACGGTGAACGCGATCCAGCCGCGCTCGGCGGAGAACACGAGCCCCTTGCGCAGCAGGCTGTCGCGCGGGGGCGAGAGCGACGACGGCTTGCGGCCGAGGTGCTGGGCCAGCGCGGAGGTCGTCACCGGCTCGTCGCGGCCCTCGGCGAGCTCGGCCATCCCCTGCAGGTACTCGCGCTCGGCGGGCGTGGCGCGCTCGTAGCGCGAGCCGAAGAACCCGACGGCCAGCTCGGCGCTCGCCTCCGGGGCGGCCACGCGCACGTCGTCGGCGTCGATCGGGCTCTGCACGGCCGCGTCCCAGGCCGCCTTGCCGTAGGCCTGCACGAAGTACGGGTAGCCGCCCGAGACCTCGTAGAGCGCGTCGAGCGCGTCGACGGTGAGCTCGGCGTCCTCGCGCTTGGCGGGGACGGTGAGGGCGAGGTCGGCGTCGGTGCGGTCGAGCTGGCCGATCATCGCGTAGCGGAAGAGCCGCTCGGAGTAGGACTTCGAGGCGCTGAGCACCGCGGGCAGGTGCGGCAGGCCGGCGCCCACCACGACCAGCGGCGCGCCCGACTGCGAGAGCTCGTGGCAGGCGGCGCAGAGCGCGGAGACGTCGTCGTCGCGCAGGTCCTGCATCTCGTCGATGAGCAGGGCGATGCCCACGCCGACGTCGGCCGCGAGCTCGGCGCACACCCCGAACAGCTCGACGAGGTCGATCTCGATGTCGCCCGAGTCGGCGCGCCCGTGGCGGACCGCCACGTCGATCCCGGGCTGCCAGCGGTCCTTGATCTTCGCGTCCGACGGCGTCGCCTTGAGCGCGAACGCCTTGAGCACCCCGAGGGTCTCCTCGACCCGGTCCGGCGCGCGGTGGTGGACCGCGAGGTCGCGGACCGCCCGGTGCAGCGCCGCGGACAGCGGGCGGCGCAGGTCGGCGTCGGGACGGGCCTCGAGCTTGCCCGCACCCCATCCCGCCCGCACGGCCATCGAGCGCAGCTCGCCGAGCAGCACCGTCTTGCCCACCCCGCGCAGGCCGGTGAGGACGAGGCTGCGCTCTGGGCGGCCGCGCGCCACGCGCTCGAGCACGACGTCGAACGCGTCGACCTCCCGGTCGCGCCCGGCGAGCTCCGGCGGTCGCTGGCCGGCGCCCGGCGCGTACGGGTTCCGCACGGGGTCCATGGCCAGCCCTCCCGGGTCGAGCTCCGCTGCGCTCCGTCTCCCTCGCAGCGTATGGGCCTCTCTAGCGCCGGCCCGATATCTCCCCAGAATCCGGGATCGGCGTGTCGGGGTAGGGACAGCTCCCGGCCGGCGGGGGCGGACACGATGGGACGCGGCCCGGCGGCGCCCTACCAAGAGGACATGACTCCGGACCCCACCCTGCGCCCGTCCCCGCGACCGCCCACCGGCGCGGCCCCGACGAAGGTCCGCCTGCTCGGCGTCGACGCCGCCCGCGGCGTGGCCCTGCTCGGGATGATGGCCGTCCACTCGTTCTCCGAGACGACCGCCACGGGCGCGCCGTCGTTCACCCAGCTCGTCGCCGGCGGCCGCTCCGCGGCGCTGTTCGCGGTGCTGGCCGGCGTCGCGATCGCGTTCATGACCGGCCGCCGCCGCGTCGTGCGCGGACCGTCCGGACGGGCCGCCGTCGCGACGCTGCTGGTCCGCGCGGGTGTCATCGGCGTCGTCGGCGTGGTCGGGCTCGGATGGATCGACGCCGAGACCGGGATCGCGGTGATCCTGCCCGCGTACGCCGTGATGTTCCTGCTGGCGATCCCGCTGGTCTTCCTCCCGACCCGCACCGTCCTCGTGATCGGTGCCGTCGTGGCGGTCGTGATGCCGTTCGTCAGCCAGGTCCTGCGCGCCGGCCTGCCCCCGGGCTCGGGGGACAACATCGCGTTCGGGTCCCTGGTCGACGACCCGGTCGGCGTGGTCCTCGAGCTCCTGCTGACCGGCGCCTACCCCGCGCTGACGTGGATGGCCTACATCGCCGTCGGCCTCGGTGTCGGCCGCTTGACGCTGTCGTCGGCGCGGGTCGCCGGCACCCTCCTCGGGGTCGGCGCGTCCCTGGCCGTCGCGGCCCCGGTGCTGTCCTGGGCGCTGCTCGGTCCCCTCGGCGGCGCCGCGCGCCTCACCGCGGCGAGCGGGCTCGACCCGGTCACCGTCACCGACATCCTCACCCTCGGCCCGGACGGCGCCGTGCCCCCGGGCGACGTGTGGTGGCTGGCCGTCGCGACGCCGCACTCCGGCACGCCCCTGGACCTCGCGGCCACCATCGGGTCCTCCCTGGCCGTCCTGGGCGCGTTCCTGCTGCTCGGCCACCTCCCGGCCGCGCTGCGCCGGGTGACCGACGCGGTCCAGGCGCCCCTGGTCGCCGCGGGGTCGATGACGCTGACGCTCTACACGCTGCACGCCGCGTTCACAGGGTCGGACCTGGCGCAGGGCGACTCGGTGCCCGAGTACGTCGGGCAGGCCCTGGTCCTGGTCGCCGCCGCCTCCCTGTGGCGCCGCCGGTTCTCGCGGGGCCCGCTGGAGGCGGTCGCGGGCACCCTCGCGAGCCGCGCGGCCGCGGCCGCCGGGCGCGCCGACGGGGTGCCCGCCCCGACGCAGCCCCCGGTCCCGTCTCCGGCCTCCCCGCTCGACGCGCCCACGGGACCGATCCGCGGGCTCCCCGTGCCGCCGCCCGGCCCGCCCGGCCCGCCCGGCCCGCCCCGCCTGCGTCCCCCGCGGCGCCCCGACTCCCTGCCCCTCGACCCCTTCGTCCCCGCGCCACGCCGGCCCGCGCCCGACCCCGGGGTCGGCCCCGCGCCCGGCCCCGCGGTCGGCCCACCGGCCGCGGCGTGGCCGCCCCCGGTCAGCGGCCGCCGGTGAAGGCGCCGGCCTCGGTGAGCGCGTCGAGCACCGCCGGCTGCCCGGCGAACGCCTCCTGCACGGCGGCCGGGGTGACCACTCGGTGGGCGTTCGCCGCGACGTAGCCGCGCAGGGCCGTGTCGAAGCCCTCGGGGTCGGCGGCGCGGCCGGCCAGCAGCGCCGCGGCCCCCTGCGCGTAGACGCCGTCGACGTACGCGCGGAACCCGCCGTCGGCCGCCCACGCGCTCATGGGCTCGCCGAGGCGGCCGACGAGCGCGGGGTCCACGTCGGCGACCGAGTAGTCGCCGTCGGTGCTCAGGGCCTCGACGGCGGTCGCGAACGACTCGTCGAGCCACGGGTCGCGGGCCTGGTCGTTGCCGACGAGCGCGTAGAACCACTCGTGGGCGACCTCGTGGGCGACCAGGGCCCGCAGCGGGCGCGCGCCCACGTCACCGAACTGCAGGGCCGCGGGGAACTCGGTGCCGTCGCTCTGGCCCGGCGTGATCGCGACCGTGAGCCAGGGGTACGGGAACGGGCCGAGCAGGCGGGTCTGTGCGGTGATCGCCGCGGCCAGCGCGTCGGCCCACTGTGCGGGCGGCACCCGGGTGCCGGCCTGCGGCGTCGCGAGGCGCAGCCGCACCCCGTCGACGTCGCGCTCGAGCACCGTGTAGCGCCCGACGGCGACCGCGACGTCGCGCAGCGCGGGCGCGCGGAACCCGTGCACCGCGCGGCCGGGCGGGCCCTCGGTGACGGGCGCGGGCTCGCCGGGCCCGAGGACGGCGAGGCCCTGCGGGGCGGTGACGGTGACCGTGGTGTCGGCGGCCTCGCTCGTCGCCGACTCCCCGAAGATCGGCACCGCGGGCTCGCGCGCCCACCCCCGGCCGCGCTCCCACGCGAGCAGCGGGTAGCCCGAGCCGAACCACGCGGTGCCCGTGGACGGGGAGCTCGCCACCCGCTCGTCGGCGTCCACGCCGAGGACGAGCCGGAACCCGAGCCGCGCGGTCACCGTCGTGCCCGGGCCGACGCACCCGGGCAGCGGGAGCGTGATCATCGTGCCCGGCGCGCCGGCCGGTGCCCCGGCCGCGACGACCTCGGGCGCCACCGGGGCGTCGTCGACGGCCGCGTCGGTGACCGTGAGCGACGAGCCGGCGGTGGCCATGGTCGGCGTGTTCGGCCAGGCGCGGAACACGAGCTCGCAGACCTCGAGGTCGGGGGTGAACCGCACCGTCTCGGTGCCCGTCACCGAGCGCAGGTCGGGCGCGACGTCGAACCCCAGCTCGACCACCGGGCGCTGCGGCCACACGGCGTCGGCGTAGGCCTCGCCGGCCCCGGCCGTGCTCGCGCCGCCGCAGGCCGCCGCGACCGCGGCCAGCACCAGCACGACGGCGGTGAGCCGCGCGCGGGGGGAGGACCCCACCCGGGCCCGGGGGACGGCCCGTGCCCGAGAGGTGCGCTCCCCCTCGTCGCGCCCGCGCGCCGGCGACAGGCTCGGAGCCACTGCCACACCTCCGTCCCGAGGAGCCACCCGCATGATCGCGCACACCGGCCAGGAAGCGAACGGCGCGCACCGGAGCGAGCCCGCCGCGGCCCTCGGGAGCGCCGTCGGCAACGTGCTCATCGACCCCCGCTACCCGCAGTCGCGGCGCGGGCGCGCGGGCGAGCGGCTCCACGAGGTCTGGGAGGAGCAGGTCGCGTGGATGACCCGCTTCGCCCGCCCCGACCACCTCGCGGTCGACACCGGCGAGGAGCGGCTGACCTACGCCCAGCTCGACGCGCGCGCCAACCAGCTCGCCCGCCACCTGCTCACCCAGGGCGTCCGGGCCGGCGACCGCCTCGCCCTGCTGTTCGACCGGCCGGTCCACTCCTACGTCGCGATGCTCGCGGTGCTGAAGATCCACGCCGCCTACATCCCGCTGGACGTGGGCTTCCCCGAGGACCGCATCGCCTACATCGTCGGGGACGCCGAGGCGACCCGGGTGCTCTCGCTCTCCCACGTCCGCGCCGGCTGGGAGCTCGACGAGGGCCCGGGCGCGCCGTGGCTGTGCGTGGACGACGACCTGCCCCGCATCGCCGCGCTGGACGCCCACCCCCTGCGCGACGACGAGCGCGGTGCCCCGGCCGACGACCTCGCCTACATCATCTACACGTCCGGCTCGACGGGCCGGCCCAAGGGCGTCGCGATCGAGCACGCGAGCATCTGCAACTTCGTGCGCGTCGCGGCCGAGGTCTACGGCATCCGCCTCCAGGACCGCGTCTACCAGGGCCTGACCATCGCCTTCGACTTCTCGATCGAGGAGATCTGGGTGCCCTGGGCCGTCGGCGCGACGCTCGTCCCCAAGCCGCCGGGGTCCAGCCTGCTGGGCATCGACCTGCACGAGTTCCTGGTCGAGCACCACGTCACCGCGATGTGCTGCGTGCCCACGCTGCTCGCCACCCTCGACGAGGACGTCCCCGCCCTGCGCTTCCTGCTGGTGTCGGGCGAGGCGTGCCCCCAGGACCTCATCGCGCGCTGGTACCGGCCCGACCGCCGCTTCCTCAACGTCTACGGCCCCACCGAGGCCACCGTCACCGCGACCTGGACCGAGGTGCACCCGGACCGCGACGTGACCATCGGGGTGCCGCTGCCGACCTACTCCACGGTCATCCTGAGCACCGAGGGCGAGCCGGTCGCGCTGCCGCACGGCGAGGTCGGCGAGATCGGCATCGCCGGCATCGGGCTGGCCCGCGACTACGTCAACAACCCGGAGAAGACCGCCAAGGTCTTCATCCCCGACTTCCTCGGCATCCCCGGCAACCCGTCGCAGCGCATCTACCGCACCGGCGACCTCGGCCGCGTCAACGCCGACGGCGAGATCGAGTACCACGGCCGCATCGACCTCCAGGTCAAGATCCGCGGCTACCGGATCGAGCTGACCGAGATCGAGTCGGTGCTGCTGCAGGTGCCCGGGATCGCGCAGGCCGTCGTCGACACCTACGAGCCCGAGCCCGGCGCGGTCGAGCTGGTCGGCTACTACACGCTGCGCACCGACACCCCGTCGGTCGACCCGGAGCAGATCGCCGAGATGCTGCGCGAGCGGCTGCCCAAGTACATGGTCCCGGCCTACCTCGAGCACCTCGACGTCATGCCGATGACCACGTCGGACAAGGCCGACCGCAAGAACCTGCCGGCGCCCCGGGCGCGCCGCGGCGGCGGGGCGGCCCAGGTGCACGTCGCCGCCACCAACCCGGTCGAGGAGGGCCTGGCCGCGGTGCTCGCCGAGGTCCTCGGCGTCGACCAGGTGTCGGTCGACGCGCACTTCTTCGACGACCTGGGCGCCACCTCGGTGCTGATGTCGCAGTTCACCGCGAAGCTGCGCCGGCGCGACGACCTGCCGTCGGTGTCCATGCGCGACATCTACGAGCACCCCACGATCCGGGGTCTGGCGACGGCCTTCGGGGCGCCGCCGGTCGACGGCGACGGCCGGGCGCGGCCGGCGGTGGTCGTCACCGCCCCGCCGGTCGGCCCCGCGAGCTCGTGGGCCTACACCTGGACCGGGGTCGCCCAGCTCGGGGTGTTCGTCGCCCTGCTGGCCCTCTCGGCGTTCCTGCTCGACTGCGCCTACCGCTGGATCGTCGCCGCCGACGGGTACGCCGAGACCTACCAGCGCGCGATCGTGTTCGCGGTCGGCGCCTTCCTCGGCTACTGCCTGCTGCCGATCGCGGCCAAGTGGCTGCTCGTCGGCCGGTGGACGACGCGCTCCATCCGGCTCTGGGGCCTCGACCACCTGCGGTTCTGGACGGTCAAGCTGCTCATCCGCACCAGCCCGCTGGTGTTCTTCGTCGGCTCGCCGCTCTACAACGTCTTCCTGCGCGCCCTCGGGGCGAAGATCGGCCACAGCGTGCTGATCCTGTCCCGGGTCGTCCCCGTCGCCACCGACCTGCTGACCATCGGCGACGGCACGGTGATCCGCAAGGACACCTCGTTCACCGCGTACCGGGTGGTGGCCGGCGCCGTGCAGACCGGCCCGGTGAGCATCGGGCGCTACGCGGTCGTCGGCGAGGGCAGCGTGCTCGAGGTCGGGACGACGATGGGCGACGGCGCCCAGCTCGGCAACGCCTCCGCCCTGCACACCGGCGAGGCGATCCCCGGCGGGCAGCGCTGGCACGGCTCGCCGGCACGCCCCACCTCCACCGACTACCGCGCCGTGGGCCCCACCCCCTGCGGCCCGCTGCGCAAGGTCGTCTACAGCGCGCTGCAGCTGCTGGCGATGGTGGCCCTCCCGCTGGCCTTCGGCGTCGGCGTCGTCGCCCTGACCGTGATCCCCGAGGTCGACCAGCTCCTCGGTCCCGGCCACGCCGCCGTGGGCTCGCCCGGCTTCTACCTGGTCCTGCTGGTCGCCTCGGCCGTGCTGTTCGGCGCGCTGGTCGTCGGCTCGCTGCTGGTGATGTTCACGGTGCCGCGCCTGCTGAAGCGCCTGGTGCAGCCCGGCAGGGTGTACGCCCTCTACGGGTTCCACCACGTCGTGCAGAACGTCATCACGTCGCTGAGCAACTCGAGGTTCTTCATGCTGCTGTTCGGCGACAGCTCGTTCGCGGTGACGTTCGTGCGGGCGCTGGGCTACGACCTGGGCCGCGTCGAGCAGACCGGCTCGAACTTCGGCACCGAGATGAAGCACGACGCGCCGCACCTGGTCCGCATCGGCACCGGGACGATGATCTCCGACGGCCTGTCGCTGGCGAACGCGGACTACTCGAGCTCCTCGTTCCGCGTGTCGCCGGTGGTGCTCGGCGAGCGCAACTTCGTCGGCAACGACGTGGTCTTCCCGAGCCGCGCCCGGGTCGGGGACAACGTCCTGCTGGCGACGAAGGCGCTGGTCCCGATCGACGGCCCGGTGCGCTCCGACGTGGGTCTGCTGGGCTCGCCGGCCATCGAGATCCCGCGCGGCGGACCCGCGGGCGCCACCTCGGCCGTCCCCACCGACCCCGCGGAGTTCCGGCGCCTGCTGCGGGCCAAGAACCGGCACAACGCGCGCAGCATCCTCGGCGTGCTGGCCTTCCGCTGGGCCCAGTTCGCCGTCTCGCTGGTGGCCCTGGCCGTCGCGGCCGACCTCTACGGCGACCTCGGCGCCCCGGTCATCGCCGCGGGGATGGCGGTCGTGGGCCTGGTGCTGGTGCTGTCCTCGGTGCTCGCCGAGCGCGCCGTGCTCGGGTTCCGGTCACTCCACCCGCGCGAGGGCGGCATCTACGAGAAGGAGTTCTGGCGCCACGAGCGGCTCTGGAAGCTCTTCGTGACCCCGCCGTTCACCGGCACCCCGTTCAACCCGATGCTGTGGCGCCTCGCCGGCGTCACGATGGGCCGCCGGGTGCTCGACGACGGCGCGATCATGCCGGAGAAGAGCCTGACCACCGTCGGCGACGACGTGGTGCTCGGGGCACTCGCGGTCCTGCAGGGCCACTCGCTCGAGGACGGCGTCTTCAAGTCCGACCGCATCCACGTCGGCGACGGCGTCACCCTCGGCCTCAAGTCGTTCGTGCACTACGGCACCGTCGTCGGCGACGGCGCGGTGCTCGAGGCCGACGCGTTCCTCATGAAGGGCGAGGAGATGGGCGCGCGGTCGGTGTGGCGGGGCAACCCGGCCACCGAGGCCCGCCACGTCTTCCCCGTCGCGGCGCTGGCCGCGGGCACGACCGTCCTGACGATCGCGCCGGCGCCGCGCGCCGTGCCCGGGGCCGCGCCGGTCCCGCCCCGCCCGATGATGCCGGGCGGCGACCGCGCCGGCCGTCCCCTGCCGCCCACCGGTCTCGTCCCGCGCCCGCCGGTGCCCGCCGGCGCCGCCCGCCGCGGGGTGCTCCCGGGAGCTCCGGTGCCCGCACCGGCCCCGGTGCCGGCCCCGGTGCCCGTGCCCCGCCGGTCCGCGCCGCCGGTGCCCGTGCCCCGCCCGTCCGCGCCGCCGGTGCCCGGTCGTCCGGGCCCGGCGCGCGGCCCGGTCCCCGCGGGGCGGCCGGCCCCGCCGCCCCGGGGACCCGCGCCCGTCGGTGCCCGCCCGGTCCCGCCGCCACGCCCGCCGGCCCCGCGGCCGGCCGGCCCGCCGCCGCGTCCGGGTGCGGCGCCGCGCCCGGACGGCCCGCCCCCGGTGGTGTTCCACCCGCTGCCGCCGCGTCGCCGCTGACCGGGCTCGCGAGGGAGGTGCGAGGGACGCCCTCGCTGCCTGCCACGCAGCCAGGGCGTCCCTCGCCCGCCGGCTCCGCCCTCCTCCCGGGGGGCGGAGCCGACGTGCGTCCGGGGTCCGGAGCCGCGGGTGGGGATGTCCCCCGTCAGCGCGGGGGTGATCTCCGCGGGCCCGGGGGCACGCACGCTGCCGACGGCGTCGATCCCCGGACAGGCTCGTGACCAGCACACCGAGGCCACGCACCACGCGGCGGCCCCCGGACGAGGAGAACGTCATGACCGCCCCGCAGGCCCGCCAGCAGCCCACCCCGCCGCTCGTCTGGAAGTTCGGCGGCACGTCCGTCGGCGACCACGACCGCATCCGCGCCGTGGCCCGCCGCATCGTCGCGGCCCACCAGGCCGGCCACCGCGTCGTCGCGGTGCTCTCGGCGATGGGGAGGACGACCGACCAGCTGGTCGCCCAGGCCCACGAGCTCAGCGCGTCGCCCGACCCGCGCGAGATGGACGCCCTGCTCGCGGTCGGCGAGCGCATCTCGTGCGCCCTCACCGCGATGGCGATCACCGAGCTCGGCGTCCCGGCGATCTCCCTCGACGGCGCCCAGGCCGGCGTCGCCACCGACGACGGGCACGGGCACGCCCGGCTCGCCGACATCGACCCGCGCCGCATCCACGCCGAGCTCGACCGCGGCGCGATCGTGCTCGTGACCGGCTTCCAGGGCGTCACGTGCTCCGGCGACGTGTCCACCCTGGGCCGCGGCGGGTCCGACGCCTCCGCGGTCGCGCTCGCCGCGGCGCTCGGCACCTCGCGCTGCGACATCTTCACCGACGTCCCGGCGGTCTTCACCGCGGACCCGCGCGTCGTGCCCGACGCCCGCCCGCTGACCTCGGTCCGCACCGAGGAGATGCTCGAGATGGCCGAGGCGGGCGCCGGCGTGCTGCAGCCCCGCGCGGTGGAGCTCGCCGCCGTGCACGGGGTCGAGATCCACCTGCGGTCGAGCTTCGACTCGGGCAACGGGACCGTCGTCGGGTCCCGGCCCGACCCGAGCGCCGAGCTGGAGCGCGTCGCCGTCGCCGGTGTCGGGCACCGGCGCGCCGAGCCGCTCTACGCCGCGCCCGGGGCATCGGCCGGCGCCGTGACGTCCGCGCTCGCCCGCCGCGGCCTCGCCCTCGGCGCGACGCTGCTCGAGGCGTCCGAGGTGCGGTTCACGGTGCAGGACGCCGCCCCGGCGGCGGTCACCGCGGCGCTGGAGGCCGCCGGCCTGGCGGTCGTCGTGCGCGAGGAGCTCGGGACGGTCGGGGTCGTGTGCTCCGGGCTGACCCGGCGTCCCGAGATCGCGGCGTCCGCCCTCGACGTGCTCGCCGCCGCCGGCATCGAGCCGCGCATCGTCACCACCAGCCCCGCGCGGATCACCGTCCACGTCGCCGCCGCGGCGGTCGACGACGCCTTGCGCGTCCTGCACGCGGCCCTGGTGACCGACGCGGCGGGCGCCCCGACGGTGCCGGCCGATCCGGCCGCGCCGGCCCTCGACAGCGGTACCCGTCCCGACCTGCGCGTCGTCGCCTGACGACCGCCGCCCACCGGCCCCGGTCGCGCCCCGAGCGCGGCCGGGGCCGAGGCGCGTTCCGGGGCAGGGCGCCCCTCGCCCATCTGCGCGACCGACGGTGCCCTTCGCTCAGGACCTCCGCGACCGCCCCGGGGGCGCGCCCTACCCCGCGCCGGCGGGTCTGCACCGCGGGCACGGGGGCGAGCGCGATTCTCGGCACCGCGCCGGCGCAGCAGGCTCATCAGCAGCACCGCGACCCCGCGCGAACCCTCAGGAGCCGAAGTGAACGCCACCGTCACCCCCATCACCCCCGCGCTGCGCGACACCACGGCGCCCCGGGTCGGCGGCCCGTTGCCCGGGCCCCGCTCCGAGGAGCTGCTCGCCCGGCAACGCGAGCGGGAGTCCAACGCGCGGGCCTATCCGCGCCACTTCCCGTTCGCGGTCGCCGAGGGCGCCGGCAGCTGGGTCCGCGACGTCGACGGCAACGTGTTCCTCGACTTCCTCTCGGGCGCCGGCGTGCTCTCCCTCGGGCACAACCACCCCGAGCTCGTGGCCGCGGCCGTCGAGCAGATGGGCACCTTCACCCACGGCCTCGACATGGCCACCCCGGCCAAGGACGCCTTCACCGAGGCCCAGCTCGCGATGCTGCCCGCGGGCATGCGCGACCGGATGCGCATCCAGTTCTGCGGGCCCACCGGCGCGAACGCCGTGGACGCCGCGATCAAGCTCTGCAAGACCGCCACCGGGCGCGGCGACATCGTGTCCTTCCAGGGCGGCTTCCACGGCAGCACGCACGCCGCCATGGCGATGACCGGCCTGGTCGCGCAGAAGCGACCGATCCAGAACGGGATGCCCGGGGTGCAGTTCTTCCCGTTCAGCTCCTGCAGCCGCTGCCCGCTGGCGCTGGACCCCGCGAGCTGCCAGACCAACTGCGTGGCCCTGCTCGAGCGGGCGCTCAACGACGCCAACGGCGGCGTGGCGCTCCCGGCGGCGGTGATCATGGAGCTGGTGCAGGGCGAGGGTGGGGTCATCCCGGCCCGCCGGGAGTTCGTGCAGCGCGTCCGGGCGCTGACCCGCGAGCTCGGCGTCCCGCTCATCGTCGACGAGGTCCAGACCGGCTGCGGGCGCACCGGCACCTGGTGGGCCTTCGAGCAGTACGGCATCGAGCCCGACGTCGTGGTCGCCTCGAAGGCGCTGTCCGGCATGGGGCAGCCCGTCGCGATCATCATGTACGACGAGTCCCTGGACGTCTGGGCGCCCGGCGCCCACAGCGGCACGTTCCGCGGCAACCAGCTCGCCTTCGCCGCCGGCGTCGAGACGATCCGCATCGTCGAGCGCGACGACGTCCTCGCCAACGTCCGCGAGCGCAGCGCCCAGGTCTTCGCCCGCCTCGCGGAGCTCGCCGCGGACCCCGCCGTCGTCGAGGTCCGCGGTCTCGGCCTCATGCTCGGCATCGAGCTCGCCCCGCCCGCCGACGGGCGCTCGGTGACGGCGCTGGCCCAGGACGTCCAGGCCCGCGCCCTGCGCGCCGGCCTCATCGTCGAGCTCGGCGGCCGCGACGACTGCGTGGTGCGGATGCTCCCGCCGCTCACCGTCACGGCCGAGCAGATCGACCTCGCCTGCTCGATCCTCGTGGACGCCGTCCGCGCGGCCCTGGGCCGGGAGGCGTCGGCCGCCGCCTGACCGCGAGCAGCCAGGGCACCACCGCCGGCGGCGGTGGTGCCCTCGCGCGTTCCCGGGGGTGGACCCCACCCCCGGCGGCGGGTCCTCCCCGGGCGTCGTAGGGCGCGCCTCCTCCTGACGGCGCCCGCCGCGGAGCAGGCTCGTGGTGTCGGAGAGACCCACGCCACACCGCGACCCGGAGCCCGTCATGAGCAGCACCGCGACCCTCGAGCGCCCCACCGCCACCACCGCGTCGGCGATCGCCGTGACCGGTCGCGACCGCGCGGTCCTCGCCGCGATCGCCGCCGGCCGCGTGGCCGTCGCCCCGGGCGCCGGCTTCGCGCTGGTGGTCGACGGCTGCTGCTGCGCCGACCAGTTCGCCGGCGCGCGCCTGCGGGCCGCCGGCCTCATCCGCGGCGCGTCGTGCGGCTCGCCCGACCTGACCCCGGCCGGTCGCGCGCTGCTGACCGGCGTGTGAGGCCCTCAGGACAGGTTCAGCACCGCGAGCACGCCGCCCTGGATCGTCGAGACGTAGCCGGTGCGCCCGTCCGGTGTGACGGTCACGCTGCTCGGGCCCGCCGGGGTCGGCAGGGTCGCGGTGACGGCCAGGGTCTGCGCGTCGATCACCGACACGGAGTTGCTCTTGTTGTTCGCGACGTAGGCGAAGCGCCCGTCGGGGGCCCAGGTGATCTCCTGCGGGTTGTCCCCCACCGGGATCGTCGCGACGAGCGTGTCGGTGGTCGTGTCGATGACCGTGACGTTGTCGCTGTCGTAGTTCACGTTGGCGAGCAGCGGCCGGACCGGGTTCACGGCCACGCTGTGCGGGCTGGTGCCGACCCGGACCTCCGCGATCACCCCGTAGGTCGCGGTGTCCAGCACGGTGATCAGGTTCGACTCGTGGTTGGGCGTGTAGGCCCGCGTGCCGTCGCGGGAGAACTCGACCCAGTGCGGGTTCGGGGCCACCTTCACGTCCCGGATCAGGGTGTTCGACGCCGTGTCGATGACCGAGACCGAGCCCGAGTCGTGGTTGGGCACCCACAGGCGGGCGCCGTCGGGCGAGACCGCCGCGGCGAACGGCCGCGTCTGCACGGGGATGGTGGCGACGACCTGGTTGGTCGTGGTGTCGAGCACCGAGACCGCGGCGATCGTGCGGGCGTCGTCGAAGACGCTGACGTAGACGCGCTTCCCGTCCGGCGCGAAGGTGAGGTACTGCGGGGGCCCGGAGGTGATCGGGATCGTGGCCGTCACCGCGTTCACCGAGGTGTCGACGACGGTGACGACGCCCGCGGCCCGGTTGGCGACGTAGACCAGGCGGCCGTTCGGCGAGACCTGCGCGTACCCGGGCGTCTGGCCGGCCGGGACCGGCGTGCCCAGCGTGGGGATCGGGACGCTCGCGACGACCTCGACCGGCGGCGGCGCCTCGGCCGCCTCCTCCTGCGGGGTGGTCCCGCCCAGCAGCCGGACGCCGGCGACGCCGATGCCCGTGACCAGGGCCAGCGCCAGCACCCCGGCGACCACGGCGACGAGGCGCCGCCGCGGGCGCGCCGTGTCGGTGCCCGGCGGGACCCCGGGGGGTGGCGGGCCGCCCGCGCCGGCCCCCGTCGGGCGACCCAGCGCGACCGGGCCGGTCGGCGCGTCGTCGTCGGCGGGCTCGTGGCGGGCCGGACCGCGACCGGGGGGACCCGGGGGACGCCCGCTGCCGCTCCCGCCGCTCCCACGCGTGCCGATCGTGCTCGCCTCGGCGGGCGGTGTGGTGGGCGCGTCGGGGACGAACGCGGTGGTCAGGCCCTCGTCGGCGGCGGGGGCCGTCGGGGGCGCCTGCTGCGGGGCCTGCGGTGGCGGTGCGGCCGCGGGGCGCGGAGGCGCGGCCGTCGCCGCCTGCTGCCCGTACGGCGGACCACCCGCGGGTCGGGGGCCGGGGAAGCCGCCCGACGGGGGCCCGACCGCGGGCATCGGCCCGGAGGGCGGCGCCGTGCGGGAGGGCGCGGCGGGCGGGGTGTACGGGCGTCCCGAGGAGTCGGGCAGCGCGGACGCGAGGATCGCGGCGCCGAGCGCCACGGCGTACTTCGGGTGCGTGTCGACGACGGTCGGGCGGCCGATCTCCGCGGCCACCATCTCCGCGACGAGCGGGATGCGCGAGGAGCCCCCGACGAGCAGGACGGCGCTGAGCTCGGAGGGGTCGACGTGGGCCGAGCGCAGCGTGCGGGACAGCGCGGTCACGGTGGTCTCGAGCGGCGCCCGGACCATGTCCTCGAGCTCGGCCCGGGTGATCGTCACGTCGAAGTGCCGCCCGGGCAGGAACACCGGGACCACGGTCTCGGTGTCGACCGACAGGGCCTCCTTGGCGAGCACGCAGTCCTGCCGCAGGCGTGCCAGGGCGACGCTGGTGGTCGGGTCGCGCAGGTCGAGGTCGTCGAGCATGCCGCCCGAGGCGTGGTTGACGTGGGCGAGGACGGCCTCGTCGAAGTCGACGCCGCCGAGGCGCTCGATCCCCTCGGGCGACCCGAGGATCTCCACCCCGCCGTCGCGGGCGCGCAGCACGGTGGCGTCGAACGTGCCGCCGCCGAGGTCGTAGACGGCGATGACCTCGCCGTCGCGCAGCGCGTGGGAGGACGCGTAGTGCGCCGCGGCGGCGACGGGCTCGGTGACGGTCGGCGGGTTGTCCAGCCCGGCGAGGGCCGGCACCTCCTCGAACAGGCCGCGGCGGAACGGGCCCCAGTTCGCCGGATGGGTCAGCACCACCCGGTCCGGCTTGCTGCCCTCGGTCTCGGCGACGCTGGTCAGGACGTCGCGCAGCAGGGCCGCGAGCAGCGTGGTCACCGGCTGGGACGTGCCGCCGAGCATGACCGGGGTGGGGTCGCCGAGGCGGCGCTTGAACTCGCGGCCCTGGCGGTCGGGGTTGCTGACGGCGCGGCGGGCGGCGGCGTCGCCGGTGAGCAGGGACCCGTCCTCGCGCAGGAACACCACCGACGGCGTCGCGACCGACCGGTCGCCGAGGCTGACCATCTCGACCTGGTCGTCCCGAGCGATCGCCGCGGCGACGAATGTCGTCCCGATGTCGACACCCAGGCTGTACATCAGGCCGCCTCCCCGATATTGCTACGCATGGTAACTGTCACGGGAAGGAAAGCCGAGTGATTGCCCTGATGGATCGAGCGGCCGCCGCCAACGACTGCGGACAGTCGTCGCGGCCGGTGCGCAAGGGGGGTAAACCCCACCTCGTCCTCGGGTGGGCACCCTTCCCGCTCTACGCCGCGTGGCCGCACCATGACGTCATGGCACCGGACTCGCTCCCCGCGGTCCTCTCCGGTGGAGACGGAGCGGAGCGGAGCTCGACCGTCGGCGTCGGCGCCGACGGCCCCTGGCACCAGCGCATGCGCCTCGAGCGCGAGCTGCACGACGGGCCCGCACTGCGGCTCTCGGCGCTCGCCCTGCGCCTGGGCCTGATGGGTCACCGCTGCCAGGACCCCGAGCTCGCCGAGGGCATCGCCGGCGTCCAGGACGAGCTGCACGCCGTCCTGGAGGAGCTGCGCAACCTCGCCGGGAAGCTCTACCCGCCGCTCCTGGACGAGGCCGGCCTCGGGCCCGCGCTGCGCCAGGTCGCCGAGCACACCGACGCCCCGGTTGCGATCGTCGACAACTCCGAGCGCTTCGGTGCCGCGCTCGAGGGCGCGACGTACTTCGCGGTCGCCGAGTGCCTGGCGGCGCTGCCGGTCGGCGCGCCCGCGGTCGAGGTGGCGATCAGCCGCGAGGGCGACGAGCTGGTCCTCGCGGTGACCGGGCTGGAGCCGGGCGCCACCGAGCGCCTGCAGGAGACCGCGCGCTCGCTCGGCGGGCGCACCGACGTGGGGCCCTCCGGGTCCGTGACAGCGAGGATCCCGTGCGCGTAGCCCTGGCCGAGGACGGCGCCCTCTTCCGCGAGGGCCTCCAGATGCTGCTCGAGGCCGCGGGCCACGAGATCGTCGGCTCGGTGGCCGACGGCGACGCGATCGTCCGGCTGCTCGCCACCGAGCCCGTGGACGTGGCGATCCTCGACATCCGGATGCCCCCCGAGCCCGACGGCGGCCTCACCGCCGCCGAGCGCCTCCGCGCGCTGCACCCCGACATGGGGCTGCTGTTCCTCTCGCACTACGCCGAGTCGCACTACCTCATGCGGATCCTCGGGATCGGCACCGAGCGCGTCGGCTACCGGCTCAAGGAGAAGGTCGGCAGCGTCGACGTCCTGTCCGACACCCTCGAGCGCATCGACGGCGGCGAGATCGTCATCGAGCCCGTGCTCGCGAAGCGGCTCGTGGAGAAGCCGCAGGGCGGCAGGTCGGGCCTGATCTCCGCGCTGTCCGAGCGCGAGGTCGACGTGCTGCGGCTGATGGCCGAGGGCCGGTCGAACAACGGGATCGCCGGCCAGCTCTACGTCACGCCCAAGGCGGTCGAGAAGCACATCGCCAACATCTTCGACAAGCTCGGGCTCCAGGCCGACACCGCCGCGCACCACCGGCGGGTCCTCGCGGTCCTCACCTACCTGCGCTCGCAGCGCGAGGACGGCTGACGCGGGCCGGGCTCCGGGGCCTGTTCGGGGGCTCCCGGGCGCCCTAGCCTCGCGCCGGAGGGGAGGCCCGGGCACGGTGAGCGCGGACAGCACGGTGAGCACGGACAGCACGGCGGGCACGACGACGGTGGGCACGGCGCCCCTGCGTGTCCACCTGGTGCGCCCGCTCCTCACCGCGGGCGTGGTCGTCGTGGTGCTCGGGGCGGTCATGGCCGTCGCGTCGGCCCTCACGCCGCCCGACACCGCCGCGGTGTGGGCGCCGTTCCTCGGCGCCGTCCTGGCGGTCGTCGTGCTGCGCCTCGCCGGGCCCGCCCTCGAGCGCCTCGCCACCCGCCTCGACCCCCGCCCGACCTCGCCGTACGCGGCGCTCGCGGCGGCCGGCGCCCGCACGAGCGCCGAGTCGCTCGAGGCCGCGCTGGCCGGGCTCGCCCAGGTGCTCGCCGACGGCACCCGCGCGCGCCGGGCGTCGATCTGGCTCGCGCTCGACCACGGCCTGGTCCCCGCCGAGGCCGATCCCGCCCGCCCCGAGGTGCTGGTGCCCGACCTCGCCGCGCTGCTCGCGAGGCCCGAGGTCGACCACGCCGTGCCCGTGCGCACCGGCGACGAGCTGCGCGCGGTGCTCGTGCTCGAGAAGCCCGGGCAGGCGGTGACGCCCGCCGACCGCCGCCTCGTGCGGGACGTCGCCGCCGGGGCGGGGCTGCTCGTGCGCGGCGCGCGGCTCAACGCCCGGCTCGCCGCGCGGGTGCAGCGCGCCGACGACCTCGGCCGCGAGCTCACCGAGTCGCGCCGACGCCTCACGCGGGCCCGCGACGCCGAGCGCCGCCGGCTGGTCACCGAGCTCGCGCACGTCACCACCGACCGGCTCGAGGCGCTGCGCGCGGCGCTGGCCGAGGCCGGGGCCGCGCTGGACAGCGACGACCCGGCCCCGGCCGGCCCCGCGCTCGCCCGCGCCCTCGAGGGGCTCGAGGACCTCATCGACCGCTTCCGGGTGATCGTGCGCGGCGTCTACCCGACGGTGCTCACCGCGCAGGGCCCCGTCGGCGCGCTCGAGGAGATGGCCGCCGACCTGCCCCGGGCGACCACGGTCGTCGGCCGGCTCACCGAGCGCCTGGCGTGGGAAGTGGAGTCCGGCCTCTACTACGTGGCCGCGGCCGCCCTGACCCACCTCGCGTCCTGCGCGGGCGAGGGCCCGGTGGAGGCCGTCCTGACCCACGAGGGCGGGCAGCTCGCGGTCCGGGTCGGCGCGGTGGTCTCCGGCGGCCCGGAGGTCGTCGACGCGCTGCGGGCCGCGGTCTCCGAGGACGCCGACCGGCTCGCCGCGCTCGGCGGCCGGCTCCACGTGGAACGTGACCACGAGCGCCTGCAGATGGTCGCCTCGGTCCCCGACGACCTGGAGCCCGTCGTCGAGTCCTCCCCGCAGGACCGCGGATGACCGCCACGGCCGCACGGGCGGAGACGGTGGGTGTCGTCACCCGCTCCGGGGGCCCGAGCCCCGCGACCCTCGGCTGGGGGCTGCTGCTCGGCCTCACCTCGCTGTTCTCGTTCGTCTGGCTGGGGCTCGGCGCGGTCATCGCCCTGGCCGCCTCCGTCCCCGGGCTCGCCGATCCGGCCGCCGACGCGGGGACCTGGCCGCGGGCGATCGCCGACGCGGCCGCCCGCAGCGAGCCCGCCGGGCAGGCGCTGGTCGACTACGTCCTGTCGATCGCGGCGATCGTGCTCGCCGTGGCCCTCATGCGCCGCGCGCCGCGGTGGTGGGTGGCGCGGTGGCTGGTCGTCGCGCTGGTCGGGTCGGCGGGGGCGTTCAACCTGCAGGCGCACGCCGCGGCGGCCGCCGCGCGCGACGCGGTCGGGATCGAGATCGGCGGGGTGCACCAGGTCGTCCTGCACGCCGTCGCCTGCCTGGCCTACGTGGTGGCGCTGCTCCTGCACCCCACCGGCCGGCCCGGGGTCGACGCGCGGACCGGCACCGGGCGCCTCGTGATCGCCGCCGGGTCGGTCGGGCTGCTCGTGGTCGGGTTCGGCACCGCGCTGCTGCCCCACACCGTGAGCTGCGTGCTGTTCTTCGGCGCGGTCGTGCCCGGGGCGGGCCTGATCGCGCTGACCCAGCGGCAGCGGTCCGGGAGGCTCGGCTCCGAGCAGCGCACCCAGGTCCGGCTCGTGGTCAGCGTGCTCATCGCGGCGGTGGTCACGACGGCGGTCCTCGGGATCATGACCGTGGTCCTGCTGGTGTTCGGCCGCCCCGGGCTCGAGCTGGTGGACCCGACGGCCCACGGCACCTACGCGCCGACCGGACCGCTGTTCTGGAGCTCGCGCCTCGCGTCGGTGGCGATCCCGATCGCGGTGCTCATCGCCGCCGACCGCCCGCGCCTCTGGTCGGCCGAGAGCCGCTTCGGGCGCGGGCTGGCCCTCGCGCTGCTCGTCGTCCTCGCCGGCGGCACCGTCGTGAGCACCGAGGCCGCGCTGACGGGGCGCCTCGGCAGCGTCCCCGCCCTGGTGATCGCGATCCTCGTCGGCGCCGCGCTCTACCCCGTGCTCTCCGAGCGCATCGAGCGCACGGTCGACCAGCTGCTCTACGGGCGGCGGCCCACCCCGTACAGCGCGCTGGCCGGGATCGTGGCGCTGACCGGCCCGGGCGACGAGGAGGGGCCCGACGTCGCGGCGATCGCGGAGGCCGTCGGTGCCGGGCTCGGGGCGCGCTGGTGCCGCCTGACCGTCACCCGCCCCGGGCTGCGCGACCGCACCTACCGCTGGGTCGCGCCGGGTGCCGAGGGTTCCGAGGGTCTCGGGGATTCCGAGGACGACGCCGACGACGGCGTCGAGGTCACCGTGAGCCGCGGCGACGAGCGCATCGGCACGCTGGCCGTCGACCGCGGTGCCGGCGCGGGACTCGACGCGGAACGCCGCCGGCTGCTCGGCGACATCGCCGACAGCCTCACCCCGGTCCTCGAGGCGAGCAGGCTCGGGATCGACCTCGAACGCCAGCTGCGCGCCGCCCGCGCCCACGCCGAGCACATCGCGGCCTCGCGGCGCCAGGTCGTCGCCGAGATGGACCACGAGCGCCGCACCATCGAGCGCGACCTGCACGACGGCGCCCAGCACCACCTCGTGTCGCTGCGCCTGGGACTCGGGCTCGTCGAGCACCACGTGCGCGCCGGCCGCATCGACAAGGCCCGCGAGCGTCTCGCCGACGCGCTCGTGCGGATCGCGACCGCCGAGTCGAAGCTCGCCGAGACCGCCACCGGCGTGTCCTCGCTCGTGCTCTCCGAGCGCGGCATCGTCCCCGCGCTGGCCGCCGACTTCCACGGCGTGCACCCGCCGGTCACCCTGTCCTCCGAGCTCGCCGAGGGCCGCCGCTTCGACACCGACGTCGAGGCCGCCGTGTACTTCTGCTGCCTGGAGGCGGTCAACAACGCCCGCAAGCACGCGCCCGGCGCGACGGTGACCGTGCGGTTCAGCGAGTCCGTGACCGCCGCCGGCCCCCAGCTGCGGTTCGTGGTGCGCGACGACGGCCCCGGCTTCGACCCGGCGGCCCTGGGCGGCGGGGCGGGCAAGGGGATGCGCAACCTCAGCGCGCGGATCGTCCGCGCCGGCGGCGGCATCTCGGTCGACTCGGCGCCCGGGCGGGGCACGACGGTCGAGGGCCACGTCCCGGTCGCGCCGGCCGACGAGGCCGCGGCCGCCGCGCCGGTTGAGCCCCTGTCCGAGGACGACGCCACCCAGGTCGGCCCGTCGCTGCTGGACCACCGGACGCTCACCCTCGCCGCCCTCACCGAACGCCCGCCGTCGAAGACGGCCCCGGTCGCCCGCCCGGCGCTCCCGCTCCGGCCGGCCCCGGTCCCGCCGGAGCAGGCGTCCGCCGAGACGGAGGTCGTGGTGGTCGCGGGCGCCGCTCGCGCGCCCGACGGCGACGCGGAGACGGCGCGGGTCGCGACCCGCGGGTCCACGGAGGTCGGCGACGGCGCGGGCGGTGACGAGCGGGACACCGAGGCCGCCGCCGACCCGGACGCCGAGGTCGGGTCCGGTGTCGAGCCGGAGGCCGAGCCCGAGCCGGTGGCCGAGCCTGACTCCGAGTCGGAGGCCGAGGGTGAGCCGGAAGCCGAGGCCGAGCCCGAGCCGGAGCCCGAGCCGGAGCCGGAGCCCGACGACGCCGAGCCGTCCCCCGAGGACGCCGAGCCGGACGCCGAGCCTGAGGACGCCGAGCCCGAGGACGCCGCCGAGGACGCCGAGCCCGAGGACGCCGCTGCGGACGCCGCCGGGGACGAGGGCGCCGAGCCCGACGCCGGCCCCGAGGACCCCGGCACGCCGCCCGTCGCCGCGCCCGGACCCCGTCCGATGCCCGTCGGACCGGCCCGCGAGACCGACGGCACGCCGGGCCCGATGCCGCGGGGCGCCCCGGAACCGCGCCGGGAGCCGGTCACCGCGCTGACGCCGCTCGCGGTGGTCCCCGGCCCGCGGCAGCCGTCGCGGACGGTCCCGATGGTCAGGCCCCCGACCGCCGGTCAGATCCTCCTCGGGCAGGTGCGCGAGCTCCTCGACGAGGCCCGCACCGCCTGGCCCGGTGGTCCGCAGGCGGCCCGGATCGCCGAGATGCGCGCCCGGCTCGAGGGCGGGCTGCGCCTGGCGGTGCGCTCCAGCGTGGGGCCCGCGCCCGCCCCGACACTGCGCGCCGTGCTGGGCGAGCACCTCGCGCGGGGCACGGTCGTGGTCGACGACGCGCGTCCGGACGGCGTCGTGATGCTCACCGACGTGGGCGGCCCGAGCCAGCGGCCCCCGCTCCCCCACGCCCTCGTGGCGGCGGGGACGCCGCAGTGGTCGGCGGCCGCGGTCGACCGGCGCCTGGTCGCCCGCTCGGAGGTCCTGCGCGCCCGCACTGCGGTCGAGGCCCTCGACCTGTTCCTGCGCGCCGCGCCACGCGACCCGCGCAGCGAGCACCTGCGCTACCGGCTCGAGGGGCTGCGGATCGGCAACCACGCGCTCGTCGAGGTCGAGCTGCTCGCCCGCCCGCCGAGCCTGTCCCCCGCCGACCAGAAACGCGCCGAACGGCTCTGGGGTGGCGACGGCGACGCCCCCCACCATCGCCTGGGGCTGCCGCCGGACGCCGACCGCGCAGCCCTGACCGAGGCCATCGAGGCCGAGCGGCGGTTCTGGCGGCTCCGGCTCGCCCACCCGGCGTCGACGCGCGGCCTGCGGATCGCGTCCGAGGCCGCGCTGCGGACCTGCGACGAGCTCCGGGGCCGGCTCGGGCGCTGAGGCACTGGGGGTTTGCCCTCCCGGGTCCGGGGGCCGGCCCCGGCCGGGCGGGGGCGCACTCCATCGAGACGCCGCTCGCCCGGGGGCAGGCTCCTGACCAGCGAGAACACGCCGATCTGGCGGGTCCGCCGAGTCGGGAGGCCAGTATGTCGATCATCGCAACCGCCGTGCCCCGGCCGTGGTCGCACGGTCGTCGCCGGGCCCGGGAGTGGGCCGAGATCCGGTTCGCGGAGCACGAGGTCCGCACCCTCTGGCGCACCGCCGCGATCCGCGGCGGGCTCGGCGAGAAGGTCTTCTCGCCCAGCGGCACCATGATGGCCGTCCCCGACGTCACCGCGATCCACCTCGGCCCGCCGCTGCGCTTCACGATCCGCCTGCGCCCCGCGCAGATCTGGGAGGACGCCACGGCGGCCGGACGGCACGTGGCGAACGCGCTCGCCGTGCCGAACGTGCAGTTCACCCAGCTCGCGCCCGGCTGGATCGAGATCCAGGCCCCTGCCGACCCCGTCGCGACGGACGAGCGCGCGCAGGACGGCGCGGACGCGACCCCCGAGCTGCCCCCGCGCCCGACGCGCCCGCTCTCGCCCGTGGTCGCGCGCGCCCTCGCCCGCGGGCACCGCGCACCGACCGCGCGCTGACGACCGGAGCGAACGACACCCTCGCTGCTCTCGAGGCAGCGCGGGCGTCCTTCGCTGCGTCCACGCCCGCCGCGACCGGCGGAGCGACCCGCGGCGATCCGCCTCGATCGCCTCGTGTCGAGGTCTCTAGCGTTCGCCCGATACGCCCGGAGACGGCGCGATGGCCCCGCCTGTGAGCGCCTCGATCCCGGGGCCGACGACGGCCAGGAGCATGTCGGCGAGGACGTCGGCCGGCTCGCCGTCGCCCGCGCCCGCGGCGTCGGGGTCGCCGAGCCACCAGTCGGCGAGCCCCTCGGCCGCGCCGACCAGGGTGTGGGCGTAGGGCAGCGCCACGGGGCGGGGCACGCCGAGCCCGCCCGCCATGAGGTCGGCGGCCTGCCCGACGATCCGCCGGCGCAGGGCGTCGACCTCGCCGGCGAACGGTCCCGTCGACGCCTGCCGGTAGAGCACCGTCCACCCCGCGCGCTGCGTGGTCAGGGCGTGGAAGAAGGCGCGCAGGGCCCGGCGCAGGCGCACGAGCGGGGCCTCGCGGGTGTCGCCGGCCGCGGCCTGCACCGCGTGCAGGAGCCGCTCGGCCTCGCGCTGCAGGCAGGCAGCGAACAGCTCGTCCTTGCTGCCGCCGTGCGCGTACACCAGCGGCTTGCTCACCCCGGCCCGCGCGGCGACCGCGTCCATCGAGGCGCCGTGGAAGCCCTCCTCGGAGAAGACCGCCACCGCCGCGTCGAGGACCTGGCGCCGGCGGACCTCCGGCGCCAGGCGCTGCCGGCCCGTGCGCGACGTCTCCGAGGTCACGCTTGCACCGTATCTACCGACGCGTAAAGTACGGCGCGTTGGCGGGACCGCCAGTACCGGACACCACGACGTCCCTGAGACAGCCGGAGTGAAGCCGTGCCCGAGAAGATCGACGTCAACGAGCTGGGCCGCACCGTCGACCCCGCGTCGCTGTCGCACGAGCAGCTGGTCGACGCCCTGCGCGACGGTCTGGCCGGGGGCGGGGGCAAGGACATCGATCCCTCCCTGTTCGCGCGGCTGGTCAAGAGCACCGGCAAGGGCCAGCTCGAGGCGGTCATGTCCTCCGACGTCCGCCGCCCCGTCCTGGACGCCATCTTCGGGCGGATGGCGGAGTTCTACTCCTCGAAGGGTTCCAGTGCGAAGCGCCAGGTCGTGCACTGGCACGTCACCGGCGCGTCGTCCGGTGGCAGCGACGACTTCCAGACCGCCATGCAGCACGGCACCTGTGAGGTCTCCGAGCTGCTCACCGAGGAGCCGCGCACGAAGCTGACGATGGACGGCGTGCAGTTCCTCAAGGTCGTCACCAACAACGCCTCGCCGGTCACGCTGTTCATGACCCGCAAGCTCAAGGTGGCCGGCGACGTCGGCTTCGCCACCGCGCTGCAGAAGATGTTCACGATCCCCACGGCCTGAGGAGAGCGCCCGCCATGACCTTCTCGATGGAGCTCTCCGAGGAGCACACCGACCTGCGCGACTGGGCCCACGGGTTCGCCGCCGACGTCATCCGCCCGGCCGCGGCCGAGTGGGACGAGCGCGAGGAGACCCCGTGGCCGGTGCTGCAGGAGGCCGCGAAGATCGAGCTGTACAACTTCGAGACCCTGGCCAGCTTCTGGGGCGACGAGACGGGGCTGAGCCTGCCGATCGTCAACGAGGAGCTGTTCTGGGGTGACGGCGGCATCGGGATGGCGATCTTCGGGACCACCCTCGCCGTCGCCGGCATCTTCGCCTCGGGCACGCCCGAGCAGATGGTCGAGTTCATCCCGCAGTGCTACGGCGACGCCGGCGACGTGAAGGTCGCGGCGTTCTGCTCGTCGGAGCCCGAGTCGGGCTCGGACGTCTCGGCGATGCGCACCCGCGCGACCTACGACGAGGCGAAGGACGAGTGGACGCTCACCGGCGCGAAGGCGTGGGCGACCAACGGCGGGATCGCGAACATCCACGTCGTCCAGGCCGTCGTCGACTCCTCGCTCGGGTCGCGCGGCCAGGCGGCGTTCGTGGTGCCGCCGAACACGCCGGGCCTCGAGACGACCAAGAAGATCAAGAAGATGGGCCTGCGGGCGTCGCACACCGCCGACGTCTTCCTCGACGACGTCAAGGTCCCCGGCTCCTGCCTGCTCGGGGGCAAGGAGAAGCTCGACGAGCGTCTGGCGCGCGCCCGGGAGGGGCAGCGGTCGAAGGGCTCGTCGGCGATGCAGACCTTCGAGCTCTCGCGCCCGACGGTCGGCTCACAGGCCGTCGGCATCGCGCGGGCGGCGTACGAGTACGCGCTGGACTACGCGAAGGACCGCGTGACCTTCGGGCGCCCGATCATCGACAACCAGTCGATCGCGTTCACGCTCGCGGACATGAAGACCGAGATCGACGCGGCCCGCATGCTCGTGTGGCGCGCCGCGTGGATGGGCCGCAACAACGTGGCGTTCGAGGCCGGCGAGGGCTCGATGTCCAAGCTGAAGGCCGGCCGCGTGGCGGTGTGGGCCACCGAGCGCGCCATCCAGATCCTCGGCGGCGCGGGCTACTCCCGCGAGCACCCCGTGGAGCGGATGCACCGCGACTCGAAGATCTACGACATCTTCGAGGGCACCGAGCAGATCCAGCAGCTCGTCATCGCCCGCGCCATCAGCGGCCGGCACATCGCCTGACGGGCTCCTCGGTCAGGCGGCGGCCAGGTGGAAGGTGCTCGCGAACCGGTCGAGGAGCTCGCCACGTCCGCGCAGCACCTCCACCTCGCCGGTCGCGATCGCGTGCTGCGGGGCGAGCGCGCCGGAGATGAGCCGGTGGATGCTCGGGCCGGTGGCGAAGGCGAGGTCGACCGGACCGTCGCCGCGCGCCACGTCGAGACGGGGCCCCTCCACCCGGACGAGCAGCTCGGCGGGACCGAGGCGCGCGGCGTAGGCGGTCGCCGGCAGGTCCGCCGCCACGTGCGGGCGGAAGGCCGTGCGCAGGGCCACGGTCATCGAGTCGGGCGTGAGGATCTGTTCCTCCCGCGGCTCGCCCATCGCCTTGAAGCCCCAGGCGCCGAGCGCGAGCACGAGGGGCTCGAGCTCGCGGCCGTAGCCGGTCAGCTCGTACACGATCACGCGCGAGCGCGGGGCCCGGCGCAGGATGCCCGCCGCCTGCAGCTCCTTGAGCCGCGCCGCCAGGATGTTGCTCGGGATGCGGGGCAGGCCCTCGGCGAGCTCGCCGTACCGGCGCGGCCCCACGAGCAGGTCGCGGACGATCAGCAGGGCCCAGCGCTCGCCCACGAGCTCCAGGGCTCGGGAGACGCCGTCGTACTGCCCGTACTCGCGGGCGGGCACCGCCTCAGCCCTGCTCGCTCGCGACCGCCTCGGAGCCCTGCTGCGCGGCGGTCGGGTCCATCCACCCGAACTCGAGGGCGTTGCCGTCGGGGTCGGTGATCCCGCGCTGGTACATGAAGCCGTAGTCGGCGGCGGGGCGCGGCTCCGCCCCGCCAGCGGCGAGACCGTTGGCGGCGGCCGTGTCGACCGCCTCCCGGCTGTCGAGGAAGATCGCGGTCGACACCGAGGGGTTCTTCGCGGGGTCGCCGATCGGCAGGTCGGTGAAGGTCTGGAAGAACTCGCGCGTCAGGAGCATGACGACGCTGTGGTCCTCCTCGACGACGACGCACGCCGCGTTGTGGTCGGTGAACAGCGGATTGATGGTGAAGCCGAGGGCCGTGTAGAAGCCCTTCGCGCGGTCCAGGTCCGTCACCGGCAGGTTCACGAACAACGCGGTCATGGCGGTCTCCCCTTCGTGGGGTCGGTTCCCGACGACGAGGACACTTGCGAAAAACAAGTGAGGCGTCAAGACCTCACGGCACGGGACGCCAGGAGCCGCGCGGCCGCGGGATCGTGACCGGGTGGTGGCGGGCGATCCGGACGTCGGCGGTGTGCTCGCCCGCCTCGATCAGGGCCCGGCGGTGCCGCTCCGCCTCGCGGTGGGCCGCCGCGAGGGGGTAGGGCCCGTAGGCGTCGCGGAAGCGCCCCGCCGGGTCCGCGACCACCACGAGGTATCCGAAAGCGCCGTCGACGGACTCGCCGTACGCGGGATGTGCCTGTTCGTCCATCCACTCCCCCCGGAGGACTCGCCACGGTGGTGTGGACGACGCCCGACGGGTGTCCACCGTGGTCCGTGCGCCCGCGCGAGCAGTGCCGCCACACGGGTGACGAAGGACTGTCGATATACCCCGGCAGGGCGGGGAACGGAACAGGACGCGCCCCGGAGTCTGCGCTCTCGTGCCACGGGCGTCGCTCACCGGCCAGCAACGCTGCCCCGAACGGGCGACGCCGCGGGCCGGCGGACCCGGCCGGGCCGTCGGACGGGGGACCGCTCAGACGGTCTCCTCGATCGGCGCGCCGCTGGCGGCCTTCTGGACCGACTCGCAGCCCTTCCGGGCGGCGGCCTTGGTCTCGTACGCCTCGCCGGAGGCGACGATCTGGCCGTTGCTGGCCTTCAGCCGGAACCGGAACTTGCCGGCCTTGTCCTCGCACACCTCGAACTTGCCCGCCATGCTTCCTCCGCTCGTGGTCTGAACGTGCTGGGCACCGGCGGACGCTAGTACGAAAGGACGCACGGTGGTCCCACCCGATGGGCGCGTGTGCCGACGCGGTCGAAGCCGCGGCCCCCGACGGGCGTGGTGACCCGCGCCACGGGGAAGGGAGACGCCATGACGGTCGACAGCGAGGGTCCACTCACCGAGGCGCTCGGCACCGACTTCTTCTCGGTGCGCCGGCGGTTCACCGAGGCGCAGTGGGACACGTTCATGGCCGTCCGGCGCTACGTCGACCGCGTCGTGAGCCCGGCCGCGCCCGCCGCCTGGGACGCCGCGGAGATGCCGTGGGAGGTCATCAACGGCCTGCCCGAGCTGGACGTCGTCGGCGACGACATCACCGGCTACGGGTGCCCGGGACACGACCCCCTGACCAGCGGCCTCGTGGCCATGGAGCTCGCGCGCGGCGACGGCAGCCTCGCGACGTTCCACGCCGTGCAGTCGGGCCTCGCAATGAAGTCGATCGCGATGCTCGGCTCCGAGGAGCAGAAGCAGGAGTTCCTGCCGGCGATGGCGCGCCTCGACCTCATCGGCGCCTTCGGGCTCACCGAGCCCGAGCACGGGTCCGATTCCGTGTCGCTCGAGTCGACCGCCCGCCGGGACGGGGACGACTGGGTGCTCGACGGCCGCAAGCGCTGGATCGGCAACGGCAGCATCGCCGGGCGCACGGTGGTCTGGGCCCGCGACACCGAGACCAACACGGTGCTCGGCTTCCTCGTGGACACCACGACGCCCGGCTACGAGGCCGAGATCATCCCGCGCAAGGGGTCGATGCGGTCGGTGTGGCAGGCCGACATCCGCCTCGACGGTGTGCGGGTGCCCGAGCGCGACCGGCTGCCCGGCGCGGAGAACTTCAAGGACACCGGTCGGGTGCTCGCGACCACCCGCGGCACCTGCGCGTGGATGGCGCTCGGCCACGCGACCGCGGGGTACGACGCCGCGCTGCGCTACGCCCTCGACCGCAAGCAGTTCGGCAAGCCCCTGGCCGGGATGCAGATCGTCCAGGAGCGCCTGGTGCAGATGCTGGCCGAGCTCACCGGCATGCAGCTCTACTGCATGCAGATCGCCCAGCTGGCCGAGGACGACGACCTCGCGCCGACGATCGCGGGCCTGGCGAAGATGAACAACACCCGCAAGGCGCGCTGGGTGCTCTCGCACGCCCGCGACCTGCTGGGCGGCAACGGGATCCTGCTCGACAACCACGTGATGCGGCACATGGCCGACATCGAGTCGATCCACACCTTCGAGGGCACCGAGACGATCCAGACCCTCATCGTGGGCCGCGAGATCACCGGCCACAGCGCCTTCACCTAGCCCACCGTGGTCACCGCGGGCTCCAGGCGCACCGGCAGCTCGGCGTAGCCGCGCAGGATGCGGGTGGGGCGGCGTCGCGGCGGGCCGGCCGGGGCGAGGCGCGGGTGGCGCTCGAACAGCGCCCGGAGCGCGACCTCGCCCTCCATCCGGGCCAGCGACGCGCCGAGACAGAAGTGCGGCCCGCTGGAGAACGCCAGGTGCTCCTTGGCGTTCGCGCGCCCGACGTCGAACGTGGCGGGGTCGGTGAAGACCTGCGGGTCGCGGTTGGCGCCGGCCAGCACGGTGACGACCAGGTCGCCCGCCGCCAGGGGCTTGCCGGCGATCTCGGTGTCGACCTTCGCCCGGCGCGCGGTGCGCTCCACCGGCGGGTCGAAGCGGAGGATCTCGTCGACCGCGGTCGGCCACAGGTCCGGCTCGGCGGCCAGGCGCTCGCGCTGCTCGGGGTGGGCGAAGAGCTGGCTGGTGCCGTTGCCGATGAGGTTGACCGTGGTCTCGAAGCCGGCCGCGAGCACGAGCAGCGCGGTGGACACGAGCTCCTGCTCGGACAGGCCGGCGCCGTCGTCGTCGACCTGGCCGACGATGTTCGACAGGAGGTCGTCGCCGGGCTCGCGGCGCAGGCGGCGCAGGTGCTCGCGCATCCAGTCGTTGAGGGCGGCGAGGTTGCGCTCCATCGAGGCGTGCGCGCGGCGCGTGAGCCCCATGTCCAGCGACGTGGCCGCGCCGTCGCCCCAGGCGAGGAACTGGTCGCGCATCGAGGTCGGCACCCCGAGCATCTCGCTGATCACAGTGACCGGCAGCAGGCTGGCGTAGCGCTCGACGAGGTCGACGGTCAGGTCGCCCCTCCCGTGGGCGCCGTCGTGGGCGGCGCGGTCCATGTCGTCGAGCAGCTCCTGGGCCACCGCGGAGGTCCGCTCGCGCAGCGCGGCCACCCGCTTCGCGGTGAAGGCGCGGCTGACGAGCTTGCGGTACCGCAGGTGGTCGGGTGCGTCCACCGCGAGCATCGAGGGCGGCTCGATGGGGCCGGGGTTGCGCGGCGGGCCGGCGAGCGCGAGGGCCGCCTTGGCGGGCGCGGGCACGACCTCGGTGGGGTGGGTGACGCCGAAGTCGTCGCTGCGCAGCACCGCCGTCGCCACGTCGTGGTGGACCGTCAGCCGCGCGAACGCGCCGGGGGCGAAGGGGTGCGACGCCCGCAGCATCTCGTAGTGCGGGAACGGGTCGGCCTGCATGACCGGGTCGAGCAGCAGGCGGGCGTCGGGGTTGCCCGCGCGCACCTGGCGGCGGATGGCCGCGCGCATCAGGCCGTGCGTGGCGCCCCAGCGCAGCGTGGTGCCCACGGACGAGGACACGGACGAGGTCAGGGTCACGGCGGCCTCCCGCGGTCGGTTGGTACGGCTCCGTACCGGCAGCTGGGCGAAACCATACTCGGAGTATGTGTTCGTCGTCCAGGGCTGCCGCGGGTACGTCCCCGCCGTGCAGACGACCCTCCGCGCCTCCGGCCCGCTGCCCGCCGCCGCGGCGTGGGAGCGCTACGCCGACCTCGACCTCTGGAGCCACTGGGCCCCGCAGATCTCGGGGGTCGCCGTGGCCGGCGGGCACGCCCGGCGACTGCACCCCGGCCTGACCGGCACGGTGCGGGCGGCCGGGCTGGTGCACGTGCCGTTCGAGGTGCTCGCGGTCGACGAGGCGGCGCGCACCTGGTCGTGGCGCGTGCGCGTGGGGCCGATCACGCTGCACCTCGACCACGGCGTCGACGACCCGCGCCCCGACGACGGGCCGCACGTGGGCGCCCGCACGTGGCTGCGCACCACCGGTCCCGGGCTCGTCGTGCTGCCCTACGCCCCGCTCGCGCTCGTCGCCCTGCACTCGCTGCTCCTGGAGCGCTGAGGCGTGCGCCTGCTCCTGACCGCCGACACCCACCTCACGCCGCGCTACCCGAACCGCGGCCTGCCCGACGAGCTCTGGTCCGCGATCGGGGCGGCCGACGTCGTCGTGCACGCCGGCGACTGGATGGACCCCGCGCTGCTCGACGCGTTCGAGCGGCGGGCCGCGCGGCTGGTGGCCTGCTGGGGCAACAACGACGGCGACGTCCTGCGCGCCCGCCTGCCCGAGACCGCCGTCACCGAGCTCGACGGCCTGCGCCTGGCCGTGACGCACGAGACGGGCGCGGCCGACGGCCGCGAGCGCCGCTGCGACGCCCGGTTCGGGCCCGGGAGCGGGACCCCGGTCGACGTCCTCGTCTTCGGGCACAGCCACATCCCGTGGGACTCGACGACCCCGGGCGGGGTGCGGCTGCTCAACCCGGGCTCGCCCACCGAGCGGCGGCGCCAGCCCGCCTGCACCTACATGACCGCCGAGGTCCGCGACGGCACGCTCACCGCCGTGCGGCGACACGACCTGCCACCCGCAACCGCGCGGCGTCCCTGACGTACTACTGTGCGTCATCGTGTCCGGACGGGTGATCGTGGGCGTGACGGTCGCTCCGTGTCCCCCGGTCGGGCGAACTGTCGGTGATGCTGCTGGTCGCGGACCACGGGATGGAGGAACAACCGTCCCCCTCGATGAGCACGGTGGGTGATGCCCTTACCGTTTCCCGGGCGGTCGGAACAGCACCAGGCGTCCGGGACGCCCGATGACCGGACAGGAGGACGGCGCGTCGGCGGTACCGCCTCCTCGCGGGCCCGCGAGGGGCAGGACGACGACGGGAGGCTCGTGACGATCGCCGGTGCGGTGTGGTCGGTGCAGTCGCGAGGATCGAGACGAAACGGCCGATGACCCTTCTTGCCGAGCGACCCCCGGACGAGGTCGACGAGTCGGAGCTCGTCGTCGGCCGTCGTATCCAGGAGTTCTCCCAGCTGGCGGGGCCGATCCGTGAACCGGATCCCGCCGACGGTCCCTACCGCGTCGCCTACCGGGGCGTCGACGCGGTGCACGGCCGTGGCCGGGTGGCCCGCTCCCTGCTCGTCGCCGGCCTGAACTTCGCCTTCGAGGCCCTGTTCTTCCTCTGGCTCCTGCACCCCAGTCACCGGCCGCCGGTGATCGGGTCCGACTTCGCGATCTACGCCAACTGGATCGTGATCGGGTCGATCGGGCTCATGGAGCTCCTGCGGCTGATCAACGTGCTGTCGCTGTCGCTGGCCTCGGTCATCGCGCGCGACCCCGTGCCCGTGCCGCCCGAGCCGGACAGACGCATCGCCTTCCTCACCACGATCGTCCCCAGCAAGGAACCGATCGACGTCGTGCGCGGGACCCTGCAGGCCGCGCTGCGCATCCAGTACGACGGCATCCTCGACGTCTGGATCCTCGACGAGGGCGACGACGACGAGGTCAAGGCCATGTGCCGCGAGCTCGGGGTCAACCACTTCACCCGCAAGGGCATCGGGAAGTACAACCAGCGCAAGGGCGCCTTCAAGGCGAAGACCAAGCACGGCAACTACAACGCCTGGGTCGCCGAGCACGGCGACTCCTACGAGGTCTTCCTCTCGGTCGACCCCGACCACGTGCCGCTGCCGAACTACGCCGAGCGCATCCTCGGGTACTTCCGCGACCCCGACGTCGCCTACGTGGTCGGCCCGCAGTGCTACGCGAACGACGAGACGTTCGTGACCCGGGCCGCGGAGTCGCAGCAGTTCCCGTTCCACTCGCTGATCCAGCGCGCGGCCAACCGCTACAACGCGGCGATGCTGGTCGGCACCAACAACGCCATCCGCATCAGCGCCCTGCAGGGCATCGGCGGCCTGTCCGACTCGATCACCGAGGACATGGCCACGGGTCTGAAGTTCCACACGCGCCGCAACCCGGCGTCGCGGCGGCGGTGGAAGTCGGTCTACACGCCCGACGTGCTCGCCGTCGGCGAGGGCCCGTCGTCCTGGGGCGACTTCTTCAGCCAGCAGATGCGCTGGTCGCGCGGCACGTTCGAGGTGCTGCTCAAGGAGATGTGGCTGCGCCTGCCGCGCCTGTCGCCGGGCCGCGCCCTGCACTACATCCTGATCACGACCTTCTACCCGTCGATGGCGATCGGGTGGGTGCTGGGGGCGGTCAACGCCTGCCTCTTCCTCGCCCTGGGCGTCCAGGGCGTGGTCGTGCCGGTGCAGCTCTGGCTGGCGCTGTACATCGACGCGACGGCGTTCCAGCTCTGGGTCTACCTGCGCAACCGCCGCTACAACGTCAGCCCCTACGAGGCCGAGGGCAGCTCCGGCGTCAAGGGCATGCTGATGTCGATCTTCGCGGCGCCGATCTTCGCGGCGTCGCTGATCGCCACGGTGCTGCGCCTGCCCGCGCGGTTCGTCGTCACGCCCAAGGGCCTGTCGTCGAGCGCGGACCACATCCTGACTTTCCGGCGCCACCTGCAGTGGGCGGCGCTGCTCATCGGCGCGATCGTCCTGGCGATCATCCAGGGCTACGCGACCCCGGCGGTGCTGCTCTGGCCCGCGGTGGCCCTCGCCTCCTGCCTCGCGCCGCCGGTCCTGTGCCTCGTCGAGCGCATCGTCGGGCGCCAGCCCGCGATCGAGTCGGCGCCGGTGCTCGCCGACGGCCGGTCCGGGGTCACCACCGAGTCGCTCGAGCGCGCCGCCCTCGACGCGCTGCTCGCGGCGGGCAGCGCGACGCGCCGCTCGCCCCGTCCGGAGACCGAGCCCGCCCCCGTCCCGGCCCACGCCGGCGCGTCCCTGGAGGGCGACCTGCCCCCGGGCTGGGTGCGGACCTCCTCGCTCGCGAACCGGCAGCGGGACGCCGCGCCCGTGCCGTCGCCGTCGCCGCGTCCCGAGCCGCGTCCCGAGCCGCGTCCCGGTCGCCGTCGCGCGCCGGAGGACGGCCGGGGCATCGACCCGGCGCCCTCCCCGGTGCCGCGCGACCGGCGCCGCTCGGCGGTCCCGGCCGCGGGTCAGCAGCCGGGCCAGCACGGCCCGTCGCCCGCACCCCGCCCGACGCCGCACCCGCAGCCGGGCGCGGCACCGCAGCCGGGTCCGCAGCAGCCGGGCCAGCCGGGCCCGCAGCAACCGGGTCAGCCGGGTCAGCGCCCCACCGGGCGCCCGCCGATGCCGACGCCGGCGGCGGTCCCGCCGCCCGCCGCACCACCCGGACCGACCCCGCCCGGATCGCGTCCCCGCCCGACGCCCACGCCGCGCCCCGGTCCCAGCCCGTTCGCCGCGCCGGGGCAGCGTCCCGGTGAGCGGCCCGGTGAGCGGCCCGGCGACCGTCCCGCGGCCGCCGAGCAGGGCGGCCGCTACGTGGCGCCCGCGGCGGAGCACCAGGGTCCGCGTCCGGACGGCCGGCACGGCCGTCCGACCCCGCCCTCGCCGTCCCCCACGCCGTCCCCCACGCCGTCGCCCACGCCGTCCCCGACGCCCCGTCCGGACGAGACGCGGACCCGTGGTCCGCGCCCCGGTCCGCGCCGCGAGCACCCGCCGCTGCTGCTGTCCACGGCGGCCGACGTCGAGGCCGACGGCGGCCGGCCGGTGATCCCGGTCTCGGCGGGGTCTAACATCAGTAACGAAACGGCAAAGCGACACGACGGACGAGACGGTGGGACCCGCACGTCCGACGCTGTCTCGGTGAACGCCCCGACGGTCGCGGTCCGTGTGGTGGCACTGGCCGCGGTGGCCGGACCCGCCCAGCACTCCGGTGCCGGGTTGCCGCCGGACATCGAAGGGCGACGAACGGAGGCGAGTTGATCGGGCAGGGACTGACCAGACGGGTCAAGCGATTCCTGCTCCTCGTCATCGTCCCCGCCGTGATGCTCGGCGTGAACGTCCCGCCCGCCTGGGCGTGGTTCTCCGAGCTCCGGCACCAGCGGCTGATCAACAGCCAGGAGTACAAGGAAAAGTTCGGCAAGTGGGACGTCCTCGAGCTGCCGGACGACCAGAAGGTCAACGCGATCCACGCCGCGGTCCTGCCGACCGGGCGGATCCTCCTCATCGCCGGATCCGGCAACAAGGAGGACATGTTCAACGCGGGGACCTTCAAGAGCCTCGTGTACGACCCGGCGACCGGGCGTAGCCGCATCGTCCCCACCCCGGACGACATGTTCTGTTCCGGGCACACGTTCCTCGCGTCGGGCAACCTGCTCGTCGCCGGCGGCACCCAGCGCTACGAGCGTCTCGACGGCGCGGTCACCCACGCCGGCGGCGGCCTGACCGTCAAGAACGAGGACCCGGACGCCGCGCCGCTGCCGCTGCCGGCAGGCACCGAGTTCCGCTCCCCCGAGGGCCTGGTCTACCGCGCCACGCACCCGTTCGTCATCGAGCCGGCCACCAAGGTCGCGACCCGCCGGGGCGCGACGGTGACCGCCAGCGAGACCACGGTGTTCGCCGAGGCCGTCGAGCCCGGCCCGGGCTACGTGTTCGAGGGCCCGCGCCAGTACGCGGTGGGCGGCGTCCCCGCGGCCGACGCGCAGAACATCTACGCGCTGGGTCAGGCGATGACCCTGAAGAAGCAGAACTACCAGGGCATCGAGCAGACCTACGAGTTCAACCCGTACACCGAGGCCTACGAGCGCGTGGGCGACATGGTGTTCAAGCGCTGGTACCCGACGCTGACGGGCCTGTCCGACGGGGGCGTCATCGCCGTGTCGGGCCTCGACGGCACCGGCGAGGTCCTCAACGGGCAGAACGAGATCTACGACCCGGCGACGCGCCTCTGGACCGAGCGCAAGGACCTCACCCAGTACTTCCCGACCTACCCCGCGCTGTTCCAGACCTCGCGCGACGACGTGCTGTTCTACTCGGGCGCGAACTCCGGCTACGGGCCGGCCGAGGCGGGCCGCGTCCCCGGGTTCTGGAACCTCAAGAACAACCTGCTGACACCGATCCCGGGCATGCGTGACCCCGACCTGCTGGAGACGGCGGGCTCGGCGTGGGCGGGCCCGGTGCAGGACCAGCGGATCGCGGTGGTCGGCGGCGGCGGTGTCGGCGAGAGCCCGCGCTCGACCGGGCGGATCGACACCATCGACCTCGACAGCCCGAACCCCACGTGGCAGCCGGGACCGATGCTGCCCGAGGGCACCCGGTACCCGAACCTCACGACGCTGCCCGACGACTCGATGCTGATCAGCAACGGGTCGCGGGACTACCGCGGCAAGGGCGACACGAACAACCACAACGCCCGCATCTACCGGCCGCAGACCAACACGCTCGACTACGCCGCCGACCCCGCGGTGGGGCGGAACTACCACTCGGCGAGCATGTTGCTGCCCGACGGGCGCGTGATGGTCGTGGGCTCGGACCCGCTGTTCAACGACGCCGCGAACACCATCCCGGGCACCTTCGAGCAGCGCATCGAGATCTACACGCCGCCGTACCTGTTCCGGGGCCCGCAGCCGCAGGTCTCGGACGCGCCGCCGCGGGCCGCGCTCGGCGACACGATCACGGTCGGCACGCCGGACGCGGCGCGCATCCAGAGCGCGCGGCTGATGGCCCCGATGGCGTCGACGCACGTCACCGACACCCATCAGCGCTCGATCGCGCTGGACATGACCAAGCAGGGCGACGGGGTGTCGGTGACGTTGCCGCGCGACCGCGCGATCGCCCCGCCGGGGCGCTACATGCTCTTCCTCCTCGACGACCGGGGCGTGCCCTCGGTCGGTCGCTGGATCGAGGTCCCGGAGCCGGGGCGCGCGGAGGCGGCGTGACGTCGGTCGCGTCCGCACCCGGTGGGCGGGCCGTCGTGCGGCCCGTCGTCGCGGCCGAGCCGCCGAGCGGCCGCCGGGCGGCGGCGGGCGGTCGCGACCCCCACACGGGCTCCACGGGGTGGCCTGGGAGCCTGACTCCGTACGGACGAGTGCCGGGGCGTGACACGGCACGGTGACAGGGCCGCCAGACACGGCTGCACGAGACGCTGCACGAGACACGGAGCAGGACGGGATCGATGAAGCAGGACACGCACCGCGGGGCCGGACGGATGACGAGGATACGGCTCGCGGCGGGCGCGCTGGCCGCGATCGCCGCGCTCGGTCTGTCGGCGTGCTCCGGCGGCTCGGGTGAGGGCGGCTCCGAGGGCGGCGGGCCGGTCCCCCCGGCGGCCTCCGAGTTCTGGGTCGACCCGGCGTCCTCGGCGGCCCGCCAGGTCGAGCAGTGGCGCGCCGAGGGACGCACCGAGGACGCGACCGCGCTCGAGAAGATCGCGCGCCAGCCCGTCGCGATCTGGCCGACCGGCGAGACCGGCGGCGTCGAGGGCGAGGTGGCCGGCGTGGTGTCGCAGGCGCGTGCGGCCGGTCGCACGCCCGTGCTGACCGCGTACAACATCCCTAACCGCGACTGCGGCCTGTACTCCAGCGGCGGCGCGGAGAACGAGGACCAGTACCGCGAGTGGCTCGACGCGTTCGCCCGGGGTATGGGCGGGACGCGCTCGGTCGTCGTCCTCGAGCCCGACGCGCTGCCCCAGACGCTGACCAACTGCGAGGGCGAGGGCGAGCAGGAGGGCCGCGAGGAGCTGCTCTCCGAGGCGGTGCGCACCCTGACCCGCGCCGGGGGCGAGGTCTACATTGACGCCGGCAACCCCGGCTTCGTCACCGACACCGGCAAGCTCGTCGACGGGCTGCGCAAGTCCGGGGTCGACCAGGCGGCGGGCTTCGCGCTCAACGTCTCGAACTTCATGAACACCCAGCAGGTGCAGGCCTACGGCGACCGCGTCTCCGACCAGCTCGGCGGTGCCCGCTACGTCATCGACACCAGCCGCAACGGCAACGGCAGCTACGACGGGCCCGAGCAGCCGTCGTGGTGCAACCCGCCGGGCCGCGCGCTCGGCACCCCGCCCACCCGCGACACCGGCTCGCCGCAGGTCGCCGCGTACCTGTGGGTCAAGGAGCCGGGCGACTCCGACGGCGAGTGCCGCGGCGCCCCGGCGGCCGGCGACTTCTGGCCGCAGTACGCCCTCGACCTCGCCAACAACACGCCCGGCGCCTGACCCCATGTGAGCGAACTTCGGGGCCATAGCCCCGAAGTTCGCTCACATGGAGGCCGACCAGTACGCGTGGACGACCGCGGCCATGTCCTCGCTCCCGTGGCCGTCGGAGGACGCGGCGGCGAGGCGGTCGCGGACCGCGGTGGCGAGCGTCGTGTCGACGCCTGCCTCGCGCAGCGCCGCGGTGATGAGGTCGGTGTCCTTGATGACACCGTCGAGCTCGAACGAGGGCGTGTAGTCGCCGTCGATCATCGCCTTGCCCTTGAGCTGCACGTAGGGCGCGTTCACCGCGCCGCCGTCCACCGCGTCGAGGAACTGCTGCGGGTCGAGCCCCAGCCCGCGGGCCAGCGCGACCGACTGCGCGATGCCGTTGACCATGACGCCGATCCAGGCGTTGATCGCGAGCTTGAGCCGGCTCGCGTCGCCGACGGTCTCGCTGACCCACTGGGTCCGCGTGCCGATCGCGTCGAACACCGGCTGCACCCGCTCGCGCAGTGACGACGGGCCGGACGCGAGCACCACGAGCTGCCCGTTCTCGGCAGGCGCCCTGGTGCCGAGCATCGGGACGTCGAGGAAGGCGACGCCGGCGTCGCGCGCCAGCGAGGCCAGCCGGTCGGTGCCCTCGATGCCCACCGTGCTCGCCTGCACCCACACCGCGCCGTCGCGGACCTGGGCGAGCACCGGCTCCATCGTCTGCGCCACCGCGTCGGTGTCGAAGAGCATGGTGATCACGACGTCGGCACCGGCGACCGCGTCGGCGGCCGTCTCGGCCACGCGGGCGCCGTCGTCGGCGAGGGGCTTCGCCTTGTCGGTGCTGCGGTTCCAGACCGTGACCTCGTGGCCCTCGCGGAGCAGGCTGCGGGCCATCCCCGCGCCCATGATCCCGGTGCCGAGGACTGCGACGGACGTCATGCCCGCCGCCTACCCCCGCGGCTCGCGGCCCATGCCGAAGAACTCCGGGTTGGGGCGCAGCGCGGTCAGGTGTGCGAGGCGGTTGGACATGGCGAAGAGCGCGGTGATCGCGCCGACGTCCCAGATCTCCTCGTCGGACAGGCCGGCGTCGCGGGCGGCCTCGAGGTCGTCCTCGGACAGCGACGCGGAGTCCAGCGCGAGGGCGAGCGCGAGGTCGACGATCGCGCGGCGGCGGGGGTCGAGCGCCGCGCCGTAGGGGTTGATGCCGACCTGGTCGGCGATCTCGGGGTCCTTGCTGCGGATGCGCAGGATCGCGCCGTGCGCGACGACGCAGTAGGTGCAGTGGTTGGCGCCGGACGTCGCGACGATGACCAGCTCGCGCTCGGCCTTCGACAGCGGCGACTCCCGCTCCATGAGCGCGTCGTGGTAGTCGAGGAACGCCCGCAGCTCCGCCGGGCGGTGCCCGAGCGCCCGGAAGATGTTGGGCACGAATCCCGAGCGCTCGGCGATCGCGCCGACGCGCTCACGCAGGTCGTCGGGGAGGTCGTCGAGCTCGACGACGGGGAAGCGGCTCACGGAGTCGGTCACGCCCGCGCACGTTAGGTCCAGCACGCCCGCGCGGCCAGCGTCCGCGTCGTCGGTGGTGCGCGTCGTGGTGGTGCGAAGGACTCCCCGGCCGCGTGGGAGGCAGCGAGGGACGCCCTCGCTGCTCCGGGCACCGAAGTCAGCCCGGCGGGCGGAACGAGATGCCGCAGCGCTGCTGGGTGACCTCCTGGATGCGGGTCACCGCGGGCTGGGCCTCGCGCTGCAGGCGTTCGAGCTCGGCGCGGTCGATGCGCGAGGGGTCGCCGCCGGTCTCGGCGAGCGACGAGAGCGCCTGCTCGGTGAGACCCTGCACGGTGCGCCACTCGGCGGCGATCTCCGGCGGCGCGGTGCGGACGAGGTCCGCGACCTGCCGCCGGGCCTCCTCCGAGGACGGGTGCACACCGGCCCCGCCGGCCCCGGGTGCGGTCTGCTCGGCCTGCACGCGCGTGATCGCGTCGCAGTAGGGCTTCACCGCGGGGTCCGGCGTGGCGGGCGCGCCCGAGCCGGCCGGCACGCTCGCGCCCGCCGGGGCCGGGGCCTCCGAGGACCCGCCGCCGCACGCCGCGACACCGAGCACGAGTCCGATGCCCGCCACCGTCCCGGCCAGGGCCCGTCCCGCTGTTCCCGCGATCACTGATCGCCCCCTCATCCCGATCCGGCCCCCGAGCTCGTCAGCATGCTGGCAGGACCCGGCGCGCGGTCCCGGACCGGGTGGTGGTCGGACGCCATCGGACTTTTCGTGGCGCGGGGCACTCCCGGCCCGCGGGCCCCGCGTGTCAGAGTGAGGGACGTGGAGGTCGCCGACGAACACCGCGCGCTGGTGCGCCAGTGGTGCGCGCGTCGCGTGCCCGAGGGGCAGCGCGACCAGGTCCGGATCTCCTACACCGAGCGGGCCGGGCGCATCACGATCTCGGCGCGCCGCGCCCCGGTGTTCCCCGAGCTCGGCACCGGCTGGACCACCGAGCCGATCGCGCAGCTGCGCCTCGTGCCCGACGAGGAGCGCTGGATCCTGCTCTGGCCGGACTCCAGCGGGCGATGGCACCGCTACCCCGACGAGACCAAGGCGAGCTCCCCCGCCCCGCTGCTCGACATCGTCGACGCCGACCCGACGGGCATTTTCTGGGGATGAGCCCACCCGATGAGTCCTGCCACCGCGGCCGACGTGGCCGCGCGCGTCCGCGACCACGACCGGGACGAGCGCCGCGTCGCCGAGCGCCCCGACCTGCGGGCCGCCGCCGTCGCCGTCGTCGTGCTCGACGACCCCGACCTCGGCCCGGGTGTGCTGCTCACCCGGCGGACGTCGCGGCTGCGCGACCACCCCGGCCAGTTCGCCCTGCCGGGCGGGACAGTCGACCCCGGCGAGGACGTCGTCACGGCCGCGCGCCGCGAGCTCGACGAGGAGCTCGGCCTGCGCCTCGGCGACGACGCCGTGCTGGGGCTGCTCGACGACTACCCGACCCGCTCCGGCTTCGTGATCACGCCCGTCGTCATGGCGACCACCGGCGCGCTCGCCGACCTCGTGCCCTCGCCGGACGAGGTGTCGGAGCTCTTCCACGTCACGTTCGCCGAGCTCGACGTCGACCCGCGCTACCTGACGATCGAGGAGTCGCCGCGGCCCGTGGTCCAGATGCCGCTCGTCGGTCACTTCATCCACGCCCCGACCGGTGCGGTGCTGCTCCAGTTCCGCGAGGTCGCCCTCCACGGCCGCTCGACCCGCGTGGACGATCTCGAGCAACCGCTCTTCGCCTGGAAGTGACGGATCAAACACGGCGCGTGGAGATCGCGGTGCTTGACCGTTAAGGGCACGTGACGCAGACCCCGTTACGGTGCGTGCCTTGCATCCATCGTGGTTACCTGGAAAGGACCCCGATACGAGGAACGTGAACACACGTGTGCGGAATCGTCGCCGCCTATGGCGTCATCGACCCCGAGAAGTGTGAGCGGATGCTCGCCCGGATCCACCACCGCGGACCGGACGACACGGGACGGGTGCAGCTGGAGAACGCGTGGCTCGGCCACCAGCGCCTGTCGATCATGGATGTCAGCGGTGGCAAGCAGCCCATCGCGGACGACACCGACTCGGCCTACGTGGTCGGCAACGGTGAGATCTACAACCACGAGGACATCCGCGACGTCCTCTCCGAGGTCCGGTTCGCCACCGACTCGGACACCGAATCGGCCTTCCGGCTCGTCCTGCGCGACGGCTCGGCCGCGCTGCACGAGGTGCGCGGCATGTTCGCGCTCGCGATGGCCCACACCGACGGGCGCGGCGCGGTCGCCCGCGACCCGATCGGCATCAAGCCGCTGTACTGGGCGCGCCTCGACGGCGTGACCATCTTCGCCAGCGAGCTGCGCGCCTTCGACGTCGAGGACCAGCCCTTCGTCGAGGCCTTCCCTCCCGGGCACGTGTGGACGCCCGGCATCGCCGGCACCGACGTCGCCGAGGGCGCGATGGTGCGCTTCGCCGACGCGGTGCCGGTCGAGGTGCGGCCCGCGCGCAACGCGCCGGACAAGCAGTGGACCGAGGAGGACCTCGGGCACATCCGCGACGTGCTCACCGACTCGATCCGGCGCCACATGATGAGCGACGTGCCCGTGGGCGTGTTCCTCTCCGGCGGGCTCGACTCCGCGATCGTCGCGGCCGTCGCCGCCAAGGTGGCCGACGAGAAGGGCGAGCGCCTGCCGACCTTCGCGGTCGGCACCGAGGGCTCGGCCGACCTGCTCGCCGCGCGCGCCGTCGCCGAGTTCCTCGGCACCGACCACCACGAGATCGTCCCGACCGCGGACGACCTCGAGGAGGCGCTGGACGAGGCCGTCACGGTGATCGAGCACTTCGACCCGGCGCTGGTGCGCTCGGCGGTGCCCAACCTGCTGCTGGCCCGCGAGGCCGTGAAGCACGTCAAGGTGGTGCTCACCGGCGAGGGTGCCGACGAGCTCTTCGCCGGCTACGAGTACGTGCACGCCGAGGAGTTCTCGACCCCGGACGCCCTGCAGGCCGAGCTCGTCCGGTCGATCGAGAGCCTGCACGAGCTCAACCTGCAGCGCTGCGATCGCACCACGATGAACTACGGCCTCGAGGCCCGCGTCCCGTTCCTCGACGCGACGGTCATGCGCGAGCTGCTCGCGCTGCCCGCGGAGTGGAAGCTGAAGATCCACGACCGCGTGGAGAAGCAGCTGCTCCGCGAGGCGTTCGACGGGATGGTGCCCTACGACATCATCTGGCGTGGCAAGGAGCAGTTCGGCGACGGCTCCGGTGCCAAGGACGTGCTCTCCGCGCTCGTCGAGAAGGAGAAGGCCAAGGAGGGCGCGCAGGACGCGGAGCCCCCGACGGTCGAGCACGGCTGGGAGCTGCGCAGCGACGAGGAGATCGCGTACTACCGCACCTGGCACCGGTCGTTCTCCGGCGTCCGGCCCGACCGCACGCTGGGCGCGTTCGCGACGGCCTGACCCACGATCCGACCGCCGTGTGGGCGCCGCTGCCCCGGCGCCCACACGGCGGCTCGCCGAGAGGTTGAGGGCGGGACGACAGGGGAAACCGCCTGCCATGAGCGACGTCCCCGGTATCGAGCTGAACAACGGCACGGTGATCCCGCAGCTGGGTTTCGGCGTGTTCCAGATCGACCCGTCGGACACGGCGGAGGCGGTCCTGACGGCCTTCGAGGCCGGCTACCGGCACATCGACACCGCGCAGATGTACGGCAACGAGGCCGAGGTCGGCGAGGCGATCGCGAAGTCGGGCCTGCAGCGCGACGAGCTGTGGATCACGACGAAGTGCAACAACTCGAACCACGGCTACGACGACGCGCGGAGCGCCCTCGACGAGAGCCTGCAGAAGCTCGGCCTCGACGCCGTCGACCTCTACCTCATCCACTGGCCGCTGCCCGGCAAGGACCTCTACGTCGAGACGTGGAAGGGCCTGGAGAAGGCGCACCAGGACGGCAAGGCGCGCACCATCGGCGTCTCGAACTTCCAGCCGCACCACCTCGACAGGCTCCTCGAGGAGACCGAGACGGTGCCGGCGATCAACCAGATCGAGCTGCACCCGCACATGCAGCAGGCGGCGCTGCGCTCGTACCACGAGCGTCACGGCATCCGCACCGAGGCGTGGAGCCCGATCGGCCAGGGCAAGGGCCTGCTCGACGCCCCGGAGCTGGGCGAGATCGCCCAGGCGCACGGCAAGAGCGCCGCCCAGGTGGTGCTGCGCTGGCACATCCAGATCGGCAACATCATCTTCCCGAAGTCGGTCACGCCCGAGCGCATCCGCGAGAACATGGACATCTTCGACTTCGAGCTGTCCCACGAGGACATGCAGAAGATCGACGGGATGGAGAAGGCGGAGCGCCTCGGGCCCGACCCGGACACGTTCGCGCGCTGATCGACGTCTCCCGGCCGGCGCACCCCGCGCGCGACCGGGATGCCCGAACGCGGCCCGGTCATCGGCGGAAGCCCCCGCCCGCCGATGACCGGGCCGCGCCACGTCCGAGGGCAGGAGGAGGTCCCGTGGGTTTCTCCGAGCACCTCCGCGCCGCCACGGCGCCGACGTGGGAGGCCGCGACCGGGCACCGGTTCGTCGCCGAGCTGTGGGCCGGCACGATCGACGACGCCGTCCTCGCCCGCTACCTCGTCCAGGACGCCCTGTTCCTCGACCGCTTCGTCGCCCTGCTCGGCGCGGCCGTCGCGTCCGCCGACCGCACCGGGCCGCGGCTGGCGATCGCCCGCCAGCTCGGGACCGTCGCGGGCGAGGAGGACGACTACTTCGGCCGCGCGCTCCACCGGCTCGGCGCCACGGCCCCGGTCGAGCCGCTCGCGCCGACCCGGGGCTTCCTCGAGATCATGGACGAGGCGCGGCGCTCGGGGTCGTACCCCGAGGTGCTCACCGTGCTGCTCGTCGCCGAGTGGCTCTACCTCGACTGGGCCGCCCGCCCGCAGCCCTCGCCCCGCGACTGGCTGCACCGCGAGTGGATCGACCTGCACCGGGGATCGGCCTTCGCCGCCTGGGTGGAGCTGCTGCGCACCGAGACCGACCGGGTCGCGCAGGACGCCGACGCCGCGACCCGCGAGCGCATGGGCGAGCTGTTCCGGCGCACCGTCGACCTCGAGCTCGCCTTCTTCGACGCCGCCTACTCCGAGGCGTCTCCCTAGGCCGCGGCCGGCAGGCGTTTGCGCAGCCGCCGCAGCTGGGCGTGGAGGAGGGGCCGCGCGCGCCGCTGGCCGCCGCGCTCGGCGATCGCCGCCACGAGCGAGGTCAGCACCCGCTCGAGGCGCCGCGCGTCGGGCGACCACCCGCGCCGCTCGCACTCCTCGAGCCACTCGACGGCGCCGCGATGGCCCCGCTCGCCGTTGCAGCGGCGGCACGCGGCCACCTCGTTCTCCAGCCACGACGGCCCGCCCTTGACCTTGGGCACGACGTGGTCGGTGGTGGCCGCGACGGCACCGGTGAGCGGGCGGGAGCACCACAGGCAGGTGTCGCCGTCGCGGTCGCGCGCGGCGTCGAGCCGCTCACGGCGTCCGGGCTGTCGCATCCTGTCCAGGATGCCACCGGATGCGGACGGTGGCCCGGCATGTGCCCGCCGGGGTGGGTGCCGACGGCGGAGTGTCCCGGCGGTGATCCACGCCTAGCGTCAGGTGCGATGACCACCAACGGCACCGTCCCCCGTCCCTCCCAGGTCGCCGGTCAGGTGACCGGCCCGATCCTGGGCGAGGCCGCCCGGCGCATGCTCCCCGTCCTCGCCGGCCGCGTGCTGGCCGCCGTGACCGACCGGGCGGTGGCGAAGGTCGACGAGCTCGCCGACCGCCTCCAGGAGCGCACCGGCGGCGAACCGCGCACCCCGGCCCCCGCCGAGGGCGAGAGCCGGGTCGGCGCGGCCTTCGCGTTCCTCGTCGAGCAGGCGCGCCTGTTCCTCGCGTTCGTCGTGCGCCTGGCGTCCCAGGCCCTGGAGATGCTGCGCCGCGCCACCGAGCGCCTGCGCGAGCGCCGCGCGCCCGAGGGCATCGACGAGGCGCCCGCGCCGGAGGAGATCAGCCCGCCGGAGGACCTCGAGGACGACGACCTCGACGACGAGTACGACGAGTACGACGCGTACGAGGACGAGGACGACGACCTCGAGGACGAGTACGAGGACGAGGGGCGCGCCACGGCCGGCGTCTGAGCCGGGTGTCATCGGGCATCGTGGAGGCGTGACCGACACGCCCGAGAACGCCGTGGCCTGGTGGCGCGAGGCCGTCATCTACCAGGTCTACATCCGCAGCTTCGCCGACGCCGACGGCGACGGGATCGGGGACATCGCCGGCATCCGCGAGAAGCTCCCCTACCTCGCCGAGCTCGGGGTCGACGCGCTGTGGATCAACCCCTGGTACCTGTCCCCGCAGGCCGACGCGGGCTACGACGTCGCCGACTACCGGATGATCGAGCCCGCGTACGGCACGGTCAGCGACGCCGAGAAGCTGATCGTCGACGCCCACGAGCACGGTCTGCGGCTGATCCCGGACATCGTCCCCAATCACACCTCCGACCGGCACGCGTGGTTCGTCGCGGCACTGGCCGACGAGCCGGGTGCGCGTGACCGGTACGTGTTCCGGCCCGGCCGCGGCCCCGACGGCGCCGAGCCGCCCACCAACTGGCGCTCGCACTTCGGCGGCCCCGCGTGGACACGGGTCGCCGACGGGCCGGGGAGGACGGCCCATTGGTACCTGCACCTGTTCGACCCCGGCCAGCCCGACCTGAACTGGGCCAACCCGGAGGTCGCGGCCGAGTTCGAGGCGGTCCTGCGCTTCTGGTTCGACCGCGGCGTCGACGGGTTCCGCATCGACGTCGCGCACGGGCTGGTCAAGGACCCGGCGCTGCCCGACCTGGCCGACGACCGCGACCTCATCGGGCACACGTACGAGCCGGGTACGCACCCGTTCGTCGACCGCGACGGCGTGCAGGACATCTACGAGGCCTGGCGGCGGGTGGCCGACGAGTACCCCGGCGACCGGATGTTCGTCGCCGAGGCCTGGACCCCCGCGCCGGAGCGCCTGGCCCGCTACGTCGCGGCCGGGCGCCTGCACACGGCGTTCAACTTCGACTACCTCGTCGCGCCCTGGGACCCGGCCGCCCTCCGCGAGACGATCGACGTCACCAGCGGGCTGCTGCGGGCCGCGGGCGCGCCGGCGACCTGGGTGCTGTCCAACCACGACGTCGTGCGCCACCCGAGCCGCTACGGCCGCCCGGCGCGCGAGCGCGAGGAGGTCCCGACCTCCGCGGTGCCGCCCAGCGCGGACGCGCCGCCGGACCTCGCCCTCGGCCTGCGCCGGGCACGGGCCGCCCTGCTGCTCGAGGCCGCGCTGCCCGGGGGCATGTACGTCTACCAGGGCGAGGAGCTGGGCCTGCCCGAGGTGGAGGACATCCCCGAGTCCGCGCTGCAGGACCCCACCTGGGAGCGGTCGGGGCACACCGTGCGGGGGCGCGACGGGTGCCGGGTGCCGCTGCCGTGGTCGGCGACCGAGGGCGCGTCGACCGGCTTCAGCCCGGATGGCGCCGACGCGCCGTGGCTGCCGCAGCCGTCGTGGTGGGCCGCGTACGCCGCCGACCGCCAGCAGGGCGACCCGGACGCCGTGCTCGAGCTCTACCGGGCCGTGCTGCACCGCCGGCGGGCCCACCCGGCGCTGGGCGACGGCGAGATGACCTGGATCTCCGCGCCCGGCGACACCCTGCTGCACCTGCGCCGGGAGCCCGGCTTCGCCTGCCTGGTCAACCTCGGCGAGGAGCCCGTCGACCTGCCCCCGCACGACGAGGTCCTGCAGACGAGCGTGCCGCTCGAGGACGGTCGGCTGGGGACCGACGCGGCGGTCTGGCTCGCGGTGGGCTGACGCCGGTCACCACTCCGGCGGGACGTCCGGCACCGCCGGGTCGGCCTCGACGACGGGGATGTCCGAGGCGGTGTCGGCGACCACCGAGCGCGCCGCGGAGTCGGTCGGGGCGCGCTCGGCGAGGGCCTCGAGCGCGCGCTCGGTGCCCACGTCGGCCCCGGCCTGCTCGGAGAGCAGCCAGCGGACCTCGAGCAGGTCGCAGTAGGCCTGCACGGCCGTGCCGACGTGGCGCACCGCGGCGTGGGCCCGGCGCATGCCCGGCGTGAGGACGTCGTGGCGCCAGCTCGCGATGGCCTGCTCCTCGGTGACCCGGCGCTGCGGGTGCTCGCGGGCGATGGCGCGCTGGTGGGCCCGCAGGTCGCCCAGCAGGATGCGCGCCTGGCCCTCGCCGACCTCCAGGCCGGTGAGCTCGCGCAGGTAGCGCGCGTGGTGGTTGCGCTCGCCGACCGCCACGCGCAGGCGCACGACCCCGCCCGCGGTGTCGTCGGTCGGCGCGAGGCTCACCTCGTCGACGACGTAGCCGAGGTCGTTGAGCTCGCGCACGGTGGCCTCGACGCGGTACCGGTCGCCGAACGCGAACTGGGCCTGCCCGTGCAGCACGCTCCACAGCGCCTCGTAGCGCTCGGGCAGCTCCATGGCCTCGGCGATCAGCTGTGGCTCGATCTCCCGCGGGCGCCCGAGGCTCGCGGCGAGGTCGGTCATCCCGGCGGCGACGTTCTCGACGAGGATCTCCAGGTCCATCTGCCGCTGGCCGTCGGAGAGCGACGGGTGCACCTCGCTGGTCTCGGCGTCGACGAGCCAGGCCTGGAAGAGCTGCCCGTCGCGGGAGAACAGGGTGTTCGCCAGCGAGCAGTCGCCCCAGTACACGCCGTGGCGGTGCAGCTCGACGAGCAGGCCGATCATGGCGTCGAACAGCCGCGCCCGCTGGGCGGGGCGGTTCGGAGGCAGCCGCGCGATGAGCCGGCGGTACTGCCACGAGCCCGTGAGGTAGCGGGTCAGCAGGATCGAGCAGTCGTGGTCGGGCTGGGTGACGAGCCCGGCCGGGCGCACCGCGGGCAGCCCGGCCGACTCGAGGTGGCGCAGGTTGTCGAACTCCTTGCCCGCGATCCGCGGCGGCAGCTCCTTGAGCGCCCACAGCGTCCCGTCGACCTCGACGAACCGCACGAGGTGGCGGCTCGGACCGACGGGCAGCTCGCGCAGCGGCACGGTCGCCGGGTCCCAGGCGCCGAGCGGCCGGTCCCAGGGCAGGGCGAGCAGGCCGGGGGAGGGCACGCGCAGGCGCAGGTCCGGTGCGGTCATCGTGGTGCTCCCGGGGGTGCGGTCGTGCCGCGCAGCACGAGCCGGGTGGGCAGGAGCTCCGCGGGCGGCACCCGCTCCCGCAGCTCCCCGCGCAGGGCGGCCGCCACGAGCTCGCCGGCACGGCGGCCCTGCTCGCGCACGGGCTGGGCGACGGTGGTGAGGTCGGTGAGCGCGGCCAGGGGGTGGTCGTCGACGCCGATCACGGAGAGATCCTCGGGCACGCGCAGCCCGGCGCGGCGCAGGGTGCGCATCGCGCCGAGCGCGGTCTCGTCGTCGTGGGCGAAGACGGCGGTCGGCGGCGTGCGCAGCCCGAGCAGGCGCGCCATCCCGTCGGCGCCGCCCTCGCCGCCCCACGGCACGGTGACCTGCAGCTCGTCGGCGGGCTCCATCCCGGCGTCGACGAGCGCGGCGCGCCACGCCGACGTCCGCCCGTCCGGGTCCGGCGCGAGCCGCCCGTCGTCCTCCACCGCGATCATCCCGATCCGCCGGTGCCCCAGGTGGATCAGGTGGTCCACCGCCTGCCGGCCGGCGGCGTGGTCGTCGATCCCGACCGAGGGGTAGGACGCGACCCGCCCCCCGGCGACCACGACGTCGACGCCCAGCGACGCGAGCCGGGCGTGCTCGGCCTCGTCGACGGTGAAGGCCAGCACCACGACGGCGTCCACCTTGCGTCGCGCCGGCAGGCGGTCGAAGAACGCGGCGCGCTCCTCGGGGCCGCCGACGCGGAACAGCACGAGGTCGAGGTCGGCGGCGCGCAGGGCGGCCTCGAGGCCCTCGATGAGCTCGCCGAAGAACCACCGCGACGGGTGGGGCACGAGCAGCGCGACGCGCCCGGTCGGCCCGCCGGCGAGCCGCGTCGCCTCCGGGGACGCGACGTAGTCGAGCTCCTCGGCCGCCTCGCGGACCCGGGCGCGCGTGGCCGCGGCGACGTGCGGGTGGTCGCCGAGGGCCCGCGACGCGGTGGCGAGGGAGACGCCGGCGCGTCGCGCGACGTCGTCGAGGGTGACCCGGGACGCGGGCGCGGCCCGACGCCCACTCTGCGTGTCCCCGGTCACAGCGGAACTATGACACCGCTCCGCAAGCGCTTCCAACGCCCGACTGGCGGGCTGCTCCGGAGGACGCACACATTGCCTCCCGGCGTCCCAGCGCGGTCGATCCGTCGCTCTTCGTGCTTGACTTGTGAGACCTCCATCACCACGCTCACGCCGCAAGCGCTTCCATTCACCTGTGGGTGTCCGAAAGGAGAGCGATGCGCCACCACCGTCGGCGGCTCACCGCGGCGGCCCTCGCGGTCGCGGTGATCGCGGCACTGGCCGCTGCGTGCAGTTCGGCGCCGCCCGGCCCGCCGGTGCTCACCTGGTACATCAACCCGGACGACGGCGGCCAGGCGGAGATCGCCGCCCGCTGCACCGCCGCCGCGGGCGGCCGGTACACCATCGCGACCTCGACGCTGCCGCGCCAGGCCTCCGAGCAGCGCCAGCAGCTCGTGCGGCGCCTCGCGGCGAACGACTCGTCGATCGACATCATGAGCATCGACCCGCCCTACGTGCCCGAGTTCGCGCAGGCGGGCTTCCTGGCCCCCATGCCGCCGGCCGTGGAGGCAGCGGCGCGGGAGGACCGGGTCCCCAGCTCGATCGAGGCCTCGACCTGGCAGGGCCGCCTCGTGGTCGTCCCGTTCTGGGCCAACACCCAGCTGCTCTGGTACCGCAAGTCCGCGGTCGCGGCGATGGGGCTGGACATGAACCAGCCCGTGACCTGGGACCAGATCATCCGGGCCGCCGCGCAGAACCGCACCCAGATCGCCGCGCAGGGCGTGCGGGGCGAGTCGCTCACGGTGTGGGTCAACGCGCTGGTCGAGTCGGCCGGCGGCTCGATCATCACCAATGTCGGCGAGGAGAACCCGGCGCTCGTCCAGCTCGGGCTCGACGCACCGCCCGGCATCGAGGCGGCCCGCGTCCTGCAGACCTACGGCCAGGCCGGGGTCGCCCCGCCCGGCTTCCCGACCGCCGACGAGGACACCAACGCCGAGTCGTTCCAGTCGGGCTCCGCCGCGTTCATGGTCAACTACCCGTTCATCTGGGGGAAGGCCAAGTCCGCGGTCGAGGAGGGCACGCTCCCGCAGTCGGTGCCCGACGACTACGGGTGGGCGCCCTACCCGCGCGTCACGCCGGACCGGCCCAGCGCTCCGCCGCTCGGTGGCATCAACCTCGGCGTGGGTGCCTTCAGCAACCACCCGGACCTCGCCTACGAGGCCACGACCTGCATCTCGAACCCCGAGAACTCGGCGTACTACTTCGTGTCGAACGGCAACCCGTCCTCGCGGATCTCGGTGTTCTCCGACCCGGAGGTGCTGGCGGAGTTCCCGATGGCGCCGACCATCCGTGACTCGCTGAACCAGGCCGCGCCCCGGCCGCAGACCGCGTACTACGCGGAGGTCTCCGGCGGCATCCAGCGCACCTTCCACCCGCCGGACGCGGTCGTGCCCGGCGCCACCAACGAGGCCGCCACGGCCCTCATCACCGCGGTGCTGAGGAAGGAGGCACTTCTCTGATGAGTGCCACTCTCGATCGACCGACCAGTGCGATCGACCCCACCCGCGGCGCCCGTCTGAACGAGAAGGTGCGGGCCGAGCGGCGGCTCGGGTGGTACCTGGCCGGCCCCGCGTTCGCGGTGATGTTGCTGGTCACGGCCTACCCGATCATCCAGGCGGTCTACGACTCGCTGTTCGACTACCGCCTCACCGACCCCGAGAACTCCTCGTTCGTCGGGCTGGGCAACTACGGCGTGATCCTCACCGACCCGGTGTGGTGGACCTCGTTCGGCGTCACCGTCTTCATCACCGTGGTCACGGTGGCGGTCGAGCTGGTCCTCGGCTTCGCGCTCGCACTGGTCATGCTCAACGCCCTGCGGGGTCTGCGGCCGGTGCTGCGCACGGTCATCCTCATCCCGTACGCGGTGATCACCGTGGTCTCCGCCTTCGCCTGGCAGTTCGCGTTCAGCGTCGAGTCCGGCTTCGTGAACTCCTGGTTCTCGTGGATCCCGGGCGTCACCGCGGAGACCGACTGGTTCGGCACGCAGGGCGCGTCGCTGTTCGTCATCTGCCTGGCCGAGATCTGGAAGACCACGCCGTTCATCTCGCTGCTGCTGCTCGCGGGCCTCGCCCAGGTGCCCGACGTGCTCCAGGAGGCGGCGAAGGTCGACGGCGCGACGTGGTGGCAGCGCCTGCGCCGGGTGACGCTGCCGAACATGAAGGCCGCGATCATGGTCGCCGTCCTCTTCCGCACCCTGGACGCGTTCCGCGTCTTCGACTCGGTGTTCGTCATGACGGCCGGGGCGAACGGCACCGAGACGGTGTCGTTCCTGGCCTACCGCCAGACGATCGAACGTGTCGAGATCGGGCTCGGCTCGGCGGTGTCGGTGCTGTTGTTCCTGTCGGTGGTGCTGATCAGTGCCCTGTTCATCAAGGGCTTCAAGGTCGACCTGTCCCAGGCGCGAGGGGAGTAGCCGGTGTCCACCCGCGAAAAGGTCGGCTGGGGTATCGGTGGCCTGATCATCATCATCTACTGCCTCTTCCCGGTGGCGTGGATCATCTCGCTGTCGTTCAAGTCCTCGGACGACATCTCGAACGGGCAGTTCCTGCCCACCGTGTTCTCCGGGGCGAACTACGAGCAGATCCTCGTCGGCGACGCGGCGGGGCTCTTCCTGCCGGCGCTGGTGAACTCGTTCGGCATCTGCCTCATCGCGACGTTCATCTCGTGCCTGCTCTCGATGTTCGCCGCGTACGCGATCGCCCGCCTGGACTTCCCGGGCAAGAAGCTCATCCTGAGCACCGCGCTGGCGGTGGCGATCTTCCCGGTGATCTCGATCGTCACGCCGCTGTTCAACCTCTGGCGGCAGATCGGGCTCTACAACACCTGGCCCGGCCTGATCATCCCGTATCTGTCGCTGACGCTGCCCATCTCGATCTGGACCCTGTCGGCCTTCTTCCGCGAGATCCCGTGGGAGATGGAGCAGGCGGCCCAGGTCGACGGGGCGACGCCGTGGCAGGCCTTCCGCAAGGTGATCGTGCCGCTGGCGGCGCCCGGCGTGTTCACCACCGCGATCATCGCGTTCTTCCTCGCCTGGAACGACTTCGTCTACGGCATCTCGCTGACATCGACCGAAGCGGCCCGCCCGGTGCCCGCGGCGCTCGGTCTGTTCTCGGGCGCCTCGCAGTTCGAGTCACCGAACGGCCCGATCGCGGCCGCCGCGGTGATCGTCACGATCCCGGTCGTGCTCCTCGTCCTGCTCTTCCAGCGGCGCATCGTCGCCGGTCTCACCAACGGCGCCGTGAAGGGATAACCAATGGCCTCGATCGAGATGAGCCACATCGTCAAGCAGTACGGCGACGGCTACCCCGCCGTGAACGACGTGAGCCTCGACATCGCCGACGGGGAGTTCATGATCCTGGTCGGGCCGTCGGGGTGCGGGAAGTCGACCCTGCTGCGCATGATCGTCGGCCTCGAGGACATCACCTCGGGCGACATGGTCATCGCCGGCGACCGGGTCAACGACAAGGCCCCGCGCGACCGCAACCTGTCGATGGTGTTCCAGAACTACGCGCTCTACCCGCACCTGAGCGTGTACGAGAACATCGCGTTCCCGCTGCGCCTGGCGAAGGTGCCCGACAGCGAGGTCCGCAAGCGCGTCGAGGAGGCCGCCTCGGTCCTCGAGCTCCAGGAGCACCTCGAGCGCAAGCCCGCCAACCTCTCGGGCGGGCAGCGCCAGCGCGTCGCCATGGGCCGGGCGATCGTGCGCGCCGCGGACGCGTTCCTCTTCGACGAGCCGCTGTCCAACCTGGACGCCAAGCTGCGCGGCCAGATGCGCACCGAGATCGCGCGCCTGCAGCGGCGGCTCGGCATCACCACGGTCTACGTCACCCACGACCAGACCGAGGCCATGACCCTCGGCGACCGCGTCTGCGTGCTGCGCAAGGGCGTGATCCAGCAGGTCGCCTCGCCGCGCGAGCTCTACGAGCAGCCGGTCAACCTGTTCGTCGCGGGGTTCATCGGCTCGCCGCCCATGAACTTCCTGCCCGCGAGCGTCGAGGGCACCAGCCTCTCGACGCCCTTCGGCAAGGTCGAGCTGGGCGAGGAGCGCGCCGAGAAGGTCAAGGGCTACGACCTGCTGCTGGTCGGCATCCGTCCCGAGTACTTCGAGGACGCGAGCCTGGTCGACGAGGCCAAGAAGCCGTACGGGTCGACGTTCACCGCGCGGGTCGACGTCACCGAGTGGCTCGGCGACGCCCAGTACGCCTACATCCCGTACGAGGCGCCCGCCGAGATCGCCGAGCAGCTCAAGCAGCTCTCGCGCGAGCTCGACTCCGACCAGCTGCGCACGCAGGCGGTGGTGTCGATCGACTCCACGAGCCGCATCCGCGAGGGTCACGAGGCCGAGTTCTGGCTCGACACCCGCAAGGTGCACGTGTTCGACCCCAAGACCGGCGAGAACCTCACCCGCGACGCCGAGGCCGGCCGCAAGCTGACCGAGATGGCCGCGGAGGACCGCATCGAGCAGGTCGAGCGGGCGAAGGTCTGACGCGCTCCCCGGGGTGTCCCGGCGACACCCCAGGGAGGTCGCTGCTCAGAGCCGGTGCCAGGCCTGGGCGAGCGACGACGCGATCGGGGTGACGACGCGGCGGTCGTTCCAGTAGTAGGGGTGCGCGAGCGGGGTCCAGCCGAGCCACCAGGGGCCGACGCGGACGCGCCGGTCCTCGTGGACCGCGTCCGCCCAGGCGTCGCTGAGGGGGCGCAGGGGCGAGGCGATGACGTCGTCGGGGTCGTAGACGTTGACCCACTCCCCGCGCTGGCGCGGGTGCCGGTCGGCGAATCCGGGGTGGGGCACGGTCAGCGGCTTGCCGAAGTCGGGGTGGCGCTGCGCCCACAGCGCCAGCGGGCTGCCGAGCGTGTAGTACCACCCGAACGTCTCGCCGCGCTCGATCGGCGTGTCACCCAGGGCCCGGGCGGCGGGCGGGGCCAGGGGAGCACCGCCCTGCAGGTCGTAGAGGAAGTCGCTGGAGACGACGCTGCCCAGGCTGTGCCCGAGCACGGCGAGCGGCGCGTCGCCGCCGGCCTCCACCGCGAGCTCGTGCAGCGTGCGCGCGAGCACGCCCTGGACCTCCTGGTAGTGCCCCGTGCCGTCGGCGCCCGACTGGTAGGCCACGGCGTCGCCGAGGTAGTGGACGATCAGCCAGCGCAGCGTGGGGAAGTGCGCGTCGCCGAGGCCGGGCAGCCAGCGCAGGCCGGCCGTGGAGGCCGCGGCGAGCAGGGCGGGCGTGGAGCCCTGGCTGGCCCGGGCGGCGAGGCCGTCGAGGATCTCGACCAGCCAGCGCGCGCCGCGTCCGGTGATCCGGTCGCTGAGCTCCTCCTGCCCGCGCTCGAACACCGGCGCCCAGAAGGCGGGCTTGATCACCAGGGCGTCCTCACCGGGCACCCCGGCGATGCGGGTGAACTCCTCGCGCAGCAGCGTCATGGCGCGGGCGGCGTACTGGTCGCCCGCGCTCTCGACGCCGTGCACGAGCATGACGGCGAGCTTGCGGTCGCTCACTTCGCCTCGACGAGCTCGTCGTAGGGCGTCCGCAGGCCGTCGCGCACCAGCCGGACGAGCTCGTGGCGGTTCCGGACGAAGATCACGAGCGCGGCGACGATGTAGACGCCGGAGAGGATCAGCAGCTCGGCCTCCTGCAGGGCGGGCGGCAGCACGGCGGCCAGGACGAACTGGCCGACGAACAGCAGCAACAGGCTCAGTGCCCCGATCACGTTGATCGAGAGCGTGACGAGCAGCGCGACCGCGAACAGCGACTGCGCGGCCGTGATCAGGAGCTCCTCGCGCTGGATGGCGTCCACCGGCAGGCCGTTGAGCGAGCCCGCGGACAGCGCGAACACGATCGGGAGCGTCCCGACGAGCAGCGACCACTGGTTGACCTTCGACGAGACGAGGGTGGCGAGCGCGTCAGTGGTCTTCAGCCGCCAGGCGTAGAGGCCGGCGACGAGCAGCTCGGGGGCTTCGGAGGCGAGCGGGGCCAGCCACTGCACGAGGAAGAACTGGCTGATGCCGAGCTCGGTGCCGGTCTCGACCAGCGACTCGGCGAACGGCTCGGCGCAGAGCACGATGATCACGGCGGCGACGACGAAGAGCCCGATGTAGCCGGTGCGGCGCTTCGGGGCGTCCATCCGCCCGACCCAGGCCGAGGGGCCGATGAGGTCGGGGTCCTCGGCCGGGGCCTTGGCGACCCGGATGCTGTAGGCCACGAAGATCCCGACGAGGACGACGGTGTCCACGAGCGTGATGCTGACCCGCAGCGGGAGCGTCAACGAGTAGAGCGTGGCGATGAGCAGGAAGACCAGCGGCACGGAGTCGGTGCGCTGCAGGGTCACGCGCGTCGGGCGGCCCGGCTGGTGCGAGGTCCCGGCCCCGCCCTCCCGGCCCGCGTCGGCGCCCCCGCGGCGCAGCCGGATCGCGGCGAGCAGCACGACCAGCGCCCACCCGACGCCGACGAGGATCCGGTTGGCGCCGGTCATGTTGGCCAGCGCGAGACCGCACGGCGACTGTTCGGTGGAGCCCGGTGGCAGACACGTCGGCCCGTACTGGGCGTAGGCGTTGCCGCCCTGGATCGTGAAGACGAAGTCGACGGCGTACTCGGGGAGCACCGCGACGAGCGCGAGCAGCGCGATCGCGAGCCCGGCGGAGATGTCGACCTGGGCGGCCTCGGCGGCCCAGGAGAGCAGGAACGCCGCGCCGACGATCGCGAGCCCGAAGAGCAGCGCGTCGAGCGGTGGCGAGATGTGCAGGCCGCCGACGCGCAGCACGAGACCCGGCACCGCGACGGCCACGGCCAGCGCGACCACGAGGGGGGAACGGTCGCCGCGCCGGGTCGTGCCAGCGCTGGAGGTCGCCATGCCCGGTTGTCTACCCCTCATCCGGGTTGCACACCCGCCCGGCCCCCGCCGTCGACGCGGCCCGCTCGTCGGGCGCGTGCCCAGGGGGTTTGCGAGGGGTCCGGATCATCCGGCACGGTGGCGCGCCGGTCACCCCGCTCACCGCTCCCCGCTCCCCGAGGTGGTTGCCGTGCCCTTCACCCCTGCCCTGACCCTCGACGCCCTGGTCCACACCGGCGTCGCCGTGGCCGTCATCGTGGTCGTGGCCGTCCTGCTGCGGTTCGTCATCAACCGCGTCATCGGCCACGTGGCCAACGGCGCCGGCGTGCCGGGCCTGCTCTCGCTGCTGCGCCGCAGGCGCGGGGTGACCGACGCCGACCGCATCCAGGCGTTCGGCTCCGCCCGGCGCGCCCAGCGGGCCCGCACGGTGAGCTCCGTGATCCGCAACGCGGCCAGCATCCTGATCTTCGGGACCGCGTTCATGATGGTCCTGGGCCAGTTCGGCGTGAACCTCGCGCCCGTGCTCGCCTCGGCCGGCGTCGTCGGGCTCGCCATCGGGTTCGGCGCCCAGAACCTCGTCAAGGACTTCCTGTCCGGGATCTTCATGCTCCTCGAGGACCAGTACGGCGTCGGCGACCACGTCGACCTCGGCGACGCCGTCGGCACGATCGAGCGCGTCGGCCTGCGCACCACGACGGTCCGCGACGTCACCGGGATGGTCTGGTACGTGCGCAACGGCACGATCGAGCGCGTCGGCAACGGCTCGCAGGACCACGCCGTGGCCGTCCTCGACATCCCGCTGGCGCTCGACACCGACGTCACGCGTGCCGCCACGCTCGCCGAGGAGGCCGCGGACGCGGCGATCGACGAGAACGGCCACCGCGGCGACGTCCTGGACAAGCCCCAGGTCCTCGGCGTCGAGTCGCTGTCCGCGTCCGGTATGACCCTCCGACTGACGGCTCGTACGAAGCCGGGTCGCCAGTGGGCCGTCCAGCGCGCGATGACCGAGCGTGTCGTCGCCGCGCTGCGCGCCGACGAGGTGATGCTGGCGGCGTGATCGCCGCTGTGACGTCAGCCGGAGACGGGCCTTCCGTCGCGCGGATCCCGTCCCGGCGGGCGCACGATCGAGACGTGATCTCCCGTCGCGGCCGCCTGGCCGGCGCGCTCGTCGTCGCGGCCCTGGTGGCCGGCTGCTCGACGGGCGGCTCCGCGCCCGCCCCGGCGCCGGCACCCCCGCCGGTGACCGCGGCGCCGACCACCACGACGGTCCCGGCGCCGGCCCCGGCCCCGGCGCCGGCGCCGGAGCCGTCGCGGGCCCAGGCCGCCGTGGACGCCACGGCACCGGCGGCCCAGGAGCGCAGCGGCGTGACGCTCGGGGTGGCCGTCCTCGACCGCACCACCGGGCAGACGGTGGCCAACGACGAGGGCGGCACCCCGCTGCGGGCGGCGTCGGTGGCCAAGCTCTTCACGATCGTCGACATCCTCACCCGGCGTGAGGCGGGGCAGCTGCAGACGACCGAGGCCGACGAGCAGCGGTTCCGTCGCGCGCTGAGCCTGTCCGACGACGAGGCGATGAACGCGCTGTGGTCGAGCTACGGCGGGCCGGAGGGCATCCGCCGGGTGGCCGCCGCGCTCGGGCTCGCGCAGACCAGCCCGCCCCCGGACTCGTCGCAGTGGGGCGAGGTCCGGACCTCGGCCCAGGACGTGGCCACCCTCTACGGCTACGTCACCACCCAGCTGGCCCCTCCCGACCGCGACTTCCTCCTGCAGGCGCTCGCGGCGGCCCCGGCCACCGCGGCCGACGGGTTCGACCAGGGCTTCGGCCTGCTCGACCCGTCGCGGCGCGGCACGGCGGCGGCGAAGCAGGGGTGGCTGTGCTGCTTCGGGTCGAGCGTCGACCTGCACTCGGCGGGCTTCCCGGACGCGGACGGGCGCTACGTCGTGGTGCTGCTGTCGAACCAGCCGCGGGGGTACGACGCCGCCCGCACGCTGCTCGACGACGCGGCGTCGGCGGCCCGCGATGCGCTCGGCGGCTGACCCCTAGGGTCGCGGGGGTGCAGAGCCTCGCCCAGATCGACGACTGGCCCGTCGACCACGCCGCCGCCGGGGTGGTGGCGGCCGACGGCACGGTGCGCGGCACCCACGGGCCGAGTGACCGCCGGTTCCCGCTCGCGTCGGTGACCAAGCCGATCGTGGCGACCGCGGCGCTCGTCGCGATCGAGGAGGAGGCGATCACCCTCGACCAGCCCGCCGGGCCCGAGGGGTCGACGGTGCGTCACCTGCTCGCCCACACCTCGGGGCTGGCGTTCGGCGAGCACCGCGTCGTCGCCGAGCCGGGGACCCGGCGGCTGTACTCGTCGGCGGGGTTCGAGGTGCTCGCGGCGACGATCGAGGAGGCCACCGGCATCGGGTTCGCCGACTACCTGCACGAGGCGGTCCTCGCGCCGCTCGGGATGACGGCGACGACGCTCGACGGCTCGCCCGGGCACGGCGCGACCTCGACCGTCGACGACCTCCTGCGCCTCGCCGCCGAGCTGCAGACCCCGCAGCTGCTGCACCGCTCGACCCTGGACGAGGCGACCTCGGTGCAGTTCCCCGGGCTCGACGGCACGATCCCGGGCTTCGGGCACCAGAAGCCCAACGACTGGGGCCTGGGCTACGAGATCCGCGACGGCAAGTCGCCGCACTGGACCGGCGCGACCAACTCGGCACGCACCTTCGGCCACTTCGGCCAGTCGGGCACCTTCCTGTGGGTCGACCCGGACGCCGGTGTCGCCTGCGTCGCCCTCGCCGACCGCGACTTCGGCGACTGGGCCAAAGCCGCCTGGCCCCCGCTCGCCGACGCCGTCCTCGCCGACCGCTAGCGGTTCTCAACCGGCGCGCTCGTGCGAGCGATGCGGCATCGCTGGCGTCTGACGCCAGGATCGCCACATCCTCGCCGGCGCGACACGCCGGGGTCAGCGCGGGACGACGAGGACGAGCGCGTTCTCCCCGGCCTGTTCGACGCGCAGACCGGCGTCGCGCAGGAGCGCCTGGACCCCGCTCGCGTCCTTCGGGCGCCGCCGCGACGAGGCGAGCAGGCGCGCCGCGTGGCCCTTGTGCGACTTGTTCGCGTGGCTCACGACCGTCCGCGCACCGTCGGCCGCCTCGCTGTGCACGTCGAGGGTGACGGCACCGCGCGCCGGCCCCAGCGCCATGTAGGGGCCCGAGCGCAGGTCGACGACGAGATCGTCGACGTCGGCGAGCAGCGGCATGAGCTCGGGGCGCCACGTGACCCGCAGCCCGTCACGCCCCGGCAGCGCGCTCGTCCCCGACAACCGGTACGCCGGGATCGGGTCGGTGCCGCCGACCAGGCCGAACAGCGCCGAGCACACGACCAGCCGCTGCCGGGCCGCGGGCGTCAGCGACCGGGCGTCGAGCGCGTCGTAGAGCACGCCGGTGTAGCGGCGCAGCGCCGGCGCCGTCGGCGAGGTCCACAGCGCCGCGTTGCGCGCGATCTCGTCGTCCTGGCGCTCGGAGATGTCCAGCGCCGCGAGCGAGGCCGGCAGGTCCGCGGCCAGCGCGACGACCTCGTCGACCAGCACCTTGCGCGTCGCGTTCAGCGACGGGAACGACAGCGCGTCCAGGTCGAGCGGACGCCCGCGACCGCCGGGCGCCTTGGTCTCGGACGGGGGCAGGACGACGAGCACGCCCGCGACGGTAGTCGGCCACCATGGCCGGGTGAGCGAGCGCGGCACCGACGCCTGGCGCGACGAGGTGCTCGCGTGGATCGCCGCGGTCACCGGGCGCCACCCGACCGGCGAGGTCGTCCAGCGTCACCGCGCCTGGTCGACGGTGCTGCGCGTGCCGACCGCCGACGGGCCGGTGTGGCTCAAGGAGCCGACGGCCGGGATGGCCCCCGAGGTCGGGCTGCACGCGCTGCTCGCCCGCATCGCGCCCGACGCCGTCGCGATCCCGCTGGCCGTCGACGTCGAGCAGCACCGCCTGCTGCTGCCCGACACCGGCCCGAGCGTCCGCGACGAGGGCGACGAGCCCTCCGCCGCCCTGACCGCGGCGCTGCCCCGCTACGCCGATCTCCAGCGCCGGGCGGCGCCCCACCTCCCCGCGATGCGGGAGCTCGGCGTGCCCGACGCCACCCCGCCCGCGCTCCCCGCGCGCTACGAGGAGGCCCTGGCGACGATCGGCGCTCACCCTCGCCGCGACCTCGTCCAGCACTGGTCCGACGAGCTCGCCGGCACCGTCCCGAGCACGGTCGACCACCAGGACCTGCACGTCGGCAACGTCCTGCGCGACGGGCGTTTCGCCGACTGGGGCGACGCCGTGCTCGCCCACCCCTTCGCGAGCCTGCTCGTCGCGCTCGGGTCGCTGCGGCGCACGCTCGGGGTCGACGCCGAGGACCCCGCGATCACCCGGCCCCGCGACGCCTACCTCGAGGTCTTCGACGACCTCGCCCCGCACGACGAGCTCGTCCGCTGGACCCGGACCGCCTGCCGCGCCGGCGTCGTGGCCCGCGCGCTGACGTGGCAGCGCGCCGCCGCGGACCCGCGCTTCGCCGACACGCCCCGGGAGGTGCTGGGCCTCGTGGGCGACCCCGACTGGTTGGCGGGCACCTGAACCCCGCTCCGTACCCTCGTCCGGGTGCCAGGAGTGGATCAGGGAGAGGACCAGCAGCGCTGGAAGCCCTCCCGCGCCGGCATCCTGAACGTCTACCAGTACCAGGACGAGGTGCTGGACTTCGCCGACGGACGCCTGCTGCTGCGCGGGGTCAACGGGTCGGGCAAGTCGACGGCGATGAACATGCTGCTGCCGTTCCTGCTCGAGGCGGACGTCCGCAAGATCGACGCCGCGGGCGAGCAGCGCGGGGTGCTGCGCAGCTGGATGCTGTCGGACCACGACGACACCCAGCGCACCGGCTACCTGTGGATCGAGTTCGAACGAGCGGGCGAGTACCGCACCGTCGGCTGCGGCATCCGCGCCAACCGCAGCACCGACCGCGTCGCGACCTGGTGGTTCTCCACCGACCGCCGGGTGCGGATCGACCTGCGGCTCACCGAGGCCGACATCCCGTTCTCGGTCGACGTGCTGCGCTCCGAGCTGGGCACCCGCGGGCAGGTGTTCACGTCCACCGCCGAGTACTGCGCCGAGATCGCCCGCCGCTTCTTCGGCGGCGTCGACCCGACGGCGTACTTCCGGCTGCTGCACCAGGTCCGCAACCCCCGCGTCGGCGACCGCATCGACACCGACCTGCCCCGCACGCTGCGCGAGGCCCTGCCGCCGGTGCCCGAGGACGCGGTGCACGACGCGGCCCAGCCGCTCGAGGACCTCGAGGACCACCGCCGCAACGTCACCGACCTCGCCCGCACCGCGGAGGCGCTCGACGGGGCCGTCGAGGTCTACACCGACTACGCCCGCCGCGTGCTCACCGCCGCCGTCGACGACACGGCCGGCGCGGTCAACGCCGCCCGGACCGCGGCCCGGCGGGTCGACCGGGACCGGGGCGGGGTCGACAAGGCCGCCGCGGCCCGGGACACGGCCGTCGCCGCGGTGGCCGACCTCGCCGACGAGCACGCCGAGTCCACCGCCGAGCGCGCCGGCCTCGCGGCGCTGCCCGAGTACACCGCGCACGCCGACCTGGTGCGACGCCGTGACGAGGTGGCGCGCGCCGGCGCCCACGTCGCCACGCTCGACGGCCACCGCACCCGGGCCCGCGAGCGCGTGGTCGCGGCCGCCGCCGCGGTCACCGCGGCGCGCGGGCAGCTCGACTCCGACCTCGCCGGGGTCACCGAGCACCTCCGCGCGGTCGCCGACGCGGCCCGCGCCGCCTCGGCGCCCGGGGTGGTCGCGCAGCTGCCCGACCCGCCGGTCCCGGCCACCGAGCCCCGCCGCGACGAGGCCGGCGAGACAGCGGTCGACGTGCCGGCCGACCCCGACGACGACCCCGCCGGCGACCTCGACCCGACCTCCGCCGGCGACGCCCTGCGCGCCCACCGCAGGACCGTGCGCGAGGTCGCCGAGCACGCCCGCGGCGTCCGCCGGGCGACCGAGGCCGCCGACGCCGCCGAGTCCGCCGCCGGCGACGCGCGGGCCGCGCACGAGGCCGCCGCCGAGCAGGCCGCCGCCGCCCGCCGCGCCGCGCGCGCCGCCGCCGACGAGCACGCCGAGGCGATCGCCGGCTGGACCCGGCGCCTGACCGCGCACGTCGCCGACGCGCCGGCCGCCGAGCCGGGGGGCGCGCTCGGCTGGCTGACCGTGCCGGCCGCGACCGGCGAGGAGCCCGGCGACGACCTGCGCCACGCCGCCGACGCCCGACGCGCCCGCGCCCACCAAGTGGCCGACGACGTCACCGGCACCCTCGACGCGGCCCGCCGGCGGGCCGCCGCGCGCCTCGAGGAGATCGACGAGGAGCTGACCGGCCGTCGCGCCGAGCACACGCGCGTGGCGTCCGCCGGCGAGCTGCCGTTGCCCCGCGCGTCGTGGCGCGCCGACGACGACGCCGCCGACGGGGTGCTGCTGGCCTCGCTCGTCGACTTCCGCGAACACCTCGACGACGCCGAGCGCGCCGGGCTCGAGGCCGCCCTGGAGGCGTCGGGCCTGCTCACCGCCCACGTCGACGGGGACGGGACGCTGCGCGTCGGGGACCTCGTCGTGGCGGCGTCGGACCCTGCTGCCGGTCCGGCCCTCGACACCCTGCTCGCGCCGGTCGACACGGGGGCGGTGCCGGTGGACGCGGTGGCCGGGGTGCTGTCGTCCCTCGGCACGACGGCCGGTCCCGTCCGCGTCGCCACCGACGGAAGCTTCGCCGCCGGCCCGCTGCGCGGCCGGCACGCGAAGGCGGCGGCCGAGCACGTCGGCGCGGGCGCACGGGCCCAGGCCCGCGAGCGGCGCCTCGCGGAGCTGGCCGCGCGGATCGCCGACGCGCAGGCCCGGCGGGACGGCGCCGGCGCGGTCGCCGAGGCGCTCGAGACCCACGCCGCGGCGTGGCGCCGGCTGGTCGCCGAGCTGCCCGGCACGCGCGGCGTCGACGACGCGGTGGCCGCCGCGACGGGCGCGGTCCGCTACGCCGAGGGCGCGCAGGCCCGGCACCGCGAGCTGACGACCGCGGCGGCCGACGCCCGCCGCCGCGCCGACGAGGCCTGGGCGGCGCTGTCCCGCACGGCCTCGGAGGCCGGCGTGCCGACCGCCCCCGAGCGGCTCGACGGCCTGCTCGAGGCGGTCGTCGACGCCGAGCGCGGGCTCGCCGCCGTCGACTCCGCGCGCGACCGCGTGACCCGCACGGCCCGGTCGTGGCGCGAGGCGATCGCGGCGTGGGAGCGCGACGCCGCCGACCACACGACCGCGGTGTCGGAGCACCGCGAGGCGAGCGGCCGCGCGGCCTCGGTGCGCACCGAGCTGACCACGATCGAGGAGTCGCTCGGCGAGGAGCCCGCCAAGGTCGCCGCGCGCGTCGGCGAGCTCGACGAGCGCCTGCGCACGATCGCCGGGCGCCTCGAGGAGGCCCGCGAGGCGCAGACCGCGGCGGCGGTGGCGCTGTCCCAGGCGGAGATGACGCTCGAGGAGACCCGTCGGGCCCTCGACGACAAGCAGCACGCGGCGCGGTCGGCGCGCGCCCGGCTCGCCGACGCCGCCGCGGTGCCGGGGCTGCTGCAGGCCGCGGAGCCGGCGGACGACCCCGACGACGAGGACGCCGCGCCCGAGCCCCTGCCCTCGGTCGCCGACACCGTCGAGGGCGCCGAGGAGCTCGTCGCCGCGCTGCGCGAGCGGCTGCCCGCGCCGCGGAGAGCGGTCAGCGAGGACGCGCTGGAGAAGGCCCTGCGCGCCGCGCGCGACGAGCTGGCCAGCGGCTGGGACATCGAGAGCCGCCGCGGCGCCGACGGGATGCCGCTCGCGGTGCACGTCAGCGGACCGTCGCGGGCGGTGCTCGCGCAGATGGTGCACCGGGTCGCGGTCCAGCGCCGGCGCGCGACCAGCCTGCTCTCCGCGCAGCAGGACCAGGCGCTGCGCAACCTGCTGCACGGCCGGATCGCCCGCGAGGTGGCCGACGCCCTGTTCGCCGCGCGCGAGCTCGTCGACCGGATGAACCGCATCCTGCAGGGCGTGACGTCGAGCCAGGGCATCGGCGTGCGGCTCGACTGGCGCCCCCGCGGCGACCTCGACCCGTCGACGGCGACCGCGCTGGAGCTGCTCGGCGTGCACCCGGACCTCCGGTCGGCGGACCAGGACGACCAGGTCCGCGAGGCGGTGAAGACGCTCGTCGAGCAGGCGCGCGTCCGCGACCCCGAGGCGTCGTACCGGTCGGTCATCGGCGAGGTCCTCGACTACCGCACGTGGCACGAGATGCGCCTCTACCTGCGCCGCCCGGGGCGCAGCGACGAGCTGCTGACCCGGCGGACCACGCTGTCGGAGGGCGAGAAGAAGCTGGTCACGGTGCTGCCGATGGCCGCGGCGGCCGCCGCCAGCGCCGCCGCGCACGACCCGCACCACGTGGGCGCGCCGCGCCTCGTGCTGCTCGACGACGCGTTCGCCAAGGTGTCCGAGGACAACCACGCCAAGTTGTTCGGGCTGCTCGTGGACCTCGACGTCGACTTCGTCGTCACCTCGGAGCGGCTGTGGGGCACGCACCCCGACGGTCCCCGCGCTGGCGATCACCGAGGTGCTGCGCGACCCGGAGCTGCGCGCGATCGCGCTCGTGCAGTACCGGTGGGACGGCGCGGCGCTCGAGGTGCGCGCGTGACGGGAGACGACGAGCAGCGGAGCTCGACCCATCGAGCCGGCGTGCGCACCAGCGTCTTCGCCTACGTCACCGAGTCCCCGGAGTACCGGGCGATCCTCGCGGTGTTCGCCGGGACGTTCTTCGCCGAGCTGACCCCGGCCGAGGTGACGGCGCGCCTGGACGGCGACCTCGACGAGGCCACCGTGACCGCCCGCCTCGAGGCGCTGCGGGGCTGGGGCAACCTCGAGGTGTCGGCGTCGGTGGGCCAGGTCGGCACCGTCGAGGACTACTACCGGCGCCGCAACCGCTACCTGATCACGCGCGTCGGCCAGGAGGTGCACGACCTCGTCGAGGGCGTGCTCGCGCAGGTCGACGACGTCCGCGACGTGTCGCTCGGCCGGCTCGACCAGCTGCGGGCGGGGCTCGAGGCGGTCGTGGCCCTGGACCCCGCGACCGCGCCCCCCGACCGGCTCGCCGAGGCGGTCCGGGCGGTGTTCGACCCCCACGTCGCGTTCTCCGCGGAGATCACCCAGTTCTTCGCGGCGATCAACCAGTGGCAGTCGCGCTTCGACCTCGACGAGGACGAGTTCGCGTTCTTCTCCGAGGTGCTCGTCGGCTACGTCGGCGAGCGTCTCGAGGCCCTGCGCCGGCGGGCGCGACCGCTCGCGGCGCTGCTGGAGACGGTGCTGCCGCGCGTGCCGGTGATCGTGGAGCGGGCGGCGGACGGGCTGGCGGCGCGGGTCGCGGCGGCGGGCCTGTCGTCGGTGCGCGTGCGTCGGGAGCCGGGTGCGTCGAGCGCCGACTGGGCCAACCTCGCGTCGTGGTTCGTCGGCGGTACGGGGCGCCCGAGCCGCATCCAGGTGCTCGAGCGCGACGCCGTCGACGCCGTGCGCACCCTGACCCAGAACCTCACCCGCCTCTCGCGCACCGGCACCGCGGGCGCCTCGCGCCGGGCCGACTACCTGCGGCTGGCGCTGTTCTTCGACCGGTCGGCCCCCTCGGCGACCCACGAGCTCGCGGCGGCGGCGTTCGGGCTGGCGGGCGCCCGGCACCTCGGCGGCGCGGGCGGCGACGACACCGACCCCGTCGACGCGTCGGTGTCGTGGTGGGACGCGCCGAGCGCCCAGGTGCCGATCAGCCTGCGCGAGCGCGGCGACGCCACCAGCCGCGGGCGCACCAGCCGCGTGCAGGACCGCAGCCAGGAGCGTCGCCACCTGCTGGCCCGGCGCGCGGAGGCCGAGAAGCGAGCCGCCGCCGCCCGCGCCGAACTGCTCGAGGCGGGCGCCGAGGGCTTCACCGCGCGCCTGTCCGAACCCGCCCTGCGCGAGCTGCAGCGCGTGCTGGCCCGCGCGGTCGCCGACCTGGGGCCGGCGGCGGCCGAGGGCACCGTGGCGCTCGACGGCGTCCGGTGCACCGTCGCCCGCGCGCCGGGCACGTCGACGACCGTGCCGACCCACGCCGGCGCCCTGCGCGTGCGCGACCTCACCCTGACCGTGGAGCCGGCGCCGTGATCGCCTTCGTCGGGCGGGCGCACACGGTGAGCGCCGCCCGGAGCGATCCGCAGCGCGAGGGCGAGCTCGTCACCGCGACGCGGGCGCTGCTGACGCGACCCTGGCGCACCGTCGAGCAGGACCCCGAGATCGTCGCGCTGGTCCGCCGGCACGCCGACGCGCTGGACGCGTGGTTCACGCAGGAGCTGAACTACCGCCTGGTCGTCACCGCCGACACGGCGCGCCTGGTCAAGGTCGGGCACGTCCCCGCCGACCGGCCGCTGCGCACGGTCGCGACGACGCCGCGCGCGTTCACGCCCGCCGAGTACACCGCACTCGCGCTGGTCCTCGCGGCGACGACGTCGGGCCCCGATCGCACGAGCCTGCGCGACCTCGTCAACGCCGTGCACTCCGCGGCGGCCGAGGCGGGCATCGTCATGGACACCGACACGGCCTCGCGCCGGGCGCTGGTCACCGCGTTGCGCTGGTTGATCGCGCACGGGATGGTCCGCGAGCTCGACCGCGGGGTCGGCCTCTACGAGCACGACGCGGACGCCGACGCGCTGCTCGAGGTCCGCAACGACCGGATGGCGCTGCTGCCGACCGGTGCGGTGGTCGGCGCGGAGTCCGCCGACGATCTGCTCGTCCGGGCGCGCGAGCGCGGGTCGGCGTCGACGGCCGCGCGTCGGCGGCTGGTGGAGGATCCCGTGGTGCTCGCCGGCGACCTCGAGCCCGCACGGTTCGCCGAGCTCCGCCGCCATGCCTGCGACGAGGCGCGCCGGATCGAGGCGCGCACGGGGCTCGTGGTCGAGGCGCGCGAGGAGGGTTTCGCCGCGCTCGATGTCGACGGCGGCTGCTCGGACCTCGCGTTCCCGGGCAGCGGCACCGTGGCGCACGGGGCGCTGTTGCTGGTCAGCGAGCTGATCTACCAGTTCCGCCCGGCCGAGGACCCCGATCCGATCCCGTGGCCGTCGGTGCGCGAGGTGCTCGCGGAGCTGGTCGGCGAGTACGGGCGGTACTGGTCCAAAGCGGCGATCGCCGACGCCGAGCGTTTCGCCGCCGACGTGGTCGGGCTGCTCGAGGCGATGGGCCTGGTGGCGCGCGAGGCGGAGGGCTCGCTGCGCGTCCTGCCCGCGGCCGCCCGCTACGCGCCGGCGGTCACGGTGGCCGAGGGCGACGACGAGGACGAGCAGCCGACGCTCCTATAACTTGCCGGTTAATGAAAGCTCTGGTTACATAGCACGGGTGTTCCCCGCCGAGGCGCTCGCCGACCCGGTCCGCCGGGCGATCGTCGAGCGCCTCGCGGACGGCGAGGTCGGGGCGGGCGAGATCGCCGCCGGCTTCCCGGTCAGCCGCCCCGCGATCAGCCGCCACCTGCGCGTGCTGCGCGAGGCGGGGCTCGTGACCTCGCGGGTCGCGGGCCAGCACCGCATCTACGCGCTCGACCGCCGCCCGCTCGCCGAGCTCGACGCCTGGCTGGAGCGGTTCCGGCCGCTGCCCGCCTCGTCGCCGCCGGGTCCCGCGAGCCGGCTCGACGCCCTCGACACCGAGATGGCGCGGGGCCGACGTGCCCGCCGTGCCGCCGAGAACGGAGACACCGATGAGCACGCCGCCGGCTGAGGTCCGCACCGACCCCGACGGCGCCACGACCGCTGTGTGGCGCCGCGAGTACCCCGATCCTGTCGAGGACATCTGGGCCGCGATCACCGAGTCCGAGCGGCTCGGGCGCTGGATCGGCACCTGGACCGGCGAGCCGCGCGTCGGCGGCACGGTCACGTTCACGATGACCGGCGAGGTCGACGCGGGCGGCGAGGTCGACGAGCCCACCGAGGTGCGCATCCTCGCCTGCGAGCCGCCCCGCCACCTCGCGATCGAGTTCCCGGCCACCGAGGACCAGTCCTGGTACCTCGACCTCACCGTCGAACCACGGGCCACCGGCGCCGTGCTCGTCTTCGCGCAGCGTCTCGTCGAGGGCCAGTCGTCCGAGGACGTCGACGCCGGCTGGCGCTGGTACCTCGACCGCCTCGGCGCGACCCTCGCCGGCACCCCGATGCCCGACTGGTCCGCCTACGCGCCCGAGCCCACGGGGTGAGCCGGCCTGGGGGCCACCTGCGGCACGCAGCGACGCGGAGCTGCCGCGCCGGAGGCGGTTGACCGACGTCGGGCGTCAGGCGTCCGGACAGACCCCACGATCACGGGCCGGTGCGCTCGTCGGCTCGCCGCGCAGCTCGCGGGCCAGCAGCGTCGCGGCGGCCGAGGCCGCGGGGATGGCGAGGACCGCGACGAACGGGATCGCCGCGAGCAGGTAGGTCGGGACGCCGACGCCCCAGGTCGCGAGGCGTCGGGTGCGCAGGACCCGGCGGCGGGCGCCGAAGTCGAGGCCGCGGCGCTGCAGCGCCGGCGCGATGAGTTCGATCATCAGCAGGCGACCGCCGACGAGCGCCGCCGCCACGGGCGCGAGCACCGGCCCGACGACGGGCACGAACCCGAGGACGAACAGCGGGACCGCCGCGAGCAGCGAGAGCCCGATCAGCAGCAGGCCGTCGCGCACCCCGCGGAGCACCGAGCGCACCCAGGACGGCTCGACCGCGCCCGGTACCGGGCCGACGGCCTCGTCGACGGTCTCGGCGAGCTTCTCGTAGAACGGGCCGCCGACGGCGAGCGTCACGGCGACGAAGGTGACGACGGCGACCGCCGCGGCGGCGGCCACGACCGCCGCGCCCGCGGCGACCCGCGCGCCGGTCCGCAGCGCCTCGGACCACCCGTCGGCGAACGGGGTCAGTGTCGCCGCGATGTCGGGCAGCCAGGCGATGAGCGTGCCCAGCGCGCCGAGGTAGAGCACGGACACGATCAGCGCGGGGATCGCGCCGAGCAGCAGCAGGCGCGGGGAGCGCAGCACCGTCACCGTGCCGCGCACGAACAGCCGGAGCCCCAGCACCAGGTCCACGGTCGCGATTGTCCCGGCCGGGCGGGATCAGGCGATCCAGGCCCGGGCCCGGGCGAGCAGGGCGCGCGCGGCCGGGCTCAGCGGCGCGTCGCGGCGCCGGGCGAGGTCGATCTGCGCGCGCACCTCGGGGACGAGGGGCACGGGCCGCAGGTCGTCGCGACCGGCGAGGGCCGGCGAGGGGACGACGGCGATCCCGAGGCCGTGGCGCGCGAGGTCGGCGAGCACCGGCGGCGAGCCCGCCTCCAGGGCGGGGCGCAGCGTCACCCCGGCGTCGGCCGCCGCCCGGTCGAGCGCCGCGCGCACTCCGGCACCGACGGGCAGCGCGATCACCGGGTGCTCGGCGAGCTCGGCCACCGTGACCGTGTCGCCGAGCGGGCCGTCGGGCGGGATCGCCGCGACCAGCGGGACGTCGAGCACGACGTCGACGTCGAGATCCGCGGGCGGGTCGCCGTCGCGGCCGACCCACGCCAGGTCGAGGTCGTGGGCGCGCAGGCCGTCGAGCAGCGCGTCGGTCGCGGCCTCCACCAGCCGGATCTCGACGCCCGGGTGGTCGCGGTGGAACGCCCCGAGCAGACCGGGGAGGTCGACGACCCCGCCGCCGCGCACCATTCCGACCGAGACGCGCCCGCGGACGAGGCCGGCGAGCTCGTCGGCGGTGTCGCGGACGCCGGTGACGGCGGCGAGCGCCGCGCGGGCGTGGGGGAGCACCGCCTCGCCGGCCGGGGTCAGGCGCACGCCGCGCGCCGACCGGTCGAACAGCACCTGGCCGAGCTCGCGCTCGAGCCGGGCGATCTGCGCGCTGATGCCGGGCTGGGCGACGTGCTCGCGCGCCGCCGCCCGCGTGAACCCGCCCTCCTCGGCGACCGCGACGAGGTAGCGCAGCTGGTGCAGCTCCATAACCTTCAGTTGTAGCAGCGAGGCCCATCAGCTCTTCGACTTCTGTCGCCGCCGCGCCCAGGGTGGACGGCATGCGCACCCCCGCCGAGACCATGACCGCCTACTTCGAGGGCTGGCGGCGCCACGACGCCGAGTCGCTGCGCGACGTCCTCGCCGACGACGTCGTCTTCGACGGCCCGATGGGCCACGTCGAGGGCGTCGACGACAACGTCGCGAGCCTGCACGGCCTGCTGGGCACCGTCACCGGGGTCGACGTGAAGCACGTCTTCGTCGACGGTCCGGACGTCTGCACCGTCTACGACCTGCACACCACCGCGACCGACGCCCCGATGCTCACGGTCAACTGGGCGCACGTCGTCGACGGCCGCGCGCGGACCATCCGCGCGATCTTCGATCCGCGCCCGCTGCTGGGTACGTGAGCGATCTTCGGTGCTATAGCCCCGAAGTTCGCTCACATAGGGTCGACCACGTGCGGATCGCGTCGCTGCTGCCCGCGGCCACGGAGATCGTCGGCGCGCTGGGGCTCGCCGAGGACCTCGTGGCCGTCACCTTCGAGTGCGACCGCCCCGAGGGCATCCGGGCGACGCGACCGGTCGTCGTCGACACCGCGCTGCCGGCCGGTCTGACGCCCGGTGAGATCGACGCCGTCGTCCGTGACCGCGCCGCCCGGGGCCTGCCGCAGTACGAGCTCGACCGCGACGCCCTGCGCGGCGCCGCGCCCGACCTCGTGCTCACCCAGGACCTGTGCCGGGTGTGCGCGCTGCCGGCCGCCACCGTCGCCGAGGCGCTGGACACCCTCGACCTCGATGCCACCGTGCTGACCGTGGACCCCCACACGCTCGACGAGGTCCTCGGCGCCATCGGGACCGTCGCGCGGGTGGCGGGCGCGCCGGACGCGGGCGAGCGCCTGGTCACCGCCCTGCGCGGACGCCTCGACGCCGTGGACCGCGCCGTCCGGGCGAGCCCCCGCCCCCGCGTGCTCGCGCTCGAGTGGGTCGATCCGCCGTTCCAGCCCGGGCACTGGGTGCCGGCGATGGTGCGGCGCGCGGGCGGGGAACCGCTCGCCGGGATCGACGGCGGGCGCAGCGTCGCGACGACGTGGGAGCAGATCGCCGAGCAGGCGCCCGACGTCGTCCTCGTCGCCCCCTGCGGCTTCGGGCTCGACGACGCCGTGGCCCAGGCGGCGACGGTCCGCGAGCGCCTGCCCGGCGTCCCGCTGATCGCCGTCGACTCGGCGTCCTACGTGGTCCGCGCCGGTCCGCGGCTGATCGACGGGGTCGAGGCCATCGCGCACGCCCTGCACCCCGACAGCGCCGTGCCGGCGCCCCCGCCGGGCCGGATACGCGCGCTCAACTGACCAGCTTGCGCGGGCCCGGCCCGTCGGCGGCGAGGCGGTCGTGCGGGTTGGCGAGCCCGCAGCGGTCGAGCGAGAGGCACCCGCAGCCGATGCAGCCGGTGAAGTCGTCGCGCAGCTGCTGGAGCCGGCGGATGCGGTCGTCGAGCTCCTCGCGCCACTGCGCGGAGAGCCGCTCCCAGTCCTGGCGGTTGGGCGTGCGCCCGTCGGGCAGGCCGTCGAGCGCCGCGCGGATCTCCGCCAGCGGGATGCCGACGCGCTGGGCGATGCGGATGAACGACAGGCGGCGCAGCACCTCGCGGCGGAACCGGCGCTGGTTGCCGGGCGTGCGGCGGCTGTGGATCAGACCCTCGCGCTCGTAGAAGTGCAGGGCGGAGACGGGGACCCCGCTGCGCTGGGCGACCTCGCCGACCGAGAGTTCCTGGCCGGGGTAGGGGCGGGGGTGCTGGTGGTCGGTCACGTCGGGCTCCCGGCGGCGTGGTCGAGGCGGGCGCGGCGCAGGGTGCCCGCCCACCACTGCAGCGCGTCGAGCAGCACGGTCGCGGCGGCGTCGGCGACCTCCTCGCGCGGGCGCCCGGTGGTGTCGAAGGCCCCGGCGGCGCCGTGGAAGCTCACGGTGTCGCGCAGTCCGACGGCGTGCAGCTCGGCGAGGACCGGGCGCAGGTGCTCGACCGCGCGCAGCCCGCCCGAGAGCCCGCCGTAGGCGACGAACCCGACCGGCTTGTCGCGCCACTCGCCGCCGGTCGCGTCGATCGCGGTCTTCAGCGGGCCCGGGAAGCTGTGGTTGTACTCCGGCGTCACGATCACCACGGCGTCCGCGGCCCCGATCCGTGGGGCGAAGCCGGTGTCCGGGCCGGTCTCGAGCAGGTCGACGACGTCCACGGAGAACGCGGGCCGCCGGCGCGCGAGCTCGGCGAACCAGGAGGCGACGACGGGACCGAAGCGGCCCTCGCGGACGCTGCCGATCACCACGGCGAGGCGGACGGTCTCGGTCATGTCGTCGACGGTAGAACCTCGACCATTGTTCAGGTCAAGGACGCGAGCAGGCGGACGGTCGCGACCGCCGCCTCCTCGGTGCGCGCGCCGGTGCGCTCGGCCCACGCCGACACGGTCTCCCCGGCGGCGAGCGCGGTCCCGAGGTCGCCGTCCGGAGGACCGCCCACCTCCGCGGTCACCACGTCGCACGCGGCCAGCACGCGGCCGCGGCGGCGTGCGAGGTGCTCGGCGAGGACGCGGCGCAGCTCGGTGAGCGCGCCCTCGTCACCGGCGGCGAGGTCCGCCGCCGCGCGCCGCAGCAGGGCCTGCAGCGTCTCGGGCGGCAGTCCGGGGTCGGTCGGGCCGGCGGCGGACCCGGCGTCGGGGGTGTAGCCCCGCTTGGCGTCGCGGCGACGCTGTTTGGCGGCGCGTCGTTCGCGGTTGCCGGGCACGGGTGCATCCTCGCGCCTACCGCTCGGCGAGCGCGTCGCGGCCCGGGGTCAGGCTGGCGGCGTCGGCGGCCGCGCGCCCGGCGGCCCAGCCCGCGCCGTTGCCGACGCTGAAGCGCCGGCGGGTCAGCCGCGGGAAGAGCTCGCCGACCGTGCGCTCGACCACCTCGGCCCGCGCGGCGAGCACCGGCAGCAGACCCTCGCCCAGCTCGGCGCGCGCGTGGGCCTGGGCCTCGTGCGCCGCCGCGGTGAGGCGCTCGCCGATCCGCGTGGCGTACGCCAGGAAGAAGGCGTGGCGGAACGAGCGCGTCCGTGACCGGGGCACCGACCTGTCGTCGGCGGCCAGCATCGCCCGGTCGGCCTGGACCAGCAGGGACGTGACCAGCAGCTCGACCGTCGCGAGGTCGGCGGCGTGCCCGATGACGGTGACCATGTCGAGCGCGGCGAGGCTGACCGCCCGGCACCGGTTGGCGCCCGCCACCTGGTGCACGAGGCTGGACTTGGCGCTCGCGTAGGGCGGGTCGAGCCACAACCGCCGCGCCGCCGCCCGGGGCTCCGCCTCGGCCGGCCCTGCGACCAGTGCCTGCTCCAGCGCGTGCCGGCCCATCAGCTCCTGGGCCTTGGCGGAGAGCGCCTCGGCCTCCTCGGGGTACTCGGTGGACTCGGCCTTGGCCAGCAGCGCCCGCACCCGCGCGAGCACCCGGGCGTCGACCCCCTCGGGGGCCCGCTCCTGGGCGCCGAGCCAGGGCAGCGTCGGCAGCGAGCGCAGCAGGCCCACGAGCGCGACGCTCGCGGCCAGCGCGTCGTCGGGGTCGAGGCCGCGCACCGAGCTCCACTGCGCCACCAGCGGCACGTCGCGCGCCGGCGGCGTCGCCGCGAGGTCCGCGAGGTCGGCGTCCAGCGCCGCGTCACCGCGCGGACGGCGGGCGGCCGCCGCGCTCAGCACGTCGACGGCCAGCACCACCCGCCCCGCCGACAGCCGGCGGCGGACCACCTCGCCGACGTCGCGCGGGCCCCACCCCCGCGCGTGCAGCGCGTCCGCCGCGTCGAGCAGGGCCAGCTCGGCGCCCGCCAGCAGCGTCCGCGACGTGTAGCGCGCCCGCAGGACCGCCGTGACCTGCTCGCCGCGTCCCCCGGCCGCCGCGACTCCGGCGAGGAAGCGCGCCGCCTCCTGCGGGTCGTCCGACCCTGCGTTCGTCACCATCCGCCCTCCCTGCCCGGTCCGTCAGGGTGTTCGACGGGCGCGGGTCCCGCACGGTTCCACCCGGGAGCCGACGGATTTCCCCCGGTCGGATCCTCGTCGAGCCCGGGCGTGCGTGGTCGGGCCGGGGGCGGGATGCGATCGTGGTCCGTCGCAGCGGGGGCTGATGCAGGGCCAGGAAGGGAGCGTGCGCGTGGGCGTGCCGCAGGAGCCGGTCGAGGCACCGCCCGCCCGCCCGCACGACGCGGCCCGCACCAACGGCCGCGCCGAGGTGCCCGCCTCGACCACCCCGGAGCACGACCCCGCCCTGCGCGACCGCGTCCAGCGCTTCGTCGGCGTCCTGCGGCGCGTGGCGCTCGCCCGCGCCCGTCCGGTGCGGCACACCCGCCATCACGTCGGCGAGCTCGCGCTGGTGGACGTCGCCGACCAGTCCGCGGTCCGCCGCCCCCGCGCGGCCGGAGACGAGATCCTCCGCGCCCCCGCCGAAGGCCCCATGCGGGCGACGTTCGACGCGCTGTTCGACCTCATGCGCGCCGCCGCCGACCAGCCCGAGGCCGTCGAGCTCGTCCTGGCCGGCGGCCTGCTGCACGCCCCCGACCAGGACGTCCGCGTGCACCTCCTGTCCCGCCCGGTGCGCATCGCGCACGACGGGGACGACATGGTCGTGACCCTCGCCGGCGACGCGACCGTCTGGGAGGACGAGGAGCTGCTCGCAGGCACCGGGCTCGTCGACGACACCGTCGCCGCCGACGCGCCCGCGCCCGCCTCGCCGCTCGACCCCGACCTCGTCGACGTCCTCGCCGGGTGGGCCGACCGCCGCCTGCGCGTCGAGCACAGCCGCGGCGACGACTGGATCGGCCCGACCGGACCCGGCACCGTCCTCGTGCCCGCGCCGACGCTGGTCGCGCGGCGCCGCGGGGCCGCCGCCCTGCGCACGTTCTACGACGCGATGGTCGCGGACCTCGCCGAGCACACACGCCCGCTCCCGGTCGGCCTCGCCCAGCTCGTCGCGGCGATCGAGCCCGCCGACCGCGCCGCGTGGCTCGCGCGGACCGGCCACGACGAGCCGCCCGTCACCGACCCCCTGTTCCCGCTGCCCGTCGGGGCCGCGCAGGGCCGCATCCTCGGTCGGCTGGGCCGCGACTCCGGGGTCGTCGTCGAGGGCCCGCCGGGCACCGGCAAGACCCACACGATCGCCAACCTGCTCTGCGCCCTGCTCGCCGAGGGCCGTCGCGTGCTCGTGACCAGCGAGAAAGCCCAGGCACTGCGGGTGCTGCGCGACAAGCTGCCGGCCGAGATGCGCGACCTGTGCCTCTCCCTGGCGGACGCGGACGACGACGACCCGGGCATCGCCGGCCTCGCCGCGCGCAGCACCGAGGTCGACCCCGACGAGACCGACGGCACGATCGCGGACCTCGTCGAGCGCCGCGACGGGCTGCGGGCCGAGCGCGAGGCGGCGCTCGAAGCCGTGGTCGCCGAGCGCGCCGCCGAGACCGCCGTCCAGCGCGACCTCGGTCCCGGCATGACCGGCACGCGCCCCGAGGTCGCCCGCCGGCTGCGGTCGGCGCACGGGCGCGACGGGTGGCTCGCCGACGTCGTCGGCCCCGACGTCGACCTGCCGGCCGCGCCGCCGCTGTCGACCGCCGAGTTCCGCACCCTGCGGGGCCTGCTCGCGAGCGAGACCCCGGAGCGTCGCGAGCGGACGCGGCTGGTGCTGCCGCAGCCGGTCGAGCTGCCGCCCGAGGACCACGTCGCCGAGCTCGCCGTCGCCGTCCTGCGCGGCCTGGACGCCACCTCGGGCGACGTCGGCGACATCGTCGCCGCGCTCGGCGGCCTGCCCCCCGACGCGGCCGCGCACCTGCCCGAGGTCAGCCGGCGGGTGGCCGACGCGCTCGCCGAGCTCGACGAGACCGGTGACGAGGCCGGGGTCGACGGAGGGTGGGCGCACGGGGTCGCCGACGCCGTGCTCTCCGGGCGCGCCGGGCACCTGTGGGCGCGCGCGACCGACGGGCTGCGCGCGGTCGACGCGGTGCTCGAGCACGACCGGCGCGCCGGCCCCGCGCAGGTCCGCGTCGACGACGGGGTCGACGTCGCCGCGGCCGCGCCGGTCGTCGAGCGCTTCGCGGCCTTCCTCGCCGACGGCGGCACGACCCGGCGGGTGTTCAAGCCCGACGAGCAGAAGGCCGTCGAGCCCCACCTCGCGGGCATCCACGTGCACGGCGCCGACCCCGCCACCGTCTCCGGGGCATCCGCGATCGCCCACCACCTGCGCATCCTCGAGCTCACCGACCGGCTCTCCGAGGGCTTCGGCCCGCTCGGGCACCCGCTGCGCCGCGCCGAGCACCGCGCGCTGCTCGTCGAGCAGGCCCTGGCGCTGCGGGCGACGTGCCGGGCGGTGGGCCGGGTGCTGACCGCGGCGATGGGGGTGCGCCGGCTGCTCGCCGCGCTGCCGCCCGACGACCGCCCGCGCATCGACTCCCTCGCCCGCCTGCGCGTGCTCACCACGCTGACCCTCGACGTCGACGACACCCGGGCCGCCGAGCTCGCGCGCGGCGAGCTGGACGAGGTCGTCGAGCGCGTGCAGGCCGGGGTGCCGCCCGCGCGTCAGGCCCCGGAGCTCGTCGCGGTGCTCGACGCCCTGCGCCGTCGTGACCCCGACGCCTACACCGACGCCGTGCTCGCGGTCGAGACCGCGCACGCGCAGGCCCGCGACCAGCGCCGCGCCGACGCCCTCGGCGACCGTCTGGACCAGGCCGCGCCCGGTGCCGCCGCGCTCCTGCGGGCCCACGCCGGCGAGCCCTGGCCGGAGCGCGAGGAGCGCTTCGAGCAGGCCTGGGCGTACGCGCGGGCGGCGGCGCGGGCGCGGCGGTGGGCGGCCGTGCAGGACGCGCCGGACCGGCTCGCCGACCTCGACGTCGAGCTCGCCGGCGTGACGGCCCGGCTGGCGGCGGCGAAGGCGTGGCGGGCGACGCTGACCCGGATCACCGCCGAGCAGATGCGCGCGCTGCAGAGCCACCGCGCGTCGGTCGCCGCGGTGGGGAAGGGCACGGGGCGCCACGCCGACCGCTACCGCGCCGCCGCCCGCGAGGCCGTCGAGGTCGCCCGGGACGCCGTCCCCGCCTGGGTGATGCCGATCCGCGAGGTGCTCGCCGCCGTCGAAGCCCGCCCGGACGCGTTCGACGTCGTGATCGTCGACGAGGCCAGCCAGGCCGACCTGACCAGCCTGTTCCTGCTCTGGCTGGCGCCGCGCGTGATCGTCGTCGGCGACGACCGGCAGTGCACCCCCGCCGACGTCGGTGTCGGCTCGCTCGAGCCCGCGTTCGCGCGGCTGGAGACCGACCTGCCCGAGGTGCCGTTCTACCTGCGCAGTCAGTTCACGCCGCGGGCCAGCGTGTTCTCGGTGTTCCGCGCGACGTTCGGGCCGCCGATACGGCTACGCGAGCACTTCCGCTCGATGCCCGAGATCGTGGGCTGGTCGTCGCGGGAGTTCTACCGCGGGCCCGGGGACGGTGACGCCCCCCTCGTGCCGCTGCGCCAGTTCGGCGCCGACCGCCTGCCGCCGCTGCGCGCGACGTTCGTGCCGGACGCCGCGGTGCGCGGACAGGGGTCGTCGCTGGCCAACGACGCCGAGGCGCGCGCGCTCGTCGACGCCGTGGCGCGCTGCGCCGACGACCCGGCCTACGCGGGCGCGACGTTCGGGGTGGTCGTGCTGCAGGGCCACGGGCAGGTCGAGCTGATCGACGGGATGCTCCGCGCGCGCCTGCCGGTGCCGGAGTGGGAGCGCCGCCGCCTGCGGGTCGGCGTCGCCGCGGACTTCCAGGGCGACGAGCGCCACGTCGTGTGGCTGTCGATGGTCGTGGCGCCGGGCCATCGGCTCGTGGCGCTGACCGCCGAGCGCTACCGGCAGGCGTTCAACGTCGCCGCCTCGCGCGCCCGCGACCAGATGTGGCTCTTCCACTCGGTGGGCGCCGAGGAGCTCAGCGAGGCCGACCTGCGGCGCAAGCTCCTCGAGCACGTCACGGCGGTGGAACCGGTCGGGTCCGCGGGCGCGCCGGAGAACCGTCCGGCGCCCGCCGAGGTCGACCGCGAGCACCGCCACCCCGCGTTCGGCAGCCTGTTCGCGCAGCGGGTGTTCGCCGACCTGTCCGAGCGGGGGTTCGCGGTGGTCCCGCAGGTCGAGGTGCACGGGCGCGTGCTCGACCTCGTCGTCACCGGCGCGACGGGCAGGCTCGCGGTGCTCTGCGACGGCGACGAGCAGCGCCGGGCCGTGACCCGCGCCGACGTCGAGGCCGAGCACGACCTGCGCCGCTGCGGCTGGCCGGTGGTGCGTGTCGCCGAGTCCCGGTACGTCGCCGACCCCGAGGGCGCGCTGACCCCGGTGCTCGACGCGGCGTCGGCCGCCGGGATCACACCGCAGGCGCCGACCGGTCCGCTCGCGGTCGTCGAGTCCGCGCCCGGCGACCACACCGAGTACCGCCCGCGGCGCGGCCGCTCGGGGCGCGCGGTGCTCGGGGGTGCGGTGCCCGAGACGCTCGACGACCTCGTGGCCGACCTCGCCGCCCAGGGCTTCCCGCCCCCGCGCCGCGACGCCCGCGTGCACGACCCGCGCGGCGGCGGCGTGCTCACCGACGCCGCCGCGCTCTGGCCGACCGGGATCAGCCGCCGGGCCCTCGCCCCGCCCGTCGTGCTCGATCCCGACGTCGCCGACCCGGCCCGCGACCGCCTCCGCGAGCTCGGCTACAAGGTGCTCACCTCGGTCGCCGACGTCCGCGCCCACCTCGCGGAGTCCGGGGAGGGCTGATGTTCGCCGGCGCGGCACGCCGGCGCCCGGCTCAGGCGCCCGCGAAGATCTCGTCGCCCTCGTCGTCCATGTCGTCGCCGCCGTCGTCGGGCTCACCGTCGACGTAGGGCGCGTAGTGCGCGGGGTCGAACGGCAGCTCGACGCCGAAGGGCAGCTCGTACTTGTCGTGCAGGAAGCGCTCGCGGTAGAGGTGCTCGGCGGTGTCGACCACCTTCGCCAGCAGCCGCGCCGACAGCACCGCGCCCACGCCGACGCCGAGCACCGGCACCAGCTGCGCGAGCTCCCGCTGCCCGATCTGACCCAGCAGACGCTGGTACACCGCCTGGCCGAGCCGCTTGATCTGCGCCTGCTGCTGCTTGCGCTTCTGGTTCTCCTCGGTCTTGGCGGTGATCAGCTCGGAGAGGTCCTGGTACGCCTGCGGCGCGTCCTCGTCCGACGACAGCCCGACCGCGAGGACCGCCAGCGCGATGATCTGTTCGGAGCGCTTCGTGACGTCGTAGCCGTGGTAGGCGGCGACGTGCGCGACGGCCCGCGTGCACGATGCGACCGTGAGCAGCGTGTCGCCGGTGAGCGCCGCGACCATCACCGCGATCCCCGGCAGGCTGCCGAGCCCGGCGCCGCCCGTGCCGCCGGCCGCCGCGGTGACGCCCGTCGTGGTCAGGATGCCGGTGACGCCGCCCTGGACCCCGGCGAACACCGTGTAGCCGAGGTCGAGGCGCGGCATCGCCGTCTCGATGTCGGTGATGTCGAGGTCGCGGATGTCCTTGAAGTCGGTGACGTCGTGGCCCTGCGCGCGGAAGTCGGCGAACACCGCGTCGCGCCGCAGGGTCGCCGCGCCCGCCCCGGCGCCGGCGGCCGCGAGCTGGTGGAGCGCCGTCTGCACGCCGTCGTCGACCTGCGAGACACCGGGGACGCGGCGCAGGAACGACGTGACCTCGGACCGGACCCCGGCGAGACCGCTCAGCACCGGGCTGAACATCCCGGTGGAGCTCTGCAGCTCCCGGTCCTTCCACTGCACGACCTCGCGCCAGCGCTCGGCGTCGGCGGGGGAGACGTCCGGCGTCGTCGGTGCAGGATCGTCCGTCGTCGTGCTCACAGCCGGGACGGTACCCACCGCGAGGACACACAGTCTCATCGACGAGGTGACGGAGACGATTCCAGCGATCCGTCCGCGTGACGTCGCACGACGAGGTCCGCGGCACCGGGCAGCCCCTCACGCTCGGCGAGCGCGTGCTCGGTGTGTCGCCAGGCGTCCCGGTGCGGCGCGTAGAGCGGCCAATCCTCGCGGCGCCGGAGCCGGCCTTCCCGCTCCTGCGGGTCGGCGTCGACCCACACGGTCAGCGCCTCGTGCCCACGCAGCACCCGCGCTCCGGCGCCGCACCCCTCGAGGACGACGACGCGCGTGCTCACCGGCCGCTCCCGCCCGGGGCCCTCTGCGCCGCGCTCCCAGTCCCACGCCCGCCACCGCGGCTGCTCGCCGCGGCGCAGCGGCTGGACGAGCCCCGCGACCACCCGCCCCGGACCCTCCGCGAGACCCGCCCACCCGAGGTAGAACTCCTCGATCGAGAAGACGGTGATGTCGTCGTGCGCGGCCAGGTCCTCGGCCAGCGCGGTCTTCCCGGCGCCGGAGAACCCGTCGATCCCGACCAGCACGGTGGACCCGACCGACGCGGGGAGCGAGGTCAGGGTGGAGGTGAAAATGCTGATGGATGTCACTTCTGCAGGGGCGGGAGGTTCGCGACCATCTGCTCCGCGGCGCGTTGGCCTCGTCCGCACGGGTCGTCGGCCTGCCCTCCGTCGAGCTCCGAGTAGTTCGTCACGAGTCCCTGCCCGTCAGCTGTTCCGACGGTGATCGTGCAAGAGATCGAACCCATGTAGGACTGCTCGCGGACGGCCGGCAGACCGCCGATCTCGACCGGCTCGAACACGGCGAACAGCCGGACACGATACGTATCGACCAGGACGTCTCGCCTGCTCACGACGACCACGTCGAGCGCCTGCCTCGAGTTCCTCCCGCCCCACTCGCACGACGGCTCGCCGGTGGACTCGACCGCCGAGGTGCGGCCCACGTCATCGAACCCGAGTGCCCCGAGCTGTGCCTCGGTCAGGAGGGCGTTGCACGGGTCAGTCGTGAAGCCCGTGACGTCTCTCGGCGAGGAGATCGGCGGGGCGCCATGGCGCTCGTTCATCGGTCGGGGAGCGGGTACTTGTGAATCTTGCGCGGAACAGGAGGTCAGGACGATCGCCAGCAGCAGCGCCGGCGCCGCGGGTCGCAGGCTCATCGTCAGCTGAGGTCCGCACGCACGTGGTCGTCGGAGTCCCGATACTGCTCGAGGCTCGATCGCAGGGATTCGAGCATCAGCTCGATCTGCTGGATGCCCTGGTCGAGAGCGACCAGGAGGGAACCCGGACCGCCGACGGCGACGGTGCCGAGGAGCTGTGCTGCGTCGATGCTCACCAGGTCCCTCGTGGGCGCTTCGACACGGCCGAGCCTCTCGGCTTCGCGTTTGATGTCGAGAAGCTCGTCCCGTGCCGTCTCCAGTTCCCGGATCGCCTCCGGCGCACGGGCCAGGTCCACCGTGAACGAGCCGCCCCCGACTTCCGGCGGCCGGTAGCGCGGGACGGTGCGGCCATCGGGCAGCGTGACCGGCGAGTCCGCCTGCAGCGGCGGGGGCAGGGGCTGTTCGGTCATCGCGCCGTCCTCCCGCTCGCCCGACCGTCTCGCGCCGAGACGCTAGCGAGATCTCCGCCGCCGTAGGGGCGGGACGCGAGAACCGGGCGACGTCGGTGGACGTGCTTCGGGAACCGAAGCATCCTCACGGAGAGTCCCCGCCCTCTCAGAACGGACGCCGCCGCCCCGCCGGGCCGCCCGCCGCCGGCCGCACCTTCTCCCCGCGGGCGCGCTGGCCGGCCAGCCGCATCGCCTCGACGATCATGTCGCTGTTGCCCCGCCCGGTGGCGGGGTCGACGCGCGGGAAGACCAGCGGGCTCGGGTGCGGAGCCCGCGCCACCGTTGCGTCGCGCAACCTCTCCGGCAGTCCGGCCCGCACCAGCCGCGTCCAGGCCCGGGCGGCCGGCTTGCCGAGCAGCACGACCTCCGACGGCGGCGGATCCAGCATCTCGAGCAGCGCGACGAGATATGGCTGCGCCCGGACGGCCTCCTTCTCCAGCGATCGCACGGGCTTCGCCGGGTTCGCGACCCACCACGGCACCACGTTCCAGTGCAGCGAGATGTCGTAGCCGAGCTTGGCGCGCTCGGCGGCGATGTACGTGTTGTGCGCGGTGGGGTCGTTGTTGTGCTTGCTGACGAACCCCGAGCCCTCCTCCGCCTCGCCCGACGGGTCCTGGAGAAGCACGAGCACGCGCGCTCCCGCGCCGCCGCCTGCCGGGTCGAAGTAGGGGAGGTTCTCGTAGGTCGTGTCCCGGACATGGTCGACCCAACGGTTGAGCTCGCCGACCATGCCGTCGAACCGCTGCGCCCAGCGCTCGGCGTGCACCTCGGGGGCGAGGTCGCGGCTGAGCAGCTCGCCCCGCTTGTGGGCGAGCTTGTTCCACACCGGGCGCGTCATCAGCGGCGTTCGAGCAGCACGACCGGGATGGTGCGGTCGGTCTTGGTCTCGTAGTCGGCGAAGCCCGGGTAGTCCTTCTTCTGCTTCTCCCAGATGGGATCGCGCTCGTCGGCGGGCAGGTCGCGCGCGCGGAGGGCCACGGTCTCGGTGCCGATCTCGGCGCTGACGTCGGGGTTCGCGAGCATGTTGTGGTACCAGGCGGGGTGGACGTCGGCGCCGGCGTAGGAGGCAAAGACCGCGTAGGCGTCGCCGACGGCCTGGTACATCATCGGCGTCACGCGCTCGGCTCCGGACTTCCGGCCGGTGTGGTGCAGCAACAGCAACGGCGCACCCTCGAACGGTCCGCCGACGCGCCCCTCGTTGGCGCGGAACTCCTCGATGATCTGCTGATTCCAGTCGCTCACGACGACCATCCTGCCCCTGGGCGGGGTGCTCGGGCCGAGGATGCGGTCGCCCACCCGAGATCGACCGGCGGTGAGCCGTCGCAGGCGAGGACGGTCCAGGCGGTGCTGCTCCACCGGAACACGGCGTCCTGGCCCCACGCCGCGCCGAGGGCGCACGCGGCCACGTCGTCGAGTCCGACCACGAGCGCGCCCTCCTCGGCGTGCGATCCGTCCTCGGCGCCGGCGACCGTGCGCCACCACCGCAGGCCCCGCGCATCGAGGTCCTCCTCGAGACGGGCCTGCCGCGCCGCGTTCTCCGTCGCGCCGGGACGCTCGGCGCCCGGGTTGTGGGCGGTGACGACGTGGACCGGCGCCTCGAAGGGGAACGTCCCGGCGAGGTGGCCCGCCGGGCGCGGTCGGAGGGTCAGGGACAGGTCGGGGACGCGCAGGACCGCGCGCGTGTAGTCCTCGGTCCGCGCGGCTCTGCTCATCGGGACGCGATTCTGCGCGGAACCGCACCTCGACGACGCGCGGACTGCCTACCGTCGCGCCCGTGGCCGACGTGCGGGTGGTGCTCCAGGCGTTGCTGGACGCCGCCCACGGCGTCGACGCGGTCATGGCGGAGCTCGCCGCGCACGACGTCGACGAGCTGGTGACGTCCCGGTCGTCCTTCGGCCACCGGTCCTTGGGAGCCGTCGCGGCCGACTTCGGCGAGCGTTGGTCGCACGGTCTGGCCAACCTCACCGACGACGGCAACGCCCTGGCCCGGGGACTCGATGAGGCGGCGCGTGCGTACGCGGAGGCCGAGGGTCTGGTCGTCGACGAGTTCCGGTGGGGGCGGTGACGACCCGTGCCGGGGCTGGGAGAGACCGCCGACCCGACGGCGCTCGTCCCCGGCGACCCGGACGCCGTGCGGGCGACCCGGACGGCCGTGTCGCGACTCGGCGCGGCGCTCGTCGGGGCGGGGGACGGCCTGCGCCGCATCGACACGGGCGATTGGCAGGGCGAGGCCGCCGAGTCCTTCCGTCGCGTCTTCGCGCCGGTACCGGTGCAGTGGACCGGGACCGGCGAGGCGTTCCTCCGGGCCGCCGACGCGATCGGCGACTACGTCGAGGTCCTCGAGTGGGCCCGGGGCGAGGCGGAGGTCGCGGCGGCGGACTGGGCAGCGGCGCAGGCGCTGAGTGCGCACCCACGCCCCCTGGATCAGGCCGATCCCGGTGAGATGGGGCGGGCGGCGGCGGTCGAGCGCCTGCACGCGGCGCGGGCGGCGGTGGTCGAGGCCGGTGATCGGGCCGCGCCGATCGTCGGCCACGCTCGGGACCTCGCGCCGCCCGCGCCGTCGGTGGCGCAGCAGGTCGGCGGCTTCCTGGGCGACTTCGCCGGCGGCGTGTGGTCGGAGCTCTCGTCGACCGGCCAGTTCCTGTGGCAGGTCAACCCGACCCGCTTCCTCGTCGAGCCCGCGACCGCCGTCGAGGGCTGGGGGGACCTCGCCACCGGCGTCGCCCACACCGTCACGCATCCCGTCGAGACGATCGCCCAGGCCCTGAGCCCGCGCGAGGCCGCCACCAACCCGACGCGCTGGGCGGGCGAGGCGCTCACGGGTGCCGGTCTCTCCGCCGTCGGTGGAGCTGGTGTCGCGGGGCGCGTGGAGCGCACCGTCCACGCGGCCGATGCGGTGGGCTCGGGCGCACCCGACTCTGTCGAAGGCTCGACGCCCTCGTCAGGCCGTTACCGAGGGCGCACAGCGGCGGAGCATGCGGCTACCGGCGGTGCGCACATCGGCCGGCCCGGCGTCTCGCCCGGGCGGCGCATCGTGCCGCGCGAGATGGACACGCCCGAAGAGGTGCGTCAAGTCTTCGACGAGCTGTCGGCGGGGGGCCAGCGCATCGAGGACACGTCACTGCCCGGTGAGATGGTGCTGCTGCCGGACGGGACGCGGGTCATGTACCGACCGGTGGCCGGTTCGACCCAGCTGCCCGTCACCGAGGTCCACAGTCCCGACAACGGGTCCTTCAAGGTCCATCTGCCGAAGAGGTGAGTTTCCTGACGGAGATGACGATCGAGACGGAGATCCTCGAGGAGGGTCGGGGCGACTGGGTCAGCTTCGCGTTCATCAATCAGTGTGTCGGCGTGTACGAGGGGTTCGAGCAGGGGGAGCCCGCCCGGTCCCGACGATCCGTGGAGGTCGCAGCCCACCTGGTGGCGAGCGGCAGGCTGGTGGCCGGGGATCTCACGACGAGTGGGTTCCTGAGGTGGGAGGGCGCGGGCGGCGAGCTGGCGCTCCGTGTCCGCCGGACCGCAGACGAGGTCATTCGGGAGCACGGGTACATCCCACTCGGCGAGGTGTGCTGGTTCGCGGCTCCGGAGCTGCTCGACCGTCTCGACGCGTAGTCGCCCCATGGCCACTGACAGCGAGCTCGAGAGCGACCTCCTCGACGAAGCGCGCGGGGACTGGCTCGATCTGTTCGGTGCGATCGCCGTGGTGAAGATCGTCGAGGGAGGGGAGGGTCGGCTGCCGCTCCTCCGCCGGGCAGGACCGTTGCTCGTCGGGCTGGTGCGCGAGGGCCGACTGGTCTGCGGTGAGCCGGACGCCGAGGGTGGTTTCACGCCCTGGTCCGCCGGCGCCCACGAGGCGGCCGCCGTCGTCGAGGACCACGTGCGCCGCGCGCTGGACGGCGACCTCGTCCTCGTACCCGGTGAGCCCTGCAGTTTCGCGCTGCCGGAAGAGGTCCGCACCACCTGAGGCCCCGAGTTGTCCACAGGCCCCCATGCCGAGGGAACCGATCGGACCTCCCCGCTCTCCAATTCAGGGAGAGCCGAGGAGGCAGACATGGCGAAACCCCCGCGGACGCGGCGGAGCAGGGAACGGACGGTGGCCGGGCGCCACCACGAGGGCAGCGACGACTTCGTGCGCCGCACGCTCGGGCGGCGGGCGGTGCGCGAGGAGCGGTGGGACGGCGAGGTGACGGTCCAGCTCCTCCCGCACCACCTCGCGGCCGGGGAGCTGTCGACCATCGCCGTCGGGCAGGAGCTGCAGGTCGCGCCCGCGATCTACGCCGCCGGGTACCTGCCGGCGCTCTCGGAGACCGAGACGTGGAAGGTCGACGAGTTCGGGTGCTTCGACGGCCGCGGCTCGCTGCTCACGGCCCCGCTCGAGAGCGACCTGTGCAGCTGCCGGGTGGACGTCCTCGACGTCGACGGCAGGCTCTTTCCCGTCAACTGGGCCGCGGCGGAGCCCGGCGAGGGGCGGCTGTGGATCGAGGGCGCGCTCTATCTCGAACCGGAGCTGGCGGCCGGCACCGAGCACGGCGAGGCCGTGGCCCTGTGCCGGCGTCGCTACCGCGTGCGCGAGATCCGCCGGTACCGGCGCACGACCCACCGCCCGGCGGACGCGATGCGCCTCGACGCGGTGCCCGAGCCGGCCGAGGTCACCGACGACGCGATCTACGTGGCCGATCTCCGCCTGGTCGACGACGTCTCGCCACCGTCCCTCGCCGGGGAGGAGGTGGTCGACCGGCGCCCCGGACGATGACTCAGCGACCGCCGCTCCGCTCGCCGCTCGGGCCACCACCGCGACCCTCGCCGCGGCCGGCGTCGCCCCCGCCGCGCCCCTGCTCGCGTCCGGCCTCGCCACGGTCATCGCGACCGCCGCCGCGGCCTCCGGTCGAGGCGTTCGCGCGCGGGGGCGGGTCGTCGCGGGTCGGTGCGGCGGACGGCGAGCTCGGTGCCGGGTCGGCGCTGGACGACGGCGCCGTCGAGCTCGCAGGTGCGGACGGAGACGACGGCGCCACCGAGCCCCCGCCCTGCGGACGAGCAGAGCCACCGGAGCCACCGCCAGGAGCGCGACCATCCGGCGAGCCACCCGCGGCTGCGCCGCCGACGGGCCCACCGCCGACGGCCGAGGCGCCCGCGGGTCCACTGCCGACGGGCCCACCACCACCCGGCACGACGCCGACCGCTCCGCCCGGTCCCGGCCCGCTGGCCGCCGCGAGCGAGGGGGGACCCGCGCCGTCTGTCGCAGGCGGCGCCCCGCCCGGGCCGAGATCGTCGATCGCCGGAGCGGCCGGGCCGGCGCCCACCGCGCCGGGGCCGGGGATCACGGCGCCGAGCCCGGGCGCCGGGCCGGTGCCCGCGGCCGGGCCGGCGGAGTCGCCCGCGAGCCCGGTCGCGTCGATGTTCGCCGTGGCGGCCGCGACGCCGAGCGCGGCCGCGGAGGCGGCGGCGAGGCAGGCGGCGGCGAACGGCAGGCGGCGGTCCCGCGACTCGTCGAGGGGCGGGGTGGTGGCCGGTCCGGTCGCCGCCGCGTCGACCACGGGTGCCGAGGCCACGACCGACACGCGCGCGGGAGCACGACCCGCCGCGTGCGGCAGCTCCGCGCGCGGACCCAGGGCGGCGATCTCGCGGGCCGCGACGACACCGGGGCTCGTCACCCCGGACGGGACACCGAGGAGGTGGGCGAACGCGAGCGCACCGTGGACGAGACGGCGCTCGACGACGTCGGGCGGGACAGCGTCGAGCGCGGCGATCTCGGGCACCGCCATGCCGTGCGACCAGCGCAGGACCAGCGCCCGGCGCTGCACCGACGGCAGGCCCTCGAGGGCCTGCTGGGCCCGTACCAGGGGCGGGGCGACGCCAGGCGCCATCACGACCGTCCGGTCGCTCGCCGGCACGGACGCGCGCGACCCTCCGGGCACGGTCACCGCGCCCCACCGCGAGGGCGCCGCCCGCCCGGCGGTCACGTCCGCCCGGTCTCGTCGATCCGCGCGCCGTGGTCGGCGTGTACCGGGTGGACCGCGGTGTTCGCGTCACCCTGTGCCGCGGCGACGGCGAGGTGGCGCTGGCCGTCGCGGTGCGGGAGCTGGCCCGACAGCGACTCGAGGAGGCGGCCGAGGTCCGTGCGCACGCCGTCGTGCAGGCCCTTGAGGCGCTGGAGCTCGTTCTCGGCCTCGGTGTGGCGCCGGCGGATGCTCGACTCGGTGTCGTCGCGACGGCGCTGGGCCTCGGCCTCGGCCTCGCGGGTGATCTGCTCGGCGCCCATCCGCGCCTCCGCGAGCGTCTGCTCGGCCTCCTCGCGGGTGGCGGAGGCCTGCTCGTCGAGCTCGCGCTCCCGCTCGTCGAGGTCGGCGCGGCGTCGCGCGGCCTCCTCGTCGAGCGCGGCCCGCCGGGCGGCCAGGTTCTGCTCGATGTCCTGGCGGTGCGAGTCGGCCTCCTTGCGCGTGGGCTCCATCAGCGCCGACGCCTCGCGCGCCGCGGTGGCGCGGGCGTTCGCGGCCTCCTGCTCGGCGACGCGCAGCACGCGCTCGATGCGGTGGCCGAAGCCGTTCTGCACGGCCTCGCCCTCGCCGTCGGACGGACGCTCGTTCCGGCGGAGGCGGGTCAGCTCCGCCTCGGCCTCGTCCGCGCGCTGCTGCTCCTGCTGGTGCGCGTGTTCGAGCACCTCGACCCGCGACAGCAGGGCCTGGACGTGTCCGTCGACCTGGTTCGGGTTGTAACCCCGCTTCGTCAGGTCGAACACATTGATCTGAGTGGCGTCACCCGACTGGCTCACAAGGCGGACCATAGCTCACCCGTTCGCGCGTCATCACCCCCTGTCCGCAATACCTCAGTGACCCGATCGTGACCACTGGAACCACAGACGTGTCGTTCGATCGACCTACGACCAGACCAGCTCCGCCGTCCGCACGACCGTCTCCAGCTTGCGTCGCTGGTCGTCCGCCGAGAGCTCGTTGCCCTCCCAGGTGCTGGCGAACCCGCACTGCGGGCTGAGGGCCAGCTGCCCCAGGGGCAGGACCGACGCCGCCTCGTCGATCCGCCGGCGCAGGTCGTCGACGGACTCCGGCTCGGGGTGCTTGGTGGTGACCAGGCCGAGGACCGCGGTGCTGTCGGGCCGCACGTGGCGCAGCGCGCCGAAGCCGCCGGCGCGGGCGTCGTCGTACTCGAGCAGCAGCCGGTCGTAGCGCGCCTCCGAGAACAGGACCTCGCCCATCTCGTCGTAGGGCACGGTGCTCTCGTACATGCTGCGGTAGTTGCCGCGGCAGATGTGGATGCCGGTGACGACCTCGTCGGGCAGACCGTCGAACACCCGCCGGTCGGTGCGCACGTACTCGGCCAGCCGCTCCTGCCAGCGCTCGGGGTCGGGGAAGAGCCGCCGGTTGTCCAGGAACGTGTACTTGGGCGCGTCGAGCTGCAGGTAGCGCACCCCGGCGTCGGCCAGCGCCCGCGCCTGCCGGTTCATGATCGCGACGAGGTCGTCGAGGAACTCCTGCGGGTCCGGGTAGGCGCGGTCGGAGACGCCGGCGGTCCAGTAGCTCAGGAAGTTGGTCGGGACGGGCAGGGTCACCTTCACCGGCCGGTCGGCGTGGGTCAGCACGAACCCCGCCTCGACGTCGACGAGGCTGCCGCGCTCGGTGAGGCGCGACGCCACCACCGGCGAGGTGTGCGAGGCGGTCCGCCCGTCATCGCTCGTCCACGTCCGCGTGAAGCCCTCGGGGTCGAACCCGTCGGTGACGTCGAGGACCGGGCCGTGCCAGATGCGCCGACGCATCTCGCCGTCCCCGACCACCGGCAGCCCCACGGATCGCTGCAGCTCGAGCACCTCGAGCACCGCCTGGTCCTGCAGCGGGCGGAGGTCGGTGACGCCGATCTCCATGGCGTCCCGGAGCAGGGGCGGCCGCAGGAAGCTGCCGACCGTCTCGGCCCTGATGGTCACGTCAGCCATCCCGACGCACCCTCTCGGCGGCCTGCGCGGCGGCGGTCATCTTCGCGATGGCCAGGTTCCGCGGCACCCGCCGCAGCCCGCAGTCGGTCGAGATCTCCAGCGCCTCCGGGCTCCGGTACTTCAGGCACGTCCGGAGGCGTTCGACGAGGTCGTCGGGGGTCTCGGCGTAGTGCGTCTTGATGTCGACGAGACCCGCCGAGAGGATCCGGCCCGGGTCCCACTGGCCGACGAGGTCGATCTCGGCCATCTCCCGCCCGCCGAACTCCAGGCTGAACCCGTGGACGTGGGCGTCGAGCAGGGTCGGGAAGAGCCAGCGGTAGGTCCGCTTGGCGTAGGGCAGGCGCCGGAACGAGCCGAAGCAGATGTGCACGGTGAAGGTGCAGCCGTCGAACCCGTCGACGACCTTGTTGATGATCTCGACCATCGACGCGGGGCTGCGGTCGTCGTCCGCGACGGCCGGGGTGATCGGCTCCTCGAGCTGGATGTAGTCGCAGCCGGCGTCCAGCAGCTCGCGGATGTGCCCGCGCAGCGCCGGCACCAGCGCCTCCGCGCAGGCCTTGCGCGACGGGTAGACGTCGCGGAAGTCCAGCTCGGTCGTCATCCCGTACGGCCCCGGCATCCCGACGCGTGGGCGTCGGTCGGTGGCGGCGCGCAGGAAGCGGTACTCGCCGACGAAGTCCCACATCCAGGCGAGCTCGTCGAGCGGCTGGGTGACCTTCCAGACGTCGAGCATGTCGTAGCCCAGCGCGCCGAGACGCCGCGGCGCGGGCTGCAGCTCGAGGCCGGGCAGCGCGGCGGTGATGTTCTCGATCCAGCCGCGGCGCCGGTGCTCCCCGTCGGTGACGATGTCGAGCCCGCAGCGCTCCTGGTCGTCGATCGCCAGGCGGCAGTAGTCGTCGTAGAGCTCGCGCTCGTCGTCGGGCCCGAGGCGTCCCGCGGCCTCCGCCGGCTCGACGACGTCCCACCAGCCCGGACGGGCCCAGCCGCCGGTCGTCGTCACCGCGATCTCGGTGTTGACGGTCATCAGCCCTCCTCGAAGCGCATGCCGGTGGCGGCGACGATCTCGTCGTGCACGCCGCCGCCGCTGCTGGCGACGACGTCGTAGCGGGTGGAGGCGTCGCGGCGCTGCCCGTCGAAGTCGGTGACGCGCCCGCCGGCCTCCTCGACGAGCAGCCGCCCGCCCGCCACGTCCCACGGCGGCATGTCGCGCTCGACGTAGCCGCCGAGGTGACCGGCGGCGATGTGCGCCATGACCAGGGCCGGGGCGCCCGGGAAGCGCACGCCGCCCGACACCGTGAGCATCGCCCGCATCAGCCGGGCGAACTCGGCGATGACGACCGGGTCGGACGACTGCGCCTGCACCACCACGACGACCTCGGCGGCGCGGGTCGCCGGGGACACCTGCAGCGGGCGCCCGTTGCACGTCGCGCCCCCGCCGCGGACGGCGGCGTAGAGCTCGTCGCGCAGCGGGTCGTAGACCGCGGCGACGACCGGGTCGCCGTCGAGCGTCACCGACACCGCCGTCGCGAACCACGGGAAGCCATCGATGAACGCGCGCGTGCCGTCGAGCGGGTCGACCCACCAGCGCAGGCCGGCCGCCGGGGTGCTCGTGTCCGGCGCGTCCTCCTCGCCGAGCACGACGTCGTCGGGCCGCTCGGCCGTGATGGCTGCGATGACGGCCTCCTGCGCGGCGAGGTCGGCCGAGGAGCTGACGTCCACGCGGGTGTCCTTGAGCGTCACCTCGAGGATCTTGTCCTGGTACTCGAGGAGCACCGCGCCACCGGCGCGGGCGGCGCGCTCGGCCACGCCGGCCAGTTCGGCGAGGTCGGGCGTCACCCCAGCACCTCCACCACGCCGCGGTCGCCGTCGATGCGCACGCGGTCGCCGGTCCTGATCGTCGAGGTGGCGACCCCCGTGCCGACCACGCAGGGCAGGCCGTACTCGCGGGCGATGATCGCGGTGTGCGACAGGGTGCCGCCGGTGTCGGTGACGCACCCCCGGACCAGCCCGAACACCGGCGTCCACTCGGTGGTCGTGCCGCCGCAGACGAGGATGTCGCCGTCGCGGACCTGGTCGATGTCCTGCGCGGCGCGGATCACGCGCGCGGTGCCGACGACGGTGCCGCGCGCGGCGGCGAACCCGGACAGCGTCGCCGTCGCCTGCTGTCCCTTGATCGTCGCGAAGTAGTCCGGGGTGAGGCCGAACAGCTCGGTCATGATCGGGTCGTTGACGGCGTCGGGCACGGTGCCGACGACGGGCGGCAGCTCGCTCCCGCGCGCCGACCAGTGGTCGTAGTAGTCGCGGCGCGCGGTGACCAGCGAGCGGCAGTCGGCCGGGCCGCCGCCGGTGAGCAGGTCGAGCAGCTCGTGGCGGAAGAGGAAGAAGACGTCCTCGCGCGCGTCGAGCCCCCCGTCGGCGACCAGCCGGTCGGCGGCGGCGAGGGTCAGGCGCCGGATCGGCAGGTGGATGCGGCGGTCGATGAGGAAGTTGTGCTCCTCGTTCCACCAGACGAAGTTCGCGGAGCGGTTCGAGGCGAGCGCCTCGTCGAAGCGGGCACGGTCCTCCTCGGCGATCGCCGCGCGCGCGGCGTCCACGAGGCGGTCGCGCTCGGCGAGCACCTCGCGCCGGGCCGCGGCGAAGTCGTGGCCCTCGGGCCGGGTGAGGAACTCGCGGATCGTGCCCAGCGGCGTCGCCGGGTGCTCGGCCCACGAGGGCCGGTCCATCGTCGCGGTCTCGTCGGTGCGCTGGCCCCAGACCGCGAGGAACGCCTCGAGCTCCGCCCACCACCGGGCGCCGCCGGGCGTCCCGTCCAGCGCCGCGCGCACACCCTCGACGGTGGGCTCGGCGAGGGCCCCGTCGACACCGAGCTCGCGGGCGCGCCCGGCGAGCCGCCAGAGCCCCTCGTCGGTCTGCAGGTACGCGGTCTCCTCGCCGGCGAGCCACTTGGGGATCTGTCCGGTCTCGAGCCCGAGGTCGGTGACCAGCTGGAACAGCGCGACGTAGTTGGCCGCGAGCAGGTACATGACCTCGAAGTGCACGCCCCAGCCGCGCCGGTGGAAGGCGATCGCGTCGACCAGCGCAGCGTGCAGCTCGTCGCGCCCCATGGCCTCGACGTCGAGAGCGTCGAAGTGCGCGTAGGCGGCCTCGAGCTCGGCGCGGTAGCCCGCCCAGTAGCCCGCGAAGTCGGCCAGGCGCGGTCCGGCGAACGCCCCGAAGCGCTCGGCGCGGGCGCCCATCTGCCACAGCGAGGTGATCGGGCACTGGCCGAGGTAGACGTGGACGCCGGCGATCCGGTTGACCATGCCGGCGGTCGGCGGGATGCCCACGATCTCGGCGCCGTACTGGGTGCCCCAGGTCTGCGCGTCCTCGAGCAGCCCCATGCTCGCCGGCGTGATGCCCTCGGCGAAGTGCTGCGAGTCGCGCATCCAGAAGCGGCCCTCGTCGGCGCGCGTGAACGGCGCGAGCGGCTCGGCGAGGAACGGCCGCGACTCCAGCCGCGGCTCGTACCCGGGGTAGAAGTCGCCGTCGGCGTACTCGCCGAGGGGCACGACCGTGGTCGACTCTTCCGTGGTCGTCACCGGCTCACGTCCTCGTGCTGGGGGTGCGGTGCCGACGGACGCTAGGAGCGGGTCACCGATGGCCGGTAGCCGCTTCCGGCGAGGGCGTCCGGTTCCGGCCGCGTGGCTGTGGCCCTTGACACCCTCTCCGGGCCCGGCCAGCGTCGGGCGCGGCACGAGGAGGTGCGGGGCATGGCGGGTGCGACGGCGGTCCTCCGCGGGGGCTTCCGCACCAGCCACCCCGATGAGGCCCACGAGCGCACAGAGCAGCTCATGACCGGTCACCGGATGACCGTGAGCCGCGACGGGGCCGCGTTCGGCGCCGACGTCCGGTGGGTGGCCGGCGAGGGTCTGGGGCTGCTGCGGTTCTCCTACGGCGCTGCCGTCGAGATCCGCTCCCATCCCCTCGACGCCTTCGCCACCGTCCACCTGCCCGTGCGCGGCGGCTTCCGCGCCGAGCACCGGGGCATGCGCGTGCGCGCCGACACCGCGTACGGCGCGGTGTTCTCGTCGTCCGGACCGCTGACGATGCGGTGGGACGCGGGCCTCGACCTGCTCGTCCTCAAGATCGACCGGGCGGACCTCGAGCGCGAGCTCGGCGCCCTGCTCGGCCGGCCGCCCGACGGCCCGCTGGCCTTCGACCTCGAGATGCCGCGCGCCGGCGGCACCGTGAGCGGGGCGGCGGAGCTGGTGCGCAGCACGTGCGCCGCCGCCGGTCCCGAGGGCCCGCCGCCGCGGGTCTGGGCGGCGCTGAAGAACGCGGCGTCGACCGCGCTGCTGCTCGGGCACCCGCACTCGTTCACCGACGCCCTGCGCGCGCCCGCCCCGCCGGCGTCGTCGACGGTGGTGCGCCGGGTGCTCGACCGGGCGGCCGCCGACCCCGCCCGCCCCCCGACCGCGCCGGAGCTCGCGCGCCTGACCGGCGTCAGTGAGCGGACCCTGCGCACGATCTTCCACGCGGAGTTCGGTGTCGGGCCGGTGACCTACCTGCGCCGCCGGCGCCTCGACGCCGTCCACCGCGAGCTCGTCGACCTCGACCCGGCGGGCGCCACGACCGTCGCCGACGTCGCCCACCGGCACGGCTTCGCGCACGCCGGACGCTTCGCGGCGGAGTACCGGACACGGTTCGGGGAGGCGCCGAGCACGACGTTGGGTCGCTGACCCGCGTCCCGAGGACACGGGTCGGCATCTGGACCCCATGCCCTCCCCGGAGCACCATCCGGGACATGGGGGACGCGGTACCGGTGGGGGAGGACGACGTCGCCGGAGCCGCGGCCGCCGCGGCGCGGGCCTTCGCCGACGACGGCATGTTCACGTTCGTCTTCCCCGACGCGGCCGCGCGTCCGGCCAAGCTCGACCGCTTCTTCCGCGGCGCCGTCCGCTACGGCCGCCTCGCGGGTCGCGCGCTGACGACACCCGAGCGCGCCGGCGTCGCGATCTGGCTGCCGCCGGGCGCGACGGGCATGTCCCTGGTCGGCATGGCCCGCGCCGGCATGCTCGCCTTCCCCGTGACACTCGGGCCGGGCGCGTTCCGGCGGTTCGCCGCCTACACGTCCTGGCTCGACGGGCAGCGCCGGGCGCTCGTCCCCGACCCGCACTGGTTCCTGCTGGCCCTCGGTGTCGATCCCGTGTGGCAGCGCCGCGGGGTGGGCACCACGCTCCTGGCCCCGACGCTCGCCGACGCCGATCGTCGCGGCCTCCCGGCGTACCTCGAGACCACGAGCGAGGCGAACGTCGCCTGGTACCAGCGGGTCGGCTTCACGGTCGCGCGCGAGGCCGTCCCGGACACCGCCGGTCCCCGGACGTGGCTGATGCTCCGCGAGGTGGCCTGACAGGATCTCGCGAGGGGGGACCGATCGTGACGTTGATGCCCGAGGCGCTCGGCCGTCGGCGCCGCCCGACGCTCGTCGCGCTGGCCCTCGCCGCCCCAGTCGTGCTGATCGCCGGCGCGCTCGTCGCGGAGGCCGTGCAGCCGGTCGGCTCCTACGACGCGGTCGGTCAGACGATCAGCACGCTCGCGGGCCGCGGCGCGACCGACCGGTGGATCATGGGCGCCGCCCTGACCCTGCTCGGCGTGCTCTACGTGCTGATCGCCGCCGGGCTGCGTGGCGTCCCCACCGCGGCGCGGGCGATCCTGGGCGGCGGCGGGGTCGCCGTGATCGTCGCCGCGCTCGCCGTCCAGCCCGCGCACGGCAGCTCGACGATCCACATGGCCGGCACCGTGACCGCCGCCGTCGCGTTCGTGCTCTGGCCCGTCCCGCTGATCGCCGACCGCAGCCTCGACCCCGCGCTGCGGCGTGGCTCCGCGGTGGCCGTCTCCGGCATGCTGGGGCTGCTCGCGTGGCTGTGCGCGCAGGCCTGGACCGACGGGACCTGGCTCGGGGTGGCCGAGCGCGCGCTGATCCTCGGCGAGACCGTGTGGCCGATCGTCGTCGTGGGGTGGCCCGTGCGCCGTGTCCGCCCGTCGCCGGCCGTCCTCGCGGTGCTCGGCCCCGTCGTGTTCGTCGCCGGCCTCCTCGCCGCGCAGGCGGCCCAGCCGCTGCCCGACCCGTGGAACCAGTCGGCGAGCGCGCTGTCGAGCCTCGGCGCGACGAGTCGCTGGATCATGGCCGGCACGCTCGTGCTGGTCGGCGCCCTCACGGTGCTCACCGCCCTGGGCCTGCGCCCCCGCGTCCCGTCGACGTCGTGGCGCCTGCTCGCCGCGGGCGGCGCGTTCCTCGTGGTCGCGGGCCTGAGCCCGCAGCCCGTCGGTGGCTATTCGGCGGTGCACATGGTCGCCGGCGGCCTGGCCTGGGCGGCCTACACGCTCTGGCCCCTGGGCCTCGTGGCCGCGCCGACCCTCGACCGGCGGCTGCGCCTCGCCTCGGCGATCGCGACCGTCGTCCTGGCCGCGCTCGTCGTGTGGTTCACGGCCCAGCTCGTCACCAACGGCACCTGGTACGGCCTCTCCCAGCGGATCGTGATCCTCGCCCAGGCGATCTGGCCGGTCGTGGTCGCCGCCCATGTGAGCGAACTTCGGGGTTATCGGCCCGAAGTTCGCTCACATGGGGCTGAACAGCGCTGACAGCGCCGGCGCGACGTCCCGGTGGTCGCGCACCAGCCGGCAGCGTCCCCGCCCGACGCGGGCGAGCTCGCGCCCCAGCTCCACGTCGCGCTCGCCGGAGACGTCGAGCAGCACGTCGAGCCGCGGCAGGCGACCGGCGATCCCGCGCGGGTCGGGGCCCGCGTTGTGCACCGCGTCGGAGAGCAGCAGCACCCGCGCGTCGCCCGACCCGGCCTGCGTGATGAGCCGCGCGGCCGTGGTCAGCGCGAACGCGACGTTGGTCAGCCCGCGGGTGGGGACGCGCAGGAGGAGGTCGAGCACCGCGAGCGGGGCCACGCGCTCGCCGGGCCGCACGAGCACCGCGGCGTCGGACCAGAACGCGACCACCGCCAGCCGGTCGCGCCCCAGCTCGCCGGCCAGCGCGCCGACGGTCGCGGCCGCGGTCAGCGCGCGCTCCCCGGTCATCGACCCCGAGACGTCGACGGCGAGCACCACCGTCCGCGCGGTGCGCAGCCGCTCGCGGACGATGAGGTCCTCGTCCTCGGGCAGCGGGTTGGTGGCGAGCACCTCGACGGTCGGGTCGAGATCGAGGTCGTCGCCCGCGCCGTGCCAGCGGGTGCTGACCAGCTCGCCCGCCACCCCGGTGTGCCGGTCCTCCGCGGTCGGCGGGCGCAGGCTCAGGCGCCGGGCGATCCGCCGGGACCGGGCGCGGGCGACATCATCGACGCGGGACGAGCCCAGGTCCTCCAGCGCCACGAGCTCGGCCGGCTCGTCGGACGCCCCCGGCGCCGTCGGCCCGCCGACCGACCGGTCACCGCGCCGGCGCCGCCGCGTGCCCTCCGAGAGCACGAGCCCCCCGCCCGCGCCGGCACGCTCGTAGAGCGCCGGCTCGTCGGTGAGCTTCTTCGGCTTCCGGCGCAGCGGGCGCGTCGACCGGTGCACGAGCGGACCGTCCGCCGCGACCTGCTTTCAACCCGGCTCGGCGCGGGCCGGGTCGAGCACGTAGTACGACTCCCAGATCGACCGCAGCACGGCCTCGGGCGTCGCCTCGACGACCTCGTCGAGATGGACGCGGCCCGAGAGCGCGAGCAGCATCCCGTCGAGGACCAGCTCGGTGTACGCGGCGGGCAGGTCCCGCAGCGACCCGTCGTCCGGGATGTCCACCCCCCGCAGCCGGGCGAGCCGGTCGACCACCAGCGCCAGGTCGATCGCCCCGCGCACGCTGCTGCCCTGGCGGATCGCCTCGTGGGCGCGGGTCGCGCGGGTGAGGGCGACGGCGTCGGCGACGAGGCGCGGCGCGTCGAGGTCGGTGCGCGCCTCGACGATCGCCCGCTCGGCGTCGGCGTCCTGGTAGTCGACGGCGAGGCGGCAGAGCCGGTCGCTCACCGAGGTCGACAGGCGCGTCGTGCCGATCGTGTCGTACGGGTTCATCGTCGCGACCACGCGGAACGACGGCGTCGCGTCCACGGTGCCCACGCGCGGCACGGCGAGGCGACGCTCGGCCATCGCCGTGAGCAGCGTGTTCAGCGTGTCCTCGGGCGCGCGGTTGAACTCCTCGACGTAGAGGAAGCCGCCCCCGCGCATCGCCTCCACCAGGGGCCCGGGCACGAACGTCTCGGCCGAGTAGTCCTCGCGCAGCACCCGCGCCGGGCTGTGGTGGCCCACCAGCCGCGTCGGGGTCAGGTCGGCGTTGCCCTCGACGAACACCATGGGCACGCCCCACTCCGCGGTGATCGCGGCGAGGATCGTCGACTTCGACGTCCCCGGCGGGCCCTCGAGCAGGACGTCGCGCCCGGCCGCGACGGCGGCCAGGAGCAGGTCGAGCTCCCGCTCCCGGCCGACCATCCGCGCGGCGAGCTTCTCCCGCACGTCGGCGAGATCGTCGATCACTTGACGCTGAACCCCGCGTCGACCGGCAGCGTGACGCCGCTGACGTAGCGGCCCGCGTCGCTGACGAGGTAGAGGATCGCGTTGGAGATGTCGACGGCCTCCACCATCTCGACGGGCAGGAGGTTCGCGAGCGCGTCGCCCTTCTCCGGGTTCTCGTTCATCCACGCCTCGAGCTGCGGGTTCACGACCATCGGCGTGTTCACGCCGGTGGGGTGCACGGTGTTGACGCGGATGTTGTGCGGGGCGAGCCAGTGCGCGAACGTCCGCATCAGCCCGACGACACCGTGCTTCGCCGCCGCGTAGCCGCTCATCGCGCCGCCGCCGTCGCCGCCGCGCCCGGACAGGCCCTGCGTCGAGCTCGTCAGCACGATGGCGCCGCCGTCGCCCTGCTCGATCATGCGCGGCGCCGCGACCCGCACCGTGTGGTAGACGCCCGTGAGGTTGATGTCGATGACGTCCTGCCAGCCGCGCTCCTCGTCGTCGGGCTCGCCGCCGACCTGGTTGGCGATGCCCGCGTTGGCCAGCACGATGTCGACCCGGCCGAGCTCGGCGACGCCCTCGTCGAACGCCGCCTGCAGGGCGCCGCGGTCGCGGACGTCGGCCTGGCGTGTGACGATCCGGCGATCGAGGTCCTCGACCCGCTTCGCGGTCTCGGCGAGGTCCGCGGGCGTGGACATCGCGTACTGCACCGTCTCGACCTGCTGGCAGAGGTCGACACCGATGATATCGGCGCCCTCCTGCGCCAGGCGCAGCGCGTGGCTGCGGCCCTGTCCGCGGGCGGCTCCGGTGATGAAGGCGACCTTCCCGTCGAGCTGTCCCATGCTCGCGGCTCCTTAGCTTTCGACAACGTCGTCCCCCTACCGTGACGCACACCACGACGATCACGCCACGGCCGGACGGCCGATCTTGTTGCTCGCCGCGGACCGTCGCTGGCGGGCGCGGGGTGCGTACGGCAGCGTGCTCACCGTGATCGGGCGCCTGGTGGCGGTGGTGCTGCTCGCGGTCGTCGGCGTCTACGCCGTGGTCCTCGAGGGGCCGCCCGAGCCCGTGCCCGCGTCGGCGCCGCCGGCGGAGTTCAGCGCCGACCGGGCCTTCGGCGTCGTCGACACCCTGGCGCGCGAGCCGCGGCCGATCGGCAGCCCGGCCTCCGACGCGGCCCGCGACGCGCTGGTCGGGCGGCTGGCCGCCGAGGGCCTGGCCCCGCGGGTCGAGGCGACGGCGTCGATCGCCGCCGAGGAGGGGCAGGCGCGGGCGGCGCGCGTCGAGAACGTCGTCGCCACCCTGCCGGGCACCGACCCCACGGGCGCGGTCGTGCTCATGGCGCACTACGACTCGGTGACCGCCGGTCCGGGCGCCGCCGACGACGTGTCCGGCGTCGCGACGATCCTCGAGACCGTCCGGGCCCTGCGGGCCGGCCCGCCGCTGCGCAACGACGTCACGGTCGTGCTGACCGACGGCGAGGAGGCCGGCCTGCTCGGGGCGCGGGCCTGGGTCCGGGACGCCCTGCAGGGCGGCACGCAGCGCAGCGGAGCTGCCGCGCCGGAGGCCGGAGACAGCGACCGTCCGACCGTCGTCCTCAACTGGGAGGCGCGGGGCGTCTCGGGACCGTCGATGCTGTTCCAGACCTCGCCGGGCAACGCCGGGCTCGTCGACGCCTGGGCCCGGTCCGTCCCCCACCCGCGGGGCGACTCGTCGCAGGTCGAGATCTACCGGTTCCTGCCCAACGACACCGACCTCACCCCCGTGCTCGACGCGGGCCGGCCGGGCATGAACTCGGCGTTCATCGACGGCGCGGAGCAGTACCACACCCCCGGGGACGTCCCGCCGAACCTCAGCCGGGCCTCGCTGCAGAACCACGGCGGCAACGCGCTCGCGCTGACCCGGACCCTGGGGTCGGAGGACCTCGCCCCGCTGGCCTCCGGCCTGCCCCCGAGCGGCGACGCGACCTACTTCACCGTCCTCGGCCGCACGGTGACCTACGACAGCGGGTGGGCCTGGCCGGTCGCCGGACTGGCGCTGCTGCTCGCGGTCGCGCTGGTGGTGGTGGCGCGGGCGCGGCGGAAGGCGACGCTCGGCGGGGTGGTCGGCGGGTTCTTCGGCTACGTGCTCGCGCTGGTGCTCGCGCTGGCGGTGGGGATCGGGTTCTGGCAGTCGCTGGTCGCGATCCGCCCGTCCTACGCCGACACCGGCCCCTTCGTCGGCCGCCCGCTCATGTACGAGATCGCCGCCGGGATCGCGGCGTTCGTCGTGATCACCCTGATGGTGAGCCTGCTGCGGCGCCGGCCCGGCGGGCTGGCGTTCGCGGCCGGGTCGCTGCTGGTGCTCGCGCTGCTGGCGGTGGGGCTCGCGGTGGTCGCGCCGGGCTCGGTGTTCATGCTGGCGTGGCCGGTGATCGGCCTCGCGCTCGGCCTGATCGTCGTCGCGCTGGCCGGGGAACGGCCGTGGCTCGCGGGGCCGTTCTTCGTGCTCGGCGCGGTGCCGGCGGTGGCGCTGCTGATCCCGTTCGCGGTCGCGTCCTACGGCGTCGCGGGGGTGTCCGACGGGCTGCCGGTCGCGCTGTTCACGCTGGTCGGGGTGCCGGTCGCCGCCGGGCTCTCGGCGCTGCCGCGGCCCGGGCAGGTGCGGGGCTACGCGCTGCCGATCCTGGCGTTCGTCTGGGTGCTGATCCTCGCCGCGGGCGGGCTGTTCCTCGACCGCCCCGACGCCCGCACGCCGCAGGGCGCGAGCCTGTCGTACGCGCTGGACGCGGACACGGGCGTCGCCCGGTGGGTCACCCCCGACACCGCGCCGGCCGACTGGACGCGGGGCTACGCGCCCGGCCCGCCGACCGCGCTCCCGGGCTTCGACGAGCCGGTGAGCACGGGGCCGGCGCCGGTCCTGCCGGCCCCGGGGCCGACCGCCGTCGCCGAGAGGACCCCGGGGGGCGTGCGCCTGCAGGTGTCGTCCCCGCGCGGCGCGCCGACGATCGCGGTGCGCTCCTCGACCCCGGCCTCGGCGGTCACGGTGGCGTACCCGGGGCGCCCGCCGGTGTCGGTGCCGCTCACGGGCGGCCCGCTGCGGCTCCAGCTCGACGACGTCCCGCGCGAGGGCGCGCTCGTGGACCTGCAGCTCGCGGGCCCGGCGAGCCTGGTCGTCGACGACCAGAGCGTGGGCCTGTTCACCGTGCCCGACTTCAGCCCCCGCCCGCCCGACCTGCGCCGGGCCCGCGGCAACGAGAGCGACCGCGTGATCGTGTCGCGTCGGGTCGACGTGCCCTGATCAGGCGCGCTCGTCCGAGACGACCTCGTACCAGCTCATGTCGCTCGGCCCGTCCTGCAGCCCCTCCATGCGCTCGCGGGTCTCGAGGAACGTCTCGTCGGAGTGCCACGCCTCCCACGCCGCGCGGGTGGTCCAGGTACCGATCACCGTGCGCTCGTGCGGGGCGTCGAGCGGGATGACGAGCTGGTTGCCGACCCAGCCCTCCTTCTCGCGGGCGGTCTCGAGGCGGTCGCGCATCGCCGCGTCCCACTCCGGCTCGCGGCCGGGCGTGAGGGTGACGTGGGTGATGACGGTCATCATGGGCGCCCGGCTACCCCGGCGGGTCCGTGCCTCACGCCTTCGGGTGCGCCTTCTCCCCGACGGCCGCGCGTGCGGCGATCTGCGTGACGCGGTTGCTGCGCGTCGCCGGGCGCTTGGCTTCGACGAGCCACACGAGCATCGCCCGCCGCGCCGACCGGGAGAAGCCGTCCCACTGCTCCCGGGAGCCGGGGTGGGCGTCGAACGCCGCGGCGAGGTCGGGCGGGACCACCAGGTCCTCGACGTCGTCGAGCTTCGTCCAGCTGCCGTCGGCCTTGGCGGCGTCGATCATCGCCCGCCCGGGTTCCGCCATGAGGCCCGCGGCCTCCAGGCGCTCGACGCGCCGCTTGTTCGACCGGGCCCAGCCGCTGCCGCGCCGGCGGGGGCTGAACCACAGCATCGACCGTTCGTCGTCGATCGAGCGGGCGGTGCTGTCGATCCAGCCGAAGCACAGCGCCTGCTCGACGGCCTCCTCGTAACTCACCGTCGGGCGCCCGGTGCGGGCCTTCCAGCTGACGAACCCAGACGCCTTCGCCGCGGTCGTGGTGCTCGGCGAGCCACGCGCGCCAGGCGTCGACGTCGTCGGGGTGGACCTGGTCGGTCACCGGTCCACCGCCGTCCGCGCCTCGAGCCGGTCGGCGATCATGCCGAACGGGATCGCGAGGGCCCAGCTGACCCGGGCCCACGTCGGCGACACGAAGGCGAGCGGGATCGACGGCAGGAACCCGGCGACGACGGCGGCCGTCCCCCAGTACTTGCCGTGACCCCAGCGCCGCGCCCACCCCTCCTTGACCAGGCCGTCCTGCTCCGCCATCCGCCACAGCGCCAGCGAGCTCAGCGCCGTGCCCATGATCGAGCCGGCGTAGATGATCGTCGCGGTGACGCTGTCCCCGTCCCCGAGCAGGGCGGTGGGGAACGGGAGCATGACGACGAAGAACAGGAACACGAGGTTGGCGACGAGCAGCCGGCGGCTCGCACCGGTCAGGGCCGTCAGGTCGTCGTGGTGGAGGATCCAGAAGCCCCCGATCACTGCGAAGCTCACCACGAGGGCGAGGAACTGGTGGCCCAGGGCGAGCAGGTCGCCGAGGACCTGCCCGTCCCGGACCTGCACGTCGGTCAGCGGCAGGATCAGGATCGTGATCGCGATGGCGAAGATGCCGTCGCTGAGCGCCGACACGCGGTCGAGGGAGGGCAGCGGCCGGCCGTCGTCACCCTCCACCGCCGCCCCCCGTCGTGCTCAGCCCTCGATCTCAGCCCTGGATCTCATAGGTCGGGGTGATGATCGCGCGCCCGATGCTGTGGAAGAAGAGGTTGAACCCGAGGAACGCCGGCGTGGCGTCGGCGCCCACCCCGAGGTCCTCGACGTCGACGGCGTGCACGACGAAGAAGTAGCGGTGCGCGCCGTGCCCGGGCGGCGGGGCGGCGCCGATGTAGCGCTTGGCGCCGGCGTCGTTGGCCAGCGTGATGGCTCCCTCGGGCAGCAAGCCCTTCTCGGGGTCGCCGGCGTCGGCGGGCAGGCTGGTGGTGGAGGCGAGGATGCCGGTGACCGCCCAGTGCCAGAACCCGCTGGCCGTCGGCGCGTCGGGGTCGTAGCAGGTGACGGCGTAGCTCTTCGTGCCCTCGGGTGCGCCGGACCACTCCAGCTGCGGCGTCACGTCCTCGCCCCCGGCGCCCATGATCCCGCTGACCTGCGCGTTCGGGAGCGTCTGCCCGTCGGCGACGTCGGTGCTGGTGACGGTGAACGACGCGACGTCGGGCAGGAACTCGTAGGGGTCGGGCGGCTGGTGGGACACGGTCGTGGCCTCCTTCTCGACGGCAAGCTTCCGTCGCGCCAGTACCCGTACGGTCCCGGTGGCCACGCCTCCCGGGCGTCGACTCGTCAGACGGTCGCCGGGGCGGCCGGCCTGTCCGTGGTGGTGCTCGGGGTGGGCGCGACGAGCAGCGCCACGCCCATCACCGCGAACCAGAGCAGGCTGCTCAGGGCGGCGACCAGGGGCAGCCAGAGGTGCAGGAGCGGCAGGATGCCGAGCACGCCGGCGCCCGCGACCCAGGTCGGGAGGGCCGTGGACCGGAACGCGACGAGCGAGGTCGCGAGGATCATCGCGGCCGCCCCGATCTGCGCGTAGTGGTAGCTCCAGACCGACAGCGCCAGCAGGGGCTGCGCGAGGGCGGGCAGGACGATCTCGCCGAACCGGACGACCGCCGCGGGGTAGGCCACCTCGGCCGCGAAGCCCGCGGACGTCAGGGCGAAGAAGAGCACCCCGCCGGCGAGGGCGACGTAGACGGCGCCCGACGGGCCCGCCGCCCGGCGCAGGACGTGGACGAGCACGCCCAGGAACACCAGGCCCAGGAGGACGTGCAGCAGCGGCAGCGAGCCGTTCGCCGTCACGAAGAAGGCCGCGCTCTCGTAGTAGCCGGCCGCCTCCTCGAGCGTGCGCGGCTGGTTCGGCGTGCCGACGATGTAGGCCGGGATCATGGCCACCGCGGCCAGGATCCCGCACGCTCCGCCGATCTTGGTCTCCGTGCTCGCCATGTCGCCCCCTCGGTCGGCCGTCCCGGCCGGCACATTGCAGCGGGACGGAGCAGCCGGGTGACAGACCGCGAGGACGAAGACCGCCCGTTCGTGTCAGATCGTCAGGCCACCGTCGACCGCGACCGTCGCGCCGGTCATGTAGGCGCTGTCGTCGGAGGCGAGGTACACGACCGTCTTCGCGATCTCGGCCGGCGTCGCGTGCCGGGCGAGCGGGACGAGCTCGTCGAACGCCGCGGCCGCCTCCTGCTGCTCGAGCCCGGTCGCGCGCATCTCGATGGAGTCCTGGAACGGGGTCGACGTCGGCCCGGGGTGCAGGGAGTTGACGCGGATCTTCCGCGGCGTGAGCTCCTTCGCTGCCGCCTTCATCATCCCGACCTGCGCGTGCTTCGCGGTGACGTAGCCGCTGATCCCGCCGAAGCCCATGAGCCCGACGACGCTGGAGGTGATGATGATGCTCGCGCCCTCCCCGAGGTGCGGCGAGGTGTGCTTGATCATGTGGAACGCGCCGAGGGCGTGGATCTGGAGCGTGCGGGCGAACTCGTCCGACGGGTACTCCTCGATCGGCGCGACCGCCCCGGTGTTGCCGGCGTTGCTGAAGACGACCTCGAGGTGCCCGAACCGCTCGACCGCCTCGGCGACGGCCGTCTGCACCGCCTGTTCATCGGTGACGTCGGCCTGGGTGGACGCGGCTTTGTCGTCGCCGAGCTCGGCGACCGCCCGCTTCAGCGCGTCGGCGTCGAGACCGATGAGGTGCACCTGCGCGCCCTCGTCGACCATCGCGCTCGCCGATGCCCGCCCGATCCCGCTCTCGCCACCGGTGATGATCGCGACCTTGCCGTCCAACCTGCCCATGACTCCCCCTCCGAGTCGTACGCCCGCGGAGCAGCCTTGCCGTCTCGCGAGTGACGTGGGTCACATCTCGGCTACGAGCGGGTGGTGAGGCGATTGCGGCAGTGCAGGTCCGTTGCAGCGGGTCAGGGACCGGCTCCGCAGCGTTCAACGACGCTGGGAGCGCACTCCGTTGGCGGCTACGAGGAGCTCGGTCTCGTCGGGCTCCACCGTCTGCACGGCCTCGTCGAGGTGGATGAGGAAGAGGCGCCAGGCCGCCTCGAGTGGATCGACGTCGGGGAAGAGGAGAGCGGCGTCGGGAGCCAGCGTCCGCAGGTGGTCGTCGAACGACTCCGGCGTGATGTGCAGGCGGAGAGGCACCGGGAGCGGCCGGTGATCGAACGCGATCAGGACGACGAGTCCCTGCTCGCGGTCCTCGTCCACGGCGCCCTCGGCCGCGAGGTAGCCGACGAGCTGGTCGTAGCGCCCGACGTCAGCCCGTTCCCGTGTGGTCCAGGTCTTCGTCGTCGCCGCGCTCGACGATCTCTGCCTCGATGACCTGTACAAGAGCGCCGGCTTCCGGTAGTTCCTCGGCCTCGAGGGGGATCCCGTACTTGTCGCGGAGGAAGCGCTCCATGTATAGGTGCTCGGCCTCGTCGACCACGCGAGAGAGTGCTCGGGCGTTGAGGCCCGCCCCGATGACGACCCCCACGACGGGTACCGCCTGCGCCAGCTTCCGCTGCGTCAGGCGCATGCCAAGCGCCTTGTAGACCGCGCTCACGACCCTGGTCACCTGGTTGCCGCTGAGCTGCTTCCAGGTCTGGCGACGTGCCAGCGCCTGCACGACATTGTTCAGCTCGCGGTACGCGACGATCTTGCCCGCGTCTTCGGCCAGCCCCATGTTGAGCACGCCGAGGGCGTAGATGCGCTCTGCCGGGTCGTCGATGTCGTAGCCGTAGTAGGCGGCGATGTGAGCGACGGCGCGATTGCTGGTCACGATGCTCGCCGCTGCGTCCGCCGCCATAGCGCCGACGACGGTCCCCACGCCGGGTGCGGCAGCGACGCCGCCTGAGCCGACTGCTCCGCCGGCCGCGAGGATTGTGCCGCCCGAGGCCACAAGACCGGTGCCCGCGCCCTGCGCGGCGGAGCCCGCGAGTAGGCGATGTCGAGTCGTGGCTTAGCCTTGTGCATGTCGGCAATCTCGAGCTTGCGGACGTCGGTGATCGACTCGACGGCGTGGCCGTGCTTCCTCGGCGTTCGGGACCTTCGATGCGGCGGCGCCCAACTGCTCACAAGCCTTGCTGGACGCCTTTGAGGCCTTCTCTCGCCACTTCGCAGGGACTATCTCGCGCGTGCTCGAGTTGAGCTTCTTGGCCTTCCACTCCTGAACGGTCCGCCAGTGCCGCTCGTCATCTGGCGTCATGCCGTAGGGCTCCACAGTCACGCGCTCCCCCTCCTCGAGACAGGGAATGCCTACCTTACGTCCGGCCGCCGGTATGCAGCGGCCACCCATTGAAGGGGACCTCCACCACGGCACGATCTCGTCCTGGCGAGACGGCGGCCACTCTCCTTGCCGCGGCCGACGACCTCGGAAGAGGTAGCGGTACCGGGGCGAGGGCCCGCGCGCCTACTAGGGCCTCTGGTTAAAGTGTCCGCGCAGCGACGCCAGCTGTCAGGGCGTGTCGGCCGCCCGTGGCATGCTGCTCCTCATGTCAGGGCAGGCGGGCGTCGCGATCTCTCTGTTCTCGGGCGCGGGCGGACTCGACTTGGGCGCCGAACAGGCGGGCTTCCAAGTGGCGGCGGCTGTCGAGCGCGCTCCCGATGCGGCAGCGACTTTGGAGAAGAACTTCCCGACACTTGTCAGCCCCGTCATCCGGAAGGACATTCTTGATGTACCGACGGCCGACATTCTTGCGGCGGCTGGGCTGACTGGTTCCTCGACGCCAGAGCTCCTTATTGGGGGCCCGCCTTGCACCCCGTTCTCGAAGTCCGGCTTCTGGTTGGACTGGAAGCGCGACGGACTCGATCCGACGGCAAGCCTGCTGCAGAGTTACACGAGGGTCCTGCGTGAAGCGCGCCCTCGAAGCTTCATTCTGGAGAATGTCTACGCTCTTACGTATAATAACAAGGCATCGCGACCATCGTACGAGCGACTGCGCCGCGAGATCGAGCAAGCCGGATACCACTGCCGCTACATGGTCCTCAATGCAGCAGATTACGGTGTTCCACAAGCTCGCCCGCGACTCTTCGTCGTCGGCGTACCTAAAGGTACCGACCTACCCGATCCTCTGCGGCCGACCCACGGCGGAGTCTGGGAACGTCGGACTACAGGCAGCTCTGACCGCGCGCACATCAGCGCCGGCGCCGCACTCGAGGGACTGGTCTCAGATCCGGAACCCGAGGAGGTAGTTGGAGGGCAATTCGCGCATCTCCTTCCTGGTATCCCACCGGGGAAGAACTATCTGCACTACACCGCCGAGAGAGATTATCCTGAGCCGCTATTCCGCTGGCGCAGTCGATATTGGAGCTTTCTATTAAAGCTCGATCCGGCCAAGCCCAGTCCCACCATTCAGGCTCAGCCTGGTCCAAATGTAGGGCCTTTCCACTGGGACAACCGACGGCTTCGTCTCGCAGAGGTGAAACGGCTCTTCACCTTCCCCGACGACTTTGAACTCGTCGGCTCGAGACGGAGTGCCCAGGCTCAGCTGGGTAACTCCGTCCCTCCAGAGCTCGGCCGACAAGTTGCCCTCATGGCCGCAGCCGCTATCAACTAAGCAGGTCGAGATGGCCGGCGACGCGGACGGAGCAGGGCGGAGAGTCTTTCCCGAGACTTCCCCGCAACGGCGGCAGCGGATGAGCGCGCAGCGGCGGAGGGGTACTGCGCCTGAACTGAAGATTCGAGGCCTCCTCCACTCGCGTGGCTTCCGTTACCGGGTCGACCATCCGCTGCCCGGCATGCCTCGCCGACGAGCTGACCTGCTGTTCCCGAGCTCGCGAGTGGCGGTCATGATCGACGGTTGCTATTGGCACGGGTGTCCTTTGCACGGCAACATCCCACGAACCAACACCGACTACTGGGCACCGAAGATTGCCCGCAACTGCGAGCGCGACACCGACACGGACCGACGTCTCGAGGAGGTCGGTTGGCTGGTCGTGCGCATCTGGGAGCACGAGGACCCAGAGGAGGCTGCCCAACGCATCCAGTGTGCGGTGCTCGAGCGCCGGCCCACCTGAATGGTGGGCGGCACCGGCCTCAACGACTGGCCGCAGCCACTAGCGGCACTCGGCCCGCTAGCCAGGTCCTCGACGAGCGAGCGCTGAGGAGTGCCTACGTAGGCGTGCCGTCCTGTGCGGCAAGTGTGCTCGCCAAGATCCCGAGAAGGGTTAGCATCGCCCGTCTGTCTAACTGAATAGTTTGACTGACTTTTCTGTCGCTGACGCGGTTCTCGGACCCGTACGTTTGAAGCTGGAGGTAGGGCGCACCGTCGCTGACGAAGACAGAGAAACCGCAGTCAACGACTGTCGGGTGAACCCGGCCCGAGCTCTCGACGTTCTCGAAGCTGCGCACGACCGCCATCAGGACGCGGCCTCAAGCTGGAAGGCTGCCACCAACGGATTGTCGGTAACGACGTCTGACTCCATTTTTGTGGCAAGCCGAGCGGTCCAGCTCAAGTCGATGATGCCGGGCTCGAGACCGGGACGTGGGATGCTGTCGAAGGCCAGGACACGCGCCGTGCTCATCGCTTGGTCCTCGTCCCAGCGGCGGGGATTGCCAAGCGAGCTGCCGGCAATGCGAACGGTCTTCTCGAGCATTGCGTGCTGAAGCTCTGGGTTGTGCCTGAGCCTGTTCTGCGACTTCATGAGAAGTTCGGGCACGCTGGTGCCGGACTCAACTTCGGTCGTCATGACGGACACTACGGCGGTGTCGGCGGTTTGTGCCTGCTCGAGCTGCGTGATCGAGAAGATGTGCTGACGCCATGCGCCCGTGGTCGTCTTGACCTCGAGCCTGTGGCCGGAGGTCGCGAAGTCGAAGACACTGTTGGCATCGTCGACCCAAGCGCTTGCGAGCGTGAGCGGCTCGCGCGATCGAGCGATGACGAAGAGCTCGCCCCAGAGCCCGAGCTCTGCTCGTTGCGACGGTCGCTCGAGAGCAGAAAATAGCGCCCTTACCGCTCCAACGTATCCAGTGACGATCTTGGCATCCTGCCCCGAGTCGAGAGCATTGACGATCTGGACAAAGATGCCGAGCAGTACCCGCTCCTGCGCTGCGTTCTCGACATCACACGCGACGAAGCCGTATGAGCCGCTCCACGATCCATGGGCTAGGTCCTGAAAACTGATCGGAGCGGCGGGCATATAGTGGAACCTGGCGAGCTTCACTCCGTGTGTCTGCTGCGCTGGAACCAGGAGCACGATGTGGCCGTCTGAGTTGAGGCCTATTCGACAGCTGCTCGTCCCCAGCTCGGGCGAGAGGGTGAAGGCAACTGTTCCTGAACTGCTGGAGTGGGTCTGCAGCTGGCGCGCGTCCTTCAACGCTGACCGTAGCAGGGCTTCGTCGATCACTCGGATGTCTCCCAGACGATTCGTCGCTCCGAGCTTAGAGGAAGTGCCATTGCAAGCGCCGGGACGAGGGGTTCGCATTCATCAGCTCCCTCTCGCAACGGACGCACCGCGTGAAGTTGTAGAGTGATGGCGCTGTCAGAGAGGAAGGCCTGGTCGCCCTGATAGTTGCTGGTGGAGCCACGGCCCTGGAAGAGATTGTTGATGCGCGCTGGCGCCATCCGTCGCGTACCTCGGGGCTCGATGGCACGCCGATCACGCTTCTGGTAGTTATCCATGACGATCACGTCTACTGGTGGAACATCAAGCTCTTCGTCGAGGATGTTGGCGAGCAGGAACAGTACCTTGTCCAGGTCCTCGCGTTCGGTGGCCGAGCATGCCCATTGGTAGATGTAGCTCGTCAACTCTTCGTAGGTACATGACGCGATGTGATGGACTCTGTCTCCCGACCGCAGGTCGGCTGGATGACGTTGTCCTCTCTGCTTCACCGTCTCGCGAATGGCAGCGACGATCTCAGAGTTCTTTTCGCTCAAGCCGGGTTCAAAGAGCTCTGCTTGCCGAAAGACCCAGCCTTGTCGAACCACCGAGCTGACGGTTGGCAGCGTCATGACCTGGCGGCGAGTGAGCTTGAGTTCAGGAGCCAGGAGGAACTTCCGGCGCCATTCCTTAAGTGAACTGTCGCTCGCGTCTACCTTGCGCAGCTCGGACTGCATGGTCTTCTCGTGTTCCACGTAAGCGGTGAAGGCTTGTGCGACTTCAGCAGAGAACCATCCGCGGAGCAAGTCAAGATACGGCATCTTGTAGCCGAAGAATCGACCACGCTGCTGGATGGTGTCAACGTTCCCGACGCCCTTGCCCCTGGGCATGTAGGTAACGCCCAAATTTTGTACCGTGAAGCCTCGGTCGAGCTTGTTGCCTCCAATCACGATCCAGCCCGGGTATTGTAGCCACTCCTCTTCGGGAATCTCCGCCTGCGTCGAGCTATTGACGACACGCTGCTCTATCTGGTTCAAGTAGTAGCGGGCGACCGCGAGCATGTCACTCAACCTCTGCGGCGACTCGTTGACGTCGGGCAGCTCCGGCACCGTCCGTCTCAGATCCTCGTAGGCTGCCTCGAAAACGTCCGCGACCAGGTCGTGGTACGCGACGTCGTCTCGGTCCTTGAGGACCGCCCGCCAGCCGTCAAGGATGCCCCGAACCCACCCGTCGTACTTGGTGTGCAGATCTTGGGCTGAAGCAGGGTGGACGAGCATCGTCAGCGGCCGCGGTTTGCCCCTCTCGTGGGCGAGAACGAGGGCCAACGTCCAGAAGGCGAGTGCATCGAGGAGCGATCGCGGTGGAGCGTCGGACTCAGGGTCGAGGGCGGTCTCGAGCTCTCCTGATGTGATCTCCCGTAGGTACTTCTCCCGGGACGCGCTGAAGAGTTCCTTGCTGCCGACGTAATCCCCGCCTGCCGTCAGAACCGTTACCTTGTCGGGCGCGAGCGCGTCCTCGATCGAGACCAACAGCGGCGCCTGCGGGGTGGCTGTGTACATGAGATAGGTGTGGTTGCTCAAGTTGGCGCGCAGGTGGGTAATTGCGGCATAGACGGAACTCTCTCCGTCCTTTCCAGCCTTGAGGTTGAGACTCGCTTGATCTGCCTCGTCATCGATTACCAGCGCCTTGACGGGAGCGGCGAGCCGCTCACCGAAGACGGAGTGGAGCAGGTCTGCCACCGTCTCGACACGACCAGAATGCTTCAGAACGAATATGACAGCAGTCTGTTTAAACTGGTCCGGGACATGCGGATCTGACCATGCGGACAGAAGCTGGTGGAGCTTGTCTGCGTCTGCCGCGCTCGGGTTTGTCCAGGTCCGCCACGGATTCGGACCACCGTCGCCCGACATGCGGAGATCGTTTCGAAGCCGCCGCTCTGTCTGCTGAAGGAGGTTCGTCTTGGTGCCGGCGATGACGACGAGGAGCGGGTATCCATTATCGCGGGCCAGCGCCATGACTGTAGTGAACGATAGCGTCTTCCCGCTCTGGACCTCGCCGACCACCAACTGTGCTGACGCCCGCGGGTTTTCGGTGTTCCCGGTGACCGAAGCCCGGGTCAACACTCGGAGAGACTCCTCCTGTATTCCGGGGCGGGCAGTTGGCGGAACTCCGGTTAGGAGACGGTCTGCATTGGCGCCGATGTAGAGCGGAACGTCGCTGGGCTCGTTGATCACAGAGGCGCTGACCATGTCGCGCAATTTAATTCTCCACCGTTCGATGAGCGAGAGGGCCCTGCAGGAGCTCGTTCAGGCGTGAGCGCAACATGGCGGCCTGCGGAACCCCTGCGCGCCTGACTTCGATCTCGGAGAGTCCTACGGCCAGTGCCAGCCTCATTACTGGCTCGATCTCCATGCTTGGGAAGTTGGCAAAGGAGTTCATGAAGGGCGCAGCTCTGTTGATCTGAATCGTCTCGACGCTGCCTGCCCGCTTGATCTTCAGGAGCTTCGCATCAAAGCTCTCGTCCACCAGCTCGAGTCTGATGTCGTCGCCGAAGGCAGCCGGAATGGCCAGTCCAACCGAGATCGGCGGTGTAGCGACGTGGTCCGCGGCCCGAGGCGGTGGCTGCGGAGTGGGAGCTGGCGATCCGGTGCGACCGTTCTGGGCAACGAAGCCCGCAGCCGCAGCTGCGGCTGTCGCCTGCACCGCCTTTCGGACCTCATTGACCACATCGACGTCTTGGCCGTGCTCGGACTTGCGGTAGCCGTTGGCCATCTTGAGGAGCGGAAGAGGCTCGGAGTCGAGTTCGTGGCGCAGGATCCTGAGGAACTCGTCCTCCTCGCCACCCCAGATGAGTTCGTCCTTGGAGTAAGCAACGTTGAGCTCCGAGACGTCGAGCTCACCGAAGATTCGCTGGTAGGCGAAGGAGTTGGTCCTTCCAAAGACTTCCTCCGGGCGGTAACTGCCCTCGGCGTCCTGCGCCATGCTCCCGGCCCCTACGACGACCTTGCCTCGGTAGAGAAGCGCTAGGCCGGCCTCTGATGTGGACCCCTTCTCGCGAATGCCGACCCATCCTCGAATCCGCCGCCCCGAGTCAGGGAGAAAGACGTCGATGTTCTTCGCCCAGCGGAGTTCTTGGCCGCGACGTTGATCCCATCGCGGAGATACGAGCACCTTCGGTTCGACATACTCCAGCTGCACGTTCGCGACGGTTAACTGAAGTTCGCCCGATCGCAGGAATACGCGATACATGCTTCGAAGGTAGCTGCGGATCTTCCCGAGAGTCCGGCCCGTAGGGGACGGCTGGTTCAGATGTTCAAGCAGCACGGTTGTGCCGTGCACCGGTGGGTCGCAGTAGTGTCGCTCGACACCGACTTCATCGGTCTTGGTCTCGAGAATTCTCGGGATATCGACGAGAACCCGCCTCGACTCGTTCTCGCCGTAGGTGGACGTCGTGACGCTGAACCTGCGGGCGTACCAGCAGGCAGCGCTCTTCATTCCGATTCCGAATTGGGACAGGCCCGATGAGTTGGGGGGCGGTTGTGCGGGGGTTAGCGCTCGCGCGAGCTCGGTCGCCGGGATGCCAGCGGCATTGTCCGAGACCTTGATGGAGTCGGGCCCGACCTCGATGTCGATCTGCAGTCGATAGTCGCCGTAGATGGCCCGAAGTCGGTCGCGGTTCTCGACGTAGCTCTGGATGGCGTTGTCCACGAGCTCGCCGAGCGCGTACCACGGCTTGTACTTCATGGAAGGGAAGAGGGCGAGCATGCCGACTCCCGGTCGAACTGAGACGGTCTCAGGAGCTGTGGGCGCTTGAGACAAGACGATCAGGCCTCCAGGTGTGGCTGCGAGGTCTTGCGCGATGCTCGATGTGTCCGAAGGAATGGATGCGGTGCGCGTCGACCCTCCAGTCCCGCTCCGTTGACTGTGGATCTGATCGTGCCTTACGGGTGAGCCGTGACTGTTTCGGGGTGCGACTTCAGGTGGTGCATGTGCATAATCTCCAAGCGTGTGCATGTGCGTCGGCTGGCTCAACGCTTGGCGCTGGCCAGAGGGGGAGCCACCGGTCGAAGCTGTGCCGGGAGCAGGGCGGTCAGGAGCGGTCGCAGACAACCCGGACCTCGGCCGGCCCCACAGACAGCTCGTCGCCGAGCGCGACTACGCCTGGCGTCAAGACCGTGTACTTCGCGCCGAACACGATGCCGTTGTCGGTGAGGCGGTAGGTCGCGAGGGTCTCCAGCGGTTCGGGGCCGACGCGCGCGCCGGTCCGCTGGTCGACGGTGACGACGGCACAGCGCACCGCGCGCTTGGAGAACGCGAGGCCGGCGGTGCCGAGGGTGACGCGGTCGAGCTCGTCCTCGGCGTGGGCGTCGCAGCCGGAGAGCACGACGTTGGCGCGGAAGCGTTCAAGGGGGATCGGCTCGCCGGTGCGTTCGGCGGCACGGTCTGAGAGGTCGTCGGCGGCGGCGCGGGAGAGCAGCAGCAGTGAGCCGCTGTCGGCCCAGCCGGACAGGCCGGGCACGAGGCCGTCGGTGGCGCGGTGGTGCTCGGGTGTCACGCCGACGAGCCGGCTCTCGACGCGGAGCACCTCGGAGAGCCACCCGGCGGCGTCCTCGCCCTGATCGACGGCCGGGTGCGACTTGCTGAAGATCTCCACCTGCCGGCGCGGGCCGTCGTCGAGCACGTCGAGGGTGCAGGGGCCCCGGTCGTCCGCCGACAGCGCGAGGCGGGAGCCGTCGAGGTGCGGCCGCACCGTGGCCAGGAGCGGATGCCGCCGCTGCGTCTTGAAGCGCCCGTCGGGCGCGACGACCATGAACTGTCGGTCGCCCGCGAGCCCGGTCGTCGTGACCTCGCGGCGCTCCACCGCCATCCCCGCGCAGCCCTTGATCGGGAAGACCGTCAGGGACGCCACGCGAGCGACCGCCTCGACCATGCCGTCAGCGTGTCACGTCACGTGACTCCGGGCCCGACGTCGACCCCCCTGCTCGTCGGCTGACGGGATGCGCGTCCGACCTCATTCGTCGAGATCCCGCACGAGGCCTGAGGCACGTCAGAACCCCTCGAGCCCATCGAGCGGCCGGCCGCGCCACACGTGGTCCTCGTCGAGTCCGCGGAGGAACACCTCGGCCAGCTCGCACCAACGACGGGCCGGGACGGCGGTCGCGTCCTCGAGCTCGGAGCAGGCGGCGGGCAGGTCCCACTCGTCATCGCAGAGTTGCGGGACGAACTGCCCGCTCGACGAGCTCCAGCGGGCGATGCGGCTCGACCGGCGGCCAGAGCTACGCCGCAGGACGTCGTCGAGTCGCGGGGTGCGACGTATGGCGGGGTAGCGCGCGGCCCACGGCCACGGCTCGAGCGCGCGCACCAGCGCGGTGTCGAGCGCCGCCGCGGTGCCGATCGCGTGAACACCGGCCACGAGACACCCGACGGCGAGGCCCTCGCCGATCTCGGTGGCTTGCCGGGTCCTCGTCAGGCCTGCGGGCACCGCGTCATGATCCCCCGCGAGGGGGCGACGTCAGGCCGGCACCTGGTCGGCCGCCACCGCGCGCACGGCGCCGTCGACGAGCACGAGGTGGTCGTGCCCGGGCTCGCGGACGAGGATCGCCTCCTCGATCTGCGCGAGCAGCGACTGCAGCGAGGCCGCCTCGGCCTCGTCGAGCGCGTCCGGGTCGTCGTCGAGCGTCGGTCGGGCGCTGGGGGCGACGCCCTCGTCGTCGGAGACGTGCCGCGCGAGCCGCTGCGGGCAGACGTGCAGGCGCACGGCCGGGTCGACGGGCTCGCCGTCGAGGTCGGTGAGGTCCACGCCGTCGGCGGGGGTCCCGTCGAGGTGGGCGCGGAAGCCGAGGGCGGAGAGGAAGCGGTCGTAGCGTTCCTGGTCGTTCATCGCGTACCTCCGTGGTCGATGCCCGATGGTGCGAGCAGCAGGGCCGGCCCTGCCAGTGCAGAGGGGTGTGACCCTGCCCAAATGGGCAGTGACCTCCCGCTCACCGGATCGGCAGTCGATCCTCCACCGGGACGAGATCGAAGGTGCGGTGGGGTTCGGCCTGGTACCAGTAGGCGACCGACGACCAGTCGTCGCTGCGCTTGTTCGCGTGCCCGTGCTCGATGCTCACGCGGATCGAGCGCTCGAAGACCACCGGGTCCTCGACGTGGAAGCGGTACAGGCTGACCGGCCCGCGCCAGTTCCTCCCGCCCGCGAGCGTGACCCCGTGGTACGGCGCCGAATAGCTCTGCGTCGGGCACCAGGCGGTGTTGACGTAGTCCTCGGTGCCCGTCCCGTGCAGCGTCGGCGGCCAGACGTCGCCGTCGATGAAGATCATGTCGTCGCCCTCGCCGTACCAGTTCCAGCGGCGAGTGCGGCGCCGGTTCTGGATGTTGAGCACGCAGCCGACGTAGTGCCCGTGGCCCTCGGCCTCGAGGATCGTGTAGTTGTCAGAACCTGTCAGGTTCGTGCCGTGGAACTGGTAGGCGGCGTTCGACGGGCCGGGCGTCACGCCCGCGGTCGGGTTCTGCCGGCGCCACTGGGCGTGGAAGCGGCCGATGGCGTCGTCGAGGGCGTCGAGCTCCTCGTGGTCGACGTAGAAGTAGACGAGCACGTCGGCGTCGTCGACCTCGCTCGTGATCTCCATCCGCGCGCCGGACCCGAACGGCATCGCGAACCAGCAGTTGAACGCCTTGCCGTCCTCCGGGCTCATCTGCAGCGGCAGCGAGACGAAGTTGGTGGTGCGGCCGTGCCCGACGCCGAAGAAGTCGCCGAGGGGCACCGCGACGCTGGGGTGCTCCTCGCCGTCCCACCAGGCGCGCAGCACGAGCCGTCGGAGCAGGTCGTCGGCCTTCCCGAGGGGGTTCCGCAGGCTGCGCGACGTGGCCACGGTGACCCAGATGTGGGTGACGACGCCGGCGCCCGCGACGTCGAGCAGCGTCGCGGTCTCGCCGGGGCGCAGGGTCGCGCGGTCGTCGTTGCCGCCCGTGCGGTCCCAGCTCGACGACCGGCGCCGGCGGGTGCGCCGCAGACGGGGCAGGTCGCGCAGGCTCGATCCGTGGGGGCCGTAGTCGGCGGTCATGGTTCCAGCGTGCTGCAGATCGAGTCAGGGCGGCACGGCGTCATCGACGGTCGGCCGCCGCCACGATCCGGTCGAGCCACTCGCGCAGGACGCCCAGCTCGGCCGGGCTCAGGGCGTCGACGTCCGGGAGCGCGGCTCGGAGGGCCGCTGCCGCCGGCACGGGTCCGGGGTCGGGCAGCGCCGGGGCGTCGGTGGTGATCGCGGCGATGACGGCCTCGCGCGCGGACTCGGCGAGCTGGGGGTCGCGCTGGTCCTCGGGGGTGGCGATGAGCGTCAGCGTCGTCCCTTCGCCGACCGCGCGGACGAGTCCGACAGCGCGCTCCTCGGGCACGCGCAGGCGCCCGGCCTCGGCGATGCGCCGGATGTGCTTGCCCAGGACGTCGACGGCGGCGGCCGCGGCCGGAGACCCGGGCGCGGTGCGCGCGTACATCAGCCGGTAGAGCGCGGGGTGGGCGAGGCCGAGGCCGACGTGCTGGTCCCAGCCTGCGCGCAGGTCCTGCACCGGGTCGTCGCCTGGCTCGGCGGCGGTCTTGTTCGCGAGGTACGCCGCGAAGCCGTGCGCGGCGACCGCGTCGAGCAGGCCCTGCTTGTCGCCGAAGAGCCGGTAGATCGTCGGGGCCTGGACGCCGGCGGCGGCGCTCACCGCGCGCGTCGACACCGCGTCGGGGCCGTCCTGTTCGAGGAGCCGCAGGGCGGCCGCGACGATCCGCCCTCGCGGGCCGTCGTCGGTGTCCACGGGACAACGATAACGCGACGGCGTTTCCGGTGATAGCGTGCCGGTGTTATCACTGGAACGGAGTTGGTATGATCATCGTTACCGGCGCGAGCGGTCAGCTCGGCCACGCCGTCCTCGAGCGGCTGCTCGACCGCGCGCCCGCCGAACAGGTCGGGGCCAGCGTCCGCGACCCGTCGAGCGTGCGCGATCTCGCGGAGCGCGGCGTGCGGGTCCGCCGCGGCGACTACGCCGACCCCGCGAGCCTCGCCGAGGCGTTCGACGGGGCGTCACGCGTGCTGGTGGTCTCGGCGAACACGCTCGGCGAGGAGGGCCTCCGGCAGAACCGCGCCGCGATCGAGGCCGCCGTCGTGGCGGGCGCCGAGCGCGTGCTCTACACCAGCCACGCCGGCGCGCGCCCGGACTCGCCGTTCCCGCCGATGCCCCAGCACGCCGCCAACGAGGAGGTCCTGCGCGGCTGCGGGGCGCCGTACACCGCGTTGCGCCACGGCTTCTACGCCTCGACCATCCCGATGCTGCTGAGCAGCGCCTGGCACACCGGCGAGCTCCGCGTCCCCGACGCCGGGCCGTTCGCGTGGACCACGCACGGCGACCTCGCCGCCGTCGCGGCCCTCGCCCTCACCGACGACGTGCTCGACGGGATCACCCCACCGCTCACCGGGCCCGAGGCCGTGACGATGGAGCAGCTCGCCGACCTCGCGGCGGACGCGGCCGGTCGCACGATCCGCCACGTCACGGTGCCCGACGCCGAGTACCGGGCCGCGCTGGTCGAGCGCGGGGTCCCGGAGGGCGGCGCCGACATGCTGCTCGGGATGTTCGCGGCGAGCCGGCGCGGCGACTTCGCGACGGTCGACCCGACTCTGCCCCGCCTGCTCGGGCGGCCGGCGACGCCGGTGTCCGAGGTCTTTGTGGTGCCGGCTCAGGCGTAGTCGTCGTTGGTGCGGCCGGTGAGCACGGACCGGTCGTCGGGGGTCGCCGGGCCGGCTTCGTCGTCCCGGGTCTTGATCAGGAGCCAGTCGTCGCCGCCGGTGCGGATGAACGCGTAGCCGCCGACGAGCTTCTCGCCGTGCAGGACGACGGTGAGGTGGCCGGCCGCGAGGGCGTCGGCGGCGGTGCCCTCGGTGCGCTGCTCGTAGGTGCCGGTGTCCCAGACGATCACGGTGCCGGTGCCGAGGCGGCCCTCGACGTCGATGTGGTCGAGGGCGTGGTCGTCGACGCGGCGGGCGAGGCGGCGCTGCGCCGGGTCGGTCGACGGGCCCTTGGGTACGGCCCACGACACGAGGACGCCGTCGATCTCCAGCCGCACGTCGAAGTGCAGGCTCGACGCGTGGTGGCGCTGGACGACGAACCGGTTCGCCATGTCCCCATGGTGCGGGAACGACGAACGGACGCGGCCCCGCAACCGGTAGGAACGGTGCAGCTCGCCGAGGGCGACCTGGTCGAGTCGTTCTGGTCGCTGCGCGGCACGCACGCCTGGCGAGATCGAGAACACCGCCCCGACCGGGCGTTCGGTGATGTTCGAGGGCCAGCTGCTCAGCCGGATCGAGAACGGGACGTTCGTCGAGGAGTGGGTCGTGCGTGAGGATCGGCGCGCTCCCGTCCTGACGCGTCACCGCCCGAGGTCGGCGACCAGCGGTCGGTGGTCGGACGCGGTGACCTCCGGGATCTGCGGCGGACCGAGCGGGACCAGGCCGCGCAGGAAGATGTAGTCGATCTTCCCGTGGGCGGAGGTCGCGTACTGCCCCGCCGGGTCGACCTCGGTGAATCCCTGCCTCAGCGGCGCCAGCTCCGGTCGGGTCGGGCCGACGTTGAGGTCGCCGAGCACGACCGCCGGCCCGGGTCGGGCGGCCCTGTCGGCGAGACGCCGCAGCTGGTCGGCCTGAACACCGTCGAGACCGATGTGGGCGTTGTAGACGGTCACCGGCCCGGACGAGGTGGTGACGTCGATCGCCAGGTAGCCGCGCTGCTCGTCGCGCCGGTCGGGCGGGAACGTGACCACGCGCGGCGGGCTCATCGGCAGCCGGGTGAGCACCGCGACGCCGTAGAGCACGTCGGTCGGGCCGGTGTCGCACGCCGGGCCCAGTGCGGCGTTGACCGGCGCATACGCCTCGCCGGACGTCGGCGGGCGGATCGGTCCCCGCGCCACCTGGTAGTCGAGCCCGTGGTCGCGGCGCAGGAGGTCGGCGAGCTCCTCGGCATCGCGGGTGCAGACCTCCTGGAGCCCGAGGACGTCCGGGCGGAGGTCGGCGACGACGGGCGCCCACTCGTCGGGGTCGTGCGCGCCGGTCTGGACGTTCCAGGTCATGACGCGCAGATCGGGGGGCGGCGGTGGGGTCGGGTCGCCGCACGCGGTGGCGAGGGCGAGGACGACGGCCAGCCCGCCGAGCGCCCGCCGCCACTGCCGCACGCACTCATCCTCGTGCACGCGGTCGCCCGATCGGGTCGGACCCACCGACCGGTGGCGCGGAGTTCTCGGTGCAAGCGGTGCCGCCTCGTGGCCGATCGACCGGGCGGGGGAGTGGCCTCACCCTGAAGGTCGCTGCTCGGCGAGGGGGGACAGGGGCCATGTCGGACGCCGTATCCATCCGCGATCTTCTCCAGCGTCTCGAGGACGCGATGAACTCGCGGGAGCTCGATCTGCTCGACGACATCGTCGCCCAGGACTTCGTCCGGCACTGCCAGGCGACGCCCGACTTCGACGTGCGCAGCCGCGAGGACTTCAAGGACTTCCTGCGGTCGAACACGGCGTCGTTCCCCGACAACGTGCAGACGTTCGTCCAGATCGTCGAGAACGGTGACCGTGCGGGGATCTGGGTGACCTACGAGGGCACCCAGCAGGGACCGCTCGGGCCGATCCCGCCGACGGGCCGGAAGGTGTCGTTCGACTTCGGCGGCATCTTCCGGGTGCAGGACGGCAAGCTCGCCGAGCTGTGGGTCACCTGGGACAACATGACGATCATGGGGCAGCTCGGTCAGCTGCCGGGCTGATCAACCGAAGCGTTCCGTGGTGATCGCGCCGGCGGGGACCCCGAGGCTCCCGAGGCCGTGGATCGCCGCCCCGACCAGGGGCGGGGGACCGCAGACGAAGTACTGGTGGCTGGGCGGGGTGCCGGCGGGCAGGACGGCCCGGAGCATGCCGGCGTCGAGGCGACGGCCGCCGGTGCGCAGGACGGAGAGGTCGAGGCGCCGGGACAGTGCGAGGATCTCGGCGGCGAACAGCGCCTCGCCCTCGCGTTCGGCGAGCAGCAGGGCGTGCGCGCGGGGGTCGGACGCGGCGGCGTGGGCACGCAGGATGCTCATGATCGGGGTGACGCCGACGCCGCCGGCGATGAGCACGAGGCCGCCGTCCGCGGTCGTCGGCGAGGGGACGAACGCGCCGTGCGGGCCGTCGACCCACACCGTGCGGCCGGGCTCGAGGTCGAGGAGGCCGCCGCTGAACGGACCCTGGTCGCGGACGGTCAGCTCCAGCACGCCCGAGCGCGTCGAGGCGGCGATGGTGAAGGGGTGCTCCTCGGCGACCGGCAGCCGCCGCAGCCGCACCCACACGAACTGACCGGGCTCGGGCGGCGGGTCGAGGGCGGGCCCGGCGGGCGCGAGGACGACGGTCGAGGTGTTCCCGGACTCCGGGCGGACCGCCGAGAGGAGGTACGCGCCGCGGCCGAGGGCCGGTCGGACGATCCAGCGCCGCACCAGGATCACGAGGACCACGGCGCCGAGGCAGGCGGCGGGGACGCCGATCAGCGGGTTGACGGCGAGGCTGCCGAACAGCCACACGTGCGCGCCGGTCAGCAGGAGCACGAGGACGCCGAGCACCGCGTGCACCCGCGCGACCTGCCCGTACCGGCGCACCGACTTCAGGGGGAGCACCACGGCCCCGACCAGCAGGAGCGCCGTCGCGGCGATGCCCGTCTTCAGCGGCCAGCCGACGGCGAACGGGTCGAGCATCGCGACACCGCGCGGCGAGTGCGCCACCGCCGTGATGACGTGGGCGATCGTGAAGGCGGCGGCCGCGACCCCGACGCGGCGGTGGAGGCGGTTGCTGATCTCGACGCCGAGCAGTCGGGTCAGGCCCCGCACGCGTGACACCAGGGCGACGATCAGCGCCATCAGCACCGCGCCGACCAGCCCGAACGCGCTGGCCCACGTGACGGTATCGCCCAGGCGCGGCGACGCGACGGACAGCAGGAGGGCCACGAGCGGCATCAGCAGGAGCATCGCCAGCCCCATCGCCCACGCCCGTCCGCGCTCGGTCATGGCTGCGGACGCTAGGGACGCGGCGTGAGGCGCTGGTGCCGTTCAGTGACGCCGTGACCTTTTCGTGATCTGGGGAGGACGGGGCGGTGGAGGTCATCGTTCGCGGAGTCGTGGTCCGGGACGGTCGGGTGCTGCTGATGCAGGAGCTCGCGGTCGGCTACTGGTTCTTCCCCGGCGGGCACATCGAGGCGGGCGAGACGCCGGAGGCGGCGCTGGTGCGCGAACTGCGCGAGGAACTCGACGTCGGCGCGACGGTCGGGGAGCGACTGGGGGAGCTGGAGAACGTCTGGGACGAGCACCACGAGATCAACCACGTCTTCGCGGTGACGATCGATATCGAGGACCCGGTCAGCCAGGAGGCGCACCTCGCGGCCGGGTGGCACCGGGTCGAGGGCCTGCACGCGGTCGACGTCCGGCCGCGGGCGCTCGCGGACCTCGTGCAGGCGTTGCGCTGAGCGCGGCGTGTCGTGCCGGCGAGGATGTGGCGCGCCTGGCTCAAGACGCCAGCGATGCCGCATCGCTCGCACCGTCAGGTGCGCCGGAGGTAGCGCGGGTCGAGGTCGTCGGTGAGCCAGGTGTCGTCGTTGCCGCGGCGGAACACGGCGCCGTCGGCGGCCGCCGCCCGGGCGTCGACGGTCAGGACCACGGGACGGCCGTGGCGCGTACCGACCTCGCAGGCCGTGGCCTCGGACGGCGACAGGTGCACGTACTGCCGCCCGCCCGCGTGCAGACCCTCGCGCAGGATCGCCTCGACCGTGCTCTCGCCCGTGCCGTGGAAGAGGACCGGCGGCGGGGCGGCGGGCGGCATGTCCACGTGCCCGGGCAGCGAGTGCCCGTAGCGGGCGCGGATGTGCCCGTCGGCGAGCTCGTAGCGCTGCTTCGACCCGTTGGCCACGACGTCCTCGACCTCGCCGGCCGACACCCCGAGCGCCCGGCAGAGCGCGTCGACCGGCGTCCAGCCCGCTGCGTCGAGGACCAGCCCGACGCGCGCCGGGTCGTGGCGCACCGCGCGTGACATGCGCTTGGAGAGGCGCACCCTGTCCACGGGGGCGGGGTTTGTCGCGCGGCGGTCGGAGGCAAACGCCCGGGTATGAGCAGCGAGACGGTCGAGGGCGTCGACGTCACGCACCCCGACAAGGTGCTCCTGCCCGCGCGCGAGGGCGGCGAGGACGTGACGAAGGCCGACCTCGCGCACTACTGGGCGACGATCGCGGGCACGGTGCTCCCGCACCTCGCGGGCCGCCCGCTGACCCTCCAGCGCTTCCCCGACGGTCTGGACGCCGGCGGGTTCGTGCAGCAGGACGCCGGGAAGCGCGCGCCGAAGGGCCTGCACACCGTGGACACGCCGCGCCGCGAGCACAAGGGCGGCGACGATGTCGTCCACCACCCGCAGGTCGCCGAGGTCGCGGATCTCGTCCGGCTCGTCCAGTTCGGGACCGTCGCGCTGCACGGGTGGAACGCCGTCGCCGGGTCGCTCGAGCACCCCGACCGCCTGATCGTCGACATCGACCCCGGCGAGCACATCGACCTCGCCGGCATCCGCGACGTCGCGCGCGCCGTGCGGGCGGCAGTCGAGGGGCGGGGCCTCGTCGCCTACCTGCAGTCCACCGGCAGCCGCGGCTACCACGTCGTCGCACCCCTCGACGGCAGCGCCGGGCACGACTCGGTGAAGGAGGCCGCGACCGAGATCGCCGACGCCGTCGCCGCCGACCATCCCGACGAGCTCACGACAGAGGTCCGCAAGGACGCCCGCCACGGCCGCACGTTTCTCGACGTCGGGCGCAACGCCTACGGGCAGACCGCGGTGATGCCGTACTCGCCGCGCGCCCGCCCCGGCGGACCGACGGCGACCCCGCTGGACTGGGACGAGCTCTCCCGCGTCACCCCCGACCAGCACGACGTCCGGTCGATCCCGCGCCGCCTGGCCCGGAAGGCCGACCCGTGGGTCGACCTCCGGGACCACGCGCGACCGTTGAGCTGATCGAGCTGGTGGCGACACCGACGTTCAGCGTGTGCGTGGCCGCCACGCTGCGACTCCCGCACACCGGCGTGTCGCGTAGGCGAGCATGTGGCGATCCTGGCGTCACATGCCAGCGATGCCGCATCGCTCGCACCGGGGCACACCTTTCTCAGCCGGCGCTGCGGAGGACCGCGCGGACGCCGACGATGAGGCCGAGTGCGCAGGTCAGGGCCGCGGCGATCGCGCCGTGGAGGATCGCCGGGTCGGTCAGGGCGCCCGTGAACGCGGCGCGTTCGGCGTTGACCACGTAGGTCAGCGGGTTGACCGTCGCCGCGGCCTGCATCCACGCCGGCCCGGACTCGAGCGGCAGCATCATCCCCGAGAGGATGAGCAGCGGGAAGATCAGCGTCTGCTGCACGCCCCAGAACAGCCACTCGCGGTTGCGGGACGCGAGCCCCAGCGCGTACGACAGCGCGCCGAGCCCGACGCCGAACACGCCGAGAATCGCCAGCCCGACCGCCACGCCGGCCGGCGAGAACGTCACCCCGAACGGCAGCGCCGCCAGCGTGATGATCACGGCCTGGACCACCAGCGGTGCCAGCTCCTTGAGCGCCCGCCCGACGAGGATCGCCGGCCGCGACACCGGGGTGGCGAGCACCCGCTCGTAGCTGCCGGTCATCAGCTCGTAGAGCAGGTTCGCGCCGGTGCTCCCGGTGCCGAACAGCGCGATCATCACGACCACGCCGGGCAGGAACCACGTCAGCGGGGACTCGCCGCCCAGCTGGTCCGCCGACAGCGAGCCCGCCAGCAGCGGCGCGAACAGCCCGAGGAACACCAGCGGCTGGAGCAGCGAGAAGATCAGCGAGAACGGGTCGCGCAGCACCAGCTGGAACTCGCGCAGGAAGATCGTCACGGTGTCGCGGACGAAGCCGGTCGGCACGGTGTCGGTCTCGGGTCGCACGGCCACGGTGACGCTCACGCCGCCGCTCCTTCCTCGCGCAGGCTGCGTCCGGTGAGGGCGAGGAAGACGTCGTCGAGGCTCGCCTCGTGCAGGTGCGCGGCGTGGACGGCGACGCCGGCGCGGTCGAGGCGGGCGAGCATGCCGGGCATCCGGCGCGCCGCGTCGGCGAGGCGCAGCTCGACGCGCGCGCCGGCCACCGATCCCTCGCCCAGCAGCGCCACCACCTCGGCGGGGCGCTCGACCTCCAGCACGATCCGGTCCTCGGCGTGGCGGGCGCGCAGGTCGTCGCTGCCCGCGTCGGCGATGACCTCGCCGTGGTCGACCACCACGATCCGCTCGGCCATCGCGTCGGCCTCCTCGAGGTAGTGGGTGGTCAGCACGACGGTCGTGTCCGTCGCCGCGCGCAGCGCCGTGATGTGCTCCCAGAGGTTGGCGCGCGCCTGCGGGTCCATCCCGGTGGTGGGCTCGTCGAGGAAGAGCAGCTCGGGGTGGTGCATGAGGCCGATCGCGACGTCCATGCGCCGGCGCTGGCCGCCCGACAGCGACGACACCGTGCGGCGCTCGAGCCCGCGCAGGTCGAGGGTCTCCATCAGCTCCCCGGCCCGCCGGCGCGCCGCGGCGCGGGTCTGGCCGTAGAGCGCGCCCTGGGTGACCAGCTCGTCGAGCACCCGGTGGTTGTGGCCGCCGGCGTTGCCCTGGCCGACGTAGCCGATCCGACGCCGCACGCCGGTGGGGTCGGCGACGACGTCGACGCCCGCGACCCGCGCCGACCCGCTCGTCGGCGCGAGCAGCGTCGTCAGCATCCGCAGCAGCGTCGACTTGCCGGCCCCGTTGGGCCCGAGCACCGCGACGAGCTCGCCGCGCTCGACCCGCAGCGAGATGCCGCGGACCGCCTCGACCACCGCGCCGCGTCGTCGGAAGGTCCGTCGGAGGTCCTCGGTGAGGATCACGGTCCCGATCCTTTCGGTACACCGTCTGGAAAGTCCGGCTAGATTAAGCTGACGCTGTCCGGAAAAGCAAGGGAGGTCGCGATGGACGACCAGGCCCGCCTCGAGCACCACCTCGACCTGCTCTGGGGCCACGGCACGGGCAGCGGGCGCGGGCGGCCGGCGCGCACGAGCCGCGAGCAGGTCGTCGCCGCGGGCATCGCGCGGGCCGACGCCGAGGGGCTCGCCGACCTGTCGATGCGCGCGGTCGCCGCCGACCTGGGCGTCGGGGTGATGTCGCTCTACACCCATGTCGAGAGCCGCGACGGGCTCGTCGCGCTCATGACCGACCACGCCTTCGCGGAGATCACCGGCGACCTCCACCCCCACGCCGGCGAGCACTGGCGCGACGCCGCGGCCCGCCAGGCGCGCGCGCTGTGGGACCTCTACGGCCGCCACCCGTGGATCCTCGACCACGGCAGCCGCCTGCCGATGGGGCCGCACGTGCTCGCGATGGAGGACGCCTTCTTCGCGGTGTTCCTCGACATCGGGCTCGCGCCCGTCGAGTCCGCGAACGCGGCGATCGCGCTGCGCTCCCTCGTGACCGGGATCGCCCGCGACTCGCGCAGCGAGCAGGACGAGGCCCGGCGGACCGGCGTCGGCCTCGACGACCACTGGCGCTCGGTCAACGCGGTCTTCTGGGGCCGCTACTTCGACGAGCGGCGCTATCCGGCGATGACCCGGCTCTGGTACGCGGGCGGCTTCGACAGGGACGACGTGCTGGAGGAGCAGGGGATCCTCGAGCGCGCGGTCGGCGCCTACCTCGACGGGATCGCCGTCCGGGTGCATTCCGGAGGATCCGGTCAGGGGACGGGCGGAGCCTGACCGCGAGGAGCACCATCGAGGCATGGCCGAGGGGTGGACCGGTGAGGTGTCCGAGCAGCGCGAGGGCTTCTCGCTGCTGCGCGAGATCGAGGCCCTGCGCGAGTCCGGGGAGACGGCGCGGGTGACGACGCCGTTCGGGCACCAGGCGACGATGGTCAGCCGCTACGCCGACGCCCGCGAGCTGCACGGCGACCCGCAGCGCTTCCGCCTCGACGCGGTCGGGGCGCCGCCGGCGCTGATCGCGGCGGGCCGGGACAACGCGGAGTTCCGCCGTCGCCAGGCCGGCAACCTGCTCGGCCAGGACCCGCCCGATCACACCCGGCTGCGCCGGATGCTCACCGGCGAGTTCACGGTCAAGCGGATGAAGCGGCTGGTCCCGCGGGTCGAGGAGATCGTCACCGAGCACCTCGACGCGATGGAGCGGCGGGCCGACCAGGCGGCACGCAGCGAAGCGGAGCTGACGCGCCGGAGGCCGTTCACCGAGCTGGTCGACGATTTCGCGCTGCCCGTGCCCTCGATGGTGATCTGCGAGCTGCTCGGGTCCCGTACGACGACCGCGCCGAGTTCACCGAGCGCAGCGCCCGCTCGCTGGACAGCACGATCTCCGCGCCCGAACGGATGCGCCTGGCCGACGCGTCCCGCGCCTACATGGCCGACCTCGTCGCCCGGCACCGCGCCGCGCCGGGCGAGGACCTGCTCGGCATGCTCATCCGCGAGCACTCCGACGAGGTCACCGACGACGAGCTGATCGGCATCGGCAACCTGCTGCTCGTCGCGGGCCACGAGACGACGTCGAACATGCTGTCTCTCGGCACGCTCGCGCTGCTCGAGCACCCCGACCAGCTCGCCCGCGTCCGCGACGACCCCGTGGCGGTCGACGGGGCGGTCGAGGAGCTGCTGCGGTGGCTGACGGTGGTGCACGGCGGCTTCCCGCGTGCCGCGATGCAGGACACGACGCTCGGCGGGCATCCGGTGGCGGCCGGCGACCTCGTCATCGCCTCGCTCGCCGCCGCCAATCGCGACCCGGCGCTCGTCGACGACGCCGACACGCTCGACATCACCCGTCCGCCGGTCGCGCACCTGGCCTTCGGGCACGGCATCCACCACTGCCTGGGCGCACCGTTGGCGCGGATCGAGATGCGCGTGGCATTCCCGGCGCTGCTCCAACGCTTCCCGGGGCTGCGGCTCGCCGGCGAGCCGGAGTTCCGCCATCACACCCTGATCTACGGGTTGCACCGGTTGCCGCTGGCGTGGTGAGGGCGGCCCTATCGTCGGCAACCGTGCCGGACGCCACGCTCGTGCTCGGGATCGACATCGGGACGTCGTCGTCGAAGGGCGTGCTCGTCGACGCCGAGGACGGCCGGGTGCTCGCGCGGGCCGAGGTGGAGCACGCGACGTCGTTCCCGCGTCCCGGGTGGGTCGAGCACGACGCCGAGGGCGTCTGGTGGGCCGACCTCGCGTCCCTGACCCGCGAGCTGCTGGCCCACGGCACGCCGGACGCGGTCGGCCTCAGCGGCATCGGGCCGGTGCTCCTGCCTGCCGAGGCCGACGGGCGTCCGCTGCGGCCCGCGATCCTCTACGGCGTCGACACCCGGGCCACCCGCGAGATCGCCGAGCTCACCGACGAGATCGGCGCCGAGGAGATCGTCGCGCGCGGGGGCACGCCGCTGTCCAGCCAGGCCGTCGGTCCGAAGTGGCGCTGGCTGCAGCGCCACGAGCCCGAGGTCTGGGACGCGACGCGGTACTTCTTCATGGCGAGCTCGTACCTCGTGCACCGGCTGACCGGCGAGTACGTCCTCGACCACCACTCGGCGAGCCAGTGCGACCCGATGTACGACCTCGAGGCCGCCGACTGGGCGCCCGACCTCGCCGAGGCCGTCGCGCCCGGCCTCCGGCTGCCCCGGTTGCTGTGGCCCGGCGAGATCGCGGGGACGGTGACGGCAGGTGCGGCCGAGGCCACGGGCCTGAGAGCCGGCACCCCCGTCATCGCCGGGACGATCGACGCCTGGGCCGAGGCCGCGAGCGTCGGCGTGCGGGCGCCCGGCGACACCATGGTCATGTACGGCACGACGATGTTCCTGGTGCAGGTCACGGACGTGCCCGCCCGGCACCCGGCGCTGTGGGCGACGCGCGGCGTGCCGCCCGGCTCGTTCACCACCGCGGCCGGGATGGCGACCTCGGGCGCGATCACCGCCTGGCTGCGCGACCTGGTCGGCGCCGACTACGCGACCCTCGTCGCGGAGGCCGCCGAGGTCCCGCCCGGCGCGCGCGGCCTGCTCCTGCTGCCCTACTTCGCGGGCGAGCGCACGCCGATCCTCGACCCCGACGCCCGCGGGCTCCTGCTCGGCCTGACCACGGGGCACGGACGCGCCGAGCTCTACCGCGCCGCACTGGAGGGGATCGCCCACGGCGTCCGGCACAACCTCGAGGCGTTCCGCGACGCCGGCGGCCCGGACCCGCGGCTCGTGGCGGTCGGCGGGGGCACCCGTGGCGGGCTGTGGACGCAGATCGTCAGCGACGTGACCGGCCGCGAGCAGCAGGTGCCCGCCGACACGACCGGCGCGGCGCTCGGCGACGCGCTGCTCGCGGCGCAGGCGCTGGGGCTGCCCGCGGACGTCGGCACCTGGAACCCGATCGTCGCGACCGTCGTCCCCGACCCCGAGCGCACCGCCCGCTACGACGCCTTCCACGAGCACTACCGCGCGCTCTATCCGGCGACCGTGGACGCGGCGCACTTCCTGGCCGAGCAGCAGCGGTCAGGAAGCGAGCAGTGACCGCAGCTCGCCCAGCACCGCGCGCAGGATCGCGGCGAGCGGACGCTGCTCGCCCTCGGCGATCCACGTCGCGAACCCGACCTTGAACACCGCGACGCCGCTCTCGGCGGCGAGGGCCGCCGCGATCGGGTCGGCGCCGCGGCGGCACAGGGCGTCGGTCATCGCGACGGCGAGCCCCGAGAGCTTGAGCAGCTCGCGCTCCTGCAGGCCCGGGTCCGCGTCGATGACACCCTGCCGCGCGCGCGACCAGGACCGCCGGTCCTCGGGGAAGAACGCGGTCGCGCCCTCGAGGGCGGTCGCGACGACGGTCATCGGGTCGGCGTCGGGAGCGTCCTCGATCCCGGCGACGAACAGGCGCTCGAACTCGTCCTGACCGGCGAAGAGGACCTCGCGCTTGTCGGCGAAGTGCCGGAAGAACGTCCGCTCGGTGAGGCCCGCGGTGGCGGCGATCTCCGCGACGGTGGTGCCGTCGAAGCCCTCCGCGGCGAACCGCTCGAGGGCGGCGGCCTGCAGGCGCTCGCGCGCCCCGGGCTGCCAGCGGACCATGGCCACAGCGTACTGATGACAGCGGCTGACATCACGGCGTACGCTGATGTCAGTACCTGACATGAGCGTAGAGGAGGCACGCGCGATGCGTGTGTTCGTCACCGGAGCCAGCGGCTGGATCGGCTCCGCCACCGTCGACGAGCTGCTCGCCGCCGGCCACGAGGTGGTCGGCCTCGCCCGGTCCGACGGGTCGGCGTCCGCCCTCGACACCAAGGGCGTCGCGGTCCTGCGCGGCGACCTCGACGACCTCGACGCGCTGCGCCGGGGTGCCGCCGACGCCGAGGGCGTCGTCCACCTCGCGAACAAGCACGACTGGGGGAACCCGGCGGAGTCGAACCGGGCGGAGCGGGCGTCGGTCGAGGCGCTGGCCGAGGCGCTCGTCGGCTCCGGGAAGCCGCTGGTCATGGCGTCGGGCGTGGCCGGCCTCGCCGTGGGCAGGCCCGGGACGGAGGCGGACCCGTCCCCGGCGATCGGGCCCGGCTCCCCGCGCGGCGGGGCGGAGAACCTCGCGCTCGGCTACGTCGACCGCGGCGTGCGCGCCGTCAGCGCGCGGTTCGCGCCGACCACCCACGGCCACGGCGACCACGGTTTCATCGCCCTGATCACCGCCGCCGCCCGGCGCCACGGCGTGTCCGCGTACGTCGGCGACGGCACGACGTGCTGGTCGGCGGTACACGTGTCCGACGCCGCCCGGCTCGTCCGGCTGGGGCTCGAGCAGGCCCGGCCCGGGACGCGGCTGCACGCGGTCGCCGAGGAGGCGGTGCCCAGCCGCGAGATCGCGCAGGCGATCGGCGACGCGCTGGGTGTGCCTGTCACCTCGGTGGCGCCCGAGGACGCGGTGGAGCACTTCGGGTTCATCGGCGGGTTCTTCGCCATGGACCTCGCGGCGTCGAGCGAGCACACCCGCGCGGTCGTCGACTGGACGCCGACCGGCCCCGGTCTGCTCGCGGACATCACGGCCGGCGCCTACCGGGACGCCTGAGTCACTCGAAGTCGACGTCCTTGGTCTCCGGGCCGGCGGCGGCGCCGCCGGCCCCGAGCAGGCCGCCGAAGGCGAGCAGGACGAGCACGGCCGTCGCGTAGGGCATGAACGCGCCGAGGCCCTCGAGGTAGAACGCGTAGAACGACGGGATCACGACCGAGACGCTGAACCCGAGCCCGAAGCCGGAGGCGCGCACGTCGGTGCGGAACCGCTCGGTGATGTAGGGCAGGACGACGCCCCACGGCGCCGTGACCACCACCGAGAACAGGCAGACCACGAGGATGATCAGCCCGAGCGGCAGGCCCTTCGCGTTGACCAGGACGGCCATCAGCGCGACGCCGACGGTGGCGATGAGCAGCCCGCCGATCACGAAGAACCGCCGCCGCCCGATGCGCTGGCCCAGCACGCCGGCGCCGATGTAGCTGCCGACCAGGCAGACGTAGGCCAGCAGCAGCGTCACCGTCAGCTGGGTGTTGGTGAGGCCGACGAGGTTGCGCAGCACGGTCGTCGGCAGGAAGAGCGTGACGAGGTTCTGGGTCAGCCAGAACCCGGTCATCATCGCGAAGACCTGCAGGAACGTCGGGCTGCGCAGCACGGCGAGCAGCGGGCGCCCGGCCCCGCCCTGCGAGGTGCCCTCGGACTTCGCGGCCTCGGCGGCCTCCCAGATCTCCGACTCCGACACGCTGCGGACGTAGTAGGCGGCCAGGACGAACGCCAGCAGTGCGCCGAGCACGAACGGGACGCGCCAGCCCCACACCGCGTACGGCGAGTCGGGCCCGGCCAGCGGGAAGAGCGCGAAGCCGGCCAGGGCGACGAGGGTGATGGCGATGTAGGCCAGCGGGAACGCCGACAGGATGATCCCGCCGAGCAGCCCGCGGCGGCTCTTCGTCGAGTACTCCATGGCCAGGGGCAGCGCGCCGGTGTAGCCGCCGCCGAGACAGATGCCGTCGAGGAAGCGCAGCAGGATGAGCAGCCAGTACGACGCGATCCCGATCGTCGTGTAGCCCGGCACCAGGGCGATGAGCAGCGTGATCACGCCGAACCCGGTCACCGAGATGATCGTGCTGCGCCGCCTGCCGACGCGGTCGGCGAGCGCCCCGAACACCGCCGCGCCGATCGGGCGCCCGACGAGCGTCGTGACGAACACCAGCGAGGTGAAGATCGCCGCCGTGCCCGGGTCGAGCCGGGCGGGCTGGAAGTAGAGCAGCGCCGGCGTCAGGACCACGGTCGGCAGGTAGATGTCGAACATGTCGACGAACTCGGCGAAGAACGCCCCGCGGGTCGCCGACTTCCGCTTGGCCGCGCGCTCCGGGGTCTCCGGCGCCGCGGTGGTCACCGACCCGGCCTGCTCGTGACTCGCCATCGAGACCACTCCTCATGTCTGGCTGTCAGACAATCGGCAACGTAGGGTCGGCCGTACCCGGACGTCAACCACCCGGGGGCTCGACGAGGAGGCGCGATGGGGCTGGACTCGCAACGCATCACTGACTCGCTGACCGACGACCTGCTCGCCGGGCTCCCACCCGGCCCGGACTGGAGCCTGCTGCTGGAGATCGGGTCCGAGCGCCACCTCCTCCGCGTGGTCGACGGCTCCCTGCGCCACGAGGGTGCGCCGGGCATCAACGCCACCTGGGACGTCGGGTTCGCCGTGTCCGACGAGGAGTGGGCCGACTTCTGCGCCGACCCGCCCCCACGCGGCGCCACGTCGGCGCAGGCCCTCGTCGCGACGCGGGGCAGCGAGCGCATCACCGGCCGGCGCGAGGTCTGGGCCCGCGCGGCCCCGGCGGTCGACCGGTTCCTCGAGGCCCTGCGCCCCGGCTCGCGCCGGCGCCGCCCCGACCCGACGCCGCCGCCGCCGGGGTTCGGGCCGAGCGTGGGCCGCTACCTCCATCTCGAGGACGGCCGCAGGATCTTCGTCGAGACCGCGGGCGAGGGGCCGCCGCTGCTCTGCCTGCACACCGCAGGCGCCGACTCACGCCAGTTCCGCGGGCTGCTGGAGGATCACCGCGTCACCGACCACCACCAGGTGATCGCGTTCGACATGCCCTGGCACGGGCGCTCCGACCCGCCCGACGACTGGGCGCACCGCCGCTACACCCTCGACACCGCGACCTACGCCGCGACGGTGCTCGCGGTCGCCGACGCCCTCGAGCTCGACCGCCCGGTCCTGCTCGGGTGCTCGATGGGCGGGGCGATCGCGCTCTACCTCGCTGCCGAGCACGGCGAGCGGTTCCGCGGTGTCTGCGCGCTCGAGGGCGGGCTCGGCAGCCCCGGGCGCTTCGTCGAGTGGACCCACCGCGCCGACGTCGACCACTCCGGCTTCCTGCCCAGCTGGGTCGGCGGGCTGATCGCCCCCGCCAGCCCGGAGGGCCCGCGCGCGCAGACCCTCTGGGGCTACGCGAGCAACGGCCCCGGCGTCTACCAGGGCGACACGGCGTTCTACTCGATCGACTTCCCGCCGATCGCCGCCCAGCTCGGCCGCGCGACCTGCCCGCTGACCGTCTTCAGTGGCGAGTACGACTACTCCGCCACCACCGAGATGAGCCGCCGCGCCGCCGAGCAGCTGGGCGGCGAGCTCGTCGTGATGACCGGCCGCGGCCACTTCCCGATGGCCGAGGACCCCCACGGGCTCCTCGAGTACCTGCTGCCGGTGTTGGAGAAGCTGCGATGAACGAGGTGCTCGCCGTCCGCTACGGCACCCGCGTCACCACCCGCGGCGAGTCGTACCTGAACTGGCACGTCTACGGCGAGCCGGACGCCTGGTTCCGGATGGACTACTTCTTCTGGATCGTGCGCGGCGACGGGCGCACGACGGTCGTCGACTGCGGCTTCGACCCGGAGGTCGGGCGGCGGCGCGGCCGGGAGGTGCTCGTCGACCCGGTCGACGCGCTGCGGGCGCTCGGTGTCGACCCCGCGGGCGTCGACCGGCTGGTGGTCAGCCACGCGCACTACGACCACATCGGCAACCTGGCGCACTTCCCCGCCGCCGAGATCGTCATGACGGCCCGGGAGCTCGACTTCTGGACCGGGCCGCACGCCGGGCGGGTGCAGTTCGCGCACTCCACCGAGGCCGACGAGATCGCCACCCTCGCCCGCGCCGACGCCGAGGGCCGGGTGACGACGTTCTCCGGGCTCTGCGGGGTGGGCGACGGGTTCTCGCTGGCCGAGGTCGGCGGGCACACGCCCGGTCAGCTCATCGGCCGGGTCGACGTGCCGGGCGGCGAGGTCGTGCTCGCGGCCGACGCGCTGCACTTCTACGACGAGCTGACGCAGGACCGGCCGTTCTTCGTCGTCGCCGACCTCGAGGCGATGTACGCCGGGTTCGACACGCTGCGCGACCTCACCGAGGCGCCCGGCCGGGTGCTGGTCGCCGGGCACGACGTCGACGTCGGCCGCCGCTTCCCCGGGCGCCTGGAGGGCACCGGCATCGACGATCTCGTGATCCGGCTCGACGTGGAGGGGAGCCCGCGATGACGCCGGTCGGCATGATCGGGCTGGGCAACATGGGCGGGCGCATGGCGCGCCGGCTCGTCGACGCCGGGTGGGAGGTCGTCGGCTACGACCCGGTGGCGCAGTGCCCCGGCGTCGAGGCGGTCGCGGGACCCGTGGAGGTGGCGGGGCGGTGCTCCACCGTGCTGCTCTCGCTGCCCGACTCCACGGTCGTCGAGCCGGTGGTGCGCGAGCTCGTGCCCGCGGCGAGCGCCGGCACGACCGTCGTCGACCTCTCGACGGCGTCCCCGGAGTCGACCGTCGCGCTCGCCGGCGAGGCCGCGGCGCAGGGCGTCACGGTGCTGGACGCCGGCATCTCCGGCGGCGCGGCGGCGGCCGAGAAGGGCACGCTCGTGATCATGGCGGGCGGGGACGCCGCGGCCCTGGACGCGGTCCGCCCGGTGCTCGCGCCGCTGGCCGCGACCGTGCACCACCTCGGGCCGGTCGGTGCCGGGCACACGGCGAAGCTGCTCAACAACTTCCTCAACGCGGTCACGCTCGCCGCGACCGCCGAGGTCATGGTCGCGGGGCAGCGCGCCGGGCTGGACCTGCGCACCCTGCTCGCGGCGATCAACGGCGGCAGCGGGCAGTCGTTCGCGTCGAGCAACCGCTTCCCGCGCATCGTCGAGGGCGACTACCTCGAGGGCGGGCTGACCAGCCGTCTCATGACCAAGGACGTCACGCTCTACACCGAGCTGCTCGCCCGCCTCGGCGTGCCCTCGCTCAACGCCGCCGGACCGGTCGCCTCGTTCGGGATGGCCGCCCACCTCGGCTACGGCGACCTCATCTCCAACCGCGTCGTGGACGCCCTCGGCGACCTCGCCGGCGGCGTCCGCATCCAGCAGCCGTCCACCAGCGAGGAGGCCTCGTGAAGATCGTCCACGGCCGCGCCGAGGGCGCGACGACCGAAGCCCGCAGCGCCACCTTCACCGGCACGGTCTGGGGCGACCCCGTCCTGCCCACCACCGACGGCACCACGATCAACTCGGTGACGTTCACCCCGGGCGCGCGCACGTTCTGGCACCACCACGAGGGCGGCCAGATCCTGCACGTCACCGCCGGCACGGGCTGGGTGTGCACGCACGGCGAGGCGCCGCAGCCGCTGACGGCCGGCGACGTCGTCTGGGTGCCGCCGGGCGAGCAGCACTGGCACGGCGCCGGCCCCGGTTCGATCATGACCCACCTCGCCGTCTCGCTGGGCACGACGACCTGGCTGCACGAGGTGTCCACCGACGAGTACGGGCAGGCCGGGCGATGAGCGGCGGGACACGAAGCGATCAGGGGGGCACGCCGAGGGGGGAGCTGGACCATCGGGACGGCAACGGGAGCGATCCCCGCTTCGAGCGCGGTCTCGCGGTCCGCAAGGAGGTCGTCGGCGAGGCCCACGTCGAGCGCTCGATGGCCGACGTCAGCGAGTTCTCGCGGCCCATGCAGGAGTGGGTGACCCGCGCCTGTTGGGGCGAGGTCTGGGACCGGCCGGGTCTCGACCGGCGCACGCGCAGCCTGCTGAACCTCGTGATGCTCACGGCGCTCGGCCGCTCGCACGAGCTCGCCGTGCACGTGCGGGGCGCGCTGAGCACCGGGTGCACGACCGGGGAGATCCAGGAGGCGTTGCTCCAGGCGGCCGTCTACTGCGGCGCGCCGGCGGGGCTGGAGGCGTTCCGGGTCGCCGAGAAGGTGCTGGCCGAGGAGGGGCGGCTGTGACGCGCACCGTGGGGTTCGTCGGCCTCGGGCACATGGGCACGCCGATGGCGTCGCGGCTGGTCGACGCCGGGGTCACGGTCCGGGCGTACGACGCGTCGCCCGACGCCCGTGATGCGTTCGCCGCGGCGGTGCCCGGCGCGACGGTCGTGGGGTCGGCGGGGGAGACGGCCACCGGCGCCGAGGCGGTGCTGCTCTGCCTGCCGAATTCCGACGTCGTCGAGGCGGTGGTGGCCGAGCTCGACGCCGCACGGGTGGTCGTCGACATGAGCTCGTCGGAGCCGCTGCGCACCCGCGCGCTGGCGGCACAGCTCGCCGAGACCGGCCGCGTGCTGGTCGACGCGCCGGTCTCCGGCGGTGTCTCGGGCGCCCGGGCCGGCACGCTCGCGATCATGGTCGGGGGCCCCGAGGAGGTCGTGGGCGAGCTGGAGCCCCTGCTCGCCGCGATGGGGCGGCCGCGCCACGTCGGGCCGGTCGGCGCCGGGCACGCGCTCAAGGCGCTGAACAACCTCATGTCGGCCGCACACCTGGTCGCGAGCTCCGAGGCGGTGCTCGTCGGCGAGGAGTTCGGGCTCGACCCGGTGGTGATGCTCGAGGTCGTCAACGGGTCGTCGGGGCGCAGCGGCTCGACGGAGAACAAGTGGCCGAACCACATCCTGCCCGGCACGTACGGGGCCGGCTTCGGGATCGGGCTCATGGTCAAGGACATCCACATCGCCCTCGACCTCGCCGGGAGCACCGGCGTCCCCACCCGGCACGCCGCGGCGACCGTCGCGCTCTGGGACGAGGCCCTCGCCGCCCTCGGTCCCGCCGCGGACCACACCGAGATCGCCCGCTGGCTACGCGAGCGCAAGGAGACGGCGTGACCCTCACCGACCGGCAACAGGCCATCAAGGACGAGTTCGTCCGCGTCCGCGGGACCTGGGGCGAGCCCTGGGAGCGCATGCTCGAGCTCGACCCGGCGTTCGTGCGCGCCTACCTCGACTTCGCCGCGGTGCCGTGGCGCCGCGAGCCCGGCGCTCTGAGCCCGAAGGTCCGCGAGCTGCTCCACATCGCCGTCGACGCGGCCGCGACCCACCTCCACACGCCCGGGGTCCGCCAGCACGTGGCCGCCGCGCTCGACGCCGGGGCGACGCCGGCCGAGATCATGGAGGTCCTCGAGCTCACGAGCACGCTGGGCATCCACGCCGCCAACATCGGGGTGCCGCTGCTGGTCGAGGTGCTGGTCGAGGAGGGCCTGCGCGACGGGCCGGCGCCGCTCGACGAGCGCCAGGAGCGGCTCAAGGCCGAGTTCACCGCGACCCGCGGCTACTGGCACTCCTTCTGGGACGAGATCCTCGAGCTGGACCCGGACCTGTTCGAGGCCTACGTCGCGTTCTCCTCGGTGCCCTGGCACACCGGCACGCTCGAGCCGAAGGTCAAGGAGCTCGTCTACTGCGCCTTCGACGCCTCGGCGACCCACCTCTACGTGCCGGGGCTGAAGCTGCACCTGCGCAACGCGCTGGGCCACGGCGCGACCGTCGCCGAGATCCTCGAGATGTTCGAGATCGCCAGCCTCGTCGGCATCCACGCGGCGACGACCGCCGCGCCGATCCTCGCCGAGCTCGCGGGAGCGGATGGCACGATCGACGCGTGAGGTCGTCGGTCTGGGGATCCGAGCCGCTGCCGCGGGTGGCCGCGCCGCTGCGCGAGCAGGTCACCGACCGGGTGCGCGCGGCGATCCTCGACCTGCGGCTCAAGCCCGGCGAGCGGCTGATCGAGCGCGAGCTCACCGAGAGCCTGGGGGTGTCGCGGGCCACGGTGCGCGAGGTGATCCGCCAGCTCGCGGCGGAGGGCCTGGTCACCGTCGTGCCGCAGCGCGGGGCCGAGGTGACCTCGCTGTCGGCGTCCGACGCCGCCGACATCTACGAGATGCGGGCCTCGCTCGAGGCGCTCGCGGTGCGCCGGTTCGTGCAGCGCGCGGGCGAGGAGCAGGTCCGCGCGCTGCGGGCGGCCGTCGACGAGATCGCGCGCAGCGCCGACGGCGACGGGGACCACCTCGGCGCCAAGGACCGCTTCTACGAGGTGCTCATGGAGGGCTCGGCGAGCGGGCCGCTGCAGCAGACGCTCGCCGGCCTGCAGGCGCGGGTGCGGCTGCTGCGCGCGACCTCGCTGTCCGCGCCGGGCCGCCCCGCCCGCGCGGCCGCCGAGCTGCGCGCGGTCGTCGACGCCATCGAGGCCCGCGACGCGGACGCGGCCGCCGAGGCGTGCGTCCTGCACATCCGCCACGCCGCCGAGACCGCGACCGCCCAGCTCACGGGCTAGAGCGTCGGCAGGTCCGGCGGCTCACGGCCCGGTCAGCGCGTCGGACTCGCTCTCGCTGACCGCGCGCTCGAGGGGCCCGCGCCGAGTCGACCGCGGCCGTGTCGGCCTCGAGCACCGAGGACAGGAGGCTGGAGAGCAGGTCGAGCAGCGGCTCCTGGTCGACGACCTCGGGGTCGACCGGGCGGCGGTTCAGGCCGATGACCGTGCCCGTCCTGGCGGATCTCGGACTGTCTCCGGTCGTCTAGCGTGATCGCGAGACGGCCCGATACACCCGGATGCGCGTGTTCCTCGCCCATTCTCGCGCTGTCTAGCGCGGACGCGAGAGAGCGCTAGGGATCGTCAGAGAACCGGACACCGGACCGCCAGACGCCGCGCACGTCGCGGGTCGCCGTGATGTCGGTGAGCGGGTCGCCGGCGACGAGCAGCAGGTCGGCGCGCTGTCCGGGCGCGATGCGGCCGCGGTCGGCGAGCCCGAAGACGGCGGCGGGCACCGACGTCGCGGCGCGCAGCACTTCCCGCGGGGTCATGCCGGCGCGGGCGAGCAGCGCGAGCTCGAGGTGCATCGACGCGCCGTGGAGCACGGCCGCCGCGTGGCCCGGGACGTCGTTGGCGTCGGTGCCGGCGAGCACCGTGGCGCCGCCCTCGGCCAGCCGCGCGAGGTTCTCGGCGGCGTGCGCGTAGTCGGTGCCGGGGCGCTTGCTGACCGGCAGGTGGCCCCGGTCGCCGGCGCGCAGCGCGTCGGTGACCTCCTTGTCGAGGCCGGCGAGCAGGCGCGGGTCGGCGAGCAGCTCGTCGGTGCTCCGGGCGTCGGCGCGGGCCCGCATCATCGTCAGGGTCGGGCAGACGACGAGGCCGGCGAGGTCGAGGTCGTCGTCCATCGGGCCGTCGAGCGGGACGTGGGTGAGGACGTCGACGCCGGCCTCGATCGCGGTGCGGAAAGCCCAGCGGGTCGGCGCGTGGGCGACGGTCTGCAGGCCGTGCGAGCGCGCGCTCGCGCACACCGCGGCGACCGTCTCCGGGCTGAGCACCGGCCGATCGACGTCGGCACTGTTCTCGACGAACACCTTGAGGTAGTCGGAGCCCTCACGGACGCGGTCGGCGACGAACTGCTCGGCGTCCTCGGGACCCGAGAGCCCGGGCATCCGCCAGCCCGAGGGGTCGGGCGGCAGGATGACCGCGGGCCAGCCGTCGACCGCGCCGGCCATGAGCCCGGAGCTGCGCAGGTCGGCCTCCTCGGTGTGCCGCGCCGCGCGACGTCGCAGCATGGCGGTGAACTGCGGGGGCGCCGAGAACATGTCCAGCACGGTGGTGACGCCGTAGCGCATGTCCTGCCCGAGGTTGCCTGCACCGCGCAGGTGCACGTGGGCGTCGATGAGCCCCGGGAGCAGCGTCATCCCGCGGCCGTCGACGTCCCCGTCGTGGTCCGATCCGGGGCGGACCTCGGTGATGACGCCGTCCTCGAACGACACGCTCGCCGTGCCGAGGACATCGGTCCCGTCGAACACCCGCGCGCCGGAGATCGTCGTCATGCGCTGCCTCCCTGCGGACATCCCTCAGGGTGGCACCGCCGGCCGGGGTTGTCGCGGGCGCCGCCGCCCGCGCCCTGGCGTCGAGGTGATCGGGCCACTGGCTCGTCGTCGCGGTGTCACCTCCTTCGACGGTCATCGCGGGGCGAGGTTCCGCCGTGTCCCGCGGTGCGATCAGCCGACCCCGGGGGTCGGACGACGGTCGCTGGAGGTTCGTCGGAGCACGCCTCTCGTTTCAAGCCGTGGTCGATACCCGGCGCGATTGCGGACGCAATCGACTCTCCAGACGAGGGATGTGTGAAGTCGAATAGTACTCGGCGCAGAACCACACGATGTCTCCACGCGCCTCGGCGCCATTGGCGGACCCGAGGCTCTCGAGGCTGGAGACGAGCCGTTCGCGCATCTGCTTCTTGGCCTTGGCGGGAACGTCGGATCGACCTTTGATGCGGGACTGGATCGCGTTGGCCTGCTCGCTCAGGTTCTCGTCTGTCATTCTGTTCAGCCAGTTGCCGGCCTTCATCTCCGTCAGGTCATCCAAGGCTTTTTCGACCCACGTCACCGCGAACCCGAGGATCGAACGCACATCCTGAAGGACCGGGTCGGTCCTGTCCGTCGGTGATCGCCGTTTCCGTGGTCCGAAGTCGGCCCGCAGAGCGATGGCGCCCGCCAGGCCGTAGAAGATGCCGTCTGCAGCAAGGCTGGACGTGGGGTGCAGGTTCGCGGCCCGTCCCAGGAGCCAGCCGAGAAAGCCGCCGCCGGCGCCGGCGACGAAGAAATAGACCAAGACCAGCGTCGTCGAGCCGAGCCGGGAGAACGACCACCAGCAGGCGTAGTAACGAAATGGAAAACCGAAGAATGCGAAGACCGAGGAGGTCATGATTGCTGCCAGCAACGACATAGCTGCCCCCGGTCAACACGGTCACCCTTATGGGTTAACACGTCGCGGTCGTTGTGTGCGTACCGTATCACCGAGCGGTGGACTGCCCAATAGAGCACGTGCGGTCCGAAGGGGGGCCGCCGATGGGAGAAGATCAGTCTCCTACGGGGGAACTCGCGCTGACGGATATTCAGGCGCGGCGGACCGAGATGCAATCAGGAGGGAGATCAGATGTCGCGCGGCGTCGGGTCCGTGCCTCTGTCGCGAGGGTGAACTCGCGCGCCTACTCCGTACGTGTTATGCGCCGACACCATCAAGCCACGGTCCGACACGCGTGCAATGAATTGATCCAAGCGGTGGAGCGGTACCTCGCGGACGCCTTCGGTGTGATCCTCCCGACGCAGAGCGTGCAGCGCATCGCCTGGCGCACGACGGTCGAGTTCATCGCGCCGGTCTACGCTCGGCAACCCCGGTCCATCAACGCGGATGCTCTCCTGAGCGACGCTGACAACGAGGCGATCCGGCAGCGGCAATGCATGATCGCCAGAGGTTGCTGGGCGTCGGAGGACTGCGGTTTCGGCCACTCGTGCTCGTCGGACAGGGCGAGTCTCGCACGCACCGAGGCGCGGGATCGTCATCTGGTCCGACGTGCGTTCGGGACGGAGTCGTCGGTCGCGGCCGTGCGTGAGGCCCTCGGCGCCCTGCGGTCGGCCAGGCCGCTGCACCCCGCGCAGAAGCTCCAGTATCTGGCCGTGACCCACTTCCTGGATCGGCTCGAGGGCGGGGTCGACGAGATGGTCACCGTGAGCTGGCAGGAACTCGCCGAGGAACTCCGAGCGCGCGAACGGCAGTACCGGCTAGGACCCATCACCGCCGATTCGGTCAGAGCGGCGGTCGAGGAATTCGCGCGCTCCATGGCGGAGGATGCGGTGAACGTCCGTGGCTGACGAGAATCCGGTCGGCAGGGGGCCCTTCGCGACGCAGGATCGTCTGGCGGACTTCAGCAAGGCGCTCGCCGGCGGTCCAGACCCGGACCGAGCCCTCACGGCCGATGCTCTCCGGTTTCTGGAGGGATACTTGCGGCGTCGCTTTCCGACGATCGCAGACGACGACGCGCGTGACATCGCGGCGGACGCGGTTGTGGGTGTACTGCGTAAGGTCGCCGAGGCGCGCGTCGACCCCGAGCAGGTGCCGGGATACCTCATGACCGCTGTGCGACACGGGGGGATCGACCACATCAAGAGCGCCCGGCACGGGCGGGAGTTCACCGTCTCGCCCGAGCACCTGCCGGAGAAATTCGCTGATGCCGAAGTCGTGGCGAAACTCGAGCGCCGCGCCACGGTGGATCTCGTTCGCTCGGCCTTGTCGGCTGTGCGGAGGAGCGGAGATGCGACGGCCTTCCGGGTCGCCACCTGCCTGCTGGACCAGATCGAGACGACCGGGGACGTGCCCAGCAATCGGCGGGTGGCCGAACTCTGCGGTCTCAGCCATACCGGCGTGGCGAAGGCCCTCGAGCGGTTTCGCGCGCACCTGCGCGAGAGCTCCGGTGACTGAGCACGCGCGCTCGCCCGGCGATCAGGTGCGCGGGTCCCGTGTGGCGGACCGGGCAACAAGGGCTGCACGCGCCCGCTGGTCCAGCTCGTCGTCCTCGATGTCGGTCTCGAGGTCGTAGCCCTCCGCGCACGCTGCGGCAACCTCCATCACTTCGAAGGCCTTGGAGGTGAGCACCAGCCGGTAGTGGTCGCCGGGAACGTCCCGTTGGCGTGCGAGACCGTTCTGCTCCAGTGCGATGCGAGAGCCGAGTGGCAGGAGCTGAACAACCGCCTGGCACACGGTCGGCGGCGCTCCGTGAAGACTCGCGAGCACGTCCTGGGCCTCGGGCGGAAGGAACGCGAGCGCGTCCGCTGCGGACTCGTGCTCGTCCGTCGTCGACTGCTGCGGTCGTACCCGCGACCACCACCTACTGATGCTCATGACTGCTCCTCTGTCAGGGTCCTCACGAGCATCTACGAACGCCGGTGGCGGATGGCAACCGGCGGGCAGGAGGAGATTTCGGGCCCGGGGGTGACGCCCGGGACAGCTTCTACGAGACCGTCCCCGCGAGTGGCAACCGAGCGTGGAGACGACGGTGCGCTGGGTTCAGGCGAAGCAGGTCAGCGGGCCGCCGTGGTAGGTCACCATGTCGTCGAGCGCCCCGAACACGTCGATCTGCCCGCCGCGCTCCAGCGCCGGCGACGGGTCCGGCTCCGCTTCGCTGCGCATCCCACCGAGCTCGGCGTAGGCGCGGTGCAGGTTGCCGACGATGCGCTCGGCGTCGGGCCAGTCGGTGAACCGGCCGAGGTCGGTGTCGCGGGCCGCCTGCAGCGGGCTGACGCCGGCAGCGCGGCCGCGCTGGGCGACGTCGAGGACGAAGCGCAGGTAGTCCAGCGTCGCGTCGAGCGGGGCGCGGTCGTGGAACACCGGGCCGTGCCCGGGCACGACGGTCTGCGCCTCCAGCGGCGCGATGACGTTCTCGAGCACGTCGATCGCGCCCGCCACCGAGCCCATGAGCAGGAACGGCGTGCCGCCGTTGAAGATCAGGTCTCCGCAGAAGAGCGTCGAGCGGTCGGGGAACCAGACGATCGAGTCGTTGGTCGTGTGCGCCGGGGTGCCGACGTACAGGACGTCGCCGCGCAGGTCGCCGGCGTGCACGGCGATCCGGTCGGTGTAGGTGACGAACGGCGGGTCGAGGGGGAGGTCGCCCCACTCGGGGTTGTGCCAGTAGGGCAGCTCGCGCGCCGGGCCGAACGCGATCGCCTCCGAGCGCGTCCGCTCGTGCGCCACGATCGCGGCGCCGCCGAAGAGCGCGTTGCCGAACGTGTGGTCGCCGTGGTGGTGGGTGTTCACCAGGGTGCGCACGGGCCGGTCGGTGACCGACGCGATCGTGTCGAGGAACGCGCGGGTGCGCCGCTCGGTGGAGCACGCGTCGATCGCGACCACGCCCTGCGGCCCGACGACGAACCCGGTGTTGTTGATCCACCACGTGCCGTCGGGCTGGACGTAGGCGTGGATGCCGTCGGAGACCTCCTCGCACCGCGGGGGTCCGGGCACGGTGATGTCGACGGTGCTGCTGCTCACGAGGTGCCTTCCGGTCGGAGCGGGACGGGAGCCGGGCCCGGGACGATGCCGGCGTCGATGGCGCCGAGCCCCTCGGCCTCGAGGTGGACACGGTCGCCGGGCTGCAGCCACGGATAGGCGTCGCCGCCGTGGACCCGGGAGAGCTCGAGCAGGCAGCCGGTGCCGACCGTGCCCGAACCGATGAGGTCGCCCGGCACCACGCGGGTGCCGCGCGAGGCGTAGGCGATCATCTGCGCGAAGCTCCAGTACAGGGCGTCGAGACGGCCCGCGCTGCACGGCCGGCCGTTCACCGAGGCCGCCATCGCCGCGGTCGGCACGAGCTCGTCGGGCGTGACCATCCACGGCCCGCAGCTCGAGGCGAAGTCCTTGCCCTTTGCCGGGCCGAGGTTCAGCTTCATCTCGGTGCCCTGCAGGTCGCGGGCGCTCCAGTCGCAGAAGAGCAGGTAGCCCGCGATGTGGTCGGCCGCGTCGGCCGGGGCCACGTCACGCCCCTCCCGGCCGATCACCGCCGCGATCTCGAGCTCGTAGTCCAGCGCGGCGCTCCCGGGCGGCACCGGGATCTCGTCGTGCGGGCCGCGCAGCGACGCCGGGTTGGTGAAGTAGAAGCAGGGCTGCTGGTACCAGAGCGGGTCGACGGTCAGCCCGATCGCCGCGCTGGCCGTGACGACGTGCTCCTCGAACGCCATGAAGTCGCGGATCGACGGCGGCCGGGGGATCGGCGGGAGGAGGACGACGGTGCTCGGGTCGATCGGCTCGCCGACCTGCTCGGCCGCCGTCGCCAGCCGCTCGCGCGCGATCAGTTCGAGCAGCGACGACGTCCCCGGGACGGGGTGGAGCCGGTCGCCCCGCCAGAGGCCGACCTGTTCGTCCCCGTCGGTCGTCCGGTACGTGCTCCAGCGCAACGCTCCTCCTCAGCTGAACTCGGCCCGCAGCTGCTCGGCCGCCTTCGCCATCGACACCAGCTTCCCGCGCGCCATCGGACGCGGCAGCGAGAACAGTCCGCAGTCCGAGGTCAGGTGCACGCGGTCGGGCGAGACGTGCTCGAGGGCCTTGCGCACGCCGGCGACGATCGCGTCCGGCGTCTCGACGACGAGGCGCTTGATGTCGATGCACCCCACGCCGATGCCCTTGTCGCTGGGGTAGCGCGACCACAGGTCGAAGTCGTCGTCCGGGAACCCGGTCTCGGCGAAGGCGTACTCGACGGCGTCGACCTGCAGCTCGTTCGCGACGAGCTCGTGGAAGCCCGCGTACGGGGTGATGCCGACGGGGACGCCGCTGGCCAGGTGGCAGATATGGAAGATCGTGAGCGCCTCGACGCCGTCGAGCGCCTGGTTGAGCGTCTCGACGACCAGCGGGTAGTCCTCGGGCTGGTGCAGGGTGAAGCCGACGTCGTCGAGCTGCAGCACCTCCACGCCGGCGGCGACCGCGTCCTTGAACTCCGCGTTGTAGGCGGCCGCGAGGTCGCGGTACAGGGCCTTCTTGTCGTGGTAGTGGCGGTCGGTCAGCCAGCCGGCGAGGTTGGCCGGGCCCATGCCGCTGCAGAACTTGACGGTGCGGGGGCTGACGGCGCGGGCGCTGGTCCACAGGTCGGCGAGGTGCATGGTGCCGCGCCCGATCGGGCCGTCGACGGCGACCTCGCTCCAGGTGCCGGCGAACGGCGCGGCGGTCTCGGTGCCGAACATGTCGAACAGGTGGTTGGGCGCGGGCTCCACCGTGATGCCGTCGAGGTGGTAGGCCGGGTAGAGCAGGAACGAGGAGATGAAGCCCTCGTGGCGGTCGTACCAGAGGTGGCCGTCGGTGGGCAGGTCGACGCCGGCGTCCACCTGGTCGCCGATCATGGCGCGGACGCCGTCGCTGTAGGCCTCGGCGAAGTCGCCGCGGCGCATCGCCACGCGGATGTCCTCGCCGCCGAGGTCGAAGGTGTTCCACTTCGGCCGCGGGTAGGAGCCCACCGCGGTGGTCGGGAACAGGTGGCCGAAGTGGTCGCTGAGCCGGCGGGCCATGGTGGGCCTCCCACATCGTCGAGGGGGTCGTCGAGCTTGTCGTGCCCACCGTGGCGCGGACCGCGACCCGGATCACGTGCCGGTTCGGTTGCGATCCGGGGTTGACACGGTCAGGTCGCGAGCAGCCCGGCGGCCTGGCGGAACGCGACGGCGGTGCGCGAGTCGTCGTCGGCGCGCGTGGCCACCGAGACCTGCGCCTCCGGGCCCGCGAGCGGCACGAAGCACACGTCGGGGCGGGGGAAGAAGCGTCGCGCGAGCTCGCCGTGGACCCCGAGCATCCCCGAGGTGGCGACGGCGGCGGGGATCGCCGCCGGGGTGCGCACGACCGGGCTGCGCCGCGACGCCTGGCCCGTGAACCCGGCCCAGGCGCCGAGGCCGGGGTGACGGCCCGCGGGCGCGACCCACGGGTGGCCCTCGACGTCGTCCTCGTCGAGGCGGTCCGCGTCGGCGAAGGGCGAGGCGGCGGGGACGACGGCGACCCGCGGGGTGACGAACAGCCGGTCGAGGCGCACGCCCTCCACCGGCCCGACGTCGTGGATGACGGCGACGTCGACGTCCCCGTCACGCACGGCCTCGTACTGCGTGTCCCAGTCCAGCTCGATGTGCACGAGCGTGCGCCCCGGGAGCTGGGCGCGGACGAGCTCGCGCAGGTCGGGCCAGCGGTCGGCCGCCCCGAAGCCGAGGACACCGACCCGCACCACGGCGTCGTCGGGCGCGGGCGGCGCGTCGCGGACGGCGGCGGCGAGGTGGTCGACACGGGCCAGCACGTCGCGGGCCCGCTCGACCAGCCGCGCACCCGCGGCGGTGAGCTCGACCCGCCGGCTGGTGCGGTCGAACAGCCGCGCGCCGACCTCCTTCTCCAGGGCGCGGACACGCCGACCGAAGGCCTGGGGAGCGATGTAGTGCCGCTCCGCCGCCTTCCGGAAGTGCCGTTCCTCCGCGAGGGTCACCACATAGCGGAGTTCTCGTATGTCCATGCCCGACCGCCCTGGCTCCGTGACCGGCGACGCTACTGCGGTCCGGGGTCGGGAGGAACGGGTCCGGACTCAAGTACCGCGAGCGGCCTCGAGCGCCAGGCCGACCTCGGTCCCGGCCGGGGTGTTCTCCAGCCAGCAGATGTTGCCGGGGACGAGGTCCTTCTCCGGGTCCCACCACTCCCGGCGGAGCCGTGACATGGCGTCGTCCGGAGCGAGATTCCAGGGTTCGAACTCCTCGCCCAGCGCGCCGGCTCGTGCCAGGTCGTTGTCGAGCAGGATCGCGATCGCGTCCAACGTCGCCTCACGGAGGGTCACGGGGTCGCGGTCCCGGTACGGCACGTCAGTGCCGTCGGCGAGGTGGACCACGAAGCGGGCCTCGGCGAGGCTGACCCAGTCGTCGATGCCGCGCAGCAGGATCTGCGCGGCGCCGTCCTGTTCGGTCAGCGTCGGGGGATGTGGACCTTCCATTGCTCTCCGTTCGGGAGTTTCGCGTCCATTGTCGTCCCACCGGAGTTCGACAGACCCCGGAGACCGATCTCCGTGCCGTCCGGGAGGCGTACCGAGGTTCCGCGGTACCCATCCCAGGTGACGGGTGTGCCGTCCTCCGCGAGCTCGTCGTAGAACTCGCGTACGGCTTGATCGTCCGCCAGCTGTCGGACGTTGGGGTTGATTCCCGGGTCGCCCACCGTCGTGATGCGGTCCGGAGGCGACAACGGTGCGGCCTCGTCGGCGTCCGCGTCCGTCGCCACGGTGAACGGTGCGACGCGGTCGTCGGTGAGGGCGTGCCGGACGGTGTCGGCGGCACCGAGGCCGGCGATGGCGGCCCCGGTCGCGACGCCGGCCGCGGAGAGCCCGCCGAGCGGGACGCCGACGGGAGCGCCGACGCCGGTGGCGGTGGCGCCGGCCGCGCCCGCCACACCGACGGCACCGACACCCGCGAGCGCGCCCCCGCCGAGCATCGCCGCCACGTTCGCGGGGTGGTCGAGCAGGGCGTTGCCGACCGACGCGCTCGCGTTGCCGAGCCCCGCGGCGACGGCCCCCGCGCCGTCGGCGATCCGGCCCCGGAACCCGGGCGCGGCAGGCGCGGCGCCGCACGCAGCGGTGACGGCCGCGGCCGACCTGTCCCCGGATGCGCGTACCTGGCGGCGCGCGTCCGCCAGCACCGCCTGCGCATCGGCGCGTGCGCTCTCACCGGGGTCGACGAAGGGCACGGGCACGGCGCCGCCGGCGACGGCCTGGTCGTACTGTGCTCGCGCGGCGCTCGACGCGGCCCGGCCCTCCCGCCAGCGAGCCACCGCCTCACCGGCCCGTCCGCGCGCCCACTCGATCGCGTCGGCGTGGTCGTCGACGACGCGGGCGGCGTCGCCGAACGCCGTGGCGGCGTCCTGCCATCGCCGGGGCTCGGGCGCGAAGGCGGCGCGGAAGCCGTCCGCCGCCGGCCCGGACCACCCCTCCGGCGAGCCCAGACGGCCGAGCCCGCCCGCGGCGTCGGCGAGCATCCGTCCGTAGCGGCGGTAGGTCTCGCCGGCGGTCCGGAGGACGACGGGGTTGCCGGGGACGAGTGCCACCGGGTCCTCGGTGACCCCCAGCTCCGTCATCCACCACCACCCGGGTCCGGACCGGAGCCCCGGAGCAGGCCGTCGAGGCGGCGGACCGCGCCCGACTCGGCGCGGCGATAGCCGTGCTCGGCGGCGCCCAGCCGGTCGGCGACCGCCCGGCCGTCCTCGACGAGGGCCTCCACGCCCCGCTGCCATCGCGTGGCGAACTCCGCGAGTGCCGCGCCGAGCCGCTCGTGGCCGGCGGCCGTCCCGACGCCGTCGAGCCGGGTGCCCCCGACCTGGTCGACCGTGGCCCGCACCCCCTGGGCCGCGCGGTGGAGGGCGTCGAGATCCACCGCGTAGCCACCGGCCATGCCCGGAGGGTGGCACCTGCGGTTCCGCCCCGGGTGCGATTTCGGGAGACCGGTGCTTGACCTCGACCTTCGTGCAGGTCGCACGGTCGAGCACATGAACGCTCAGCAACCCACCGCACTCATCACCGGCGCCTCCCGCGGACTCGGGCTCGCGCTCGCGGCCGACCTCGCCGCCGCCGGGTGGCGGGTCGTCGTCGACGCGCGGCACGGCGATCAGCTCGCCGGCGCCGTCGCCGGCCTGCCCGGCGTGGTGGACGTCCCCGGCGACGTCGCCGACCCCGCGCACCGCGCCGTGCTCGCCGAGGCGGCCGACGACCTCGGCGGCCTCGACCTGCTCGTCCTCAACGCGAGCCTGCTCGGCCCCAGCCCGCAGCCGGAGCTCGCCGACTACCCGCTCGACGTCCTCGAGCAGGTCTACCGCGTCAACGTCCTCGCCCCGCTGGGCCTGGTGCAGGCGCTGCGGTCGCTGCTGCGGCCCGGCGCCAGGATCCTCGCGATCACCTCCGACGCCGGCGCCGAGGCGATGGCCGGCTGGGGCGGCTACGGCAGCTCGAAGGCCGCGCTCGAGCACCTCGGCGCCGTGCTGGCCGTCGAGAACCCGCAGTGGCGCGTGCACGTCGTCGACCCCGGCGACATGCGCACCGTCATGCACCAGGAGGCCTTCCCGGGCGAGGACATCAGCGACCGCCCCGAGCCCGCGACCGTCGTGCCCGCGCTGCGCGCGCTGATCGACGGCGACCACCCCAGCGGCCGCTACCGCGCCGCCGACCTGACCCCGGCGGTGACGTCGTGATGGTGCTGCCGTCGACCCGGTTCGTCCTCCCGCCCCGCGGCGAGGCGCACGAGCCGCCGGAGCACCGCGGGCTCGCCCGCGACGGGGTGCGCCTGCTCGTGGCGCGCCCCGGGGCGGTCGAGCACCACCGCTTCGACGAGCTCGCGGAGATCCTCGACCCCGGCGACCTGCTCGTCGTCAACACCTCCGCGACGCTCCCGGCCGCCCTCGATGTCCGCCACGACGACGGGCGGGCGATGACCCTGCACGTCGCGACCGCGCTCGACGACGGCGACTGGGTCGTCGAGCCGCGCCGTCCGGACGGTCCCGAGACCGACGTCGCCGCCGGCGACCGGCTCGGCCCGCCGGGGCTCGTCCTCACGCTCATCGCGCCCTATCCGGACGGGCACGCGCCGCGGCGGCTCTGGCGGGCGCGCCCGTGGCCGCCGGTCGGGCTCGCCGGGTACCTCGCGACCTACGGCCGCCCGATCGCCTACGGGCACCTCGCCGGCCGGTTCCCGCTCGCGGATCACCAGACCGTCTACGCCACCGTCCCGGGCAGCGCGGAGATGCCGAGCGCGGGCCGACCGTTGTCCGAGCGCCTGCTCGTGCGGCTGATGGCGCGCGGGATCACGATCGCGCCGCTCGTGCTGCACGCCGGGGTGTCCAGCCCCGAGAAGCACGAGCCGCCCTCGCCCGAGCCCTACGCGGTGCCGGCGGCCACGGCACGGCTGGTGAACTCGGCGCACGAGGCCCGGTCACGGGTCGTCGCGGTCGGGACGACGGTGGTGCGCGCGCTGGAGACCGTCGCCGCACCCGACGGAACCGTGTCTCCGGGACACGGGTGGACCGACCTCGTCCTCGGCGCCCACCGTCCGGCCCGCACGATCACCGGCCTCATCTCGGGCCTCCACGAGCCGGAGGCGAGCCACCTCGCGCTCCTGGAGGCGGTGGCCGGCCCGGCGCTGGTCGGGGAGACGTACGCGGCGGCGGTCGCCGCGCGCTACCTCTGGCACGAGTTCGGCGACTCGACGCTCCTGCTGCCCGGGGAGGCGTCGTGAGGTCCACCCGGCACGCGCCCCTGCTGCTGCACAACACGATGCGGATCACCGAGGGCCACGTCGCGGAGTTCCGGGCCGCGGTCGAGCGGGCCGTCGCGTTCGTCGAGGAGCACGGTCCGCAGCTCGCGGTCCAGGTGTTCGTCGACGAGGAGCACCTGCTCGCCCACAGCTTCCAGCTCTACCCCGACTCCGCGGCGATCGTGCGCCACTGGGAGCTCTCGGACCCCTACATCGCCGACGTGATGGAGCACTGCGAGGTCGAGCGGTTGGCGATGTACGGCGAGCCCGAGCAGGACGTCGTCGGCGACTTCCGTCCGGACGTCCTCGTGCCCCGTCTCATCGGGTTCGTGCGGGAGACTTGACCCTCACGCGACGGAAGGGCCGAGGGTGGTTCCCATGACCGAGACGGCAGCGGGGACGACCACCTGGACGGTGGGTCAGGTCGCCGAGCGTTCCGGGGTGACGATCCGGACCCTGCACCACTACGACGAGATCGGGCTGCTGCGCCCGAGCCGTCGCAGTGCGGCGGGGTACCGGCTCTACACCCAGGAGGACCTCGTGCGCCTGCAGCACGTCGTCGTGTACCGGCGGCTCGGGTTCTCGCTCGAGGAGGCCGCGGTGCTCCTCGACGACCCCGACGCCGACGTCGCCGCGCACCTGCGCCGGCAACGGGCCGAGGTCATGTCCCGGCTGGACGAGCTCGCCGAGCTCGTCACGGCCATCGACCGAGCCCTGGAGGCAGAGGTGTCCGGAATCCAGCTCACGCCCGACGAGCAGCGGGAGCTGTTCGGCGAGGGTTTCAAGGAGGAGTACCAGCAGGAGGCGCGGGAGCGCCGGGGCGACACCGAGGCGTGGCGCCAGTCGCAGCAGCGCACGGCGCAGTACACGAAGGCGGACTGGGAGGCGATCAAGGCGGAGATGGACGACGTCAACGCCCGCTTCGTCGCCGCCCTGCAGGCCGGCGAGCCGGCCGACGGCGAGCGCGCCATGGACGTCGCCGAGGCCCACCGGCAGCACATGGCGCGGTGGTTCTTCGACTGCTCGCCGGAGTTCCACGCGTGCATCTCGGAGATGTACGTGAACGACGAGCGCTTCGCGAGGACCTACGAGGAGCAGGCGACCGGGCTCGCGCAGTACGTCCACGACGCGGTCCACGCCAACGCGGCGCGTCAGGGCTGAGCCGGCGCCAGGTCGCCGCGGCCGGTCGCGTCGGGCGTGGGCGCGCGGCGGTGGCCGGAGGTCGGGGTCGGCCTGCACTTCGGTCGGATGTGCCCTGCCGCGCGACCGACCTAGTGTCCCGGCCCGTGGACGCGACCTGCCCGCCCGACCGGTCCGCCGAGCGGTGGGCGGCGTGGACGACGGGGGCCGTGGTGCTGGTCCTCGGCGGCCTGACCCTGATCAGCCGGACGGACATCCGCGGGTCGACGCTCGCGATCGTCGTCGACGCCGGCGCCACGCTCGTCGCCTGCGCGCTGGTGCCGCTGCTCATCCGGCGGCCCGTCGCCGGGGCGCTGGCGATGGCGGTGCTGGCCGCGTTCTCGCCGGCGGCGACCCCGGCCGCGACGATCGGCGTGCTGCGGGTGGCGACCGTCCGGCCGCTGGCGACTGCGGTGGCGGTCGGGGCGGCCGGCGCGGTCGCCCACGCGGTGCAGGGCCTCGTCCGTCCGATCCCCGGGCTGCCCTACGGCTGGTTGCTGGTGATCGACGTCGTCACCCACGCCGCCCTGGTCGCCTGGGGTGCGCTGGTGCGGCTGCGGACGGCCGCCCGCGAGGAGGAGCGCCGACGCGCCGAGGCGGAGCAGGCGGCGCGGATCGCCGCGGCCCGGCGGCAGGAGCGCGCGACGATCGCCCGCGAGATGCACGACGTGCTCGGTCACCGGCTCTCGCTGGTCGCCGCGTCGGCCGGCGCGCTGGAGTACCGGCCCGACGCGCCCGCCGAGCAGATCGCGCGCGCGGCCGGCGTCGTCCGCGCCGGAGCGCACCAGGCGCTGGAGGAGCTGCGGGAGGTGATCGGGGTGCTGCGCGCGGACGACCTGGTCGGCGTCTCCGGCGACGCGCGCCCGCAGCCGACGTCCGCGGACCTCCCGGCGCTGGTCGAGGAGTCGCGGGAGGCGGGGCTGTCGGTGTCGCTGTCCTCGTCGGTGGAGGGCGATCCGCCCGAGACGCTCGGCCGCACCGCCTACCGGATCGTGCAGGAGGGGCTGACGAACGCGCGCAAGCACGCGGCGGGGGTGCCGGTGTCGGTGGTCGTCGCGGGGGCGGAGGGCGAGGTGCTGCGGGTCGAGGTCGTCAACCGCCTGCCGGTCGGCGCGGTGGCGCCCGACGGGCGCGGCACCGGTCTCGTGGGGCTCGTCGAGCGCGCCGCGTCGGTGGGTGGCCGTCTCGAGCACGGGCGGACCGCCGACGGCGAGTTCCGCCTGCTCGCGGAACTACCGTGGCCGGAGTGAGCGCCCCGGAGATCCGTGTGCTGGTGGTCGACGACGACGCCCTCGTGCGGAGTGCGCTCACGATGATGCTCGACGGCGCGGACGGCATCCGCGTGGCCGGCGAGGCGACCGACGGCGACGAGGTGCCGGCCCTCGTCGACGCCCACGCCCCGCACGTCGTGCTGATGGACCTGCGCATGCCCCGCCTCGGCGGCCTTGCGGCGACGAGGCGGGCGCGCGAGCGCCCCGACCCGCCCGAGGTCCTCGTCCTGACGACCTTCGACAGCGACGAGAACGTCCTGCACGCGCTGCGCGCCGGCGCCGGTGGCTTCCTGCTCAAGGACACGCCGCCGGCCGAGATCGTCGAGGCCGTGCAGCGCGTGGCCGCGGGCGACCCGATGCTGTCGCCGACGGTCACCCGGCGGCTCATGGACCAGGCCGGCGCCGACGCGGGCGAGCGGGAGCGTGCCCGCGACGCCCTGCGCGCGCTGTCCGAGCGGGAGTACGACGTGGCGGTGGCGATCGCGCGCGGGCGGTCCAACGCCGAGATCGCGTCCGAGGCGTCCATGAGCCTGTCGACGGTCAAGGCGCACGTGTCGCACGTGCTCGCGAAGCTGGACCTGGAGAACCGCACCCAGATCGCGCTGCTCGTGCACGACGCGGAGAGGTGAGCGTCGATCTCCGCGGATCCGCACCCGCGCGGCGGGCCTCGTCGCTAGCGTGCTCGCGGGTCGGCGACGTTCGGGAGGGGCCGTCATGACGCAACCGGTGCCCGTCGGTGGCGGATCGTTCGACGTCGACATCACCCGTGCGCCCGAAGCGATCCGGGAGTTGCAAGGAGCGCTCGAAGAGTTGAGGAGCATCCGGCAGGAGGCGACTCAGCTGGGCCATGTCGACCCGCCGACGAACGATCTGGTCAGTCGGGATGCCGCTCATGTCCTCGGCCTCAAGGCGACGGGCGGGCCAGGTTCACTCCAACACGCGCTGGAGGCCGGCATCGCAGAGCTCGAGCGGATGATCCTCTCGCTGCGCGAGGGTTTCGCCGCCTATGAAGAAGCCGACGATGCCGCGAACTCCGGGCTGTCGATCTCGTCGTGAGCCGGCTCCTAGGGCTCGCGGCCCTCGCTGTCGCACTGGTCGCCGCCTGCGGCATTCCGGCCGCTCCGGCGCCTTCGCCGACCGCCGATCGGTTCGGGGCCCCACTGGTGGCGGCGCCTCGAGATGTCCGACAGAAGAGCGATCCGTGTCTGGCGTTGACTGCTGCCGACCTGGCCGATATCGGGATGACGGCGAACGGACGCCCGAAGACTCTGCAGACCGGGGACCGCGCCTGCGACTGGAGATCGGCTGATGGCGCTCGCTATCTCACGATCATCGTCATCGCCGATCGAGACGTTCTCGTGGACACGTATCGGACGCGCCAGTTCGCGGTGTTCACGCCGATCCAAGTTGCTGGCCTGCCGGCTACTAGTGAGCAGAGCTACCCCGACTCGACGACTTGCACCGTCACCGTCGGCACTGCCATCGGGCAAGGATTCGTGTCCGACTCGACCGCCAGCGATCCGCGCAGCGCCTGCGAGCAGGCCGAGCGGGCTGGGCAGCTCCTCGTCGCCGCGCTCCCTCCCCTCCCCGGCGAGTAGCTCCCGCAACCCGTGTCCGAGGACACGGGTTGCACGACCCACCAGGCGCGTCCTCCCCTCGCCCGAGATCACCGTCCCGGTGACGAAACCGGTCGGATCTGCCCGCTCCCGTCACCGGGGTCGCGATCACCGCCCCTCACGGCACCAGCAGCGTCTTCCCGACCGCCTCGCGCGCCGCGATCGCCGCGTGCGCCTGCGCCGCACGCGCCAGCGGGAACGTCTGCCCGATCACCGGCCGGTACCGCCCCTCCGCCGCCTCGGCCGGGCTCCGTTCCACCAGGGCGCGCCGGCGGGCGCGCGTCAGCCGGGGCAGGTCGGTCAGGCCGCCCACGGTGACGCCCCGACGGGCAGCGACGGCCGGGTCGGGCGCGGCGAACTCCCCGCCCGCCGTCCCGTACGACACGAAGCGGCCGCCATCGGCGACCAGCTCGAACGCGGCCCGGCCCAGCGCGCCGCCCGCCCCGTCGAGCACGGTGTCGACCGGCGCCACCCGGGACGTCCACGACGAGGACCCGTAGTCGACGACCTCCGCCACCCCGAGCGAGCGCAGCAGCGACGTCTTCGCCTCCCCGCGTGCCGCGGCCACGACGTGCACGCCGCGAGCAGCGAGCTCCTGCACCAGCAGGACCCCGGCGCCCCCGGCCGCGGCGGCCACGAGCACCCGCCGAGGAGCGCCGACGTCGGACAGCAACGACTGCAGCGTCGGACCGTCGTGCAGCAGCGCCACGGCCTGCTGATCGGTCAGGGCCGCCGGCACCGGGATCAGCTCCGACTCCGCCACGACGGCCCGCGAGGTGTAGCCGCCGACAGGGATCTCGGAGCCGCCCACGTCCTGCTTGGTGTCGGCGACGACGCGCCGCCCGTCGACGAGGCCCACCACCCCGCTGCCCGGCACGTAGGGCGGGCGGACGGGGAAGAAGTCCTCGCCCCACCCGGCGCGCAGCAGCGTGTCCAGGAACATCACGTCGGAGGCGGTCACCTCGATCACCGCCTCGCCCGCTCCCGGCGACGGGTCCGCGACGGTCGCGGCCCGCAGCACCTCGGGTCCACCGAATCTCTCGACCTGCACCACGTCCATGCCCCGAGGCTCGACGCTGGACAGCGGTCGAGGTCAAGCGACACGGGTCCCCGGACACGAACGCCGTCGGACCCCTCGTCTAGCGTCGGCGCCACAGCGAGATCGGGAGGTGCGGGGGTGCTCCACGTGCACCGGGCCGAGCGCGCCGACCGGCTCGTCGAGGCCCTGGCCGACGTCCTCGCCGACCCGCTGGACGACCCCTTCGAGCCGGAGCTCGTCGCGGTGCCGACGCGCGGGATCGAGCGGTGGCTCGCCCAGCGTCTGGCCCACCGGCTGGGTGTCACGGGCGGCGACGACGGGGTGTGCGCCAACGTCGTGTTCCCCTCGCCCGGCGAGGTCGTGGCCCGGGTGCTCGCCCTCCCGGACGACGACCCGTGGCGGCCCGAGCGGCTGGTCTGGCCGCTGCTGGAGACCATCGACGAGTGCGCCGAGGAGCCCTGGTGCGCCCCGCTGGGCACGTTCCTCGGCGTCGTCGGCGACACCACCGGCACGCGGCGCGGGCGACGGTTCGCCGCTGCGCGCCACCTCGCGCGCCTGTTCACCCGTTACGCCGACCACCGGCCCGCGCTGGTCCGCGCCTGGGCGGCCGGTGACGACGCGGGGACGCCCGACGACCTGCGCTGGCAGCCCGAGCTGTGGCGCCGCCTGCGGACGCGCCTGGCCGCGAGCAGCCCCGCCGAGACCGTCGCCCACATCGCGCCCCCCACCGGCTTCCCGACGCGCGTGAGTCTCTTCGGCGCCACCCGCCTCTCCGACACCGAGCTCGGCGTCCTCGACGCGCTCGCCGTCGACCACGAGGTGCACCTCTGGCTGCCGCACCCCTCGCCGGCGCTCTGGACGCATCTCGAGCGGCGGGACGCCGATCGGCGCGCCGACGACACGAGCGCCGAGAGCGTCGCCCACCCCCTGCTCGCGAGCCTCGGGCGCGACGTCCGCGAACTGCAGCTGCGTCTCACGCGCCTCCCGTACACCGACCACCACCACGCCCTCGACGCGCCGGGGAGGACGCTCCTCGCCCGCCTCCAGGACGACCTGCGCCACGACCGCGCGCCCTCGGCGCAACCCGCGACCGACGACGGCAGCATCCGCATCCACCGCTGCCACGGGCCGGACCGCCAGGTCGAGGTGCTGCGCGAGACGATCCTCGGCCTGCTGCGCGCCGACCCGACCCTCGAGCCGCGCGACGTCATCGTCCTGTGCCCCGACATCGAGACGTTCGCGCCGCTCGTCACCGCCTCCTTCGGGCCCGGCGAGGGCGAGGAGGCGGCGCACCCCGGTCACCGGCTGCGGGTCCGCCTCGCCGACCGCTCGCTGCGCGAGGTCAACCCGCTCTTCGGGACGCTCGCGACGCTGCTCGACCTGGCCGACGCGCGCGTCACCGCGTCCCAGCTGCTCGACCTCGCCGAGTCCGACCCGGTGCGGCGCCGCTTCCGCTTCGACGACGAGGACCTCCCGCGCCTGCGCGAGCTCGCCGAGCGCTCCGGGGTCCGCTGGGGGCTCGACGCGCCCCACCGCGCCGCGTTCTCCCTCGCCCGGTTCCCCGACAACACCTGGTCCCAGGGGCTCGACCGGCTGCTGGTCGGTGTCGCGATGTCCGCGGACGGCGGCGACTGGCTGGGCGACGCGCTGCCGCTTGACGAGGTCGACTCCGGCGACGTCGAGCGGGTCGGGCGGCTCGGGGAGCTGGCCGACCGGGTCGGCGCGGTGATCGAGGGCCTGCGCGGCGAGAAGCCCCTCTCCGCGTGGATCGACGCCCTGCGGCTCGGGCTCGACGGGCTCACCGCGACCGTCCCCGCGGACGCCTGGCAGCTCGCGCAGGCCCGCGGCGAGCTCACCGCCGTGCTCGAGAGCGCCCTGCACGACCCCGCCATGACGCTGCACGACGTCCGCGCGGTCCTCGCCGACCGGCTCGCCGGACGCCCGACGCGCGCCAACTTCCGCACCGGCACGCTCACCGTCGCGACGCTGATGCCGATGCGCTCGGTGCCCCACCGCGTGGTGTGCCTGCTCGGCATGGACGACCAGGTGTTCCCCCGCGAGACCCGGGCGGACGGCGACGACGTCCTGGCGCGCGACCCGCGCGTCGGCGAGCGCGACCCGGCCGCCGAGGACCGCCAGCTGCTGCTCGACGCGATCGTCGCCGCCACCGACCACCTCGTCGTCGTCCACTCCGGCGCCGACGAGCGCACGGGTGCCGACCGGCCGCCGGCGGTGCCGATCGGCGAGCTGCTCGACACCCTCGACGCGAGCTTCGACCTCGGCGACGGCCGGCGCGCCCGCGACCACCTCACGCGGCGCAACCCGTTGCAGCCGTTCGACGCCGGCGACTTCGACGCCGACGGCCCCTTCTCCTTCGACGGCGCGGCGCTGGCGGGCACGCGGGCCCTGCGCCGTGAGCGGACCGCGCCCGTCCCGTTCCTGCCCGGCCCGCTGCCCGCCCGGGCGCGCGAGGTGCTCGATCTCGAGGACCTCGCCCGGTTCGTCGAGCACCCGGTGCGCGCGTTCCTGCGCCAGCGCCTCGGGGTGTTCGCCCGCGGCGAGGAGGAGGAGACGGTCGAGGCGGTGCCGGTCGAGCCCGACGGGCTGGCGCGCTGGGCCATCGGCGAGCGCCTGCTGCGCGACCGCCTCGCCGGCCGCGACGTCACCGCCTGCATGGAGGGCGAGCGCCGGCGCGGCGAGCTCCCGCCCGGCCCGCTGGGCGACCGGCTCGTCCGGGAGCTCGGCGGCCAGGCCGAGCCGCTGACCCGGGCCGTCGCCGAGCTGCGCAGCACCGCCGCGGTCGACGTCGACATCACCACCGACGGCCTCGTCGGGTCGGTCGGCGGGGTGCACGACACGACGCTGGTGACGGTGACGTTCTCGCGGCTCGCGCCGAAGCACCGGCTGCGGGCGTGGGTGGGCCTGCTCGCGCTCACCGCCGCGCACCCCGACCGGCCGTGGCGGGCGGTCACGGTCGGACGCGGCGGCCGCGACGCCCCGACGGCGATGTCGACGCTCGGCCCGCTCGAGCCCGAGGTGGCGCAGAAGGTCCTCGCCGACCTCCTCGCGCTGCACGCCGACGGGATGCTCGAGCCGCTGCCGCTGATGTGCCGGACGTCGGAGGCGTACGCGCAGGCGCGGGCCACGAAGGGCGACGTCGCGGCGATGAACCGCGCCCGCGACCGGTGGACCGACCGCTACGGCGCCGAGCAGGACGACCCCGCGCACGTGCTGGTGTGGGGCCGCCGGCGCGCCCTCGACGACCTCGTCGGCCCCGCCGACGGGGACGCCCCGAGCCGCTTCGCCGGGCTCGCGACGCGGCTGTGGACCCCGCTGCGCGAGGTCGAGGAGATGGCGTCCCGGTGACCGCGACCCTCGAGGCGCCGACCTCGTTCGACGTCTGCGGCCCGCTGCCCACCGCCACCACCGTGCTCGAGGCCAGCGCCGGCACGGGCAAGACGTTCACGATCGCCGCGCTCGCGGCCCGCTACGTCGCCGAGGGCCACGCCACGTTGCCGCAGGTCATGCTCGTGACCTTCGGGCGCGAGGCCACCCGCGAGCTGCGCGAACGCGTCCGCGAGCGGTTCGTCCGCACCGAGCGCGGGCTGGCCGACCCGGAGGCGGCGCGCCTCGACGAGAAGGACCCCGTCACGCAGCACCTGGCGCGGGCCGACGACGACATCGTCGCGGAACGGCGCGCCCGGCTGACCGCGGCGCTCGCGGGGTTCGACGCCGCGACGATCGCGACCACCCACCAGTTCTGCCAGGACATGCTCACCGGGCTGGGCATCGTCGGCGACACCGATCCCGACGGCACGTTCGTCGAGCGCATCGACGACGTGGTCACCGAGGTCGTCGACGACTTCTACCTGCGCAAGTACGCCGTGCCCGGCGCGCCCGCGCCCCACTTCGACCGCACCGTCGCGCTGGAGATCGGCCGCGCCGTCGTCAACGACCCGTCCGCCGGGATCGCGCCCGAGCAGGACATCGAGGGCCCCGCCGGCGCGCGGGCGTCGTTCGCGCGCGCCGTGCGCCAGGAGGTCGAGCGGCGCAAGCGGCGGCGGCGCCTGTTCACCTTCGACGACATGCTCACCCGGCTGCGCACCGCGCTGACGAACAGGAGCCTGGGTGAGGCGGCCTGCGCGCGGCTGCGCGACCGGTTCTCGGTGGTCCTCGTCGACGAGTTCCAGGACACCGACCCGATCCAGTGGGAGATCCTGCGCGTCGCCTTCCACGGGCACAGCGCCCTGACGTTCATCGGCGACCCCAAGCAGGCGATCTACGCCTTCCGCGGCGCCGACGTCGTCAGCTACCTGCAGGCCGTCGACTCGGCGGGCACGAAGTCGGGGCTCGCGACCAACTGGCGCAGCGACGCGCCGCTGGTCCGGGCGCTCGAGAAGATCTTCAACGGCGCGGCGCTGGGCGACGAGAAGATCGTCGTGCCGCCGGTGGCCTCCGCCCACCCGCAGCGCCGGCTCGTCGGGGCGCCGCGGCCGGCGCCGTTCCGGCTGCGCGTGCTGCCCCGCGAGGGCCTGCGCAGCACCTACAGGAGCAGCCTGCCGATCGTCGGGGGCGTGCGCGAGAAGGTCGCCGCCGACCTCGCCGCCGACATCGCCGAGCTGGTCGCCGCCGACTCCCGCTGGGAGGACGGGCGCGAGGACCCGACGCTGGGGCCCGGCGACATCGCCGTGCTCGTGCGCACCAACGCCAACGCCAGCCTCGTGCGCGAGGCCCTCACCGCGGCCGGCATCCCGTCCGTGCTCGCGGGCGCCACCAGCGTGTTCACCACCGAGAGCGCCGAGGAGTGGCTCACGCTCCTCGAGGCCGTCGAGCAGCCGGGGCGCCCGACGCGGGTGCGGGCGGCCGCGCTCACCGTGTTCCTCGGCCACGCCGCCGCCGACCTCGACGCGCACGCCGACACGGTGCTCCCCGAGGTCGGCGCCGCGCTGCGGCGCTGGGGTGCGGTGCTGCACGACCGCGGGGTCGCGGCGTTCCTCGAGGCGGTCGCGGCCGAGACGGGCCTCGCGGCGCGGGTGCTCGCGCGCGTCGACGGCGAGCGGCGCATCACCGACGTCCGCCACATCGGTCAGGTCCTGCACGCGGCGGCGGCCGAGTCGCGCCTCGGCGTGGTCGCGCTCGTCGAGTGGCTGCGGGCGCGCATGGCCGAGGCCGCCGCCGGCACCGGCGAGCTGCGGCCCGAGCGCAGCCGGCGTCTCGAATCCGACGCGAGCGCGGTCCAGGTGCTGACGATCCACAAGTGCAAGGGGCTCGAGTACCCGGTGGTCTACGTGCCGTTCGGGTGGGACCGCTGGGTCTCCGACGAGCCGAGGGTCGTCACCCACCACGACGAGCACGGGAAGCGGGTGCGCGCGGTCGGCGGCGAGACCGACCCGGCCTGGCGCGACCACGTTGCCGCCGCCCGCGACGAGGACGACGGCGAGGACCTGCGGCTGCTCTACGTCGCGCTGACCCGCGCCCAGGGGCAGGTCGTGTGCTGGTGGGCGCCGTCGACGAACACCAAGCCCTCGGCGGTCCACCGCCTGTTCGTCGGCCGTCCCGCGCCCGGCACCAGCCCCGACCGCGCCTACCCGGTCTGGGAGGACGAGCGCGTGCTCGCGCACCTCGAGGGCCTCGCCGACGAGTCCGACGGGGACATCGCCGTCGAACGCGTCGAGCCCCGCTGGCCCGTGCCCTACGTGCCGGCCGCCGGCGCCGCCCACGCGCTCGCCGCCGCCCCGTTCGACCGCCCCCTCGACCTGGCGTGGCGCCGCTCGTCGTACTCCTCGCTCACCGTCGGTGCCCACGGACCGGGGCCGGTCGGCAGCGAGCCCGAGGAGCGCACGCTCGCCGACGAGGCCGACCCCGACGACGAGGGCGGCGTGCCGGAGGTCGCCGACGAGGTCGAGCCGATCTCGTCGCCGATGGCGGACCTGCCGGTCGGCCCGGCCTTCGGCACGCTCGTGCACTCCGTGCTCGAGACCGTCGACACCGGGACCGGCGACGTCCACGCCGCGCTGGTCGAGGCCGCCGCCGCGGAGCTCGCGCACCGTCCGCACGCCGAGGTCGACGCGGCCACGCTCGCCGACGCCCTGCTCCCGGTGATGACCACGCCGCTGCCGGCCGGTGGGCCGCCGACCCTCGCCGACGTCGCCCCGCGCGACCGGCTCGCCGAGCTCGACTTCGAGCTGCCGCTCGCCGGCGGCGACCGCACCCGCGCGGGCGCGCCACCGGTCACCCTCGCCGCCGTGGCCGCGCTGCTGCGCCGGCACCTGCCCGCCGACGACCCGCTCGCCGGCTACCCGGACGCCCTCGATCACCCGGGCGCCCACGGGCTCGGCGAGCAGGTCCTGCGCGGCTACCTCACCGGCAGCATCGACGGCGTGCTCCGCGGTCCCGACGGCCGCTTCGTCGTCGTCGACTACAAGACCAACTGGCTCGGTCCGGTCGGGCCGACGGGCCGCGCCCCGCTGACCGTCGCGCACTACGGGCCGACGGCGATGGCCACGGCGATGATCGGCTCGCACTACCCCCTGCAGGCGATCCTCTATGCGGTCGCCCTGCACCGCTTCCTGCGCTGGCGGTTGCGCGGCTACGACCCGCAGACCCACCTCGGCGGGGTGCTCTACCTGTTCCTGCGCGGCATGTGCGGCGCCGACACCCCGGTCGTCGACGGCACGACGTGCGGGGTGTTCGCGTGGAGCCCGCCGCCTGCGCTGGTCGTGGAGCTGTCGACGCTGCTCGACGGGGGTGCCCGGTGAGCGGTGCGACCGTGACGGCCGACCTGCTCGTCGAGGACGGCATCCGGTTCGCCACGCGCGCCACCGGGCTACTCGCCGCGTTCAACGTCCGCGGTGTGCTGGCCGCCACCGACGTGCACGTCGCGCGCCGTCTCGGGCGTCTCGGCGGCGAGGACGACGAGCAGGTCCTGCTGGCCGCGGCGCTGGTCGTGCGGGCCCTGCGCGCCGGGTCGGTGTGTCTCGATCTGGCCGCCGTGGACCGCACCGTGCTCGCCGAGGGCGACGAGGTCGTCGACACCTCCGACCTCCCCTGGCCCGACCCCGGGCCGTGGACGGCGGCGTGCCGGGCCTCGCCGCTGGTCGGGGGCGACGACGGGACGGCGACCGGGCGCCCGCTGCGCCTCGTCGACGGCCTGCTCTACCTCGACCGCTACTGGCGCCAGGAGCAGCAGGTCCGCGAGACCCTGGCCCGGCGCTCGGCCGCGGCGCCGCCGGCGGTGGACGCCGACCGGCTGCGTGGCGCGCTGGACCGGCTGTTCACGCAGGCCGGTCCCGGAGACGCGCAACGGCGCGCGGTGGCGGTGTGCACGCTGCGCTGGACCAGCGTGCTCGCCGGCGGCCCGGGTACCGGCAAGACCACCACCGTGGCCACGCTGCTCGCGGTCCTGCGCGACCAGGACCCGAGCCTGCGCGTCGCCCTCGCCGCGCCCACCGGCAAGGCGGCGGCGCGGATGCAGGAGGCGCTCGCCGAGGTCGACCTGCCCGCCGCCGACCGCGCGCGCATCGACGGCCTGTCGGCGTCGACGATCCACCGGCTGCTCGGGCCGATCCGCGGGTCGTCGCGGTTCCGCCACGACCGGCACCGGCACCTGCCCTTCGACGTGGTCATCGTCGACGAGACCTCGATGGTGTCGCTGACCCTGATGGCCCGGCTGCTCGAGGCGGTCCGGCCCGACGCGCGTCTCGTCCTCGTCGGCGACCCCGACCAGCTCGCGTCGGTCGAGGCCGGCGCCGTGCTCGGCGACCTGGTCGCCGCCCCCGCCGACCCCGAGCCGGAGCTCGACCGCGCGCTCGAGCGCGTGGCCGCGACGGGCCCGCCGGTGCGCGGCGGGGTCACCGTCCTCGACCGGACCTGGCGGTTCCACGGCACGATCGCGCGGCTCGCGGCGGCGATCCGCTCCGGCGACGCCGACGAGGCCGTGGCCGCCCTGCGCGCCGGCGAGCACGACGTCGCGTTCGTCGAGGACAGCGACCTGACCGTGCGCGACCCGGCCGGGCTCGCGGAGCTGCGCGACGACGTCGTCGGCAGCGCGGCGGAGACCGAGCTCGCCGCGCTCGACGGCGACGCGGCCCTCGCCCTGTCGCGGCTCGACGAGCACCGCCTGCTGTGCGCGCACCGCCGCGGGCCCTACGGCGTGACCCGGTGGGCCGCCGACGTCGAGCGCTGGCTCCTCGAGGCCGGGCCCGTCGCCGACCGCGACGAGGAGTGGTACCCCGGCCGCCCGCTGCTGGTGACCGCCAACGACCACGACCGCGGCATCTACAACGGCGACACCGGCGTGGTCATCGGGACGCCGCGCGGCCCGCGGGCGGCGTTCGCGCGGGGCGGCGCGCCGGTCGAGATCGCGCCGAGCCTGCTGGACGGGATCGCGACCGTGTACGCGATGACCGTCCACCGGGCGCAGGGCAGCCAGTTCGCGCGGGTCTCGGTGGTCCTGCCGCCCGCGGAGTCGCCGCTGCTCACGCGCGAGCTGCTCTACACGGCGGTGACCCGCGCGCGGGTGCACGTCCGGCTCATCGGGAGCGAGGACGCGGTGCGGGCCGCGATCGCCCGCCCGATCGGCCGCGCGTCGGGGCTGCGCCGCCGGCCGTGAACTTCACGCCGGTTTGACGTAGCCCCACCCGTATGGGCGAATCATCCCCCTCGCGGGCGGCGCCGCCCGCCGGCGGGAGGTGCGTGGATGACGGCCGTGATCGTCTCGATCGTGGTGCTGGTGGCGATGTTCGTCATCGCGACCCTGCTGCCGGTGAACCTCGGCGCGCTCGGCTTCGTGGCCGCGGCCGGCGTCGGCGTGCTGCTGGTGGGGATGAGCCTCGACGACGTCCTCGCCGAGTTCCCGGGCGACCTGTTCCTCATCCTCGTCGGCCTGACGTACCTCTTCGCGGTCGCGCACCAGAACGGCACGGTCGACCTGATCGTGCGGTGGTCGATGCGGCTCGTGCGGGGCCACCTCGTCGCCGCGCCGTGGATCTTCTTCACGTTGTCCGCGGTGTTCTCGGCGATCGGCGCGCTGTTCGCGGTGGCGATCGTGGCGCCGCTGGCGATGCCGTTCGCCCGCCGTTACGGGGTGGATCTGCTGCTCATGGGCATGATGGTGATCCACGGGTCGCTGGCGGGGGCGTTCTCGCCGATCAGCGTCTACGGCACCTTCGTGGCCGGCGTCGTCGTGCCGACCGGCATCCCGTTCAGCTCGACGACGCTCTTCCTCGCGCCGCTGCTGGTGAACGTGGTGATCGCCGGGGTGATCTTCGTGCTGCTCGGGGGCCGGAGGCTGACCGGGGTGAGGGTCGCCCACGGGGCGCCGGCGGGGACCGACCCGGAGACCGTCGCCGACGAGCACGACACCGAGGAGCCGGACGAGGCCCCGGTCGTGGGGCGCCCGCAGGTGCTGACGCTCATCGGGATCCTGGTGCTGGCCGTCGGCACGGTCGCGTTCAACCTCGACGTCGGCGTGCTCTCGCTGGCGATCGCGGTGACCCTCGGGATCCTGTGTCCGGCGGGGCACCGCGAGGCGGCCAAGGGCATCGCGTGGTCGACGGTCCTGCTGGTCTGCGGCGTGCTCACCTACGTCGGCGTGCTGCAGGAGGCCGGCACCGTGGACGTCGTCGGCAACGGGATCGTCGCGCTGGGCGTGCCCCTGATCGCCGCCCTGCTGCTGTGCTACCTCGGCGGCGTGCTGTCGGCGTTCGCGTCGTCGGCGGGCATCCTCGGTGTCCTGATCCCGCTGGCGCTGCCGTTCCTCCAGCAGGGCTCGGTGAGCGCGATCGGGATGGTCGCGGCGCTGGCCGTGGCGAGCACGGTGGTCGACGTCAGCCCGTTCTCGACCAACGGGGCGCTCGTGCTGGCCTCGGCCCCGGAGGACATCGACCGCGAGGCGTTCTACCGGCGGATGCTCGTCTACAGCGGGATCGTCGTGGCCGTGGGCCCGCTGCTGGCCTGGGCGCTGCTGGTGCTGCCGGGCTGGCTGTAGGGGTGCTCCAGGGGTGCTCCAGGGGTGCTGCGGGGGTTCAGGGGGAGCAGGTGGTCGGGTAGCCCCGGCCCCATGACCGAGGACAGCGCAGCCCGCCGGGCCCGCAACCCCGCCGCCGAGCCGGACCACACCCCGGAGAAGCAGAGCGAGCTCAAGCTCAACGTCGGGATCGGCACGATCGGGACGATCCTGTCGATCGGCGTCGCCCTGATCTTCTTCCTGGTCGAGCACAGCGTCGTGCTCGGGATCGTCTTCGTCGTGGTCGCGGTGGTCGCCGGGGCGATCACGCTGTACGCGGCGCAGCGCAAGCGCAGGGCCCGCGCGGGCTGATCAGTCGTACCCGCGGAACCCCTCCCACGCGAGGCGGCGTTCGCGGCGCGGGTCGGACTCGATGCGGTCGGTGCGATCGAGGATCTTCGTCAGGCGGGTCGTCGCGTCGTAGGTCGGCCAGTGCGAGGCGGGCGCGCCGTCGCGGGCGAACCGGGTCCAGTCGTCCTGGACCCGCCGCTGCAGCGCCCGCAGCGCGCGCCGGCCGCCGAGGGCGGTCAGCCACTTCGCGGTGCCCGAGTCGGCGAGCCCGAAGACGGCGTAGAGCTCCATGCCGTGGGTGGCGCGCACCCCTATGAGGTTCAGGACCGGCGTCGTCAGGTCGTAGCGGTAGGCCCAGACCGGCCCGCGGTGGGACTGCATGATCCGTACCGACGGGTACCAGAACATGTAGTCGCCGCCGAGATCCTTGCGGAACGGCCGGCCCTCGTAGGCGGCGAGCACCTGGTCGCGCAGCTCAGGCTGGGTCAGCGCGAACATGCGGTGCGCGCGCTCCTCGCTGACGAGCATGTCGAGGCGCATGCGCGGCAGCTCGAAGAGGCGGCCCTCGGTGTCGTTGGTGCCGATGATCAGCGGAACGTCGGCGGCGCGGCCGGCCTCGAAGGCGTCGAGCGGGGACTCGGGCAGGAGGTCGCCGTCGACGACGGGCGCGGTCGGGATGGTGCCGGGCTGGTCGCCGAGGTCGTTGCGCAGGACCTGCGCGGCGCCCAGGAGCTGCCGGGGGGTGGCGTCGAGGAGCCCGGCGAGCGGGTCGTCGTCGGCCCCGAGCGCGGTGACGAAGCGGGCGGCCCACTCCCGCGCGCGCCGCTGACCGAACACCATGCCGGGCGCCGAGCTCTCGGCGATCGCCCGGTGGAAGAGCCCGCGGGCCGCCGGCGTCGCCATCAGCGTCGTCACCGAGATCGCCCCGGCGGACTCGCCGAAGATCGTGACCTGCTCGGGGTCGCCGCCGAAGGCCGCGATGTTGTCGCGGACCCACTCGAGCGCCGCGATCTGGTCGCGCAGGCCGAGGTTCGCCTCGATCGGCCGCTCCGGGGTGCCGTAGGCGGAGAAGTCGAGGTAGCCCAGGGCGCCGAGGCGGTAGTTGACGCTGACGTAGACGACGTCGCCGCGGCGGGCGAAGTCGTAGCCGCGGTAGGTCGGGGCCGACGACGCGCCGACGACGAACGCGCCGCCGTAGAACCAGACCATCACCGGGCGCGGCGCGTCGCCGGACACGGAGCCCTGCGGAGCCGGACCATCGAGATGGGCCGTGGTCGGCGCGGTGACGTTGAGGGTCAGGCAGTCCTCGCCCATCGGCGTGTCCTTGCCGGCGCCGATGAACTCGCCGATCCGCTCCTGGACCGGCACGGGGCCGAACCGCGACCCGTCGCGCACGCCCTCCCACGGCACCACCGGCTGCGGGGCGCGGAGCCGCAGCTCCTCGACCGGCGGCGCGGCGTAGGGGATGCCGCGCCAGGTGTGCACGCCGTGGGTGGTGATGCCGCGGACGACGCCGCCGGTGGTCTTGACCTCCGGGCCCGGCACGGTGATCTGCTGCCGCGATCGCATACCTCGAGTATGTGGGATGCGGGGTGCCGCCGCCCGCGGATGTGACCGAGGAGCCCGTCGTCACCCGTCCCGGGCGTGTCGCGCGGGCCCGCGGGCCCTCTGAGCCACAAGACGAGTGGGCGTGCCGACACGCTCGGCGGTACCTCGGGCCACGCTCGGTCACACAACAGAGCGATGTTCGCCCTATCGGCCCAGCGTGTCGCGTTGCGGATGCTCAGGATCTGTCGCGATGGACGTGCAGACCGACGCGGGGGTCGATGCCGCGCTGTGGGGACTCGAGGCCGCCTTCGTGGCGTGGCCGCCCCCGGAGACGCTGGCCGGCTGCCCGCATTGTCACGGCGAGGTGCGGGTGGCGGACGCCGACCCGCTGACCCTCGCGCTCGCCCTCGGCAACACCCTGGGCACGGCGGACGACCTGCGCGCGCTGACCCCGTGGCTGCTGCGGCGGGCGCTCACCGGCGACCGCGTCGACCTGCGCACCGTGCTCACCCGCATCGCCGAGGAGTGGGCGGGCTGGCGCGACCTCGAGTGCGACGCCGTGCGTGACGTCGTCGACGCCGTGTGGACCGCGCTGCTCGACACGCACCCCGACGCGCCGGGGAGCGCGACCGCGGTCGCGATGCTCGACAGCATCGGCGCCCTGGGGGAGCCGCCGGACCGGCTGCTCGCGATCTGGGAGTACAAGGAGATCGCGAGCGCCGACCACCACCTCGCCGAGCTCGTCGTCGACGCGTTCTACGGCGCCCGCATCGACCCGCAGGTCCTCGCGTGGGCGCGGCAGGACGCGCAGCGCGCCCGCCTCGAGCGGGCCCGCGACCGGGACCGGGGCCGGCCCTGGGTCGGCACGCTCACGGCGGCGTGCGACCTCGCCGGGTGATCAGCGGGGCGCGACACTGGGGGGCGTGGCGAGCTCGCGCGGTCTCCCCGACACCCTGGTCGACGAGCTGTGGCGCCGCGCCGTCGGCGGGATCGGGCCGTTCGCGGGGGCGGCGGCGGTGGCCGAGGACGCGCTGGCGGCCACCGACGACGACGCCGAGGCCGCGGTCCGGTGGGTCGTCGGTTCGCACGTGCGGCTCGCGGCGAGCTCGGGCCTGCTGACGAGCCTCGGTGGCGCGGCGACCCTCGTCGTCACCGCCCCGGCGGGCACCACGGGGCTCTACCTGCTCGGCGCGCGGCTGTCCGCGGCCGTGGCCCACCTGCGCGGGCGCGACCTCGCCGACCCGGTCGTGCGCACCGCCGTCCTGGTCTGCGTGCTCGGCGGCGACGGGATCGAGCTCGCCGAGCGGACCGGGCTCGACCTGGTCAACGCCTCCCTGCTGCACGGGCTGCGCGGCCTGCCACCGGAGGTCCGCGCGCAGCTCGACACGCGGATCGGCTTCCGGCTGACCTCGCGCTTCACGCGCCGCGGCGCGCTCAACGTCACCAAGCTCATCCCGGTCGTCGCGGGTCCGATCGGTGCCGGGGCGGACGCGATGGCGATGCGGACGGTGGCGATGTTCGCGCAGGCGCACCTCTGACCTGTCTGACGCACCGCACCCGGATTGTCACGCAAAGTCACCCGACTGGGCGCCTTTGGCGCGTGGTGTGGCCAGTGGTGCTCGTGTGGGGGTCATGGTGGGCGCCGGCGGATCACCGGGATACCGCCGAGTGAGCGGGAGGTGCGTGCGTGATGGCCGGGTCCGGAGCCCCGACGGGGCGTGTGCGGCGCGCGGCGCGGGCGCGGATGGGCACGGTGGCGCTGACGGCGGCCGCGATGCTCCTGCTGCCCGCCCCGGCCGTGGCCCGGCCGGCGCCGAGCGACCCGGGTGTGCCGGCGGGACCGGTCGTGCCGGATGCGGCACCGGCGGGCGTGCGCCAGCTCGACCCCGCGCACGCCGTGATGCCGCCGGCCGCGCTGCCGCCCGCGTCCCCGGTGGCGGCGGGCGTGTCGTCGGTCGGCTTCACGCCGGGCGGCCGGGACGCGACCGGCGCGCGCGAGGTTCGTGGTGCCCAGCCGCTGCGCCTCGTCGCCGTGACCTGGTCCGGTTCCGCGCCGGACGCCGTCGCCGTGCGCTCCACCGACGCCGCCGGGCAGTGGGGGACGTGGACCGACCTCGACCCGGCGGGCAGCGAGCGGGACGCGACGCCGGACGCCGCGCCCGGGACCGCGCCCGGTGGCACCGACCCGATCTGGGTGGGTGAGCGCACCGCGGTCCAGGTGCGCGCGCTGCGCGCCGGCCTGCCCGTCACCGACGAGGTGCAGGTCGTGCGCATCGACCCGGGGATCGGGAGCAACGACCAGGCGATCGGTGCGCTGGGCGCCGCGCGCGGGCCCGCCGCGCCGCAGTACGTCACGCGGTCGCAGTGGGGCGCCGACGAGTCGAAGGCGACCTGGGGGCCGGAGATCACGCCCACCGTGCGCGCGGTGACGATCCACCACACCAGCGAGTCGAACGACTACGGCCCGGCCGACTCGCCGGCGATCGTCCGCGCGATCTTCGCATACCACACGCAGAAGCAGGGCTGGGGCGACATCGGCTACAACGCCCTCGTCGACAGGTACGGAACGATCTTCGAGGGTCGGGCCGGCGGGATGGACAAGGCCGTCGTGGCGGCCCACGCGGGCGGGTTCAACCGCGAGACGTGGGGCATCGCGATGATGGGCAACTACATGACCGAGGCCCCGACCCCGGCCACCCTGAACTCCGTCGCCTCGCTGGCGGCGTGGAAGCTCGGTGGGCTCTACCGCGACCCGCGCGAGCAGGTGCAACTCACCTCGGCGGGCGGCGGGACGTCGCGCTTTCCGAAGGGGCAGTCGACGACGGTGCCCGCGCTGTTCGCCCACCGCGACGTCGGGAACACCTCGTGCCCGGGCGACACCGGCTACGCCCAGATGGACCCGCTGCGCGACCAGGTGCAGCGGCTGATCGCCGGGTCCGCGACTGACGTCCGGACGGCCTGGTCGGCGCAGCGCGCGTCGCTCGGCGAGCCGACCCGGGTCGAGTCGCCGACGGCCGACGGGACCGGGCGGGTCACGACCTTCGAGCACGGCACCGTGATCTGGTCACCACGCACGGGGGCCTGGACCGTCACCGGCGCCATCGCCGACCACTGGCGCGGGGCCGGTGCCGAGGGTTCGCCGCTGGGCTACCCGACCGGGGCCGAGCACGACGTGCCCGGCGGGCGCGCCCAGGCGTTCGAGCACGGCGCGCTGACCTGGGACCGGGCGACGGGCGCGGTGCGCGGCGGCGTCTGAGCCGTTCCGTCCCCTCAGCGCCCCCTCAGCGTCCCCTCAGCGCACTGCCTCGGAGCACGGCAGGATGCGCGGGGTGGACGACGACGCGGCACGGCGCGCGGCCGTCGACGGAGCCGTGCACCGGTTCCTGACGCTGGTCCGGAACGGCACGCCCGACCTGCTCGAGGGCGCCCTGGAGATCGCCCGCGCGGCCGACCCCGACGCCGACGTCGACGCCGCCCGCGCCGAGCTCGACCGCCTGGCGAGGGGGCTGGGCGATCTCGACGCGCTCGTGCGCCGCCTGTACGTCGAGGAGGGCTTCCACGGCGACCGCGAGGACTACTACGACCCGCGCAACTCCTCGCTGACCCAGGTCCTCGACCGGCGCACCGGCATCCCGATCACCCTCGCGGTCGTGTGCATCGAGGTCGGGCGGCGCGCCGGGCTCGTGCTCGAGCCGGTCGGCATGCCGGGCCACTTCCTCGTGCACCCGGTGGGCGCACTGCAGCACCTCGACCCGTTCACCGGCGAGATGCTCGACCGCGAGCAGTGCATCCGCCGGTTCCGCGAGTCGACCGGGCTCGGGCCCCACGTGCCGTTCGACGACACGCTGCTCGCCCCGATCGGCACCGACGCCGTGCTCGTGCGCATGCTGGCCAACCTGCGCGGCATCCACCGCTCGCGCGGCGACCTCGCCGAGCTCGGCTGGGTGCTGCGCATGCGCCTGGGCCTGCCCGGGGTCACCGCGGTCGAGGTCGCCGAGCTCGCCGAGGTCCGGGGCCGGCGCGCGGCGTTCCGCGAGGCCGCCGAGCTGCTCGAGGAGTGGGCCGAGGTGCTCCCCGACGATGCCCCGGCCCTGCGCCGGCACGCCCGCAGCTGGCTCGCGCACCTCAACTAACCATGTGAGCGAACTTCGGGGCGATAGCCCCGAAGTTCGCTCACATGGGGTCCGGGAACCACGAACCGTGGAAGCCCGAAGGCACGCCGCGGGGCAGGGTGACGGCGGCGACCGGGGCGCCCGCGACGTCCGTGGCGTCGAGCACGAGCAGCCGCGAGGCCGCCCCGTCGCGCGTCGTCGTGATCGTGATCAGCCAGCCGTCGTCCTCGGCCCGGCCGGGCGCCGCGGACGGCACGAACACCGCCTCGCCGGCCACGACGTCCGGGCCGAGCTCGTGCGTCGCGAGCGTCCCGTCGGCGTCGACCTTGACCACCGCCCCGGCCCGCTCGCCGCGCACCCCCCGGTCGGCGATCGCGTAGCGCCAGCGCGAGGGCCGCCCGACCAGCGACTCGTCGATCGTCGGGAACTCGACGCCCCGGTCCTCCAGCGCCGTCTCGGCGACCGAGCCGTCGCGCGGGTCGAGCACCCAGCGGTGCAGGCGCGCGGCGCCCGTGGCCGCGGCCGCCGCCGCCGGCTCGGCCGGCACCGGCGTGCCCCACATCAGCGCGACGTCCGCCGGGGCGTAGCGCGCGCCGTCGACCACCACGCGCCCGTCGGTGTCGGTGCAGGCGCCCCCGACGTGGAACACGTAGCAGGGGTCGACGTCGAACCAGGTCACCGTGCACGTCGGGTCGTCCTGGCGCATCACGCCGAGCCGCGCCCCGTAGCCGTCGTCCCACCCGAACGGCATGCCCGACGCCATCCGCTCCCACTGGAAGGTCAGCGGCAGGTCGAGCCACACGACGTGCTCGTCGGTGATCGCGAAATCGTGCATCATCGTCGGTCCCGCGACGGCGACCTCGCGGCTCACGAGGTCGCGGCCGTCGGCGGAGAGCCGGTGGTAGGTCAGGTACGGCGGGAACGGCGAGTAGCCGAAGAAGTGCAGGTCGCCGGTGACCGGGTCGGTCTTGGGGTGCGCGGTCATCGCCGTGGTGAGCCGGCCGTCGAAGTCACACGGACCGAGCGTCGCGAGCTCGCCGTCGACCTCGTGGGGCAGGCCGTTCTCGACCAGCGCGAACAGCCGCCCGCCGTGCTCGACGACGTGGGTGTTGGCGGGGACGGCGGTGAGGTCGACGCCCGCGTCGGACAGGAACGGCCGGCCCTCGAGCGCGCCGGTGCGCACCCAGCGGTTGCGGTACCACTCCGCACGCCCGTCGCGCAGGCGCACGCCGTGCAGCATCCCGTGCGCGGTGAACAGGTGGCCCGGTTCCTCGCCCGGCAGGCGGTTCGGGCCGTTGCGGACGTACCGCCCCGTCAGCTCCGGCGGCAGCGCACCCTCGACGGGCAGGTCGACGGCGTCGATCTCGTCGGGCACCGGTGCGAAGCGCCCGCCCAGCTCCGGGCGGCGGCCGATCGACGAGGGGGTGGTGGTCACCCGGCCACCCTCACCCGCGACCGACGACATGTCAACATGGACATGTCCGGGCGGACTGGTAGCGTCATCGCATGTCGTTGCGCCACGCCCTGCTGGGTCTGCTCGCCCACGGTCCGGCGAGCGGCTACGACCTCACCCGCGCGTTCGACGGCAGCATCGGCCGCTACGCGTGGCAGGCCGGCCACAGCCGCATCTACCCGGAGCTGGCGAAGATGAGCGAGGCCGGGCAGGTCGTTGTCGAGGAGACGGGCGCGCGGGGGCGCAAGACCTACGCGCTGACCGAGGCGGGCCGCCACGAGCTGCGGCGCTGGATGCTGCACTGGCCCGAGCAGACGTCGGTGCGCGACGAGACCGTGCTGCGGATGTTCCTCGTGCAGTCGCTCGAGCCCGACGACGCCCGCCGCCTGCTCGAGGGCATCGCCGCGCACTGTGCCGCCGAGATCGAGAACCTGCGCCCGATCATGGAGGCCGAGGACGCCGAGCACACCCCGGGCGACCCGCTGCCGTTCGGCCGCCTGGCCGGTGAGTACGGCCTGCGGCAGTACGAGGCGGTGCACGGGTGGGCGCTCTGGAGCCTCGAGCGCCTCGGCGTGGCGGCCCCGGCCGGACGTCCCTAGGCGACGGCGGGACGCTCGTCGTCCTGCTCGTCCAGGTGCTCGGCCGCCCACGCGCGCGCCGTCGCCCCGGCCCGCCGGCCGTACCAGGCGTTCCAGATCGAGAGCCCGACGATCGTCGTCACCATCATCGCCGTCGACAGCCCGACCATGACCTCGATCGGCAGTAGGTAGATCAGCGGGATGCGCAGGCTCGCCTCGAGCAGCAGCCCGACGCCCCAGACCACCGCGCTGCGGCGGAACATCGTCCTGATCGGCGGGAGGGTCCGGTAGAACTCCTCCATCTCCTGCGCCCCGCGCGGCTGCCATGTCTGGAACGCCGAGAGCGTCAGGGGCTTGCCGGCGGCCAGGCTCGCGAGGAACACGAGGCCCACCAGGGCCGTGCCGAACGAGTCCTTGACCAGCAGGAACCGCGGGTCGCCGCCGACGAACGCCAGGACGAGGCCGAGACCGAACACCGCGAGCATGACCGCGGCGAACCACGTCACCTGCCGGGCCCGGACCGCGACCCACACGAGCCGCACGCCGGCCGCGAGGGTGGCGACGAGCAGGGCCACCCAGTCGGACGCGCCGAGGGCGTGCAGCCCGTAGTAGCCGACGAGCGGCAGGCCGACGTCCCCCAGCAGGCCCGAGAAGTGCTGCAGGACGCCCCCGCGCCCCTCCCGCTCCTCGGTGCCGCTCTCGCGCTCCATGACGGGGAGCATCCACCTGTCCACTGCGACATGTCAATCAGGACATGTCAGTCGTCGGCGTCCAGACCGCGCTCGATGGCGTACCGCGTCAGCTCGACGCGGTTGGTGAGCTGCAGCTTGCGCAGGGAGTTCTGGACGTGGTTCTCCACCGTGCGGTGCGAGAGCGTCAGCCGCGCGGCGATCGCCCGGGCGGTCAGGCCCTTCGCGACGAGGCGCAGGACCTCGGTCTCGCGGGGGGTCAGCTGCGGCTCGTCGGGGGCCTCGGCCTCACGGCGGCGGTACTCGCCGAGCACCAGGCCCGCGAGCCCCGGGGAGAACACCGCCTGCCCCGCGGCGGTGCGCCCGATCGCGTCGACCAGCTCCTCCATCGCCGCCGACTTCGTCAGGTAGCCCGTCGCCCCGGCCCGTACGGCACCGAGGACGTCGCCGTGCTCGGTGCTCGCCGAGAGCACGAGCACCTGGGTGTCGGGCAGGGCCGCGCGGACCTGCGCGGTCGCCTCCGCGCCGGACAGCTCCGGGAGCTGCAGGTCCATGAGGACGACGTCGGGACGCACGGCGCGGGCGATCCGCACGGCCGCCGCGCCGTCGGGGGCGGTGGCGACGACATCGACGCCGCGCTCGGCGAGGTCGCGGGCGACGCCCTCGCGCCAGATCGGGTGGTCGTCGACGACCATCACGCGGACCACGAGGAGCTCCTCCTCGTGCGGGGGACGGTCATTGTCGGTGCCGGCTCCGCAGGCTGCGCGGCACCATGATCTCCCACTCGGTGCCCTCGCCGGGCGCGGTGTGCAGGTCGATGGTGCCGCCGAGGCCCTGCACGCGACCGCGCATCGACCCGGCCACGCCGAGGTGCCCCTCGGCCGCCGCCTGCTCCAGGCGGCCCTCGGGGATCCCGACGCCGTCGTCGCGCAGGCTGACCGTGACGCGCGCGGCGTCGTCCTCGACCAGCACCCAGAGCCCGGCGTCCTCGCCCGCGTGGGCGGCGGCGTTGTGGGCGGCCTCGCGCACCACGGCGGCGAGCTCGTCGACCACCGCGGCGGGCAGCAGCACCGGCTCCGCGGGCACGGCCAGCGAGGCGTGCGCCGGCACGACCCCGGCGAGCCGCGAGGAGAGGTCGACCGTCCCGTCGGGGCCCGCCACGGGCGTCGAGGTGATCAGCCGGCGCAGCGCGACCTCCTGCTCGCCGGCGAGGCGGGCGAGCTCGAGGCCGGGCGCGTCCCGGTCGGTACGCGCGAGTTCGTCACCGCGGCGCTTGATCAGCGAGAGGACCTGCAGCACGCCGTCGTGGATGTCGCGGGCGAGCCGCTCGCGCTCGGCGGTGGCCGCCTCGAGCGCGGTGGCGGCGCGGAGCTTCTCGACCGAGCGGCGCATGGTGTCCGCGGCCAGCCCGACCGCGAGCCCGGCGACCAGGAGGAGCTGCGCGTCGAACAGCAGGTCGGTGTCGACGACACGCCGCACGCCGAACAGGACGGTGACGGTGACGAGCGCGCCGGCGAGCCCGCCCCGCCAGCCCAGCGCGATCGCCAGCGCCAGCACCGGGCCCGCCGACCACACGGTGGTGATCACCGGTCCGCCGTCGGCGACCCGCTGCGGCGTGTCGACGAGCAGGGTCGACGCCGTGGCCAGGGCGGTCAGGACGAGGTCGAGGCACGCGGTGACGGGATCGCCCGTGCGCAGGTAGCGCGTGGAGGACACCACGGTCCACACCGCCATCGCGGCGACGACGGCGATCCCGAGGGAGGGGCGCGCCCACTGGTCGTGGAAGCGCACCAGGTTCACGACCACCGCGACCAGCGCCACCGCGCGGTAGACGACGAGCCCGCGCCAGAGCGGGACGAGGTGGGGGTGCGCCCGCGCGCGCAGGGAGACGTCGGCGGTCGTCACGTCACCTCCCGGAGCGCGGGGCGCGAGCGTAACGGGCACGCCGGACACCCTGGCGTGCGTCACCCGGCGCCGGATGCGGGGAATTACCCGGACCGCCACGCCTTCTCGTCACCCACGGATCGGCGAGCGGACTACCGTGAGGTATCAACCGTGGATCACGATCCCGGAAAGGGCTAACGTCGCGCGACGCTGCGCCGAACAGGTCAGTACCAGGGCACCTGCTCGGGGGACGACCGCGCACCAGAGGGGGAGACGTGGACCGGTGGACGATGGTGCTGGAAGCGGTGCCGGGATCGCTGCGGGCCGTCCGCGTCCACGACGACCACCACCGCCCGATCGACGTCGAGCTCGCCGACGGTGACGCCGGGACCCTGAGCGCGTCGCTCCTCGCCACGGTCGAGGTGGAGGGCGGCCGGCCGGACCACCTCGTCCTGGTCGTGCCCGGCGACCTCGACGAGGAGCGCTTCGCGGCGCTGACCGAGGCGGTCCGGCTCGCCCGCTTCCCCGAGCCGTCCTGGCTGCCCGACGCCGTGTCGTGGGCCGGCGAGCACCTCGCGGGCTGGGGCTCCGGGACACCGGTGACCGTCGTGGACACCCGCGGCGACGACCTCGTGGCCTGGCCGATCCGGACCGCGGACGACGGCGTCGCGATCGGCGAGGGGGCCCCGCTCGACCTCGGGGGGCGGCTCGACGCCCTGCTCACCGGCGTCGTGCACGCCAAGCTCGCGGTGGTCGCGCCAGGGATCGCCGAGGCCCTGCGGCTGCGCACCGACGCCGTCGGTCGCCGCGACGCGGCACACCTCGGCCACGAGCTGCACGAGGCCCGCCGGCTGATGAGCGCCACCGACGGCGAGGAGCTCGTCGTCACCGCCGGCGACGCCGAGGTCTACGTGACCCGCGAGGAGTTCACCGGTCTCGTCGACCAGGCCCTGCGCGACACCGTCGAGGGCACCGTCGCGGAGGACGCCGCGCACACCCTCGTCGTCGCGCCCGGCACCACGCCGATCGTCGAGCAGCTCGCCGCGACCCCCGGCGGGGCGGTGCTCCCCGCGCCGGCGGGCACGACCTCGCTGGACGGCGCGGCCGCCCTGGTCCTGCCGCGCCCGCACGGCGTCGACGACCCGACCCCGACCGACGGCCTCCGGCTGCCCGGCCGCGCGCCCCGCGAGACCGCGGTCGTCCCGCTGCCGCGCGAGACGTCGGGCCGCGACCGCCTCCCGATCTGGGCGGTCCCGGCCCTCGCGGGCCTGCTCGTGCTCAGCCTGGCCGGGGCCGGGACGGTGCTGGCCACCGCCCCGGTTCCCGGCCCCGCGCCGGCCGCGGACGCGGGGTCGCTGTCGCCCGTCGTCCCGGTCGGCTTCGACCGTGCCGGCGGTGACGGCGGCCGCTGAGCCGCGATCAGGAGGTGACGGCCTCCACGTACTTCTCGGGGTCCTTCTCCTCGAACGACAGCCCGCGACCCTCGGCGTGCACGACCTTGAACTGCTCGAACTTGGCCCCGAGCTCCTGGCGGAACGCCAGCGTCGTCTCCTTGCGGAAGGGCGCGAGGTCGTCGCGCTCCTCCTCGGCCATGTGGTGGTTGTTCGCCTGGTCGGTCTCGTCGATGGCGTCCCACCACTCCTGGCTGCCGACCTCCGCCCGGCGCGCCTTCTCGGTGCTCTCGCGGATCTCGTCGTGGTCGCCGATCGCGTCCTCGGTGGCCGACGCGTCCTCGTCGTCGACGCGGCGGGCCATCGAGGGGTAGAAGTGCTGCTCCTCGGCGGAGGCGTGGATCTCGAGCTGGACGGCCAGCGAATTCCAGACCTTCTCGGCCTCCTCGGGCTGCTCCCGCAGGTCGGCGAGGTGCAGGAACTGGCGCCGGAACCAGTCGTGGTCGTCGAGGATCATCTCGGTGATGTCGGCGGACATGGAGACCTTCCGTTCGCGTGGTGGCGTCCCCGAGCTACCCCGGGCGCGCCGCACAGAACCGGAAGGGCAGCCTCACCTCGCGTGGACGGCCCCCGCCGCATCGACGAACCACACCTCGGCCCGCGCGCCGTCCAGCGAGGTCGCGCGCTGCTCGGTGAGGCTGCGGTAGCGCCGGGTGTCGGGCAGGGCGATGACGATCCGCGCCCGCGGGTGGGCGCGCCGCCGCTCGGCCGCGGCGTGCTCGGCGGCGGCGAACCAGTCGCCGGCGATCGTCGTCGGGTGCGTCCGCGCCCCGTCGGCCGGCCACCCGGTGACCTCGACGTGCACGTCGTCCCCGTCGAGCGACGCGACGAGGTCGCGCGCGGGCCCGGTGCCGTCGACCGACGCCCACCGCAGCGTCGCGCCCCGCCGCACGAGCCACCCGGCCACGAGCGACTGCACGTTGACCACCCGCGACCACGCCTGCAGCGCGTCGTAGGGCGGGGGACCGCAGGACGCCGGGGACTCGGGCTGGTCCTCGGGCTGGTCCTCGGGCTGGTCCTCGGGCTGGTCCTCGGGCTGCGGTGCGGGCGTCCCGTCGACGACGGGCGCCTTGGGCGTCGCCTTCTCCGCGGGAGATGCTCCGGTCGTCGACGCGTTCTGCTCGGAGGGGACGGCCTCGGCGGGCGGCGACGCTGTTGCGGGCTCCTTCTTCCGCGAGCGGCGGGTCCTCGGCGCGGGCCCCGGGTCCTCCTGCGGCGCCGAGGATGCTCCGGGTGCCGGAGCGCCCTCGTCGGGGACCACGACCGCCGCGGGCTTGCGCGGGCGGCGCACCTTCCGTGGCGGAGGGGCCGGCAGGCGGTTGAGGATCGGGCGGGTGCCGACGCGCTCGAGCGCTCCCTCGGCGACCAGGCGCCGGCAGAGCTGGTTGACGGTCTGCGGGCGGACACCGTCACCGAGTTGCCGCGCGAGGGCGGCGTCGGTCAGCCCGTCCGGTGACTCCTCGAGCATTCGGAGCACCGCAGCACGCCGATCGGTGGGGTCAGGGCTCACCGGGAGGGCCATCCTGTCGTTCCCCTCCGTGTTCGGGCTGCCGTTCTGGCCTGAGCTGGGGATTTCCGTCGCGTGACGGCTCGCGCATCCGCGTGCGTGACCAATCCGTGACCCGTATGGTAACGAGGCATGCTGGCACTGACGGAGACGGCGGCCGAAGCCATCTCGTCCATCCTCGAGTCCAACGAGATGCCCGAGGGGTCGGGTCTGCGCATCGCGGCCACCCCCAACATGGCGGAGGAAGGTCTCGAGCTCTCGGTGGCCCCGACGCCCGCCGCGGACGACACGGTGCTCGAGGGCGGCGGCGCCGTCATCTTCCTCGAGCCCCAGGCCGCGTCGGCCCTCGACGACAAGGTCCTCGACGTGGAGCGCGTGCCCGACGCCGAGCGCGGCGACGGCGACGAGTTCCGCTTCGCCATCACGCCGCAGTCCGAGCTCCAGGACTGAGCGCCCGCGCGGCCCGGCGCGCGTCATCCCTGTGCCGGGTCGTGGGTGAGCGGCTGCCCCGCACCGTCGGGCCCGCCCTCCGACCGCGGCACCCGGGCCCGCCACCGGGCCAGGTGCGGATGCGCGGGCTCCAGCTCCTCCGTCTGTCGTAGCGCCAGCTCCACCGTCGCCCGGTACCCGCGCGTCAGCGCCCACGGCGGCGGCTCGGCCGACGTCGCCAGCGCCTCGGTCACCGCCGCCTTCGCCGCGACCGCCTCCGGCTCCCCGTACCGCGCGAGCACGTCCTGCGCCCGTCGGTGACGCCCCGGGTGCGGGGGGATCCGCCCGCCCTCGACCGACCGGGTCGGGTGCGGGAGGTGCACCGTCGCGCCGGGCGCGCGGCCGGGCGGGATCGGGTCGGTCGCCGCGTGGGTCCGCCCCTGCGCGAGCAGGCGCGGGATCAGGTGGGTGTGCGGCCCCTCGGGGCTCGTCCCGTCGGGCGGCGGGATCGGCGTGAACACCTCGAGGCGCGCGATCGCCGTGCGGAACACCCGGTGCGGCCCCGCCTCGACCAGCAGCCCGGCCACGGCACCCGCCTCGGCCAGGGGCCGGCCCTCGACGGCGCGCAACGCCGCCAGCAATGCCGCATCGCTCGTCCGCACGCACGCCGCGAGGTGCGGCGCGCCGACGCCGAGGTCGACGAGCACGGCCTCGCGGTCCTCGGCGCGCAGCGCGTCGACGTCGGGGCCGAGCTCGGTGATCACCGAACGGCCGCCGCCGTCCGCGAGCACGCACAGCGCGAGGGCCTGGCTCCAGCTGTCGCCGGCCCGGCGCTCCCACGCCACCGGCACGACGTCGCCGGTGAGGTCCACGGCGATCCCGCCGCGCGGCGTCGCGACGGACGCCCCGCCCGGCGTGCGCGTCACCGCGGCGGCCTCGTCCGGGTCGCGCAGGAACTCGGCGAGCGCGCCGAAGGTCCCGACGCTCCAGCCCGCGTCGGGGTCGTCCACCCAGGCGAGGAGGTCGTCCATACCGACGGGGCCGGTCAGGCGGTCGGACCGCCGACGGTGGTGACCAGCTCGCCGTCCGGGGACACGACCAGCTCCACGTCGCGCACGCGGCCCGCCGCGCGCACGTCGGACAGGGCCTCGCGCAGCGCCTCGAGCGCGGCCGGCGCGGCCTGCACCGAGAGGCTCTCGACCTCGGTGCGGATCGAGAGCTTCTGCTCCGACTTCGCCCGACGGATGCCGCCGATGACGTCGGAGGCGATGGTCAGGACCTGGGGGTCGACCTCGGCGGAGGTCGCGAGCTCGTGGATGTCCGGCCACGGGGCGCGGTGGACCGAGCCCTCCTGCCACCACGACCAGACCTCCTCGGCGACGAACGGCAGCACCGGGGCGAACAGCCGCTGGAGCACCCGCAGCGCGGCCGCGAGCGTGGCGCGCGCCGAGTCGCGGCCGGCCTCGTCGAACTCGCCGTAGGCGCGGGACTTGACCAGCTCGAGGTAGTCGTCGCAGAAGAACCAGAAGAACTGCTCGGTGAGCTCGAGCGCGACCGCGTAGTCGTAGCCCTCGAGCGCCGCGGTGGCCTTCTGCACGACCTCGGTGAGCCGGGCCAGCAGCGCACGGTCGAGCGGCGTCGACACCGCCGACAGGTCGGGCTCACCGGCCGGCACCCCGACGCCGAGGATGAACTTCGACGCGTTGAGCAGCTTCATCGCGAGCCGCCGGCCGACCTTCATCTGGCCGCGGTCGAAGGCCGTGTCGACGCCCGGGCGCCCGCCGGCGGCCCAGTACCGGACGGCGTCGGAGCCGTACTCCTCGAGCAGCCCCATGGGCGTCACGACGTTGCCCTTGGACTTCGACATCTTCTTGCGGTCCGGGTCGAGGATCCAGCCCGAGAGCGCGGCGTGCGCCCAGGGCAGGGCGTCGTGCTCGAGGTGGCTGCGCAGCACCGTGGAGAACAGCCAGGTGCGGATGATGTCGTGGGCCTGGGGCCGCAGGTCCATCGGGAAGACCCGCGAGAACAGGTCGTCGTCGACGGTCCACATGCCCGCGATCTGCGGGGTGAGCGACGAGGTGGCCCAGGTGTCGAGGATGTCGGGGTCGCCGGTGAACCCCCCGGGGACGTCACGCTGCTCGGCGGTGAAGCCGGGCGGGACGTCGGTGGAGGGGTCGACGGGCAGCGCGTCGTCGGTGGGCGTGAGGACCTGGTCGGGCCGGACCTCGCCCTCGTCGTCGAGGCGGTACCAGACCGGCACCGGGACGCCGAAGAAGCGCTGGCGGCTGACCAGCCAGTCGCCGTTGAGCCCGCGCACCCAGTCCTCGTAGCGGTGGCGCATGTACTCGGGGTGCCACTGCAGCTCCTGGCCGCGGGCGATCATCTCGTCGCGCATGGTGGCCTCGCGCCCGCCGTTGCGGATGTACCACTGGCGGCTGGAGACGATCTCGAGCGGCTTGTCGCCCTTCTCGTAGAACTTCACCGGTCGCGTGACGGGGCGGACGTCGCCGTCGAGCTCGCCGGTCTCCTGGAGCATCGCGACGATCCGCTCCTTGGCGGTGTGCACCGTCGCGCCGGCGATCTCCTCGTAGCGTTTCCGGCCCTGCTCCGAGGTGATCCACTCGGGGACGTCGCGCAGCAGGCGGCCGTCGCGGTTGATCACCGTGCGGTTGGGCAGGTCGAGCTCGCGCCACCACTGCACGTCGGTGAGGTCACCGAACGTGCAGCACATCGCGATGCCGGCGCCGCGCTCCATCTCGGCCGCCGGGTGCGCGAGCACGGGGATCTCGACGTCGAACAGCGGCGAGCGCACCGTCGTCCCGAACAGCGCCCGGTAGCGCTCGTCGTCGGGGTGCGCGACCAGCGCGATGCACGCGGGGATCAGCTCGGGGCGGGTCGTCTCGATGAAGACGTCCTGCGCACCGTGGGATCCCCCGTCGCTCCGCTCTCCCTGGTGGTAGGCGATCCGGTGCCAGGCGCCGGTGTGCTCGCGGTCCTCGAGCTCGGCCTGGGCGACCGCGGTGCGGAAGGTGACGTCCCACAGCGTCGGGGCCATCGACACGTACGCCTGGCCGCGCTCGACGTTGCGCAGGAACGCGCGCTGGCTGATCGCGCGGGCCCGGGCGTCGATCGTCTGGTAGCCGTGCGACCAGTCGACCGACAGGCCGTTGCGCCGCCACAGCGCCTCGAACGCCTTCTCGTCCTCGGCGGTGAGCGTCTCGCAGAGCTCGACGAAGTTCCGGCGCGACACCGCGATCTGCTGCTTGCCGGGCTTCTCGGGCGGGGTGAAGTCCGGGTCGTACGGCAGGCTCGGCTCGCAGCGCACGCCGTAGTAGTTCTGCACGCGGCGTTCGGTGGGCAGGCCGTTGTCGTCCCACCCCATGGGGTAGAAGACCTTCTTGCCGCGCATGCGCTGGAAGCGGGCGACGATGTCGGTGTGCGTGTAGCTGAACACGTGCCCGACGTGCAGCGACCCGGACACCGTCGGCGGCGGGGTGTCGACGGAGAACACCTGCTCGCGCGTCGCGGAGCGGTCGAACGCGTAGGTGCCCTCGTCGGCCCATACGCGCGCCCACCGGTCCTCGAGGCCGTCGAGGGTCGGCTTCTCGGGCACGCGCGTGCCGGGGTCGGACTGCACCATCACACCAGTTTACTAATCGACCTCACGCGACTTCCGGCCTGCTCACGGGTGTGCGTACCAGCCTGCCCGGGCACGCCGGGACCATGCGCCGCATCACCCAGGACACGGCCGGCGGACCCGAGGTCCTGCACGTCACCGACGCCCCGGTCCCCGAGCCGATCCCGACCGAGATCCGGGTGCGCGTGACGGCGGCGGGCGTGAACCCGGTGGACACCAAGGTCCGGGCCGGCGGCGCCGGGCTCGGCTCGGCCGGCGGGGACATGACCGCGCCGCCGTTCACGGTCGGCTGGGACGTCGCCGGGGTCGTCGACGCGGTGGGCATGGGCGTCACGCGGTTCGCCGTGGGCGACCGGGTGTTCGGCATGCCCTGGTTCCCGCGCCAGGCCGGCGGCTACGGCGAGTACGTCACCGCCCCGTCCCGGCACTTCGCACACATCCCCGACGGCGTCGACGACATCACCGCCGCGGCGACCCCGCTCGCCGCGCTGACCGCCTGGCAGATCGTCGTCGACGCCGCCGACGTGCAGCGCGACCAGCGCGTCCTCGTCCACGCGGCCGGTGGGGGCGTCGGGCACCTCGCCGTGCAGATCGCGAAGACGCGGGGGGCGTACGTCATCGGGACGGCGTCGGCGGGCAAGCACGCCGACCTCGCCGCCCTGGGCCTCGACGAGGCCATCGACCACCACACGCAGGAGATCGCGCAGGCGACCCGCGACATCGACGTCGCGGTCGACCTCACCGAGATCAACGGCCCGGCCTCGCTCGCCGTGATGCGCCCCGGCGGGCTGCTCGTCTGCGTGCCCTCCGGCGTGCCCGCGGGGCTCACGGAGCAGGCGCACGCGGAGGGCAAGCGGATCACCGACTTCCTCGTCGAGCCCGACGGGGTCGCCCTCACCGGCATCGCCCGGCTCATGGCGGAGGGCGCGCTGACCGTGCGCGTCGCGGGCACCTTCCCGCTCGAGGACGCGGCGTCGGCACACCGCGAACTGGAGAAGGGCTCGACGTTCGGCAAGCTCGTGCTCACGCTCTGAACAGTTCTCGGCATCCGCGCGGAGACCGTGGACGACGGCGGCCTGCGCACACCCTCCCTCGTTCCGGTGACGGGTGCTCACGGCAGAGGACCCCCGACGACATGGGCGGCAGGACCGCCGATCGGCGGCCACCACTCATCTCGTCGGGGGATCCACCGCCATGACCGTCGTCCAGCCGCCACCGCGCACCCGCCGGCACCCCGGCGCCGGCGACCTCCGCCGTCGCGTTCGGGCAGACCTTCACCTACGCCGACGGCCTCGCGGTCACCGTGAGCGCGCCGACGGCCTACGAGCCCTCCCGCTACGCCGCCGGGAACACCAACCCCGACGCCTACAGCGTCACCGTCCGGGTCACGAACAACACCGGCGCCGCGTTCGACCCCGTGCTGCTCCACGCCGCCATGAGCACCGGCGGCGGCCCGGCCACCCAGATCGTCGACGCCGAGTCGGGCATGCCTCCGCAGAACCAGCTGCAGCCCGGCCGCAGCATGACCTACGACGTCGCGTTCTCCACCACGACGAACAGCGGCGAGGCCCAGGTCGACGTCACCCCGTCGTTCGACCACGACGCGGCCGTCTTCACCGGCACCCTCTGATCAGACCGCGCCGTGCTCGCGCCACCGCGTGAGCAGGTCCGGGGCCCCGAGGACGTCGACACCGGCGACCTCGGGGCCCTCGCGGGCCGTGAGCACGGTGAGCAGGGCCCGCGCGGGGCCGCGCACGGCGGTGTCGCTCTTGCGGTGCGCGTGCTCGATCGTCGGGCCGTCGGCGCCGAGGGTCACGACCCACTCACCGAGCCGATGGTCCAGCTCCCCTATCGGCGTGCTCCCCTGATTGCTTCGTGTCCGGTCCTCGCCGAGCCCCTCGTCGGTGGCGTGCAGGTGCAGCGTGGCGCCGTCGGCGCGCAGGTCGGGCCGCCGCTTCGCGCCCCTCGCGACCATCTCCAGGTGCTCGTCGACGGCGTCCGCCGCGATCACCGGGTCGACGTCGGTGAGCGGCAGCACCCCCGCGGCGATCTCGGCGTCGGCCCGGTGCACGAGCGTCTCGTGGCACTGCCGCCGCGCCCAGAACGACACCGGCACCGGGCCGCCGAAGCCGCCCACGAGCGTGTCCTCGCCGGCGTCGCGGATCGCCTGCACGAGCGCGGCGGCGCCCTCGAGCAGCCAGAGCGACACCTCGGACTCGTCGTCGGGCATCGGCGGGGTGGTCGCCCCGCGGCGCTGGAGCTTCGTCCCCGGGTTGCCGACGGTCACGGTGCACCAGCGGTGGACGCCGCCGAGGTGGTCGGCGAGGTCGCGCACGGTCCAGTCCGGACAGGACGGCACCGGCGCGTCGTGGCCGGCGGCCCGGACGGCGTCGGCGAAGCCCTTCGTGTGCTGGGTGATCTCCTCGAGGAACCGCGGCACCGTCGGCATGACGCCATCCTCGCGCGTCACGGCGCGCGGGGGACCCACCGGTCGAGGTCCTCGCGCAGCGCCCGCCGCGTGGCCGGGGGCACGCCGCGCAACGCGACGCCGGACCCGCCGAGGAGCTCGACCACCGGGACGTCGTGGCGTTCGGCGACGTCGGCGATGTGGCGCAGCTGGTCGGGCGAGGTCACGCCGCCCACGACGATCGGGTCCTCGGGGCCCTCCGCCTCGAGCGCCGCCTCGACGATCTCCTTCACCAGCGGCTGGCAGGACCCACAGCCGGTCCCCGCGCGGGTCGCGGCCGCGCAGGCCGCCACCGAGTCGGCGCCGCGCGCCACGCACGCCAGGAGGTCGCCCTTGGAGACCCGGTTGCACTGGCAGACGCGGGCGTCGTCGGGCAGGTCGGCGACTGCGCCGGCCCCGGGCGCGCCGAGGTCGAAGAGCAGCTGCGCGCGGTCCGCGGGCAGCGCCGACCGGCTGTCGAGCGCCTGGGTCAGCGCCGCGACCCTGCTGACGTCGCCGACCAGCGTCGCGCCGACCAGCGCGCCGTCGCGGATGACGAGGCTCTGGTGCACGCCGCGCCCGCTCGCGGCGTAGCGCACGACCTCGTCGGAGGACCGCTCGGGCGCGCGGAGACCCATCTGCGCGACCTCGACGCCCGCGACCTTCAGCTTCGTCGCCAGGCGCGAGCCCCGGTACGCGGCGGCCGGGTCCGCGCCGGTGAGCACGTCGGCGAGCACCGCGGCCTGCTCCCATAGCGGGGCGACGACCCCGTAGACCTCGCCGCGGTGCTGCGCGCACTCGCCGACGGCGTGGACGGCCTCGTCGTCGACCGAGCGCAGCGTGTCGTCCACGACGATCGCGGCCTGCGTGGTGAGCCCGGCGGCCGCGGCGAGCCCGACGTTGGGCCGGACGCCCGCGGTGACGACGACCGTGTCGGCGGCGAGCTCGGAGCCGTCGGTGAAGCGGACGCCGGAGACGCTGCCATCCGATGTCAGGATCTCGCTCGCCCGCACCCCGAGGTGCAGGTGCAGCCCCCGCTGCTCGAGGGTGCCGCGCAGCACCCCCGCCGCCTCGGCGCCGAGCTGCTGGTCCATCAGCACCTCGGTGGGGTGCACCACGTGGACCGCGGCGCCGTGCGCCTGCAGGCCCGCCGCGGCCTCGAGGCCGAGCAGCCCGCCCCCGACGACCACCGCGGTCCGCGGCCGGCGGACGTGCGCGAGCAGTGCGGTCACGTCGTCGAGCGAGCGGAACCCGAAGACCCCGGGCGTCAGGGCGCTCGGCGACGCCCACAGACCCTCGATCGGCGGGAAGAACGAGCGGCTGCCGGTGGCCAGGACGAGCACGTCGTACGGCGTCACCGACCCGTCGTCGCCGAGGACGACCTTCTCGCGCCGGTCGACGCGCACGATCCGCACGCCCGCGTGCAGCGTGATCCCGTGGTCGTCGTACCAGTCGTGGGGGTTGAGGAAGAGCTCGTCGGAGTCCTCGGCGCCGCCGGCGGCGAGCACCTCGGAGAGCAGGATGCGGTTGTAGCCGCCGTGGGGCTCGTCGCCGAAGACGGTGATCGTGTACCGGTCGCCGCCGCCGCGCGCGAGGACCTCCTCGAGGAGGCGGGCGCCGGCCATCCCATTGCCGACGACCACGAGGCGCGCGGGCGTCATCGGCTCCCCTCGCGCTGCCCGGCGGCCTCCAGGGCGACCGCGCACACCTTGAACTCCGGCATCCGCGAGACGGGGTCCAGCGCCGGGTTGGTGAGGTCGTTGATCGTCTGCTCGCCCGCCCAGTGGAACGGGGCGAAGACGGTGTCGGGGCGCACGTCGGTCGTCAGGTGCGCACGCAGGCGGGCGCTGCCCCTCCGGGTGCGCAGCAGCAGGTCGCCGCCCTCGCCGACGCCGAGCCGGGCGGCGAGGTCGGGGTGGACCTCGACGGCGGGCTCGGGCTCGGCGTCGAGCAGGGCCTTGGTGCGCCGCGTCTGCGTGCCCGACTGGTAGTGCGCGCGGCTGCGGCCGGTGGTCAGGCGGTACGGGTACTCGTCGTCGGGCAGCTCGGCGGCGTCGCGGTGGTGCACGACGTGGAAGCGGGCCCGCCCGTCGGGGGTCGCGAACCCGTCGGCGAAGAGCCGGGGCGTGCCGTCGTGGTCGGTCGACGGGCACGGCCAGAACACGCCGTCCTCGGCGTCGATGCGCTCCCAGGTGACGCCCGCGTAGTCGGCCGTGCCGCCGGCGCTGGCCCGGCGCAGCTCCTCGAAGACGGTGCGCGGGTCGTCGTCGAAGGTGCCGCGCCCGAGACGCCCGGCGAGGTCGGCGAGCACGGTGAGGTCGCTGCGCGGGCCGTCGGGCGCGTCGGTGGCGCGGCGTCGGCGCAGGACCCGGCCCTCGACGTTGGTCATCGTCCCGTTCTCCTCGGCCCACTGGGTGGTGGGCAGGACGACGTCGGCGAGCTCGGCGGTCTCGGACAGGAAGATGTCGGTGACGGCGAGGAAGTCCAGGCTCTGCAGGCGTTCGCGCACGTGCGCGGCGTGCGGCGCGGAGACCGCGACGTTCGACGCCATGACCAGCAGCGCGCGGACCCCGCCGGCGGTGCCGAGGCGGTCGAGCATCTCGTAGGCCGAGACGCCGGGCGCCGGGAGCTCCTCGGGGTCGACGCCCCAGACGCCGGCGACGTGGGCGCGCGCCGCGGGGTCGGCGAGCCGCCGGTAGCCGGGCAGCTGGTCGGCCTTCAGCCCGTGCTCCCGCCCGCCCTGCCCGTTGCCCTGGCCCGTCATCGTCGCCCAGCCGGCGTGCGGGCGGCCCGGCAGGCCGAGCGCGAGCGCGAGGTTGATCCACGCGAGCGCGGTGTCCGAGCCCTTCGCGTGCTGCTCGGCGCCGCGGCCGGAGAGGATCATCGTCGCCCGGGACGCGGCGAGCACCCGGATCGCGCGCTCCATCGCCGGCACCGGGACACCGGTGATCCGCTCGACCCGGTCGGGCCAGTACTGGCGCACCGCGCGCCTGAGGGCCGGCCAGCCGGTGGTCCGCTCGGCGATGTAGGCGGTGTCGACGAGCCGGTGGCGCACGGCGAGGTGCAGCAGGCCGTTCGCCAGCGCGAGGTCCGTGCCGGGCACCGGCTGGAGGTGCACGTCGGACGCGGCCGCGGTGGCGGTGCGGCGGGGGTCGACGACGACGTGCTGCGCGCCGCGCTCGCGCCCCTCGGCGAACCACCGCATCGCGGGCGGCATGACGTCGGCGGGGTTGGAGCCGACGAGCAGCACCGTGTCCGCGCGGGCGAGGTCGGCGAGGGGGAACGGCATGCCGCGGTCGATCCCGAACGCCCTGGTCGCGGCCGCGGCGGCCGACGACATGCAGAAGCGGCCGTTGTAGTCGATCGACGCGCTGCGCAGGGCCACCCGCGCGAACTTGCCGGCCTGGTAGGCCTTCTCGTTGGTCATCCCGCCGCCGCCGAACAGGCCCGCGGCGTCCGGGCCGTGGCGCTCCTGGGCGACGGTGAGGCCGTCGGCGATCCGGTGCAGCGCCTCGTCCCAGCCCGCCGCGCGGAACGGCTCGTCGCGGGCGTCGCGGACCAGCGGGGTGGTCAGGCGGTCGGGGTGCGCGAGGAGCTCCGCGGACGACAGCCCCTTCTCGCACAGGCCCCCGCGGTTGGTCGGGAACGCCGCGCCGGTCACCTCGAGCACCGGGCCGGCGCCGTCCTCGCGCGGGGTCAGCGTCATCGCGCACTGCAGCGAGCAGTACGGGCAGTGCGTCGTGACGCCCTGCGCAGGAGGCCCGGCCATGCCCCCCACGCTGCGGGGGCGGCGTTGCCGCGTGGTTACGCGGACGCTACGGCTGCCCGATCCGCCGTCGTCCCCGTCACGCCGAAGGCGTCCGCGATGAGCTCGTAGGAGCGGCGGCGCTCGTCGCTGTCGTGGATCGGGCTCACGATCATGATCTCGTCGGCGTCCGCCTCCTGCGCGCGGCGCTCGAGGTCGGCGCGGACCTCGTCGGGCGTCCCGGCGGTCATCTTCGCGGCCATGCCCTGCTCGACCTGCAGCTCGACGGGGCTCCAGTCGTGGGCGTCCGCCTCCTCCGGGCTCGGCAGCGGGCCCGGGTTGCCGGTGCGCAGGCGCGCCATCGACAGGGCGTGCGCGCGGCCCATCGCGCGGGCGCGCCCGGGGTCCTCGCTGCACATCACGGCGGCGGCGAGGATGACGTGCGGGTCCTGCGCGCCCGCCGCGTCGCTGGGCCGGAACTGCCGGCGGTAGATGCGCGTCGCCTCGCCCGGGTCGGCGCCGCCGAAGTGCCCGGCGTAGGCGAAGCCGGTGCCGAACGCGGCCGCCGCCTGCCCGCCGTAATAGCTCGAGGCGAGGATCCAGACCGGCGGCAGCGGCACGTCGTTCGGCATCGCCTCGATGCCGGCGAAGGGGTGGTCGGCGGGCAGGCCGTCGACGTAGCCGCGCAGCTCGGCGAACTGCTCGGGGAAGTCGTCGGCCGTGAGCGCCTCGACGCCACCGCGGAGCGGGTCTCCGACCCTGCGGCGCAGCGCGATCGCGGTGCGCGGGTCGGTGCCCGGGGCACGCCCGAGACCGAGGTCGATGCGTGTCCCCGAGGGATCCTGGCTCGGGTGCAGGCCGGCCAGCGCGCGGAACGTCTCGGCCACCTTCAGCGGCGAGTGGTTGGGCAGCATGATCCCGCCGGAGCCGACGCGCAGCGTGCTCGTGGCGTCGGCGACGGCCTGGATGAGGATCTCGGGGCTGGAGCTCGCGACGCTCGGGATGCCGTGGTGCTCGGCCAGCCACATGCGGCGGTAGCCGGCGCGCTCGACGATCCGGCCGAGCTCGACGGTCTCGTGCAGGGCCGCCGACGTCGACGAGCCGGAGGGCACCGGCGAGAGGTCCAGGACCGAGAGCTCGAGATCGCGCATGTCCGGTGCAACGTCGCTCCGTCGTGCGCGTGTTCCGCCGTCGTGTTGCGGTGTGACGGTCGTCCGCGATGTACCACCCGGGACCCGGTGTGAGCGAGCCCGCACGGGGGATGTCACCTGCGGAGACTAAGGTCACGACCGTCGGGTGGTCGCAGGCGCGATCATCCGGTGAACATCCGGCGACGGCGCCGGCGGTGGGGAAGTAGGGAGCACGACCGTGCGCATCGGTGTGCCCCGGGAGACCGGGGAGCACGAGACCCGGGTGGCCGCGACCCCGGCCACCGTGGTGGGTCTGATCAATCTGGGGGCGACGGTCGTCGTCGAGCCGGGCGCGGGGGAGCTGGCGAGCTTCCCCGACGCGGACTACGTCGCCGCCGGGGCCGAGCTCGGTGACCCGTGGTCGGCCGACGTCGTGCTCGCGCTCCGCACGCCCGACGCCGCACGCCTCGACCGCATGGCGGCCGGCACGACGCTGGTGGCGATGGTGGGCCTCGCCCGCCATCCCGCGGTGCTCGAGGACCTCGCCGCCCGCGGTCTGACCGTGCTGGCCACCGACGCGGTGCCGCGGATCTCGCGGGCCCAGTCGCTCGACGTGCTCAGCTCGATGGCCAACATCGCGGGCTACCGCGCGGTGGTCGAGGCCGCCCACCGCTTCGGGCGCTTCTTCACCGGCCAGGTCACCGCCGCGGGCAAGGTCCCACCGGCCACGGTGCTGGTGGCGGGTGCCGGCGTCGCGGGGCTCGCGGCGATCGGCGCGGCGAGCAGCCTCGGCGCCGTCGTGCGGGCCACCGACCCGCGGCCCGAGGTCGCCGAGCAGGTGCGGTCGCTGGGCGGGGAGTTCCTCGCCGTCGAGGTCGAGCAGGAGGCGAGCAGCGACGGCTACGCCCGCGCCACCTCCGAGGCCTACGACGCCCGCGCCGCCGAGATCTACAGCGAGCAGGCCGCGGACGTCGACGTCGTCGTCACCACCGCCCTGATCCCGGGCCGCCCGGCGCCGCGGCTGCTCACCGCCGCCGACGTCGCGAGCATGAAGCCCGGCAGCGTCGTCGTGGACATGGCGGCGGGCCAGGGCGGCAACGTCGAGGGCTCGGTGGCCGACGAGGTCGTCGTCACCGACAACGGCGTCACCATCGTCGGCGACACCGACCTCGCGGCCCGCCTGCCCGCCCAGGCCTCCCAGCTCTACGGCACCAACCTGCTCAACCTGCTCAAGCTCCTGGTCCCCGAGAAGGACGGCCGCCTGGTCCTCGACCTCGAGGACGTGGTCATCCGCTCGATGACCGTGACCCACCACGGCGACGTGCTCTGGCCGCCCCCGCCGATCCCCGTGTCGGCGGCCCACTCCGCGGCGGGGGGCGTGCCGGTCGAGCCGGCGGCGTCGACGCCGGTCGTGGAGCCGAAGCGGCCGATGTCGCCGGCGCGGCGCTACGGGCTCGTCGCGCTCGCGTTCGCGCTGCTCTTCGTCGCGACGGCGTTCGCGCCCCCGGAGCTCGCCACCAACCTCACGGTGTTCGTGCTGGCCGTCGTGATCGGCTACTACGTCATCGGCAAGGTCCACCACGCCCTGCACACGCCGCTGATGTCGGTGACCAACGCGATCTCGGGCGTGGTCGTGGTCGGGGCGCTGCTGCAGTTCGGCCAGCACGGCACCGTGGTCTCGGTGCTCGCGTTCGTCGCCGTGCTGCTGGCCAGCATCAACATCGTCGGCGGCTTCGCGGTGACGCGCCGGATGCTGGCCATGTTCACGAAGGGATCCGCCCAGTGAGCGCCGGAGCCGCCGCCACCGCGGCCTACGTCGTCGCGGCGCTGCTCACGGTGATGAGCCTCGCCGGGCTGTCGAAGCACGAGACCGCGCGCTCGGGCGTCGCCTACGGCATCGCCGGCATGGCGGTCGCCCTCGTCGCGACCGTGGTCATGGTGGCCGAGTCGGTCTCCGCGGGCGCCGTCGCGCTGCTGGCCGTCGCCATGGTCGTCGGCGGCGGCATCGGGCTGTGGCGCGCCCGCGTGGTCGAGATGACCGGCATGCCCGAGCTCATCGCCCTGCTGCACAGCTTCGTCGGCCTCGCCGCGGTGCTCGTCGGGTGGAACGGCTACCTCGAGGTCGAAGCACTCGGGCCGGCCCAGACCACGGTGGCGCCGGAGCTGCTGGGCATCCACTCCGTCGAGGTCGGCATCGGCGTCTTCATCGGCGCAGTGACCTTCACCGGCTCGCTCGTCGCCTACGGCAAGCTCTCCGGGCGGATGAAGTCGCGCCCGCTGGCGCTGCCGGGCAAGAACGCCCTGAACCTCGGCGCGCTGGTGGCCTTCGCCGCGCTCACGGTCGGGTTCACCGTGGCCCCCTCGCTCGGCCTGATGATCGCGATCACCGCGGTCGCGCTGGCGCTGGGCTGGCACCTCGTCGCGTCGATCGGCGGCGGGGACATGCCCGTCGTCGTGTCGATGCTCAACAGCTACTCGGGGTGGGCGGCGGCCGCCTCGGGCTTCCTGCTCGACAACACGCTGCTGATCGTCACCGGCGCGCTCGTCGGCTCGTCCGGTGCCTACCTCTCCTACGTCATGTGCCAGGCGATGAACCGCTCGTTCCTGTCGGTCATCGCCGGCGGCTTCGGGGTGGAGTCGGGCACCTCGGCGGCCGTCGAGGGCGAGCACCGCGAGGTCACCGCCGACGAGGTCGCCGCGATGCTCACCGACGCCTCGTCGGTCGTGATCGTCCCCGGCTACGGCATGGCGGTGGCGCAGGCGCAGTACCCGGTCGCCGACCTCACCCGCCGGCTGGTCGAGCGTGGCGTCGAGGTCCGCTTCGGCATCCACCCGGTGGCCGGCCGCCTGCCCGGGCACATGAACGTGCTGCTCGCCGAGGCCAAGGTCCCCTACGACATCGTGCTCGAGATGGACGAGATCAACGACGACCTGGCCTCCACCAGCGTCGTGCTCGTCATCGGCGCCAACGACACCGTCAACCCGGCGGCGATGGAGGACCCGGCCAGCCCGATCGCGGGCATGCCGGTGCTGCGCGTGTGGGAGGCCAAGGACGTCGTCGTGTTCAAGCGCTCGATGGCCGTGGGCTACGCCGGCGTGCAGAACCCGCTGTTCTTCCGCGAGAACACCTCGATGATCTTCGGCGACGCGCGCGTGCGCGTGGAGGACATCATCAAGGCGCTCTGAGGACCTCCAGGAGATCCTCCCGCCCGAACATCCGGGCCGTGTCCACCGCCGTGGGGTGGCCGGCGTGCGGGTCGGCGCCACCCGCGACGAGGGCGCGGACCACGGCGTCCTCGCCCTTGAACACCGCCCCGGCCAGCGGCGACTGGCCGCGGTCGTTGAGCCGGTCGACGTCGGCGCCGCGCGCGACCAGCGCGGCCACCGCGCCGGCGTGCCCGTGGTACGCGGCGAGCATGACCAGCGTGTCGCCCTTCTCGTTCGTCAGGTTCGCGGGCACCCCGGCGTCGACGTAGGCCGCCAGCGATGCCGCATCGCCGGCGCGGGCGAGGTCGAACACCCGGCTCGCGAGGTCGCGGACGGCGTCGTCGGGCTGGTCCGGCTCGTCGCTCATCGGCGCCGAGTCTAGGGACGGACGCAGCGAGGGACGCCCTCGCTGCCTGGGGAGCAGCGAGGGCGTCCCTCGCCCCGGGGGGACCACGGGTTCAGGAGCCGGCGGGCACCCGGGCGCGGGCGCGGCTCATCAGCAGCACCACGGCGACGACCGTGAGGACGACGGTGGCCGCACCCCACGCGACGAGGGGCGGCGGGACGTCGGGCACGAAGAACGCCGGCAGCGAGGTGATCGCCGCGAGGATCCGCGTCACCGCGATCACCCGGACCCCCACCCGGCTGCCCGTGCGCGCGACGACCACCGCGGCGGCGAGGGTCACGACGCCCATGACGGCGCAGAAGACCATGACCACCAGCGGCGGCCCCGGTTGGCCGTCGGCGGGCAGCGGGACGAACACGCCGGCGATGTCGGCGACCGCGAGGACGACGGCGAGCCAGAACCCGACCGTGGCGCGGGTCGTGAGGGTGCTCATGGCGGTGCTCCTGGTACGGGTGCTGGGCGGCGGGACGTCGACGAGCGTGCGCGCCGAACACGTCCGGTGACAACGGGCGCGGTCCCGACCGGATCGGGCATCTTCCCGGGTGAACCGGGCGCGCGAGGACGGGGACACCGTGGCCACGAGGTGTCACGATCGGGATCGTGTCCCGCCCGCCGATCCGCGTGGTGCTCGCCGACGACCACCCGGTGGTCCGGCGCGGGCTCGCGGCGCTGCTCGAGTCGGTGGACGGCGTCGAGGTGGTCGGGCAGGCGTCGACCGGTCGCGAGGCGGTGCGCGAGGCCCAGCTGCTCGCGCCGGACGTCGTGCTCATGGACGTGCAGATGCCCGACCTCGACGGGGTGGAGGCGAGCCGGCGGATCGCGGCGGCGAGCCCGGGCGTCGCGGTGCTCGTGCTGACCATGCACGACGACGACGAGACCGTGGTCGCCGCGCTGCGGGCCGGCGCGCGCGGCTACCTGCTCAAGGGCGCCGACCAGGAGGAGATCCGGCGCGGTGCACGCCGTCGTGGCCGGGGAGATGATCGTGGCGCCGAGCGCGGCCGCGCACGTGCTCGCGCGCCTGTCCGCCCCCGCGCCGACGGTCCCGTTCCCCGAGCTCACCGTCCGCGAGCGCGAGGTGCTCGCCGCCGTGGCGCGGGGCCGGCGCAACGGCGCGATCGCCGCCGAGCTGGGGCTCGCGGCGAAGACGGTCGGCAACCACGTGTCGGCGATCCTCGCGAAGCTCGGGGTCGAGACCCGCGCCGAGGCGGCGGTGCTCGCGCGCCGGGGCGGGCTGGGCGGGTCGCCGTGACGCGCCCGACCGCCGGCGAGCTCGCCGCCGGCGCGGCCGTGCTCGCGGCGGCCGGGGCGGTCGTGGCCCGCCCGCCGGTGACCGGCACGGGCGCGGCGTGGACGGCCGGCGCGCTCGTGCTGGGTGCGGCGGGGCTCGTCGGGGCCGCGGTGGTGCGCCGTCTCGGCGGCGCGCGGGGCCCGGCCGCCGGGATGACGGTCACCGGCGCCGCGCTGCTGGTGCTGGCCGTGCTCGAGTCCGCGGTCGACCACGACCCGGGCCTGCGCGGCGTCGAGCTGCGTGTGCTGGCCGCGGTGCTGGCGCTGCTCGTGCCCGGCCTGGTGATCACCTTCCCGACCGGGCGCCTCGAGCACCTCACCGACCGCGTGGCGGCCGGGGTGGTCGCCGCGTGCGGGCTCGCCGTCGTGGTCGCGCCCGTCGAGCCGGTCGCCCTCCCGGCCGGGGTGCTGCTGTGCACCGCGGTGGTCGGGGCGGTGTGGGCGCGCTTCGAGCGCTCGCGCGACCTCGACCGCGAGCGGATCCTCTGGGTCCTCCTCGGCGTGGGCACGGTCGTGGTCGTCGGCGGGCACCTGCTCTTCGCCGCCGAGCAGTTCGCGGGCTCGGCCGTCGAGACCGCCCTGCTCACCGTGGTCCTGCTGTGCGGGCTCGGCATCCCGGCGGCGCTGGTCGTCGCGCTCGTGGCGCCCCGCGTCACCGATGTTCGCCGCGCGATCTCCGGGGTCGCCGTCGTCATCGTCATGGTCGACCTCGCGCTGGGCGTCTTCGCCGGCACGCTCGCGACCCTGGAGGCGATCACCGGGCGCCCGCCGCCGCGGGCGGTGGCCTCGGTGGTCTGCGTGGTGGTGGCCGCCGGCTTCCACCCGGCCCTCGTGCGGGTGCGCGAGACCCTCGACCAGGTCCTGTTCGGCGGCCGCCCCGACCCGGTGGGCGTGGTGTCGTCGCTGGGCGACGAGTTCCGCCGCGGCGGCGGTCCGCAGCAGTGGCTCGACGCCCTGCGGGCCTCGGTCGACCTGCCGTGGGCGGCGCTGCACCACGACGACGAGGTCGTCGCGACGTCCGGGCGCCCGGTCGAGCCGGTCACGACGATCGCCCTGCACGCCGGCGACGAGCACGTCGGCGACCTCGTCGTCGGGCTGCCCGAGCACCACCGCGAGCTGCCCCGCGCCACCGACGCCGTGCTGCGCCTCGTGGCCGGCCCGCTGGCCCGCGCGCTGCAGAGCGCCCGGTTGGCCGCGCAGCTGCAGGAGTCGCGCCGCCTCGTCGTGCTCGCCGCCGAGGAGGAGCGCCGACGCCTGCGCCGCGACCTGCACGACGGCCTCGGCCCGGTGCTCGCGGGCGTCGGCTACACCGCGGACGCGGCGCGCAACGTGCTCGACGCGCGCCCGGAGCGGTCGGCGGAGCTGCTCGCCACGCTGCGCGAGGACGTCGGCGGCGCCATCGCCGAGGTGCGCCGGCTGGTGCACGACCTGCGGCCCCCGGTCCTCGACCAGCTCGGGCTCGTCGCGGCGGTGCGCCAGCAGGCCGAGCGGGTCACGCAGGACGGGGCCGGGCCGGCGGTGACGGTCGAGGCCGGCGCGGTCGGGACGCTGCCCGCGGCGGTGGAGGTCGCGGCCTACCGGGTGGTCAGCGAGGCGGTGCTCAACGTCGTGCGCCACGCCGGGGCGCGCCACGCGCGGGTCACGGTCCGCCGCGAGGACGCGACCCTCGAGCTCCTCGTCGCCGACGACGGGTGCCGCGACGCCGCCTGGACGCCCGGGGTCGGCCTGACCTCGATGCGCGAGCGGCTCGCGCAGCTCGGCGGGACGCTCGAGGCCGGCGCGACCCCCGACGGCGGCCGGGTGCTCGCGCGCCTGCCGCTCGTCGGCCCGCCGTGAGTCCTTCGCGGCGACGGTGGGCCCGGACTCACACGGCGCGGGCGAGCAGGAGCGGCACCTGCTGTTCGGCGTCGGTGAGCGAGCCGTGGTGCCCGACGAGCCCGGTCTCCATCGGCTCGATCCGCGAGCGCACGAGCGTCCAGTTGCCCTGCGCCGCCGCCACCACGTCGCCGATGCGGCCGCGGGTGGCCTCGGTGACCTCGGGACCGAACCAGCCCGCCTCGATCGCCTCGTCCCGGGTGCGCACCCACGCCGCGTCGCCCAGCTCGGCGCGCCAGGCCGCGGCCACGTCGTCGAGGGCGCCGTCGGCGACGAACACGTGCCGGACGCGCGCCTCCCCGGCCAGCCGCCGCACGCCCCCGAGCAGGGCGGGGGTGGTGTCGATGTCGATGCGCCAGCCGGCGTCCGTGCCGATCATGCCGTGGTCCGCGACGACCGCCAGGACGGTGTCGGCGGGCAGGTCCTCGGCGATCGCGGCGACGAGGCGGTCGACCACCGCGAGCTGGAGGCGCCAGGGCCGGCTCCCCGGGCCGTGCGTGTGCCCGATCATGTCGAGCTCGCCGTGGTAGGCGTAGTAGAACGTCCGCTCCGCCGCGGTGTCCGTGTCCAGGGCGTCGAGCACCGCGGCACCGAGGTCGCCCAGCGCCGACACCCCGTGGAACCGCCCGCCCCGCAGCGCCGCGCGCGTCAGCCCCGAGCGGCGCTGGATCTCCGGGGCGACGGTGGTGACCGCGACGCCCGCCCGCGCCGCGCGCTCCAGCACCGTCGGCGCGGCCTGCACCTGCTCGGGCGGGAGGTCCCGGCGCAGGTCGACCGGGTCGGTGGCGCCGTGCGCGCACCAGCGCAGCGTGTTGAGCACGAGGTCGGCGGGCGCCGCGGGGTCGTCCAGCGGCGGCACGCCCATGCTGTAGCCGACGATCCCGTGCTCGCCGGAGGGCAGCCCGGTGCCGAGGCTCGCGATGCTGACGGCCGTGGTCGCCGGGAACCCGGCGACCAGCGTGCGGCCGCGCGCCGCGAGCTCGGCCAGGGCCGGCGCCCGGTCGGCGTGGGCGTCGAGCAGCTCGGCGCCGAGCCCGTCGACCAGCAGCAGCGCCACCCCGCGGGCCTCGCCGACGCCCAGCACGTCGTCGAACCCCGCGACGCCCAGGGCGGCGGCCAACGAGGGCGTGACGTCGGCGAGCGTGCCGGGACCCGACGCGACCGTCATGCGCGGAGTATGGCCCGCCTAGGGCGTGTCTCTTGGATCACGACCGGGACCAGAGCACGAGGCTGGCGAGCAG
>NZ_JAQZAL010000106.1 GCF_028737205.1 Actinomycetospora lutea | reverse complement strand
TCGTTGGCCACGAACCCGATGATCAGCAGCCCGATCATGATCGAGAACGAGACCGTGTACTTGGACGGCCCGGTGACGTCGCCCTGGGCCTCGACGACCGCGTTGACGATCAGCGGGCCGAGCACCCCGGCCGCCGACCAGGCGGTGAGCAGCCGGCCGTGGATGGCGCCGACCTGGTAGGTGCCGAACAGGTCCTTGAGGTACGCGGGCACGGTGGCGAAGCCGGCGCCGTAGAACGACAGGATCAGCATCGAGGCGATCAGGAAGATCACCTTGTTGCCCTCGCCGAACATCAGGATCACGAGGTAGAGCAGGGCGCCGACCCCGAGGTACATCCGGTAGATGTTCTTGCGGCCCACCACGTCGGAGGTCGACGACCACACGAACCGGCCGAGCATGTTCGCCAGCGACAGGATCGACACGAACGCCCCGGCCGCCGCGGCGATGACCGGTGCGGGCCCCGTGGTGGCGAAGAAGTCCTGGTAGATGGGCTGCGCCTTCTCCAGGATGCCGATCCCCGCGGTGACGTTGAAGCAGAGCACGACCCAGAGCAGCCAGAACTGCGGGAGCTTGATCGCGGTCGCGGCCGACACGGCGGGCCCGGAGCCCGTCGAGCCCGGCGAGGCCTGCGGCGGGTGGGGGGGCTGCCAGTCGTCGGCGGGGACGCGGACCAGCAGCCAGCCGACCGACATGAAGATCGCGTAGCCGATGCCCATCACCAGGAACGTCTGCGACAGCCCGGCCGGGGTCGTGCCGAAGCCGGCCAGGAGCGCCTTCTCGACGGGCTGGGCGATCAGCGCGCCGCCGCCGAAGCCCATGATCGCGATACCGGTGGCCATCCCCGGGCGGTCGGCGAACCACTTGATCAGCGTGGAGACCGGCGAGATGTAGCCGATGCCCAGACCGATACCGCCGACGAAGCCGTAGCCCACGACCACCAGCCAGTACTGGCCGATCGCGATGCCCCCGGCCGAGATGACGAACCCGGCGGAGAAGCAGACCGTCGACACGAACATCGCCCAGCGCGG
>NZ_JAQZAL010000105.1 GCF_028737205.1 Actinomycetospora lutea | reverse complement strand
CTAGGGCGTGTCTCTTGGATCACGACCGGGACCAGAGCACGAGGCTGGCGAGCAGGACTCCGCCGCGGTAGTTGCGGGCGGTCTTGTCGTAGCGGGTGGCGATGCCGCGCCACTGTTTGAGGCGGTTGAAGCAGCGCTCGACGACGTTGCGCCGCTTGTAGGTCTCGGCGTCGAACGCGTATGGGCGTCCGGGTCCGCGGGCGCGGCGGCGGGCGAGCTGGTCATCGCGCTCGGGGATGGTCGCCGCGATGCCCCGACGGCGCAGCCCGGCGCGGGTACTGGGGTGCGAGTACGCCTTGTCGGCGATGACCCGCTCGGGGCGGCACCGTGGCCGCCCGGGCCCGGGGGTCTGCACCCGCAGCGCGTCGAGCAAGCCCAGGACCTGGGGATTGTCGCCGGCCTGGCCCGGGGTCAGCGCCACGCTCAACGGCAGACCGCGACCGTCGCAGCACAGGTGCAGCTTGGTCGAGAGCCCGCCGCGGGAGCGCCCGAGGGCGTGGTCGTCGGGCTCGAGGACCTCGAGGACCCGGTCAGGCTCGGCGTCGGGCTCGGGCGGATCCTTGTGATTCGATCTCGCCCCCTGTGTCCGTGGTGGCCTCGGCGGAGTCCTCCGCGACATGGTGGTCGTCATGGCGCCGGTGGCGGGCGCCGGCGGCGTGCTGATGTGCGCGGGCGATCGTGGAGTCGACGCTGACCACCCAGTCCAGGTCCCCGGCGACCTCGGCGTCGCAGTGGGCCGCGGCCAGCAGTCGATCCAGCGTGCCGTCGCGGCTCCAGCGGTCCAGGCGCTTCCACGCGGTCTGCCACGGCCCCAGTTCCGGGGGCAGGTCTCGCCACGGCGAACCGGTGCGATACCGCCAGGCGATCGCCTCGATCACCTGCCGGTGATCGCGCCACTGCCCGCCCCGACATCCCGCTGAGCTGGGCAGAAGCAACTCGATCCGCTTCCACGCGCCGTCCGAGAGCTGCCCGATCCTGGCCACGGCCAGCATGCTCGCCGACATCACGCTCAAGATTCAGGAGACACGCCCTAG
>NZ_JAQZAL010000104.1 GCF_028737205.1 Actinomycetospora lutea | reverse complement strand
GAGGAGTTCGTCCGGCTCTTCCACGCCGAGGACCCGGAGGCGGGTCCGGTGGAGCCGCGTGTGGCCGCGGTGCGCGAGGAGATCGCCCGTACCGGGACCTATGTGCACACCGGTGCCGAGCTCGAGTTCGGGGCCCGGGTGGCGTGGCGCAACTCGGCGCGCTGTATCGGGCGGCTGTACTGGCGCAGCCTGCACCTGCGCGACCGGCGCCACGTCACCGCGCCCGACGAGGTGGCCGCGGAGTGTGTCGGGCACCTGCGGGAGGCCACCCGCAAGGGCCGCATCCGTTCGACGATCACGGTGTTCGCCCCCGACGGGCCGTCCGGGCGCGGGCCGCGGATCTGGAACGAGCAGCTCATCCGCTACGCCGGCTACCGGGCGGGTGGGCGGGTGCTCGGCGACCCGCGTTACGCCGGGTTCACCGACACCACCCGCACGCTGGGCTGGACCCCGCCGAGCCCGATGGGGCGTTTCGACGTCCTGCCGTTGGTGGTCAGCGGCGGCGGCGAGCACGTCGTCGAGGGCCCGCGGCTGCACGAGATCCCGGCCGATGCGGTGCTGGAGGTGGCGCTGACCCACCCGGACCACGCCTGGTTCGGCGAGCTGGGGCTGCGTTGGCACGCGCTGCCGGTGATCAGCAACATGCGCCTGGACATCGGGGGGATCTCCTACCCGGCCGCGCCGTTCAACGGCTGGTACATGGCCACCGAGATCGCGGCGCGCAACCTCGCCGACGCCGACCGCTACGACATGCTCGCCGAGGTCGCCGAGGCGATGGGCCTGGACACCTCGAGCGACCGCACGCTGTGGCGCGACCGGGCGGCGGTCGAGCTCACCGCCGCGGTGCAGCACTCCTTCGACCAGGCCGGTGTCTCGCTCGCCGACCACCACGGCGAGTCCCGCCGCTTCCTGCGCTTCGTGGACAAGGAGCAGGCCGCGGGCCGGACGTGCCCGGTGGACTGGAGCTGGATCGTCCCACCGATCTCGGGCGGCCTGACCCCGGTGTTCCACCGCTACTACGACGCGCCCACCGACACCGGCCCGATGTTCCGCCTCGACGACCAGGC
>NZ_JAQZAL010000103.1 GCF_028737205.1 Actinomycetospora lutea | reverse complement strand
CGGCCGTCACGTTGGTGACATGCGGCTGACGGGTGGTCGGTTGGCGCAGGCGGTGTGGGGGCGTTGGTTGTTGTAGTAGTCCAGCCAGCCCTTGAGCGCGAGGGTGCGGTCGTTGTTGGTGCGGTAAGGCCGTCGGTAGGCCCACTCGCGGGCCAGGGTGCGGTTGAAGCGTTCGACCTTGCCGTTGGTCCAGGGGCAGCGCGGGCGGATGAACTTCTGGACCGCGCCGAGCTCGCCGACCGCGGCGGCGAAGGCGTGGCAGCCGCGGTAGTTGCGGGCGTTGTCGGTCAGGACCCGCTCGATGCGTGGGATGCCGGCAGCAGCGAACGCGGCCGCGGCCCGGGTCACGAAGCCTGCGCAGGTGACGCCCTTCTCATCGGGCAGCACCTCGGCGTAGGCCAGCCTTGAGTGGTCGTCGACCATGGCGTGGATGTAGTCGAACCCGATCCGGCGTTTCGAGCCGGGCCGGTAGCCGCGGCCGTTGGCCCGCCACCCGCCGCCGTCGGGGATGCGACCGAGCTTCTTGACATCGACGTGCACCAGATCGCCCGGTGCGCGGTGCTCGTAGCGGCGCTCGCTGCGGCGCGCCGCGCGGATCGACTCGCCGGTGACCGGGTCACAGTCGGCCAGCCGCGGCACACCGTGGCGGGCCAGGATCCGGGTGATCGTGCGGGCCGGTACCCCGGTGCTCTCGGCGAGGAACGCCGGCCCCGCCTGCTCGTCACGACGGGCGGCCAGCACCCGCTCTTCCACCTCGGCGGTGGTGCGCCGGGGCTGGTGGTGCGGTCGGCTCGAGCGGTCAACCAGCCCGCTCCACCCCTCCCGATCCCAGCGGGTGACCCACCGGTGCGCGCACTGCCGGGAGACACCGAGCTCAGCGGCGACGTGGGCTTTCGGGCGTCCCTGGCCGCGGACACGCTGCACCAGCAGCATCCGGCCGTGCAGGGTCAGACGAGCGTTAGCGTGCAAGGTGGAAGGCCCTTCGTGGCGAGGCGGATGGCGTCAGACACCTCCACCCAGCCCGAAGGGCCTTCCCTGTCTCAACTCGCCACGCCGCTGGCCACCGTCACCAACGTCCTGGCCGGGTACA
>NZ_JAQZAL010000102.1 GCF_028737205.1 Actinomycetospora lutea | reverse complement strand
TGTCGTGACCCGGCACGTTGTCAGCAGGCGAGTCGGGTGATCGGTGGGTGGCCGCCGAGGGCGCAGTGGGCTCGGCGAGTGTTGTAGTCGGTGACCCAGGAGTCCAGGGCAGCGAGGCGTTGCTGGTTGCTGGTCCAGGGTCGGGCGTAGGCGAACTCGGTGAGCAGGGTGCGGTTGAGCCGCTCGGCCTTTCCGTTCGTCCAGGGGTGGCCGGGCTGGATGAATCGGCGCCGGATGCCCAGGCCGACGCAGACCGCGGTCCAGGTCGATCCGTGGCGGTAGGTCATCGCGTTGTCGGTGAGCACTCGCTCGATGCGCACTCCGTGCTGGTGGAACCAGGTCGCGGCACGGTGCAGGAACCCCGCGCAGGTGGGGTCTTTCTCGTCGGGGTGGGCCTCGATGTAGGCGATGCGGGAGTGGTCGTCGATCGCGACGTGGAGGTAGTCGTAGCCGATGGGGGTCTTCTTGTGGCGGTGGGCGACGGTGGCGTCGCGGCCGTGCAGGCGCCAACCGCCGCCTTCGGGGACCCGGCCGAGCTTCTTGACATCGACATGGACCAGCTCACCGGGCCGGTCGCGCTCGTAGCGGGGCCCGCCGCGGCGACGCCGGACCGGTTCGCCGGTGATCGGGTCGATCGCCGCCAGCGCCGGCACGTGATGGCGAGCCAGGATGCGTCCGACGGTGGAGGCGACCAGCCCGAGCTCGCCGGCCAGGAACACCGCCCCGCGGTGGCGGTCGGCGCGTAGCGCCAGCACCTGGGCCTCGACCTCGGGATCGGTGCGCCGCGGGGTGGTGTGCGGGCGCGAGGAGCGGTCCTCGAGCCCCGCGGGCCCCTCGGTCTGGTGGCGCTCGATCCACTTCTTGACCGTGCCGCGAGAGACCCCGAGCTGTTCAGCGATACGGGCCTGGGGCCAGCCGGCCTGGTGGCGCTCGACGATCAACAGGCGGGCATGCACGGTCAGACGGGCATTACGGTGCGACACCGAGGGCCTCCGGTGGTGCGGGCGGATGCTTCAGACACACCCACCTCGCCCCGGAGGCCCTCCCTCGATCAACCCGACACGCCGCCGCACACAACGTCTCGGGTCACGACAGCT
>NZ_JAQZAL010000101.1 GCF_028737205.1 Actinomycetospora lutea | reverse complement strand
GCGAAAGCGTGGCGCACCACGCAAGAGCGCCTCGGTCTCGGCGCGCTTCGCACCACCAGCACGCGAACAGGACGCCACCAGCCCGTGTCGCCCGCACCGGCCCACCGACTGAGGCTCTCCCCCGGCGTCGGCACGCCCTCCCGTCGATGGATGGCCCCACCTATCATCGCGACGATGAGCGGGCCGGATCGCGACGATCCACACGCCCGCGCCTCCGACGAGGAACGAGGACGAGCCGCCCGCCTCGTCCAGGGGGCGATGGGTGACGGTCGACTGACCCCCGTGCAGGGCGAGGAGCGCCTGGCCGGCATCGCCGCAGCGGAGCATCGCGACGAGCTGAAAGCCTTCACGGAGGACCTGGAGGCGTCCCCGCCGCCGCACGGGAGACAGGACGAAACCGGGCCACCGCCGGCGACCGGAGCGGAGGCCCCGACCTCGTCGGTCAGCCTCCTGCGAGCAACCGTCCGCCGCGGCGAGTGGGCGCCGGGCCCGGAGCACACCGTGCTGGCGTTCATGGGCGGCGCGCAGCTGGACTTCCGGGACGCCCGCCTCGATCCGCGCGGCACGACCGTGCGGGTCTTCGCCATCATGGGCGGGGTCGTGATCATCGTCGGTCCAGACGTCGAGGTTCGGTGCGACGGCCGGGGCGCGATGGGTGGGTTCGCCGATCTGTCCGGTCCGCCGACGACACCACCACCATTCCCGGCCCCGCCGCTCCACGTCACCGGCGCGGCGATCTGGGGTGGCGTCGAGATCCGCCGACGAGACCGGGAGCCGCTCCCGCCGGCCTGACGTGGCCGCCGGCCTACAGCTGCCCGACGGTTCGCCCGGAGACCGGCGGCAGGCAGCTGGCGGTGCAGCCACGGTGAGGCAGGAGTCGTCGGCCGTTCGCCTCGGCGCCGCGGAGGAAGGCGCACCGGGCTGCTCGAGGCCCGCTCATGGGGCAGGCTGCACGTGCGCACCCGACCTTGAGTGGGCCCCGTGGGACTCGAACCCACAACCAACGGATCAAAAGATCGCCAGAGACCGCCTACTAGGCCCTCTACCAGCAACAACCGTGTCGGAGCCGGTCACTCTAATCGCACCACGGACTGTTAGTCGCCGTCGATTCGCACCA
>NZ_JAQZAL010000100.1 GCF_028737205.1 Actinomycetospora lutea | reverse complement strand
CTAGTGGTCCGTCTCGGAGTTAGCTTGTCGGTTGGCTCTGGCGAGGATGGTGTCGGCGTCTTTGGTCCAGACGAACGGTTCGCAGCGGTCGTTCCAGCCCTCGATGAAGCGGCGGATCGCGTCGACGAGCTCGCGCACCGAGCCGAAGGTCCCGCGGCGGATGGCCTGGCGGGTGATGATCCCGAAGAAGATCTCCACCATGTTCAGCCACGAGCCTGAGGTGGGGGTGAAGTGCAGCTGCACCCGCGGGTTGCGCTCGAGCCAGGCCGTGACCCGCGGGTGCTTGTGGGTCGCGTAGTTGTCGCAGACCACGTGCAACGGCACCCGCGGATAGGCCTTCGCGACCTGCTTGAGGAACTTGAGGAACTCCTGATGACGGTGCCGGTCGAAGCAGGCGTCGGTGACCTTGCCGGTAGCGACCTCGAGCGCGGCGAACAGCGTGGTCGTGCCGTGACGGACGTAGTCGTGGGTCTGACGCTCGGGGACGCCGACACCCATCGGCAGCGTGGGCTGGGTCCGGTCGAGGGCCTGGACCTGGCTCTTCTCGTCCAGGCAGAGAACGACTGCCTTCTCTGGAGGATGCATGTACAGCCCGACGACGTCGCGGACCTTCGCGTCGAGCTCGGGATCAGTACTGAACTTGAAGGTCTCGACCCGCCAGGGCTGCAGGTTCCACTTGGCCCAGACCCGGGCGATCGTGGCGTGACCAAGGCCGAGCTCACGACCCAGCAGTCGCGAGGACCAGTGGGTGACCCCGAGCCGCTCGGGCGGCGCCTCCAACGTGGCCACCACGACTGCGGCCTCGTCGATCTGCTTGGCCCGACCCGGACGCGGCCGATCATCCAGCGCGGCGGTCCCACCCTCGAGGTAGCGCTCCCGCCACCCGATCACCGTCGGGCGCGACACCCCGACCCGGCGCGCGATCTCGGCGTTGGGCACACCCTCGCCGGCCAACAGCACGATCCGCGCCCGCCGCGCGAGCCCCGCCGGGATCGCCGTAGACCGGGCCCACCGGCGCAACGTCGCCTCGTCCTTGCCCCGCACCTCGAGCCGCGCCGCCACCGACATGACCTCAAGATCTCAAAACTCAACCGTCAATGCAACTCAGAGACGGTCCACTAG